>CAWJDZ010000031.1:0-221198 GCA_963841765.1 uncultured Alphaproteobacteria bacterium
CGCCGGTTCGGCTCCGGGGCCACGTTGTTTCGGCGGGGCAAAGTCCACCGCCAGCGGTCGCCTTCCGGCCTTTAAGGGGATTTCAATTTCGCCTCGCTGTTTTGCCGCATTCTTGCATCACGTATTCCGGAAACCGGGAATTTCGAAGGACTGACCCGTTACTCGGGTAGCCCGGCCCGACGCATGCCGTCGAGGAAGGCTTCAAGACCAGCCGGTTTTTTGATGAACAGGTGATGCCAGTTCTGCAGACTGGAGACGCTGGCCTCGGGATTGACGGCGAGCAGACGTTCCACCCATTTTCGCCCTTCCTCCAATCGTCCGAGCAGGCCGCAGCATGCGATTTTTACTTAAGGGCCGGTGGAAAGTATGTCGGTGCTTCATGCAGCGTTCTGTCGCATGAAGCCGAAGCTTCCTCGTAGCGCCCGGCCATGAAATGCACCCAAGCGAAGCCGAGGCTCGTACCGTAGGCGATGGGGTCGAGAGGACTGAGTTGCCTAGATCGCTGCAAAGGAGAGATTGCGGTGTCGGTCTCGCCAAGACATGCGCGCACCAAGCCGCTCGCCATTAGGGCGTTGGCGGAATTGGGGTTCAGGGCGAGCGATCTGTCGATCAGTGCGAGGCCGTCCTCAGCCTCGCCGGCCAGGATAGACATCGTCACACCCGCCATCCACAAGGCCTCCGGGTCATCCTGCCCGTATTCGGCAGCGAGCCGCGCCAGGCGCATGCCCTCCTGCAACACATGATCAGCAGGAGAAGCCGAAACCTTGGATCTTTTGGCGAAATGGCAATATGCCGCCAGCGCATAGGCGGCGGCGTACTGATGGTCGATCTCGACGGCGCGATACAGGAGCTGCAGGGCCTCCTTGTTGTCTTCCTTCTTTCGCGTGTTATTGAGAGCAACCGCGCGGAGGAAGAGATCGTATGCATCGACGCTCTCCGTGGGCTTGCGTCTCGCTCGCTCGATCTCGGCGTGACGCAGTTTCGGCTCGATGGCGCCAACGACGCTCGCCGTGATTTGGTCTTGCAGATCGAAGATGTCACTGAGTGCGCCATCGAAGTGATCAGCCCAGATGTGAGTGCCGGTCGCAGCGTCGATGAGCTGGCTGGTGATTCGAATGTGGTCGCCAGCCTTGCGCACACTGCCTTCGAGCAAGTAACGGACGCCAAGTTCGCGACCGACTTGCTTAACGTCAATCGCTCTGTTCTTAAAAGTAAAACTCGAATCGCGGGCAATCACAAACAGCCAATGCAGACGCGTCAGGCCCGAGATGATGTCCTCGACGATGCCATCGGCGAAATATTCCTGTTGAGGATCGCCGCTGAGGTTGGTGAACGGCAGCACGGCAATCGACGGCTTATCCGGTAATGATAGGGTGGGCCGTAGAGAAGTTAGGCGCCGGTCTATCACCGCTTTATAGAGCCGCACCGGCTGCTCGATATTCTTGAGAGCTTGCTCGCCCATATCCTCAAATTGCAGATCGAGCCGGCTGCCCAGGTGATCCCGCACCGTTCCGGAGAGGACTATGCCACCAGGTGGAGCGATCCCCTCAATCCTCGCTGCAACGTTTACACCATCACCAAAGATGTCTTCGCCTTCGGCGATCACGTCGCCAAGATTGACCCCAATGCGCAGTTTGACCTGTTTCTCGTCCGGGAGATCGGCATTGCGACCTTGTAATCCGCGCTGGATTTCTACTGCACAGGCGACTGCGTTGACCACACTGGGGAACTCAACCAGAACCCCGTCGCCCGTTGTTTTGAACACCCGTCCTTTATGCTCGGTGATCTTGGGATCGATGATGTCGGCTCGGATGGCCTTCAGCGCAGCGAGCGTTCCTGCCTCGTCTTTGCCCATGAGGCGGCTGTAGCCAACAACATCAGCGGCCAGGATGGCGGCAAGTCGGCGTTCTACGGCATTCTCACCCACGGGCAGATGAACCCTTCATGGCCCCAAAACACCACCAAGGCGCCGGGATGGCTACACGATAGCATTGCCACAAACCGCCGCAATCGGGAGCCTAGGAAGCCGTTCTGACGCTTGTCTTGGATTGGTCCGCTGGTCCGGTTTGACTTCCGGAATGGGTCATTCGCGACATGGTTGAACCACCAGCAAATCCGGTCATGTCCGCTATGCCACCGAATGCGGAAGTAATTTCACCGTTAAGAGGCGGGGTTTTCTTGTTTCAGCGGAAACTCCAACAACTCCAGAACGGCCGATTTGTTTGGGGCTATCCGGGTGGTCCACAATCCGGAAATCGCCTTCCTTGCCGACCGCTGGAATGGGAAACGGCACCCCAGGCCCCAGCCAGAATTAAGGAATGCCCCAGCCCCGGATAGACTTCGAATGGGCCGGAACATGATCGAACGAGCCATGGACGTTGACCGGCCGGAGAAAGCACGTCGGGATTCGTCATATACGAGGAGGTTGAGGTCCTCGACTTCTGCGCGCCGTCCAAGGGTGCCTTGCGCGAAACCCTAACCTATGTTCTGGCGTCACCGCCTTTTCGGCTTTCCACAATGCGGTCCGGAAGCCTTTCGATGGCCTCTTCCGCCCGACTGTCCTCCCCTGTGACGCCTTATTGGGGCGCGCCAAACACGCTGGCCTCGTGCAATTCCGCCTTGGCGGTCTCTGTGTCGGTCATGACAGCACGTCTATCTGGTTTCTCTTTGCTGGTTAGGATTTTAATCTCGTTGAGATGAACTATTCGTCCAACTGAAAGCCCCGCCGTTGGATCGGCGAGGCTCCAAGCCAGCGAGGGAAGCGGGATGCTCAAAAAATCTGCTGACCTTCCTGCTATACGTGGCCCGGTTGCGCGCCACGTACACCAATTGTTCGAAGGCAGAAACAAACCCCGCCGCGCGGGCGGGGCCGAAGAGGGGCTAGCCGATGGCCGACGAATGGGACCGAAGGGGGTATGTCGCATAACAAGCAGGCAAGCACCCGATAGATTACATAACCGTGATGTGAGCAGATGTTGCTCAGATTCTGATTTGTCCGTCTGCGATGATTTTTGCCGTTGCCCAGGCCTTTGAGGTGACCAAGGCCCCGTCAGTTGCCACGGTGCTTCAAATCGGGGGGGTTCTTATTATCGTCTTGTCCAGCTATTAGATCGATATGCTTGACGCAGCGTACTGCGCCTCTTGATGCAATGACAATCGTCGCCATTCAACGCCAGCAAATTCATGAAAAAATCCTTCGCCTGCGCGCTCTGCGTGAGGCGTCAGAAGCCAACACATACAAACGGCAAAGGGTGAAGGGGGTTACCCACGGGGAGATCCGCACCAATAGTGCCGACGCCCTTCCCACGGATGCGCAAGTCCTTCAGCTATCAACGTATCGCCGACGGAAGCGGCCATTGACGGTGACCAGGCGCAGTCTCTGCTGATATTGGTCGATGTCGCGGTCGCCATGCGGGGTCACCGTGACGGGCCCGCTGTTGAGGATCTCGAGCAGGCGATGCTTCGCCTTTTGCCCGAGCGCATATTCCGACGAGCATTTCGCTTTGCTGATTTCCGTGGGGTCGAGTTGACCGATCTGAACGTGCTGTCTCTGGTAGTCGATTGCGCCGAACCGGCCGGCGAAGCCGCTGCGGCTCGCATTGGACTCGCCGCAGCGCTATCATTTGGCCCATCGGATGAGAGTGCTTCAATGGAAATGTCGGCTGAGTGGTTGTGGGAGCCGAGTGTCAGGCAGAGCGCCGCCTCCGCGGTCGGCTGCTGTGGACCGTGGGCAGGCGGCCAAATGGCATGAAGCCGGAGGAGGCGCTTCCACTTACGCTGCTGACCACTCCTCGTAGGGACTCCAGCGGACGCACGAGGTGAGTTTCCTCGACGATCTGTGCGAGCGCTTGAATGCCGCAGGCGGTCCCCTTCTCCGGGTCAATATCTGCCAGCCCACGCTCCACCTGGTCATTGGTGATCGTCTTTGATTTGTGCTCTCCTACAAACCATCTGCGGGTCGAGGAGGACTGGGCACTCGACGCCTGGCTCGCCGTATGTGGAGATCCTTCGATCGGACCTTCTGGGCACATGATGAGGACTGGCACGCCGGACACTTCGCCGCCGGCTGGTGCGGCGGGATAACCGATTGAAGCTTCGGATGTTGGATCGCTTCCAGTCGGAGGCAGCGACGGATTATTTTGCGCTACAGACACAACGTTTGGCGAGGCCCATCGGCTGGGACCAGCTGACCTGGTCCTGACCTCCTGGCTGACCGATGCGCCCGAAGGTCTCGACGAGGCGCACCTGGCGGCCATCGAGCAGCTTACGCCACCCCTCGCGCTCGCGGTGAAGGTGCAGCCTCGACCTATCGAGTTGCTAACGCGGTCATCGAAACCTATCTCGGCAAGGATGCCGCCCAGCGAGTTCCTCAGCGGGACGATCGAGCGCGGCTCCGGCGAGACGATCCGCGCGGCGCTGTGGTTTTGCGATCTGCAGGGCTTCACAAAGCTCGCCGACACGACACCACGTGACCGCCTCCTCGGTCTCATGCACGATTACTTCGAGTGCATGGTGACTGCGATCGACGAGCACCATGGCCACGTGTTGAAGTTCATGGGCGACTGAATCCTGGTGATCTTCAACATGGGCGACGACGGCAAGAGTTGTCACGCAGCCCTGGAGGCTGCGGACCGCGCCATGGGAAGGGTCGCCGAGATCACCGCCAGGAGGAATGCGCACGGGTTTCCTGTCACACGGTTCTACATCGGCCTGCACCTCGGCGATGTCCTGTACGGCAACATCGTAGGCCCCAGCAGCCGCCTCGACTTCACCGTAATCGGCCCGTGGTTAATGAGGTCAGTCGGATCGAGGCCAGGCCGCGTGCTTCCCCATGATCTCATCGTGTCTTCGGCCTTTGCCGAGGTGGCCAAGGGCTCCTCCGACCGCCTTGTTTCCCTCGGCCGCTATGCGCCGCGCGGCGTGCGCAGTCCACAGTGGCTCTCCAGGCTCAATCGCGCCAATACCGCGAAAGCAGCTTGACCTAGTGATCCTTGAGCACCACTCTCAGTAAATCCAGCCTGGCAATCTCTGCTTTTCTCAGCTGGATGATCTTGCGGCCAGGGGGTCCGACTCGTCCTGGCCCCATCCGCCTAGAGCGATACCCCTCAGGCGTCCATCGACACTGATCTCAATCGATAGGCGGATTTGAGACGGCTCCTATCTGTGTTGTGGTCGGTAGTCACAGCGATGTCCGCAGCACGGCGGCTGGTCAGACGTCCACTAGGAGGTCTTGGAGAGGCTGTAGGAATGCGCGATAGTGAATGGTCGCCGATTTTGACGCTACCCAAGAGCTGACGGAAAATGGCTTACTCGCTCCACACGCGGCTCGATGCGCCACCCGCTGCAGAGACGTAAAACAATTCAAGTCCTCGAATTCGGAATGCCCTGGTTCTCCCTGGATCGGTCCACCGAGGTGATATTGCAGGTGTGCTTGCTTTCTGGTGATTCAGAGGTTGCGCCAATTTTTCTGTCCCCCCTCCCCGAACTCGGCGAGCGCCCACCCGCGAATTTTCTCGTGCTTCCGGCGGCGGCGAGAAGGGCGCTTTCGGCGCCGGCCCTATGCGGGGGTGGAGCGAGAGCGGCCAGCGTCCGGAGTTCAAGTTGGTGACCGGCGATCTCGACGGGAGCCCTGCTCGCTCCGTTTGCCTTTCTGGGCCCCTCTCGCGACCAGCAGCTCCGGCGCGTGTTCACCGACATCACACAGAAGGACGTCTTCAGTGCACGGTGGCTCACGGCGGCGCTTTATCACGATGCGCTCTCCGATACCGCTCCGCTCTTCACCTTGATTTCCGAATTTGTGAATGCAGAGATGCTGGCCGACATCGCCCGGGAATACTCCAGGGTGGGGCTCTGGTTCATCGGAATGAGTGGAAGTCTCCTCGACGTTGACCGGCCGGTAATCAACAAGGTGGGTGCGATCGCGGCGAGCCAACACCCGGTAGCACTGGATCTTGTGCGCAAGATCCTGCTGGCCTCGGCGGCCATTCCTGGCGCATTCCCGCCAGTATTAATCGAGGTCGAAATCGATGGACAACGCTACAGCGAAATGCACGTCGACGGGGGAGCGATTGCGCAGGCTTTCCTTGATCCCGACCGACCCTTGAGCTTTCGCGCGAAGCGGGCCGCCGCGGAATAGTGCGCATGATGAATGCCTACGAACTTCGGCAACGGCCGCTTCGACCCCGATTGGGCGACCACGGAGCGCTCCTTCCTCACCATCGCGCAACGAGCTATTCGCACGATGTTACACTACAGCGGCGTCAACGATGCGATACGGACAATGTGATCAATCCAACGAGATGCGGCGCAGTTCCGTCTCGCCCACATCGGCACCGATTTTCAGTTTAAGCCGCACGGGCATTTCGACCAGGCTTACATGTTCTCCGATTGCTTATATTTTACGCTTACAAAAAGGTACTTAACGTGTTCCCCATGGGAAACGTCGATTGCGGCCGTATTTGGTGGGCGCATCGAAGCCGCGATCCTCTCGAGCCAAGCTACTGCTCGTTCACCGAAGGCTTCGACTCGCCAGGACCCAGGAAGCGGAAGCGCGACTCAATAAGCTGAAACAAGAACCCTTAGCATGAAAGCCCTTCGCTTCCCGTACGACTGAATAGTTCAATTGTGGCCCCAAGGCGATCTCTGAGCTGCCAGTTCGCGATGCCCGGTCTTGAGGGGGAAACTGCCGCAGTGGCTGTACGCGGTCGACGAAGCCTAGATTTGATCGATACTGTTGCAAAAACGATTTTTGCGCCCACCCGGACGCAATTTTGATTCAAGAAACTCGCTAGTTCCTAGGAACTGGCCAAGGTCGCTGTTGGCCCATCGCGTCATTTCGCTGCGATGCGGAATTTGGCCGCTATCAGGGCATAGCGGACTTTGGCGAGCCGTCCGCGCCAGCAGATTTTCTGGCCGCTGCAGACCAGCTTACTCAGGCAGTTTCCGATCGGTCTCATCTCATCGGTCAACCCCTCTCGTTGCAAGCCGTCGCTGCACGTGGTCACTTCTTCGATGAGCGTGAGCGAGCCTGTCGAGCGGCCCCATGTCTCCCCAGGCCGACCTCGCTGGTTTCGACTACGACGCGCCCCGCCGGCGTGCTGCCGATGAGCGATTCGAGCGCCGCGATCTGGGCAGGCAATTTCAACACGTCCATGAGCACAGTCGCGGCATCGCTGGGAAGAACATTTAATGATTATTAATTGAGGGAATATAACCCTCTTATTATCCCCTATGAGGGACCCATAATATTCCCTAGGCTGACGACTTGCCGAGGCTCTAATCGCTGGTTGAAACTTCAATGGCAGGTCAGCCGAGCATATTTCTGCCAAAGGGTAGAGCATGAGAGTGACGATCCCTCCCGAGGACCACATGTCGCATCTGGTCTCGATCTGAATGAAGTCGGGGAACGAGTAATGACTAGTCGACGCAAGATGCTCGCCGGCATTGGCTCCTCTATATTGCTTCAGGGATGTGCGACCTTTGTTAAACCGATGACGGCGTTTTGCTCTTCTGACCCCCGAATTACCGATCCCGACTTACCATTGGCGATCGATATGCACGCGCACGTGTTCAATGGCACAGATCTTCAGGTCAAGGCTTTCTTTGGTAGAGTACTGGGCAACGGTAAACTCATCTACAAACAGGTTGGCGAAATTCTCCAGGGGTTTAATTGGCGTTACGCTCCTACGGCAGAAGTGGAGCTTTCTAAGCTAAGAAAGATCAGCGGCATGATTGCTGACTGCGAACCATCTGCGATCTTCGAGGAGTATCAAAGCGATGGTCAATCCCAATACACGAAAGGACAATCCGAACTAGAGAATGCCCTAAACCGCGTTCTTGCAAGGAAGCGCGCACTTTCCGTTTCTCAAGAACTACAAAGGCAGATCCGATCTCTACCCAAGTATTATTCCGATTTTAAAACTCAGAAAGCAATCGCAGGGAGACTTAGTCCTGAAGCAATCACGGCACGCGGGGCCGTAGAGTTTATCATCAGAAATTTTCAGTATCGATATGTCACGGTATTCGATTACTTGTACGAGTATTCGACGAATCCGCGGCGCAAGATCGATCTTCTCGTCGCGCATCTAGTTGATTACGACTGGCCCATCGCTGACGGCGATCGCACGTTGAGCACTCTACATCAACAAATCGAGGTCATGAAGCAAATCTCTGTGTTGACCGGCGGCAGAGTTCATTGCTTTGCCCCATTCGATCCGATGAAACAGGTTGCCCACAAACTAGGTCACGTAGACATGTCGCCCCTTACGTTAGTCCAGGATGCCATACAAAAAAGCGGTTTTATCGGAGTTAAGATCTATCCTCCAATGGGCTTTGCACCCTATGGCAATTCGGCTCTCGACCCTCAGCTCTGGGACAAAGACTGGATTCCCGATGTTCTGCGACGACCAGATCTCGGAACGCTTCTAGATAGGGAGTTACTAACTCTCTATACATGGTGCAAAGCGCAAAACGTTCCGATCATGGCCCACACCGCCCCTTCTAATGGACCTAGCAAAGATTTCATCGAGCAATTCACGGCGCCAAGTGCTTATGAAAATCTTCCAACAAGCCTAACACTCGATTTCGGACATTTTGGTGAAACCGACCAAGTCGCGAATGGAATCGAGCGCGCCAAGGCATTCGCAAATCTCATGACAGAGGCCTCACGCAGTCGAGGTGAATATTTTTTTGCGGACTCCGGCTACTTTGCGGAAGTCGTTGACAAACCAGACGTGCTCAGAGAACAGCTTCGCAAACTTTACAAGCTTACGAGCCACAAAGGGAATGCCGCGCTCGCACAGCGATTAATGTACGGTACAGACTGGGAAATGATACTCGTCGAAGGCGCTCGAACCGAAGGATACCTCGAACAATTCATAAGGATATTCGATGACCTCGATCGGGATAATTCTTTGGGAAGTGAAGGTCAGCTGAGTGATCGGTTCTTTGGGCTAAATGCGGCGAACTACCTCACGCTACAGAAGGTCGTTGATGAGCGCCCGAACAATCGTTCCCGCTTGGAGAAATTTTACTCTGCTGCGAAGGTCCCCAAACCCGACTGGGCCAAGAAAGTAGACCGTAAGCTTCCCCTGCGCGTGGCGAATTAGCCATAGCTCGGCTTTCGGCGACGCTGCGCGTTGTTAGCAACAGCGCAATTCGCTTAGCTGGGTTTGTTAGTTGGCAGGCGCCAGTACCGCTGGTTGGTGGATGATCGCTTTGCTGTTGCGGCATTGGCGGAGAAATTCGACGGGCGTTCGACGAATAGTCGCGAGCCTCACCGTGACATCTCACCCACGGCTCTTTTCCCAAGCCTTTTGTACAGTCGAAGTTACGTTTCCAGGTTAATGGTCAGCAGACTGATCTAGATGGCAGTCGCTCCTACAGGAGATGGGAGCTAAAATGCTTAGAAATATGGAGTTCTGTCTTAATGTTGTAGAGAATTGCTGTACAGGATGACCACAATGGTATATAGGACAGCAATGATGACCAGATTTTTGGCAGAGGAAGGTACGGACGAAAAGCCGCCAAATCGGCGAGGCGAACCCAGCGACTGCGAACTCTAATTGCGGGATTCGGGAGTGGCAACCAACGGGATGCATAACCTGCCTGGTGTGCCGCTGGGCATAGAACCGCCGTTTCCGCAATCTCATGGAGCTGCACATCGACGACGGGCCTGGAGCGCCGCGAGCCACCGCCCTTATAGGGTGGTCCGTACAGCCCGATCTCAAACTAAGGAAATTTGGCAATGGGTGGTAAATCAGAGGAAGGTCTCCACAAAGGCCGGCGACCAGGCTGCAAGAACAGGCTCACTCGCGAGACATTGGCGCTTGCTGAAGGCGGGGAAACTCCTTGCGCCTACGCTCTGCGGATCATGCGCGACGAGCATCTGCAGCCAGATTTGCGACTGAACGCCGCCAGGATTGCCGCGCCCTATGTGCACCCTAAGCCGCAGCCTGAAGGGCGCGTTGTCGCGTTCGATCTGCCCGAGGAAATCGGCACAGCCACTGCTCTGGCAAGCTTCCATGTGAGTCTCTTGCGAGCAGCTAGCACCGGAGCACTGACCCTTGATGAGGTACGCGAAATCGTCACTATCATTGAATCCCACAGGCGAATGATTGAAACTGTCGAACTCGAGGAGCGCTTGAGCAGGCTAGAAAAGACCATGAGTCAATGTCGGTAAGGCGCCATGAAACGGACTCTCGAAAAAAGGATGGAGCGGCTTGAGGCCATTGCGCCACAAAGGTCACCGATCGTCATCAGTACAATTGAAGGCAACCCAGCCGATGACGCGGTACGAGCTGAAGCCGAACGCCAAGCAAAGGAAGAGGGCCGAGAAGTGTTCGAGATCAGACACATTATCATCAGCCCAAACGATGTGGGCGTAGTCAATGAGCCTAGATAAAAGGTTGGAGGCCATGGAGAAACGAGCCGCCGTCGGCCGCACGCTGTTCGTGTGGGAAGGCAACACTAAGGCCTTGGCCGAAGCTAGGCCGAGATTGGGACCATATGACAAGATCGTCACTGTCGGCTGGCTCAGGAAAGACAGCCAAACCACTGACGGGGAAATTCGGTGAAAGGGCATTTTGCGAATGGACGGCACCTGGCCGCTGCCAGAGCTATGGCTGGGTTGACACAAGTGCAGTTAGCTCAGCTTGCCGGCGTTCATGTGAACGGCATCAAGCGGCTTGAACGGATGGATGGCCGGCTTGGTGGAATGACTGCTCAGCGTGTCGCAGTGGCTTTACAGAAGCGCGGCATAATTGCCGACGCATGGCCCACACCCTTTGTTCGAATCGCCGGGTGATGTCCCAGGCGTCCTGTTAATACAGCTGGTTTACTGGCGATGAATTGTGCCTCGCGGACAATTGATAACGGTATTTAAGGGCAAGAAATGAACCGAAGGCACAATTTTCGGATCAGTGCGCGCGCGAAATGCTGCCCCGCTCCTGCAAACGAACTAAGGGCCTTGAACAACGTTGGTTACCAGCATATCGGCGGAAAGTTTGATGTCTTCAACCTTCTCAATAATCCTGAGGCTCAGCGCCTCTTGGGGAGATATGAAACTGGGAAGCTCGAAAACTGTCTCTCTTTGAAGTCCTTTTCTCGCAATTTCGTGTGCTGCTCGAAAACCGAAATAAACTCGGCCCTGTTGAGATCGAGGCTCTTAACTTCTCTTGAATTTGGGGGTCGGTCAGGGTTTCGCTGGCAAACGTCCAGGTGAAGTTGTGCATCATAAAACTGGAATGTCTGGCGGCTGTACGTCTCTTCCCGGCAAGAAACACAATGTTCGCAATTGACTGAACCACGCCAATATTGTGAGTATAAACGTCATAAGGCATTGATTTAACGATATTGTATAGAGCAAACCCCTCGTAAGCCGACCCTCCATAGCTGCTCAACAAGAGCGTTAGCTCCTTAACCCCGCCAGTGGCAGCATTCACCAGCACGTTCCTTAGGGACTGAGTCCAGGGATGTTCTATTGGCCCGACGAAAGACACGGCCCATTTGTCGGCGTGTTCCTGAGGTTCGTCATTCACTAGAGTACCCCCTTGCTCCCATCTTCGGTTTGAGCGCGGCGGATAGGTGCAGCAAGGCGGCAATTCCCGATAGCGCGCCAGCTTTCTACGCTGGCGCGAACCCTGGGGCTCTCGTGCTTTCTCTCGTGCTTCGGCCCGCTCATTCTGGAATCACTCGACCTTGGTCACCACCGCCGCTTGGTCCGGGACGAGGCGAATTTGGTACGCGCCACTTTCGCATTTCAGGAGATAGATCGGCTCTTCAGGAACTGATTCTGCTGTGACTCGCTCTGCCGAGGTAGGACTATTGCAGGCAAAGCCCTGGCTGCGAATTTGATCGGCAAGAACCGTCATCTCGACGGCCTCTTCTTGCGCATTTGCGCTCGTGACGATGGTATGGCCGACCGGGGCAACTGCGGCCAGCGTCAGTGAGAGGAGGACATAAATGCCCTTGGACATGGTCTATCTGTAGCATTTGGCCGTCCTTGGCGGTAGCCGGCTGTTAAGACCCAAATTCTGCAAACGCTTCTAGAACGGCCGAAAACTCCATCCGGAGGAAATCTTCCGTGGCAGGTCATTGCGACAACGGCTGTATGCAAAAAAACCAGTAGAATTTGGTTTTTGCTCTCCTGACTGTGACCATATGGCATTGAAATCCGGATATGGACTATCCAACTAGTTGGATGTGCAGTGGGCTAAATCCCAGCCCACGTCCCCCGCTTGTAGGCTGTGGATCTGCTGTATGCGCCGGGTCTTCCCCTCCCGGCGCAATTGCGCACTAAGCGCCGGGCGCCCGGACCCCGAACCGGGCGCCCACTTTTTGGGAGCAAGATGGCCAGGGAAGACCAGCAAGATGGCCAGTCATCGAGACCTGTCGCCGGATCGACCTCCGCGATTTTAATCGTGATGGGCTGCTTCGTGATGGATATGAATGGAATAGTCGACTTACATGGTCGAGCGGTTTTTCAATTGAACTAGAGTGCCGCATAGAGGTGCCTAATTGCAGAAGGCTTCGCCTCAGGTATCAATCTGACGACGAATACAACGAAGAGGTGGTGGAAATAGACGAGACTTTCTACCTGCAGCGCTTTCCTCAGCCGTATGGGGGCTATCGTTGGCATTTCATCTGCCCATCAAGCAATCGCCGATGCAGCGTCCTTTCACGCAATGGCGACTTGGCCTGATAATGGCAACGGTGGTGTCAGGCGTCATTGCTACGGGCACAGCTCTGATGACGTTGTTCTAGCGAAGACATTGTTGATGCCAGGGCGTATGCAGGTCTTGCCAGGGACTACTGCTGACGAGCATCATCCAGATCTTGGATGAGACGCCGTACGGGCTCGCACTCTCGCATTCTCCTTGAGCGGTTCGACAGACGAAAACGGGGTCCGAAGACCCCGTTCTCAGTTCCCCTAAGTTTTCCCCTCCTAAGGACAACTCAGTCTACTGAGCAGTAGCTCAGTTTCCGAGTCGAATCTTCGGGCATGGGAACGAATTGTTGGAAGTGTGGCGTTTGGGCCACAGTCGGGGATGAGCGACTGATCTCGGCTGAACGCATCTCCTTGGAAAGCAGGCCGGATCCCTTTTGATACGCAAACTGAGGATCCGGCCTCCACCGTCCTCGACGCCGTAGTCGGAAGACGGACAAACATGAGAGGTTCGGCAATTCAAGCGTTAAGGCAGGGCGACGAAAAAAAGCATCGCTGTCGATAAGGTCAACAGAGCAAGCCTGCATGCGACCCCCCTCGGTAAGACGCCTAGTGACTTTCTTCGACAGAAGCTGGTCAATATTGATCAGTCTCGAACAGCGGCAAAGCCGCCGGCGGACTGCGGCTGAAATATCGTGCCGGCGGTGAATACGATGATGAGGTGGTTGACATAGACGAAACGATTTACCTTCAGCGCTTTCCGTAGCCCTTTGGCGGTTATCGCTGGTATTTCATTTCGTCGAGACGGGGGGTGGTGCGTCAAAATCGGAGGATCAAGCCCATGCAAAAATTACCCATGCCCCGGAGCCCGAGATGCGGAGCACATTCGAGGCGGACCGGGAAGCCGTGCCGGAACGGCGCGCGTCAAAGGGAAGGGTCGCCTCACGAGGGACTTTTCCAAGGTATCGCCCAACGTGTGGCAATCCCTTCAACAGCCTCCCGTCGGCCCTTCGGATTCCCTTGAAGCAGCGGAGCTGCGGCCGCCACCGATCCCGCACCAGCGTGAACAGGCCGGCGGCATGAGTTCCAGCGGAAACCAAGGGAGAGGTGCGTCTTGGCGAGGACCAAATTTGAGTTTCCAGCACGTGACGTGCCGATGCTACCGTCCTCCGGACATTTGGGCGCTCGGGCTTGCTAATGCCCGTCCCTTCCGTCAATCTTTCCCCAAAGAACCGCTCATCCGGCGGATCTCGGTTGAAACCCGTGGAGGAGAGCACATGGCCAAGAAGCCAAAAGCAGCCGTCTACAAGATCGTCGAGGTTGTCGGCGTCAGCGAGACGTCATGGGAAGAGGCGGGCCGTAACGCCGTTAAAGCGGCAAGCAGCTCGCTGCGGGACCTTCGCGTTGCTGAAGTGACAAAAATGGACATGAAGGTAGAGGAAGGCAAGGTCGCCGCTTTCCGCACACGCGTATCGCTCTCCTTCAAGTACGAAGCCTGAAGCCTTCCGTCGCCGCCGCGCGGGCGCCTGCCTCTTCCATGAATCCGAGATCGAAGCCGAATAGGCTGGCGAGCAATTGGCGCTAGGCCGGTAGGGGAATCATTGATGCCATCAACAATTACCGGTAGCCCAACGCAATGCCGACAGTGCTTGTCTAGGCGAGCGGCCCTCGATACTGCACCCATACGCCGGCTTCCTTGGCCGCTTCCTCGAACGCCTTCTTTGCCGCCTCTACCTTTGCGTTGCCAGCGTAGGCATCCGTGATGACAATCGCGGCTCGATCTCGCTTCTTGTTCTTCGGCCATTTTAGAAGCTCTTCAGCAAGCAGGCAAACATTGCTCACGGCCCGCAACAGGTGAACAACGGCACGGGTCCCTCGCGCACGGAAGAAATCGGAACTCGCCAAGCAAACTTTTGGAGCAGGGCAATGAATTCCCCCTGGACAGCGGAGCGCCGGGCACGGCAGGCAACAGCAATTCAACGATGGAAGCCGTGGGAGAAATCGACCGGCCCTCGAACGATTGAAGGCAAGGCCATCGTATCGCGCAATGCCTTCAAGGGCGGAAAGCGCCTATTCCTTCGCCAGCAGATGCGCGTATTTCGGCAATTCATACGGGCCACCGTAATGGCTGTGGACCAAGTAAACGGATAGCGTCAAGGACGGTCTTGTGACCCATTTTGCGACCGCCCTTGCTCGACCCTTACAGCGGGAAATGCGCTTCCGTAGGGAACAGTCGCCTTATCTTCGAGTTCTTCCTCACACGCGCAAACAATTACCAGCAAAGGAGAAGAAGGCCGTGTTCAAGCACTTCGTCGTTGCCGGGGCTCTGTCCCTTGGCCTGCTGGCCGTCGAATCGGGCCCGTCCCAGTCTGGCATAAACATCGACATTGACAGCGGCAGGATCAGCTGCCGGCAAGGTGCACGTATTGTGTCTAACGCTGGGTTTAGACGGGTGCGCCCGCTGGATTCAACGGTAGGGAATACTCTTATCGCGGCTTCCGCCGTGACGATATGTTCGAAATCACCGTCAGAGCGAGGAACGGTCGCATTACGAATGTTGATCGGATCCGCAGAGGTGGTGGCGGTGGCTACGGCGACTATGACGACGGCGACTATTGAGAAGCATCTCCTGGACAATACGTTATCGAACTTGCTGACCCGCTACCAGTCTGGAACAATTCGTGTTCCCGACTGGTTTCCATCGTCGCTCCGAATGAGCGACGCAGCAGCATACCCCCTAGCCCAGTAGCGCGAGTTTTCTGCACGCGCACTAATTTGAGAGGATAGCCATGACAAAACTGTTCCTGATTTGCGCAGTTCCGCTTTTTCTTTGCACTACTCCTGCATTCGCGGCCATGTCCCAGGCAGACTGTGAAGCCATGTGGAAGAACGCCGACACCAACAGCGACGGCAGCCTCGACCCAACAGAGGCCAAAATGTACACGGATGCAATGATGAAGGCCAACATGACGACAACCGACGCGTCAAAACTGACTTCCGCCGAATTTATGAAGGCTTGCCAGGCAGGCGCATTTGACAGCATGAAAATGTAGACTGCTGCACCTGTGCATCCGTCGCTCGTTTAGCGGATTCCCCCAGCCCGGGAGCGATTTGGTAGCTGCCGCCAAGCTCGGTCATGAGCAACTTAAATTCGGCATCCCGGACTTCGCAGAGTTCTCGTTTGATCGTGTCTAGTTCGGAGGCCAAGGCGAGGCCATAGGATAGCCCGCCGCAGTATGTGAGCAAGCGGCGGGTTTTTACCTGAAAGGAAACCGAATGGCGACCAACAAACCTCTGGCGATAATGCCCGCAAAGGCGTCATCCGCAAACGCTCGCAGCTCAAGACCAAGATGGAAGGCGAAGAGCATTGGACGACGGGGACTATCCGGCTTTCTTTCTACGCCGCTTCTTAGCCGGCGCCTTAAAAGCAAGAGCGCGCGGCTGATCAGATATTAAGTTCTCCGGGTCGCCCGGTCCCGGAGTTTCCGTTGGCTCGCCGGGCGCCTCAGCTAAGGCTTCCGCTTCTAACTTCTCCGCAATGCGAAGAAACTCTTGGCGTGCCTGAGCATCGGTCGCGCCGGCCGCCAGAAGCCGCGCCCGATGAGCCATTATCCGTAACGGTTCCAAAGATTCCGTCATCGATTCCAACGCCACGGACGAGGAGGGTAACTCCAAAACGGGGAGAAGGTTGCCCCCGGCATAAGACTGCCGTAGACCAATAGGATGACGATTTGTCATATGCCCCGTGAAATTGCCGGCCACCCCGGTGCCCTCGGCAGAGCGGAAGCCCGTAGACGGTGGTGCCGACCTGCTCGATGTCCGTCTTGAGGCGAACATCGAACTGTATCTCATCAGCGCAACGGACAGTTCCAGTGGTCCTTCATCGGCGCAAACGGATTGAATCCTCGATATTAACCGTTGCATCATCGGCTCCTCCTTCATCCGCGCAGAGCGAAAGGTCGATCAGATTGCCGGGGAGGCCGTTGACTTCATCACCGCAGATAGACAGTTCGCCGAGCGGCGTGGCATTTGCGTGATAAGCTTTGATCAGTTCCAGAAGGTTCGGAGTTTCTTGAAATTCAAGAGATTTGCGATGTGTGCTCCCTCCGCTACTAGTCGTCACTAAAGCCAGAAGCGGCTTCTTCGTCTGAAAAATCCCTCTTTCGCAACTCTGAGTATCGGCTGGAAGGGAGTTAACGGCAATCAGCTATCTCAAAATGTTCAAAATTTCTGTAAGGTGTGACTTGTTCGCAACACCTAGGAGCCCACCTTCACCGTTCCCTGAAGCCAAGCCAGGAGGAGGCCATGTTGCTCGCCAAGACAATCGCCAAAATGTCCAAGCAAGAGAAAATCTAAAATGTGCGGCCGAGTGTTCGACCCCGAAGAAGTCAGCCAGATCAAGCTCAACCCGATGAAAGGTCGGCCAGGCGACCGATGGTTGTGGACTATGCCGCGCCGCTACAATGTTCCGCCGACAATGGCCTTGCCGGTCATGACTTCCAAGGAAGGCGTTCGCACTATCGAGCCGATGCGCTGGGGGCTTATTCCGTCATGGTCCAAGGACATGAAGGGTGGCTTCAGCACGTTCAATGCGCGTTCGGATGGCATCGACGCCAAGCCCACATTCAAGGGCGCCTGGAAAGCCGCTCGTCGCTGCCTCGTGCTGGCCGGCGGCTTCTTCGAATGGCGGAAAGCCGGCGTGGCCGATAAGCAACCCTTCGCCTTCGCCATGGGCAATCATGAAATCATGACGATGGCCGGCTTGTGGGAGGCCTGGAAGAATCCCGAGGATGGGCAATGGCTGCGGTCCTGCACAATCATCACGACTGAAGCGAACGAGATGATGGCGCCGATCCATGACCGCATGCCGGTTATTCTCGGATCCGAAGATTGGGAGAAATGGCTTGGTGAAGAGCCGGCGAACGACAATGAGCTGAAGGCGATGCTCGGGCCGTTTCCCAGTGAGCGCATGAGTGCCTGGCCGATCGGCAAGGCTGTTGGCAATGTGAAGAACGATACTGCCGATTTAATCGAGCGCGCTGCAGTTCAGGCTTCGCTGCTGTGACGAAATCCGCAAGACCTCGAAGGCCTAAGTTGCCGCCTGCATCAGGTCCAACACCAACCAACCCGGTGGCGGACGATACACATAAGGCGTAATTCCCCTTCGTTCCCCCTCTTCAAGGCCTGATTCACTACAGCACGATTTACAGGATTACCAGAAAATCCGTATTTATTGGCCTTGTCGCTCCCATCCATCATGGGGGCGACAGAGAATATTTTTCCTTTATTATTCAATAGCTTGATCTTACATTTTCAAGGACTACAACACGATATCACCGGCGCGGCGCGGTGCTTCGTGGTCGTCGCTAGCAAAACCGGCCGTCGCTTGCAATCGCGCGAGGTCTTCGAGCGATACTGGCGAAGTCGGGGTGTGCCGGTAGTCATAGCCAGTAATATTTGGTTCTGCCATGTCACGATCTCATTTGTGAGCCAGCGCGCTTTCTTTTTTATCCCGCCCGGAAATCCACGCTTGGCCGACAGTCGTAATATCGCGTATTTTGTACTCGCCCTTCTGATGACGGCGGCTTTCGCCATCGGTCAGCTGGCCAGCCCTGTCGTTTCCGGTACGCTCGATATTTTGCCGATAGGACACCGCACCGCCCTCGGTTACGCGCCACAACTCGCGGCGTTCGCGCTAGCGATCAGCGCAGCCTACCTCTGGCGTCGTTCGGGCTGTAGCTCGAGCAATTGAGACGCCCCGCTCAATAGCAACTCCTGGCCCGTTATCCCGATAGTGCAGCAACAGACCTTGCACTCTTGCCCCTTTCGCCATGTTGTGCGTGCCTCAACGGAAGTGTACAGTTTAGACGTGCAGTCCGACCCCATCAGGGAGGTAGTTCATGGCCAAAGTTCCAACTCCGCCGCAGTTTGTACTGCTTGCATTCGACGGTTCGAACGAGGTCGAATTTTGGAAGGCGACGCGGCAATTCGCGGCGAGCGCCGGAGTCCGCTTCACGTATTTCATCAGCGGCGTCTTTTTCCTGCTTGACGCCGACAAGAACATTTACGTGGACCCCGCGAGCCGCAACGGCAAGAGCAATATCGGGTTTGGCGGTCCATCCCTGGACGTGATGAAGCAGCGGCTTGAACAGGTGAGGCTCGCGATGAAGGAAGGCCACGAAATCGGCTCTCACGCCAACGGGCATTTTGACGGTAGGGACTACACCTTCGACCAATGGAACAAGGAGTTCCAACAATTCACGGAGCATCATGTCGAATACCTGGCAGAGATACAACAAGGCGGCCGAACCAGCAGGCTGGAAGAACTATTTCGCCAAGGAGGTGTCGGGCTTCCGGGCACCCTATCTCAGCGTCGGCGACCGCAAGGCGTTGTGGAAAACCTTCAAGGAGCACGGCATCGACTACGATACGAGCCTCGTCAACAACATGGGATATTGGCCGCGGCAGATCGATGGCGTGTGGAACTTTCCGTTGGCCACCATCAACGTCGCGGGCACGCCCAAGAATAATCTCAGCATGGACTATAACTTCTACGTCGCCCAATCGGGCGGCAAGGATGGCCCTAAGGAAAAGTTCAAGGAATACGAAGACCAGATGGTCCAGAGCTACGTCCAGTACTTCCATCACAACTACTTTGGCAATCGCGCGCCGGTGCATATCGGGCATCACTTTTCGCAGATGAACGGCGGCGCCTACTGGAAAGCCATGCAGCGCATTGCCCGCTATGTCCGCAAGAAGCCGGATGTCATTTGCGGCACCTACAAGGAGCTCTTGAGTTTCATCGAGAAGAACAAGCATCGCTTGGACGACTATCAGGCCGGCAATTTCGACAAACCGGCCGCTGCTCCATCGCGGCTCGCCATGGCGCGCGAAGAAGATGCCTGAGTTGAGCCAGAAACAGCTCGATCGGATACAGGCAAAGAAGAAGCCGCGCAAAGCTTCCGGGTGCTGTCCCCATTGAGGTGGCGCCTGCTACAAATCATCTCGGCGGAGAACCTACGCTGGTGTATCGAGCTCTTACCGAAGAGCGTCCGCCGTCCAAGAGGTCAACTCGGATGCCCTTGGCATGATTTGGCTTGCAGTCTTGAACTGCGAGAAAGTTGGATCGGCTGTGGAGCGCACCTCCGGTGAACGGTTCAAACTGAAAGTCACGGCGGCAGTGCTGAACTGCGCCTTGAAGTGAGTCACTTCAGTTCGGATACGGAGTTTGCTAAAATCGACCGTCTTCCCTGCCCTCGCCATTCGCGCCGCTAAAAATCGGACGGAACGCAGATCAATCCCGAGCGATACTTTAGCGATGCCGTCCAGCGCGGGCCGCCACCTGACGCCATCGGATTGAATTTCGAGAATTCGATGTTCTCGATCGAGTTCATGGTCCGCATGGAATGCGCCTCGATGACATCGCCGCCGCGGCCTGGAAATACATGATATCCAGCGTGGGCAATGCCGACGAAGATCGGAACATTCTTGAAAGACGGCGCCGGCGACTTCTTGAAGCCCACGAGCTTGGTGGCGTTGTCCACCTTTAAGTCATAGTAGGTACCCTTGTTTGTCACACTCGCGTAGCGGAGCGCGTGGCCGCCCCATTCTGGCCTCCATTTGCCGGCGCCCTTCGGCGGATTGAGTTTCTTGTCCTCTGCGTCCCACTCCGCATTCTTGCTTGGATCGGGTTCCAGTAATAGATCCTCCAGCCAAGCTGCTGCAGCATGATCTGCAAATCGGTGCCGTAGAATTTTTGCCCGATCCTCATCTGGTCGTTGATCTTTTGCCACGTGTTCGGCATGCCGGTGGCGTTGAAGCCGCGCTCCATCGCCTGCATGGCGAGCGTAACACAAGCTGTCGCTACCTGCAGATCAGCCAGGAAGGCGGGCTTCCCATATTTCTTGAGCTGCGCAATGCGGAGCTCTTTGGTTTGGTGCTCGGGCTTGCGGTTGCCATAATATTTGGAGACGCCCCATTTCTTGAAGAACGCCTTGTGGTCGGCATAGACCCAGTCGAGGAAGTCCGCAGCGGCATCGGTAAAGGTGTCAATCGTGTTGCGATGCTTGCTGATTTCAGTCGCCGTGAACATATTCCTCGGTACCGACGAAGCCATGGTTGCCTCCTTCGCCTGCGTCTGACCCACCCAGAAGGGCCCAAATTCGATTAAGCCATGAAGTATCCCGCGTGCCAGTGAGTAAAGTCACATATCACGTCTCGGGCATGGTATAAAGTGAGGGAAGGGGCGCGCGCTGGCGACGGAGGTGCACATGCCGGGGCTCAAGGATCTCGTGCCGGTTCCGAGTGGCATCAATCAAGGCCTGAATGGAACAGGCAATGCCTTCATGTTGTCGCTGCTCGGCAACCCGCGGCCGAACTATACGGCGGACTGCCAGCCGGTCACCAATGCGAAGCTCAAGGCTCGCATCGTATCGGCTGTCAATGTCGGGCCGTTCAAGGTCACGGGATTCGATCTCGCCGTCGAGTCCTTGAAAACAGTGATGATCGACATCAAGGCTGAGCAACCGAATGTACATGCCGCGCTGGGCACTGCCGGGATGTTGTGTTGCCGATTGGTGCGCGGTTCGACCTCCGCCATAAGCAATCATTCATGGGGCACGGCTGTCGATCTCAAGATTCAAGGCGTTCTCGATCCGCGCGGCGACAACAAGGTCCAATTCGGCCTTACCCTGATTGCGCCGATTTTCAAGCGTCACAAGTGGTTCTGGGGGGCCGGCTTTCCTACCGAAGACGGGATGCATTTCGAAATCAGCCAGCAACTACTGAAGAAATGGCACGGTGACGGGTTGCTCCTGCCCGGCCACAAGCCGGCTTCAACGGTCAAGATGATGCTCGGTAACCGGGGAGAGAATGTCGTGGATTTGCAGAAGCGGCTCAACAAGCTTGGCGCACGGCTTGAAGCAGACGGCGTTTTTGGGCCAGCAACTTACCGTGCAGTGATCGCATTCCAAGGGCAGGAAGGGCTGTCGCCTGATGGCATCATCGGAAGGGCTACATGGAAAAGGCTGGTTGATCTCACTTCGTAGGCGAACAGCAAGCACTCTGCTTGCCATCAATTTGGCGCTTCTCGGCAGCGCAGTGATGGCGGCCGAATGCGCTGACAGCGTCTATACGTCCGTCGGCACAACGGCATGCAAGCCGGTTGCGGGTCTCGATGCCAGGCGAAAGGTCGTTTCCGGGCAAGGCGATTTCGCCTTCGAATGTGCGGCTCCACGAGGTTTCAGGCTGTTCCTCATCACCGACGACGCACGCTCATGGTATGCGCTGGAGATCCAGGGCAGGATGCATTCGCTGGAGCATGCCATTGCCTATGACAACCCTCCCGGGGATTTCCCCAATGTGGGCAAGAGCGAGGAAATCGAATGGCGGCTGGAGAAAGCCCGACCGGTGGGATTGATATTTCGCGTTTGGTATCAGAGCGCCGATGCGAGAAGTTCCTTCTCGCGCCTTTTCGCCATCGATCTTCGTGACGATGCGCCCAAAAAGCTCGGCGTCACCTCTTCGAACGAAATCGCGCGGACGATGATCGATCGCTGCAGCAACTAGTGTGCTGAACGCGAAGTTCCTGATATCTAACCGCTATACGGACAGGAACTTCGCGTTCAAAAGCACACTAGAATTATTGGATTTTCTAGTGTCCTTTCGAATCCGAAGTTCGCTCGGAAGACGCTGCGAGGTGATGCGAGCTTCGGATTCGGGACACTAGTTGAAGCGCAATCCGGAAGGGTTCATGGCCGGTACGATGCTGAGCTTCCACGGCGCTCAGCACCCGGAGCAATGATGCAAGATCATGCATTTACCCGATGCCGCGCCGATAAATCGTAGCTGAAGACCTTGCCATTTCCTCCTTAACTCTAACCGCTTGCATATGGTGGGGAATGCGCCCATATATGATGCTTCGAGTTTCGGCCGTATTGATTATCGGTCACGCGTACAAGGCCAAGCCTGGCGCCAACTGACAACCTCTCTCCTGAACATCGATCGTTTCAGCGGGCGCATGATGCGTTTCCGCGGCGCCAGTTATTTGGAAGGCAGTGTCATGCAGGTTGGAAAGGTGAAATTCTTCAATACCCAAAAGGGATTCGGCTTCATTCAGCCGGAAGATGGAAGCAAGGACGTTTTCGTCCATATCAGCGCCGTTGAACGCGCCAATATGGGCACGCTTAGAGAAGGGCAGACGGTCCAGTTCGAAACGGTCATCGACCGCAAGACCGGAAAGACCTCCGCCGAAAATCTGGCATAAACACCTGGCGATTCGAGTCAGCGGAGCAGACCGCGGATGTACCGGCTGCTCCGCCGGCAAATCTGGGACGAGATGATCGCCGGCACCCCGCAAGTATCGGAGAGCGGGTCGTTGCTCGCCTTCTATGCCGAACGGATCGCCAAGGCCCTGGGCTCTGTCGCCGAAGCGCTGCCCCGCGACGCCTTCATGCACGATGAGAATGCTATTTGCACACCGCGTTACGAGAAAGGCCGGCGCCATCATCGCCACAAGTGCAAGCAGTGACTTAGCAGGGAACGACACATGGCATTTCCGCCCAACTACCGACAGAACCGTCAGGATCGGACACGAGCCAAGGATCGAAAGAGCCGCGAGAAAGAGGCTCGCCGCGAGGAAAAACGGCAGCGAAAATCAGCCAGAACCGATGACGATCCGCCTGCCGGCGAAGAACAAGCAACTATGGACAAAGAATGAGAAAGAAACCACGGCTCGAAACAAGCTTCGTACTGTTTGATGTCGTCTATCAGGACGGCACTAAGACCTCGTATCGCAAGGTTCCGACTTCCGAGATCCACGAGCTCGACGGCATCAAGGCCGCCAAGGCTTTCATCGAGGCGCAGGATCGCAACTTCGCCGACCGGTCGGGAATACAGAGGGGGCCAGTAAAAGCCGTTCTTCGATCAACGAAGCAGTAGTCTCATCCGACCCCGGCTGACGCGCCCTGGCGGATTCGCATCCAAAGGAGACCAGTAATGTATGATATCTATGGCCATGTACGCCGGTCCGAGTTCAGGTTGACGGTGCTGAAGGGAAACGGGCTGCCCGGAAAAGCATTGAAAGGGAACTGGCGTCTGATTGCCAATCGCAAGGTAGTGCCACGGCTGGTCTCCGACGAGATTGCCCGGATGGGATTCTCAGTCACCCGACCGAAAGTCCGGCTTGCCGGGCCTACCTAAAAGCGCGGCGCGTTCGGCTGGAATCGCCGCGGCGTTCTATTTCTTTAATTTCGCACTTCGGATTATCCGAAACTTTCGGTCCGATGCACTCTCGGAGTCCGCAGCCGACTAGTGAACGTTGGTTGCCGCCGTCTCGGAACTTCAAGAAACCTGCGCGGCAACGGAGCTTTCTTGCGTGTCCGCCCTGCCGAACGCTTGCAATTAAGGATTAGGACAATCGGGCGATTTGTGCGATATCGAGCCATTGTCGGGCCTCCCATCAACTCCGTCGGTCGCAGCGATAACAGCCTCTCGCCACCGGACAAGCGCCAAGACTGCAAGTCTCGTCTTATTAGAGCTTTGTGTCCGTGCTGATCGCGGCGAAGCGCAAAATCTGAGCGCATTAAAACAAGGAACGCCGTGCTAATGGAAACTCACCGCTTCAGAGTTGGGCAGACCGCACGCCTCCTGCAAAGCGTGGTCAATCGGGGCAAATCCATTCCCTGCGAAATCCTGCAGATCATGCCGTTTGACGGCATATGCTTCCAGTATCGGGTCAGAGGCGAGGATGAACGTTTCGACCGCATCGCCCGGGAACATGAACTCGCCGAAATCACGCCCCTCCAGACCGAGGCCGCACAGCTGGACTGGGCCGAAAAATCCCCTCTGTCCGAAAGACAGGCCATGAAAGGAAAAGGATGAGCTTCTTTAAAGAGCCACAGATGAGCAAGTCTTCCACCACGATCCGCGATCGTTTGCGGCAGAAGCGCCTCGCCCATGAACAGGCGCAGAAAGACGCCGGCGTCTGGGGAGACATGACTGTCGCGCAGATCATGCGTGAGAACAAGGTCTTCATCCATCACTGGAAGGGTAATGCGATCACCGATCTCTCGGCGCTGGCGGGCAAGCGGCCGCGCGAGATGACGGCGCTCGAGCACAATGCTCTCGTCGCCTGGCTGAAATCAGGCGCCTATGACGGCTTCACACAAAAGATGGTCGCCTGGAATATCAATGAAGCGGAGGCGCTGCGGGTCAAGAGCGAGCAGGTCCAAAAGCACCGCTCAAACGGCCTCGAAGTGGTCAACCCGGCGTGATTTCAATGGCGTTGACTGGGCAAGTGGCGCGGGCTCGCCTCATCATAGCTCTCTAGAATTTCCTGCGCCATCTCGACGAGATCGCTTTCGCTTATTGTGAAGACCAGCGTCAGTCCACCGACCTGGGCAACTACAACCGGGCCTTTCGCAGTATCTCCAAAGCCGATCCGGGCGTTCGCGACTATGACTTTGGTTGAGGACAATTCGACCTTGCCTGCTGTAAATCCGCCAACATCCAAAGCCTGGCCGATGGAAGCGATCATTCCCCCGATCAGATGACCAGCGTCATCTGCTTCGATGCCGACGCGGTACTCACCATTCTGGTTATCACTGACTGTCAACGCAACTGTCGCGGGATCATCTTTGTGACGCCCAAACTTGATTTCCTTCAGCCTGGGATAGGTTCTTTCCGGCGTTTCCATCTGGGTCACCCTGAGTGACCAAAGAGGCAAAATCGCCTCATCTGGTTGGTCAACTGTATGAGGTTACTCAAGAGGTCACAAGAACAGTTGAAAGTTCCAAATGGCGTGTCGGGCAAGCCGGGCCTCGGCCACTTGCTCTGCCGCGCAAAAGCGCTCATGTTGGTTTCAGCGTCAGCACGTGCATCGACAATCACCGAGGCGATCACGGCTGAGCGTAGTCTGAGCTTCCGCCTTGCGAAATCGATGCAAAAATTTTTTGACTCTCACGAAATCGAAGTGTTCGCGATGCTAATAGATAAAGCAATCACAAGTGCTGGCAAGTTGATGAAGTCCTTCCCTCTGTCGCCGGCATGCGCCTTCTGAGGCTGGCAGAGACAAGCGAGCGCGATCACAACAAGCTGTTGGCCGCCGCGAAAAGCACATTAAACTAGGAGCAGCAAATGCCGCCCGGAGATAGGCCGCCCACCGAGGCGCCAGACAAGATCTACTATCTCTACACTCAGGCCGACCGCATCCGCAGGCTCGCATCCCGATGTCGCTCGCAGCTCATCGCCGGGTTGTTAGAGGACCACGCCCAGCTATGCGAGCGCAATGCAGAGCTAAGCCGACGCGGGCCGGCTTCGTTCAAGGCGCCGACATAGTGGATGGACCGCGCGACGCTTATCGAGCACCTCGATGACAAAGCTCCACGTCGCAACAGGTGGGTGCCAGATTCCCATGCTCTAAAAAAGACGATTGCCGCCTCAAAACACAAGCTACATGGTGACATCGAAATCGACGATCGCACGGGGAGCGAAGACATAGCTCCGGCCTCCCAGTCTCTTGAGCGGGGTGCCGTTGGCGTCCGCGCCTTCGACCTCGATCAAATAGGGCACATTGGGGTGCACGACATAGCCTCCACTCTGCGGGAAGCGGTTTGTGTTGCGAACCAGAAGCTCGAAAAGCCTTGGTCGGCGGAAGCCGATTGTACCGGCAATGGCGGGGGGATTGGGTCCGGCCGGAACCGGGTTGACGGGCTCGACAAGCACGCGGACCTCGCCGACGGCATTTTGCTTCTTGACCCGTATCGCTATCCAGGCCTCGTCCTGGCTCGGCTTTGGCGCCACGACTTCCTCACGGTTTTGCCGGTAGCCGAGAGCCACCAAAACATTGTACACCCCGGCGCTTCCACCTGCGAGCATCAACGCCGTGACAAAGGCCGAGACCGGTTGCATCTCCGGCGCGGCGGTTGTCCCAGTGTAAGCCCTGATCAAGTCCCCCAGAATGTCAAGGTCGAAGATGTTCACAATCAACAGCGAGACTGCGACCATGATGATCGTTTTTACGCCCCTTGAACTGAAGTAGGCGAGAAACACGCGCCAGTTGAAAATTATCGAAAAGGCGCTCTCCAACAGGACCGCGGTCACAAAGAGGACCGTGAGCGCTTTCAGGGATTCGTTGTATATGGCATTGCTGCCGAGCGCGAGCGGATTGGCATTTTGGTCCTGGGCCAATGTCGATCCCGCAAGAAGGGCGATGATGACAAGAGCCCAAAACGTCGTGAAGGCAAGCCGCGCCTGCCTCGACCAAATTGACGGCAACAACTGACTGCGCCGCACGCCAGTTTTTAGCATGCTCATTCAAGTCTCCCCGCCGCAATGCACCAAACGCTGGCCGCTGTGATGTCCCCACAGCCGCCTTTAAAGATACAATCTACCCAACGTAAAGAATTGTACAGAGGCGCCTAGAATGGAGGAGGCACGTTATCATCGCGAAATAGTCCTTCGTCACGCTGGCGGTCTCTAGCGCGCATCCCGGCGAAGCGGAATCACTTCGCCGAAAAGGATTCGCACCAGATCAATATCTTGGAGCAAATCCTTATCGCCAAAGTCTTCAACCCCGGATCAAGTCCGGGGCAGGCCTTTGGCGGGGTTTGCTCTAACAAGTGCAATTTGCCTCCGTTAGACTAGAGGCGCCCAGGGCCGCAATAACCTCAAGCCGGAAGACTGACAAAGCCGAACTTTGCCGTAGTCGCGGCATTGCCCAATATCTGCGGCTAAAGTCCCAGATCCTGGGCAGATGCGAACACCTTGCGTCCGTAGATCAGCCGGTCGGCGATTTTCTGGCGAGACCATCTGGGTGATGACCGGCTCGAGGAAGCCCTTGCCTGGGCGAGCGGCCTGCACAGGCTTCAAGCGATTAACTCTTGAGAATAAGACGCGCCCCCTCCACGCGGTGAACGGCATTCGCCGCAACTTCCCGGCCGACCCGGCGCACAGTGAGATCGAGCACGCCAGTGCCCGCCTGCACGCCGCGCAAGGTGATCTCGTCGATGAAGCGCGGCAGTGTCGGGCGCTCCAGGCTGATCTCGCGCGCCGCCGGATCGCACGAGATGCCCAAGGACGATTGGACAAGGCTAAGTAGCGAGGCCGCGGCCCAAGCCTGCGGCGAACAGGCGACAGGGTAATAGGTCGGGCCTCGACCCGGCCGGCGCGGAAAGCCGCAGAACAGTTCCGGCAATCGGCGGAGGTCGTTGTAGGCGGCAGCACTGAACAAGCCTTCGAAGAGACGCATGACATGCGCTTTGTAGCCATAGCGGGCAAAGCCCAGGGCGATGAGCGCATTGTCGTGCGGCCACACCGAGCCATTGTGGTAGGACATGGGGTTGTAGCGCGCCTCGTGCGCGGCGATCGTTCTGATGCCCCATCCCGACATCGACGTGTCGTCCATGAGGGTCCGGGCTGTGCGCCCTGCCAGCTCCGGATCGGCAATACCAGTGAACAGCGCATGTCCGGCGTTCGATGACCGCACGCTGCAGCGGCGCTTGTCAGCGTCAAGGGCCAAAGCGAATGTATCGAGCTCCTCGCACCAGAAGGTTTCATTGAACCGTCGACGCAGTTCCATTGCATGCTGGCGGTGCCGGGTGGCGATTTCAGGGAACTGCAGGCGATCGGCCAGTTTTGCGGCCGCCAGCAGCGCCGCATAGTAATAGGCCTGCACCTCGCAGAGCGCGATCGGCGGCTCGGCGATCCGGCCGTCCTTGTGGAAGATCGAATCGTGGCTGTCCTTCCAGCCTTGGTTGAAGAGGCCGCTTTCCGTCTTGCGGCGATATTCGATGAAGCCGTCGCCGTCGAGGTCGCCATAAGTCTCAGCCCAGACGAGCGCCCGTTCCACGTTCGGCCAGATCTGCCGGGCAAACTCGTTGTCATCCATGCGGTCGCAATAGGCGCCGGCCAGCATGACGAACAGGAGCGTGGCGTCGACGCTGCCATAATAATGGCGAAACGGCACTTCGCGGAGCAATGCCATCTCGCCGTTTCGGGTCTCATGCAGGACCTTTCCGGGTTCGGAGTCGTTGAGAGGATTCTCCTCGTCGGACTGATGCGCGGCGAGGTAGGAGAGGACGCCATGGGCCAGTTGCGGGTTGCTCCACAATGTGAGCAGCGCCGTTATCAGCGCATCCCGGCCGAAGACGGTGCTGAACCACGGTATGCCTGCATATACATAGGGTCCGTGCGGCGTGCGCGATGTCAACATGTCGATATCGGACTGCGCCCGCCTTGCCGCCTCGTCGAAAATGCCGTTCGAGCTGACGATCACGGTGCGCCGCAGCCTGCCTGCCCGGTTTTCGCGGCGCAAGGCGACGAGCGAGCGTAGATAGTGTTCGCGCGGCCTTCCGGCCGGAGGATCTAAACACGCGATTGTCACGAAAATGATGTGATACTCGTCGGGAGCCCACGTCATGTTGAAGACCGCACGGCTTTTCTCCAGGCGGGCGGGAGCCGGGTCGAAGACCAGGGTGGTCCTGAGGTGCCTGCCATCGAGGCTCTGATAAGAGAGCGTGGCCGAATTGCCGGCCATCACCGGATCGAGCATCGTGCCGCGGCGCGGCCGCACAGCGCCCCGCACCTCGAAGATATCGGCGAAATCGGAGAGGAAGCGGAATTCGATAGGCAGGGTCACCGGCTGATCGGCATAGTTGCGGATGATGATCCGCTCATAACACATGCCGTCGCTCAAGAACTTAGAACGATGGACATGAATGGAATCATGGTGCAACGCGAGCTGCGGGCCGGCAAACAGATCGGGATTGGCCAGATCGGCGATGACCATCGAATTGTCGTCGGTCAGGGTCGAGGACAGAAGGATAGGCCGCACGCTGCCGACAAGCAGCTCATAGTGCGAGATGTAGCGCGTGTCCTGGAAGAAGAAGCCGTCGGAGCTGCCGAAGCCCGACAGGAAGTCGCCCTTCGGATCAATGACTGCAAAGCCGTCACCCTTCTTGAGGATGCGCGGACGGCGCTCTTGCAACGAGAAGAAAGCACTGATCTCAAACTGCTCGTCGCCCGCCTTGGATGGCGTCACTCGTTCCTGCAGCATCTCTACCCGCAATCATTATAGGTGACCGATTGATTGCTCCTGCACGCTTTGGCTCAGGGGGGCAAGTGGCCGCCCATATCTATGGCCGTTCACAGGGCGCGAGTTCAATAGCTTTTCGTAAAAACGGAGATAGCGCTCCGTCATGTGCACCACGGTGAACCGTCGGTCGAAGCACTGGCGCACGATCTTGCGGTCGAGCTTCGTTATTTTATCGAGAGCCTTCACCGCGCCATCCACCGTCCCGACGACATAGCCTGAACGACCTTCCTCGATGACTTCCGAAACCGAGCCCATGGGGTAAGCGATGACCGGCGTGCCGCATGCCATTGCCTCGATCATGACCAGGCCGAAAGGCTCCGGCCAATCGATCGGGAAGAGCAAGGCCATCGCGCTTCCGAGGAATTTGATTTTCTCTCGTTCGTTGATCTCGCCCACATACTCTACGTTCGGGTAGCGTTCCATCAGCGGGCGGACAGTCTCGTCCCAATAGGTCTTGTCTACCTTATCGACCTTCGCCGCAATCTTCAAAGGCAGACCCGCGGCAACGGCGATCTCGATGGCGTCGACTACACCTTTTTCAGGTGCGATCCGGCCAAGAAATGCCAGATATCGACCGGGGCTCGGCGTACACGGGAGCAGATGGGCAGGAAGTCCGTGGTGGATGACTGAAACCTGCGCCTCCTTGGGAAGGCTGCGCCGTTGTGAGCAGGAGATCGCGACCAAATGCGCTTCACTGAATTCCTGGTAGAACGGGAAGATGCCTGGCTCGTCAAGGCGACCGTGCAACGTGGTGAGCGATTGGCAGTCAAGTGCCCGCAGGAACGGGAATTGCAGAAGGTCCGTATGAAAATGGATGATATCGAAGTCTCGGCACCGCTCGCGCAGGACTTCCATCATCAGCACATGCTCAAGCACTGGATTGCGGTTCTCCTTACTCAACCGCAGCGCCGTGTCATTGATCGCCACGAGCTCCGCACCTGTTTTCGAATCGCCTGAAGCGAACAAGGTGACGTCGTGGCCCTGCCGGACCAGTTCCTCGGTCAGATACGAGACGATGCGTTCTGTGCCACCATAAAGTTTGGGAGGAACGCTTTCAAAGAGGGGTGCAACTTGAGCAATCTTCACTGTGAACTCATCAACAGGCAGGTTACGATATTCAGACAAACCCCCGAACTCATTAGTAGTTCCGGCACCACTTGGTCGCTCTCCTCGTCAAATGATGTGGAGGGTTGCCGAAGGAGCCGTCTTCCAACCGAGCCGTGATCAAGAAAAAGAGCGGATCTTCGGACCTTCTTTTTTGCATTTGGGAGACGAGATTATTGGTGATCTGAGTTGCCCCGGCGACGCATTGGAATGGGTGCAAAGATAGCGATTCCGGATAGCTGGCCCTCGCGGCTCGAGATCCGCCTAGCTTGGGAGCTTGGATCGACAAGGTCGCGACAACACTCTTCGCGAGATCAACTTCGCCAGAAACAGGGTCTCCTCATCAGCCTCTGGGGCAACCGCCGTCCTGACTGGAGCCTTTGGGGCACCCGCCGTTCTCACTGGACTTATCGCAGGGCCCGCTCGCAGAACGAGGGGGCGATCCGGGTTCCTGGGCGAAAAAAGGTCCCACAGGCAGCGGCTGACGCCACCGCGCCACTAGCTCCCCTGAAGATGAACCGCGCCTAATAGGAACAAATCGAAGCGGCGTTTGTAGACTCCCAAACCGGAAATTGCATTGCCGTTACTGCCCGGCCACCTCTCCGCGAGGCAACAGCAGTAGCGTCAACCTGTGGATCCACGGGAACCTGGAACATCTTTGCTCACAGAAATGTTACGACTAGGAACTTTGCTACCGTCGACGGCCCCAGGGTGGCGGTTCCAATCTTAGCGCGAGGGCCGAAAGGATATCCGTATGCGCATTCTCCCCACACTGCTTATCGCGTCCTCTCTCGCGTTCGGCGTTCCCGCCGCGCTCGCCGATGATCTGATCATCGCACCCGAGATCGGCGTCAAGATCCATGACGACGTAAAGGTAAAGAAATACAAGTCCCATAAATGGGATGGCGACGTCGTAGTCGGGACCGTCCTGCCTGGCGATGTCGAGTATTACGATGTACCCGAAGATGTCGTCGTCGTGACGCCGGCGCTGAAGCGCCATCGGTATGTCTATTTGAATGACCGCGTCTATATCGTGGACGCCGATCGCCGGATCGTCGCGCTAGTCAACGACTGATCGCCGCCTCGCGCGGCCTTCTTGATATACTGGCTAAGCGCCGGCCGCCAATCGCGGCCGGCGTCGTTCGAGCCGTCAACGGGTCGCCTATTTTGCTCGCGTTCTGACCCGGACTTTGCTCGCCACCGGGCCTGTGTCGGCCATTTCCTCCACATAGTGCACCTCGTCGCCACGCCGCAAATCGTCGAATGCACCGGCGAGAAGACTGTTACGATGAAAATATAGTTGACCGCCTTCCTTTGTCATCAAGAAGCCAAAGTCGGCATTCGCAGGCAAATCCGAGACTATTCCGAGAAACTGGTTCTGAATGTCGTGCCCCCCGGCACGGCCCGCCGCGCTGTGCATTTCCTTCCATTCGACAAGCTGCTTCTCAGCCAGGCGAAACGCCTCATCGATGGCATTGTAGAGATCAGGACTCTGATACTTCTTGTGCAGCCGTTTCGGCTCATGGCTCACAACGATGTTGGAATAGCCGGGTATACCCAACTCGATGCGCACTACCGGAGGCAATCCGCCTTTGTCTTGAAGCCGTTCCACCCTGATCCTGCAACTGATGAGGCGGTCGAAGATTTCTTCGAGTTCGTCGATACGCGCGTGGATGACTTCCTGGATGTGAGGCGAACTTTCGATGTTATGGAATGAAACCTCACGTGGAACTTGCATGATTTCTCTCCAAGAGAGGAAGATGAAGTCCCGATGAAGGCAATCGTCATTGATCGCCTGCGTGGGACTCACTCACTGCGAACTAACAACCAGATTTTGCATCTGTTCCTGCAGCATGGCCGCTGGGAGAGAGCGGCGCCCGGGCAGGCTTCCTTGCGCACAAGATGATCCACAGTAGGAACATGTCGTAGTCGAGGACGTTTATCAGCGCGGGGCATCAGCCAGTGGGACCGCCGAATTGCGATCCGCGCCGTTTTCAAACGTCCTGAGAAATTTGACCCAAACCGGCGATTCTACTGGGCGGATCAGGGTTATGATTTCGCCCCTCAAGGAGCGGGCAACACGCAAACCGATCGCCGCTGTCCGCGCAAGTAGCGCGAGGCGACCCGGCTTTTGGTCGAAGCCATCAACTATGACGTTCCCATCCTCCGATTCGTTGCAAACGAATGTCGATGAGACCGGTGAATGGCATGATCGTGACTAATGACCTGGCCAATGCCTTTCATGGATGGATGGACTGCTCGGCCTTTAAAAGCCTGCATCTGAAGCCGTAGCGGACACGCGCAGTACATCCGGCGCCGTTTCCATCCAGCCATACTGCTTCGACATTACCTCGAGCATATCGAACAGCCGCTTCGCATCGGCGTGAGGCATGGCAATATTGTATGGCGCGCCCGTGCTCTCGAGGGTAGCGGGATTCACGATTTCAAAATGGAAGAAAACGGCCTTTCCCCGATCGGATGAAACGTCCGGGTTGCACACCACCAAGTCGGGCTTGAGAGTCATGGCAATCTCCTCTTTGGACCTCAACCATGCCAACCCAAGCTTGTTCCTATGCTGCGCATTTCCAGGCGACAAGCCGGGAATGGAACATCTTAGCTGCTGGCCGGTTATTCAGACTATGAAAAGGAAGGTACATTCCAGGACGGTACGCGTAGCCAGAGAAAGCGCACCCATGCACTTGGTGGTCAGCCTGGGCACAGTTGGAGCTTTGATCGGCCTCTTGGTCTTCTGGTTCGCGCACGGAGTTCGAGGCGCGCTGCACAATTCGAGCGTACCACTCGACTGCCGTGCCGCATATAGCTCTGGTCCTTGCATCAGATTGGCAACACCTTGCCGATCCTTTCTTGCATTGTAGGAATAGTGATGGGCTCGGTCATGGTTGTGATCGATTTCAAGCGCCGCTTGGAATGTCGTTTGTGCTGCTCGCATTCTCGCGCTGGGTCACGGCCATCGATATTGGCCGAGAGAAGCCCGTTATCTAATACTTCGCGATCGACCCACTCAGCTTCAGGAAGTCCTGCGAAGCTCCCGGACCCGGCGCCAGCCTATGTGCGGCCTCAGGTCGAGGGCGCTATCGCGATGATCGCCACCTTGCAGCGCTCCCCACCAAGCCGCCGCAGCGCCTATGGCAAGAGTGCCGGCGACGGCAAAGGCTACAATCAAGGAAAATTTCCGGGCCCTCTCTGCCGCTGCCTGCAGTGCGGCAATAGCAGAGCGAAACTCTCCGGTCACTGTTTCCACTCGGCTCGTGGCTTCGGCTGGCGCCAAGCCCGTTTGATTCGTCACGAGTTGGGTGAGGTAGGCTCGATCGGCTTCACTGATCTCGCCCGACGCATTCCGCAGAAGAATGCGCGAAGCCTCGCCGCGCCTGACGTCGGTTTCGGCAGGAGCGACGGAGGTGGGATTGTTCGACCGCAGCAGCATGTCCGCATAATAGGAAGCCGCGGATGAATTGCCCGTGGCGGCGGCTGTAGCGGCGGTTGATGCGGCCATGGTCCCCGTTCGAGCCGCACCGGCCACAGTCCAGCCCGCGATCAACACGCCCAATATGACGGCGATCGCCCAAGTCAACAAGCCATGCATGCCGTCGCGCATCTCAAGCTCATGATCAGATAAGCCTCGCCGGCGCATCAACAAACCGGTGAAATACCCCCCGGCCAGGAAGCTCATGATGGTCACCAGCAGTATCCAAAGCGACAAGACAATCGCGAAAATCGCCGGCGAGACATTTTCGGACGGATAGGGAGACGTTATTGACAGCCCGATTCCCGTTCCAAATGCGAACAGCACAGAGGAAATCGCTGAAGCAATCACCGCACCGGCAATGATCGCAGGCCAATCGACATTCGAACTTGAATCGGTGATTATCGTGGTCGAGTGAACGGACGGTTCTGGTCCCGAATCTTGGAGTGTCATCGTGGCCTCCTTCAGCGTAAGCCAAGGAGCGACAGGACCGCCATGATCACGACGATGAGGCCAATAAGATAAATGATCTGGTTCATTTGGAATGCCTCGCAAGTTGATGCCGCGGTCGCAGGCTGACGGGAAAACGACAACAGGGAACCTAAGTTCCTAAGAGTCCACGCGCTTCAGCCAAAGGGAAGACCTTCAATTTCCGATCGTGAACAGGGGCGATGACGGTGCCTCATCTGAAATCTCTTGTTATTTTCCAATATGATACGCCCAGATTGTCTATTAATGGATTCAACAGAAAACATTTCGGATCAGGCGACTTCGTTCTATCCCAAACGACGGAGTGCGAAAACGCATCAGAACCCAGGGCCTCGCGCTTGGCCTCAAGCCCAATCGGACCGCAATTCGGCCTGCTCGTCGTGGTCATACCTTTGCCGGCGGAGCGTGGGGATCGAGCGAACGATCGTGCCGTTATCTTTAGGATCGCCACCGGCCCGCTCGGCGTCTATCGATTCTGGCGAGACCTCGGCTACGCCATCGGCCCGCTTTCCGCAGGCCTCATTGCAGACTTCTCCGACTTTGCCTGGGCCATCGTCGCAATCGGCGGGCTGACCTTCCTGTCCGGCGGGCTCGTCGCGGTGCTCGTGCGAACCGATCCGGAAAACGCATATCGGAAGCTTCATCCCAAATAACATATGCCGCCAATACTGGGGAAAACTATGAGGCTTCGGCGGCCATGCTTATAAGTCGATCGAGACGGGCGGCCCAAACGGGGTTGCGGTGACGAAACGGACCGAGCGCGTCGCCAGCAGTCTCCGGCAGACCGGCCGCAGCGCACAGTAGGCGCCTAGCCTCGGTCAAGTCCCCAAGGCCGCATAGCAGCACGCCAGAGTCCGAAGGGGCGATGGCGAACCTGGCCTGGCTTTGACTGCAAGACGTCCTGTCTCGATCGCGCCCAGGATGTCGCTCGAAAAGAAATGCGCCAGCATCAGAAGGTTGAGCCAAACCGCATTCTGCGGGTCATGTGGATTGAGGTGGAGGCCATGAGTGAGCGGCCTGACCGCGCCGGCCGCATCGCCCCTGAAGAGATGTGCCATTCCCAGAGCCAGATGCCCCAACGCAAAACTCGGACCGAGTTCGATCGACCTTTCCCCTGCGAGGATCGCTTGCTCAATCCGGCCTGTGTAGGCCGATATGATCGCGAGTGCATAGTGCGCGTACGGATTGCGTGCATCGAGATAGTGGCCTTCAGTGCCGCATCAAGCCCCTCCCTAGCGCTCGCGTCAGGCTCTTCGGACCAGCCATAGGCGATAAGGCCGGCGTTCACGCGCGCTCGCCAGAGTTGCGCCTCCGAAAGCATAGGATCGACCTCGGCAGCCTCGCGAAACAGTTTCCGCGCGAGAAGATGTGTCGCCGGCGTCACCTTGTGAAAATTGAATGTGCCCTGCCGAGCGAGATCCCAGACGGTTACATTGCTGGTATGTGGCGTCACCTGAAGCCCATTGCGTAGCAAGAGTTCGGGCTCGACGGCGCCGGCAATACGCTCGGCGATTGCGTCCTGCACAGCGAATACATCGGCCTCGTGGAGGTCGTAATGCTCGGACCAGACCGTTCGGCCATCGATGGCGTCCGTCAAATGCGCGGAGATCCGAATCCGATCCGCGGCGTGCCGGATAACACCGTCAACAAGGAAGTCCACACCGAGCTCGACCGCAGCAACCTTTGGATCCTTCGCCGAGTGCCGCCGGGCGAAGCTCGCCCCCCGCGAGGCAACATGGAGCCACGGGAAGCGTGCGAGCGCCATGATCATATCGTCGGTGATGCCATCGGCTAGATATTCCTTGCTGGGATCGCTACCGAGATTCTCGAACGGCAGCACGGCGATTGCAGGCCTCCTTCCCGTTTCCCTGCCCTCCTGCTTCGGCAGCGAATTCTGACCTTTCCGGCGAGCCTGAGAGCCGATATCCCACCCGCGGGACAGTTATGATCCACTCGGTCCTATCGAACGTAGAACCCATCAATTTGCGAAGGGCCGCAATCTGCACGGCAAGATTGCTCTCTTCAACCGCGAGGCCTGGCCAGACCGCGTCCATGAGCGCGGATTTGGTGACAACCTCACCTTCTGCAGCAAGAAGCGTCGCGAGCAGCGACGAACCCGTGGTCTCGGCATCGGCATGGTCTCATGCGCGAGCCCGTCCGGAAACGCATGCCTGACGTCTGGTTCTCATCCTCGTCTCATCGCCGCCCGGCAGTAGCAGGGCGCTCTCCGAGCAACCTTGGCGATTTTACTAAAATTTTACCTGGATGAAGCTACGGTCCATTGAGAGGCGGCAATCCATAACATTGCTGAGACACTATCGGCGAGGATCGAGCGCGTATGAAGCACGATAGCCCATCGAGCGTCGGCGACGAGATTCCGGCGCGCGATGCCGTCGCTGCAATGCTTGGCATCGCGAGCAAGCTCGATCAGATTTCTGAGCGACTGACCCGCGTAGCAAATCAGGACCGCGATACGCGCGTCAACCGGTATGATGAGCGCTGCCGCCCCCTTGCTCCAGACCGCCCGTTCGCCAACATCCTCGCTAGCGTCGAGACCAGCGAACTCCGGGCGGCCAATAATTTTACCAAATTCGGCGACCGTCTCGATTTGCTTGGGCCGAAATTTGAAAGGGGACTCGATGGTTTCCTGCGGAACACAGAAAATGGGCTTGGCGAACGCCTGCTTGAAACCGCGGCGCAGAACAATATAGGTTACATCGAGGTGAGCGAGGGTAGAGCAGACGACTCGCTTAAGGCCGAACAGGAGAGTTCTGATCAATGTCGCCTCTTGGTCGACGGCATCGATCGAGAGCGATCGCCCGCTTGCCCCGGCGATCACTCGTCTGGAGAACCATGTCGCCGATCTCGTGAACCGGCTTGCCGGCCATGAGGCGGCGCAGGCAGATTTACGCAAGCTCGTGCAAAGCGGATTCGGCAGGCTCGACCAGCGCATCGATGCAACGAAGCAGGCTACGGAAGCCGCAACTCAGCACACCCAGAACCAGGCCACTCGGCAGGCGCAGGAGGAATTGCGCAAACTCGCGCAAAGCGAATTCGGCCGGCTCGGTCAACGCATGGATATGCTGAAACAGGATGCGGAAGCCGCAGCACAGCGCGCCCAGAACCAGGCCGTCCGGGCGGCGCAGGAAGAGTTACGCAAACTCGCGCAAAGCGAATTCGGCCGGCTCGGTCAACGCATGGATATGCTGAAACAGGATGCGGAAGCCGCGGCACAGCGCGCCCAGAACCAGGCCGTCCGGGCGGCGCAGGAAGAGTTACGCAAACTCGCGCAAAGCGAACTCGGTCGGGTCGGCCAACGCATGGATGTGCTCAAACAGGATGCGGAAGCCGCAGCACAGCGCGCCAAGAATCAGGCCATCCAAGAGGCGCAGAAGGATCTCAGGGATCTCGAAGGCCGCATGCAGAATCTCGTGACGAAAAGCCAAACGAGCGCTCCCGCACCGGAGGGCGGCGAAATTGGTCGTCTGCGCGATGAAATGGAAGATCTCGGCCAGCGTGTCGACGATCTAACCATCAAGGCGGCATCCGAACACGACCTCGACTCACTGCGAATCGCGATTGAACAGCTCTCAGCGCGAGTTGCGCAAAGACCGGATCTCAAGACGCTCGCCGACCTTGATCGGCGCCTTACCGAAATTACAAACAAGCTCGAACAGAGCTGCGGCAATCATGTTGGCAATCAGATCGACGCCGCCGATCTCGACAAGCGCATAGCGGCCGCCATGCGGCAGAATCAGATCTCGCCCCCCTGGTCCGTCATCGAACGCAAATTCGCCGGTTTCTCCGATCGCCTCGCCAATACCGAGATGCACTTCGAGCATGTCGCAACACTCGAAAAATGGATCATTCAGCTCTATAGAAACCTAGAGGAGACGCTCGATTGGACCCGCGACGTGGCCGAGGACGCGGCCAGTCGCATGGAAAGCCGTCTCGTGGAGGAATGGTCCAGCGAGACCAATCCCGCGGCGACTTCCGCCGAGTTTGAGGCGCTGGAAAATGCGCTTGCCGCAGTGAGGACCGACCATAAGGATGCCGATCAGCGCAACCAGAAGGCGCTTGGCGCCGTCAAAGACGCGCTTGAGCAGATCGTCAGCAAGCTGACCGAGTTCGAGCAGATCGTCAGCAAGCTCACCGAGCTCGAGCAGTTGCGCGATCAGGTCCTGGTTAAGGCCGCGCCGGGCGATTCCGGCACGGAGCCGCTCAATCCGGAGGCTAACCAACCGGAAGAAATGCCGGGTGCCACCCTGCGGGAGGTAGAGGTACCGATCCAGGGTAGTTTCCTCGCCGGCGTTGTTCGAGCCAACCAGATGCCTATGCACTCCCTAGCGGAGCCTGCCGGTCACAGGAGGTCCGACGGCGACCGACATGAGGCGAGTTCGCGCCTTTCGCTGCGCTTGCGCAGACGAGAAGGGTTTGCCCCGCCCGCAAGCGCTCCGGCATACGCGCCGGCCGTCCGTGGAGCCGCCCATCCCGGCATGCGCCACTGGCTGATTGGTCTCGTGGTTCTGGCGGCAGTTTCGGTACTAGTGACGCAGTCGGGCATCGAGCGCACGAAGCCGCTAGCCGCACTCACCCAATTCGCCGCCATTCTTGGCGGTGACATGCTTGCCAGTTTGTTGCCCGAAGCTTCGAATGCGGCCACGGGCGGAGGTGTCATCGCTGATACCGACGGGCGGCCGTCCGGCATTGGAACTGCGAACTGCCAGCAGGCGGTATTGCATCGCGACGCCAAAGCCGCCTTCATCTTGAGATCCGCCTCACCGACAACCTGCCGCGCGGTGTCGCAGATGGTGTATCCGAGATGAGGGCCAAGTCCGCGCAACGCCTGCGAAGCCTGAGAAGGCCTTTGGGCGTCCTGCAAACACCCTAGAGCGCGATGCGAAAAAGTGGGCACCGGTTTTTCGCATCGCGCTCTAAAATATTAGAATCGATCACGTTTATGAGTTTGGATTGACCCAATCCAAACTCATCGTGATCCAGTGGCGACGGACACAAAGCCGAGTGGCTCGCAGACCCAGTAAAGTTAGACTGGGCCTCGCGGCTGGCGTGTGGAATGCTGAACCAGCCAGTAGCGCGTCGATGACCGACCTCAACGGGAGTCTTAGACATGCGATCGATAATTCTCGTGCTTGCGGCAGCTGTCGCCATCACGTCCCGGCCGGCGGCAGCACAGACCGATGTCAAATTCGCCCTCGATTGGAAATTCGAGGGTCCATCCGCGCCCTACTTCGTCGCCATCGACAAAGGCTATTACAGCGCCGAGGGGCTCAACGTGACCATCGACTCCGGCCCTGGCTCGGTCGCTGGTATCGCCCGCCTCGCGGCCGGCACCTATCCGATCGGCTTCTTCGACATCAATTCACTGGTCAAGTTTCGCGACCAAAATCCCGGCAAGCCCGTAAAGGCGGTGCTGATGGTCTACGACAAGCCGCCGTTCGTGATTGCCACCACGGCCAAGACCGGCATCACAAAGCCGAAGGATTTGGAGCGCCGCGTGCTCGGCGCGCCCGCGCAGGATGGCGCGTACGCGCAATGGAGGGCGTTCGCGCATGAGAACGCCATCGACACCTCCAAGGTGATGATCGAGAACGTCGACTTTTCGGAGCGCGAGCTGATGCTTGCCAACGGCAACTTCGACGCCATCACCGGATTCTCGTTCTCGATGCACTTCAACCTGATTCAGAGGGGCCTCAAGCCCGAGGACATCAAGACCATGCTGATGGCCGACCACGGCCTCCTGCTCTATGGCAACGCTATCATGGTCAACCCGGACTACGCAAAGGCGAACCCAAAGGTCGTCGCCGGCTTCGTGCGTGCGACCATCAAGGGCGTGCTTGACACCATCAAGGACCCGGACGCGGCGGTCAAGTCGCTGATGAAGCGCAAGGTGACCGGCGACGAGAAGATTGAGCTCGAGCGGCTAAAAATGTCGATACGCGACAACTTCGTCACTCCATGGGTGCGGCTGAATGGATTCGGCGGCATCGACATGGTCCAGCTCGCGAAGTCTATTGACCAGATTGCGCTCACCTACGAGTTCAAGGCGCGTCCCAAGGCCGAGGACATCTTCACCAGCGAGTACCTTCCGCCTGCACCCGAGCGGACGCCTTGACCACTTGAGGGCCAAACGATCCAGCGCGTCGATCTGCTTTTCACCGATGTCGTCCTGCCCGGCAAGACGGGTCGTGTGCTTGCCGATGCCGCCTTGCAGCTGCGCCCGGAGCTCAAGGTGTTGTTCACGACAGGCCATTCGCGCAACGCCATCGTCCATCAGGCGCGGCACGATGTCGGGTTCAACTTATCTCGAAGCCTTTTCACCTTCGAGCAGCTCGCCGCTCGCGTCAGCGACCTTCTGAATCGATGCACTCCCTGATCACGCTCGTCAGAGAGTGGGCAGAACCCGGCGGATGTGCTCGGCAAAGGCCTCTATTGCGGGCGATGGTTTCGGTTGGGCAACGGCGACGAGCACACCCAGACGCGGCAAAGTCGGCAGGGGCTTCTCGAGAATGTAAAGATCGGACGGCACAGCCTCCTCGGTCATGACACTTATTGCCAGGCCGGAACGCGCCACCCCTACCAGACCCGCGATACTGTTGCTCGCATAGGAGATCTTGTACGTCATCCCGGCGCGGTCCATGGCATCGCACGCCGCGCGATGATCCATTGCATTCGAAGCGGGCAAGGCCAATGGCACGGTATCGCCGAAGCCGTGAAGCTCCAGAGCGGGCTTGCTTCCAACCCACACCAGCGATTCGGCACGTACAACACCTTGCGGATCAGCCATATTCAGCGTTGAAACCAGTGCGACATCGATTTGCCGAGACGGCAACAAGGACAGGAGCTCGACCGTCGGCGCCGATACGACCTTGATTTCGATGTCGGGGTGAAATGCCCCAAACGTCTTCAGGAGTGTCGGCAAAAAGGCAATCAGGTAGTCTTCTGGCGAACCGAAAACGATCGAACCACGCAGACCGCGGCTGGCGAAGGCCGACAAAGCCTCGTCATGGGTCTTCAGAATCCGCTCGGCATATCCAAGAAATCGCTCCCCTTCCCCGGTGAGCCGAACGCCGTTGCCGCTTCGATGCAGAAGGCTTCGGCCGAGCATTTCCTCGAGCCGCTGCATTTGCATGGTCACCGCCGATTGGGTTCTTCCGACCTGAACCGCGGTCGAGCTGAGCGACCCGCAATGAGCAGCATGGACAAAGGTGACCAACAGCCGAGGATCTATAGGAGCTCGCATATCAATCCCATTGATATCTGAATACAATTCTATCAATTTTACTGAGATCGCGCCAGCGAATACTGTCGCTTTATGGATTCACCAGCACAAAAATCACCGAAAACCGATGACCGCGCCTTCTGGTCATCAGCGGAAAAGCATTTGATCAGGTATGGCGGCGCCTTCGAGCCCGCCATTATCGAGCGGGCAAGAGGAAGCTTCGTTTACGACGCCGATGACAGGCCGATACTCGATTTCACCTCTGGCCAAATGAGCGCGCTGCTCGGCCATTCCCACCCTAAAATCATGGCGGCGATCCACAGTCAGACTGAAAAGGTCATACATCTCTTTAGCGGCATGTTGTCGAGGCCCGTGGTCGAGCTTGCCGAACGCCTGGCAGAGCTCGCGCCTGGTCTGGACAAGGCTCTGTTGCTGTCGACCGGTGCTGAGTCCAACGAAGCCGCGATCAGGATGGCGAAGCTTGTTACCGGCAAGCACGAAATTGTCGCCTTTGCGCAAAGCTGGCATGGCATGACCGGTGCAGCGGCGTCGGCGACTTATAGCGCGGGCCGCACGGGCCTAGGCCCCGCAATGGCCGGATCACTCGCCATTCCCGCTCCCAACGCCTTTCGTCCGCGCTTCAAACACGCAGATGGCACCCTAGATTGGCAGACCGAACTGGATGACGCTTTCATGCTCCTCGACAGGCAGTCGACCGGCAGCCTGGCGGCGTTCATCGCCGAACCCATCCTGTCGAGCGGCGGCCTGCTCGAACTCCCTCTTGGCTACCTCGCTGCCCTGAAGACGAAGTGCGAAGAGCGCGGCATGCTGCTGATCCTCGATGAGGCGCAGACCGGGGTCGGGCGAACGGGCGACATGTTCGCCTTCCAGCGAGACGGGATCACGCCGGATATCCTTACGCTTTCGAAGACCATTGGCGCGGGCCTGCCGCTCGCCGCCGTCATGACGACAGCCGAGATCGAGGCCGCCGCTCATCAGAAAGGCTTCCTGTTCTACACGACCCATGTTTCGGACCCGTTGCCCGCCGCTGTCGGCCTATCGGTTCTCGAGACAGTGAAGGAGGAACAGCTGGTCAAAAGAGCGCGCGAGTTGGGACAGAGGCTGTTCGACGGTCTGCTCGCGCTCAAGCAGCGCCATCCCTGCATAGGCGACGTTCGCGGCCGCGGACTTATGCTCGGGGTTGAAATCGTCACGGACAGGCAGAGCAAGCAGCCGGACCATGAGCTCGGCGCAAGAATAGCCGCCGAAGCCTTCAGGCGTGGCTTGAGCATGAACATCGTCAAGCTTCCCGGCTTGGGCGGGGTGTTCCGGATCGCGCCGCCCCTGACGATTTCCGAAGCCGAGATAGACCTCGGCCTGCGCCTGATGTCCGAAGCAATCGAGCATGAACTGGCGATGGAATGAGGCTTTGACGAGAGGTGCCTGACACCAAGACAGTTCATCGCGCAGCCATCAGAGTTCTCATCGCCAAGCTCGGCCTGGACGGCCATGATCGTGGCGCCAAGGTCGTCGCCCGCGTTCTGCGCGATGCCGGCATGGAAGTCATCTATACCGGGCTGTACAAGACACCGAAGCAGGTCATCACCGCCGCAATCGAAGAAGATGTCGATGTGATCGGGGTCAGCATTCTTTCCGGCTCCCATGTCCCCCTCTTCCGCGAGCTGGGCAATTGCCTCCGCGAAAACGGCGCCGAGCACATCTTTGTGGTCGTCGGCGGTGTCATCCCGGAACGCGACTATCATTCCTTGATGGAATGCGGAGTGGACGTCATCATTCCGCAGGAAGCCCGCGCCGACCTCATCGTATCGACGATCGCAGGGCTCGTGACCGCACGCGGAAGCATATGAAGGTCGTCACTTCAAACAGGCCGCGGCCTCAAGCCTACGCACGTTCGATGGAGCTCGTTGGCGAGGTGCTCTCCGGGTCGAAGGCAGCGATCGCGCGTATGATCACGCGGGCCGAGGCCGGCTGTCCCGAAGCGTTAGAAGCCTTGGCCGAAATCTACAGACATTCGGGGAAAGCCCATATCGTTGGAATAACCGGCGTTCCAGGCGCCGGCAAATCCACGCTCGTGTCCCTGCTGATCAGGGCCTTCGCCTCGGACGGGCACAAGGTCGGGGTCATAGCGATCGACCCCAGCAGCCCCTATTCCGGCGGCGCCATTCTCGGCGACCGGATACGCATGAACGATGCCGCCGAGGCCGCCCTCGCCTTTGTCCGCAGCATGGCGACACGCGGACATCTGGGCGGCCTGGCTCGTGCGACGCTATCAAGCGGTCGATATTCTCGACGCAGCCGGATATTCACCCATCATCATTGAAACGGTCGGGGTCGGCCAGGATGAAGTTGAGATCGTGACTGCCGCCCATACGGTCGTGGTTCTGTCGGCCCCCGGTCTTGGTGACGACATCCAGGCCATCAAGGCTGGCCTTCTGGAGATCGCGGACATTCATGCCGTCACAAAGTCGGACAAGCCTGAGGCCGCAGCAACCCTCGCCGCACTCCAGGCCATGATGGCGCTTGGACAGGCGAGGAAGGACTCGTCCTGGACGCCGCCGATACTTTCGGTCAGTTCAATTTCGGGCGACCGGATTGGCGAGCTCAAGCAGGCCATTTTGGACCACTGGGCGCATTTGCGAGCTAGCGGTGAATTTGCCAGGCGTCAGCGCAGCATTTGTCAAACCCGTATCGTCGGCACGGCAAGGCACCTGTTTCAGCAGCAATTCGACAACGGATCGGGAGACCTCCAGGACCAGCTTCAATTGGTGGTCGAGCGGCAAATCGATCCTTACGCCGTCGCGAGCCTGCTGCTCGGCTCAAGGAGGCATGGGCAGGAACAATGAAACTGTTCTCCGAACAAGCGATCCAATCTTTGCGGAAAAGCCAGGCCGAATGGGAAGCAAACGAGCTTGCCGCCGCGCTGACAGCAAGACCCGAAGAGCAAAGCAACTATCGGACTGACTGTGGCATTCCGCTCAAGCGCATCTACACGGCTGCCGACATCGCGGAAATCCCTGCGCGCGAACTCGGGCTTCCGGGCGCCTATCCCTTCACGCGCGGCGCCTACCCCACAATGTACCGCGGGCGCCCCTGGACCATCCGGCAGGTCGCAGGCTTCGGCAATCCTGAAGCCACGAACCAGCGCTATAAATATATGATCGACGCGGGGCAGACCGGGCTCTCGACCGATTTCGACTTGCCAACCCTCCTCGGTCTTGACTCGGACGATCCTATGGCATTTGGCGAGGTCGGGCGCGTCGGCGTTGCCATCGATACGATCGAGGACATCGACCGCCTCTTCGACGACATCGATCTCGAAGAGATATCGGTTTCGTTGACCATCAACCCGTCAGCGTGGGTCATCTACTCGATGTTCGTCGCCATCGCCGAGCAACGGGGTTGCGACTTGCACAAGATCTCAGGCACTCTGCAAGCGGACCCGTTGAAGGAATATGTTGCGCAGAAGGAATGGATCTACCCGGTGAGGCCCGCCGTCAGGCTGCTGCGTGACCTCATCGTCCACAGCACCAAGGCGACCCCGAAAATCAACCCCATCAGCCTGAGCGGATATCACCTCTCTGACGTCGGTGGAAATGCGATCCAGGAAATCGCCTTCGTCATGGCCTTCACCATCGCCTATTGCGAGGAAGTCGTCGCCACCGGCATGGATATCGACGACTTCGCGCCGAGGCTCTCATTCTTCTTCATCAGTCACCAGGACTTTTTCGAGCAGATCTGCAAATTCAGGGCCGCGAGGCGCGTCTATGCAAAGATCATGTCGGAACGCTTCAGGGCCAAGAAGCCGGAATCGATGCGGCTTCGGGTGCATGTCCAGACGGCGGCCATGAGTCTGACGAAGGTCGAGCATCAGAACAACTTGATGCGGACCACAATACAGGCCCTCGGAGCCGTCCTCGGCGGGTGCCAAAGCATGCATACCAACGGCCTCGACGAAGCCTTCGCCATACCGACCGAAGAAGCGATGAAGCTTGCGATCCGCACTCAGCAGATCATCCGCGACGAAATCAACGTGACGTCTGTCGTCGATCCCCTCGGCGGTTCGTACTTCATCGAACGCCTCACTTGGGAGATGGAGCATGAAATCGGGAAGGTCCTTGCCGAAGTTGACGAGCTCGGAGGCGCCATAAAACTGGCAGAGGAAGGATGGTTTCAGCAGAAACTTGCGGACTCCGCCTACGCAACCTTCCTAAAGATCGACAGCGGCGAGAAGGTCTCGGTCGGGGTGAACCGGTATGTCGAAGATAAGAGTGAGCCTGCGGAAGTTGAGATCCATCCCTATGATGAGCACTGCACTCAACTGCAAGTCAGCCGCCTGCAGGCGGTACGCGCGAACCGGGACAGCCGGCGCGTGCGGGAGCTTCTGGAGGAGCTCAAGCAGCAGGCTCGCTCCGACGAGATGAATTTGCTGCCCAAGACCATCGACCTCGTGAAGGCAAGAGCGACGCTCGGCGAAATCTGCGGCGCGCTCCGCGACGTCTGGGGGGCTTACAACGAACCTTTGATCGTCTGAAGGAAACTTTGATGCCAGCCGTCATTGTCCGCCACGAGGGACACATTTTCTGGGTCAAGCTGAACCGGCCCGAACGCCTCAACGCCATGAACCAACAGCTCGTCGAGGATCTGTCCGTCGCGCTCGACAGAGGAGAATCAGACGAAAAGGTGCGGGTCATCATTCTCCATGGTGAAGGCCGGGCCTTCTGCTCGGGCGACGACCTCAAGGATCTTGATGCGCAAACCGGTTCGGAAGAGGCGACGCGCGCCTGGGTCGACGCCATTCAAGGGATCACGCACCAGATCATGCAGTCCAAGAAGATCGTCATCGCGGCGGTCCATGGCTGGTGTGTCGGTGGTGCGCTCGAATGGGCGATCAACTGCGACTTCACGCTCTTTGCTGATAATGCAAGATGGTTTTTTCCCGAGGTGACCTATGGTCTGTTCGTCACGGGTGGTGTGACAGCGCTCTTGACGAAACAAGTCGGGCCCCAGATCGCCAAGGAACTGATGATACTCGGCGAGCGCCATGATGCAAAGATGGCGCTCGAGGTCGGTATCGCCTGGCGGATCGTCCCCGCGGCCGAGCTGCTGGTCCATGCGGAGGAGCTTGCCAATGTGATTGCGCAGCGTCCCGCCGGCGCCGTGGCCGACGTAAAGCATGCGATCAACGAAGGCTTTCACTCGTCACTCGCCGACGCCATGACGCGCGAAACCGAAGCGACGGTGCGTGGCTTTCTGTCTCCCGAAGCTCGGGCGAAGGCAAAGGAGTTTTGAAAACACCCATGTTGCACCACTTGGCCGCCAAGCACGGCATACCAGGGATGGATGACGATGACATAGAGAGCCGTGTGCTCTCGAAAGTGCTGTTGCGCCAAGCCGAGAGACTCGGCGACAAACGCTTCCTCAACATCGCAGGCAGATCGGCGAGCTACCGGGAAACTCTAGAGATATCGAGCAGGCTCGCAAACGGCCTCCATGCGCTGGGGGTCCGCCGGTCCGACCGCATTGCCATCCTCTTGCCGAATTGCTTCGAGTTCCTGATCACATGGTTTGCCGCGTCCCTGCTGGGGGCCATCGAGGTTCCGAGCAATCCAGCCTTGAAAGGCGATCTCCTGTGCCACAACCTGAACAATTGCGGCGCTGAGCTGCTCGTGGCCGACGCCGGCGTCCTCAGCGAAATCGCCAAGGCGCAAGGCAATTTGCCGAGCCTAAAGACGCTTGTCGTCGTCGGCGGTGATCCGAGGATAGCCCGAGCCGCGGGGATCGCCATCGATCGGATTCTGGCCTTCGAGGAAGTCCTGTGCCAGCGGGCTGACATCGCTCCAGTTGAAGTGCACTACACCGATCCAATGGCCATTCTCTATACGTCGGGAACGACCGGGCCGGCAAAGGGCGCATTGATGTCCCACCATCACTGCTATTCCTGGGTTGCAGCGATGGCCCGCAACCTCGGCTATACAGAGCTCGACAGCTACTTCACTGCCCTGCCGCTCTTTCACACCGACGCGCAAATGTTCGGAGTTTATATGCCGCTCGTCTATGGCACTGAGGCAACGTTGGTCGACGGCTTCAGCGCTTCCAGATTCTGGGATCAGCTTCGCGCAAGCGGCGCTACCGCGACCAACCTCTTGGGTGCGATGGCCGTGATTCTCATGCGCATGCCTTCTTCCGACAATGATCCGGACAATCCGGCAAGAGTTTGCCAATGCATTCCCATGGTGCCGGACAAAGAGGCTTTCGAGCGGCGCTTCGGCATCGAGCTCGTTACCGGCTACGGGCAAACCGAAACCAGCTTTGTGACTCTCGATACGGTCGATGATTCGCGTCCCGGATCGTGCGGCCGGGTCAATCCCGACTGGGATGTTGCGATCGTCGATGAAAACGACAACCCTGTTCCACCCGGCACGGTTGGTGAAATCGTCGCGCGCCCAAAGAAAAGCTGGTCCATGTTTTCAGGCTACTACAGGGCCGAGGCCAAGACGGTGCAGGCGCTTAGAAATCTTTGGTATCACTCGGGCGATGCCGGCGTCATGAACGAAGACGGATGGCTTTATTTCAAGCACCGCATGAGCGAAGCCATTCGGCGTCGCGGCGAGAACATTTCGACCTACGAGCTCGAAAACATCGCCCAGAAGCATTCCGATATTGTGGAAAGTGCTGCCTTCGGGATTCCATCGGAATTCACCGAAGAGGACATCATGGTCGTCGCGGTCCGGAAAGCCGGATCGAGGATAGGACCGGCAGACCTTGCGGCGCATTTTGCCGCACTCGCGCCCCGCCATATGGTGCCTCGCTATGTCGAAATCACCGACAGTCTGCTGCCTCGCACGCCAACTGAAAAGATCGCGCGAAATGAGCTGCGACAGAAGGGCGTGACCGAAGCGACCTTCGATCACGGGTCAAGATGAAGCGCCGCCAATATCCGCTGGACTGCTTTCCCTGCGTTTGGGCCACGAGACACTTGCGAGTGATTTCAGCTGTTGTCCAATCGCGATTGCCGAACTCGGGACGAGTTCCTAGAGTAGCTCAACTCAGCATTTCGCCACTGAAGCCCTTGAGATGAAGCTCTATCACGCAACCTCCTCCCCCAATTCCCGGCGCGTGCGCATGTTTATTGCCGAGAAAAGCATAGCAATACCGCTTAACCCGGTGAATTTGCGCGAGGGCGAACAGTTTTCAGACTGGTTCACGGCGATCAACCCGCGCCAGCAGGTGCCGGTGCTGGTTCTCGAGGATGGCCGGGCGCTGGCCGAGGTCCCGGCGATCTGGCGCTATCTCGAAGAGATATTCCCGCAGCATCCCTTGCTCGGCGACGATGCGGTGGATGAAGCCCTCATCACCATGTGGGAGCGCCGGGCCGAGCTCGACGGCCTCGTTCCCGCGATGGAAGGCGTTCGCAATGCGTCCGCCCGCCTCAAGGGTCGCGCCCTTTCCGGCCCCCATGACTATGACCAGATTCCCGAACTCGTGGACCGCGGCAGGCGCCGGGTCTCCAACTTCTACGAGGACTTCGACTTGCGTCTCGAAGATGTCGTCTTCGTTGCTGGCGACGACTTCTCGGTGGCCGACATCACGGCCTTGGTCACGGTCGATTTCGCAACACGGGAACTCAAGATGCCCCTTCCAGCAGACGCTCGCGCCTTCCAGCGCTGGTATGATAAAGTGGCGGCGCGGCCGAGCGCCAAAGCCTGAAGCTGTCCCAGATTTACGCCCCTTAAGCGACACAAAAAGCATCGATCCTCTTTAACCAAGCCGGTCGAGGCCCGTAATTTCATACACGCCGCAACGGAACTTTTCTGCGGCTGCCTCGTTGTGCGAGATGCCCTGAAGCGTATCCGGGCCTTGTTGCGCTGCAACATCGCTGCTCGGGACCTTAGGACGGCAGGACGGCTCGGAGGGAGAACTATGCAGGATATTGGGACGCCGCGGCCGGCGAAGCGCAGGCCTAAGCTTCAGCGTGACATAACCGCCATGAACGGACCGGCAACGGACGCCCCCGCTCTCGATCTCAACAACCTCCTAAACGCCCTCCATGAAATGCGCAGCGGCAATTTCATGGTCCGCCTGCCGACCCATAGTCCGGGCATCGGCGGACGCATTGCCGAAACCTTCAATGAAATCTGCGCCACCAATCAAAGTATTGCCCAACAGTTGGAAAAAGTCGGCACGGTTGTCGGCAAGGAAGGGCGAACCCGCCAACGCGTCAAATTCGGCCTGTCGCTCGGCGCCTGGGGAGAGATGGAATCATCGGTCAATACCTTGATCGACGACCTGCTGTGGCCGACGGCGGAAGTAACGCGTGCCGTCGCCGCAGTGGCGCAAGGCAATCTGCTCCATACGGTGCAACTCGACGTCGATGGCCGCCCGCTTAAAGGCGAGTTCCTGCGGTCCGCCTCGATCGTCAATACGATGATCAAGCAGCTTGCCGTCTTCACCTCGGAAGTGACGCGCGTGGCGCGCGAAGTCGGCACCGAGGGCAAGCTTGGCGGGCAAGCGCAAGTGCCGGAGGTGACCGGCGTCTGGAAGGAATTGACCGAAAGCGTCAACCAAATGGCCGACAATCTCACCGCGCAGGTCCGAAATATTTCCGATGTGACCATCGCGGTCGCCAATGGCGACCTGTCCAAGAAGATCACCGTCGACGTCCGCGGCGAGATCCTCCAGCTCAAGGAAGCCATCAACACAATGGTCGATCAGTTGCGCTCCTTCGCTTCCGAAGTGACGCGCGTGGCGCGCGAGGTCGGCACCGACGGCAAGCTCGGCGGACAGGCCATGGTGCCGGGTGTCGCCGGCACCTGGAAGGACTTGACCGACTCGGTCAATGCCATGTGCGGCAATCTCACCGATCAGGTGCGCAACATTGCGCAAGTGACGACCGCCGTCGCGCGCGGCGATCTCTCGCGCAAGATCACCGTCGATGTGCGCGGCGAAATTCTCGAGCTCAAGGACACCATCAATACGATGGTCGACCAGCTCAACGCCTTCGCCTCCGAAGTGACCCGCGTGGCGCGCGAAGTCGGCACCGAGGGCAAGCTCGGCGGCCAGGCGCAAGTGCCAGGCGTCGCCGGCACCTGGAAGGACCTGACCGACAACGTCAATTTCATGGCGAGCAACCTCACCGCCCAGGTGCGCAACATCGCCGAGGTTTCCACGGCCATTGCCGGCGGCGATCTTTCCAAGAAGATCACTGTCAATGTGAGCGGCGAGATCCTGCAGCTGAAAGAAACGATCAATACGATGGTCGACCAGCTCAACGCCTTCGCCGGCGAAGTGACGCGCGTGGCGCGCGAGGTCGGCACCGACGGCAAGCTCGGCGGCCAGGCCGCCGTGCCGGGTGTCGCCGGCACCTGGAAGGACCTGACCGACAGCGTGAACTCGATGGCGAGCAACCTCACCGCCCAGGTGCGCAACATTGCCGAGGTCACGACCGCCGTGGCGCGCGGCGATCTTTCGCGCAAGATCGCCGTCGACGTCAAAGGCGAAATCCTCGAGCTCAAGAACACCATCAATACGATGGTCGATCAGCTCAACGCCTTCGCCTCGGAGGTCACGCGCGTGGCGCGCGAGGTCGGCACCGAAGGAAAACTCGGCGGCCAGGCGCAAGTCCCGGACGTTGCGGGCACCTGGAAGGACCTGACCGACAGTGTGAACTCGATGGCGAGCAACCTCACCGCCCAGGTGCGCAGCATAGCCGAGGTGGCCACCGCCATTGCCGGCGGCGACCTTTCGAAGAAGATCACGGTCGACGTGCGCGGCGAAATTCTTCTCCTCAAGGAAACGCTGAACACCATGGTGGAGCAGCTCAGATCCTTTGCTGCCGAGGTGACGCGCGTGGCGCGCGAGGTCGGCACCGACGGCAAGCTTGGCGGCCAGGCTGCCGTGCCGGGTGTCGCTGGCACATGGAAAGATCTTACGGACAACGTCAATCTTCTCGCCGCCAATCTCACGACGCAGGTCCGCAACATCGCCGAGGTCACGACCGCCGTGGCGCGCGGCGACCTGTCGCGCAAGATCACAGTGCCGGTGCAAGGCGAGATCCTCGAGCTCAAGAACACCATCAACACGATGGTCGACCAGCTCAATGCCTTCGCCTCCGAGGTCACGCGCGTCGCGCGCGAAGTCGGCACCGAGGGCAAGCTCGGCGGCCAGGCGGCCGTGCCGGGCGTCGCCGGGACCTGGAAAGACCTGACCGACACCGTCAATCTAATGGCGGCCAATCTCACCGAGCAGGTGCGCGGCATCGTCAAGGTCGTGACGGCGGTCGCCAATGGCGATTTGAGCCAGAATCTCACGGTGAAATCGAAGGGCGAGGTCGCCGCACTCGCCGAGACCATCAACAACATGACGGAGACTCTCGCGATTTTCGCCGATCAGGTGACGAGCGTGGCGCGCGAGGTCGGCGTTGACGGCCGTCTCGGCGGCCAGGCCAATGTGCCAGGCGCTGCCGGCACCTGGAAGGATCTGACCGGCAACGTCAACCTCCTCGCCGCCAATCTCACCACCCAGGTGCGCGCCATCGCCGAGGTCGCGACAGCCGTGACCAAGGGCGATCTTACCCGGTCAATCAAAGTCGAAGCGCGCGGCGAAGTGGCTGAGCTCAAGGACAATATCAACACCATGATCGGCAATCTGCGCCTCACCACCGAGCGCAATACCGAGCAGGACTGGCTCAAGACCAATCTCGCGAATTTCACCAACATGCTGCAGGGCCAGCGCCATCTGGCGACGGTCGGCCGGTTGCTGCTTTCCGAGCTGGCGCCGCTGGTCAATGCGCAGATGGGCGCTCTCTACCAGATGGAAGAAACCGAAGCGCCAAAGCTCAAGCTGCTCTCCGTTTATGCCGACGACCCCGGCGAGGGCCACCCCGAAGCTGTGCCAATCGGCAAGGGCCTGTTGGGCCAGTGTGCGGCGGACAAGCGTCCCATCCTAGTGAACAAGCTTCCGAGCGATGCCATGCCGATCGGATCCGCCGTCTTCAAGGCGGCGCCACGCAGTGTGATCGTGCTTCCCATACTTTTCGAAGGCCATGTGAAGGCCGTGGTTGAACTCGCCTCTTTGAGCAAATTCACGGCGCTGCAGCGCACGTTCCTCGACCAGTTGACCGCCAGCATCGGCATCGTGCTCAACAGCATCGAGGCGACCATGCAGACCGAAAGCCTGCTCAATCAGTCGCAGCAGCTCGCCAGCGAGCTGCAGGCCCAGCAAAAGGAGTTGCAGCAGACCAATGACGAACTCGGCACCAAGGCCCAGCAACTGGCCGAGCGCAATGTCGAGGTCGAGAAGAAGAACCAGGAGATCGAGCAGGCCCGGCGCGCCCTCGAGGACAAGGCGACGGAACTCGCCTTGACATCGAAATACAAATCGGAATTCCTCGCGAACATGTCGCATGAATTGCGAACGCCGCTCAACAGTATTCTCATTCTGGCGCAGCAGATGAGCGAAAATCCCGACGGGAATCTTTCCGCCAAGCAGGTCGAATTCGCCCGCACGATACGGGGTGCCGGCAACGATCTGCAGAACCTCATCAACGATATTCTCGATCTGTCGAAGATCGAATCCGGAACCGTGACGGTCGAGGCGGAAGAGCTTTTCGTCGACAAGATCGTCGAAGTCGTCGGCCGGCCGTTCCGGCATGAGGCGGAGACGCGGCAACTGTCCTTCGACGTCTCGGTCGATAGCGGAATTGAAGGGACTCTGTTCACAGATTCCAAGCGCCTGCAGCAGATCCTGAAGAACCTCTTGTCCAACGCATTTAAGTTCACCGAGCGCGGCGGCGTGGGCTTGCGCGTATTCCAAGCCAAAGGCGGCTGGAATCCCGAGAACCGCGTGCTGAGCGAAACCTCGAGCGTCATTGGCTTCGAAGTGGCCGATACCGGCATCGGCATACCGGGCGACAAGCAGAAGCTGATCTTCGAAGCCTTCCAGCAGGCCGATGCGAGCACCAGCCGGCGCTATGGCGGCACCGGCCTTGGCCTCGCGATCAGCCGCGAGCTCGCCACCTTGCTGGGCGGCGAAATCCAGGTTCACAGTGTCGTCGGCACCGGCAGCACCTTCACACTTTATCTCACCCAGAGATTCTTAGGCTCGCCCACCAGCCTGGCGAAGGTCGAAATGGCGGTGGCCTATGTCAAGCCGGCGACGCTCGTGGCGCGGCCGGTCGAGCCCTTGTCCGATGACCGCCTGCTGATCAAGCCTGGCGACAATATCCTGCTCATAGTCGAGGACGATACGGGCTATGCCCGAGTCGTCATGGATATTGCCCGCGGCCGCGGCTTCAAGACCATTGTCGCATCGACCGGCGCTGAAGCGATCGAGCTTGCCTCGCAATATCAGCCGACCGCCATTACCCTCGACATATTCCTGCCGGACATGCTGGGCTGGGGCGTCCTCAGCCATCTCAAGAAGAACCCGCTGACCCGGCACATTCCTGTCCAGGTCGTCAGCCTCGACGAGGACCGGCAGCATGGCCTGGCCAAAGGCGCATTCTCCTTTTTGACCAAGCCCGCGTCGAGCAGCGATCTCGATATGGCCTTGGCCCGGCTGCAACGCTGCGCTACGGCGCAGCAGAAACGCCTGTTGATCGTCGAGGACAATCCGGCCGAGCAGCTCAGCATAAAGGCCTTGCTCCAGCATGACGATGTCGAAGTCACGACGGCCGACACGGGCGCTGCCGCCCTGAGCAAGCTCGCGAACGAGTCCTGGGACTGCATGGTCCTCGATCTCAAGCTTCCCGACATGTCGGGCTTCGACTTGCTCGAGCATGTAGCGCACGAACAGGGCCTGGCCGATCTGCCGGTCGTGGTCTTCACCGGGCGGCCGCTTTCGCCCGATCAGGAGGAGAGGCTGCGCTCGATGGCGCGCAGCATCGTGGTAAAGGGGGTCGAATTTCCCGAACGCCTGTTCGACGAGACATCGTTGTTCATGCATCGCGTGGTCGGCAATCTGCCGCCACGCCAGCGCGATATGATCTATCGGCTGCATGATTCCAACGAGGACCTCGATGGGCGCACGGTCCTCGTCGTCGACGATGATGCCCGCAACATCTTCGCCTTGAGCAGCGTGCTCGAGCGCAGCGGCATGAAGGTGCTGACCGCCAGCAGCGGCGCCGAGGCGCTGAAGATCGTCGACGAATCCCCTGATCTGGCGATTATCCTGATGGACATCATGATGCCGGGGATGGATGGCTATGAGGTCATCGAAACCATAAGGGCGCAGCCCAATCTGAGACGGCTGCCGATCATCGCCCTGACGGCGAAAGCGATGAAGGGAGACCGTGAAAAGTGCCTCGAGGCCGGCGCTTCCGACTATCTGGCGAAGCCCGTCGATACCGACCAGCTCATTGCGGCCTTGCGTGTATGGCTGCACCGCTGACCATGGTTTTGCAGATGAACGGCAGCGACAAGGTGAACATCCTCTTGGTCGACGATCAGCCGGCCAAGCTCATGACCTATGAAGTGGTGTTGGAAGAGGTCGGCGAGAACCTGATCAAGGCGTCGTCCGCGCGCGAGGCCCTGGAATGCCTCTTGCGCACCGACGTAGCGGTCATCCTCATGGATGTGAGCATGCCCGAGCTGGACGGTTTCGAGCTTGCCGCCATGATCCGGGAACATCCGCGCTACCACCAGACGGCGATCATCTTCGTTTCCGCGATCCATCTGAGCGAGGCGGATTATGTTCGCGGCTATCAGATGGGCGCCGTCGATTATGTGTCAACCCCTGTCGTGGCCGAGATCCTGCGCGCCAAGGTGAAGGTCTTTGCCGAACTGCACCGCAAGACGAGAGAGCTCGAAGCCTTGAACAGCGACCTCGAAAAGCGTGTCGCCGAACGGACCGAAGAGCTGCGCCTGTCGAACGAGCGCCAGACCGTTCTGGCACGCGAAGTAGATCACCGCGCCAAGAATGCCCTGGCCGTCGCCCAGGCGATCGTCCGGCTCACCCATGCGGAGACCATCGATCAATATATTGTCGCGATCGAGGGCCGCATCAGCGCGCTGGCGCGGGCCCACAGTCTTCTCTCGGATTCACGCTGGCAAGGGGCCAATCTGAAGACCATTGCCGAGGACGAGCTTGCCCCCTATCGCAATGCCGCCGGCCCGCATTGCGTTGTCGACGGCCCCGACACCATCCTGAAGCCCGTCAGCGCCCAGGCGATCGCGCTTGCGTTGCACGAGCTTGCGACCAATGCCGCAAAATATGGCGCGTTCGCCGCCAAGACCGGGCAACTCCATCTTTCCTGGAAACTCCACCCCTTGACCATTTCATGGCGCGAGAGCGGCGTCCCGGGCGTGCGCACGCCGACCAGCCGCGGCTTCGGAACGAAAGTGATCGATCTCAGTGTAAAGACGCAGCTTGGCGGATCCGCCCATTTCAAGTGGAACAGCGACGGCCTCGACTGCACGCTCGAGATTCCAGAGATGCCGGACGGCGCGGCCGTGGGCAAGACCGATGTGCCCCTCGAGGAGCCGGAGGCCAAGGCGACCATCCTTTTGGTCGAAGACGAGCCTCTGGTCGCGCTCATGATCGAGAAGCTTATCGTGAGCCTTGGCCATGCGGTTGCTGGACCCTATGTCACGCTGGCGCAGGCCCGTGAAGCCATCGATGGTGAAGATTTCACGGGCGCGATACTCGACATCAATCTGGCCGGTGAGCTCGTCTTCCCGATCGCCGACGTCCTCGCCAGACGGCGTGCCCCCTTTGTCTTCACCACAGGCTATGGGCCTGAGCATGTGCCACCCCGCTTCTCGCATATTCCCTGTCTGTCGAAACCGCTCGAAGCCCATATGCTCACGGAATTTCTGGCGGGCGCCATCCCGATGCAGCCGAAGGAAAAGTCATTTTCCACGCGCAGGCTGTCCGCTTCCACGGGAGCCGGCCTGCGCAACCGCAGCGGCCCATCTTGAATGGAACAAGTCGACGCTATGCGCGCTGTGGACTAGATCACGATGTGTTTAGGTCTACCCGATGCCTTCACTCCTTCCCTGCTCGTCATGGCCGGGCTTCGACCAGGCTTCGACCCGGCCATCCAGCCTCTACGCCAGACTGCGGTTGCACGGAGGGGCTGGATGGCCGCCTCAGGGGCGGCCATGACGAGTTGGGTAGCGGCCACCTCGGCGTGAGGCGCGTCGAGAGATGATCCTTCTTAAAGTCATCAGGCTTTAGGAGAACCGCACAGTCATTCGTCCGAGCGAGCCATAATCTACCGCGACATGATCTCCAGGGACGATTTCGAGCGGCACGAGACAGGTCCCGGTTGTCACGACCTGGTGCTTGGCGAGCGTCAGGCCGTGAAGCGAAAGTTCGTTCGCCAACCAGGTCAAAGCGATGCGCGGGTCGCCCAGAACATTGCCCCCGATGCCTTCACGTTCGATGTGCGTGCCGACGCGACCGGTGACCCGGTGGTTGGCCAAATCGAGATCGCGCCATGAGGCCGGGGCCTCCGGGCCGAGCACGAACTGATGGCCGCAGGAATTGTCGGCGATCAGCTGTGCCGCGCCGACCAGGGTAAAATCCGTATAGCGCGAGTCGGGCACTTCGATTGCGAGATGCAGGGTCGCAACAGCCGCAAGCACTTCACTTTGGCTGTAGGGCTCGGCCCGGGGCGGCAGGTCACGAGACATTCGGAAGCCGAATTCCGCCTCGGCGACGCGCATGTGGTTCGCGCCGAATGGCAAGGTTGCGCCGTCAGGATGGACCATCTCGGCCAAAAGCCGGCCGGCGAGCGGGCCGTCGACCGCAATGTGCTGCTGGCCCGCGAGGCTGGTCGCGGCGATCTTCCAGCCAAAAAGCGGCTCGGCGCTGAGACCGGCGAGCTGCGCCTGAATCAGATACGCATCTGCGCGGATCAGGGGCCGCAACGGCAGAGGCAATTCCGCCAAGGTCGTGCCGTCCCGCCAATGCCGGATGAGCAATTCCGACGCTGCCTTTGCCTGAGCCAATTCCACGATTCGCCACCTTCGAAAGCCCGACAACGGATATGCTCATGATGCCGTTAAGGTCGCAAGTAGACAGCGAGTCTCCGTGGGAACATAGGTCGCAGCAAAAGCGTTGGCGGACTCTCGGCTGTTTCAAAAGAGGCTCCGTGGACACGCAACTGGTGGAGACGATCTTACGGCTGGGTTGTGCCGCAGCCGTTGGGATGATCATCGGCATCAATCGCGACCTGATGAACAAGCCCATGGGTATGCGCACCCTTGGCTTGGTGGCGCTGGGCGCCGCCATCGTGTCTCTGGCAGGAATTGAATACCGGGACCTCGCCCTTCATCCCGATGCGCTGAGCCGTGTGGTGCAGGGAATCATACAGGGTATCATGGCCGGAATCAGTTTCATTGGCGCCGGCGTGATCATGCGCAATCCACCTGAGCAGCACGTGGAGGGCATTACGACCGCCGCGACTGTCTGGGTCGCAGCCGCATTGGGCATTGCCTGCGCCCTGGCGGCGTGGCGCATCGTTGCCGTCGGTCTCGCCCTCGTTCTCATCCTGCTGGTCGCGATCGGCTGGCTGGAAAGCCGCTTTTCCCATCCGACCCCGCCTGATCGCCAGTAGGATGAACGAGCAGGCTCGCAATGGCGGCGCTTCCAGAATTCACTCGGGAACGTTCCGCCCCGCTGGCGGTTGTCTTCCATCAGCAATAGGAGGGACGTGATGAGCGAAGCCAAGGTCACGACCGATCATGTCGAGATTCGCCGCTGGGCCGAGAAGCGCGGCGGACACCCCGCGACCGTTAAAGGCACGTCCGAGGACAGGCAGGCTGGCATATTGCGGCTCGACTTCGATCCGAAGGATGAAAGCCTCAAGGGAGTACCGTGGGATGAATTCTTCCGAAAATTCGACGAAGAAAAGCTGGCGTTCCTGCATCAGGACAAGACGGCGGACGGCAAGATGAGCCGGTTCCACAAGTTCGTCGACCGGAGTGCCGGGCACACGATATAAGCGCCAACCGCGGTACACCATCCGCGCCCGGCTAACAGGCTGGCTTTCCCTGCGTGAAAAAAAGGCCAAAATCCGGTCTCGCAACTCTGGCGGAACACCGAATAATGTCTTTATAAGGCACCGTCGTTCCACCCGAGACAGACCAAGCAATGTCCACGCCCTGCGTCATCTCTGTCGCGATCACAGGATCCCTGCCGCGCAAGGAGAACAATCCAGCCGTTCCCATCAGCGTCGCCGAGCAGGTCGAAGCGACGCACGCCGCCTTTGAATCAGGCGCCGCCCTCGTCCATCTGCATGTGCGTAACCCCGATCAAACGCCGACGTCGAATCCTGAACGCTTCGCTCAGGTCCAGGCCGGCATTCGCCAGCACTGCCCGGGGATGATCATCCAATTTTCGACCGGCGGCCGGTCAGGCAATGGGCTTGAACGTGGCGGCATGCTGCATTTGCGACCCGACATGGCCTCGCTCGCCACCGGCTCGTGCAACTTCCCGTCGATCATTTATATGAACCCGCCCGATCTCATCCTCCATCTGGCTGAGCAGATGCGCAACCACGCGGTCAAGGCCGAGATCGAGGTGTTCGACCTGTCCATGCTCTATCAGGCCCTGCGTTTGGCGGACGAGGGAATCTTGTCGAAGCCGCTCCACGTGCAGTTCGTCTTCGGTATCAAGAACGCCATGCCGGCCGTCTGGCAAGCACTCGAATTCCAGGTAGCGGAGCTCAAACGCCTCATGCCGGAGGCAACCTGGACCGCCGCGGGCATCGGCCGACATCAACTCGAGCTCAACCACTGGGCCCTTAAGCTCAATGGCCATTGCCGCACCGGCCTTGAAGACAATGTGCGCTTCGATGCCTCGCGTCTCGCGGCAAGCAATGCCGAGCTGGTCGCGCGCGTCGCCGATCTCTGCGGACAATATGGCCGGCATCCGGCCAGTCCGAGCGAAGCGCGCACGCTATTGGGCCTGCGGCCGGTTGGCTGAGGAACGGAGATCCAGTGTGCTGAACGCGAAGTTCCTGATATCTGACCGCTATACCGACAGGAACTTCGCGTTCAAAAGCACACTGGAATTATTAAATTCTCTAGTGTGCTTCCGAATCCGAAGTTCGCTCGGAAGACGCTGCGGGTGATGCGAACTTCGGTTTCGGGACACTGGAATGGGGATCAGGATCGGGGTTATCGGTACGGGTGTCATGGGAGCCGATCACGCCCGCACGCTCGGCACGCACGTTTCAGGTGTCATTCTCAAGGCTGTCTATGATGCCGATACGACGCGCGCCAAAATCGTCGCCGATGAGACCGGCGCCGAAACGGTTGCGGCGAGCCCGGCCGCGCTCATTGAGGATAGGACCATCGATGCGATACTCATCGCCTCTCCTGACGCCACGCACAAGGAGCTCGTGCTCGGTTGTCTTGCAGCGAGGAAGCCGGTTCTGTGCGAGAAGCCTCTGGCGCCGACGCCGGCCGAATGTCTCGATGTCGTCGCTGCGGAAACGAAGCTCGGCAAGCGGCTCATACAGGTCGGCTATATGCGGCGCTTCGATCCTTCCTATGTGGACATGAAGGCGGCGCATCGATCGGGACAATTGGGCAAGGCGCTCATGTTCCACTGCCTTCACCGCAACGTCTCGGCGCCACCCTGGTTCGACACCAAGATGGCAGTCACCAATTCCGCCGTGCATGAAATCGACATTGCGCGCTGGCTGCTCGATGATGAACTGACGAGCGTGCAAACCTATGCACCAGGCGCTTCTCAGCTCGCGGCGGGATCGCCGGTTTTTCTCGTGCTCTCGACCGCGAAAGGGCTCCTGGTGACCATCGAGGTCTTCAACAATGCGGGCTACGGCTATGATGTCCGCGGCGAACTTGTCTGCGAGAAAGGCACCGTGTCCTTGCGCCAGCCCGCTTCAATCGAATCCAATTCCGCCCTGGTCCGGACGACCGCGTATCCGGCCGACTGGCGGCCGCGTTTCGCAGACGCCTATCGCCTACAGCTCAACTCATGGGTCAATTCCCTCGCTCTCGCGGGTGCCGAAGGGGCCAGCGCCTGGGATGGCTATGCCGCGAGCGCGGTTGCCGAAGCAGGTGTCAGGTCATTGGCAGAGAGCCGTCCGATGCCGATCGAGCTCGTGGAGAAACCGCAGCTCTATTCTGCGAGCTGACTGTCGAGAAGCCGCGGCACAAGACGACGTAGTGGCCTGCTACTGATGACATAGGATTGTCCTTCCCGAGTGCGGAACAATTCATAGTCTTCTTGCCGGATGATCGTCACATCGAACTTGTCCGCATGCTTCGACGAGCGCTTCATCGAATAGGCCGAAACAATAGCGCCAATCGACTGCTTGTCATTGGTTTGCATGAAGATTTGCGCTTTTTCGTGAGGCCGCTGCTGCATGGATCACCGGGTTAGGGGTTCGACGGGTTGGCTATGATGCCGCAAAATGCAAATCTATGATGACAGAAATGAGGGCATTTTGTCATCTCCGTAGTCAGCCAGCTCACGAAGCCCGCCCGGCACCAGCTTCTCGACCAGTCTTGCCCTGCTGCGGGGCAGGCTCTGGACGCGTACTCTCATTCGTGCCGAGCAGTTCGCCTATGTCTCAGGTCTGCCCATGGCTCTCGCACCTTCCCGGGAGGCACTAGGCAACGGCAAGCCCGATCTCGATATCCATCTAAGGGTCGAGCGCCGGCCGCTGGGCGATCAGCGCATCGCCGAGCTCCTGGCCTTCAACTTGCGCAAGAGACTCGGCACCGCGATCGGTGCATGACACTTCCACCACTCCGAATCAGGTGAGATCATCGCATGTTGTTTTCTGCCACCAACCTCCGCGCTGGATTGCGTATCGCCGCCGCCGCGGCCGGCCGCATCCTGCCGGAGCAGCGGAACGTTGCCTTGGAACGGTGGCTGCGCGGCTATGAGGAGGCAAAGAAGCTCGAAAAGGCCGATGCCGTTATCGTTTCATTCGGAAAAAGCGGACGTACGTGGCTCAGGGTCATGCTGACCCGCTATTTCACCCACAAAAGCGGCCTGCCGTCATCGACGATGATGGAGTTCGACGAGCTGAAACGGCGCAATCCCGCCATTCCCATCTTGTTTTTTACGCATGACAACTATTTGCGCGACTACACCGGGACGGACGCCAAATTCGATAACTACGGTCGCGCCAAGATCGTGCTCCTGGTCCGCGATCCGCGCGACACGGCGGTGTCCCAGTATTTTCAATGGAAGCACCGCATTCGTCCGCGCAAGAAGGTCATCAACGCCTATCCGCTCGGCGACATGGAAGTCTATGATTTCATCGCCGGCGAGGCGGCCGGCATCCCCAAGATCATCCGCTTCATGAATGCCTGGGCGCGAGACATCGACCGCTTTCCGCAACTCATGATCCTGAAATACGAGGATCTGCGCGCCGATGGTCCGAATCAATTGCGCAAACTGCTCGGCTTTCTCGGGCAAACGCCGAGCGACGCCGAGATCGAGGATGCCGTGACCTATGCTTCGCTCGAAAATATGCGCCGCCTGGAACGTGAGAATTCAGGCAAGCTTACCCTGAACACACGCCTCAAACCTGCCGACGCCAATGATCCGGCCAGTTTCAAGGTGCGCCGTGGAAAGGTCGGCGGCTGGCGCGATTACCTGGCGCCGGAAGAGGAGGAAAAAATCGATCGCATGGTCGACAGTGACCTCGAGCCGGTCTTCGGCTATGGCGCAGCCCAGAAAGCAAGCCCCGCGCAGTCCACGGGATGAGGCCGATCAGCGACCTGCGACGATGCTGGGCTTTCACGCCTGTTTTCAAATGCTTCCCTGCCCGCCCCCATGGGGCCTGCTTACGCTTGGTGGAACTTTGCCGTGGCGCTCGCGTTGGAACTCGCGGGCAAAACGCGGTTGGGGCGGCAGGGAGGATATCACCATGGCATGCGTCATCCGTCTCATTGCGGCAGCATTGACATGGCTCATCATCGGACTGGGGCCGGTCCAGGCGAATGTCACCGTCTCGATCGCCTGCAGCTCTCTTGGCGTCGAGCTCGAGCTTTGCCAGGAAGGCGCCGATGCCTGGGCCAAACAGACCGGCAATATGGTGAAACTGGTCGCAACCCCGCCCGACGCCAATGAACGCCTGGCCCTCTTTCAGCAGCTGCTGGCGGCAGGCTCAGGCGACATCGATGTCTTCCAGATCGACGTGGTTTGGCCCGGAACGCTGGCCAACCACTTCATCGACCTGAAGCAACATATCCGCGCGGAGGAGCTCACCGATCATTTTAGGCCCCTGATCGCCAATGATACGGTCGAGGGCAAGCTGGTGGCGGTGCCGTTCTTCGCCGACGCCGGCCTCTTGTACTATCGCAAGGATCTCCTCGACAAACATGGGCTGAAGCCGCCGCGCGATTGGGCCGAGCTGACCGCGACGGCAAAGGCCGTTGTCGAAGCCGAGCGCGCGAGCAATGGCAAGATGCAAGGCTTCGTCTGGCAGGGACGGGCCTATGAAGGGCTTACCTGCAACAGCATCGAATGGGTGGCGAGTTTCGGCGGCGGCAACATCGTCGAGCCTGACGGCAAGATCACCATCAACAATCCGCAAGCCGCTGCCGCCATCAATCTCGCCAAAAGCTGGATCGGCACCATCTCGCCCGAAGGCGTGCTGAACTATGCCGAGGAAGACTCCCGCGGCGTCTTTCAGTCCGGCAACGCGGTCTTCATGCGCAACTGGCCCTATGCCTGGGCGCTCGCCAATGCAACCGACAGTCCGGTGAAGGACAAGGTCGCAGTCACGCTCTTGCCTCAAGGCTCGGGTCCGGGCGCCCGGAATGCGGCGGCGCTGGGCGGTCAGCACCTCGCGGTTTCCAAATATTCGGCCAACCCCAAGGAGGCGGCAGATCTCGTGCGCTACCTCACCAGTGCTGCCGAGCAGAAGCGCCGGGCGATCAAAGGATCGTTCAATCCGACGCATAAGAGCCTCTACCGCGATCAGGAACTGCTGGCCGCATTGCCCTTTCTCAAGGATTTCGAAGCCATCCTCGAGAACGCCGTTGCGCGGCCCTCGACCGTGACCGGTGCCATCTACAATCGCGTGTCTAGCGAATATGTGCGGGCCGTCCACAACACCCTTTCGGGCAAAGGTACGGCCGAGGAGAATTTGGCCAACCTCGAGAAGTCGCTGCAACGGGTGAGCCGCAGCGGCCGGTGGTAGGGCCCGATGACAGCGGGTGACGCGGCGCAGCCACAAAACCACGTCATCGCACGTCCAACAGTCAGGCGATCATCCATCGCGAGCAATAATCCGCTGACGGCCTGGCTCTTCCTCGGGCCGCTATTGGCGGCGCTGCTCATGGTCGCCGCGTGGCCGTTGCTGCGCACCATCCTGTTCAGCCTCACCGACGCCAATCTGAGCGATCTGACAGTCTGGAAATTCATCGGCCTCGCCAACTATCTCTATCTTTTCACCGACCCCTTGTGGTGGCGCGCCGTCGGGAACACGCTCATCTTTACCCTCCTCTCGGTCGGCCTCGAAACCATCCTCGGACTCATCATCGCTCTCACCCTTGATGCTCATCTTCCCGGCCGCGGGCTCGTTCGGGCCGCCATCCTTATTCCCTGGGCCATACCGACCGTCGTGTCAGCCAAGATGTGGGCCTGGATGCTGCATGACCTCTATGGCGTGGTGAATGCCGTGCTGCTCGGTATCGGACTGATCGAGCGGCCTTATGCGTGGCTTGCCGATCCCTCGCTTGCCATGACCGCCGTGGTCATGGTCGATGTGTGGAAATCGACACCGTTCATGGCGCTCCTCATACTCGCCGCACTGCAGGCTTTGCCGCAAACCATATTTGAAGCGGCGCGCGTCGACGGCATCCATCCGGTCCAGGTCTTTTTCCACATCACCTTGCCGCTGATCCGCCCGGCTTTGCTCGTCGCCGTTATTTTCAGGGCTCTCGATGCATTAAGAGTGTTCGACGTCATCTATGTGCTGACCGGCAACAATGAGAATACCGCGACCATGTCCGTCTACGCGCGCCAGCAGCTCGTCGATTTCCAGGATGTCGGCTTCGGCTCGGCAGCGGCCACATCGCTTTTCCTGATCGTCGCCATCTTGACAGCGATCATCGTCACTCTCGGCCGGGTCAATGTGAGCGCCAGCGGAGGCGACAGATGAAATTTCGCCGGCTCGCCGGGCGCATCGGATTCTATGGACTGGTGGCGCTCATCCTCTTCTATGCGGTCTTCCCGTTCTATTGGGCGATCATATCGTCGCTCAAGAGCGGCAGCGCCATTTTCCACGTCGAGCTCGTCCCATCGACGGCAAGCTTCGAGAACTACCGGGCATTGTTCGTCGAACAGCCTTTCGCGCGCAATATCCTCAATTCGCTCATCGTCGCCTCGGCCGCGACGCTGGTGTCGCTGGCGCTCGCGGCACTCTCCGCCTATGCGCTCGGCCGCATGAGGTTCCGTGGACGATCCACCGTCCTCTTTGCGATTTTGAGCATATCGATGTTCCCCCAGATCGCGGTGCTCTCCGGCCTCTTCGAGCTCATTCGCGCTCTCGGACTCTATAACAGCCTGATTGGCCTCATCTTCTCGTATCTCATCCTCACTTTGCCCTTCACCACCTGGGTGTTGACGACCTTCATGCGGGAATTGCCGCGCGAACTCGAAGAGATGGCTGCAGTAGACGGCGCCTCGGCCTTGCGCACGCTGGTCGAGATCTTTCTTCCGCTGACGGCGCCCGCCCTCGCCGCAGCGGGCCTCCTCGCCTTCATCCTCGCCTGGAATGAGTTCCTCTTCGCCCTCACCTTCACGCTCTCCAACGAGCAACGGACCGTCCCGGTAGCCATCGCCCTCATCACGGGGGCCAGCGCCTATGAACTCCCCTGGGGGCGCGTCATGGCGGCTTCGGTGATCGTCACCGTGCCGCTGATCTTGTTGGTGCTGATCCTGCAACGCCACATCGTATCGGGACTGATCGCCGGTGCAGTGAAGGGCTAATTTGGAACTCCCCGGGGCTGGCCGCAAACGTCTCCTTTGGCTATGACTTCGATGATTCCTGTGACGGAGACCCTATGGGCCAGCCCCTCGACTACAACGCCCCGCTCGAAACCAACCTCTCCGGCTTCGACCTCATCAACACGCCAATGCTCAACAAGGGGACGTCCTTTACCGACGCCGAGCGGGACGCCTTCCATTTGCATGGGCTGCTGCCGCCCCATGTCGGCACACTCGATCAGCAGGTCTCCCGCCGGCTCAAGGTGCTGCGCGCCTTTGCCACGGACTTTGAGCGCTATGCCTTCTTGCGCGAATTGCAGGATTCGAATGAGACGTTGTTCTATGCCCTGACCGCGCGCAATCTCGAGGAGATATTGCCGCTGGTCTATACCCCGACGGTGGGCGAAGGCTGCCAGCGCTTCAGCGAGATCTGGCGCAAGCCGCGCGGCCTGTTCTTGAGCTATCCGAACAAGCACCGCATTCGCGAGATCCTGTCCAATCCGCATCTCGATCATGTCCGCATCATCGTGGTCAGCGACGGGGAGCGCATATTGGGCCTCGGCGACCAGGGGGCGGGCGGCATGGGCATTCCGATCGGCAAGCTCGCTCTCTATACCGCTTGCGCCGGCATCCATCCCGACGAGACCTTGCCGATCCTGCTCGATGTCGGCACGAACAATGAGGAGCGGCTACGCGACCCGCTCTACATAGGCTGGCGGCATGAGCGGATGAGGAGCGACGACTATGACGGCTTCATCGAGGAATTCATTGGTGCTGTCTCCGAGCGCTGGCCCGATGTGCTGCTGCAATGGGAGGATTTCGCCGGCGTCAATGCCGGGCGCCTCTTGACGCGGTATCGCGACCGACTGTGCAGCTTCAATGACGATATCCAGGGAACGGCCGCGATCGCCGCGGGCACCCTCCTCGCCGCAGTCAATGTCACGAAGGTGCCCTTGTCTCAGCAGCGTATTGCCGTGCTGGGTGCTGGCTCGGCCGGCTGCGGCATTGCTTCGCTTCTGCTGCAGGCCATGATCGATGCAGGTGCCGCTCCCTCGGAAGCCCGAAGCCGCTTCTTCCTCGTCGACCGGGACGGGCTTCTGGTCGAAGGCATGCCCGCCATCACGTCCGCACAAAAGCCTTTCCTGCAGACATCGCAAATGGTGAAAGACTGGAAGCTCGAAAGCCCGGGCCGGATAGGCCTGTTCGACGTCATCGCCAATGCTTCCCCCAGCGTTTTGATCGGCGTGTCGGGCCAGGCCGGTGCCTTCACCGAGCCTGTCGTCCGGAGCATGGCGAAAGGCGTCGCGCGTCCGATCATCTTTCCGCTCTCCAATCCGACATCGCGCAGCGAAGCAACACCGGAACAGCTCATGGCCTGGAGCGGTGGCCGCGCGCTGATCGGCACCGGCAGTCCCTTTCCGCCGCTGCAAGGGGGCGACAAAGCCGTGCGCGTCACCCAGACCAATAACTCCTACATCTTCCCCGGTGTCGGCCTCGGCGTTCTCGCCGCCCGTGCCCGACGCATCACCGATGCCATGTTCATGGCCGCCGGCAAGGCGGTCGCGGCGATATCGCCGACCGCCGCCGGTCCGAATGCCGAGCTTCTGCCGCCGGTCACCGAGTTGCGCAAAGTGGCCATGGTCGTCGCGCACGCCGTCGCACGCCAGGCGCAAGCCGATGGGGTTGCCCCGGGCTGTGAAGTGGCCGAGCTCGATGCCCGCATTGCCGCGCGCATGTGGGAGCCCCGCTACAGGCCCTATCACAAGAAGAGCTGACGCACAGAGCCAAAAAAAGCGAGATGCGACGCAACTATGACCGCAGCGCCGGGCAGAGCAATCGCATACAACGTGGAAGGCACTTGGAGTGCTCCATGCCTCCACCATGCCTCCACCATGCCTCCACCATGCCTCCACCATGCCCCCTTCTCCCGCTTGCAGGAGAAGGTGCCCGATAGGGCGGATGAGGGTGTTGGTCCAACACGCGACAGCTCCACTTATGAGGCAAAACAGAAGCCTTCAGCACTACCAGCTCGAGGGATGTAGCGAAGCCCGGCAGAAAAACACCCTCATCCGACGCTTCGCGCCACCTTCTCCCGCAAGCGGGAGAAGGGAAAATCTGTGTCAGTACCGGCTGAATTTCTCATATGCGATAGCCCCGCAGCGCCTGGCGGGCCGCGAGACCGCCAGCAGCGTCAGGACGCTCTCAATAGGCGTCGTGATACTTTTTGCACATGGCTTCCGGCGTGGCTTCTGCGAACATCTCGATCTCCTTGCGCTTCACCGCGATATAGGATTCGCGCATGAGGTCGGGCAGCCAGCTCGAGACGATCTCGCTCTTCGTCATGAGATCGAGCGCCTCGCCGAGTGAGGATGGCAGCGGGCGCACGCCGAGCGACGCTCTTTCGCTTTCGGAGTAATCGGCGGGATCGCGATCGAGAATGGCGGGCAAGGATAATTTCTGCCGAAGGCCTTCGAGGCCGGCGCGTACAAGAGCGCCCAGAACCATGTACGGGCTTGCGGTCGCATCGGGGGGACGCAGTTCGAGATTGAAGCCTTGGGCATTCCTCTTCGGATCGGGCGATGGACAGGAACGGATAGTCGCCTCGCGGTTCTGGATGCCGAAAGCGGAATAGCCGCAAGACCAGTGATGCGGCCCGAGCCTTAGGTAAGAGACCGGCGAGGGCGCCACCAGCGCGCAGAATTCCGGCATGTAGCGCACGACGCCGGCGGTGAAATGCTGCGCGGCACTCGACAGGCCAGCCGGCTCGCTCGCATCGAAAGTCCGGTTCACGCCTTTCCTGTCGACGAGACTGAAATGCACATGCGCGCCATTGCCGACGCTCGCAGGCGTGGGCTTCGGCGTGAAGCTGGCGCGAAAGCCTCTGCGTCGCGCGGCTTCGCGAATAACCTCACGCGCAATGACGGCGCGGTCGGCAGCGGCGAGGCCCGTGGCCGGCCGGCAAGAAATCTCATACTGGCGCACGCCATATTCGGGCTCGACCGTTTCGAGCCCGACATTGGCCGCAAGGAGTGCGCGGGTGAGATCGGCGGTGAAGGGGGCGACCAGGCGCATCTGCTCCACCGAGAACGGCACGATCCAGGGCAGGTCATTGCCGGAAAGAAGGAATTCATGCTCGAAGGCGGCGGCAATGGTGAGCCCCGTCTCGCGCTCGAGATCGGCAAGCGCCTTCTTGAGAAAGCCGCGCAGGCAGCACTCCCAGCTCTCGCCGGCGATAAGCGAATCGCAGAGCGCGAAATGGAAAGCGGGAGCATCGTCCCAGATGTCGATGCGCGTCTCGGTGGCGAGCACCGGCGTCTGGCGCACCTCCGTCATCGGCCCCCACGGATTTGGTGCTATGTCCTCGAACGGCGTCAGGGCCTGGCCCGCGACCGCCCAGCCCAGCCCATGCGCATGACGGTCCTTGAAGGATGCTAGCGGCACGCCGCGACAGCGAGCAAGGCCGACATAGTCAGTCCACATCAGGAGGACGATCTCGCCGCCGGCGGCTGGGCCTGGTCCGCTTCTTTTCGCCGATCTCGCCGATTTGGTTCTTCGCGCCATTCATATCCCTCCCTGAGGACTTTGAAATCCTCTATCCTGTCGCGATGAGTTGGACCACTCCCTTCGATATCGTCAATTCCAATGGCAAAGCCGCAGTGGTCATCATCTGCGACCATGCGAGCAATGCCGTGCCGCTCACGGTTGGTGATCTGGGCGTCGCGCCAGGGGACATGCGACGTCATATCGCCTGGGATATCGGCGCCGCGCCGATCGCCAGGCGCCTTGCCGAGATTTTCGATGCGCCGGCCGTAATGTGCGGCACCTCGCGGCTCGTCGTCGACTGCAACAGGAAGCTTCATGATCCGACGCTCATCCCTCTTGCCAGTGACGGGACAGTCATTCCAGGCAATCAGGGCTTGACCGCAGCACAGCGTCTCCACCGCATCGACGCTTATTTCAGATCCTATCACGACGCCTGCCGACAGGTCGTCAAGGGCAAGCTCGCCACGGGCGAGCGCCCGCTCCTGCTCTCCATCCATTCGATGACCGACCGGATGAAGGGCGGCCACCGGCCCTGGGAGATCTCGCTCTCTTCCGATGAGAACCGCAAGGCGACCGATCCGGTTCTTGCCGCCTTGAAGCGCGTGCCGGGCCTCGTGGTCGGCGACAACGAGCCCTATGACATGGACCCCCTCGCCGACTATTCGACGCCCGAACATGCGCTGGCGCATGGGCTCGACTATCTGCAAGTGGAGTTTCGGCAGGATTGCGTCGCAGGGCCCGAGGGCCAGGAGCGCTTCGCCATGATCCTGGCGCAGGCGATCCGCGACTCCGGGATCGTCAGATAAAGCCACAATACACGATGTGAAGGCCGACGCGCCCGAGACTTGGATGAGCGAAGCCGCCGGGAATCGTGCCGATGATCGAAAAACATGCCGCTCATGGAGTCCGACGGCGGCCGTGTTGGACGCATATCGGCTTCTCAATCATGACTCCACGCGCACGACTACTTGATTCCCTGCCGGCTTTGTAACACGCTTTACTAAAGCGCTTTACAGGGGCAATGCGCCGAATGAAAAGGAAGGCCACCATTGGCGATGTCGCGAAGCGGGCGAAGGTCTCGCCCACCGCCGTATCGCGCTGGCTCAATGGCGGGCTCGAGCTGCCGGAAGCAACGGGGGCCCGCATCCGCGCCGCGGTCACCGAACTCGATTATCAGCCGCATGCCCAGGCACGCCGTCTGTCGAAAGGCAAGGCCGAAGCCATCGGCATCGTCGTCCCCGACATCTCCAACGCATTCTTCGCCCTTCTCGCCGGCGAGGCCGAACGCATTGCCGTGGCCTCGGGCTATGACGTGGTTATCTGGTCGTCGCGCAACCGGATCGAGCGCGAGCTCGCCTGTTTCGACCGCTTGCGCGGCGGCTATATCGACGGGCTCCTGCTCATCACCAATCATGAGGATGACGGCCGCCTCGCCGAACGCATCAAATCCATGCCGGGCCGCGTCGTCATCATCGATGAGGATGTGATGGGAGGCGAAGCACCGCGATTCTTTGTCGAGAATGAGCAAGGTGGCTATGCCGCAACCCGGCACCTGATTGCGCATGGGCATCGCCGCATAGCTCATATCGGCGGGCCGAAAGGCGTGATGAGCGCCAAAGAGCGGGCGCAGGGCTGGCGCCGGGCCCTCACCGATGCCGGCATCAGACCCGAGGCGCAATGGCATGTTCGCACCGAATATGAAGTGGAGCCCGCCACGAGGGATGCGGCCCGTCTCTTCGACCTCGATCCTTTGCCGACCGCGGTCTTCGCCGGCAGCGATGCCGTGGCGCTCGGCGTGATGACCGAGGCGCGCCGGCGCGGCCTTGCCATCCCGGAGGACATCTCGCTCGTCGGCTTCGACGGCATGCCGATCAACGACTTGCTCGGGCCGCCGCTGACCAGCATCGCGCAGCCGATCGAGGATCTCGGACGGCGCGGCGTCGAACGGCTCCTCGCCATGATCAACGGCGAGCCCTTTGAAGCGACGCAAACGCGGCTCCCGGTGGAACTGGTCGAGCGCGCTTCCGTTGCCGCACCAAAGAAGGACAAGTTTTCGGGCAAGGTCGCCTCCCGCCGAGGTCGCTCGACTTTGGCGACAAGGAAGCGACCCATGAAAAAGTAGTCGGGCCTTTTATCCCCTTTCGGATCTGGCGATCCGAAAGGGATCGGCTTAACGCCCGCACAACTATCGATGAGCAAGGGCCGTTGTCTTTGCATCGAGTACAGGGAGAGTGAAAAATGCTGAATGTAACACGCAGGAAAATGATGCTGTCGGCAGCCGGCGCCGCCTTGGCGCTGTCGATCGGCACAAGCTACGCCCAGGACAAGCCAACGATCGCGCTGGTGCAAATCAACCAGCAGGCCTTGTTCTTTACACAGATGAACGAAGGCGCGCAAAAGGCGGCCGATGCTGCCGGCGTGAAACTCGTCATCTTCAATGCCAATAACGATCCCGCCGCCCAGAACAACGCCATCGAGACCTATATCCAGGAAAAGGTCTCGGGGCTCGTGGTCGTCGCGATCGACACCAACGGCATAATGCCGGCGGTCAATGCCGCCGCCGCGGCCGGAATCCCCGTCACCGCCGTCGATGCCGTCCTGCCCGCCGGTCCGCAAAAGGCGCAAGTCGGCGTCGACAATGAAGGGGCCGGCAAGGCGATGGGCGAGTTCTTCAACAAATACGTGACCGACAATATGGGCGGCAGAGCCAAGCTCGGTATTGTCGGCGCGCTCAACTCGACCATCCAGAACATCCGCCAGAAAGGCTTCGAGGATGTGGTGAAGTCCAATTCAGGCGTCACCATGGTTGGTGTCGTCGATGGCCGCAACGTGCAGGACTCCGCTCTCTCTGCCGCCGAAAGCCTGATCACCGCCAATCCCGATCTCAACGCGATCTATGCGACCGGCGAGCCGGCTTTGCTGGGTGCGGTCGCCGCCGTCGAAAGCCAGGGCAAGCAGGACCAGGTCAAGGTCTTCGGCTGGGATTTGACCGCGCAGGCGATCAAGGGCATCGATGCGGGCTACGTCGTCGGCGTCGTGCAGCAGGATCCAGCCGGCATGGGAGCGGCCGCGGTCGATGCCCTGGTCAAGGTCACCAAAGGCGAGACCGTGCCGGCAACCATCCCGGTGCCGATCACCATCGTGACCAAGGACAATGTCGAGCCCTACCGCTCCGTCTTCAAATGAGCGGCATAGCAGCAGCAGGGGCGGCTCACGCCGCCCCTATTCCCCGCATCGCGCTTTCCGGCATCAAGAAGCGCTTCGGCAGCGTCGAGGCGATCAGGGGCGTCGACCTTGCGCTCTATGCCGGTGAATGCGTCGGGCTCGTCGGCGACAATGCGGCGGGCAAATCGACGCTGACCAAGATCATCTCCGGCACCAATATTCCCGATGAGGGGAGCATCGCGGTCAACGGTACGGAAGTGCGATTCGCAACGCCGGCCGATGCCCGCAAGCATCATATCGAGATGGTTTATCAGGACCTCTCGCTGTGCGACACGATCGATGTCGCCGGAAATCTCTTCCTTGGCCGCGAGCCCATGACCGGACCGTTCCTCGATCGCACGGCGATGCGCAGGGGAGCCCGTGAAATGCTCGAGCGGCTCGAGATCAAGATCCCCAATCTCGATGCCCTGGTCGCCCAGCTCTCGGGCGGCCAGCGGCAGTCCATCGCGATTGCGCGTGCCGCAGCCTTCGATCCGCATGTCCTCATCATGGACGAGCCGACCTCGGCTCTCGCCGTCAAGGAGGTCGAAGCCGTCTTGGCACTCATCAACCGCGTCAAGGCCAAGGGTGTCAGCGTAGTGCTCATCACCCATCGCCTGCAAGACCTGTTCAATGTCTGCGACCGGATCGTCGTAATGTATGAAGGTCTGAAGGTGGCTGAGCGCAACATCGCGGAAACCGATCTCACCGAGCTCGTCAGTCTGATCGTCGGCAAGGGCCATAAGCAGGGCAATCGCATATGAGAATTCTCACGTCAGGCGAGCCATCTCCAATTTTCCCCCTCGCCCGTTGCGAAGCAATGGGAGAGGGGAAACTGGAGAGAGGTGATTCCTATTTCAACGAACCTCAGAGAATTTCATCTGCGATTGCCGCGGGCCATAGGGGAGGCAAGGTATGAACGCCTATTCCTCCCGGCCACAGGGTTCGCGCTCGGCCGATTTGCTCGGCAGTCACGCTCAGCTTCTCTCCATCGCCGGCTTCTTCCTCATCATGGTGGTGATCTTTTCCATCGCGAACCCGGTCTTTCTCTCGACCGGCAATATTCTCAATCTGGTGCGCCAGACGGCGCCGATCCTGATCGTCGCCGTTGCCATGACCTTCGTGATCACCACGGGCGGCATCGACCTCTCAGTCGGGTCAGTGGTGGCGCTCGTCAATGCTTCCGCGGCCCTCCTCTTGCAGGCCGGCATGCCCTGGCCTCTGGCCGTCATCGGCCTCATGCTGCTTGGTGCCGCGATCGGCGCCACGCAGGGATGGTTCATCGCCTATCAGGGCATCCAGGCCTTCATCGTCACGCTGGCAGGCCTCTCGGCCTTGCGCGGCATAGCCCTCCTGATGACGGAAGGCTTCTCGATCCCGATCTCCACCGATCTCGGTTTTGTCGCGATCGGCCGCGGCTGGTTCCTGGGCGTGCCGGCGCCTGCCTGGATCGCGCTCGTCGTCGCTGTCTTGGGCTTCGTCGTCTTCCAGTCCTCCCGCTTCGGGCGCTATGTCACCGCCATTGGCGCCAATCAGGAAGCGGCGCGGCGCTCTGGCATCGCCACCAAGCGGATCACCCTGTGGGTTTATGTGCTGACCGGTGTCGCTTCCGCGGTCGCCGGCGTCGTCATCGCGGCACGTCTCGGCTCCGGCAGCTCAAATGCCGCGGTCGGCTTCGAGCTCGAGGTCATTGCGGCCGTGGTGCTTGGCGGCACTTCGCTCATGGGCGGGCGCGGCTCCATCCTGGGCACGGTTCTGGGCGCCCTCACCATTGGGGTGATCGGCAATGGTCTCATCCTCACGCATGTCTCGCCCTTCTTCACTCAGATCGTGACTGGGGCCATCATCCTTCTTGCCGTCTGGCTCAATGCTCAGGTTTTCTCGCGCCTCGCCGGCAGTGTGCGACGGACGAACTGATGGAGGCCTGCCATGACTGAACTTTCGCAAGCACATGTCCGTTCGGGCCTGGTCATGACGGTGAACGGGCCCATCCCGGTGAGCGAGATGGGCGTCACGCTCATGCACGAGCATCTCCTCAATGACTGCCGGTGCTGGTGGAATCCACCGAAGGAGCCGGAGCGCGCGCATCTGGGTTCTGACAAGGTCCATGCCGGCATCTTGGGCGAGCTTCGCATGGATCCATTCGTCAATCTCGACAACTGCGGCCTCGACAACAAGGAGCTCGCCATTGCCGAGCTCTTGCCTTTCAAGAAGGCGGGTGGGCGCACGGTCGTCGATCCGACCTGCCGTGGCATTGGCCGCAGCCCGCAGAGCTTGCGCGAGATCGCGGCGGCGACCGGGCTCCAAATTGTCATGGGCTCCGGCTATTATCTGCAGAAATCGCACCCGCCCGCTCTCAAATCGATGAGCAAGGCGGATGTCGCCGATGAGCTCGTCCGCGAGGCGCTGGAGGGCGTCGATGGGACGGATGCCAAGATCGGCCTCATCGGCGAGATCGGTGTGTCGAGCGACTTCACACGGGATGAGGAAAGATCTCTGCGGGGTGCAGCACTTGCGCAAGCGCGCTCGCAATTGCCGATCATGGTGCATCTGCCGGCCTGGTTCAGGCACGCCGGAAGGGTGCTCGATATCATCGCGCAAGAGGGCGGCGATCTCGACCATACCGTCCTCTGCCATATGAATCCGTCTGGCGAGGATGTCGATTATCAAACGTCATGCGCCAGGCGCGGCGCCTACATCGAATATGACATGATCGGCATGGACTACTGGTATGCCGATCAGCAGGTGCAATGCCCGTCCGATGAAGACAATGCCCGCGCCATAAAGCGGCTGATCGACCTCGGCTTCCTTGACAAGATCCTCTTGTCTCAGGACGTGTTCATCAAGATGATGCTCACTCATTACGGCGGCTTCGGCTATGCCTATGTGGTGATCCATTTCGTCGAACGCCTGAAGCGGCACGGCGTAACCGATCAGCAGATCACCACCATGCTCATCGACAATCCGCGGCGCGTCTTCAGCGCCACATGAGACCATCAGGAGGCAAAATTGGCGAATAAGAATGTACTGCTTGTCGGCGAAAGCTGGGTCAGTGCCGCGAACCACTACAAGGGTTGGGACACCTTTTCGAGCGTCACCTTTCATCTGGGCGCCGAGCCTCTGGTCAAGGCGCTCAAGAACAGCGAGTTCGACCTCACATATATGCCGGCGCATGAGGCGGCAGAGAGATTTCCCTTCACCCTCGAAGGCCTGAGCAGGTACGACGCCATCATCATTTCCGATGTCGGCGCCAATACGCTGCTCTTGCCGCCCGATGTCTGGCTTCACGGCAAGACCGTGCCGAACCGGCTGAAGCTGATCCGCGACTGGACGGCGCAAGGCGGCGGTCTCATGATGATCGGCGGGTATTTCTCGTTCCAGGGCATCGACGGCCGCGCCCGCTGGCGGCGCACGCCGGTCGAAGAGGCTCTGCCCGTGACCTGCCTGCCCTATGACGATCGCGTCGAGGCGCCGGAAGGCATCATCGCCGAAGTGCTGAAGCCCGATCATCCGGTTGTGACCGGCCTTCCGGGCCCCTGGCCGGCGCTTCTCGGCGTCAATGAAGTGATGGTCAAGAAGGGCGCGGAGGTGATTGTCCGCCTGCCGGAAGAACAAGGCGGGCATCCCTTGCTGGTCACTGGCTCCCATGGCAAGGGCCGCACGCTCGCCTGGACCTCCGACATCGGTCCGCATTGGTTGCCTACACCCTTTGTCGAATGGCCGGGTTATGCGCGGCTTTGGCGGCAGGCGCTCGCCTGGCTGACCGGCAAATAGAAGCTTCGCATGTCTCGCCCCAAGCTTGTGGTGGTCGGGAATGCCTGTCGCGATAACACCTATCATCTCGACAGACTGCCCGAGCCCGGCGAGACGCTGATCGCACGCGAAGTCGTGACCGATCTCGGCGGCAAGGGCCTCAACCAGGCCATTGCCGCCCAGCGCGCCGGCGCCGATGCGCATATGATCGCCGCCCTTGGCGATGATGCGACGGCTGTGAGCATCAGGGCCGCGTTGGCCGATGAAGGAATGAGCGCTCGCGGCCTGATCATAGGCGAAGGCATCAGCGATGAGTCTCTTCTTCTGCTCGATCCGGAAGGTGAAAATCTCATCGTCAGCAATACGAAAAGAGCACAGTCCCTGACCCTGGCGCAGGTCGAAGCCGCCCTGCAGACCGTGCTCGACCGCGCCGATCTGCTCTTGCTTCAAGGCAATCTCTCAGCAGAAACGACCTTTCACGCGATGAAGCTCGCGCACGCGGCGGGCGTGAGGATCACCGTCAATCCTTCCCCCTTTCAGGCCTGGTTCAGAACAATGCCTCCGGTCGATCTCATCATTGCCAATCAAGGGGAAGCCGATGCGCTTGGTGACATTCGGGCGGGCGTCGCCGTCATTACTTTGGGCCAAAGAGGCTGTCGCCTGCGGTCCCCGGCGGGCGAAATCGACATCCCCGCGCCCCGGGTCGATGCCATAGCTTCCGCCGGAGCCGGTGACGTCTTCGCCGGAACCTTCATCGCCGAATTCCTGGCGAGTGACGATCCTCGCCGCGCGGCACGGCTCGCTGTCGCCGCGGCAAGCGATAAGGTGACGAGGCACGGCACCCTTTCCGCTTTCCCAAAGGCGTCGAGGATCGACATGCTGCGCTCCAGCCTTATGTGAGACCCTGTTCATGACCGATGCCTCTCCCCTCCTCTCCTCCACCGCGGTCCGCAATGCCGCGCGGCGCATGCTTGATGACGGGCTTGCCAACAAGCTCGAACACTGGTCGGTCGATCTCGACCGGTTGCCGGAGGTCGGGCGTTTCGTTGCCAGGGTGACGAGACAGGCCTACCCCTCGCTCGCCGTCCCCTTCCATTCACGCTGGCGGCATTTCGAGGCCGGAGGAATTGCACGCTGGCAAGAGGCGGTGACACAGCGCGTATGGGCCGAAAAATCGCAACAAGCGCGCGCTGCTGTCGATCTGGCGATCGTCTCGGTGCTGCTCGATGCGGGAAGCGGCGGACGCTGGCACTTCTCCGAACCCGGAACCGGCATGAGCTTTGCTTCCTCCGAAGGGCTTGGCGTCGCGAGCTTCCATCTCGTCGCCAGCGGCGCCCTTTCCAAAAATCCTGGCGAACCCTGGCGGGTCGATGCCGAGCGGCTGGCAGGCTTCACGGAAGACGACCTCGTTACGGCCTTCCAGGTGCGTGGTGAAAATCCTCTCGCCGGTGTTGCAGGCAGGGTTGCGCTGCTCAAGTCTCTTGGGCGGTCCTGTCTCGCTCATCCTTCTGTCTTCGCCGGCGCCGATGATCCGCGTCCTGGCGGTCTTGCCGACCACCTTGCCGCAAGCTCCGGCGGCAAGAGAATCGAAGCCCCCGCCATCCTCCGCTCTCTTCTCGATCATCTGGGTTCGATCTGGCCGAGCCGCCTTGCGATCGGCGCGCAGCCCTTGGGCGATACTTGGCTCTATGAGCGCTGGCGACGGCTCGACGATCCCCTGTCACCCTATGTCCCACTGCATAAGCTGTCACAATGGCTGACCTATTCGCTGATCGAGCCTTTGATCGAACGCGGCATCGAAGTGGCGGCGCTCGACGGTTTGACCGGCCTTGCCGAATATCGCAATGGCGGATTATTCATCGATATGAAGGTGCTCCGCCTGAAGGACGAGGCACAGGCGCAAGTCATGCATCAGGTGAGTTCGCCGCTGATCATCGAATGGCGGGCTTTGACGGTCGCCCTTCTCGACCGGCTGCTGCCCTTGGTCCAGGAGGAGCTCGGTGGTCGCGCCGAGCCCTTCCCGATCGCCTCGATGCTGGAAGGTGGAAGCTGGGCGGCGGGACGGCTCATCGCGCGGGAGAAGCGGCCGGACGGGTCGCCGCCGCTGAAGATCCTGAGCGACGGCACGACCTTTTGAGGGTTAGGGCATCCCTAAATCGAACTTGAGTGCAAAAAGCGGGCGGAAAATTCAAACTGAGACACTACTGGTCGGTCCTGTCTCTTGACATCGTGGACGACCTGTGCGATTTGGGAAATATCAGAATTGGAAAATGTGCCCGGAGCGACCGCTGCCGGGCACATTGTTTTTGTAATTTCCTGTTCTGGCTCTTGCAAAGGTCCGAGAGCTTTTCCAGCCGCTGTCTGCCCCCTCCAGATTTTTTCGCCAGTAAAAAAGTCCGGCTGGCCGCATCTAGAAGACCCGCACTCTCCCTCTCCGAGAAGGAACTGTCACATGACCAGCACGCCTTGCCAGAGCGCGCTCGGCTGCATCATCGCACCATGGGCGGCGAAGATCGCCGAGTTCTTCGGCACCATTGTCAAGATCATCCTGACGATCGTCGAAAGTGTCCATACCACCTTGCATGGGCTCGGCGCCTGTTGGCGGAAGGCCGGGCGAGGGCTCATGGCGCTGCGGCCCGGGCCGTCTCGCCCGATGATGCCGAAGCTTATGACGATGGGCCGGCATGCCGGCTGCCGAGCCCAGCCTCCGAACCCTCGCGCAGGCTCATGGCCATCGTTCTCCGGCTCGGGCTCGACGATCCCGCAGGATGCGTGGTCCTTGGCGATATCGGAGCGGCGCAGGGGCGCGGATTATGTCCGCGTCCGATGCCGGGGAAAAGCTCATGGCTTTCGCAGAACTTGAGGCCCACCAGACGGGAAACAAGCAGCTGCTGTGTCCCCACGTAAAGAAAAGGCTCGAAAATCCTTATCGGCGCAGATTCCTGGCTTTGCGAGGGTTTGTGAATCCTTTGTCAGCAAAGGAACGTCAATGCCCGGTCGGATCGCCTGACGAGTTGTTCTCGCCCGCCAGGTAGTGATTGCGCTCGATCGGCCAGACGGCCGAGACGCTCTCACCGATGTTGCGGGGCCTCGCGAAATATTCGCCATCCGTCAGATAGACGAGGAATTCGTCCCTCTGGCAGGTCTTGAGCGCCACTTTTACGTAAGTGCCCTGATATTCAATGTTCCTGATCTCGCCCCTGATGGCGTTGTCGTGCGTCGCTCTATCGTCGGCAAGCTTGGCGCGGTCGCGGCGCACGGAGAAGGCAACCTTCTGGCCTTCGGCAAGCTTCAGCGCGGGATGGAGCTTGTAATGATTGTCGGCCTCATCGGTGATGCGAAACCCATCTGTTTCCCTGGATCCCACCGTGCCGAAGATCACATTCTGGCCGCCCATGAATCGCGCCACGTAAGGACTGTGCGGCTCATCATAGATTTCGCGCGGATGGCCCGATTGCTCAACCACGCCGTGATCCATGACGATCACCTCATCGGCAAGCGCAATGGCCTCAGGTTGGGTGTGGGTGACATGCACGAAGGTGATGCCGAGCTCGGTCTGCAAGCGCTTGAGCTCGCTCCTCATGCGCAGCCTGAGGAACTCGTCGAGCGCCGACAGCGGTTCGTCGAGAAGCAGCACTTGCGGATTGGTGACGAGCGCCCGCGCCAGGGCCACCCGCTGCTGCTGTCCGCCCGAAAGCTGGGCCGGGACGCGATCAGCCAAATGCGAGAGCTGAACGCGCTTCAGCATGTTCATCGCCTGTTCGCGGCGCTCGCCGGCGGCAAGGCCGGCAACCTTCAGGCTGAAAGCCACATTGTCGAGCACCGAGAGATGCGGAAACAGTGCATAGTTCTGGAACATCAGCGCCGTGCCGCGGCTGCCGGTCGGCATGTTGGTCACATCCTCACCGCCGATCAGGATGCGGCCCGCTGTCGGCGTCTCGTGGCCCGCGATCATCCTGAGCAAAGTGGTCTTCCCACAGCCCGACGGCCCCAGCATGCAGCAATAGGAGCCGGCGGCGATCAGCAGGTCCACGTCCTTCACCGCCCGCATTGTCCCAAAGGTCTTGCTGATTTTCTCGATTCTGATTTCGCCCTTGGGGCCCATGGGTCCGATCCCGATTCTGTCACGAAGATAAGGCGGCGCGCTTGCCACGGCGCTTCTGTATGAAGGCGATCGCCCAGAAGGCCAAGGCGATCACGGCGAAGCTGAAGACCGTCGTGATCGTGCCAATGGCATAGAGCGCCGGCGTCGTCACATTGGAAGTCATATTGGCGACCTCGATCGGCAAGGAATTGCGCGTGCCGAGGGTGAGAAGCGAACGCGGAAATTCATCATAAGACAAGGTGAATCCGAACAGCGCTACGGCGATGAGGCCGGGAAACAGGATCGGCACGGTGACATAGCGCAGGATCTGGGACGGCGAAGCGCCGGCATCGCGCGCCGCCTCCTCCCATGAGCCATCGAAGCGGTTGAGCACGGCGAACATGATCAGAAGGCCAAAAGGCAAGGTCCAGGAAAGATGCGCGCCGAGCCCCGAGACCATCCAATGCAAGGGCCAGCCTGCGAGCTGGAACATCTGGCCGATGCCGAAGCTCAGCAGCAGCCCCGGAATGACCAGACTGATGATCGACAGATAGAAGATCGTCCCAGCTCCGCGGAAACGCCTGCGGAAAGCGAGCCCGGCAAAGAAGCATATGACGGCGGTGAGAGCCAGGGCGGCGACCGCCATGATCATCGAGCGGCGGAAGGCGCCGCCCAGATCGCCATAGCGCGTGCTGGTGAAGAGATCGCCGAACCAATGCGTCGAGGTCCCGCGAAGCGGGAAGGTCATGCCGCCCTGCGGTCCCTGGAAGGATAGGACGAAGATCGACAGCATGGGGCCATAGAGGAAGAGAACAAAGAGGGCGAAGAAGCCCGCGAGAAGGTAGAAGGACGTTTTCCTTCGGGTCGTCGAGGATCGCATTAAGGCACCTCCCGGTTTCCCCTTCTCCCGCTTGCGGGAGAAGGTGGCCGATAGGCCGGATGAGGGTGTTGGTGCAATCTGTCGATAAGCCTCCGGCAAGTATCAGAGGCATTTGGTCTTCCTCTTCGGCGAGGGAAGCTGGCGCAGAGGTGGTCTTCGCTTCGAACTGATGTGGGTAATCTGCTTAATACTATCGCGCGATTCTCGCCTGCAACAGACACCCTCATCCGCCCCTTGGGCACCTTCTCCCGCAAGCGGGAGAAGGGGAAAGACGGAGATATGAGAGATAGCTTCGGCATCAGCGAGCCAGTTCGGCGCGCACGTCGACGATCCTCAGGATGACGACGATCGGAATGAGAACCGCCACGATCAGGAACACCGCCATGGCGGCGGCGTCGGGATAGTAAAGCTGGTCGATATTGTTCTTCATGGCGGAAGCGATATTAGCGCTCTGGCCGCCGCTCATTACGCGCACGACGAAGAAGTCGCCCATCACCAGCGTCACGACGAAGATGGAGCCGAGCGCGATGCCGGTCCGGGTCAAGGGGATGATGATGTCCTTGAGGATCATGAAATGCGATGCGCCGGCATCGACCGCGGCCTCGACGACCGAGGGGCTGATCTTGGCCATCGAGTTGAAGATCGGCACCATCATGAACAAGGTGAAGAGGTGCACATAAGTGAGGACCACCGCGAAATCGGAAAACAGAAGGAATTCCAGCGGCCGGTCGATGATCCTGAGCGCCATCAGGAAGCTGTTGAACAGGCCTTCCTTGCCGAGAAAAGGCACCCAGGAAATCATGCGGATGACATTCGAGGTCCAGAAGGGAATGGTGCAGAGGAGGAAGAGCGCGATCTGCCACTTCAGGCTCTTCACATGGAAGACGAGGAAATAGCTGCAGGTGAAGCCGATCACGAGCGTCAATGCCCAGGTGATGGCGGCGAATTTGAGCGTCGCGAACAGGAGTTTCCAGGTGATCGACGAGGTGACGACGGCCCTGTAGTTGTCGAAGGAAAAGGCCGGTGTCAGGCTGATGCCGTCCGACAGCCAGAAGCTCAAGGTCACGAGCACGGCGAGCGGAATGGCGACGAACAAGGCCATGAGGATCGCCAGCGGCGCGACCTGAAGATAGGGAACCCAGCCTTTGTTGATCATGACGCGAGCGGACATGAAAGGCGGCGGTTTTCGCCGCCGGCCTTTTGCCGACACTATGACGCTATGAACTCGTTCCAGCGCTGGACGAGATATTTGTCCTCATCCATGACCGTATTCCAGCAGGCGAAATTGCCGGTGCGCTCGGCATAGGAGCCGCCGTCACGGACCGCGCCCGGCTTCTCCATGAGATTGCCGAAGGGATCCTTGATCTCGACCGTCGCGGGCTTGCCCTCATACCAGTAGTCCCATTCGGGCAGCGACAATGCGGCCTTCGTCGTCTCGAGCACCATGTTGTAGTAGCCCTGGCGCGCGATGAACGCGCCCTGCCAGCCCGACAGATACCAGTTGAGATACTCGTAGGCCGCTTCTTTCTTCAGGTCATCGAGATGCGACGCCAGCGCCATGCCGACGCCCCAGCCGCGATAGCCTTCCTTCAAGGGCTGATAGGTGCAGGGCACGCCGCGGGTGCGAACCGCGGTCACCGCCGGCGACCACATGGACTGCAGTACGACCTCGCCCGCCGTCATGAAGTTCACCAACTCATCGAAGGTCGACCAGAAGGCGCGGAACTGGCCGTCCTTCTTGGCGCCCATGAGGATCTCGATCGTCTTGTCGATCTCGTCTCTGGTCATGTTGCCCTTGTCGCCATATTTGATGTCGCCCCTCGCCTCAATGGCCATGGCGGCGTCCATGATGCCGATTTGCGGTATGTTGAGGATCGAGGTCTTGCCCTTGAATTCGGGATTGAGGAGCTCTTTCCAACTCTCGATCTTGCGGCCGATGAGATCGGGCCTGAGACCCAGAGTATCGGCATTGTAGATCGTCGGCACGCAGGTCGCGAGCTCTGTGCGCTGGGGGGCGAAACCCTTGGCGTCGGCCGCTTCGACATAAGTCACCTCGAAAGGCATGGTGCCTTGCATCGAGACAGGTTCGCCATTGGCATATTTGCCTTCCCGGAAGATCGGCTCGATCTTTTCCCAGTTCTTGATCTTCTTGGCGTCGATGGCCTGCAATTTGCCGGTCGGCCACATCTTCCGCATGCCCCAGAATTCAAGATCGGCGATGTCGACGGTCTCGGGCTGGTTGACAATGCGCGTCATCAAGGCGTCGGTCCAGGCATTCTGGATCTCGATCTTGAAGCCCAGATCCTTGGACGCCTGGTTGGCGATATCCTGGAAGACGGAATAGGCAGGACCGACCTGCAAGATCGTCACGTCCTTCAAATTCTGGGCCCAGATGGTCGGAAAACCGACAATGACGCCGCTGCCTGCAGCGGCGCCTGCGGCGGCAGCACCTTTGAGGAAGGCACGTCTGGAGACACCTTTCGGCGCCTTGCGAAGTTTCGTCATTCTAACCTCCCAAGTCGATAATGTATTCTGCCGGTACTCGGCCGCGTGGATCAGCGGCCAGTCTTGCGCATCGCAGTACTTTTTTGTGATTATTTCAAGCGCATTTTGTTTAGTTCTAAACTTTCATCCGCAGAATGCCCTGAGCGAACGCTTCAGCCGCTCGGCGTCAAAGCCGCGCCCGACGAAGGCCAGCCGGTTGTCGAAGCTCCGGTCTACAGCCGCCACGTCGGGCAGGATCTCCGGCGGCAACACCGATTTTTGCACGCATTGCAGCAGCACGCGGCCATTCGGTGTGCGAACAACGCCCTTGATGCGAAAGATCTCGTCGCCCCGGGCATGGAGGAGCGCCGACAGCCAGACCGACAACACCTCCCAGCCGATATCCGGATCGATCTCGATGTCGGCGGCGACGATCGGCGCCGCTGCTGGAAGCTCACTCAGAACGGGCAAATCCTCAGCCGCGATATTGGAAAAGTCAGGCAAGGCTTTTTCCTCACCCTTGACGGTGCCCGTGATCCGAGCACCGGGATTGAGGGACTTGAGCGTGGCCGCAAGCCGGCCCGCTTCGTCCGATCGCAAAGCGTCGAGCTTGGTGATCACGAGCACATCGGCCGTTGCGATCTGACGGCGGATCAAGGCATCGGCCTTGAGGCGCGCAGGCGCATTCTCGGCGTCGACCGTGACCGTGACTCCCTCGACAAGAACACGGTGAATCAGGAGAGGGTCGTTGCGAATGGCCTCCACAATGGCCGCGGGCTCGGCGAGACCGCTTGTTTCGAGCACAATGTCCTGGAGCTCGCTGCTGTCGCAATGGGCGCGCAAAACCCGCAGGAAGGCCGCGCGCTCGGAACAGCAGATGCAGCCGCCAGGAATCACCGTGACCGGCGCAAGATCGGCAAGCAACGCGTCATCGACGGGTGCTGCGGCGGCCTCGTTCACGATGACCGCGCGATTCCTGAAACGACCGCTATGCAGCTGGTGGCGCAGCCAGGTGGTCTTGCCGGAGCCGAGAAATCCGGAAAGGACCAGGAGCCGGATCCGGTTCTGCGGAACCCCGCTCATTGCTCGAGCGGGTCGATCGGCTTGCCCAGCAGCTTCTCGGCGGCGATCCATACCTCGCGCAAGTCGCGCGCCATGATCACGCGGCCGGTACGATCGGAAATCTGCAGCCCGGGCGTCAGCCCGTCATCATGGGCGGCAAGGCCATGCACGCGCAGGATGGCGTCGAGCTTTTGTGCGCGGATGAAGCGCCCCCGGGCTCTTTGATGCGCATCTCCGGCACCTGCCTCGGACCAATGTCCTTGGGTCGTCGGAAAACCGCAGGCCGAGCACATGGCGGACTAGATGACGGGCGGCCGCGCCGTGCCGCTGAACGGATAGCGCTTGCGGAAGTCGTCGCAGATGTCCTCGAAGGTCCGCCACTCCACGCCGCTGTGCTTGCTGATATGTTCGATCAGGCGCTCGAGCGCCAAGAGCACTTGCGGCCGACCGCTGACATCGGGATGGATGGTGAAGGCGAAGACGGCATAGTCCATCTCGCGATAGACCCAGTCGAACTGATCGCGCCACATTTCCTCGATGTCGCGCGGGTTGACGAAGCCGTGGCTGTTAGGCGCCTTCTTCATGAACATCATCGGCGGCAGGTCATCGACATACCAATTGGCACCGATCTCGACGAGGTCGATCTCCTTGCCGTGCTTCAGGGGCTTCATCCACTCCTTGGCGGTCTTGGAATAATCGATCGTGGTCCAGCTGTCGCCGACGCGGGCATAGAAGGGCTGGAAGTCGCGATAGCCCTGGCTGTGGTCATAGGTGAAGCCGTGCTTCTGCAGGAGGGCGGCGGTCGCGGCCGACATCTCCCACCAGGGCGCCACATACCCGCGCGGCTTGCTGCCGCTCAGCTTCTTGATGATGTCGACGCAGCGGACAAGCACGTCCTCTTCCTGCGACGGCGTCATGGCGATCGGATTCTCATGCAGATAGCCATGCGCGCCGATCTCATGGCCGTCCTTGACGATCTGCTCCATCTGCTTGGGGAAGGTCTCGATCGAATGGCCGGGGATGAAGAAACTCGTCTTCAGGCCGTATTTCTTGAACAGGCGTAAGAGCCGCGGGACGCCGACCTCGCTGGCGAATATGCCACGCTGAATGTCGGAGGGCGAGTTGGCGCCGCCATAAGAACCGATCCAGCCCGCGACCGAATCGATATCGGTGCCAAATGCACACATGATTTCCTTTTTGGCCATCTGCTTCTTCCGATCCCTGTGTTGCGGGGGCATGCGAGCACAGTCCCCCATGAAAATCCATAGCTAGACGCCGATCGGCATATGCTCGGCCGAACGGGTTATCTTGCGCGGCGCGGTCAAATTCTTCCATACGCTCAACGACTTGCCGACCGCATGGAAGGGCTCGCGACGCACGAACTTGCCGCGCCCGGCGCGCGGCAGGTTACTGCCGTCGCCCCATACGACTTCGCCGCGCGAGAGCGTGTAGCGCGGCAGGCCCTTCACCTCGACGCCCTCGAAGACGTTGTAGTCGATGATCGACTTCTGGGTCGCCGCCTGGATGGTCTTGCCCGCCTTGGGATCGAACACCACGATATCGGCATCGGCACCCGGCAGGATCGCCCCCTTTTGCGGATACACATTGAGGATCTGGGCGATGTTGGTAGAAGTAACCGCGACGAACTCGTTCGGTGTCAGCCGTCCAGTCAAAACCCCCTTGGTCCACAGAACCGACAAGCGATCCTCGAGACCGCCCGTGCCATTGGGGATCTTGGTGAAGTTGTCCAGGCCGAACTGCTTCTGCGCTGTAGTGAAAGCGCAATGATCGGTCGCGACGACCTGCAGCGAGCCCGCAGCCAACCCGGCCCACAGGCTGTCCTGGTGCGCCTTGTTGCGAAAAGGCGGGCTCATGACCCGGCGCGCCGCGTGGTTCCATTCCTTGTTGAAATATTCCGTCTCGTCGAGAGACAGATGCTGCACCAGGGGCTCGCCATAGACCCGCATGCCTTTCTGGCGCGCCCGCCTGATCGCCTCGTGCGCCTGCTCGGATGAAGTGTGGACGATATAGACAGGGACACCCGCCGCATCGGCGATCATGATGGCGCGATTGGTGGCCTCGCCTTCCACCTCGGGCGGACGGGAATAGGCATGAGCTTCGGGGCCAGAGATTCCGAGCGCCAGATATTTCTGCTGCAAGGCCGCGATGACATCGCCATTCTCGGCATGCACCAGAGGCAAGGCGCCAAGCTCGGCGCAGCGCGAGAACGACGCGAACATTTCATCGTCATTCACCATCAGGGCGCCCTTATACGCCATGAAATGCTTGAAGGTGTTGACGCCGCGCTCGACCACCTTTGCCATGTCGTCGAAAATATTCTCGGACCAGCTGGTGACGCACATATGGAAGGAATAGTCCGCGGCCGCCTGGCGTGCGGCGCGTTCTTCCCACTGATCGAGAGCGGGGAGCAGCCTGTCTTTTCCAGGTATTACGAAGTCGACGACCATGGTCGTCCCGCCGGAGAGTGCCGCCAGCGTGCCGCTCTCCCAGGTCTCCGCCGTGGTCGTGCCCATGAACGGCATTTCGAGATGAGTGTGCGGATCAATGCCGCCCGGCATGATATAGGCGCCTTCGGCATCGACCGTCTTGTCGCCTTTCAGATTGTTGCCGATGGCAGCTATCTTCTCGCCTTCGATCAGCACATCGGCCTTGTAGCTGCGATCGGCCGCAACGATCGTTCCGTTCCTGATGACGGTGGCCATGGTTGCACCTCCCGGGCAGCAGATTTTCCCAATGATCTTTAGACCCGAAGCTTTTTGTCAAGCGTATTTCAGGATGGCTCCTATGCGCGTGATCAGGAAAAGTGGGCACCGGTTTTCCGTCCGATCACGCGCCAAATATAAGATTCCGATCACGTTTATCACTTCAGGTCGGAATCCGACCTGAAGTGATCGTGAACTATGCGCCCGATACCGACGACCACACTGGCTTCAGTGATTTATACAACGTGCGGAAGGCCTCGATGCGTGGCCCGTAGGCATCGCGCAGAGTCCTATCCGGCGCGATGACATCACGGACGGGTGGTGCGATCACGACACTCGCCGCTTCCTCATTCGTCACCGCCAGCCGGCCGAGGCGCGCGGCGCCATAAGCGGGACCGCGATCGGAAGCTTCATAACGCACCAAGGTGAGATCGAGTACCGAGGCGATGAGCTTTCCCCAGAAGGCGGAACGGGCGCCGCCGCCAATGAGCGCCATGCTTTCAGGCCGCGCCGATGCGGCCGCAAGCACATCGAGGCCGTCGGCGAGCGAGAAAGCAACGCCTTCCAGGATGGCTTGCACGATATCGGCCCGTGTCGTCGAATAGGTCATGCCGATGATCGCGGCGCGCGCGAGCGGATCGTTGTGCGGGGTGCGCTCGCCATAGAGATAGGGAAGCGCCAGGAGATAAGACGGCCCTCTGAAATGAGCTTCCGCTTCGGCGAGCAAGGCCGAGACATCGCCATTGCCGGACCAACGGGCAAAGGCCGAAAGCGGGGCGGCGCCATTCAACAGCGCCGCCATCCTGAACCAGCGGTCCGGTAGAGCATGGCAGAAAGCATGCACCAGGCGAGCCGGGTCAGGACGGTGCGCTGTATCGGCAAGGAAGATCTGCGCCGAGGTTCCGAGCGAGACGAAGCCGTCGCCCGGATTGACGATACCAACGCCGATGCCCCCTGCTGGTACATCCCCTGCTCCTGTTGCGATAACCACGTTGCGCGGCAAGCCCCAGCGCTCGGCCAGTTCCGCCTTCACCACTCCGCTTGGATCGCGCGACTCCTTGAGCGGCGGAAGCAGAGATTTGTCGATACCGCAGGCGGCGAGCGCCCTATCCGACCATTGCCGGCTCGCCTCATTGAGGAGCCAGGCCCCCGCCGCGTCGGTGACCTCCGTCGCCCTTTCGCCCGAGAGCCTGAGTTGGATGAAGTCCTTGGCGAGGAGCAGCGTTCGCGTGCTGCGTGCCGCATCGGGCTCGTTGCGGGTGAGCCAGAGAAATTTGGGCCCGGTGAAGCCCGGCATCGGCAAGACGCCGGTCTCGTCTTGGAGGTCCTGGCCCAATTGCGCGAGTTCAGCGGCTTCCCTGGTCGAGCGGCCGTCATTCCATAGGATCGCCGGGCGGATGGGCTCATCCTTCGCATCGAGGAAGACGGCTGAATGCATCTGGCCTGACAAGCCCAGGCCCGCGACACCCGCCATGACGCGCGGGTGATCGCGTGCCAAGGCATCGAGCCCGCTCACGACCCCTTGCCACCATGACTCAGGATCGTCCTCGGACCAGAGCGGCTTGGGCTGCACCGGCGCCAGCGGCCGCTCGGCCGTCGCTACGATATTCTGATCGGCATCGACGATCACGAACTTGATCGCCGAGGTGCCGATATCGATGCCCAAGAACATTTGCTGCCACCCGTCGGCGAACGTTATTGCATGATGCGACCTTGGTCGAGATGCATCATTATTGGGCAGCAGCCAACCCGATTATCGTTGCGATGAATGATCCAAAGAGCCTCGACCCATTTCGCTGCAGTGCACCACTTATTCGTCATACAAAACGCAATCGGAGCGGTTGTGCTTTCTTCGCAAGAATGTATGCTCGCTTCGTCAGATCAAGCCAGAGTGCGCCCGCACAACTGGTCAAATGGGAGGAGTGAACAATGCACCCACTAAAGTGGTCGCTCTTTGCTTTGCCTGCCTTGGCGTTGCTCGCAGCGCCAGCCTCTGCCGGCGAAAATGTCGAGTGGAAAGATGACGGGACTGTCCTCATCAAGCTCGGCGAGGCCTACAACAATCAAGTGATCACCACGACGCGCGAGGAGCTGGGGACCGAATTCGGCCCCGACAAGCAGCCTTTCAAGGATGTGACGGTCACGGTCACCGTCAATGGCGCCGGCCCGAAAGGCGGCATCAGCGGACCGCTCCATCAGTTCCGGCCGATCTGGGAAGAACTGTCGGGCGGCAAGGTCAATATCGTCGAACTGCCCTTCGCCGAGCACTATACCAAAATGATGCTCGATCTCAGGAACGGCACGGGACAGTATGATGCCTTCATGGTCGGCGCTTTCTGGTATGGCGATATCGTGCCGGCGGGCTATGGCTATGCCATCGATGAATTGCAGAAATCGGGCAAGTATCCGAAATGGACCTATGACGACATGCCGCCCTCGCTCAAGGCGCTGCACCAGTGGAAGGGTGTGGGCTATGGCGTGCTCAATGATGGCGACGGCCAGGTCCTCTATTACCGCTCCGATATGCTTGGCAATGCCGAGCACCAGGCGGCGTTCAAGAAGGAATATGGCTACGATCTGCCGAATCCGCCGCAGACCTGGCAGCAATTGCTTGACATCTCCAAATATTTCAACGGCAAGAACTGGGATGCGACCGATGCCGAGCCGGACAGCGGCTCGGTTTTGCATCTGAAAGTGGGTGAGCAGGGGCACTATCACTTCCAGTCGCTCTCTTCTTCCTTCGTCATCAACCCCGGCGATAAGGTCACGCGGACGCAGAATGTCTACTGGTTCGATCCTGAAGACATGAAGCCGCTGATCAACAGTCCGGGCCATCTGAAGGCGCTCGAGTTCCTGCAAGAACTGCACAAGACGGGCCCTTCGGCGCAGGTCGGCTGGTCGCTCGGCGAAGCCTGGGACTATTTCCTGCGCGGCAAGTCGGTATTCGTCTTCTCCTGGGGCGATGTCGGGGCGCTTTGCCAGGATGAGAGTCGCTCCAAGATCAAGGGCAAATGCGCCGCGGCGATGATGCCCTCCTCGAACGAATATTACGACTTCGAGAAGAAGGACTTCGTGAAGCTCGACAAGCCGCGTCTCGTCGGCAATACCACCGGCGGCTCATGGCATGGCGTGATCTCGAACTTCTCAGCCAATCCGGAAGCGACCTATTCATTCCTGTCGCTGATGGCGATCCGGCCCGTCTCCAAGCTCATGGCGACGGTCGGCTGGGACGGCGTCGATCCGGGCTTCTCCTATCAGTTCCTCAAGGAAGACGGCGGCACCGCCACGATCGAGGACTATGTGAGGGCGGGCTGGGCCGAGAATGATGCCAAGACCTACACCCATGCCTATCACGAGGTCTTCTACGCGCCGACGATGCTCACCTATCTGCGCATCCCGGGTTCCTTCGAATATTGGGACATCCTCGACAAGAACCTGTCGGCAGCGATGAGCGGCGGCAAGAGCGCCAAGCAGGCGCTTGACGACACGGCGACGGCCTGGGAAGGGGTCACCGACCGCATCGGGCGCGACAAGCAGAAGGCCGATTATCAGGCGGCCATCGGCTACACGCCGTAGGAGGTGAGCGAGCCTCTTCCAAATTGCTCCCTCTCCCGTTGCGAAGCAATGGGAGAGGGTGCCCGAAGGGCGGGTGAGGGCTCTCTGTTTCAGCAAAGAATAATCGTTGAGATCAGAGCACATTGCGAGAAAGAGCCCTCACCCGGCCTCCGGCCACCCTCTCCCGCAGGCGGGAGAGGGGGCAAATCTGAAGCAGCCCCACTTCCCCCTCAGTTCTGAAACAATACGATGCGTTGGACCGGAAAAATCCGCTTCCTCTTCCTGGCCCCGGCGGTCATCTGGGTTCTTGCTTTCACTGTTTTTCCACTCGGCTATTCGCTTTATCTCGCCTTTTACAAAATCGAGCAGAAGGTCGAGGTGAAGCGCGAGAAGCAGCCGATGCTCGATGCGGAAGGCAAGCCGATGCTCGACGATCAGGGCCAGCCGCGCACCAAGAATGTCGTGATCAAGGAGCAAGTGAATCTCGCGACCTTCATCGGTATCGACAATTTCAAGCGCATGTTCAGCGATCCGCAGGTCGGCGAGGCAATCCGCGTCACTGCGCTCTTCGTCCTCATCGCCGTGCCGCTCGAGCTCATTTTCGGTTTCCTGCTCGCGGTACTGTTCAACCAGCATATCTTCGGCAGGCCGGTGCTGCGCGCCATCATGATTCTGCCGATTTTCGCGACTCCGCTGGCTGTCGGCTACACATTCTTCACGATCTTCTATGAGGTCGGGGGACCCCTCGGCTGGACCGGCATCCCTTTCCTCTCCAGCCCCACCGGGGCCTTGGCCTCGGTCATCCTCGTCGACATCTGGCAATGGACGCCGTTCTGCTTTCTCGTCTTCCTTGCCGGCCTGCAGGGCGTTCCCGAGGAGCTCTATGAAGCAGCCCGCGTCGATGGCGCTAGTCCCTGGGACATGCTCAAGGAAGTCATGCTGCCGCTGCTCGTGCCGACGATCATCATCGTGCTGCTGCTGCGGCTCGCTGAATCGCTCAAGCTCTTCGACATCCCTTTTTCGATGACCGGCGGCGGCCCGGGAGTTGCGACACAGCCCTTCTCGCTTCTCGCCTTCCGCACGGGTCTGCGCTTCTTCGATCTGGGCTATGCGAGTGCCATGGCCTATGCGCTGCTCATCGTCGTCATGGTCATCATAACGCTCTTCTTCCGGCGCATGCGGTTTGCCTATGAATGACAGACCCCCTAAGCCCAAAGCTCGGCTCGGCGAGGCTATCGCATCCGTCGTCGCCGTTACCGTCGCGCTCGTCTTCATCTTTCCGATCTATTGGGCCTTCTCACAGTCGCTGCGCAATCCGCTCGACACATTCACTGTCGCGGGCCTCGGCATTCCCTGGATCAACTTCACACCGACACTCAACAACTGGATCGATCAGCTCGGCACGCCGGAAACCGGCATGGCGCTCTATAACAGCACCGTGGTTTCGGTTTCCGCTGCTCTCCTCGCCCTGATATTGGGCACACCCGCCGCCTATGCGATCGCCCGATTCCGCTTTGAACGCTGGAAGAACCGCGACATCACCGTGTGGTTCCTCTCACAGCGTGTCCTGCCGCCTGTCGCCACCGTCATCCCCTTCTATCTCACCATGCGCTATCTGGGCCTGCTCGACACGAAATTCGCGCTCGTCCTGATCAACACCACCTTCGTCCTGCCCTATGTCGTGGTGATCCTGCGCCAGACTTTTCTCGATCTCCCGGTCGAGCTCGAGGAAGCGGCACTCATCGATGGCGCCGGCCAGTGGGGTGCCTTCTGGCGCATCGCTCTGCCGCTCGCCGCCCCCTCGATGGCGGCGGCAGGCCTCATCATCTTTGCGTTTACCTGGAACGAGTTCCTGTTCGCGGTCTCGATCGGCAGCAATGCCGCCATCATGGTTCCAGTCCACATCGCTGGCGCGATCGACACGCGCGGCGTGCAATTCTGGTTCATGGGTGTCAGGGCGATGACGGCCATCATCCCGCCGGTCATCATCGCGCTCATCGCCCAGCGTTATATCGTGCGCGGGCTGACGCTCGGCGCCGTCAGGGGCTGATCGCTTGGCGGCGCCCGGCGGCAAGAGGCCCTTGCTCGCCAGCCTCGATCTTGGCACCGGGCGGGTGCGCGCCGTCGCAATAGATCTCAAGGGACATATCCTGGCGGAGGCCGCCGAGCTCACGCCAACGCATTTCCCACAAGCGGGCTGGGCCGAATATCATCCGCACGAGCTCTGGCAAACCGTCGCCACGGTCCTCGCACAGCTCACCGCAGCCACAAAGGCGCATGGCACCATTCAGGGGTTCGCTACCGGCAGCATGGGCGAGGCCGGGGTTCTAATCGACAAATCAGGCCAAGAGCTCGGTCCCATCATCGCCTGGTATTGCGCCCGCACCGTCAGCGATGGCGAGACGCTGCGCGAACGGCTCGGCGATGATATCATATTCAGGACCAGTGGCGTCACCGCATCCCACAGCTTCGGTCTCGCCAAGATCCTCTGGTGGCGCCGCAATCACCCGGAGGTTTTCAGCAAAGCGCGCACCTGGCTCAATATGGCGGACTGGGTTGCCTTCCGTCTGACCGGCGAGGCGCGCACCGATTATACGCTGGCGTCGCGCACCAATGCCCTCGATCTCGAGCGAGGCGCCTGGGCCGATGACCTGCTGCGCGAGCTCGATATCGATTCCAAGCTTTTCGCACCACTCATCGGCAATGGATCAATGGTGGGCCGCGTCCACAAGGCCGCGGCGGCCGAGACGGGACTGCCCGAGGGACTGCCGGTTTCGAGCGGCGGGCACGATCACGTCATCAGCACCGTCGCCGCCGACACGAATTCGCCCGGCATATTGCTCGACAGCATGGGGACGGCCGAAGGCCTCATACTTGCCAATGACCGGCCGATCTTCCATGACCGGCTCCGCCTCGGCGGCAATCAGCAAAGCCTGCTCCATCTCGGGCTGCCGGGCTATGCGCTGATGTGCGGCCTCACAACCTCGGGCGGCGCCATCGAATGGTTCCGCCAGCAGACGGGCGGTCTCGGCTATGACAGCTTGATCGTGGAAGCAGCAATGATTCCGCCCGGCAGCAACGGCCTCGTCTTCCTGCCGCAATTGCGAGGCGGCGATCAGCCTTATCCCAACCCCCATGCGCGCGGCGCCTTCATCGGCATCACCGGCGACAGCTCGACCGGCGCCTTGTTTCGCAGCGTGCTCGAGGGCCTGTGCCTCTATACCCGCCTCGAGCTCGACCATCTGAGCGCAGTGCCAGGCGTCAATCCGATCGCCCGCATCCGCGTCATCGGAGGCGGCACGCGCAACGAGCTCATGATGAAGATCAAGGCCAGCATTTATGGAAAGCCGCTCGAGGTGACGCAGCTCAGCGAGGCGACATGCCTCAGCGCGGCGATACTGGGCGGAGTTGGCGCCGGCATTTTCGCCTCGGTCACCGAGGCGCGGGCCGAGATGGCGGAGGGTCTGGGCCAAATAAGGATCGTCGAACCCGAAGCCCGATGGATGGAGCCTTATGACGCGCTCTATCGCACCGCCTATGCCGGACTTCCGCTCGCCTTGGCTTCGACGCATGACGCGCTCGCAGCGTTTCGCGACCGTACATAAAAGAAGCGCCGGGCGATTAGACCCGGCGCAGTTCAGGGAGTAACAGCACTTCTTCTGGATCAGGCTGCCTTGAGCATCGCTTTCTTGAGCGGCTCTTCCGTCACCACCCGATCTTCTTCGAGCGAACGGAAGGGCTTGAGTCCCAACTTCTGCAGGTCGCCGTGATATGCGCGCACCGCCTCCTCCGGCGCGAGCGTGCCGTCCGTGACCTGACGCATGAAAGTGAGCATTGTCAGCGGCGCTTCCGCCTGGTTGATCTTGCGGCCGAAGAGCGCCACACGAGCGCCATAGCGCTCGGCCTGATGCAGCAGCTCGAAGGTGTCGCGATTGGTGCCGGTGCCGCCGCCCAATATGCCGATCACGAGGCTCGGATCATAGGTCGCAAGCTCCTCCAGCGCCTTGGGCCCGTTATAGACGATCTTCAGGAATTGCGGCCGGTCAGCCTTCATAACGCCGGCGAGGCAGCGCAGGATGCAGTCATTGATATATTCGCCGAGATGCTCGCGCTCCATATTGTGCGGCACATTCGGATTGAATACTTCGAGGAAATACTTGAAGCCATTCGCCGCCGCCTCCTGACGGAAGTCGCGAAAGGCTTCGAGCGTGCGCAGATCGGCATCGAGACCATTCATCATGGTGATGGAATAGAGGCCGAGATTAGTGCCGTAGATCGTCTTGCGACCCTTTGTCGGGGCGCTTGCATTGTACATCACGCGCGGGATGCTCGCGGTGCGGAAGGGGCGCGAGGGTTCCTTGTGATAGCAGCCGTGGCGGACGAGCGCCCAGCAATCGGTCGTGTCATTGGCGCGGATCGCAGGCTTGACCTTGCTTTTCTTGAAGACGCCCCGCTCATGCAGCAATTCGAGGTTCGATGCCGAAACGAGCATGACATCGACGATGCCCTGCTTGACCACTGCTTCGATGTCATCGAGGAATTCGCTGCGGGTCTTGCCTCTGAGACGGGTGCCATCGGCGCTCCGCTTGGGTGCGGCGCCAAGAACACCCGACCCCATATCGCCATCCTTGGCATCGGCAATGATGAAGTCCGAGCGCTTGTATTTCCCTGCTCTTATCCGCGCCAGTTTCTCATCCAACTTCGTCGCCATGAACCGATCTCCAAGGGTGTTGATGAGGTCTCCATATCATTGACACCACAAATGAGCAATAAGTATCAACGGATTCCAACATCTATCAGCGAGGAATAAGCTCTTACGGCCTATGTATTTGATATTTATGAGCGAACTTGAGAGCTGAAATCTTTCAAAATGTTTCATTCTGTTGACAGGAGTTTGAATTTGATCCTCTATGCCGGCACTAGAGACCCGGGCGATTGGCATGACGGATTGGAACGGCCACTACGAGGAACTCATCAGGGACATCCCGCGCATCGCGGCCTCATCGCCCCTCATGCTGTTCGGGCTCAGCGCGTGCGTCGATGCGCGCCTCTTGGCTCACGATCTCGAGCCGCTCCTCACCTCAGGAATGCCGCAGGCCGTGGCGTTTGGCGAGATGGTGAGAAATCGCGCCCGCCGAGGGATCGGCGGGGAGGTGCGGATCGACTGGCCGGAGGGCCCCTCCTGGCTCGCAGAGAAAATCCCGATTACCTACGCCCTTGGCGGCACTGGTCCACAGGCGGCCTGGTCGCTCGCCGCGATCGGCGCTCCGGCCCTCATCGCGCTCGAAGACCGCAGCGCGCACAAGCTGAAGCAGGTTCATCCCGGGATATTGATCGCAGAGGATGGCAGAGCGCGGCGCGCCGCTGAGATCGTTCCGCGCGGCCCCCGTCAACCGGAGATCTTCATCGTCGAATACACGGCGGGCCTCGCAATCGGCGATGTCATGCCCCAACGATCGTCGCGCATCATCGTGCGCTTTCATGATCCGGGCCTCGAGCATGACGCCCAGTTTGCAGAGCTCAGCGTCTCACTTGCGCCGCAAGCGGGCGCGGGGCTGATCTCTGGATTCAATTCCATTCCCTATGACAAGATCGACACCGAAGTCGCGCCCGTCCGACACATGATTGAGCAGTGGCGGGCCGCCGGTGTGCGAACAGTGCATCTCGAGCTTGCAGGCTACGACACGCCAGGCCATCGCGACCGGGTGATGGAGCGGCTCAATGGCGCCATCACCTCGCTCGGAATGAGCCATTCCGAGTTCATCCAGCTGATGCCCGAGACATCCGACCTCGCCAAGGACATGAGCGCCCTCGGGATGAGGCTCGGTCTCGACCGTATCTGCGTCCACGCCGATCGCTGGGCAGCCGGCGTCACGCGGGACGACCCGGAAACAGAGCGCAACGCATTGTTGATGGGCTGCCTTCTCGCCGGCACCAGGGCGGCCCATGGTGTCCCCGCTTACCCCGAGGCCATCGCTGCGCGGGCGACCTTCTCCGACCCGCCCTTCCCCACTCTCGCTCGGCACGGCGCCTGGTCTTTCGTCTCCTGCGCCTCGCCGCATCTCGCGCATCCCAAGGCGACCGTCGGGCTCGGTGACAGTTTCACCGGCGGATGCCTTCTGATGCTCGGACGATCGAGAGCGGCAGGTCAGCTGATCCCTGAAGGAACCTCTCATGGACACACCATCGAAGCGCGTTGAGATCATCCCCGCCAAGCGCCGCGCCATGATTCTCGAGCGCCTGCGTCGCGACGGTGCTGCCTCGATCCTCGAGCTCGCCGAGGATATCGGCGCCTCGGCCTCGACAATTCGCCGCGATCTCGAGCAATTGACCGAGGGCGGCTATCTCGAACGCACCCATGGCGGGGCACTTTTCGTGCCACCGCTCCAGGCGACTTTCGAGCACGAGCCTTCTCTCAATGCACAGCTCCAGCATCAGCAGAAGCGCGCCATTGGTGCGCTTGCCGCCTTGCGCATCAATCCGCGCGAAAGCGTCATCTTCGACACAGGCTCGACCGTGCTCGAGGCCGTGCGCGCCGCGGCCGAGCGCCAGATCCCGTTGACGGCCGTCACCAACAGTCTCGAAACCGCGAGCCTTTGCGCGGCCTGCCCGTCCTGGCGGGTGATCGTTCCGGGCGGCACGGTGCGCACGGGATCGCAAATGATGGTGGGCGAGCCGGGCGTCGGCTTCTTCGGCACCATCCATGCCGATCTCTGCCTCGTCGGCGCCTATGCCATCACCGGCCGCATGCTCACCGACGCCTCGCTCGAGGTCGCCTCTCTCAAACGCGCCATGATCCGCTCGGCCAGGCGCTCGATTTTGATGATCGACAGCACGAAATTCCGGGCGCCGTCCTTCTCGGCATTTTGTGACATCTCGGCGATCTCAGAAGTCATCACCGATGACGGCGCGGATGAAGGGAAACTCGCGGAATTGCACGCGCTCAATGTCAAGGTGACTGTCGCTCACGTGGGCGAGTAGGTTTTCCCAGCGCCGATCGGTTCACTTTGTTTGCCTTAAAATTTCTGTCTATTCAATGGCTTACTTCTGTATGTGAATAATCTGGGTCAATAATGTAACAGTCAAAATTCGATGGTGACGCTTGCGCCGAATCTCGCGCCATGAAACATTTGCGGGGACACGGGGCGGACGCCCCAAAGGATGCAAACTCGACAGGAGAAGCGCATCATGGCCCAGCAAACGGAATTCCGGACTGCTTTACCCAGACTGCATGTCCTCGCCCAGAACTGGTGGCTCGTGCTGTTGCGCGGCATCGCGGGCATCATCTTCGGCGTGCTGGCCTTCGCCTGGCCAGGCATCACGCTTCTCACCCTGATCATCTTTTACGGCGCCTATGCGTTGATGGACGGCATATTCGCGATCGGCGCCGCAATTCGCGGCGACGCCCCGCAATCCCGATGGTGGCTGATCCTGATCGGCATCCTCGGCATTGCCGCCGGCCTGCTCACGTTCCTGTGGCCGGGCCTCACCGCGTTTGTACTGGCGATATTCATTGGCGTCTGGTCGCTGATCCACGGTATTTTCGAGATCATCGGGGCCATCAAGATCCGCAAGGAGATCGACAATGAGTGGTGGCTCATCCTGTCGGGAGCGCTCTCGGTTCTCTTCGGCCTGGTGATGCTGTTCATGCCCGGTGCCGGCGCCTTGGCGCTGATTTGGGTCATCGGCTCCTATGCAATCATCTTCGGCGCGCTCCTTGTCGCGTTCTCCTTCCGGCTAAAGAAGCACAGCCACGAGCCAAAAAAGCCGTAGAGGGAGTCCAAGTTCACTTCGCCAGTCTCGCATGGTCGATCGCGGCGGCTTCGCCTACGTGCCGGTCATGCGAGGTGAGACATGGCAGACTGCACTCCGTGGCGCACGCTTTTCCTTGACCATATCGAGCTCGCCGCCACCGGCAAGCATCTCTGGCATGTGCGCCTTGCTTTCAAGCACGACAAGGGTGAAGGGGAATTGCTGCTGCCTTTGGTGATTGTCCACAAGGGAAGCGGCCCCGTGTTGGTCGCCGGCGGCACCCATGGCGACGAGTTCGAAGGCCAGCTCGCCGTGTCGTCGCTCTGCCGCGAGATCGATGTGCAAGACGTCCGTGGAACGCTCATCCTCCTGCCCTTGCACAATGTTCCGGCGTGCCGCGCCGGCACGCGACTCACGCCGCAGGATCAGAGCGATCTCAACCGGCTCTATGGCCGGCCCGGCGGCGATGGCCCTGCCCATGCCATTGCCCGCTTCGTCGAGACCATGCTGCTGCCGCAAGCCGATTGGGTGATTGATCTCCATTCAGGCGGCAGCGCCCATGAATTCGTGCTCAGCTCCAACCTCCAGGCGCGCATGGGTTCGGCTGAATTCGAGCCATGCTCGATCCCCTCCTCGCCTTCGATGCGCCCTATGCGATCGTCTTCGACGAAGTCTCGGCCACGGCGGACATGCCACATGCCGGAACGCTTGAAGGCCTGGCGCGCTCGCTCGGCAAGAAGGCAATCTCCTCCGAGCTTGGCGGCGCGGGACGCGTCACTCAGGCCTCGCTCAGTGTCGCCGAGCACGGCCTGCGCAGCCTTCTCTCTCATATTGGCGTGGTCCCGTCGGCCGGCGCCACACGGCCGGAGCACAGCCGCTCCCAACTGCTGTTCCTGGGCCATCCCGAACATTATGTCCGAACAGAGCTCGCCGGCCGTTTCGCTCCCGCCGTCAGTCTTGGCGACAAGGTCCGCAAGGGTGATCTCCTTGGCGTAATGGCACCCTTGCAGGACCCGCTCGCGGACCCTGAACCCATCATATCTTCAGCAAACGGTGTCGTGGTCGCCGTCGCCCGCCATGGCCTGCAGCAAGAAGGCGCTCGCGTCTTCTTCATTGCTGAGCAAATAGCGACTTAAAGCCGATCATCGTGGCGGTGAGCTCGTCGCCTTCGCCATGTTCGGCATCGAAGACCACCATGCCGAAGCCTGCAAGGCGCGCGATCTCGCAGGCATTCTGATTGGCCGTCTGCAGCCAGAAAGCCTTGGTCATCGGCTGACCCCGGCAATGACATCGACCTCGAGACGGGCCTGGATGGTGAGGCCCGCCACCATGGAGATCCTGGCCGGCGGCGATTTCGGAAACAGCTCGCGATAGGCGGCGTTGAAGGCGTCGAAGTCGGACGCGTCAGTCAGGATGATATTCACTTTCAGCACGTCGGCAAGCGAGGCGCCGGCCTTGGCGAGGACGCGCTCGATGTTCCTGAAGGTCTGACGGGTCTCGGCGGCGATCCCCCCTTTTGCGATGGTCCCCCCCTCGTCGAAGGCGACCATGCCGGAGACGAAGATGAGATCGCCAAAGCGTACCGCGTCCGACAGCGGCAGGCCTTCGCCATTATCGAGGGTGATCGTCTCGCGTTTCATGCCGGCATCTCCTTGAGGCGGGGTTCCGATGCTTCACGATAAAGCCAGGGCGACAATCTGCGCTCCAGAAAGCTGATGCCGGTCACGATCAACAGCGCGAAGAAAAGATAGATTGCGCCCGCGACCAGGAGCGGTGTGATAGGGTCGAATGTATTGAAATAGACCTGGTTGGCGGCGCCGACGAGATCAATGATGGTGATGAAGTTGACGGCGGCGGTCCCCTTGAGGACAAAGACGAGCTCATTGCCATAGGGGCGGATGCCGAGCCTTGCTGCGCCCAGGAGCGTGAAGCGAAAGAAGGTTTGCGGGCGCGAGAAACCGAAGGCGCGGGCCGCTTCGATCTCGCCCACCGGCACGTTGCGCAAGGCGATGGCGAAGATCTCGGCGAGGAATCCTGCAGAATTGAGCGACAGCGCCAGGACGGCGATCGGCATGGGCCGTTCGATCAGATGCCAGAAGATGCTCTCCTTGATGCCGGGTATCTGTGGCAGGCCGTAATAGAGAAGGAAGAGGACCGCGAGGATGGGGGCACCACGAAAGATGAAGATGAAGGCATAAGCGAAGTACCTTGCGAGCGGGGACGCCGAATTGCGCGCCAACGCCACCGGCAGCGCGATGATAAAGCCGAAGACGACGATGAGGACCGTCAGCTCGATCGTCGTGAGCGCCCCCTTGGCCAGGAGTGGCAAATATTCGACGAGCGTTGACCAGTCCATCATCAGGCAGGCTCCCGGCGCAAATGGGCGAAGAGCGTGCTCTCGGCGCGGATCTGGACGAGAAGCATGACGGCGGCGATCAGGAGATAGATCACCAGCGAGGCGATGAAGAACTGGAAGAAGAGCTTGGTGTTCTGCCCGGCATCGCCCGCGGCGCGGATCAGATCCTGAAGGCCGATCGCCGAGACCAATGGCGTGTTCTTGAGCGTCGCCATCAGCAGATTGGCAAGGCCGGCGAGCGAGAGGCGGAAGGCAACCGGCAGCTTGATGCGCCGGAAGGTGAGGAAGCGACCCATGCCGAAGGCCTGCGCGGCCTCGATCTGTCCTTTCGGGATGACCTGGAGGGCGCCGCGAAACACCTCGCTGGCATAGGCGGCATGAATGAGGCTCAGCGCCAGGGCGCCGGCCCAGAAGGGACTCACATCCACAAAGTGATCGATGCCGACGAGGCCAAGGATAAAGGTCAGAACAAATGCGAGGCCGTAATACAGAAGAAATATCACCAGGAGCTCGGGCACACTGCGCATCACGAGATTGTAGGCAGCGATAAGGCGTGCGATGGGGGTGAAGCGGGAGAGTTCGCTCAGAGCGGCGAGCAATCCCATGAGAGTTCCCAAGATAACCGCGGTCAGACCTAGCCGGATGGTCAGCCACAGGCCGGCCAAGAGCTCATCACCCCAGCCTTGCGGGCCCGGCAAAAAAAGAGACCAATCCATGTCTCAGAAGCATACCCTCACGGCCAGAGCTTATCGGCGCGGATATCCGCTCCGGCAAGCCATTTCTGCGAGAGTTTGTCGAACGTCCCATCGGCATAGACAGCGCGGATGGCTTCGTCCACTTTCGCCTTCAAGGGATCGCCCTTGACGAACATGGCGCCCACGCCGCGGCCCAGGACCTCAGGATCGTCAATAAGTGGTCCTGCCTGTTCGAAATCCTTGCCTTGCGGCGAATTCATGAACTCGATCGCCGGCTGCTGCTCGCCGAAAGCGAGATCGATGCGGCCATTCACCAGATCGGCATGGATCTGGTCGGCATTCTCATAGCCGACGGGCTCGAGCTCGCCCGCATGATATTTGCGGACATATTGATCCTGGGTGGCGCCGGCATAGACGCCGACGCGCTTGCCTTTGATGTCCTCGGCGAAGTTCTTGAACGCACCCTTCTTGCCGTAGAAGACGAACTTGCCGGCGTAATAAGGAATGGAGAAGTCGGCGACCTTCTCGCGCTCGGGCTTGATCGACATGGAGGAGAAGACCATGTTGAACTTGCGCGCGATCAGGGCGGCGATCATGCCGTCGAAATCCTGTTTCACCCATTCGCAATCGAGATTGGCGCGCTTGCACACCTCATTGCCGAGATCGATCTCGAAGCCCGAATAGCTGCCATCGGCTTCGGTCTTGGAGAAGGGCGGGAAGGACGCTTCGGTCGCGACCTTGATCTTCTCCTGCGCTTGCGCGCCGAGCGATGTGGCCACCAGCAGGGCGCTCATGAGGAAAAGAGATTTGAACGGCAGTTTCATGTCCGGCCTCCCCAGAAATCTTGTTCTTGCTTGCCCCTGACCAGGCGCTACCGAACGAAACCACATATGGGGAAGGATTAAATTACCCATTGCGGAAGTTTGGTTCGACGCCGGTCAAAGCAACAAGAAATCCCCTCTCCCCCTGCGGGGGAGAGGGCTAGGGGTGAGGGGGAACCGGCGTAGAGATTTCGGAGAGAGGAGAAGAAGAAATCGCCGTCCGTTCCCCCTCACCCTCCCAATGCTTCGCATTGGGTCCCTCCTCTCCCCCGGTGGGGCTATCGTATTCACACATCGCGATCCGCCGAAGTCAACCGCAGGTCGCGTGGCGTGACCCGCCAATTGTCTCCCCAATTTCGTCACCCCGACGAAAGTCGGGGCCTATTGAACAGGTCAAGACGGGCGGTGCTTCCGGTCGCGCACAGATGCGCGACGCCGCCCGCTTGCTCTTATTCAGGGGGTGCCGGCTTTCGCCGGCATGACGGATGAGAGGGTCGCTCGGGGATAGGATGTGTGAATCCGATAGCGGTGGGGGCGGGGGTAGTGCCTCCCTCACTTCCCGTTCTTCATCTCCGCCGCCGCGACGCGCAGGTCGCCATGAAAAGTCTTGGCGGCAAGCCCGGGCTCGGCGCCTTTGCGCGTCACCATGAAGAAGTCGGGCGCGTAGCTGAGGACGTCCGGCCTCAATGCCCGCATCTCGCCCGCCGCCACCCAGCGCTGCGCATAATAGGATGGCAGGAAGCCGCCGAAGCGGCCGGACAAGATGAGGACCGCCGAAGCCTCCATGCTGTAGGCGGTCGCGTGATGCGGCGCATCCTTGAAGAAGCGCTGGTCGAAATTGGAGATATAGCCGCGCCCGACAAGGCCCGCCGCAGCGATCTCGTCCAGCGACAGTTTCCGGCTCGTCTGCGCGAAGAGCGGATGCTTGCGGCTGCAATAGAAATAATTGGGCTCCGACAGCAGCTTGTCATAGCGCAGGCCAGCGACACGCTGATGTCGCGGCGTGATGGCGAGATGCAGCCGCCCGTCGAGCACGCCACGCTCGAGATCGCGGGGGGTAAGAACCTCAACCGTGATATGGACAGCGTTGTCGCGGCCATAGAAGCGGTCGATGGCGGCGGAGAGCGGGAATTCCGGATGGGTGATGATATTGTCGGGCATGCCGATGATCAGGGGCCCGTTCAATTGCCGCTTGCGGGTGGCGATTTGGCCCTGGAAGCGATCGAGAGAACCGAAGAGATCGCTCGCCGCCTTGAACACCGCCGCGCCATCCTCGGTCAGCCGAAAGCCGCCGCGCCCCCGCTGGCAGAGTCTGAGGCCGAGCCTTGTTTCGAGATCATGCATATGCGTGCTGATAGTCGATTCCGACACATTGAGAAGTGCTTGTGCTGCAGCGAAGCCACCGCATTCGACGACCGCGGAGAACACCCGCAACAATCTCAGATCCGCATCGCTTACGCGTCCCAACATGGCCCGTCTCCACCCTGCGCTCGCGCATTCTTTTATTATCGCGCGAGGTTTACCTCGATAATTCTCAATGTTTGATCCGCGGCAAAGTCACATTCTGCGGTTCAGCCATTCACCTATATGAGATCGTTCATGCCAACAACTGCGGACGGCATCTTCCAACGTATCGGAGTCAGCCCGGTGATCAATGCCTCAGGCATCTATACCGATCTCGGCGGGTCGCGGCTCAGCCCCAAGGCCTGGGCTGCGGCCGAAGCGCTGAACGGACATTTCGTCAGGATGACCGATCTTCTCGACAAGAGCGGCGAGCGCATCGCGGCCCTTCTCGGAGTCGAGGCCGCCCGCATCACGCCGGGAGCCGCCGCCGCCATCTTCCTCGGCACAGCCGCCTGCATGGCCGGCAGCGATGGCGAGAAATCGCAGCAACTCCCCGACACCACCGGCATGAAACGGGACGTCCTGATCCAGGCCGGGCATCGCTACAAATATGACCGCCAGGTCGGCATGACGGGTGCCAAGCTCCTCGAGATCGGATCGAAGAACGGCACGCGCCGCGATCAGCTGGAGGCGGCGATCGGCGACAGCACCGCCGCCATCCTTCACCCCGCACATCTCGACGGCAAGCCCGGGACGCTCAGCCTCGAAGATGTGGTCAAGGCCGCCCATGCGCGCCAAGTCCCGTTGATCGTCGATGCTGCCTATATGAACTATCCGACATCGATCATGGGCGACTATGTCAAGCGCGGCGCCGATCTCGTCTGCATCAGCGCCAAATATTTCGGCGGCCCCAATGCGGGCGGCTTCATCATGGGACGCAAGGACCTCATCCAGGCGGTCAGCAATGCGCATTTCACCCGCTATGAATCAGGAAAATATCTGAAGCTCGGCCGTCCCCTCAAGATGGACCGCCAGACGATCATCGCCGTGCTGGTGGCGCTCGAGGAGTGGCTCGCGATGGACCATGACGCGCGCTTCGCCGCCTATCGCCGCCAGGTCGCCATGCTCGAGCGCCAGCTCACAGGCCTTAACGGCCTGAAGCTCGAGCCCAAATGCTTCACCATGGATGAGCGCTTCGTCGATGAGCCGGTCAACTGCCTGCTCATCACCTTCGATGGCCGCAGGTCGGCGCATGAGGTGGCGCTCGGGCTCGAAGCCTCCAGTCCTCCGATCCTCGCCATCGAGGAAGGCGATAGGATCGGCATCGTCATGGACGTTCTCAAGGACGACGAGGTGATCTATATCGGCGAGCGCCTCATGGCCCTTCTTTCCCGGTAACCCCTCGCTTACTTCCCTGCCCCTCTCTCGACAGCCATGAAGATCTTGGCGAATTCATCTGAATTCGACCAGATCCCCCGGAGGCCCCGCGGCAAGAGGAAGGCTTCGCCGGCGCGGAAGGTCTGGGCGCCGCCGTCTTCATCGGTGATCGTCACGCTGCCACCGATGACGAAGCAGGCTTCATCCACAGGATGACCGTTGATTGCGACTTTTCCCGCGTTGCAGGCCCATTTTCCGGCAACAATCCCGTTTCCCTCGAAGTCCTTCTTGCCTACCGGCTTCATGCCTTGCGTCTCAACCACATCGCCCGGATTCCACGGCCAGGGGGACAGTTTCCCATCCCCCAGCCTGAGCACGGTCAGCTTATTGCTCATACGAGCCTCCTTCTCTTTGTCCTGCGCATCGGCTTGTCCGAAAACCGCGCGCACTTTTCGGGCCGATGCTTCAGGCATGCTTGAACTGCGCGACATTCTCCTTGGTGATCTTCATCACGCCGGTCATCACATTCTCCGGCAGAGGATTGATCCCCGCGGCCTTCGCATCCGGCACGACCTTCATCGTGTTGGTGTTGAGCCAATGCAGCATGTGCAAAGCGAGAAACGCCTCGAGATAGGATTTCTGCGCCACCGCGCCTTCGATCGTGCCGTCCTCGATATAGCTCAGCATGTCGTCGTTGCGATCCATCGCGACGATCTTGATCTTGCCTTTCAATCCGGCCTCGGTCACGGCGATGGCCGCGCCCTTTCCGGAATCGCCATCCGTCCCGCCGATGCCGACGACGTCAGGATGCGCCTGCAAGGCCTGGGCATAGGCAGTCGGCGCATAGGACGGATCGGCCTTGTCATTGACCGTGTCAACGACTTGGATGTCGGGATATTTCTCCTTGAACAGCGCCTTGTAGCCTTCCACCCTTTCGAGCACCGGCGGCGCCGGGAACGTGCCGAGAATGACTTTGCCCTTGCCGCCAATGGCCTGAGCCAGCATTTCTCCTCCGACCTTGCCGGCCTCGAAATTCGATATGCCGAGATGCACGGAGCGCTTGGATTGCGGCACATCGCCGATGATCATGGCAACGGGGATTCCCGCCTCGACGGCGCGGTCGATGCCGGGGGCGAGTGCGGCGACATCGCCCGGAAATAGCAAGAGACCGGCGGGCTGCCGGGCGATCAGCTCATCGAGCTGACGCGCCTGGCCGGCCGTATCGAAATCAAGGGGACCGGTGAACTCGGTCTTGATCCCCAGCATCTTCTCGGCATCGGCGAGAGCAAGCTTGTGATCGACCCAGAAGGGCACTTGGGTCACAAGGGTCAGAAAGACGTATTCCTTGCCTTCGCCGGCAGCCAAAGCTTCCGGCGTGAATACCGGCAAGGCCATGCCTGCCGCCGCAAGTGCCGCGGTGGCGAGCAGACCTCGTCGATCGATCATGGATGGTGCAGTCATGTTGTCCTCCCTTTTGCTGCAATTCTTCAATCACGCCGCCGCTTGACCAGCATGTCGATGGCAACCGCCAAGACGAGCACCAGGCCCGTCACGATCATCTGCCAGTAGATCGACACCGCAAGCATGGTCATGGCGTTGTTGACCAGAGCGACGAAGACCACTCCCAGTATGGCGCCGAGGACGGTGCCTTCGCCGCCGCGCAACGATGCGCCGCCGATCACCGCGGCGGCCAGTACCTGAAGCTCGAGCGCATTGCCGGCGGTCGGCGTGCCGCTCATCAATCGCGAGGCGAGCAGCATGCCGGCAATCGCGGCCAGTCCCGCCGTTATCATGAAGGCCGCGCATTTGACGCGCGCCACCGGCATGCCCGAAAGGCGCGCCGCGCGCTCATTGGCGCCGATGAAATAAGCCTGGCGCAGGAAAGCGAGATGGCGCATGGCGAGATCGCCGGCGACGACGATCACGACCATGAACCAGAACATGACCGGAAGGCCCAGGATTTCGCTCTTGCCGGCCCAGCCGAATGACGCCGGCAAATTGGCGATCGAGAAACCCTCGGTGAGAACCAGCGCCACGCCGCGCGCCACCGACATCGTGCCCAAGGTTGCCACCAGCGGATTGACCCCTATGCCGGTGACGATCAAGCCGTTCACCAGTCCGATCACGAGGCCAAGCGCCAGGGTCAGGACGACCGCGAGTGGGATGATCATGCCGTTGGCTACGAGCAACGCCAGCACGGTGCTTGACAAAGCAAGGACCGAGCCGACCGAGAGATCGAAGTTGCCTGAGACCAAGAGCATGGTCATGCCGACGGCGATGATCGCGGTCGGGATGAGACCGACGGCCATCGCCCGGAAGTTGGCCAAGGACAAGAAATAGGGCGACAGCACCGACATGACGATGACCAGCGCCACGATGAGAAGGAAGAGCGTCAGTTCCCGCACTCCGGCGAATTTCCGCAAGCTTGCGCGGGGAAGCGGTGCGGAGACGACGCTCATGCGGCCGTCCTTCCACCCATGCCATCCACGCCCGACATGAGCGCCATCACGTCTTCTTCATTCGTGCCTTCCGCCGGCAATTGCGCGATCGTGCGGCCCTGCCGCAGGACGACGATCCGTTGAGCAAGGCTTAGGATTTCCGGTAGATCGGACGATACGAGCAGGATGGCGGTCCCGGCGCGGGCGAGTTCTCTCAGAATGCGGTGGATCTCGAATTTGGCGACGACGTCGACACCGCGCGTGGGCTCCTCGACAATCAGCACTTTGGGCGCGATCGCCAGCCACTTCGCCAGGAGCACCTTCTGCTGATTGCCGCCCGACAGCCGCGCGACAGGATCGTCGGGATCGCGCAGCCTGATGCCGAGCCGTTCGATGAAGCGCCGGGCAAGGGCGGCCTTAGCCCAACGATCGGAGACTCCAAGACGCGCTAGTTTCATGAATTGCGCGGCGGCGATGTTGTCGGTGGTCGAAAGGTCGAGAAACAGCCCGTCGGTCTTTCTTTCGCTCGGCACATAGCCGAGCCCGTGCGCCATCGCCGTGCTCAGCCCCGCGAACCTCACCGGGCTTCCATGGAGCTCGAGGATACCGCCGTCGATCTGGGTGAGACCGCAAAGGGCGCGGGCGAATTCGCTGCGGCCGGAGCCCATGAGTCCGGCAAGCGCAACAATCTCGCCTGAGCGAAGCTCCAGGCTTGCATCGATGAGGACCGGGTGCCTGGAGACGGCGCGTGCGGAGAGGATGGCCGCGCCTGGCTTGTGCGAAATCCGGCCGGCGTCAGTCACCGCATCCTGCCCCACCATTGCCCGCACGATGGCATCAGCCTTTGTCTCACTTGCCGCAAAGCGGCCCGAGACGCGGCCATCGCGCAGGACCGTGATGCGATCGCACAAAGCGATGACTTCATTGAGATGGTGGCTGATATAGACAATACCCAATCCATTCGCCGCCAGTCCGCGCAGGACATCGAACAGCCTCGCCTTGTCGGCCTGGTCGAGTGCCGACGTCGGCTCGTCGAGCAGCAGGATGCGCGCATCGAGCGAGATCGCCTTGGCGATCTCGACGAGCTGGCGCGTGCCGATCGGATAATCGGCAAGGCGGGCGCCGGGATCGATCGCGGCGCCGAATTTCGCCATGAGATCGATGGCCGCGAGATTGAGCGCCTTCCAATCGACAAACCCCGCCACCTGCGGCAGCCGGCCGGCAAAAATATTCTCAGCGACACTTACCGATGGCGCCAATGACAATTCCTGAAAGACGGTCGCAATGCCGACATCCTGGGCCTCGCGCGGTGTCCGCAACGTTGAAACCTTGCCGGCGATTTCGATGATGCCGCTATCGGGCTCGAGAACGCCGGCCAGGATGTTGATCAGCGTCGATTTGCCGGCGCCATTCTCGCCCACCAGCGCGTGGATCTCGTCCCCCTTGATGTCGAAGGAAACATCCGACAAGGCGGTCACGTCGCCAAAGCGCTTCGATATGGACGACATGCGGAGCAGCGTCGTCATTTCGCTGCCTGCTTGTCGGCCATGGCGATATCGTCGATCTCCGCCGAATAGGTCGACTTGGTGCGGTCGATATGGACGTCGAGCACATCGAGCGCCTTCGCCAGGTGGCCGGCGGCGATCAGATCGCGCAATTGGCAATGCTCGCGATAAGACAACTCGGTGTGGCGAGGCTTGGCGGCGAGATGCGTGCGCAGAGCCGCGATCTTGCCGATGTGCAATTCATAGGTATCGATCAGGTAGCTGTTACCGCAGTGGCGGAAGAAGGCCTGGTGAAATCGCGTGTCGGCGCGAAGATAGGCTTTGGTATCGTCCCTGGCGCGTGCTGCCTCCATGTCTGCGATGATGGCGTCGAGCTCTTCAGCCAGTTGCTTCGGACGGCGTTCGATGGCGATCCGGAGCGCGGCTGTCTCCAGCGTCTGACGGAATTCGCAGATCTCGGTCACTTCGCGCGCCGAGAGCGTGAAGACATAGGCGCCGCGCTGCGGATAGATCCGAACCAGGCCTTCGACGCGCAAGTGCGCCAGCGCTTCGCGCACCGGCGTCTTGGAGACGCCGAGCTTCTCGGCAAGGACGCGCTCGGAAAGCGCCGAGCCGAGCTCGAGATCGCCTGAGACGATCGACTCGCGCAGTTGCGCCAGCACTGTCCCGGTCAGTGATCGCGGACGCTCAATCGGACGCATCGGGACTCCCCGAGAAAGTGAAAGCACTCTTGTCGCGTACGGTGCTATCTGATATATCAGATATCAGTTAACAAGCCAAGCGTGAAGAACAAGCTTGCATTCGGGAGGAAGAATGAGAGCCGAGTTGGTGCTCGACTGCCGCAATCAGCATGGCGAGGGCGTCTTCTGGTCCGCCGAGCATGGCCTCCTCTATTGGACCGACATTCACGGTGAGCAGATATCGACCTATGCGCCGCACTCGGGCACGAGCCGCTCCTATCCGACACCCGGCCGTGTCTGCTGTTTTGCCACGCGCAAAGGCCGACCGGCGAACGAGGTCGTCGCCGCCTTTGCCGATGGTTTCGCCTTTCTCGATCTCGCCACCGGCAAGCGCACGCCGATCGCCGACTTCGAGCCAGAAAAACCGACCACGCGCCTGAATGACGGGCGCACCGATCCCAAGGGCCGTTTCATCGCCGGCGGAATGGACGAAAAAGCGCTAGCGCCCATTTCTTCGGTCTGGCGTCTCGATCCCGATCTCACGCTTACGCGCCTCTTCGATAGCGTCGCTTGCGCCAATTCGACCTGCTTCAGCCCGGATGGGCGAACCATGTACTTTGCCGACAGCCCGACGCGGGAAATCGTCGCCTTCACATATGATCCAGGCAATGGCACGCTTGGCGCCAAGCGCAGCGTCGCGACACTTTCAGCGGATTCGGGCGTGCCCGACGGATCCTGCGTCGATGGCGAGGGCTATATCTGGAACGCGGTGTGGGAAGGCTATCGCGTCGAGCGGCGCGCGCCGGACGGACGGCTTGATCGCGTCATCGACGTGCCGGTTAGGAAGCCGACATGCTGCGCCTTCGGCGGCGCCGATCTCGGCACGCTCTTCATCACCAGTTCCAGGCTTGCCGAAACGGATGAAGCACTTGCCCGCGAACCTTTGGCCGGCGGCCTGTTCAAGGTGCTGCCCGGCATTCAGGGCATCGCCGATCCGCCCTTTGCCGGATGATCGCAAAGCGCGCGGGACAACAGATGGATCATCGAAAACTGGGAGGATGAAGCTCATGAAGACCCGACTTTCGCGAAGGGCATTCGCACTGATGCTCGCGGCATCGCCTGGCCTCTTTTGGACCGGAGCGGCGCTCGCCGCCGACTACGCCGCACCGCAACCGCTCAAGGAAGGCGCTCAGGCCGACGTCAAGACGCTCAAGAATGACGGCAAGATCCGCATCGCCTATATGCCGCCGGCCACCGAATTCAACTATTACATCGCCATTGGCGAAGGCATCAAAGCGGAAGCCGCTGGCGCCGGCGTCGAGACCTTTATGCTGGCGCCGCAATCCGGTTCCGACATCAATGGGCAAATGGGCATGATCCAGGACGTGATCACCCAGGATGTGGATGCGATCATATTGTCGACCCATGACGAAGGTGCGGCTGCTCCGCTCGTCAAGCAGGCGGTCGACAAGGGCATTGCCGTCATCATCGTCAATTCCGACATCGCCAATTTCCCCACGCCGGTGCATGGCGTCGTCGGCTATTCCCAGCGCAAGGGCACCCACAAGATCGGCGAATATCTCTTGAACAAGCTCGGCGGCAAGCCGGTCAATGTGGCGGTCATCGAAGGCCTTCCGGGTTATCACTCGACGGAGCGCGTCGGCGGCTTCCTCGATGCCGTCAAGGAAAAGCCCGGGATCACGATCAAGACCTCGATCCCAGGCGGATGGAATGTCGAGGGCGGCAACACCGCCGGCATGGATCTGCTGCAGGCCAATCCCGACGTCAATGTCGTCTTCGCGGCCAATGACTACATGATCATGGGAGCCGCGGTCGCCGCCAAGTCGCTCGGCAACAAGAGCCTCCTTCTCCTCGGCAATGACGGCGACACGGCAGCGCTGGAGCAGATCCATGACGGCACGCTGACCGCTACGGTGAATACGACGCCTTTCGTCATGGGCCAGATCGCTCTCACCGTGACGCTCGACGCCCTCAATGGCAAGTTCACAGGTGGCTTCGTCGAAACGCCGACCACCATCGTCGACAAGGACAATGTGCTGCCGGTGCTCCAGGCGGCGGACAAGCTCTGGCCCAAACCGTCGAAAGCCTACTAATGCACAAGCCGAGGTCCCGCTTTCTCTTCGGGGAGCGGGACCTCCGAAGTCAGCGATAACCGGAAGTGCCAATGTCGGAACCTGTTTGGGAGCTCCGCTCGATCACCAAGCGCTTTCCCGGCGTCGTCGCCAATGACGATGTTTCCTTGCAGATTCATGCCGGACAAATTCACGGTCTGCTCGGCGAGAATGGCTGCGGCAAGTCGACCCTCATCAAGATATTGTGCGGCGTCCATCAGGCCAACAGCGGCGAGATCCGCCATCGCGGCAAACCGGTCACGCTCGAAAATCCGATCGCGGCGCGCCGGGCCGGCATCGCCACGGTGTTTCAGGAATTCTCCCTCGTGCCGGCGCTGAGCGTGGCCGAGAACATCTATCTTGGCCGGGCGCCGAAACGCGGCCTTTCCGTCGACTGGAATGCCATGCGTGACGGCGCCCGCCGGATCATCGCGCAAATGGACGTCGCGATCGATCCTGACAGGATCGTCGAAACATTGTCGGTGGCGGAGCAGCAGCTCGTCGAGATCGCCAAGGCGCTGGCCGCCGATGCCTCGATGATCATCCTCGACGAGCCGACGACCGCGCTTGGCCGCGACGAGATTTCACGGCTGCACAGCCTGCTGCGCCGCCTGCGCCAGGGCGGCAGCGCCATTCTCTATATCTCGCATCGCCTTGATGAAGTTGTGGAGCTCGTCGATCGGGTGACCATCATGAAGGATGGCCGCGTGGTGTCGAGCGCCGAGGACAGCGAGGTTTCCGTTCCGCATATCGTGAAGAGGATGGTGGGGAGGATTTCGGATCACTACCCGAAACAGCACAATGCCACCGAAACGCCGGTTCTCGAGGTCAGGGATCTATACACGAAAAACCGTGTCGCCGGGGCGAGCTTCACGGTAAAGCAGGGGGAGGTCTTTGGCTTGGGCGGTGTCCTCGGCTCAGGCCGCACCGAGCTCGCCCGCGCACTTTTCGGTCTCGACCGCCTGTCGCGCGGCGAGATCGTCTGGAAGGGAAAGACCCTCACGGTCGCGACCCCGCGGGACGCGATTGCCGCCGGCTTCGCGCTGGTTCCCGAGAATCGCAAATTCGACGGCCTGTTCTTCAATTTCTCCGGTCTCCTGAACATTTCCATCGCCGCATTGGGAAGGCTCGGCCGGCATGGAACGATCAGCCTCAAGCGCGAGACGCTGGCCGGACGCGAGCTCATCGATGCGCTCACCATCAGCCCTGCCGCGGAGGACCGCGATGTCGGCTTGCTGTCGGGCGGTAACCAGCAGAAAATCGTCATCGCGCGCTGGCTCTTTGCCGGCGCCGAGCTCTTCATCCTCGACGAGCCAACCCAGGGTATCGATATCGGCGCCCGCGTCGCCGTCTATGAGCTCATCAATCGCATCACGGCGCAGGGCAAGTCGGTGATCCTCATTTCGTCGGACCACAGCGAATTGACCCGGATGTCGGACCGGGTCGGCCTGATGAGCCAGGGCCGTATCGTCGACATCAAGCCGGCTCATCAAGTGACGAATACGGACCTGATCCGGACTTCCGCACCGGTGATCGGGGCGGCCGCATGAAGACTTCTCAAGGAAATCGGCGGCCCGATCGCGGCCCTTATCCTGGTCGCCGTTCTCGTCGGCCTCACCACCGATCGCTTCTTCAATCCGGGCAATATCTCCAATCTTGTGCTGCAGGTTTCGATCGTCTCGATCGTCGCGGTCGGCTCGACCATCGTCATCTTTTCAGGCGGCATCGACCTGTCGCCGGGCTCGGCCATCGCGCTCCTCACCATGGTCTTCGCGGTGAGCCATCGCGATCTCGGACTGCCGCTTTTCGCCGTCATACCGATGATCCTCCTGCTGGGAGGCGGCCTCGGTCTCGTCAATGGCGTGCTCACCGCCTATTTGCGCATTCCCTCCTTCATCACGACGCTGGCAGCGCTCAGCGCCTTCCGAGGTGCTGCGTTCATGTTCAACAACGGCTCGCCCATATCGAGCCTGTCGCCTGAACTCGAGCCCTTGTTCTATGGCACCATCGCCGGCATTCCGGTGCCGCTCTTCTATGTTGCCGCCATCTATGCCCTGGCCTTCTGGTTCCTGCGCCATACGGTCTGGGGACGGGCGATCTATGCGGTAGGCGGCAATGCCAACGCCGCCCGGCTTTCCGGCCTCGCGGTGCGCAAGACACAGCTCATCGCCTTCATCATCGCCGGCGCAATGGCGGGGGTCGGCGCCGTGCTGATGGTGGCCCGTCTCAATTCGGGCTCGCCCAATTACGGCGTCGGCCTCGAGCTTTCGGCCATCGCGGCCGCCGTGGTCGGCGGTGCGAGCCTCGCCGGCGGGCGCGGCAACATCATCAATACCATCATCGGCGCGCTCACCATCGTCATCGTCCAGAATGCGCTCAACCTGAATGCGGTCCCCACATCGGTTCAGAATGTCGTCATCGGCGCCATCATCGTGCTGGCGGTCGGCATCGACATGTGGCGGGTCGAGCTCATGCAGCTTCTGCGCCGCCTTATCGCCACTGCCAAATCAACCTGATCAACGGAGACAACTCATGCCGGCACCCGTCAGTTTCAGCCATATTGGTATAACCGTTCCCGACCTCGAGAAGGGCGTCGACTTCTACACCAAGGCGCTCGGCCTCTATCTCATCATGGCGCCGACCACTATAACCCATGACGACAGCGCCATCGGCCAGATGTGCGACGATGTCTTCGGCGAAGGCTGGGGCTCCTTCCGCATCGCTCATCTCGCCACCAATGACGGCATCGGCATCGAGCTCTTCGAGTTTCGTAACACCAAGCCCGAGGCCATGCCGTTCGAATATTGGCGCCCCAAGCTTTTTCACTTCTGCGTGCAGGATCCCGACCTCGAGGGCCGCGCCAGGCTTATCGAGCAGCATGGCGGACGGACGCGCATGCGCCAGGTCCGCTACTACTACCCCGGGCAGAAGCCCTATCGCATGGTCTATTGCGAGGATCCGTTCGGCAACATCGTCGAGATCTACAGCCACTCCTACGAGCTCACCTATTCGGCCGGTGCGTATGTCTAAGCTGCGGTAGACTGGCAAATGCCAAGGTTCAAAGTCATCATCAGCGATTACGACTATGGAGATATCGCGGTCGAGCGCGCGATCCTCGAACCGATCGGCGCCGAGGTGTTGGGGCTGCAGGCAAAGCGCGAGGACGATCTGCTCGCGGCGGCAAAGGATTGCGACGCGATCATGACGCAATATGCGCGGGTCGGCGCCCGGACGATCGCGGCCATGGAGCAATGCCAGGTCATCGCGCGCTATGGCGTCGGCGTCGACATTGTCGATATCGAAGCGGCGACGCGGCGCAATATCCTCGTGACCAATGTGCGCGACTATTGCACGGACGAAGTCGCCGATCATGCCATTGCTTTGTGGCTGATGCTGGCACGCGGCATAGCTCCCTATGACCGGGCCGTGCATGAGGGCGTCTGGCACTGGAAATCGGGCCGGCCGATCCACCGGTTGCGCGGCCGCACCCTCGGCATCGTGTCATTCGGCAAGATCGGTCGCGCAATTGCCGAGCGGGCACGGAGCTTCGGCGTGAGCCTCCTGGTCTATGACCCCTATGTCGATTTGGGCGTGATCGAGGCGGCTGAGGCTCGGCGCGTTTCCAAGGAGGAGCTCCTCGGGCAATCGGACGTCGTCATGATGCAGGTGCCGATGACGCCGGATACACGGCATTTCCTGGGGAGCGCGGAATTTGCGATGATGAAGCGGGGCGCCATCGTCATTAATACCGGGCGCGGTCCCACGATCGACAATCAGGCCCTCTATAAGGCGCTGAAGGACGGCCATATTGGTGCTGCCGGCCTCGATGATCTCGAGGAGGAGCCGGCCAAGCGCAAAGGTTGGACGCCCTCCAACAATCCCCTCCTCAGCCTCGCCAATGTCGTCGTCACGCCGCATGCCGCCTACTATTCCGAAGAGTCGATCAGAATGGCGCGCGAGACCGCGGCGAGCGAAGTGGCGCGCGTGCTGAGCGGTGAGCTGCCGCATAACCCCGTCAACAATGTTCGGCTCCTTTCCGGCGCGATGTCGCTTTCGGGGCCGTGATCCTTCACTCCAACAAATGAGGCCGTGATGCTCAAGAAATACAATGATTTCGACCGCCGCCCGGATCTGCTTGCCGAATTCGACGAGGTGACGCGCTGCTATTCGGCCTCCTGCGTCTTCGCCGATGTGATGTATCGCACCGGCGTCATGCATTCTGCGATCAAGCCGCCATTCAAGGCCAAGGCGACCGGCCAGGCGGTGACGGTGCAGCTTTCCAAGGGCGATCTGGTCGATCCTTTGAAAGCCCTCGAAATGGGCCAGCCCGGCGACATGATCGTGGTCGATGCGGGCGGCGAAAGCGAGACCTCGGTCTGCGGCGGCCTCATGGGAGGCCTCGCCAAGAACCGCGGCATACGCGGCATGATCGTCGACGGTGCCGGCCGCGATACCGACGAGCTTGCCGACATCGGCTGGCCGATCTGGACCCGCGCCATCACTGCGCGCGGCACGCATACGATGTTCTCCGGCCGCAAGGAGGAACTCTCGATCAATGTCCCAATCAATTGCGGTGGGGTCGTCGTCAATCCGGGCGATTTCATCGTTGCCGACGTGATCGGCGTGGTCGTCATCCCGCTCTCCGAAGCCAACGAGGTCCTGAAGCTCGCCCGCGAACAGGCGGAGCGGGAGCAGAAAACGCGCGAATGGGTCGCGCAGGGAAAGACGATCGAGGATCTGCTGGCGGAATTCGGCCGGATCTAGGGCCTTCGCTTTTCTTGAAGCACGCCACCAGAATTAACTATTTTGAACATCCAGCCGCATCCTTTAGCCTCACGCGGTCCTGAAGGCGGCATGAGAGCGTTGATCCGGAGAGGTGAGCAATATCGTGAGGGCCTGCGCGACGGGGTCGGGAAGAAATGCGATATCAAGGCAAGTACCTGTGAGCTCGGCAGAATTTGTGCCATTCCCCCATCCGGCGCTTTGCGCCACCTTCCCCGCAAGGGAGAAGGATATCTTTGCCTGACGCATGGACTCTCTGCACGCTACTCTCGCACATCTCGACAGGCTGACCGGCTTTCAAACTGTCAGCGCCAGATCCAACCTTGATCTCATCGACTATGTCGAGGAGTTCCTGGCAAGCCACGGTATAGCTGGCCGGCGTATTCCCGATGAGTCGGGCAAGAAGGCTTCCCTCCTCGCCACGATCGGCGCGCCGGACCAGGTGGGCATCGTGCTCTCGGCCCACACTGATGTGGTGCCGGCCGAGGAGCCCAATTGGTCGAGCCCGCCTTTCGTTGCCACCATTCGTGGAAATCGCGTTCATGGCCGCGGCACTTGCGACATGAAGGGCTTCATCGCCGCCTGCCTCGCTCATGTGGACGTATTCAAGCGCGCGGCCACGAGGACGCCGATTCACCTGGCCCTGTCCTATGACGAAGAAGTGGGCTGCCGCGGCGCCCCCGACCTCGTCAGGGCGACGGCCGCTTTGCCGATGCGCCCGGCCCTGTGCATTGTCGGCGAGCCCACATCGCTGCGCGTCGTCTCGGCCCACAAGGGCAAGGTTGCGCGCCGTATCCGCATCGCGGGCAGGACCGGCCATTCCGCCATGCCGCATCGCGCCGCCAATGCCGTGTTCGCCGCCGCCCGTATCGTGACGCGGCTCGAAGACATGGCGCAGGAACTCGCTCGCCTAATTTACGACGGCATCGTCTTCGATCCGCCTTACAGCACTCTTCATGTGGGCTCGCTCCATGGCGGCACCGCCCTCAATCTCGTGCCAGACCAGGCGGCGATCGAATTCGAGATCAGAAGCGTGCCCGATGCCGATGTCGCGGGTCTGCTCAAACGGATCGATGCGCTCATCGACGAGCAGCGTCTATTGCTCCAAGCCGCTGCGCCTGAAGCTGATATCGTGGTCGAGGACATGTCCGCCTATCCGGGACTTGCGCCCACATCCGATCAGCACGCGGTCAATGCTGTGGCCGAGCTTGCCGGCGTCGCCGCAGACAGGGAAACGGTCAGTTTCGGAACCGAGGCCGGGCTCTATGGCGAGGCTCGAATCCCCACAGTCGTCTGTGGCCCCGGCGACATGGCGCGCGCACACAAGGCGGATGAATGGATCGGCCTCGATGAGCTAGCCGGCGCCACCCGCATGATGGAGCGCATCGCCCGCAAGCTCGACCGGCCCATCGCCGAATGGATAGGGTCGGCATGAGGAGCTCTGCTGTCTCTCGACAATTTCCCTTCTCCCGCAAGCAGGAGAAGTAGAAACCCTCGTGCACCGTCTTTCAAACTTCCAATGGGGAAACATCATGATCCATAAGCGAATTAGACCCTTCAACACCCGGGACACCTATCCCGAGCAGAAGCTCGACAACGATCTTTCGCAAGGAGTCGTGGCGCGGGGCACAATGGTCTTCCTGCGCGGCCAGGTCTCTCAGGATCTCGACACGCGCAAGAACCTCCACATCGGCGATCCGACGCTGCAGACCCGCAAGACCATGGAGAACATCAAGATGCTGCTCGAGGAAGCGGGCAGCGAACTCGCCCATGTGTGCCGCGTTGTCGTCTACCTGACCGATGTGCGCCATCGCGAGGCCGTCTATCGCGAGATGGGAACGTGGCTCAAAGGTGTATTTCCCTGCTCGACCGGCCTTGTCGTCACCGCTCTTGCGCGCCCCGAATGGCTGGTCGAAATCGAGGTGACCGCCGTCATCCCCGACAAGAGCTGAAGAGGCAAAGCCATGACCTTCTCCGTCTCCGCTCGCTGTGCGCGAACCGGCATGTTCGGCATCGCGGTCTCGTCCTCGAGCCCCTGCGTCGCGGCGCGCTGTGCTCATGCGCGCGCCGGCGCCGGCGCGGTCGCGACCCAGAACATCACCGATCCCATGCTGGGCCCCAAGGGATTGGATCTCCTGGCCCGGGGACTTTCAGCCAGCGACGCCTTGGCAAAGCTCCGCGCCGAGGCCCGGCATATCGACTACCGCCAGCTCGCGCTGGTTGACCGCCATGGCGGCACGGCGGCGTTCTCGGGCCCGAAGACCCTCGGCACCCACAACACAGCCGAAGCACCAAACGTCGTCACGGCGGGCAACCTTTTGAAAAACGCGGATATCCCTCAGCGGATGATCGACGCCTTCATGGCCGATGAGAAGGCTCACCTGGGCGACCGGCTAATCGCTTCTATGCAGGGGGCGCTTGCGGCCGGCGGTGAGGAAGGCCCGGTCCATTCCGCCGGCATGCTGCTGGTGCGCGATGTCGGCTGGCCGGTTGCGGATCTGCGCGTGGACTGGAACGAGACCGATCCGATCGGCGAGCTTGCACGCCTGTGGGAGCGCTGGCAGCCGCAAATGGACACCTATGTCATGCGCGCACTCGATCCTTCCGCCGCTCCCAGCTATGGCGTGGCCGGCGACAGATAGGATTGAACCCATCGTCATACCTGACCTAAACTCCTATCGTGAGGAAGCATCAGGTCAGCAGGAAGGGCAGAGTGTGAGCAAAGGGGATCCCAGCCGTTCGCCCTTGCGTTTCACGTTGCGGCAGCTCCTCTATTTCGTGGCGGCGGGCGAGACCAAGAGCGTCAAGCTCGCGGCCGAGAAGCTGAACATCTCGCAGCCCTCGATCTCGACGGCGATCGCGCAGATCGAGGAGGAGTTCGACCTGCAGCTCTTCGTGCGCCACCATGCGCAAGGCCTATCGCTCACGCCCGCAGGCGAGCGCTTCCTACAGGCGGCAAAGACGCTTCTCGACCAGACCGAGGAACTGCACAATGTCGCCGACGAGGTCGCGGGCTCGATCAGCGGTCCTTTGAACATCGGCTCCTTTCGCACCTATGCGCCGCTCATCATCTCGGAAGTATGCAAAGGATTTGTCGACCAGTATCCGCGTGTGAAACTCCATCTCTCGGAAGGCGACGAGGCGCAGCTCATCACCAGGCTGCGCAAGGCCGAGATCAGCATCGCCATCACCTATTCGCAGCATATCCCCGAAGATATCGCCTTCGAGCCTCTGGCGGAGCTTCCAACCTACGCGCTTCTGCCGGCCGATCACCCGCTGGCCGCGAAATCGCCCGTTCGACTGGCCGATCTTGCGGAGCTGCCCTTCATCCTGCTCGACTTGCCGCTGAGCCGAGAATATTTCATGTCGATCTTCATGCGTGAGAGCCTCACCCCCAACATTCTGACGCGCTCGGAATATCCGGAAGCGATCAGGAGCTATGTGGCCAGCGGCTTCGGCTTTTCGCTGCTGACCGCTCGGCCCCTCAACAAGGCGGCGCTCAACGGCAAGCCGCTCGCCTATGTGAGGCTTGCCGGCGACTATCCGCCGATGGTCCTCGGCATGGCGACGCTCAAAGGGTTGCGCAAGACAAGCGTCATGCAGGCCTTCGAGATCCATTGCCGCGGCGTGATTTCGACAGATAAGATGCCGGGCATGGCGCCGCTCGGCTGATCGCTCTACATTTTCCATTTTCGAACAAGGGAGCCGCTGTGACCCGTTTCCTCATCGAGGGTCGTCATCCGATCTCGGGGGCGATCGAGCCCAAAGGCAGCAAGAATGCCGCACTGCCTGCCATCGCCGCGACACTTTTGACCGACGAGGCGGTCACCTTGACCCGCCTTCCCGATATTGTCGATGTGCGCGTCATGGCTGAGCTGGTGAAGGAGCTCGGCTCCAGCGTCAGCAGCATCGCCGGCAATCGGGCCACGTTCAAGGCGACATCCATTGGCCACTCGATGCCCGATCGCGCCCGCTCGCAGCTCATCCGCGCTTCCTTCCTGCTGGCAGGACCTCTCCTTGCGCGCACCGGCAGCGCCACCTTGCCGCGCCCGGGTGGCGACCGCATCGGCCGCCGCCCGCTCGATGCTCATATCGTCGCCTTCCAGGAAATGGGGGCAGAGATCGAGATCTCGCCCGACAGCTACTGCCTCACCGCACCCAAAGGCCTCAAACCGGCCGACATCTTCCTCCTCGAAATGAGCGTGATGGCGACGGAGAATATCATCATGGCCGCCGTGCTCACGCGCGGCACGACCCATATCCACAATGCGGCCAGCGAACCTCACATCCAGGATCTTTGCCGCCTCCTCATCGCCATGGGAGCGCGCATCGAAGGCGTCGGCTCCAATGTGCTCACCATCGAGGGGGTCGATGCGCTGCATGGGGCGACTCATGAAATCGGGCCTGATTATCTCGAGGTCGGAAGCTTCATCGGACTTGCAGCCGCGACCGGCGGTGATCTCGTGATCCGCAACTGCCGCCCGCGCGAGCATCGCATGACCGCCATTGCCTTTGGGCGGCTGGGAATTGAATGGGAAGTGCGCGGCGAGGACATCCACGTGCCAAGTCATTCCCGGCTCGAGATCCAGGAGGACATGCATGGAGCGTTGACCGGGATCGATGACGGACCATGGCCCGCTTTCGCAGCCGATCTCGTTTCGATTGCCCTTGTCGTCGCGACGCAGGCCGCGGGCACGATCCTGATCCATGAGAAGATGTTCGAGAGCCGGCTGTTCTGGGTCGACAAGCTGATCGCCATGGGTGCGCGCATTGTGCTGTGCGATCCGCATCGCGCGGTCGTGGTCGGTCCCTCGCCGCTTTATGCCCAGCGCCTCGCGAGCCCCGACATCCGCGCCGGCATGGCGCTCGTGATCGCCGCTCTCTGCGCTCATGGTCAAAGCGAGATCCAGAATGTCGAGCAGATCGATCGCGGCTATGAAAGGCTGGATGAACGCTTGCGCGCCCTCGGCGCCAATATCGAGCGGGTGGAATAGTTCTAGGAGCATGATCCGGAAAAGTGGACACCGGTTTTCCGAAAGATCATGCTCAAACAAAGAGATAAAGCGTGATGGCGACTCTACCTAAAGCCATCACGCTTTAGGTCAGCCGGATCGAGCCAATACCCTCACCCCTGAGGTGCAAGCGAAGCGAGTCTCGACGGATGTGCAGCAGCCCTCTCGATCAATCCTGACCGATGCTTCGAGGCCCGGCGACGCCGGGCACCTCAGCATGTGGGTGCAGAGACGTCATGCGGGCCGCGTCCACCAGCATGCGCGCTGCCTTGGTCACTTGCGCGGTCTCTACATGCTCGTCGAGCGCATGCGCTTGCGCGATGCTGCCCGGACCGAAGACGATGGTCGGAATGCCGGATGCCACCATCTTGGTCGAAATCCGAGCCATAGGGCACGCCCTCCGGCGCGGGATCGATGCCATGCCCGCTGCAGACGGCGGAAAACAAACGGACGACCGCCTCGTCCTCCGGCACATCCATCGCCGCCGAGTCGATGAAGGGCGCTTCGGTCACGATGCGGATGCCGGGCGATGCATCGGCGAGTTCGTCGGCAATCCCGGCAAAGCGGCGCCATACCCTGCCTCCATCCTCGCTCGGCAGATAGCGGTAGTCGAACCGCAGCCGGGCGCGCGAGGGAATGGTGTTCGGTCCCTCGCCCGCCTCGAAAGCGGTGCAGGTCAAGGTCGCGGATCCAAGCAAGGGATGGACCTCGGCGCGTTTGCGCATCTCGGCCTCGAAGCGATCGAGGAGCTTGCGCGCCGCAGCCATGGCATCGACCCCTTCATGCGGCTTCGCGCTATGGGCGGCGCGGCCATGCACTTCCACGAACCAGCGCACGCAGCCTTTGCAGGCGCGCACCACGCGCAATTCAGTCGGCTCGCCAGCAACGCCCATGTCATAGCGCGCGTCGCGCTCGACATGATGGGTGATGCCGATGAAGTTCGACTCCTCATCCGAAACAGCGAGAAGGGTCACGTCTCCGGGCGGCGGATCGCGCGCCAGATCGCGCATCGCCAGCATGAAGGCCGCAAGACAGGCCTTGTCGTCGACAGCGCCGCGCCCGTATAGCCGCCCACTGGCGAGGCGAGGCGTGAAGGGATCCGCCATCCCGGTCACCTGCACGGTGTCGAGATGGCCTTCCCAGATCATGCTCGGTGCCCCGGATGTGCCCTTGATGCGGGCGATCACGTTCGGACGTTCGGGCGCCACGAGGTCGACTTCCACGGCAATGCCGCATTGACTAAGCCAGTCGGCAACGAAGGCGCCGAGGCGCGCTTCGTTGAACCATTCATCCGGATCGCCAGCCTGCCGGAAGGCGATATTGACACTTGGCATCGCAACGAGGCGCGACAGGAGCCTGACCGCCTCATCGTCGTTGATGCGCGATTGATCGTTCATCGACGTTGCGAATCCCGACCGGAAAGCAGAAGCAGGAGCAATATCAGAGATCCGAAGAGGATGCTGCGCCAGCCAGCCGACGCATTGACGACGGTGATGAGGGCCGTGATGGTGACAAGCAGAATGGCGCCGGGGATCGTGCCGGCATAGGTTCCCGAGCCGCCGAGGATCGACGTGCCGCCGAGGACGACGGCGGCGATCGAGGCCAGGAGATAGGGATCGCCGATCCCGACATAGCCCTGCCCGTTCATGCCGAGGACCAGGACGCCAGCGAGGCCGGCGGTGAGGCCGCTCACCGCATAGACCGCCATGGTCGAGGTCCTGACATTGACGCCCGACAGCGCGCTCGCCAATGGATTGGCGCCCTGCGCAAAGAGTCGCGCGCCGAATGGCGTCGCATGCAGGACAAGGAGCGCCACTGCGGAAGCGATCGTCCACAGGATGACGCCGGCGGGTATGCCGATCACCCGGGCATTGCCGAGCCAGGCGAGCAGCGGATTCTGCGCCGAGATGGCGGTGCCGCCGGCGATGAGGATGAGCACACCCTGCAGGAAGGTCGCCATGGCGAGCGTCATGATCATCGGATGAATGCGCAAATAGGCGACGCCCAGGCCGTTGAGAAGACCGATCCCCGCCGCCGCGGCGAGAATGAAAAGCACGGCCACAGCACCGCTGCCGTCGCCCGACAAGGCAACCAGGGGAACGCCGACGGCGCTCACGGTGACGATGGCGCCGACCGAAAGATCGATGCCGCCCGCGATCACCACATAGGTCTGACCGATGGCGACGAGGCCGATGACGGCGGCGAGTTCGAGCAGGTAGCGCAAATGGCCATAGGAGCCGAAGCCCGGCTTGGCGAAAGCCGCGGCGATCCACACCAAAGCGACGATCAACAACGTGAGGAAAGCACGATTGCGCAACAGCGCTGCCGGGCGCCAGCGCGGAAAGCGTGAGATCTTCACATCCTTCATATCGCCCTCCGCCAGCGCGAGATCTCGGGCAGCGCCACGGCACCAATGATGATGAGGCCTTGCGCGACATATTGCGCGACCGGAGGGAAACCTAAGAAGAACATGACATTGATCATCACGCTTAACAAAAGGCTCCCGGCAATGGCGCCGCGCATGGTGCCGCGCCCGCCGAGAAAGCCGACACCGCCCAGGACCGCAGCCGCAATCGAATTGAGCGTGAAAGCCTGGCCGATCACCGGATCGCCCGAACCTGTCTGCGCGGCGATGAACAGACCCGCCAAGCTCGAGAGAAGGCCGCTCAGCGCATAGGCCGCGATGCGCGCCGTGTCGACCGGTACGCCGGCGCGATAGGCGCCGACCGGATTCTCCCCCGCCGCATAGAGGCTCAGACCCAAGGGTGTGGCGAGATAGAGCTTCCACAGGAGCGCCGTCAGGATGAGCAGGATGAGTGCCGCCGGCGTGTTGCCGGCAAGGAGATCGGAAAACCATCCCGGGATGGCGCCGCCGGGGCGCGGCAGGATGAGCAGAGCAGCACCGGCGATAATGAAGGAAGCGGCGAGCGTCACGATGATGGCCGGCAGGCGCAAGCAAATCGCGATGACGCCGCAAAAGGCGCCAATGGCGAGACCCGCCAGAGCGACGGCGGCAATGCCGCCCGGAACGCCCAAGGGTCCGGCCATGGCCGTTGCCGCGATCACCGCGCCAAGACTCACCGTCGCGCCGATCGCCAGGCTGATGCCGCCGGTTAGCATCAGGACCGCCTGCGCCATCGAGACCAGCGCCAGAGGCAGCCAGCTCTGGGCGAATTTGGAAACACCGGCGACGCTCAGAAGGCCGGGAAACAAATAGGCATAGAGCGCCAGGAAAGCGAGAACGACGGCGAACAGGCCATAAAGACCGCGATTGCGCTGGCGCTGTGCCGGCCAATAGAGCGCAGTGTCGCCCGTCATGCTGCGGCCCTCGCCGCCTTGGCCCCCATGGCGGCAGCAACGATCGCTTCCTCGCTCACGTCTTTGCGCTCGATCATCGCGGCGATGCCGCCTTCGCGCATCACCACGACGCGATCGCACAGATGCACGAGCTCCGGCGTGTCGGAGCTCGACAGCACGATGGCCTTGCCTTGCTGAGCGAAGCGGCGCAGCAGGACATAGATCTCGCGCTTGGTCTCGACATCGACGCCGCGGGTCGGGTCATTGAGGAGGAGAATAGGCGGATCGCTCGGCATCCATTTGGCGAGCGCCACCTTCTGCTGATTGCCGCCCGACAGGGCCTGGACCTGGCGGGTGAGATCGCCCTTGATCGCAAGGCGATCGGCCAGCGCTTCGGCGAGCTGGCGCTCTTGCGCGCGGTCTCTCCTGCTCAAAGTGTTGGCGCGGCCGAAGCCCGGGAGCATCATGTTCCAGGCAATGCTGTGAATGAGATGAAGGCCTTCACGCTTGCGGTCGGCCGGCACATAAGCAAGCCCCAAGGCATTCGCTTTCGGCACGGATGACGGCATCGAGGATACGCCGTTGAAGCTCGCGCTTCGCACAGACGCCGGCAATGCGCCGTAAAGGCCGAGGAGCAGATCGTCCTGGCCCTGGCCGACGAGCCCGCCGATGCCCAATACCTCGCCGCGGCGGATGTCGAGATCGATATCGCGCAGCAGTCCGCAGGAAAAGCCGCTGACGGAAACGATGGTCTCGCTGGTTCCGCTTGGCATCCACTGCGGAAACAGATCGCCCGGATCGCGGCCGACCATCAGCCGCACGAGGCCCGCCGCATCGACGCCCTTGAGCGAGCGATCGGCTGTCACCTGCCCGTCCTTCAGCACGGTTACGTGCTCGCAGAGCCGCATCACCTCATTTAGGCGATGGGAAATATAGAGAATGGCCGTGCCTTCGTTCCGCAGTCTTTCGAGCAGTAGCCGCAGCGTCTGCGCCTCGTGAGCGGACAGCGACGAGGTCGGCTCGTCGAGGACGAGCACGCGCGGTGCGCGGAACAGCGCCTTGGCGATCTCGACCATCTGGCGGCGGCCGAGCGGCAGGTCGCCCACCGGTGTCGCGAGATTCTCCTCGAGCCCGACCAATGAGCAGACATGGGCGGCGCGCTGGGCGAGCGCCCGGTAATCGATCAGACCGAAGCGGCGGGGAAAGGCACCGAGGCCGATATTCTCGGCAATCGACAGATCGCTGGTGAGCGAGAGCTCCTGCTGGACCACCGCGATCCCGGCGCGGCGCGCATCCCGTGGTGTCAGGTAGCGATGCGCCTTGCCGTCGACTTCGATCGTCCCGCTGTCGGGAGCCAGCGCTCCCGACAGCAGGTTGATCAAGGTCGATTTGCCCGCACCGTTCTCACCGAGGAGAGCATGGATGCGGCCGGGCTCCAGGGCGATCGACACGTCCCGCAAGACAGGATTGCCGAAGAACGACTTGGAGACCCCCCGCGCCGCGATGATCGGTTGAGGCGACATGATCCGAATTAGAGCATGATCAGTTTGAGTTTATCCAGTCCCTGACCGCGAGAGGCACGAGCAAGCCCCGCTCGTCATGACCGCCCTCGAGGCGGCCATCCAGCCCATCCGCATAGCAACTGTGCGGCGTCGAGTCTGGATGGCCGGGTCGAAGCCTGGTCGAAGCCCGGCCATGACGCGTTGGGTTCACTTCGCGGCGAGCAACTCGTCGAAAAGCTTCTGATCATATGGCGAGTAGATATAGCCGTCGGCCGGGAAATCCTTGGCCCGCGCCAGATAGCTGTCGATATTGCTGTTGTCGATGACGGGCAGCGGCACCTTGACGAAGGCCGGCACGTCCTTGCCCTGCAACGCCTGGACGGCAGTATAGGCCGCGAGGGCGCCCAGCCAATTGGGCTGCATCGTCGCCCAGGATTTCAGATCCTTCTCTTTCCAGAGTTCGAGGAACTGACGGGCATTCTCGCCGGTGATCGGCACAATGCCGCGGCCCTGCTTGTCCATGGCGAGGATAGCGCCCGCCGACAGAGCGCCGCCGAGCGACAGCACGCCGTCGATCTGAGGATGGGCGAAGAGCAGGCTCGTCACCGCTTCCTGCGCCGGCGCCACATTGTAGGCGGTGTTGGTTTCGGCCAGGATCTCGATGCCGGGATTGGCGGCAAGCGCTTCATTGGCGCCCTTGCGGCGGTCATCGCTGACCGAGATGCCGGCCGGGCCGTTGAGGACGAGGATCTTGCCCTTGCCGCCCAGCTCCCCGATCAGCCATTTCGCGGCCGTGTCGCCCCATTCGTTGGAATCGGTGTTGATCTTGGCCGTCACCTCATCGGTGTCGACCAGGCTGTCGAAATTGATAACGGCGATGCCCTTGGCGCAGGCATCGGCAATGACGCGCGCCGGTGCGGTGGATGAGCCGGCAATGAGCAGGATGGCGTCGACGTCGGCGTCGATCATCGACTGGATCTGCTGAATCTGCACATTGGCGTCGCCTTGCGCATCGGTGATAACGAGCTTGTCGACGAGACCCTGCTTCTTCAGCTCCTCGACCTCGGCCGCGATCGTGCCTTCGGTCTGCTTCATCCAGGTGGGCACCGAATAGATATTCGCCCAGCCCAGCGTGAAGGGCGCCTTGCGATCGCCCTTGATGCATTTGGCGGCAGCATCAACCTCGGACACGAGACCCATGCAGGTGAACAAGCCGATGCAGAGGGCGCTGACAGCGGCTTTCACGGATGATTTCAACATGTTCTTCCTCTTTTCCTCCCGGGATTGTTTCCACTATAATGGAATAGCTATCGATATAGTGGAAAGGCGATGCTATAGCCGTTCCCCGATATGGGCAATAGGACCGACGCCTCAAATAATGGAATTCGACTGATGGGAGGACCCGTGATGACGGCGGAAATGGTGGCGGAACTCGAGTCGAGCCGGCGGATGCGCGGCCTCGACCGCGCCGTCGAGATACTGGATTATTTGCGCAAGCGGCGGCGTCCGGCGCGTCCCAATGAGATCGCGATCGGGATCAAGGCGCCGAAATCCACGACCTATGAGCTGATCAATCTCCTCATCAAGGCCGGCATCATCGAATATGCCGACAAGGAGGGCCGCGTCTTCCTGGGCCGCAAGCTCTATTTCCTCGGCCTTGCCTATCAGACGCAGTTCGACCTGACGCGCGAATGCAAAGCCTTCCTCGACCATCTGGCCGAGGCGACGCATGAGACCTCGCAGCTCTGCATGCTGGACGGCAACAAATACACGGTCGCGATGATGCGCGAAGGGGTGCGGCCATTCCGCATCAGCTCGGATGTCGGCGAGCGCATCCCGATCACCTGGACGGCGTCGGGACGGCTTCTGGTCTCGCATATGAGCGATGCGGAAATCCTCGCCTTCATTCCGGAAGCCGATTTCATCCTGCCGAACGGCTCGCGGCTCGCGCCGGAAACATTCCTCGCCGATGTCGCGCGCGCGCGAGCGGCGCAGTTCTATTCCTTCGATTCGCTCGCCGACAATTTCACCCATTGCTTCGCCGCACCCGTCTATCAGGAGGGGGCGATCTGTGTTGCCACTCTGTGCCTGATTGCGCCGCGCGAAGATGCGACGCGCAACTATGAGCGCTACCGCGCCACCCTCACCACTTCCGCCCACGAGCTTTCGGAAAAGCTCGGCCTGACGCCGCTCAAATTCAGCAAGAGCGGGGTAGCTTAGGCGCCAGTGGATAGAATCGACTGTACCGTCATCGGCGCCGGTGTCATCGGCCTTGCGGTCGCACGCGCTTTGGCGCTTGCAGGGCGCGAAGTCCTCGTCATCGAAGCCGCCGATGGCATCGGCACGCAAACGAGTTCGCGAAACTCCGAAGTCATCCATGCCGGCATCTATTATCCGAAAGGCAGCCTGAAGGCCCGCCTCTGCGTCAGGGGCCGTGACCGGCTCTATGCCTATGCGGCCGAGCGCGCCATCGGCCACGAACGCCTGGGCAAGCTCATCGTGGCGACCGGCGAAGATCAACTGGCGAAGCTCCACCAGATCAAAGCGGCAGCCCAGGCGTGCGGTGTGGACGATCTTAGCCTGCTCGACAAAGCGGCGGCCCAGCGACTGGAATCCCAGCTTGCCTGTGTCGCGGCCCTCCACTCGCCCTCGACCGGCATCATCGATAGCCACGCTTTGATGTTGAGCTACGAGGGCGATGCCGAGGCCAAGGGCGCAGTTTTTGCCTTCGACACGAAAATCGAAAGCGGTGAGATCACGCCCCAAGGCATCGTGCTCCGCGCGACGGGCGATGGAAAGTCTTACGAATTTCTTTCGCACAGCCTCGTCAACGCTGCAGGCCTTGGCGCGCAGGATATCGCGGGCAAACTCGCAGGGCTCCCTCAGCGGCATATTCCACCGCTCAGTTTCGCGCGGGGCTGCTATTTCACCCTCTCGGGAAAGGCGCCCTTCTCGCGGCTCATCTACCCGGTGCCGGTCGATGGCGGGCTCGGCGTCCATCTGACCCTCGATCTCGCGAAGCAGGCGCGCTTCGGTCCCGATGTTGAATGGATCGAGCGTGTCGACTACACGCTCGACGAAAAGCGTGGCCAATCCTTCTACGCCGATATCCGCCGTTATTGGCCTTCTCTGGCCGATGGCCGCCTGCAGCCAGGCTATACCGGCGTCCGCCCGAAGCTGTCGAAACCGGGCGAGCCTGCCGCCGATTTCGTCATCTCTGGTCCCGTCGATCACGGCATTGCCGGTCTCGTCAATCTCTTTGGCATCGAAAGCCCCGGCCTCACCGCAAGTCTCGCCATCGCAGATAACGTCGCGGCCAAGCTCGCGCTTGCGCCCCCATCCTCAGCCTGAGGCGCAAGCGTAGCGAGCCTCGAAGGGTGTGTTGCAGCACATTCGTTCTATCCTGTTGGATGCTCGGCGCACGATCAGGAAAAGTGGCCGCCGGTTTTCCGTTCGATCGCGCGCCCACTATAGGACTACGATCGCGTTTATCCGTTCAGATCAAGGATCTGAACGGATCGCGATCTAGGGCCGCCTCGCGGCCGCCTCGGCATGAGGGGCCTTGAGAAATGTGCGAGTGGATGGCTTCGTGCTGGAGCGTCGGCTGAGCTTGAAGCCGAGATCGATCCGGCTTGCCTTGGGCCGTTTGCCCGATCCGCGGATGATCTCAAGGATGATTTCCGCGCTGAGGCGGCCGATTTCATGGCGCGGCACGGTAATCGAGGTCAGCGCCGGGTAGGCGCTCGCCGCGAATTCGAGGTCATTGAAGCCGACGACCGACAAGTCGTCGGGAACGGCAATGCCGCGCCGGCCGCATTCGAACAGGACGCCAAGCGCCAAATCGTCATTGCCGCAGAACACCGCTTCGAGATCGGGACAGCGGGCGAGCAAGGCGCCGAAAAGCTCGCCGCCCTGCTTCACGGTCGAAGGTATCGGACTCAATTCCACCAGGACTTCATCATGTAGTCCTGCCTTCTTCATCGCATCTACATAGCCCGCCAGGCGCGCGCGCGCCCGCGAGTCGAGGCGCGCCGAAATGGTGCCGATCCGCCGATGGCCAAGCTCGAGCAGATGCTGCGTGGCGAGCCCGCCCGCCTCATACTGCGAAATGCCGATATTGATGTCGATCGGCGCGTCGGTCAGGCTCATGGTCTGGATGATGGGAATACCCGCATGCTCAAGCAGTTCGCGCGCATAAGGGGTCTGGTCGACATCGGTGAGGATCAGCGCTTCGGGATGCTGGCCCAAAAGCGCGACAATCGCCCGCTCTTCTTCGAGTGGCGAATAGCGGCTGTTCAGCACCATGACCTGGAAGCCCATGGGCTGAAACATGTCATGCAGCGCTCGCAAATAGTCGACGAAGACACCATTGGTGAGCGAGGATACGACAACCCCGATCACATTCGAGCGCGACGAGGCAAGGATGCTTGCCGCGCGATTGGGAATATAGGAGAGGTCCCTGATCGCGCTCTCGATGCGCTCGCGCAAGTGTGGTGAAACCATTTCCGGCCGGCGCAGGGCGCGCGAGACAGTCACCGCGCTTACCCCAGCACGTTGCGCCACATCCGACAATTTGCTGCGCGGCCGGCGCTGCTTTTTCGGCATGGTGATCATGGTTCCAGGCGCATCCTATCGGCCCTATAGTTCAATTGACAGCGCTTTCATCATATAATATTTTAGGTCAGCTCGGATGGGGTGGGCCTTGTATTATTACCCAAAGAACAATCTGCCTGGCCGCCCAGCAAGAGCACATCAGCCAACCCGAGAATGGCGTTTGGGAGGAATCATCCATGATCTCGACTTTTAAACGGGCGTGCCTTGCTTCCATTGCGGGAGCATTCTCATTGAGCCTTGCCTATGCGACCGCGCTTGCCGCGGGGCCTGAAGTCGTCGCCGGTCCGAGCGCCGATCCAAACTGTTTCGTGCCGTGGACGGCCGAGACGAAGTTCTACAAATTTCCCAAGAAGGACGGTCCCTACCGGGTCGCCCTCGCCAATGGCTACATCGCCAATACCTGGCGCATCCAGATGATCCAGACCGCCAAGGCCTATGCGGCGCAGCCCGATGTCGCCGCCAAGCTGAAGGAATTCAAGGTCGTTTCGACCGGCGAGGACGTGCCGGCACAGATCTCGGCGATCAACAACTTCATCAACTCGGGCTATGACGCGATCGTCGTCAACGCCCAAAACCCGACCGCCTTCGCTCCCGTCATCAAGCGCGCCAAGGAAGCCGGCGTCATCCTCGTCGCCTTCGACAACATCCTCGACACCCAGGATGCGATCAATGTGAATGTCGATCAGAAGGGTTTGGGCGTCCTGTGGGCGAACTGGCTCGCCAAGCATCTGCCTGACGGCGGCAAGGTCCTTGAAGTGCGCGGCGTCGCCGGCACCTCGGTCGACACCGACCGCCACAACGGCATCCATGAGACACTCGACGCCACTGGCAAGAAGTGGGAAGTCGTCGAAGTGCTCGGCAAATGGGACGACCCGACCGCCCAGAAGGCGACCGCCGACGCGATCGCCGTGCATAAGAAGTTCGACGGCATCACCGCGCAGGGCGGCGACACCGGCGTCGTGCAGGCGATGATCGATGCCAAGCATCCCTTCGTGGCCTTCGGCGGCGAGACCGAGAACGGCTTCCGCAAGTTCTGCGCCAAATTCGCGGGCGAAGGCCTGAAATGCTCGTCCGCCGGCACGGGTCCTGCCCAGGTGGCGGTGGCGATCAAGACGGCCATCACCGCACTTGAAGGCGAGGTCGTGCCGCAGTCAGTCAAGCTGCCGCTCGCCATCGTCGAGGATCCGAACTTCAAGGAAGGCCAGGACTTCTTTCCGGACCAGTCGGATAACTTCTTCGTCGGCAATTCCTTCCCCACCTGCGGGATCAATTTCTCCGCGCAGGAAATCATGGGACAGTCGAAAGAGAACCAGTAGAACTCGTTTCGATCTCTGCGCCGCGGCTTGCTTGCCGCGGCGCAGGATTCCGATTGCTGTAAGGTCCCATGACCAGTCAGGAAACCGCAACGGCGCCCCCGCTGTTCAGCATGTCGGGGGTCTCCAAATATTATGGCGGCGTGCGTGCGCTTGAAAAGGCCGAGCTCACCGTCATGCCCGGTCGCATCCACGGCATCCTCGGCGAGAATGGCGCCGGCAAGTCGACACTTATCAAGATCATGGCCGGCGTCGTGGCGCCCGATGAAGGCCGCCTCCTTCTCGAAGGCCGCGAGGTGAGTTTCGCGTCACCCGCCGATGCCGCCTCTTCCGCCATCGCCTGTGTTTTTCAGGAACTGTCGCTGATCCCGGATCTGAGCGTCGCCGATAATATCTGCATCTCCAACCCGCCGCGCCGTTTCGGCCTGATCGACCGCCAGGCGCAGCGCGTCATCGCCGGCGAAGCGCTGGCGCGCGCCGGCGCCGACGACATCCATCCGCGCACCCTGGTGAAGGATCTGCCGCTGTCACGCCGCCAGATGGTGGAGATCGCCAAGGCCCTCGCCTGGAAGCCCCGCATTCTGATTCTCGACGAGGCTACCTCGGCCTTGACGGCCGGCGACGTCGCCAAGATCTTCGCCGTCCTGAAGAGATTCCGCTCAGCGGGCATGGCGCTCCTCTATATCTCGCATCGCATGCATGAGATCGCCGAGCTCGCCGATGAATGCACAGTCTTCCGCAACGGCCGCAATGTCGCGACCTACAAGGCCGGCACCCGCAGCGAGACCGAAGTGGTCGAGATGATGATCGGGCGCGAATACAAGAATGTCTTTCCCCCGAAGCCCGTGCATGTTTCCCGTCCTGAACCGCCGGTGCTCGAATGCCGCGATCTCGGTTGGGATGATCGCCTGCGCAATATCTCGCTGACCGTCGGCGAAGGCGAGGTCGTCGGCCTGGGCGGTCTCGATGGCCAGGGCCAGCGCGATCTGCTGCTCGCTCTGTTCGGCGTTTTGCGTGGCACCACGGGAGAGATCCTCATCGATGGCAAGCCGCAATCCATCGCCAGTCCCGCCAAGGCCTGCGACGAGAGTATCGGCATGGCGCTCATTCCGGAGGACCGCAAGACCGAGGGTCTCATGCTGCCGATGACGGTGCGCGAGAACCTCTCCTTTGCCGCACTCGACCGCGTGGCGCACCGCGGCATCATCGACCGCGACAAGGAGGAGGAGCTCATCGACGAGATGGTGCGCCTGCTTGCCATCAAGACCGCCGGACTCGACATCCCGGTCGGCGCGCTGTCGGGTGGCAATCAGCAGAAGGTCGTCATCGCCAAATGGCTGATGCGCAGTCCGCGTTTGATCCTGCTCAACGACCCGACCCGCGGTATCGACGTTGGCACCAAGCAGGAGCTCTATGCGCTGCTGCGCCGCCTCGCCGATCAAGGCGCGGCGATCCTGTTCTATTCGACCGATTATGACGAGCTGATCGGCTGCTGCGACCGCGTGCTCGTCCTTTACGATGGCAGCGTCATCAACGAGCTCTCGGGCGACAGGCTCACAGAGCGTGCGCTGGTCGCCAGCGCCCTCAATGTCGATCGGGCGCGGATAAAGGAGGTCCGCACATGAAGGAATGGCGCTTCTGGCTGACCGAGCAGCGCCAGACCTTGATGGCGGTCGGCATCTTCGCCGTCATGTTTGCTGTCTATGTCGCCAATCATCCGGCGGGCTTCACCGCCAATGTCGTGCAGACCGCCGCCAATAAGAGCGTGCTCCTCGCCTTCGTCGCGATGGCGCAGACGCTGGTGGTGATCACCGCCGGCATCGATCTCTCCGTCGGCATGATCTTCATCCTCACCAACTGCCTCGCCTCCTGGCTTGTCGTCGGCGGTGCCGGCGCAACCACGCTGGGCGTGATCGCGGTGCTGGGCTCAGGCCTCGCCTGCGGCATCCTCAACGGGCTGATCGTGATTTATGGCCGGCTGCAGCCGATCGTCGCCACCATCGCCACTGGGGCCGCCTATTTCGGGATCGCTCTGCTGCTGCGGCCCTATCCTGGTGGCTCGGTGAATGAGGACCTGGCCGACGCCTTGACCGGCAAGTTGTTTGGCGTCATCCCCGCGAGCCTCGTGGCGCTCGCTGCCGTGGTGCTGGTGGTCTGGGTGCCGTTCAGCCGTTCGGTGCTGGGCCGCGCCGCCTATGCCTCGGGCTCGTCCGAGCCCGCGGCCTATATGTCCGGCATGCCGATACGCCGGGCGAAATTCCTGGCCTATGCGCTCGCAGGCCTCCTCGCCTCGATCGGCGGCCTATTTCTCACCTTCTTCACCTATACGGGCGAGGCCGCTTATGCGAGCGGCAATGCCTATACGCTCTTCTCCATCGCCGCCGTGGTGCTGGGCGGTGTATCGCTCTTCGGCGGCAAGGGCAGCGTCATCGGCGCGATCTTCGGCGCCTTCGCCTTCCGCACCATCGGCGATCTCCTCTTCGTCTTCGATTTCGACCCCCTATGGCAGCCACTGTTCCAGGGCGTAGTATTGCTTATCGCCGTCAGCCTCGGCGCCTTCGGCCTGTTCCGTGTCCGCAATCGGCTGGAGTGGTTCGGATGAGCGATATCACTGGAGAACGCGGGATGGTGCGCCGCCCGAAATTCATTCGCCGCATCGATCCGGCGGTCGCCACAGCTTTCGGTTGCATCCTGCTGCTGCTCGCCGTGGGCAGCATCTATTCGACGAGCTTCCTGTCGGTCGAATATCTTCTGCAGCAATTGAAGGTGGCCTCGTTCCTGGGCGTCATCGCCACCGGCATGATGATCGTCATCCTGCTCGGCCAGATCGACCTGTCGGTGCCTTGGTCGGTGGCCGTCGGCGGCATGATGGCCTGTGCCGCCGCCGCTTTCGGTCATATCGGCGAGGTGCTCGCCATTCCCTTCGGCATCCTGTGCGGCATGGCGATCGGCCTGACCAATGGCGTTGGCGTCGCCTATCTGCGTATCCCATCGATGATCATCACGCTCGCCACCAACGCGGTCGCACAAGGGCTGATGGTCGTCTATACTGGCGGTTTCTCGCCCCAGGATTCAGCCACAACCGCGATGCGCTACATCGCGACAGGCTTTCTCGTGCCGGGCGTGCCCAATGCGGTGATCATATGGGCACTGATCGGCGCCGCGGCGGTCTTCGCCTTAACCCGCACGACCTTCGGCCGCAGCGTTTACGCGATCGGCAACCGCGAGCGCGCCGCCTATCTGTCGGGCGTCGACACGCGTCGCGTCGTCTTGATCGCCTTCGTCGTCTCGGGCGGGCTCAGCGCCTTTGGCGGCGTGCTGCTCGCGGGTTATGCATCCAAGGCGGCGCAGTCGATGGGCGACACCTATCTGCTGCCTTCGATCGCCGCCGTGGTGCTGGGCGGCACCTCGATCCTCGGCGGACGCGGCTCCTATCTGGGCACCGTCGCCGGCGTCATCCTGATCACGCTGCTGCAATCCATCCTATCGGTCATGCAGATGCCGGAAGCCGGAAGGCAGATCATCTATGGCGTCGTCATCATCGCCATGCTCCTGCTCTATGGCCGGGCGCCAGCCAACCGGTAGAGGGGCGGAACGCCTGTTTTCTTCTCTTTGATGCTTGACTCCTTGCCTTTAGCGAGGCTTGAGTTGACTGGTCTGACAGCCTGACCACTTTGAAGTCAGGAGCGAGGGAGAGAGACCTTTGAAATCCACGCCGGCATCCTCCGCCTTTTTGGGTCCGGTCAAGAGCCAAACCCTTCATTCTGCTGTCATTGATGCATTGGCCGCCTATGTGGAAGAGGCTCGCATCGCTCTTGGCGACAAGCTTCCGTCCGAGCGCATGCTCTGCGAGCGCCTCGAAGTCAGCCGTCCTACGGTTCGCGAAGCCTTGAAGCGCTGGGAGGCGCTCGGCATTGTCGAGATGCGTAAAGGCTCTGGCGTTTTTTTGCGCAAGCCGGTCGGACGCAACATCCTGCATGTGCCCTTGGTCCTCAACCAGGCATCGAAGGTCAAGGGCCTGCTTTATGGTCTTCAGGTGCGCCGCGCACTTGAAGGCGAGGCCGCCGCCATTTGCGCCTCTTCGGCATCCGCCGATCGCATTGCCACGGTCGAGAAAGCGCTGCTCCGGATGGAAAGCGCGCATGCCAAGGGCAATTCATCCGAGGAGGACTGGGAATATCACCAGTCGATCATCGAGGCGACCGGCAATCCGCTCTTCACCCAGATCATCCAGTCGATGCGCGACCTGGTGCATCAGTTCTGGGAGAACCCGCTGCAATTGCCGAATTTCGCGGCTGCTTCCTTTCCGTTCCACCGCAGCATGTTCGACGCCATAGCGCGGCGTGATCCCGAAGCGGCGCGCGCCGAGGCGCTCAAGATCATCGACAGCGTCGGTGAGGAAATCCGCGAGGCCTATCCGCATGAAGCATGAGAGCCGGATAACCGACGCCGCCGACGCCGCCATCGCGGCCGCTTCGCTGATCGTCACCGACGATGCGCCGCATCTCCACGATCCGGTGGTCGGGCCGATCTACCAGACTTCGCTCTTCACCTTCAAAGACTATGCCGAGATGCGCAGCGCCTTTGCCGGCGGGAGCCAGGGCTATATCTACAGCCGCGTCGGCAATCCGACGGTGCATGATTTCGAGCGCCGCATCGCCGCCCTCGAGCAGGCCGAGGCGGCCCGCGCACTTCTCTTCCGGCATGGCGGCGATCAGCTCGACCGTGCTCTCCATCGTCAAGGCCGGCGACCGCATCGTCGCGGTGCGCAACTGCTATGGCGATGCCTATCGCTTCTTCGAAAAGCTCCTGCCGCGCTTCGGCGTCACGAGTCGACTATGTCGAGGGTTCCGATGCCGAAGCGGTCGAAGCGGCCTTGCCCGGCGCCAGGCTTCTCTATCTCGAAAGCCCCACTTCCATGGTCTTCGAGCTCCAGGACATAGCGCGCCTCACCAGGGCCGCCCGCGCCCAGGGCATCACCACCGTCATGGACAATTCCTGGGCGACGCCGATCTTCCAGAAGCCGATCACCCATGGCGTCGATCTCGTGCTCCATTCGGCTTCCAAATATATCGGCGGCCATAGCGACACGGTGGCGGGCGTGGTCGCGGGATCCAAGGCGCTCATCGCCAGGATCAACGAGTTTACCCATCCTTTCCTCGGCGCCAAGCTGTCGCCGCTCGAGGCGTTCCTGCTCGACGCGAGGCTTGCGCACTTTGCCCTTCCGCCTCAAGCGCCATATGGAAAGCGCGCTCATCGTCGCCGAGCGCCTGCGCGGCCACGCCACATGTCACCAAGATCCATCATCCGGTCTATTCCAATCATCCGGGCCGCGCGACGCTTGTCGGGCTTCACCGGCCTTTTCACTTTCGAGGTCGATGACGCGATCGATATTCCGCGCTTCGCCGATCTCCTGAAGTTCTTCCGCCTCGGCGTGAGCTGGGGCGGACATGAAAGCCTTGTCGTGCCGGTGGCCGCGTCGCTGGCGCAGACGCCGGGCATCAATTCCTTCGATCGCTTCGATGTCAGTCCGCGGGCGATCAGGCTGCATGTCGGTCTGGAGGATGCGGAGATGCTGTGGGCGGATCTCGAAAATGCCCTGGCAAAGAGCGTCAAGTCTTGAGTGAGTTCAACACAGGGAGGAGAAGCCATGAAAAAACTGCTGCAAATCATCATGCTGGGCGCCGGCGTCGTCGCGCTGGCGCAGCGTCGGCATCGGCCGAAACCAAGGTGCAGCTGGTGGAAGTGATCACCAGCCCGCAGCGCACCGAATTCCTGAAGCAAGCAGCTGGCCGAATTCGAGAAAGCCAATCCCGACATCAAGGTCGAGATCGTGTCGCTGCCCTGGGGCCAGGCCTTCGAGAAATTCCTCAGCATGGTGCAGGCAGGCGAGACGCCCGATGTCGTCGAGATGCCGGAGCGATGGATGGGCCTTTATGCCAACAACGGCCAGCTCGAGGATCTTGGCCCCTACATGAAGGACTGGCCGGAACTCGGAACGCTCGGCGATCGCGCCAAGCAGTTCGGCTCGACCGTCAAGAACACGCAATACATGATCCCTTACGGCTACTACGTCCGCGCGATGTTCTGGAACAAGAAGCTCTTCGCCGAAGCGGGACTCTCCGGGCCACCGCAGACGATCGATGATTTCGTCGGCGCACTCGAAGAAGATCGCCGAACTGGGCAACGGCAAATATGGCTATTGCCTGAGAGGCGGCCCCGGCGCCTTTGGCGGCATCCAGATGTTCATGAATATCATGAACGGCAAGCCCGGCTTCTTCAACGAGGACGGCACCTCGACCTTCAACGAGGAAGGCTCGGTCAAGGCGCTGCAGATGCTGCAGGACATGTACAAGAACGGCTGGGTGCCGAAGGACAGCGTGAGCTGGGGCTTCAACGAGATCGTCACCGGCTTCTATACCGGCACCTGCGCCATGCTCGACCAGGATCCGGACGCCTTGATCGGCATTGCCGAGAAGATGAAGGCCGATGACTTCGCCGTGGCGCCGATGCCGGTCGGGCCCAATGGCAAATCCTATCCGACGCTCGGCTATGCCGGTTGGTCGATGTTCGCCGACAGCCCGGCGAAGAAGGAGTCCTGGAAGGTCATCGAGTTCCTGTCTCTCCAACAAGCAGAATCTCGAATGGGCAAAGGTCGTGGGCGTGCTGCCGATCCACAACGGCGCCGATCAGGACGCACATTTCAAGACCGAGCAGTTCAAGGGCTGGTTCGATGAACTGGCCAATCCCGACAAATATGTCTTCGTGACGCCGCCGACGCATCTTGAGAATCTGGGCGTGTTCTATGATTCCATGGTGCCGACCGGTTTCCAGGAAATCCTCCTTGCCAAGCGCACGCCGAAGGAAGTGGCCGACGAATGGGCGACCTTCCTCACGGGTGAGCAGAAGAAATGGATGGAAAACAATAAGTAGCCGCGGATGATGCGGAAGCGGCAGCTGTTACCCGAAGCTCCGCCCGCTGCCCGTTGCGCAACAATGGGAGAGGGTGAAACTCAACGATGACAGCGATCGCTGACGATATTGCAGGTCTGCAGCGACAAGCAGACCGGCGCCGCCTGCTCGAGCCCTGGCTCTATCTGAGCCCGGCTCTGATCCTGATCTTCACCATCCTCATCGTGCCGCTCATCATCGGCATCAGCTATTCCTTCCGCAAATTCTCCGCTTTCCGTTCGGAATTCGTCGGCCTCGGCCAATATCGCGCCATGCTCGTCGATCCGGTGCTGCATGGCGCGCTCATCAACACCTTCTGGTGGACGGTCTTGAGCCTCGCTCTTGCAGTTCTTCCTTGGCCTCGGCCTGGCGCTCCTGCTCAACCGGCGCTTTCACGGTCAGAAGGTGGTGCAGGGCCTCGTCTTCTTGCCTTGGGCGGTGCCGATCTTCCTGACCGGCCTCACCTGGGCGTGGCTTTTCAATCCGCTCATCGGCCCCTTGCCGCATATCTTCCACGCCATCGGCCTTCAGGCGGAGCCCGTCACCATCCTCGCCGATCCGCAAACTGCCATGTGGGGGCCGATCATCGCCAATGTCTGGTTCGGGATCCCGTTCTTCGCCATCACTCTGCTGGCGGCGCGGAAATCCATTCCCTCCGAGCTTTATGAAGCCGCCGCCATCGACGGCGCCTCGCCCTGGCAGCAGTTCACCAAGGTCACCTTGCCCTTTCTCGCGCCGACCATCGCCATCACCGTGATGCTGCGCACCGTGTGGATCGCGACTTTTGCCGATCTCATCTACGTCATGACCGCAGGCGGACCGGCGGGATCCACCAACACGATCGCCACCTATATCTATGTCTCGGCCTTCAAAGCGCTCGACAAGGGCTATGCCTCGGCCATCGCCGTCCTCTTGCTCGTGCTCCTCATCATCTATGCGCTGATCGTCATCCAGATGCGGCGCGCGCTTCTGAGGGATGCCTGACATGACCGGCCAGTCCTTCCTTCAGCGCCTCCTCGGACAGATCGGGCTCTATGCGGCGGTCGCCTGCTATGTCGCCTTCGCACTGTTGCCGATATACTGGACGATCAAAATCTCGGTGACACCGCAGGACCTGCTCTACAGCGAAGGCATTCGCTTGTGGCCGAGCCGTATGACGCTCGCCAACTATGCGAGTGTGCTCGAAGCCACGCGACTTCCCGCGCTATTTCCTCAACAGCATCCTGGTCTCGGTGTCGACCGCCGTCATCGTCACCGCAGTTGCCTCCTTCGCCGGTTATGCGCTGTCGCGTTTCCGCTTCCGCGGCAAGGCGGCGGTGAGCCTCGTGCTGCTTCTGACCCAGACCTTTCCTCTGGTGATGGTTATCCCGCCGATCTACCGAATCATGGGCCAGCTCGGCCTCACCGACAACCTCTCGGGCTCATCATCATCTATACCGCCTTCAACATCGCCTTTGCGACCTTCCTGATGCAGTCGTTCTTCGACGGCGTGCCCAAGGACCTTGAAGAAGCGGCGATGATCGACGGCTGCACGCGCTTCATGGCGCTGCGGCGCGTGATCCTGCCTTTGACGCTGCCCGGCATGGGAGCCACCGTCGCTTTCGTCTTCACTGCGGCCTGGAGCGAATTGCTGTTCGCGCCTCATGCTGATCAACAGCGAGAGCCAGAAGACCTTCTCCGTCGGGCTTCTCACCTTCATCGGCAAATTCGCCGTCGACTGGGGGCAGATGATGGCGGCCTCGGTGCTGGCGCTGATCCCGGTCTGCATGTTCTTCATCTTCCTGCAGCGCTATCTCGTCACCGGTCTCACCGCCGGCGCCGTCAAGGGTTGACCCATGGCTTCCGTGTCTCTGCGCAATGTCCACAAGAAGTTCGGCCCCATCACGGTGCTCAAGTCGATCGATCTCGACATCACCGACGGCGAGTTCGTCGTGCTCGTCGGCCCCTCGGGCTGCGGTAAGTCGACCTTGCTCAGATCCATCGCCGGGCTCAGAGGCCATCGATGACGGCGAAATCCGCATCGGCGAGCGGCAAGTCAACGACGTGGCGCCCAAGGATCGCGACATCGCCATGGTGTTCCAGTCCTATGCGCTCTACCCCACATGAATGTGCGCCGGAACATGGCCTTCAGCCTGAACTTGCGCAGAAGCCCGGCGTCACTCATCAGCGAGCGGGTGCAGCGCCGTGTCGCAGAAGCTCGGGCCTCGGCAGCCTCCTCGAGCGCCTGCCCAAGCAGCTGTCGGGCGGCCAGCGCCAGCGCGTCGCCATGGGCCGCGCCATCGTGCGCGACCCGCAAGGTCTTCCTGTTCGATGAGCCGCTGTCCAATCTCGACGCCAAATTGCGCTCGACCATGCGCACCGAAATCAAGGCGCTGCATCAGTCGCTGAAGACGACCGCCATCTATGTCACCCATGATCAGGTCGAGGCCATGACCATGGCGAACCGCATCGTGGTGATGAACGACGGCGTCATTCAGCAAGTGGGTGCGCCGCTCGAGCTTTATGATCGCCCGGCCAATATCTTCGTTGCGGGCTTCATCGGTTCGCCGACCATGAATTTCTTCGATGCGGTCATCGAGAACGGATCCGCACGGCTCGCCGAGGGCTCTGTGCTGGCGCTGCCCTCCTCGGTCGTGGTCGGAGAAGGCCATCAGATCGCGCTCGGCATAAGGCCGGAGCATCTGCATTTCGCGAGCGCCGGTATTCCCGCGCGAGTGGTGGTCGTCGAGCCGCTGGGCATGAGCACGCAGGTGACACTCGATGCCGTGCAAGAGCGGGTGACGCTGCTGACGCTGGCGCGGCCGCAGCTCTCGCCCGGCGAGGACAGGACCATCACGGCGAAGACCGAAGATTTGCATGTCTTCGACCGCGAAAGCGGCCTCAGGCTGAATTGACCACGCCAAGCCCTGAGGGTTCCCATTTTCGCGCCAATGTGCAAAAGCTCACCCGGCAGGAATGGGAAGACGTGGCGCGCAAACCAGAATCAGAAACCGACAGGCTCGATGACGCGGCCCGGGCGGGCTGGCTCTATTACATCGCCGGCAATACCCAGGATGAGATCGCGCGCAAGCTCGGCGTATCGCGGCAGACGGCGCAACGGCTGGTCTCGCTCGCGGTCAGCGAGAAGCTGATCAAGGTCCGCCTCGATCATCCGATCGCCCATTGCCTCGAGCTTTCGGAGCAGGCTGAAGGACTATTACGGCGTCGATTTCTGCGAGGTCGTGCCGAGCGATCCCGAATCGGCATCGAGCTCGCTCGGCGTTGCGGAAGCCGCCGCCGCCGAACTCGAGCGTTATCTCGTCGTCGCAGCATCCGGTCATCGTCGCCATGGGCACCGGGCGCATGCTGCGGGCCATGGTCGAGCAACTGCCGCCGATGGATTGCCCGCAGCACAAGATCGTGTCGCTGGTCGGCAATATCGCGCCCGACGGCTCGGCCTCGCTCTTCGATGTGGTCATGCCGCATCGCCGACACGGTGAAGGCGCCGCATTATCCGATGCCGCTGCCGGTCATCGCCAGCGACCGTGCATGAGAAGGCCCTGTTCCTGGCGCAAAAGCCGGTGCGCAATGTCATCGAGCTGGCGCGCCAGGCCGATGTGACCTTTGTCGGCATCGGCAGCGTCGGTGACGATGCGGCGCTCCTGCAGGATGGCTTCGTCACGGCCCGATGAAATGCGCGCTCTGGTCGAGAACCGGGGCGGTCGGCGAGATCATCGGCTGGGCTTACGACGCCGAAGGCAAGCTCATCGACGGCCTGACCAATGACCGGGTCGCCAGCGTTCCCCTCGAGCAGCCGGCGACGCGCCGGGTCATCGGCGTCGCCATGGGCGGCCGCGATTCCGAGCGATCAAGGGCGCGTTGCGTGGGCAAATTGATCAACGGCCTATCACCAATGAGAGGATGGCTGAGCTTTTGCTTGAATAAATAGCAAACGCCCAAGATTTATTCGTTTCATAAAAACATGAGCTTACCGCTGCATTATTGCACTGCGTTTGTGCACTGCAGCGACGAATTCGCGCTTGACTTCGCACCATAATCATAATGCGAGTATATGCCCGTTAAATAAGCAAAAGCTCAACATAACGAATATGGGAGGAACTCGATGAAAGCCGTTCTTACGCGGCACTTTCGGCGCTTTCGCTGTTTGCCGCTCTGTCGACGTTCGGCCGCTGCGCCGAAACCAAGCTCACCATCGCCACCGTGAACAACGGCGACATGATCCGCATGCAGGGCCTGACCGAGGACTTCACCAAGGCCAACCCCGACATCTCTCTCGAATGGGTGACGCTCGAAGAAAACGTGCTGCGCCAGAAAGTGACGACCGACATCGCCACCAAGGGCGGCCAGTTCGACGTCCTCACCATCGGCACCTATGAAGTTCCGATCTGGGCCAAGAAGGGCTGGCTCGTTCCGCTCGACGACCTCGGCGCCGACTATGATGTCGACGACCTTCTGCCGGCCATTCGCGGCGGCCTGTCGATGGACGGCAAGCTTTATGCGGCGCCGTTCTATGGCGAAAGCTCCATGGTCATGTATCGCACCGACCTGATGGACAAGGCCGGGCTCAAGATGCCGGATGCGCCGACCTGGGAATTCATCGGCCAGGCGGCGCGCGCCATGACCGACAAGGCCAATCGGAAATCTATGGCGTGTGCCTGCGCGGCAAGGCCGGCTGGGGCGAGAACATGGCCTTCCTGACCGCGACGTCGAATTCCTTCGGCGCCCGCTGGTTCGACGAGAACTGGAAGCCGCAATTCGATCAGCCGGAATGGAAGAACACGCTCGACTTCTATCTCGAAGCTTGATGGCGGATGCCGGCCCTCCGGGCGCCTCCTCCAACGGCTTCAATGAGAACCTGGCGCTGTTCAACTCCGGCAAATGCGGCATGTGGATCGATGCCACGGTCGCCGCCTCCTTCGTGACCAACCCCAAGGATTCGACGGTCGCCGACAAGGTGGGTTTCGCGCTCGCCCCGGACAACGGCCTCGGCAAGCGCGGCAACTGGCTGTGGGCGTGGTCGCTCGCGGTTCCCGCCGGCTCGCAGAAGGCCGAAGCGGCGCAGAAATTCGTCGTCCTGGGCGACCAGCAAGGACTACATCGAGCTCGTCGCTGCGAAGGAAGGCTGGGCCAATGTGCCTCCCGGCACGCGCACCTCGCTCTACATGAATCCCGAATATCAGAAGGTGCCCTTCGCCAAGATGACGCTCGACTCGATCAACTCGGCCGACCCAACAATCCGACCGTCAAGCCGGTGCCCTATGTCGGCGTGCAGTTCGTGGCGATTCCCGAGTTCCAGGGCATCGCCACGACCGTCGGCCAGATCTTCTCGGCGGCACTTGCCGGCGAAAAGACGGCCGACGAGGCGCTTGCCGAGGCGCAGGACGCGGCGACCCGCGAAATGACCAAGGCCGGCTATATCAAGTAGAACGGTACCTCCCAGGACTGGGCTGCCCGGATCAAACCGGGCAGTCATTTCCCTCTCGATCTCCGTCCGATGTGAGGCTCGCGAACGCCATGGCGACGCAACAAACGCGAGTACTCGGCAAGCTGGCCGTAGCGCCCTCGGTCCTCGCTCTCTTCCTGTGGATGATCGTGCCGCTGGCGCATGACCATCTGGTTCTCGCTGCTGCGCTACAATCTTCTCGATCCCGGCAATGAGAGCTTCGTCGGACTCCTCAACTACCGATATTTTCTGACCGATCCGGCCTTCTTCCAGGCCATGGGAAACTCGCTGAAGCTGGTCTTCTGCCGTCCTGGTCATCAGCATCGTCGGCGGAACGCTGTTCGCGCTTCTTCTCGATCAGCCGATCTTCGGGCGCAACATCGTGCGCCTCATGGTGATCGCGCCGTTCTTCATCATGCCGACGGTGAGCGCGCTGGTGTGGAAGAACATGCTCATGCATCCGGTTTCCGGCCTGTTTGCCTGGATGATGAAATCGGTGGGGCTGCAGCCGATCGACTGGTTCGCCGCATGCGCCCCTGACCGCCGTCATCATCATGGTCGCCTGGCAGTGGCTGCCCTTCGCCACGCTCATTCTGCTCACCGCCATCCAGTCGCTCGACGAAGAGCAGAAGGAAGCCGCCGAAATGGACGGCACGCCGCCGCTTTCCTATTTTCTTCTACATCGTGCTGCCGCATCTGGCCCGGCCGATCACCGTCGTCATCCTCATCGAGACGATCTTCCTGCTCAACGTCTTCGCCGAGATCTACGTGACCGGCACCGGCGGTCCCGGCCGGCAACCTGCCCTATCTCGTCTATTTCCAGGGCCTGCTCAATTACGACGTCGGCGGCGCATCGGCCGGCGGCATCGTGGCGGTCGTGCTTGCCAACATCGTGGCCTTCTTCCTGGTCAGGATGATCGGCCGGAACCTGGAGGGCTGAGCGATGGCGCGCGCGGTATCGGTGCAGACGGCGAGTTGTCACTCGGTGGTGGCCTGGACTCTGGGATTTCCTGATCTTCTTCCCGATCCTGTGGACGATCCTGACAAGCTTCAAGACCGAGCTCGAGGCCTTCTCGATCCCGCCCAAATTCCTGTTCTTCGACTGGACGCTGGAAAACTACGAACTCGTGCAGGAGCGCTCGGACTATCTGCGCTTTGCCATGAACTCCGTCATCCTGTCGCTCGGCTCGACGCTGGTCTCGCTGCTCTTCGCCATTCCGGCGGCCTGGGCCATGGCCTTTGCGCCAGGCAAGCGCACCAAGGATCTGCTGATGTGGATGCTCTCCACCAAGATGATGCCGCCGGTGGGCGCCCTCATCCCGATCTATCTCATCTTCCGCGACTTCGGGCCTGCTCGATACGCGCGGCGGCCTGATCGCGGTGCTGTTCCTGCTCGACCTGCCGATCATCGTGTGGATGCTCTACACCTATTTCAAGGAGATCCCGCGCGAGATTCTCGAAGCGGCGCGCATGGACGGCGCTTCGCTGTGGAAGGAGCTCGTCTATGTGCTCGCCCCCATGGCGGTGCCGGGCATTGCCTCGACGCTTCTGCTCAACATCATCCTGGCCTGGAACGAAGTCGTTCTGGACGCTCAATCTGACGACCTCCGATGCGGCCCCGCTGACCGCAGTTCATCGCCTCCTATTCGAGCCCGGAGGGCTTGTTCTGGGCCAAGCTTTCGGCCGCCTCGACCATGGCCATCGCGCCCATCCTCGTGCTCGGCTGGTTCGCGCAGAAGCAACTTGTCCGCGGCCTCACATTCGGAGCGGTAAAATAATGGGCACGATCGTTCTCAAGAATGTGCGGAAGAGCTTCGGCGACGTCGTCATCATTCCCAATGCCAATCTCGCGATCCAGCAATGGCGAGTTCGTCGTCTTCGTCGGCCCGTCGGGCTGCGGCAAGTCCACCTTGCTGCGCCTCATCGCCGGGCTCGAGGATGCAAGCGCGCGGCGAAATCATCATCGACGGCGATCAATGCCGCCGAGCTGCCGCCGTCCAAGCGCGGCCTGTCGATGGTGTTCCAGTCCTATGCGCTCTATCCGCATATGAGCGTGCGCAACAACATCGCCTTCGGCCTCAAGATGGCGGGCAATGCCCAAGGACGAGATCGACGCCAAGGTCGGCCAAGGCGGCCGCAGACCCTCAATCTCACCGACTATCTCGACCGCAAGCCGCGCCAGCTTTCGGGCGGCCAGCGCCAGCGCGTCGCCATCGGCCGCGCCATCGTGCGCCAGCCCAAGGCCTTCCTGTTCGACGAGCCGCTTGTCCAATCTCGATGCGGCGCTGCGCGTCAACATGCGCATCGAGATCATGCAGCTGCACCAGTCGCTCGGCGCCACCATGATCTATGTGACCCACGACCAGGTGGAGGCCATGACCATGGCCGATCGCATCGTCGTGCTCAACAAGGGCAATATCGAGCAGGTCGGCTCGCCGCTCGAACTCTACAACAAGCCGGACTCGCTGTTCGTCGCAGGCTTCATCGGCTCGCCGAAAATGAACTTCATCTCAGGAAGCGTGGCAGCGACGCATCAGGCGCATACGATCGGCATGCGGCCCGAACATCTCGCCCTGTCGAAAAGTCGGGAGAATGGGAAGGCACGATCGCGCTCGCCGAGCATCTCGGCGCCGACACGTTCCTGCATGTCGATGCCGGCAAATGCGGCACGGCTGACGGTGCGCGCCGCCGGCGAATATCCGGTCAGGGCCCGGGCGGCAAGATCTGGCTGACGCCGGAAAAAGGCCGCGTCCATCGCTTCGATGGCAAGGGAAGAGCGATCCGCAATGAGACTTGAGGGCAAGATTGCGGTCGTCACGGGCGGTGCGCGCGGCATCGGGCGTGCCATCGCGCGAAGGCTATGCGCGTGAGGGCGCCACGGGTCTGCATCGCCGATATCGACGATGATGCGCGCACGTGCGACCGCCCGTGACATCGGGCGGCGACGCCTTTGCCGTGTCATCTCGATGTCACGCGGATCGAATCGATCAATCGGCATGGTGGCCGAGGTCGAAGCAAAAGCGCGGGTGGCGTCGACATCCTCGTCAACAATGCCGCCATCTTCGACATGGCGCCGATCGAGGAGATCACCGAGAAGAGCTATGACCGGATCTTCGCCGTCAATGTGAAGGGCTTGCTCTTCACGCTTCAGGCGGTCGCCGCAAGCATGATCCGGCGCGGCAAGCGGCGGCAAGATCATCAACATGGCCTCGCAAGCCGGCCGGCGCGGCGAGGCGCTGGTTGCGGTCTATTGCGCGTCCAAGGCCGCGGTCATCAGCCTCACGCAATCGGCGGGCCTCGATCTCATCAAGCACGGCATCAATGTCAATGGCATAGCGCCCGGCGTCGTCGACACGCCCATGTGGGACGAGGTCGATGCGCTCTTCGCCAAATATGAAGGCCGCCCCATGGGCGAGAAGAAGCGACTGGTCGGCGAAGGCGTTCCCTTACGGCCGCATGGGAAAGCCCGAGGATCACGTCGGCTGCGCGATCTTTCTCGCCTCGCCCGAAAGCGATTATGTCGTCGCCCAGACCTTCAATGTCGATGGCGGACAATGGATGAGTTGATCAAGGGAGATTGGCCATGCCTGTAGAACTCTCGATCGCCAATCTTGCGACCCTCAAGGGCAAGGTTGACACTCCTAGATACCAGAGGAGCGCCCTCAGGGCAGGCATCGTGCATTTCGGCGTCGGGAATTTTCACCGAGCCCACCAGGCGGTCTATCTCGATGACTTGTTCAATCTGGGTGACAGCCTTGACTGGGCCGTTGTCGGTGCCGGCGTATTGCCGAGCGATGAGAAAATGCGAGAGAAGCTTGCAAGTCAGGACTACCTGACGACGGTCGTCGAGCAGGAGGCCCATCGCAATGTCGCGCGCGTGACAGGTCCGATGATCGACTTCGTATCTCCCACGGACAAGTCCAGGCTCCTCGGTTTACTTGCGGATCCGGTAATCCGGATCGTATCCCTCACCATTACGGAAGGCGGCTACTTCATCAACTCGGCGACAGGAAAGTTCAATTCGCGCGACCCCGCCATACTGCGCGATGCCAGCCACCCCGAGGCCCCGGGAACGGTATTTGGCATCATCGTCCAGGCGCTGGCGGATCGGCGTCGCGCCGGCACACCGCCCTTCACCGTCATGTGTTGCGACAACATTCCCCATAATGGGGAGGTTACGCGCAACACGATCGTGGGCCTGGCGCAATTGATCGATCCCGAGCTTGCGTCCTGGATCAAGAGCAATGTGTCATTTCCAAACGCCATGGTGGACCGGATAACACCGGCGACGGGCGATGCCGAGCGCGAGTTTGTCCGGAAGGAATTCGCGATCGAGGATCAATGGCCCGTCCTGTGTGAGGAATTCAAGCAATGGGTCATGGAAGACAAATTCCCGACAGGGCGGCCGAGCTTCCACAAGGCTGGCGTGCAGTTCGTCACGGACGTGACGCCTTACGAGCTGACGAAGCTGCGCATCCTGAACGGCGGTCACGCTGCCATTGCCTACCCCGCCGGCCTCATGGATATTCAATTCGTTCATGAAGCAATGGAAAACCGGCTCATCGGAGCGTTTCTGCACAAGCTCGAACATGAGGAAATCATCCCGCATGTGCCGATCGTCCCCGAGATGACCCGCGAGGATTATTTCGCCCTGATCGTCCGGCGGTTCTCTAACCCGAAGATAAAGGACACCATCCGGCGTATTGCGTTGGACGGCTCGAACCGGCAGCCGAAATTCATTCTCCCGGTCGTCTCCGACAGGCTTGCGGCCGGCAAGGACGTCAAGGGCCTCGCAATGGTTGGCGCCTCATGGGCGCGCTACTGCGTTGGCAAATCGGACAGTGGTGCCGAGATCGCGCCCAATGATCCGAGCTGGGACCGGCTTCAGAGTTTTGCACAGAAGGCCGAGAGCGATCCCGAAGCTTTCCTGTCCATGGACGAGATCTTTGGTGCCATCGCAAAGGACCGACGTTATGTCGGCGCGTTTGTTGAAGCCTATCGGGCGCTGAAGAGCCGCGGCACCAAGGAAGCTCTCGCCGCCTATGTCGGCTGAACGAACATTCGGCGCGCTATTTCCGCGGAAAACGCAACAAATAGGTGTCCATGATCCAACCATGCTTGTCGCGCGCGGTTGACCTGGTCGCCTCGATCGCCAGGGCGACGTCCTTGAGCTTGCCGGAAATCAAGATCTCGTTCGGCGTCCCGATATAGGCGCCCCAATAGATCTCGGCCTCGGGATCTGCGCTGCGAAACGCATTCTGGCTGTCGAGCATCACGACCGCATTGGTGACCCCTGGCGGAAGGCCTTCGGCAAGCTTGCGGCCGGTGGTCACATGAATGGCCTCGCCGATGCGGTTGACCGGTAATCGGTGCTTCGCGACCAGAGCCTGGATGCTGCTGATTCCCGGGATCACCTCATACTCGAAGTCTACCCTGCCGCGCTTGCGGATCAGTTCGACGATCCGGATCGTGCTGTCATAGAGGGTCGGGTCGCCCCAGACGAGAAAGCCGCCGCAGCCATCACCGCCAAGCTCCTCCAGCATCATCCGTTCGAAAATGAGCGCTCGCTTCTCATACCAGTCCTCGACCGCCAACTCATAGGCTTCAGACTTGCGGTCACGCTCGGGATCGCGCGCTTCGACGATACGATAGCCGGCGTGGCGGATATGTTTTTCGCAGAGATGCTTGCGCAGCGCGACGAGGTCGTCCTTTTTCTCGCCCTTGTCGATGACGAAGAAGACGTCGACCTCATTCAAGGCACTGATCGCCTGGACGGTGATGTAGTCAGGATCGCCGGCGCCAATTCCGATGATAAGAACTTTCCGCATGGATATAGCCTTCAGAAGAATTTCCCTGTTTGCCGGGACACCCTGCCCTTCGTCAACAGCATGTCGCGGCCATCGTCACTTGGGTTGGTGAGAAGCGTGATCTACACTGACTGTCCAACGATTGACGCGGAGACCGCCATGACCAAACCCCGCCCGTCCAAGACCCATATTGGCAATCACCGCCTTCATCCTGAAACGCTGATGCTGAGCTACGGCTTCGACCCGCAGCTCTCGGAGGGCGCCGTCAAGCCACCGGTCTTTCTCACCTCGACCTTCGTCTTCAAGACCGCCGAAGAGGGCAAGGATTTTTTTGATTTCGTCTCCGGACGGCGCGAGCCGCCCAAGGGCCAGGGCGCGGGCCTCGTCTATTCACGCTTCAACCATCCCAATAGCGAGATCGTCGAAGACCGGCTCGCCGCCTTCGAGGGAACCGAGGCCGGTGCCTTGTTCTCCTCCGGCATGTCGGCGATCGCCACGACGCTGCTCGCTTTCGCGCGGCCGGGGGACGCGATCCTGCATTCGCAGCCGCTCTATGGCGGCACCGAAACCCTGCTCGCGCGCACTATCCTCAATCTCGGCATCGCGCGCCGCGGGCTTCTCGGACGGCGTCAACGAGGCGGCGGTACGCGCTGCCGCCGATGAGGCGCTTAAGAAGGGCCGCATATCCGTCATTCTTATCGAGACACCGTCCAACCCGCTCAACACGCTGGTCGATGTCGCACTCATCGCACGGATCGCGGATGAGATCGACAAAAGGCAGAAGCATCGCCCGGTGATCGTCTGCGACAACACGCTGCTCGGGCCGGTCTTCCAGCGACCGCTCGACCAGGGGGCGGACATCTCCGTCTATTCCCTTACCAAATATGTCGGCGGACATTCCGATCTCATCGCCGGTGCCGCGCTCGGCCAGCCTCGAGATCCTCAAGCCGATCAAGGCCCTGCGCGGCGCTATCGGCACGCAGCTCGATCCCCATTCCTGCTGGATGCTCGGCCGCTCGCTCGAGACGCTCACGATCCGTATGGAGCGCGCCAATGACAACGCCGAAGCCGTTGCTCGCTTCCTGCGCGATCATCCGAAGGTCGACAAGCTGCATTACCTGCCTTTCCTCGATGACAACAATCCTGCGGCGCATGTCTTCAAGGCGCAATGCCAGGGCGCCGGCTCCACCTTCTCCTTCGACATCAAAGGCGGCCAAAACGCAGCTTTCGCCTTCCTCAATGCCCTGCAGATCTTCAAGCTGGCGGTAAGCCTCGGCGGCACCGAGTCGCTTGCAAGCCATCCTGCTGCGATGACCCATTCGGGCGTTCCCAAGGATGTCCGCGACCGTATCGGCATTCTCAACTCGACCATCCGGCTCTCGATCGGCGTCGAGCATCCCGATGATCTCATCGCCGACATCGTCCAGGCCTTGGCGAAGACCTGATGTAAGAGCTCCCCTTACGGGCAGGGCGATCGCATATGAGAGTTTCAGCCGGCACTGCCACAAACTTCCCCTTCTCCCGCTCGCGGGAGAAGGGGCATGACGGAGAGCGCTGGAGCACTACCAGTGCCTCAGCATCTCATATGCGATTCCCCTACCCTTACGGGGAGGGTGAAGGAGACCACTCACTCTCCTCTTAGCGGATTGTCCAAATAGCGCTGGATCGTGGCGCCGATCACCCGGATGATCGTCTCGCGCGGCATGGCGACGAGCGGCGGCAGCTTGAGGACGTAGCGCGTGTAAGCGAGGCCCACCGTTTGCGTCGCGATGAGAGCGGCAATGTCGCGAGCGCCCGCTTCTTCGCCGCGCAAGCGCGCGACCATGGGGACGATCTGATCGCGGAAAATGGTAATACGCAGGCGCTCGGCCGCCTCTTCGCGGCTCGCTGACGAGCGCAACAACAGCTGCAGCGAATCATCATCCGGCTCTTCCCAGCGATTCAGGAAATGAGTGATCAGCGCCTCGCCCAGTTTGTCCCGCGGGTGACCGCTGAGATCCGGAATTCGCAACTCGACCGTCATGGCCGCGTCGAAGAGGCCGCGCTTACTCTTAAAGTAGCGCATCACCAGAGCGGGATCGATCCCCGCATCGCGCGCCACTTTGCGAATGGTGGCGCGCTCATAGCCTTCCTTGCGGAACCGCTCACGCGCCGCCTCGATGATGCGGGCGCGTGTCGTATCGGATTTCCGCTGCTTAGGCGATTTCGTCATTTAGGCAATCTATTCAAGCGTTTAATGGACTGCCGGTGATCCATGTTGACAACAATGGGCCGGAACACCTATATGTCAACAGTTGTTGACATTCTTGTCAAGGCCCCGTGAGGCTTGAACACTGATGCGGCGGATTGCGGCACTATTGGCGCTCCTCATCATCGGCGCCTTCATCGCCTGGTGGATCGATCTACCCGGTAAGCTCGGCCGGCGCTCCGCCGACACCGATCGCATCACGCTCTATGGCAATGTCGACATCCGCCAGGTCCAGCTCGGCTTCCGCGTCAACGGCCGGGTCGCGCAGATGCATTTCGATGAAGGCGACAGCGTCAAGCCGGGAGATCTCCTGGCCGGGCTCGATGCCAAGCCATATGAAGACGCCGCCGCCGCCGCGAGTGCACAGGTAGCAACAGCGCGCGCCACGCTGGACAAGCTGGTGGCGGGTCCGCGCGCAGGCAGAGATCGCACAAGCGCGCGCCCAGCTCGAAGAGCGGATCGCCGACTATGAGAATGCCAAGCTCACCTATGATCGCGCCTTCAAGCTCAGACCTGGCCAGACGATCTCGGAATCGGCGCTCGACAATGCGCGTGCCAACCGCGATACCGCGCAAGCCCGCGTCACTTCGGCCCGCCAGGCTTTGCAATTGCTCGAGGAGGGCACACGCAGCGAAGACATTGCCGGGGCGCGCGCCAACCTCGCGGGCGCGGAGGCCAATCTCTCCGCTGCCAGGACATCACTCGAGGACACCCAGCTCAAGGCGCCCGCTGCCGGAGTGATCCTGTCGCGCTTGCGTGAACCCGGGGCAATCGTGGCGACCAGCGATATCATCTATGTGCTCTCGCTTGACCGTCCGGTCTGGGTCAGAAGCTATGTCCCCGAACCCCTACTCGGCAAGATTCATCCTGGGATGGAAGTCAATGTCACCTCCAACTCGGCGCCCGACAAGCCTTATCGCGGCAAGATCGGCTTCATCTCGCCGGTTGCCGAGTTCACGCCCAAATCGGTCGAGACGCCGGAGCTGCGCACCGATCTCGTCTATCGCCTGCGCATCATCATCGATGAGCCCGATCAGGGACTGCGCCAGGGCATGCCGGTGACGGTCCATGTCGCGGAGAGCAGCGCGCTTCCCGGCGAAGTGGACCAACTTCGCCGAGAAGGAAACGCGCCAAATTGATATTTCGGAGCAAATCCTCGTCGCCAAAGTCTGCAACTTTGGCGGGATTTGCTCCAGGGACAATGAAGCGCCATGAACGAGGACTTCGTCCACATCGAGGGCATCAGCAAGAGATTTGGGGCGGCGGCCCCGGCCCTCGATCAGATCACGGCCGCGAATCAAGGGCGGTGAGATAACCGGCCTCGTCGGGCCCGACGGCGCCGGCAAGACGACCCTCCTCCGGCTGATGACCGGCCTGCTTCTGCCCGATGCCGGTTCGCTCACCGTACTCGGCTTCGACACGCGCAAGGAAGCCAGCAGGATACAGGCTGCAATCGGCTATATGCCGCAGCGTTTCGGCCTCTATGAGGATCTGAGCGTCCAGGAAAATCTCGACCTCTATGCCGATCTGCGCGGCCTGCGCGGCAGGCCGAGCGCGTCGGCCGTCTTCGACGAGCTCCTGAGCTTCACCGACCTCAAGCGCTTCACCGGGCGGCTCGCCGGCAAACTGTCGGGCGGCATGAAGCAGAAGCTTGGCCTTGCCTGCGCGCTCTCAAGAAGCCGCGCCTGCTCCTTCTCGATGAGCCTGGGGTTGGCGTCGATCCGATCTCGCGGCGCGATCTTGTGGAAGATGGTTCAGGATCTGACCCGCGAAGGCATCGGGGTCGTCTGGTCGACCGCCTATCTCGATGAGGCGGAAGCCTGCGCCAGCGTCCTGCTTGCTCAATCAGGGCAAATTGCTCTTCACCGGCCCGCCCAGCGGGGCTCACCGAGCGTGTCGCGGGCCGAGTCTACAAGGTCACCGGCATCGAAGGGCGACGGCGGCCCGATTCTCGCCGGCATGCTCGATCGGCCGGGCATCATCGACGGCGTCATCCAGGGCGAGGCTATTCGCCTGGTCACAGATGCGGAAGGCTGACTCGAGCCGCGCTCAAGGCCGATCTCGCCCCATCCGCCAAGATCAGCCCCACGCCGCCGCGTTTCGAGGATGCCTTTGTCGACATGCTGGGGGGCGGACCCAGCGGACGATCGAAGCTCGCGGAGGCGACGAAACCGCATGAGAATGACAATCCACATGTGATCGAGGCTCGCGGCCTCACCAAGCGCTTCGGTGATTTCACAGCCGCCCAGGACATTACATTCGATATCAAGCGCGGTGAGATCTTCGGCCTTCTGGGGCCCAATGGCGCCGGCAAGTCGACGACATTCAAGATGCTGTGCGGCCTCCTCAAGCCCAGCTGCCGGCGAAGGTCGCGTCGCCGGCTTCGATCTGCGCCGCGACACAGCCGAGGCGCGCAATCGGCTCGGGCTATATGGCGCAGAAATTCTCGCTCTATGGCGATCTGAATATCGCGCAGAATTTGAATTTCTTTGCCGGCGTCTATGGCCTCAAAGGTGCTGAGAAGCGCGAGAAGATCGCGCTCGTCAGCGATATCTTCGATTTCAAGCGGCATGCCGCAAATGTCGGCGAAGGATCTCCCTCTGGGCCTCAAGCAGCGCTTGGCGCTGGTCTGTGCGGTGATGCATGAGCCGGAAGCGCTCTTCCTCGATGAGCCGACATCGGGCGTCGATCCGATCACCCGGCGCGAATTCTGGACGCATATCAACGGCCTCGTCGAGAAAGGCGTCACCGTATTGGTCACCACCCATTTCATGGACGAGGCCGAATATTGCGACCGCGTCTCGCTCATCTATCGCGGCAAATCAATCGCGCTGGGCTCCCCCGACGATCTCAAGGCCAAGGTGGCGTCCGAAGAGAATCCCGATCCCACGATGGAAGACGCCTTCATAGCTCTGGTGCAGGGCTCGGAAGGGGAGGCGGCCAGATGAAGATGCTTGGCGAGCACTGCCGTCTCAAATGGCGTCTTACCCTCCTCGCAAGGGGGAGGGGAAAACTGGGATCGTGGCGATGAATAATCCGGTGGCCAAGGAAAAATCCGGCCGGACGAGACGCATCATCGCGCTGGTGCGCAAGGAGAGCTATCAGATCATCCGCGATCCGAGCAGCATTCTCATCGCTTTCGTGCTGCCGCTGATCCTCCTGTTCCTGTTCGGCTACGGCGTATCGCTCGATGCCACGCGCACACGCATCGGCGTCGTTGTCGAGAGATGACACCTCTCACCCAGGACCTTGCCGCAGCCTTCGCCGCCTCGCGCTATTTCGAGGTCCATCAGGGCCGCGACCGCCGCGAATTCGAAGAGCCACTGGTCATCGGCGAGGTGCGCGGCATCATCGTCATACCGGACAGCTTCGCCAGCCGACTTCGCAGCCCGCAACCACCCACAGGTGCAGGTGATCGTCGACGGAACCGATCCCAATACGGCGAACTTCGTGCAGGGCTATGCGCAAGGCGTCGTCAACACCTGGCTCATGCAAAGGGCAAGCGAGACGCCCAGGCAGACCGCGGGGATCACAGTCGAGCAGCGCTTCTGGTTCAATCCGGAACTGACCAGCCGCTATTTCCTGGTCCCGGGGTCAATTGCCATCGTCATGACCTTGATCGGCACTTTGCTCACCGCCCTCGTCGTGGCGCGCGAATGGGAACGCGGCACGATGGAGGCGATGATGGCGACCCCGGTCAGCGCCTTCGAGCTGCTGGCGGGGAAGATCCTCCCCTATTTCATCCTTGCGATGACCTCGATGACGCTCTGCGTCATCGTCGCCGTCTTCATTTTCGGGGTGCCTTTCCGCGGCTCGATCCTCGCCCTCTATGCGATCTCCGCCGCCTTCTTGCTGCCGGCGCTGGGCCAGGGTCTCCTTATCTCGGCGGCGACCAAAAACCAGTTCCTCGCCTCGCAGCTCGCCCTGCTCTCAGCCTTCCTGCCCGCCTTCCTGTTGTCGGGCTTCCTGTTCGAGATCGGCTCAATGCCGATCGTCATTCAATGGATCAGCGCCATCGTGCCGGCGCGATATCTCATTCCGAGCCTGCAGACGGTCTTCCTCGCCGGCGATGTCTGGCCCCTCCTCCTAACCAATATTGTGGTCCTGCTCATCGCCGGCGCCATCTTTCTCGGACTCGCCGCCCGCAGCACAACAAAGAGGCTCGGCTGACATGTGGGAACGGGTCTTCGCCCTCATCATCAAGGAGCTGCTCGCGATCTTGCGCGACCCGCGCGGCCGGATGGTGATCATCGTGCCGCCGATCCTTCAGCTCGTCGTCTTCTCCTATGCGGCAACACTCGAGGTGAAGAATGCCGATATCGCGATTCTCAATCGCGACAGCGGCAAATGGGGGCATGAGCTCATCCAGCGCATCGACGGGGCGCCCACCTTCCGCAATCTCGTGCGCACGCAGGACGACAACGTCCTGCACGACTTGATCGCACGCCAGAAGGTCATCGCGGCCCTCCAGATCGGCCCGACCTTCTCACGCGATATCGAAGGGAAGCGCCCGGGAAACGTGCAGATCATCCTTGACGGCCGGCGCTCCAATGCCGCGCAGATCGTTTCCGGCTATCTCGGCCAGATCATCGCCACGCTGGTGGACGATCTCGCGACGCCGCGGCAAAGGGGGGCTAGCGTCGGCATTGCGCCGCGCTACTGGTTCAATCCCAACTTGACCTTCGTATGGTTCACGGTGCCGAGCCTTGTCGCCATCATAGCGCTTCTCATCGGCCTCGTCGTCACCGCTCTCTCGGTAGCGCGCGAGCGCGAGCTCGGCACGTTCGACCAGCTGATGGTCTCGCCGCTCAGGACCCATGAGATCCTCATCGGGAAGCTCATGCCGCCGATGATGATCGGTCTCGTCCACATCACCCTCTATGTGCTGGCGGCGATCTTCCTGTTCGGCATCCCGTTGCGCGGCTCGCTCCTCCTGCTCTATGGCAGCGCCCTCTTCTATTTGGCAAGCGTGGTCGGCATCGGGCTCTTCATCTCGTCATTGTCGATGACGCAGCAGCAAGCGATCCTCGGAGCCTTCGTCTTCATCGTGCCTGCGGTGTTGCTCTCGGGCTTTGCCACACCCATCGAGAACATGCCCGACTGGCTGCAGCCGGTAACCTTCGTCAATCCGCTGCGCTACTTCCTGATCGTGGTCAAAGGCGTCTTTCTCAAGGATATCCCGTTGAGCGAGGTCCTTCACAACACGATTCCCCTGGCGCTTATCGCGCTCTGCACCTTGAGTGCTGCGGCCTGGCTTTTCCGCAGCCGGCTCGAATAGCTATCTCACCACCGCGGCGGTCTGGCCGAACAGGATCTTCTTTTCCGCTTCCGACATGGGCCGGCTGGCATCCGGATTGATTTCCTTAACCCGCGCATAGGCGGCAATTGTCCCGGGCCGCGCGCGGATGGCCTCGAACCAGTGCTTCAAATGCGGGAAGTCGTTGAGGTCCTGACCCTGCCGCTCATACGAGACGGTCCACGGATAAGACGCCATGTCGGCGATCGAGTAGTCCTTCCCGGCAACAAAGGGGCGGTCGGCAAGGCGCTTGTTGAGGACACCATAGAGGCGGTTCGTCTCGTTCACATAACGGTCGATCGCATAGGGGATCTTCTCTACCGCATAGTTTCGGAAATGGTGGTTCTGCCCGGCCATCGGCCCGAGTCCGCCCATTTGCCAGAACAGCCACTGCAGGACCTCGGCGCGGCCGGCGAGATCAGACGGGATGAACTGGTCGGTCTTCTCGGCGAGATAGAGCAGGATGGCGCCCGACTCGAAGAGCGATATCGGCTTGCCGCCGTTTGCCGGCTCGTTGTCGACGATCGCCGGAATGCGGTTGTTCGGCGAGATCCGCAGGAAGTCCGGGCGGAACTGATCGCCCTTGCCGATATCGATCGGGATGATGCGATAGGGAAGACCCGCCTCCTCCAGAAACATCGTGATCTTGTGGCCGTTGGGGGTCGTCCAATAATACAGATCGATCATGAGAGCGCTCGCTCGATTGTGAGATCAGGAGGGTGACTTTGTGGAGCCTGTCTCCCTCAGGTAGGACGCAAGCCTGCCGATCTCAACCGTGGAAAGCCTGAGGCCCAGCTTGCTCCGCCGCCAGATGATATCGTCGACGGTCTCCGCCCATTCGGTTTCTCTAAGGAAATCGACCTCCCGCTGATAGAGATCGGCGCCGATGAGCCGGCCCAGATCGCCGAGGCCTGCCGCCCCTTTCAGCAAGTCATCGCTGCGCGTGCCGTAGAGCTGAACATAGCGATTTGACTGCATTTCCGGGAGCCAGGGCAAGCGCGCCCGCAATGCCCTGCGGTAGCCTTCGAGGCCGGCGGGACCGAAATCGCCACCCGGAAGAATATCGCTGCGCGAGGAGCATTCGGCTGGCCAAGGCATGACCGCGCACAGTTTCTGCATTGCATGTTCCGCAAGGCGGCGATGCGTGGTGAGCTTGCCTCCGAAGACCGTCAGCACCGGCGCCTGGCCTTCGGCATGATCGACCTCGAAGGAATAATCGCGAGTCAATGTCGAGAGGTCGCCGTCGCGCCCGCCGCCCGTATCGAACAGCGGCCTGACGCCCGAATAGCTCCAGACGATATCGGCACGCGTCACGGGCATGCGGAGAAACTCGTTCACTTCAGCCAGCATATAGTCGATCTCCTTGTCCGAGATCGCCACTTTTTCGGGCGCCTCGTCGCAGGGCTCGTCCGTCGTGCCGATCGAGGTGAAATCCCGCTCATAGGGAAAGGCTTCCATCAAACGGCCATCCCGCGCCTGCAAGAAATAGCCGTGGTCGCCCGGCCATTGGCGTGGCACGACAATGTGGCTGCCGCGCACCAAACGCAGCCTGCGCTCGACCGGCACATTCATTCTGCTCGCCACATCCATGACCCAGGGTCCCGCCGCATTCACCAGCGCGCGGCTGCTCAGCGTCATCTCGGTCCCCGTTCCGATTTTTTCGAGCGTGATGCGCCAGAGACCGTCGTCTCGTTTGGCGGTGATGAAACGATGCCGCGCCAAGATCTGCGCGCCATTGCGCTCGGCGCCGAGGAGATTGGCGATCACCAGCCGCGCATCGTCGCCGCGGCAATCGGAATAGGCAAAAGCGTGCCGATATTTCGGCTTCAGCGCCTCGCCTGCCGGATCACGGCGAAGATCGATTGCCTCCGACCGCTGCAAGATCCTGCGTGGCGCGAGATGATCGTAGAACAGGAGCCCCAAGCGGATCAGCCAGCGCGGCCGCTGGCTTTCGACATGGGGAAGAACGAGCCGCAACGGCCAGACGAGATGCGGCGTGCGCCGCATGAGAACTTCGCGCTCGAGGAGCGCGTCACGCACCAGCTTGAAATCATAGGTCTCGAGATAGCGCAGCCCGCCATGGATGAGCTTGGAGGACCTCGATGATGTACCCTCGGCGAAATCCTGCATCTCGGCCAGCGCCACGCGCAAATTCCGGCCAGACGCATCGCACGCGATCGCCGCGCCGTTGATGCCTCCGCCAATCACGAAAAGATCATATGCTCGGTTGTTCGCGAGGGTCATTCGCTTGCGATCTCAATTCCGGCCATAACCTGCGATCAGGAGACCAACGGCCTTGGTCCAGCTCTCATAGGCAGCCTGATGAGTGGCTGATGAGACAGGTTCAATTCTTTCGCCGGCGCGCGGCAGAAGGCTCAGTTCGGCGAGCGTCGGCCAGCGGCCTGCACCAAGGCCCGCCATCAGGGCCGCGCCAAAGGGCGTCATCGCGTCGGATGCCGAGACGAAAAGAGGTGCATCGAGCACGCTCGCCTGCAGCCGGTTGAAGTAGCGCGAGCGGGTCATGCTGCCATCGACCTTCACGAGGTGCGGCATTCGCTTTGTGCCGCCGCTCATCCCGTCGAGCACGGCCCGGATTTGATAGCAGACGGCTTCAAGACCGGCATGAGCGATATGTCCCTTCGAGGTCGCGGCACTCAGGCCCAGGAGGCCTGCGCGCAGATCAGGCTGCCACCAGGGCGAAGCAAGGCCCTGGAAGGCCGGCACGAGCAATGCGCCGGCACTCGTTCCGGCTCTTTCCGCTTCGGCCGCAACGGCAGCGCCACCGCCCGCAATGGAAAGACGCTCGGCCAGCCAATCGAGAATCTTGCCGGCATACATCACGAAGCCCTCATAGGCATAGCAAGCTTCATCGATCTGCCAGGCAATGGTTCGGATAATGCCCTCTCCGGGAGAGGTCGATGGCATCGTGCCCGCATTCATCCACAGAAAAGCGCCCGTGCCGTAAGTGACTTTGAGCTCGTTTTCCCGGTAGCAGCCATGTCCGAACAACGCCGCCTGCTGATCGCCCATGACGCCGGTGATCGGAATTTGTGCCCCCAAGAGCGCCCTGCTCGTCAGTCCGAAGCGCGCATGTGACGGTCGGCATTCGGGAAAGGCCGCCAGTTCAATGCCGAAGAGTGCGGTGAGCTCTTTGTCCCAGGCCAGCTTGCCGATGTCGAACAACATGGTGCGCGAGGCGTTGCCGGGCTCGGTCACGTAACTCTCGCCATCCGTCAGAGACGCGATTAGCCAGCTGTCGACCGTTCCCCAGCGCAAGCTGCCATCGCCGATGCGCTCGGCGATCGCGGGGCGATGATGCTTGAGCCAGAGCAGCTTCGCTGCGGTAAAGGTCGGATCGAGATCAAGACCGGTGCGTGCCTTGATGAAGCGCATGGTCTCGTTATTGCGCAAGGCGTTCAATTCCTCGGTCCCGCGGCGGCATTGCCAGACGATCGCCGGCATGACCGGGCGTTTGGTCTTCGGATCCCAGACGACCAATGTCTCCGTCTGGTTGGCGATGCCGAGCGACAAAATGGCGGCGGGCGTAACGGCGACCCGATCCAACAGCTCGCGGATTGCGGCCAGGATATTGGCGACCATCGCCTCGGCATCCTGCTCCACGAAGCCGGGCTCGGGCGCTGTGGTCGCGATAGGGCGTACGGCTTCTCCGCGGATCGCCCCTTGGCCGTCGATCGCGACCACCTTGGTATTGGTCGTGCCTTGGTCTACGCCAAGTATGATGTCTTTCGGTGCGGACACTGAGAGCTCTGGGGTGGGCATAGGTAGTGTGCCATGTCGCGTCAGAAAGCAAAACCCCCGCTCATGCAGGGCTATCGCATATGAGAATGTTCAGTGGGTACTGCTGCAAGCTTTCCCTTCTCCCGCTAGCGGGAGAAGGGGAAATGATGGAGGCAGTGTCGCGCTCCAAGCGCCCTTGCGACTTCATATGCGATAGCCCTGCCCGCTCATGGGAAGCAAGACGCGAGGCTGTCGAGACAGCGAGACGCGTAAGCCCAAGGATCTGAAATGGCCGTTCGGCCTTGAGGCCGATATCCGCCTGTTTATCCCCGACCCACAAATCGCGTTTCTGATAAATTCCCCGCGACACATGCAATCCTGTCAATGAGCAAACATTTTCCTTTCCGATAGACGGTCCGGAAGCAAGGTCAAGAGGAATGTCGAGTGTGAGCTTGATCAGAGTTCCTATCGTTCCCGATCGCCAAGAAGATTAGAGAGCCGGCCCACGCTCCACCCTGATGTCATCCTTCTTGTTGCTGCTTCTCTCCGTTTGCTTGCGCGGAAACAGTGCTTTAAGGAACGAGGGCTGGCGCTGCTTCCGCGGGCGGGCGCCGCCAACCGAGAGGTGCACGGGGTAGCGGGCTTCCAGCTTTGCATAGATGTCTTCAACCCGGCTGCGCCAAGGCTCGAGTTCAGGACGGTTGTCCGCCAGTCGTAAATAGCCGTCGAGCGCACTACTGCGGTCGATCGTCTCGCGCTGGGTAAAGAAAGCGAAGTGTGCGACGACGGCGCCGGTCTCCATCGCATTGAGACGGCCGGCCCGAAGGGGAATTGTGCAGCTCACGGCGGGCTCCTCGTCCTCGGGCACCTTGCCCCCGAAGGACGCAAAGTCGCGACCAAACCACGCGATGCAGTTGATGGAAAAGATGTTTCCCGACAGGGGAATGCAGCCGCAGTCGAGCTTCTGCACCTCGCCATTCGCCACGAGCGTCTGCAGAAACTCGTGCAGCGAGTGCGCGAAGTTGGGATTGACCCATCCGATCGTGTCGAAGCGGTCCGGGGAGAGCAGTCGCGGTATCCTGATCTTGCGGAACGTCTGCAGCAGGAAGGAGCTCATCGCATTGTTGATGATCAGGGGCGCAACGAGAAAGTATTCAGGATGCTCGAGCCGGAAGCACAGCAACGTGTCGAAAAACCGCGGATCAATCCACACAACATCGTCGTCGAAACGCACATAGACAGTGTCCACGTCGGTTGCGCCAGGCCAGAATGCGTGGATCGACGTTGTGTCCGGCGTCCTTTCCTCGGGCAGCGGCACGAGGCGGATGCGGTCATCGATCCCGGCTATCGCCTCCATGAAGGCGAGATCGGCGTCGTCGGACGTGTTGACCCATAAATCGTAGCGATCGATCATCGGGCAGGCGAGCACATGGGGGATGAGCAGTCTGAGATAGCGCCGGCCCGCCGGCCGGCGTCACGCAGACGATTTTTTGGCCATCCAGCATTCGGCTGAGGTCCCCCGTTGTGCAGCGGCTGGCCATAGGTCATTCTGCCCGGAAAGGCAATCAACGGGGGACAGTTGAACAACGGGCGAATTCTTGTGATCGGCGCCGGCCTTTCCGGCGCAACGACGGCGCGCGCGCTGGCGGAAAGTGGCTTTGCGGTCACGGTCATCGAGAGAGAAACCCATCCCGGCGGGCATTGCCATTCCTATCGCGACGCCGAGACCGGCATCATGGTGCACGCGCACGGCCCCCACATTCTGCACAGCGATAACCTGGAGGTCTGGGCGTTCTTGCAACGCTTCGCGCGGTTCAGGGCCTATCGACACACCGTCTGTGCTGTCACCGGCGAGCGGATCTACCCGCTTCCCATCTCATTGCCAACCCTGCGCCAGTTCTTCAGTCGCGACTTCACGCCGGACGAGGCGCGGGCGCACCTGGCCGCGATGGCCCGGAAATATTCGCATGCTCCAGCCAACTTCGAGGAGCAGGGAAGAGCCCTGGTGGGCGATGCCCTCTACGAAGCGTTCTTCGATGGCTATACGCGCAAGCAATGGGGCCATCGAGCCCTGCCGTCTGCCGGCCGCGATCATGAGGCGAGTTCCGGTGCGCTTCAGCGATGATCTCAGCTATTACCACCACAGCAGGGTGGCGATTCCGGAGCAGGGCTATTCGGCGATGATTGCCGGCATGCTCGACCATCCCGAGATCTCGGTCCGCTACGGGGCGTCGGCCGACCCGGAAATCGCTCAGGCCTTCCGGCATACGATCTACACCGGCGCCCTCGACGCCTGGTTCGGCCACCGATGGGGTCGGCTCAGCTATCGAACCCTCGATTTCGAGGTGTTTCGGGAAAGCGGCACCTTCCAGGAGGTAGCGCAGGTGAACTACTGCGATCTGTCCGTCCGCTGGACGCGCATCACGGAATACAAGCATTTCACGCCCTGGGAGCGCTACGACGCGACGATCTACGTGCGAGAGACCAGCCGTGCATGCGGCGCGGGTGACACCCCCTATTATCCATTGCGCCTGGCAGGCGACGAGCCGCTGGCCCACCGCTACCTCGCAGAGGCGCAGGGCTGCTCCGGCACAAGCTTCGTCGGACGCCTGGCCACCTACCGGTATCTCGACATGGATGTCGCAGTCACCGAAGCGCTGATAGCGGCGCGGAGCATTGCTGAGGCGCTTAATGCTGGGGTCGCGCCGCCTGCTTTTGTCTGCGACAGAGGCGCGACTTCGGCCAAAACGCAATCGGGGCAGCGCTGTTCATGATGTCGCTATTCCCGAAGGGGAGTTGAAAACGATGAAAAATCCGCCCTATGTGCTCGGTCATTCGGCATTCGAGCTTGAGCGGCTGGCGCGCCAGGAGCGCCTGATCGGCAAGATGACGCGCGAGTATTTCGCGAATGCCGGCATTGGCCCGGGCAAGCGCGTGCTTGATGTCGGCAGCGGCACGGGTGCGGTCGCCTTCCACGCAGCTGAACTGGTGGGCCGTTCGGGCGAGGTGATCGGCACGGACCTGGCCCCTGAGGCGGTCGCGACCGCGAACAAGAATGCCGCCGCACTCGGCCTCTCACACGTCTCTTTCCGGCAGGGCAATCCTGTCGAGATGAGTTTCGATCAGCCCTTCGACGCCATTGTGGGCCGCTACGTCCTGCTCTTCCAAGCCGACCAGAGCGAAATGCTGCGGCGCCTGGCAAAACTGCTGAAGCCTCGCGGGATCATCGTCTTTCACGAACCGGACTGGAGTTTCGTACGCTCCGATCCCGTTGCGCCTGTCTATGATCGCTGTTGTGCGTGGATTACCGATACTTTCGCAGCGGTCGGCACGAACTCCAATATGAGCGGGAAACTGCGCCATGCCTTCCTGGGCGCCGGACTTCCGCCACCGACCATGCAGATGCAGGCTGTCATCGGCGATGCCGTGAGCGCAGCGGAATGGCTGCGCGCCGTGGCTGAACTCGCCATCGTCCTTGCTCCGACGATGGAGCGGCAAGGCATAGCGAGTTCTCATCGATATCGGTTGCGAAACGCTCGTCGAGCGCTTGATGGACGACGTTTCCAAAAACCGCAGTATTATCATCGGTCGCGCCGAGATCGGTGCATGGGCCCGGATTGGTGCTTAAGTTGCTGGGCTTTGGCCGCTCATCAAACCAGTGCTGAGAAGTTTGCATGGGCAGAGATCAGCCATCCGCCGGCTACCCGCCGAAACACGGAAAGCCGTGGCGCGATCCCCTTGACATCCTTTCCCTGGACGGTCTGGTCCGTTTCCAAACTGTATCGCACGACCATCACATCGGCGCTGCCCGTGCTCACGATGTTGCTGAATTTTGGACGGACTCGCTGCTGCGGGAGGTTTTTCAGGTAGCTTGCCTTGTCATGGCCACTGCCATCCGACCGCAAAACCTGGAATTCTGGCGCCAGAACTTTGTCGACGACAACAGGATCGCCGGAAACGATGGCATCGATCCACGGGTCAAGAGCCTTTAACGCATCTTCCTGCGAGACCGGCGCCTCAGCGTTGGCCGCGGCAGTCGCAGCCATGGCAAGGGCGGAAATGCCCGCCACTGCGACGACCGAAAACTCCCTGCGCGTTGGCGCCTTCCCTTCTTGCCGCTGCTTGCGTGAACGCATTTTCACTGTCCCTCCTCTTCAATGCCGCCAAGCGAAGGTCAGATACTCTCAAAATCCACGTCTTGTGCAAGACCGGCATTGCAGATTGCCTGGCGCACCCCCATCTTGGCTCTCTCCTGCGTTTCACGGATTCCACCATGATCGCGTTCTCTGCCCTCGATCTCTCGCCCGTCATCGAAGGGGCGACGGCTGCCGACGCCTTGCGCAATTCGCTCGATCTCGCCCGCCACGCCGAGGCCTGGGGCTACAAGCGCTACTGGCTTGCCGAGCATCACAATATGAGCGGCATTGCCAGCGCCGCGACAGCGGTGGTGATCGGACATGTGGCGGGCGGCACCAAGACGATCCGTGTTGGCGCCGCCGGCATCATGTTGCCCAATCATTCGCCTCTGGTGATCGCAGAACAGTTCGGCACGCTCGAATCGCTTTATCCCGGCCGCATCGACCTTGGCCTCGGCCGGGCGCCCGGCACGGACATGCTGACCGCCCGGGCGCTGCGCCGCGATCTTGCGACGGCCGCCGACCAGTTCCCGCAGGATGTCGTCGAACTGCAGTTCTACTTCGACGATCCCGAGCCCGACCAGAAGATCCGCGCCGTGCCCGGCGCCGGGCTCAAAGTGCCCTTGTGGATATTGGGTTCGAGCCTGTTTGGCGCGCAGCTCGCCGCACATCTGGGACTGCCTTTCGCCTTCGCCTCGCATTTCGCTCCTGATGCGCTCCATCAGGCCATTGCCATCTATCGCGAGCGCTTCCAGCCCTCGCAGCAGCTCGAGAAACCCTATGTCGCGCTCGCCGCCAATCTCATTGCCGCCGACAGCGACGGGGAGGCGCGCCGTCTTTTCACCTCGCTGCAACAATCCTTCGTCCGGCTGCGGCGCGGAATGCCCGGGCAGCTGCCGCCGCCGGTCGACGACATCGACAGTTTTGCTGCTGCCCATGAGAGAGCGGGCGCCGACCACGCGCTGGTCTATTCGTTCGTCGGCACGCGCGACAAGGTCGAAGAAGGAGTCCGGGGTTTTCTTGACCTCACCCAGGCCGATGAGCTCATCGTCACCAGCCATATTTATGATCACGAGGCCCGCCTGCATTCTTTCGAGATCGCCGCTGGTATACTCAAGACCCTTAGTAAAAGATGAATCATTTCAATGGTTTGTATCAACATTCTCGGAAAATGATATAGACTGGAAAAGTCCAGGCACGTTCTGTACTTTCTCGCGGAACCAGAGAGCGACCTCATGAAGCCCGCTACACTCACGCGCGATGCCTCTTACCGAAAGGACGAGACCGCCCTCCTCTTCGTCGACCTGCAGACGATCTTCTGCACGCCAGGACGCGACCCCCAACACCCCGAGCTCAATGAAGAGCACTATTACTTCAAGCGCCTCAAGGCCGCTACCATCCCCAATGCGCAACGTCTGCTCGAGGCAGCGCGCGCTTCAGGCATCCAGGTCCTGCACACGATCATCGAGGCCCTGACCAAGGATGGCCGCGACATCTCGCTCGATCACCGTCTCTCCAATATCTTTGTCCCCAAGGGTCTGCCTGACGGCCAGCCGATCAAGGAGCTTACGCCGATCGAGAATGAGATCGTGCTTTCGAAGTCGTCGTCGGGCGTCTTCAATTCCACGAACATCGACTATGTGCTCAAGAACTTAGGGATTCGATATCTGATCATCTCGGGCGTGGTGACCGACCAATGCGTCGACATGGCGGTGCGCGATGCCTCCGACCGCGGCTATCTGGTGACGCTCGCCGAGGATGCCTGCGCCACCTACTCGCAAGCTCGCCATGACAATGCGCTCAAGGCCTTTGGCGGCTATTGCTGGGTCAGCGATACCGCGACCGTCGTCCAAAGGTTGAAGGACCTGGTTTGACACGGCTGCGGCCGGCACTTCACGCTCTCGCTGCCGCCCTCAATAGGAGAATAGCTTAATGCCCAAGACCTGGTTCGAATCAGCTCCGCAGCTCATCGATGTCGCCATGGGACGCAGTCCCGCCGACACCGTCATCCGCAAGGGCCGCTGGGTGAATGTGCATTCGGGCGAGATCATTCCCGGCACCGACATCGCCATCGTTGCAGGCCGCTTCGCCTATGTCGGACCTGATGCGTCCCATGCCATCGGCCCCTGGACCAAGGTCATCGAGGCGAACGGCCGCTATCTCGTGCCCGGCCTTTGCGATGGCCATATGCATGTCGAAAGCGGCATGGTGACGGTGACCGAGTTCGCCCGCGCCGTCATCCCGCACGGCACCACCACCATGTTCATCGACCCGCATGAGATCGCCAATGTACTGGGGCTGCCCGGCGTCAGGCTGATGCATGACGAGGCCGCGAGCCTGCCCATCAATGTTTTCGTGCAGATGCCGAGCTGCGTGCCGAGCGCGCCCGGCCTCGAAAATGCCGGCGCCACGCTCGGCGTCGCGGAAGTGGCGGAAGCGATGGCCTGGCCCAATATCATCGGCCTCGGCGAGATGATGAATTTTCCGGGCGTCACCGTCAAGGACGAGAAGATGCTGGGCGAGATCGCGGCCACGCAAGCCGCCCGACAAGACGGTCGGCGGCCACTATGCCTCGCCCGATCTCGGCCATCCCTTCCATGCCTATGTCGCGGGGGGCCCCGCCGACGACCATGAAGGCACCCGCATCGATGATGCGATCGCGCGCGTGCGCCAGGGCATGCGCGCCATGCTGCGGCTGGGCTCGGCCTGGTATGACGTGGCGGCCCAGATCAAGGCGGTCACCGAGCGCGGCATCGATCCCGCAATTTCGTTCTGTGCACGGATGACAGCCATTCGGGCACGCTGGTCAACGACGGCCACATGAACCGCGTGGTGCGCCATGCCATCGCGCAAGGCGCTAAAGCCCGTCACCGCCATCCAGATGGCGACGCTCAACACCGCCCAGCATTTCGGCCTCGAGCGCGAACTGGGCTCCATCACACCCGGCCGCCGCGCCGATCTCATCCTCACCTCCGATCTCGTGGCGCTTCCGATCGAGATGGTCATCGCCCACGGCAAGGTGATGGCCGAGAACGGCAAGCTCACCGCCGACATCCCGGCCTATGCCTATCCGGACTCGGCGCGCAACACGGTGAAGATGGGCCGGAAGCTGACGTCCAAGGATTTCGACATCGCAGCGCCCAAGGGCGCCAACCAGGTCAAGGCCCGCGTCATCGGCGTCATCGAGAACCAGGCGCCGACCAAGGCGCTGGAACGCGCGCTCAAGGTGAAGCCATGGCCTGGTCGAAATGGACCGCGCGCAGCGATGTCTGCCAGATCGCGCTGGTCGAGCGCCATCGCGGCACCGGCCACGTGATCAACGCCTTCGTCTCCGGCTTCGGCTACAACGTCGATTGCGCCGTGGCCTCGCACCGTCGCCCATGACAGCCACCACATGATCGTCGTCGGCACCAACAGGGAGGACATGGCGCTCGCGGCAAATACGCTGGGCGAAATCGGCGGCGGCGTCGTGGTGGTGAGCAAGGGCAAGGTGCTGGCGCTGGTCGAACTGCCGATCGCCGGCCTCATGTCCGACGAGCCCGCCGAAATCGTCGCGGCAAAGCCGAGCAAGATGGTCGCCGCCATGAAGCGTGCGGCTGCACCCTCAACAACGCCTATCATGCAGCATTCGCTGCTGGCACTGGTGGTCATCCCGGAACTCCGGATCTCCGATATCGGGCTGATCGATGTGACGCGTTTCGAGAAGACGGAGCTCTTCGCCTAAGTCATCCGGCAGAGGACGGCCGCTGTAGCCTTTCGTTCCGTTAGCCGTTATTTTGCCCGCATCATGGTCAACGACCCTCGCTCACCCGCCTTGTTCCGCCTCAGGATCGAGCCCTTGACGCGTGCCGCCTTTGCGCCCTTTGGGGATGTGATCGAGATGACCGATGTCCATCACTATCCGATCAATCAGGGCCATGCCGAACGCTTTCACGATCTGGCTCGCATAGATGCCCTTGCCGAGAATGGTGAGGCCATCATCAGCATCTTCCACGGCAAGCCGCGGCCGCTGCCGATCGAGATCGGGTTCGTCGAGCGCCATCCGCTCGGCAGCCAGGCCTTTTATCCGTTGCAGGATCGTGACTGGCTCATTGTCGTCGCAGACGCGGGTCCGGCTCCTTCCGTCAACACGCTTCACGCCTTTCGCGCCACGGGCCGACAAGGTGTCAACTACGCGCGCAACGTCTGGCACTATCCGCTTCTCGTGCTCGAGCGGGAAGGCGACTTCCTGATCATCGACCGCAAAGGGCCCGGCAATAATCTCGAGGAAGTCACGTTACCGCAGCCTGCGTTCCTGGCTCCCTGACGCGCGAGCCGCTACCAGCGCGGCTTGCGGCCGCGCCTCCGGAGCTTGAACGAGCGGCCGAGCTCATATTCGATCCGGGCATAGAAATCGGCATTGCCCGCGGGCCGGCCGGTGCGCGTCGCGCGCCTGATCGTCTCGATCCGGCGCTCATCCGCCGGCGCATCGACATATTTCTCGCCCACCAGCCACGGCCATTGGCCCGGGTCGTTCACCAGACCGGCGCGCACCGGATTGAAGCTCACATAAGCGAGCGCAGCCGCGGCATGCGCCTCATCCAGCGGACAGGACTGGTAGCGCCCGCGCCACAGTCCTGCGGCCCCAGTCCCTTGTAACGGGCAAAGAGACGCCGCGTTTCGCCCATCATTCGCGCCAGCGCATCGACCGTTTGCGGGATGGCGATCAGATGCACATGATCGGGCAACAGACAGGCTGAAACCGACGCACGCCGCGCAGATTGCGCAGGAGGATATCGCGATATCCGCGTAGTCGGTGTCGCTGGCGAAGAGCGGCAGGCCGGGCCGCGCGCGCTGAACGACGTGATGCGGAACGTCGGGAATGACAATGCGCGCGAGCCGGGCCACGGCGCGTTCACCCGGCCGGGAAGTGCTTGTGCCAATGCCGGGCGATATCGATGCGGCGCGGCAATCCACACCTTGTCATGGCGCGCAATATGATCGAGGAAGCGTGCGAGCGCCAAAGCGCGGCCGGGCCGCCCGCAAGGCGGCAATGCAGGCCGACCGACATCATCTTGGGCGAGCCGCGCCTGCCCTCCTCATAGAGGCAGTCGAAGCTGTCCTTCAGATAGGTGAAGAACTGTTCGCCGCGTATTGAAGCCCTGCGGCGTCGCAAAGCGCATGTCATTGGCATCGAGCGTATAGGGAATGATCAGATGCTTGCCGCCCTGCGGCCGATCGCACCCAATAGGGCAGGTCGTCGGCATAGGAGTCCGATGAATAGAGAAAGCCGCCCTCTTCCATCACGAGCTTTGTGGTGTTCATCGAGCAGCGCCCGGTGTACCAGCCGAGCGGCCGTTCGCCGGTGACCTTCGTGTGGATGCGGATGGCCTCCTCGAGATGGGCGCGCTCATCGCCTTCGCTGATAGTCCTTGTATTCGATCCATTTGAGGCCGTGGCTGGCGATCTCCCAGCCCGCCTCCTTCATGGCCTCGGTCTGCTCCGGCGAGCGCATCGAGCGCTGTCGCCACGCCATAGATCGTCGAGCGGAATCTTGCGGCCGGTGAACAGGCGCCACAGCCGCCAGAAGCCGGCGCGCGCGCCATATTCATAGATCGATTCCATGTTCCAGTGGCGCTGGCCCGGCCAGGGCTGCGGCGCCGACGATCTCGGAAAGGAAAGCTTCCGACGCTGCATCGCCATGGAGGATGCAGTTCTCGCCGCCCTCCTCGTAGTTGAGCACGAACTGCACGGCGACATAGGCGCCGCCCGGCCATTGCGGATCGGGTATGGCCCGGCCATAGCCTTTCAGGTCGCGCGGATAGGAATTCGTCATGCAACCTTCTCTCATGAACCTTGCGGCCGGCGACATAGGTCGCGCGAACGGCGCGGTCATCGCCCAGGATCGTCAGCGCGAACAGCATGTCCTCCAGCGATTGCGAGAGCTCCTGGCGGCTCGCCAGGACCGGCGTGGCCCGCGGGTCGAGCACCACGATGTCGGCCCATTTGCCGGTATCGAGCGATCCCGATCTCATCGTCAAGATGCAGGCGCTCGGCATTGCCGCGCGTGGCCAAGTGGAAGAGCTCGAGGGCCGTCGGCTTGTAGCCCGTCAGCATCTGCACCTTGTAGGCTTCGCCCAGGGTCGCGAGCATGGAATAGCTCGTGCCGCCGCCGACATCGGTGCCGAGCGCCATGCGGAACCGGCCGCGCCTGGCTTGCCCAGATGCGCCATGCTCATCAGCCCCGAACCCAGGAAACGTGTTCGAGGTCGGGCAATGGGCGACGGTCGAGCCCGTCTCCGACAGCCGCCGGCATTCGCGATCGGAAAGATGGATGCCATGGGCGAAGAGGCTGCGTTCGCTGAGGAGACCGAAACGGTCATAGACGCGGTATAGTCCTCGTCATTCGGAAACAGCGCGCTGAATACAGCGCCATCTCGCCGGGACTTTCCGAGAGATGCGTCTGCATCAGCGCGCCGGGCAACGACTTCAGCAGATCGCACGCGACTTGAAGCTGCGCCTCGCTCGAGGTGACGGCGAAGCGCGGCGTCACCGCATAGCGCAAGCGATCCCTTGCCATGCCAGTTTGCGATAGAGCGCCTCGCTGTCGATCGCCCCTTGCTCAGGGCATCGTCATGCACCGCGGACGGCGCGTTGCGGTCCATCATGGTCTTGCCGGTGACGATCGCCATGCCTGCGCCGTTGCGCCGCGTCAAACAAGCGCATCGGCGCAGGTCGCTGTGCACGGAGCAGAAGACCAAGGCCGAGGTCGTGCCATGCGTGATCAGGCGATCGAGGAACGTCTCCGCTGCGGCCCCCGCATAATCGCGATCGCCATAACGCGCCTCTTCCGGAAAGGTGAAGCGGTTCAGCCAGTCGAGCAGATCCTTTCCCGGTGCGGCAAGCATGCGATATTGCGGGAAATGGATATGGGCATCGACGAAGCCCGGCAGGACCAGGCAGTCGCCGAAATCATCCGCCGGGATCGACACGAAAGGCTTGCGGCAAGAGCTGCCAGTGCGCCACGTCCACAGGATGCGGCCGTCATCACCGATGACAACCGCACCCTTCGTTCGTGAATATGATCCCGCGCCGACGGCCCGAAAGTCAGGAGTCTGCGCCCGAATGATGCGGATCATGGCAGGACCCGGTCCTCGATGCGGAAGCGGAAGATGCGGCAGATCTGCGCCAGCGCGGTCGCGAATTCGTCGTCCGGGCTGTTGCCGACGCGCTCTGCGAAGGCTCGCAAGAATCTGCTGTTTCGTGGCGCCTTTGACCGCGAAGATGAAGGGAAAGCCGAAGCTGGTCTTGTAGCTGTCATTGAGATGGGTGAACCGCTCGAATTCCTCAGCACTCAGCCGGTCCAGACCGGCACCCGCCTGCTCGCTTGTCGAGTCGGCCGTGAGCTTGGCGCGGGTCGCGAGATCGGGATGAGCGCGAATGAGCGCCAGCTGCGCTTCGCGCGGCGCCTGGCGCAAGGCATCCGCAAAAGCCTTGATCATGCGCCTCGCGATCGGCGAAGGGGCGTTTGTCCGCAAGCCTTGTCCGCCACCCAGGGCGAATGCTCGGCGACATCGCCAAACGTGCCGACGAAAGTTCGCGCGCGTCATGGCGTTGACTGTCGACGAGGCTGGTCATCGCGCGGCGAGCCACGCGCCGAGCTTCTGCGCGCTCCTCATCCGTCATCCCGGTCTCATTGCCGAGCGGCATCGCTTTGTTGCGCACCGCCTGGGTTTCGATCTGCGGCCGCATAGCCGGCGCAATTCATCGAGCGTCTCCAGCATCACACCCTTGGGCGCTTCCTTGAAGCCCTGGTGGGTCGGCTTCGCCGCGTGGCACATGGCGCAATGCTTGGCGGTGATGCCCAGGGCCTCCGAATCCGAAACGACGAGCCCCTCGCCGATGATCGCCTTGGGCTCGGTGAGCCACAGGGCGCCGGCCAGTGCTCCGAAAATGATCGGCAAGGTCCAGGCGATCTCCTCCATGCCGGTCGCCCACCTCGTGGCGGACGAGGAAATGGCGCAAGGCGGCGCCGCCCACGACGATGAGGCCGACCAGGATCCAGGCCTGAGGATGATTGGTAATCATCGGATAGTGGTTGCTGATCATCATCAGCAGGACCGGCAAGGTGAGATAGGTGTTGTGCAGCGAGCGCTGCTTGCCGGTGATGCCGTAGTTGCGGATCGGGCGCCTCGCCCCTGAGGAGCGAGGCGGTGATCTTCCGCTGATTGGGAATGATGACGGCAAAGACATTGGCGGCCATCATCGTGCCGATGAAGGCGCCGACATGGATGAGCGCGCCGCGGCCCGAGAAGACATGGGTGAAGCCATAGGCCGCGATCAGAATGAGAAGCAGGACGGCAAGCGCCAGCCATCCAGGGCGATGCGACCAGCGCTGACCGGCAGAGGCCGTCATAGATGAACCACCCCGCCGCAAGGCTCAGCGAGCGAGATGGCGATCGCCTGCCAGGGCAGCAGCGGCAGAATGCCCGGATCGATCAGGAAGGTCGTCGCATTGAAATAGAATTGCACGATCAGCAGCAGGAAGCCGGTGACCCAGGTGAGATAGGCTTCCCATTTGAACCAGATGAGATCAGGCGGCAGATCGGCCGGCGCCGCCAATATTTCTGCACGTGATAAAAGCCGCCGCCGTGAACTTCCCAAGCCTCGCCAGAGACCCCGGCCGGAAGGCCGGCGCGACGCTTCAGCGAAAAATCGAGCGCGACGAAATAGAAAGACGTGCCGATCCAGGCGATGCCGGCAATCATGTGCGCCCAGCGCAGCAGCAGGTTGAGCCAGTCGGCAATAAAGGGATCGAGCGTCACAGCGGCATTCAATCAAGCGGAACGAAGACTGGGAAAAGGCTTCCCCTTCTCCCGCTTGCGGGAGGAGGTGCCCGAAGAGCGGATGAGGGTGTTGGTTCAACCGCGCAACAGCCAGGCCTATGAAGATCCTGCCATAGCCGAGCCTGGTTGGCCGGTTGCCGCGAAACCAGAAACTCATCCATAAGCATTTGAGCCACACCCTCACCCGGCCTTCGGCCACCCTCACCCGCAGAGCGGGAGAGGGGGGAAACCAGGTTGGACCTCGTCGTTTCGCTATTGCGGCAGCTTGTCGTCGATGCCTTTCACATACCAGTTCATGCCGAGGATATCGCCATCGGGCAGAGGCTTGCCGGCTTCGCCGACGACTGTGCCGTCCTGCTTGGTGATCGGTCCGGTGAAAGGACTGAGCTTGCCGGTCTTGATCGCTTCCGCGGTATCGGTAGCCATCTTCACCACATCGTCAGGCATGTTGGTATAGGGTGCAATGCTCACCGTGCCTTCCGCCATGCCGTCCCAGGAGGCTTGCGATTTCCAGGTGCCATTCAGCACGTCGTTGATGCGCCGGATGTAATAGGGCCGCCCAATTGTCGACGATCGCCGTGTAGTTGCGCCTTTGGCGCGAATTTGATCATGTCCGACGCCTGGCCGAAGCCGTGCTTGCCCTGCTCCTCGGCAACCTGCAGGGGCGCGGTCGAATCCGTGTGCTGGACGATGATGTCGGCGCCCTGGCTGAACAGAACCTTGGCGGCATCGGCTTCCTTGCCCGGATCATACCAGGTGTTGGCCCAGACGATCTTCACCTTGAAATCTGGATTGACCGACTGTGCGCCGAGCATGAAGGCATTGATGCCGGCGACGACCTCGGGGATCGGGAAGGACACGATATAGCCCGCCGTGCCGGTCTTCGACATCTTGGCCGCGATCTGGCCGATCACATAGCGGCCCTCGTGGAATTTGGCATTGTAGGTCGTGACATTGGGCGCGGTCTTGTAGCCCGTCGCATGCTCGAACTTCACATCCGGGAATTTCTTGGCGACCTTGAGCGTTGGCTCCATGAAGCCGAAGGAAGTGGTGAAGATGATGGCGCAGCCGTCGCGCGCCAGGCGCTCGATCGTCCGCTCGCGAATCAGATTCAGCGACATTTTCAACGAAGATGGTCTCGACCTTGTCGCCGAGTTCCTTCTCGACGGCCAGGCGGCCTTGATCGTGCTGATAGGTCCAGCCGAAATCGCCGATCGCGCCGACATAGATCCAGCAGGCCTTGAGCTTGTCGGCTGAGCCGAAGCGGTGACCCAGCCCAGTGCAAATGCCGCAGCGCAGCTGTCATCAGAAATTTCTTCATGTTCTGTCTCCCTGTTATTCTTTCGTTGCGGCATTTGTCGTCTGACCCTGTCCGCCGCGTGGCAGGGCCGGTTGCTATCTATCGATCAGGCACAAAAGCTTGGCCAAGGCACGCCGGCGTATTTGCCTGCGTCAGCCGCGATTGTCCGGAAATCACCACAAGCGCCAATATGGTGACAAGATAGGGCAGGCCGAAAGGAATTGCGAGGGAATCCCCAAGGCCAAAGGTCTGCACGGCAAAGCCCAGGATGGACATGGCGCCGAAAAGATAGGCGCCCGACCACCGCGCGCCACGGCAGCCAGGATGCAAAAACCACGAGCGCCAGCGCAATCCAGCCGCGTCCCGGCCGTCATGTTCTCGATCCATTGCGGCGTATAGGCGAGCGACAGATAGCCGCCGGCCAGTCCGGCGCAGGCGCCGCCGAACAACACGCAGAGATAGCGCACCGCAGATGACCCGATAACCCAGGGCATGCGCCGAGTTGTGGCTGTTGCCAACCGCCCGGATGACGAGCCCGGCCTTGGTGCGGAACAGCACATAGGCGACAGCGGCGGTCAGGATGAATGAAAACGGCGATCAAGCGGATCGATGCCGAAGAAGTGTTGGCCAGGCTTGACGCCCGGCTGGCCGACAAAGGCTTCGCCGATAAGACCCGAAAGGCCAAGGCCCAGAAGGGTGAGCGCACAGACCGGTCGCCACCTGGTTGGAGACCAGAGTCAAGCGTGAGAAAGCCGAAGAGCAGCGACATCGCCATGCCGGCAAGGATGGCGGCGATAACGCCCAGCAAGGCGATCCCGGTCAGGAAAGCGGCGCCGAAACCCGCAACGGCCCCCATCACCATCATGCCTTCGACGCCGAGATTGAGAACGCCGGAACGCTCGACCACCAGTTCGCCAATAGCGGCAAGCAGCAACGGCGTCGCGGCGGTGATGATGGTGAGGAAGACTGCGAGGCGTTGCGTCCATGACGCTCACTCCGCCGGCTGCGGCGCGCGGGCCGAGCATGCGCTGTCAGCAAGCGGAACCGATAGAGGATGAGGGTGTCGCAGGCGAGGATGAAGAACAGCAGGATGCCCTGGAAGACCTTGGCGATCTTGTCGGAAATGCCGAGCGAGACCTGTGCCGCCTCGCCGCCGATGATAGCTCAGCGCCAGCATCAGGCCGGCAAAGAGCACGCCAACGGATTGAGGCGGCCAAGGAAGGCCACGATGATGGCCGCGAAGCCATAGCCCGGAGAGATCTGCGGCTGCAGCTGGCCAACGACGCTGGCCACTTCGCAGATGCCGGCAAGGCCGGCAAGGCCGCCCGACAAGCAGGAAGCAGAACATCACCATCCGGCTCGCGAAAAGCCGGCAAAGCGCCCGGCGCGCGGCGCATTGCCGCGTGACCCTGATCTCGAAGCCCTTGAGCGTCCTGCCCATGACGAAAGCAAGGGCGACAGCGGCGAGCACGGCGAAAATGGCGCCGAGATGGATCGTGCCCGCCGAGCGTCGGCAGAAGTTGCCAGCCGTCGAAGGTGATCGTACTTGGGAAAATTGAAGCCCATGCGGATCGCGCCAGGGCCCGCGCACCAGCCAGTCGAGAAACAGCTGCGCCACATAGACGAGCATGAGCGAAGTCAGGATCTCATTGGCATTGAAGCGCGTCTTGAGAACAGCGGGAATGGCGCCATAGAGCCATGCCGCCGATGACACCCAGGACAAGCATGACACACAAGCGTTAACGGCGACTGCCAGGCCGGAAATAGCACCGGCATCATGCCGCCCAATATGGCGCCCGCGGTGAGTTGGCCCTCGGCGCCGATGTTCCAGACATTGGCCGTGTAGCAGACGGCAAGGCCGACGCCGATCAGCACCAGAGGTGTCGCCTTGACGATGAGCTGTTCGAGCGACCAGAGCTGCGTCAGGGGTTCGATGAAATAGACATAAAGCCCATGCAGCGGATCGATGCCGCGCAAGTGCGAAGATGATGCGCGCCAGCGACTAAGCGTCAGCAGCGATGGCGAGGAACGGCGACAACAGCGCCATGCGGCGCGAGCGCTCGGCGCGTTTCTCAAGCACGAGCCGCATGAGCGATCCTCCTTCACTTCATGCGCGCCTGCCATCAGCAGGCCGATTTTTTCCGCGGTCATTTCATGGCGCCGGATGGGCTTCCGAGAGCTGGCCGCGCGAAATCACGGCGATGCGATCGGCGATCTCGAAGATCTCGTCGAGGTCCTGGCTGATGACCAGCACTGCCGAGCCTGAGCGCGCCAGATCGACCAGCGCCTGGCGGATCGTTGCCGCGGCGCCCGCATCGACCCCCCAGGTCGGCTGATTGACGACGAGCACCGGCGGCTTGCGGTCCAGTTCGCGCCCAACCACGAATTTTTGCAGATTGCCGCCGGAAAGCGCGCGGGCTTCGGGATCGGGTTTGCCCTTGCGCACATCGAAGGACTTGATCACCCGCTCCGCTGACTCGCCATGCGCGACATCGCGGTCCGATGGTGCCGGACCGTGTCAGGTCCATCGTCCGAAGCATGGCGCGTGAGGACGACATTCTCCGACAGTGTGAAGCCGGGCACGGCGCCATGGCCAAGACGCTCCTCGGGCACAAAGGCGGCGCCCATCTTGCGGCGTTCGCTTATGCCGCTGCCGGCCGCAGGGCTGCGCCATCGATCGACAGCGCCTCATCGCCGTTGACAGCGGCGTCTCGCCCGAAATCGCATCGAAGAGCTCCGACTGGCCGTTGCCGGCGACACCGGCGATGGCGACGACTTCGCCGCCACGCGACATCGAGCGAGATGTCGCTTAAGCCGACACCGAAAGGTCCGTCCGGCGCCACGCTTAGCTTGTCGAGCGACGAGGCGCGGCTTGCCGGATCCGGGCTTGCCTCGGCGGCCGCACGATGTGAATATCGCCGCCCACCATAAGCCGCGCGAGGCTCGCCGCCGTCTCCTTGCGCGGATCGACACGAGGCAACCACCTTGCCATGGCGCAGGATGGTGGCCGACGTGGCAGAGGCGCTTCACCTCTTCGAGCCGGTGCGAGATATAGAGTACCGCGCAGCCTTCGCTGGCGAGGCGCTCGAGCACCAGGAAAAGCTGGTCGGCTTCCTGCGGGGTCAGAACCGCGGTCGGCTCGTCCATGATCAGGAGCTTCGGCTCCTGCAGCAGGCAGCGCACGATCTCGATGCGCTGGCGCTCGCCGACCGAGAGATCGCCAACGGTCGCCGATGGCTCGAGCGGCAAGCCATATTCCCTCGAAACTGGCGGCGATCTTCTTCGGACAGCGCGGCGAGATCGAAGTCTCCCGGCATGGCAAGGGAGATATTTTCGGCGACGGTCAGCGCCTCGAACAGCGAGAAGTGCTGGAACACCATGCCGATGCCGAGCTTGCGCGCCGCCGCCGGGATTGGCAATGATGACGGTCCTGCCCTTCCAGCGCAATTCGCCCGAGGTCGGCTGCAGCGCGCCATAGATGATCTTGACAAGGGTCGATTTGCCGGCGCCGTTCTCGCCCAGAAGCGCGTGGATCTCGCCCGGGCGCAACATGCAAGCGTCACATCGTCATTGGCCCGCAGCTGTGCCGAAGATCTTGACGATGTGAAGCGCTTCAAGAAGATGATCCTCGCCGAGCTTGTCCGTCACCCACCCTGGCCCTCTTTTGCGGTTATTCTATAAGGCAGTTTCCGCCGCCGCGGGCAGATTTCGGACGGTTCTCAACATCTCGTCGCGCGCCAGAAGCTGCGGCCACGGTCGCCGCCGCAATGACGGCCGGCTCCTTGGAAGTGATGCCGGCAATGCCGATAGGACAGATCGAGCGCTGACAATCGGCTTTCTGCGACGCCCGCCTCGCGCAACCGGCTCAGCGAACCGGGCTCGTTTGGTGGCGCTGCCGATAAGCCCGACATAGGGGAACCGGTCCTCGCGCAGCGCGCGCATCGATGATGGCGAGATCGAGCGCGTGGCTATGGGTCATGACCAGAAGCAAAGCTGCCCTCGGGCGCATGCGCCAGCTCTCCCACGGGATTGCGAGCGGCGAATGGGCTCGACATTGGCCGGCACGGCGGCGGGAAATGCATCGGGTCGCGAGATCGATCCAGCGGATCGTCGAAAGGCAGCGGCGCCAGCGCCAGGACAAGGGCGCGGCCGACATGGCCCGCGCCGAAGAGATAGAGCGGCCGCGGTCGCTTCGCCGAAACTGCTCGATCATGAGGTCACCAGCGGCAACAGGATGCCGCACCGATGGTGCGCGCGATATGATCGGACCGCAAGCGGCTTTCGGTCGCGAAGGCGCCAAGATCTCGGCATCCCGAGCTTGCGGGCATCGACAAGCAGTTGCGCGTCGAAGACTTCGGTCAGCACTGCACCCGCCCGCCGCAGCATTGCCCGAGTTCGGGCCCAGAGCGATGGACGCTAATGCTATGTGCTGCGCCGGCTTTCCAGCATGGCTTCTGCGCCTCGGCAAGGCCCGCCATTCCAGTGCGCCGCCGCCGATCGTCCCGTGAAAACCCGAGGGCTCACGATCAATGCGCGCGCCCGCTTCACGCGGCGCCGAACCTTCGACCTTCACAACCGACACCATGGCGCAGGGCCATGCGCTTCGAGTGCTTTCACGATATGGTGCCAGACCTTCATGCCGCATCGCCTTCACCGCCCGCATGATCGCTTCCGGCGTTGCCGGCGCATCGAGCGGCGGCATCTTGCCGGGTTTCAGCGATGCCATGGCATCGGTGATGGCCGACAACACCGAAATCGCCAGCATCAGCGGCGGCTCGCCCACCGCCTTGGAGCGATAGATGGTATCCGCGGGGTTCCCAGGCGAAGTCATAGAGCTTCACCCGGAAATCGGCCGGCACATCGGATGCGCAGGGAATCTTGTAGGTCGAGGGCGCATGGGTGCTGAGCCGCCCTGCTTGTCGAAGACCAGCTCCTCGGTGGTCAGCCAGCCCATGCCCTGGACGAAGCCGCCTTCGATCTGGCCCATGATCGATCGCCGGATTGAGCGAACGGCCGACATCATGAAGGATATCGACGCGGTCGACCCGCATTTCGCCGGTCAGCGTGTCGATAGTGACTTCCGAGCAGGCCGCGCCATAGGCGAAATAGAAGAAAGGCGTGCCCTGCGCCTTGTCGCCGGTCCCAGGTGATCTTCGGCGTGGCATAGAAGCCCGTGGAGGACAGCGAGATGCGCGCCTGATGCGCCTTCTTGGCCAGATCGCCGAAGGCGATGCTCTGATTGCCGATGATCACCTGGCCCTTGTTCGAAACGGATCTGCGCGACTTGGCACCTTCCATTCCTCGGCGGCAAAATCGATGAGCCGTTCTTTGATGCGTCGCCGCGGCCTCTTTCGCCGCCATGCCGTTGAGATCGGAGCCCGAAGAAGCCGCGGTCGGCGAGGTGTTCGGCACCTTGCCCGTCGTCGTCGCCGTGATCTTCACGCGGTCGGGCTCGATGCCGAATTCCTCGGCCACCACTTGCGCCACCTTGATATAGAGGCCCTGCCCCATCTCGGTGCCGCCATGGTTGAGATGCACCGAACCGTCGGTATAGACATGGACGAGCGCGCCCGCCTGATTGAGATGGGTCGAGGTGAAGGAAATGCCGAATTTGACCGGCGTCAGCGCCAGGCCCTTTTTGCAGGATTGGGCTCCTGGCGTTGAATGCCGTGATCGCCTTGCGGCGCTGCGCGATAGTCGCTGGTCCGTTCGAGCTCGCTCGACCAGTTCGAGGGCGATATTGTCCTCGACCTTCATGCCGTAGGGCGTCATGTCGCGGCCGCGCTCGTAAAGATTGCGCTTGCGCACATCGAGCGGATCGAGCTCCGGCTTGATAGGCGATCGCATCCATCATGCGCTCGGCAAGCATCATGCCCTGCGGCCCGCCGAAGCCGCGAAAGGCGGTGTTGGAAACCGTATTGGTGCGCAGCCGGCGCGACTTGATGCTGACGGTCGGATAGAAATAGGCATTGTCCGCATGGAACATGGTGCGGTCATTGACGCCGAGCGACAGGTCGGCCGAATAGCCGCAGCGCGCCAGAAGATCTGGCATCGACGGCGGTCAGCCGCGCCCGATTTGTCATAGCCAAGCCTGTAGTCGATGCGCAAGTCATGGCGCTTGCCGGTCATGATCATGTCGTCGTCGCGGTCGAGCCGGCATTTGGCCGGGCGGCCGCGTGACATGGGCGCCGAGCGCGGCAAGCGCCGCCCATTGCGCCGCCTGGCTTTCCTTGCCGCCAAAGCCGCCGCCCATGCGCCGGCATTCGCAGGTCACGCATGGCATCGGGAACCTTCAGCATCTTGGCGACGCAATGCTGAACCTCGCGTCGGATGCTGGGTCGAGGAATGGACGGTCATGCCGCCTGCTTCCTCGGGCATCGCCAGCGCCACCTGGCCTTCGAGATAGAAATGCTCCTGGCCGCCGACATGGAGGAGCTTTCCGAGATCGCGCGGGCGACGCGGCGATCGCCTTGCCGGCATCGCCGCGGCGTGAATTCATAAGGCGGCAGCACATCCTCGGTGCCCATGCGCCAGGGCATCTTCGACCGTCACCGCCGGCGTCTCGCGCGGCGATCTCGATCTTGGCCAGTCGGGCCGCGCGGCGCGCAGCCTCGCGCGTTTCGGCAACAACGGCGAAAATCACCTGGCCGTGAAACAGGATCTCGCCTTCGGCGAGGATCGGATCATCGCCGATGGCCGGGCTGCAATCATTCACGCCTGGAATATCTCGGCGGTGAGGACCGCGACGACGCCGGGAAAGGCTGCGGACCGCATCGAGATCGAGGCTGGCGATCCGGCCCTTGGCTCCCTTCGGCGCATAGCCCGGCGCCACATGCAGCGTGCCATCGGGCTCGCGCATGTCGTCGATATAGACGGCGGTTCCCTGGACATGGAGTGCGGCGCTGTCATGGGCGAGCGCCAGGCCGACCGTCTCGGTGTCAATGCTTGCTTGCACGTTACACCCGCATCAGGCCGCCTCCCCGCGAAGCCCGACGATGCGCGTGTTGGCCGTCGATCTCGCCGGCGATCTCGGTCAGCGCCTTGAGCAGCAGGGCTGCGCGCCGTTTCATGCGGTAATCCGCGCTGGCCGCGATGGTCATCGATCGGCTGGATAATCCTCGGCCAGCGCTCGAGCGGCCGCTGGCCATGTCTGCGGCTGTCATCGAGTCGAAGCCCGACGAAGCGCCGCTTCCGTCTTCAGCGGCGCGCTTCGGCGTTGCCGCCATGCCGCCAAAGGCGATGCGGGCGGAAGCGATCTGTGCGGCCATCGAGCGTGAATTTGAAGGCGCCCAGCACCGCGGAAATATCCTGATCGAAGCGCTTGGTGATCTTGTAGCAGCGGAAGGCTTCATTCGGCTTGAGCTTCGGAATGACGATGCCGCCAGACGATCTCGCCTGGCTGCGCGGTCCTGCTTGCCATAGGCGATGAAGAAATCCTCAAGCGGCATATGGCGCGTGACAGAGCCGCCTTGGCGCAGCTCAAGCGGTGCGCCGAGCGCGATCAGCGCCGGCGGCATGTCGCCAATGGGCGATCCATTGGCGATATTGCCGCCGACCGTGCCCGAGGCCCGCACCTGCTTCGAGCCGAGACGGCGCAGACAGCTCGCCGAGATCGGGATCGATGGCGGCCGAGGCAATGCTTCGGCCTCGGCATAGGTCACGGCGGCGCCAAGGCGACATGCGTCGCCGTCATCGGCAATTCGTCGCAGCCCGCGCACGCGGCCGAGATAAGATGATTTTGCGGAAGGTCGCGCAACTGCTTGGTGATCCACAGGCCGACATCGGTGGCGCCGGCAGACAAGGATCGCGTCGGGATGCTCTGCGCAGCAGCTCGGCCAGCGCGCCGTCATTCGCCGGCGCCGCGAAGAAACTCTTGTCATCGCCGATAAAGACATCGCTGCCGTCATCGAGCGCTGCAAGTGTGCCGCTCGGTCTTGTGCCGCGCCCTTGACCAGGCATCATCCGGACTGCCCGCTGCAGGCATCGAGCGCCGCATCGACGATCGGGCGATAGCCGGTGCAGCGGCAGAGATTGCCGGCAAGCTGATCGACGATCTGCCTGGCGGTCGGGTTCGCTGCCCGACGTGATAGAGCGTGAACAGGCTCATCACGAAGCCCGGCGTGCAGAAGCCGCATTGCGAGCCGTGATGGTCGACCAGCGCCTGCTGGACCGGATGCAGCTTCCCGTCCGGCCGCCAGGTCATCGACAGTGACCAGTTCCTTGCCGTCGATCTGGCCCAGAAGCAGGATGCAGGCATTGACCGGCTCATAGACGAGCTTGCCGTTCTCGAGCGAGCCGAGCGCCACCGTGCAGGCGCCGCAATCGCCTTCGCCGCAGCCTTCCTTGGTGCCGCGCGAACTCTCGTCGAGGCGCAGATAGTCGAGCAAGGTGCGCATGGGCGGGAAAACGGCGAGTTCAACAATCTCACCGCGGCGGAGAAATCTGACCTTGTTTCTCGCCGTCATGGCTCTCTCCAAGCTGTCCCGCATAAGTTAGCATCCCACTCGATGTACGAAAAACAACAATTCTCATAACAGACTGTGCTCTATTTTCGCACGGTCTTCCCGCCCGAAAAATGCCGAACCGCCAGATCCAGGAAGACAGCGGCAGCGAGGCCCGCACCGCTTCCCGGCCGATGCACGATGGCCAGGCGATCAGGCGGGATGCGGCGATTGGCGAGCGGTACGAAGACCAGAGTGCCTTCGGCGATCTCCTGCTCAATGCCGATCCGTGTCTGAAAGGCAATGCAGCGGCCGCGCCGCGCCAGCGCGGCCATCAGGCGCAGCGAATTGCATTCGACAGCGCGCGGCGGCGAGATCTTTGTCGCCGCTTGCAACTTGTCGAGAATGGCCCTGAGGCTCAGGCCCCGAGCCGGCCAGGCAACCGGATAGTCGAGGCAGTGGGCGAGGAGCAGCTTGCGTTCGCGGGCCAAGGGATGGTCGCGCCGCATGACGGCGCCGATCTCCATCTCCTTGACGAATCTGACGTCGAGCCCTTCGAGAGTCGCCGGATTGAAAGTGAAGCCGATATCGGCATCGTGGCTGCGCACGAGATCGGTTACTGCATCCGATCCCGCCACCGTCACCGCCACCTCGATGCCAGGGTAGTCGGTGGCGAAGTGGGTCAGGAGATCGGGAAGGGCCGAGACCGAAATGCTCTCGACGGTCGCGATCCGGATGCGCCCGCGCTTCAGCCCGCGCAGGGCATTGAGATGATCCAATGTCACCTCATGGCCCTGCATGGCAGACTTGATGCCGTTAAGCAGGATTTCGCCAGCCGCCGAGAGCTTCAGGCCGCGGCCGCGCCGTTCAAACAAGGAAAGACTGAACTGTTGTTCGAGCAAGATGACCTGACGGCTCACGGCGGATGCCGCGACATTCAGCGTCTGCGCGGCGCCGCGCACCGATCCCGCCTCCGCCACCGCCGCGAAATAGCGATAGCCCGTCGTCAGCAGGGAATCGGGCCGCTGCATGCCCTAGCTGCCGCGATAGGTCGAATAGCCATAGGCCGACAGCAGGAGCGGCACATGATAGTGCGCGGAGGCGTCGGCGATGCCGAACCGCAGCGGGATCACGTCCAGGAAAGGCGGATCGGAAAGGGTCGCGCCATTCGCCTTGAGATAGGCGCCCGCATAGAAGTGCAATTCATACTGGCCGATCTTGAAATCCTCGCCATCGAGAAGCGGTGCATCGACGCGGCCGTCCTGGTTGCTCACCACCGTCTTGAGCAACGACGGCTCGGCATCGAGCAACCACAGTTCGATCTTCAGCCCCTTGGCCGGTCGCCCCAGCGCCGTATCCAGAATATGCGTCGTCAAACGCCCCATGCGTGCCCTCCGCGTTTTTCCCCACCTCCCATCTCCGCTTGCGGTAGAAGGTGCCCAAAGGGCGGATGAGGTATTGTTGATCCTGCGGCAGCTTATCGGAAAGCACCACCGGAATCACACCCACCGTCGTCGGGCGTTCGAGCTTGACGCGCGCGCGAAAATAGACTGAAGAACAGCCCGCTTCTCCGAGTTACTCAGCATGTCCTCTTCCCACATCACCATCATCGGCGCCGGCATCATCGGCATCTCCACCGCCGCTTTTTTGCAGCGCGCGGGCCACAAGGTCACCATCGTCGACCGGGTGCCCCCGGGCGAGGGCTGCTCTTTCGGCAATGCCGGCGGTGTCGCCTTCGCCGAGGTTACCCCCACCATCCATCCGCGCATCCTGCTCAAGATCCCGGGCTGGCTTCTCGATCCTCTGGGTCCGCTCACAATCCGCTGGTCCTATCTGCCCAAGGCGCTGCCGTGGTTCCTGGCTGCCGGGCGCAACGCCTTGCCTGACCGGGTGCGCAAGATCACAGCGGCACGCGCCGCGCTGGGCTTGCGGGCCGTGAGCGATTTCGACACTCTGCTCGGTGCTGCGGGAGCGAGCGATCTCCTGGTCAAAAAAGATTCGCTTCGCCTCTATGACACACGCGCCCAATACGAGGCCGAAGAACCCGACCGCGCCGACAAACGCGAATATGGCTATGAGATGAAGAGGCTGACGCCCGGCGAAATCGCCGAGATCGAGCCCGATCTTGCCACGGACTTCGCCTGCGGCGCCTTTCACGGCGGCTGGTACTACGTGCGCAATCCGCGAAAGGTCGTCGCCTCGATCGCCGAGCATGTCGTCCGCAACGGCGGCGAAATTATCCAGGACGAGGTGCTCAAGGTCGCCCAGGATGGAGCGCGCGCCACCGCGCTGACCCTCAAAGCAAGTGGGGAGCGCCAACTCGACCGCCTGATCATCTGCGCCGGCGCCTATTCGAATTTCTTCGCCCAGGCATTTGGCGACGAGGTACTGCTCGAAGCGGAGCGCGGCTATCACATCGTAATCCCGGATCCCGGCATAACGCTCGGCCGCTCCCTCACCTATGTCGCAACACCCATGGCCATGACGCCAATGGATGTGGGCCTGAGGCTCGCCGGAACGGACGAGTTCGCAGGGCTCGAAGCGCCACCCAATTGGAAGCGCGCCGACGTGCTGTGGCCTTTCGCCAAGCGCTGCCTGCCCAAGCTGCGCGAAATCGATCACAATGTCTCACGCTGGATGGGGCGCAGGCCCGGCACGCCGGACGGCCTGCCGGTCATCGGCTCTTCGCGCAAGCTCGGCAATGTCTGGTATGGCTTCGGTCACAGCCATATGGGCCTGACCTGGGGACCGACAACGGGGCGCCTGCTCAGCGAGATCCTGAGCGGCACTGCCAGCAATATCGATCTGTCAGCTTTTCGAGTCGATCGCTTTTAGATCGATCACCTCGGCATGACCGCCGGGCAATTCCGCCTCCTCGCCCACTTCAAGACCGAGCAGGGCCCGCGCCATGGGAACCGTATAGGCGATCAGCCCTTTTTCGAGGTCGGCTTCGTCCTCCCCGACGATCGAGAAAACCTGCTCGCGTCCGTCATTGCGCTTGAACGTCACGCGCGTGGCGAAGGCTACTTTTTTCGGCGCCTTGGGCGGCTCCACCCGCTGCGCGGTAGCGCGCCGTTGCGTCCAGTAACGCAAATCGCGTGAGGCGCGCGCTATGCCGGCGCGATCGCTCTCATGCTGCGCATGTGCGAGAAGCTTGCGCGCCGATTCGATCTCCTCATCGATCAAGGCCAAGCCGCGCGGGGTCACAAAATTTGGACTGGTGCTGACGGGTCTTTCCGGCAGCTCCTCGAGTCCCTCTTGATCGTCCTGTTCCTTGACAAATGCCCGGCTCATATGCAGTTCCGCCCATTGTCGCTTGATTGAATCACGTTCACCATCTATCTTTTTGTTTTCGCATGATCTTTGTCCGCAAGTGCAAGCTTTCGCCTGCGGGATCAGGTCTATCCGTCCTTCAACCGAAGTCAGTATAGCACATGAATAATGTAAGCCCGCAGACCGTTTATTTGAAGGATTACGAGCCGGTTCCTTATTTTGTCGATCAGGTTTACCTTGATGTGAGCCTGGACCCCGAGACCACGCGGGTCGTTGCGCGGCTGACCTTGAGGCCCAACGAAGCGTCGAACCAAAAGGGGGCACCTTTGGTACTCGACGGGGAGAAGCTCGAGCTCACGTCGATCAGCATTGACGGCAAGACCCTCGAAAAAACTCACTTTGACGTGAGCGCCACCAGTCTCACAATTCCGAAAGTACCGCAGGAGCCCTTCACGCTCGAGATCGTGACCACGTGCAATCCCAAGGCTAATACCGAGCTTTCCGGCCTCTATGTCTCCAACGATGTCTTCTGCACGCAATGCGAGGCGGAAGGTTTTCGACGCATCACCTATTTCTATGACCGCCCGGATGTCATGGCGCGCTACAAGGTGCGCATCGAGGGGCCGCTGACCTCTTGCCCGGTTCTGCTGGCGAACGGCAATCCGGGCGCCAGCGGGGCGATTCCCGGCACCGACCGCCATTTCGCCGAATGGGACGATCCGTTTCCCAAGCCGTCCTATCTCTTCGCCCTCGTCGCCGGCGATCTCGCCCATGTCGCGGACAGCTACGTGACCCGGTCAGGCCGCAAGGTGGAGCTGCGCATCTATGTCGAGAAAGGCAAGGAAGAGCGCTGCGGTTGGGCGATGGAATCGCTCAAGACCTCCATGCGCTGGGATGAGGAGCGCTTCGGGCGCGAATACGACCTCGACATCTTCATGATCGTCGCGGTGTCGCACTTCAACATGGGCGCCATGGAGAACAAGGGCCTCAATATCTTCAACGACAAATACATCCTGGCGCTTCCCGAGCACGGCGACGGATGCGGACTATGTGAATATCGAGGCGATCATCGCCCATGAGTATTTCCATAACTGGACCGGCAACCGCATCACCTGCCGCGACTGGTTCCAATTGTGCCTCAAGGAAGGACTCACCGTCTTCCGCGACCAGGAATTCACCTCCGATATCCGCTCGCGCGCGGTGAAGCGTATTGCCGATGTGAAAAGGCTGCGCGCCGACCAGTTTCCGGAGGATGCAGGACCCCTCGCCCATCCGGTGCGGCCCGCTTCCTATATCGAGATCAACAATTTCTACACGGCGACTGTCTATGAGAAGGGCGCCGAACTCTGCCGCATGATGCTGACACTGATCGGCCGCGACGCCTTCCGCAAGGCGATGGATCTCTATTTCGAGCGCCATGACGGCGAAGCGGCGACGGTTGAGGATTTCGTGCAATGCATGGCGGATGCATCGGGACGCGATTTCGATCAGTTCTTCCGATGGTATGAGCAGGCGGGGACGCCCGAACTCACCGTCACAGAAGCCTATGACGCCAGAACCAGGACCTATGACCTGACCCTCGAACAAGCGACCGCGCCCACCCCCGGCCAGCCCGACAAGAAGCCGTTGCAGATCCCGCTCGGCATCGGGCTCCTCGAGTGCCGATGGCGAAGACATGCCGCTCGATCTCGAAGGCGTGGGCATGCTCAACGAGCCGCTGATCGAGCTGACGGTGCCGAAGAAAACGTTCCGTTTCCGTAACGTGCCCAAGAAGCCGGTCCTGTCGCTCAATCGCTCCTTCTCCGCGCCCATTCGGCATCAAGAGCCAGGCGTCGATGGCGGACCAGCTCTTCCTGATGAAGACGGATAACGACACGTTCAACCGCTGGGAGGCGGCGCAGACGGCGGCGCATGCCCTGCTCGGTGTCGATGCCGGCAGCCGCAAAGCGCCGGACACTGCATCCTTCATCAGCCGCATTGCGTGCCGTGCTCAACGATCCGCAAGTCGACGAGGCCTTCAAATCAGCCATGCTGACATTGCCCAGCGAGCAGGAGATCGCGACCCTCATCGGCCCGCAATGTCGATCCGGGCGCCATCCATGCACGCGCGCGAGGCCTTGCGTGCCGAGATCGGCAAGGGCCTTGCGGATGTGCTGATCGCTCTGTGGAAGAAGACCGGAGGCCAAGAGCGCTTACACGCCCAGTCCCGCGGAAACGGGACGGCGCTCGCTCCGCTATGCCGTGCTCTATGCGATTGCCGGCGGCGATGCGGCACTGGGCGCTCAGCTCGCCATGGAGCAGCTCGTCGAGGCGCCCGAGCATGACGGATGAGATCGGCGCGCTCTCGAGCCCTCGTCACCCTCGATGTCGCGGAACGCGAGCAGGCGCTCGATGCTTTCTACGCGCGCCACAAGGACGATCATCTCATCGTCGACAAATGGTTCGCGCTCCAGGCTTCGGCGCCGCTCAAGGGCACCATCAGGCGCGTGCGCGAGCTCATGAGACATCCGGACTTCAAGCTCGCGACACCCAACCGGGTGAGGAGCCTCATCGGCACGTTCGCCATGGGCAATCCCTTCGCCTTCCATTCCGAGGACGGCGAAGGCTACGCCATCCTCGCCGACACGATCCTGGCGCTCGATCCCTTCAATCCGCAGGTCGCCGCGCGCATGGCGACGGCGTTCCGCAGCTGGGCGAGGCTGGAAGAGAAACGGCGGAGCCTTGCTCAGGCCCAGCTCGAGCGCATTCTCGCAACTCCGGGGCTGTCGCGCGATCTCTTCGAGATCGTTTCTAAATCCCTGGCAGTGAGCCCTTAGGAACGGCCCCCAATCCTGGTCTCCCGCTCGCGGTCTTCCGCACGGCGGAAAAGGGGAAGTTTGGCTCAAAATCGCTTGCTGTTTCAGCACGGTAGCCACGAGCGGTTTCGGCTGGACAAATCACCTCAACTACAAATCAATAGACGTTGATTCGTAAGGTGGTGGGAGGGGTGCTGGGTTCCGGGTAAGGCGCGCCACGCAGGGGGCGAGATTGGCAGCAAAGCACAGTTGGGCGAGCTTTTCTTCAGGGAGCGGGTGCTCCGGCTGCCGCTGCCCCTGCCCGGCTGGGCCCGTGTCTCGATCTGGCGAACGAACGCCTGCGCATCCTCATCACCATCCTCGATCTCGCTCTTCCTCGTCACGCTGGCCTTGCGCTCTTTCTTGCAGCTGGCGCAAAGCCGAACCACCCATCTCGCCGAGCAGAACCGCCAGACGCTGCTCTATGCGACGGCTGCCGCCCAGCACATGAAGCAGGCGGCGCGCAACCAGATCCAGTCCGGCTTCACGCCAAGACCCTTCACCCAGGAAGATCTCGATGCGGCGCTCTTGCCTGAGGCGCAGCGCGAGGGGCGCATCTTCGCCTATCGTCAATGCCGCGGGCGTGATCACCGTCAGCTCCAAGTCCGATGCCGAGATCGCCGGCCAGACCGTCGCCGATGTGCTGACCAGCCACTTCATCACCGAAATCAATATCAATGACACCGAAATGGCCCGCATGACGCTGGCCTCGGGCGAGGAAGCCTATGTCGGCATGAGCGATCTCGACCCGCTTCCCGGCAGCCTGCTGGTCATCCAGAAGCATGCCGATGTCATGCGCGCCTGGAAGGACAGCGTCATGCAGGTGAGCGTGCTGTTCGCCGTCACCTTCCTGGTCCTGATGATGCTCGGCGGCGCCTTCCACTGGCAGGCGGCCAAGGCGTCGGAGGCCGACCGCACGCTCACCGTCGCCACCGAGCGCCTCGACAAGGCGCTCGACCGCGGCCATTGCGGCCTGTGGGATTGGGACATATCGCGCGGCCGGATCTTCTGGTCGAAGTCCATGTACGACATACTGGGCCTCGAAGAGACCGGCGAGTTCCTCAATTTCGGCGAGGTCGCCGACCGCATCCACCGCGAGGACGCGCAGCTCGAGGAAGTGGCCGAGGCCCTGCTCTCCGGCCAGAAGACGGTCTTCGATCATGAATTCCGCATGCGCCATGTCGACGGCAACTGGGTGTGGCTCAGAGCCCGCGCCGAGCTCTCGCATGCGCCGGAAGAGGAATCGCCGCATCTCGTCGGCATCGTCATCGACATCACGGCTCAGAAGCTCGCCGACCGGCTCAACCAGGAGGCCGAGCTCAGGCTCAAGGACGCGATCGAGAACATCTCGGAAGCTTTCGTACTGTGGGACGCCGAGAACCGGCTGGTCTTATGCAACTCGAAATACCAGCAGTTCCATTCGCTGCCCGCCAGCGTATGCCTGCCGGGCACGCCCTATGAGGTCGTGGCCCAGACCGCCAAGGAGCCGGCGGTGCGCCAGCGCATGCCCATCCACAGCCGCGACTTCGGCGAGGGCAACACTTTCGAGGTGCAGCTCGGCGACGGGCGCTGGCTGCAGATCAACGAGCGGCGCACCAAGGATGGCGGCTTCGTCTCCGTCGGCACCGACATCACCCCGCTCAAGCAGCAGGAAGAGCGGCTGCTCCTCTCCGAGCGCGAATTGATGATGACGGTGCGCGACCTGCAGAAGGAGCGTCTCCTCGCCGAGCAGCAGTCGCAGCGCCTCGCCGATCTCGCCGACAAATATTCGCGCGAGAAAACGCGCGCGGAAGCCGCGAGCCGCTCGAAGTCGGAATTCCTCGCCAATATGAGCCATGAGCTCAGGACCCCGCTCAACGCCATCATCGGCTTCAGCCAGGTGATGGAGAACGAGATGTTCGGCCCGATCGGCGCCGGCAAATACATCGAATATGCCAAGCGACATCCATTCGAGCGGTCAGTTCCTCCTCGACGTCATCAGCGACATTCTCGACATGTCGAAGATCGAAGCCGGACGCCTCAAGCTCGAATTGCAGAAGGCGGATGTCTCCGAGATTGTGCGAGGAGACGCTGCGGCTCGTCGAAGCCCGCGCCCAGGAAGGCAAGGTCGAGCTCATCTGCCATGCGCCGAAGAAGCTCAAGGCCGATGTCGATATTCGCGCGCGTCAAGCAGATCCTCATCAATCTCACCTCCAACGCGGTGAAGTTCACGCCTGAGTTCGGACGCGTCATCCTCTCGGCGGCGCTCGACGGCGACCATGCGGTGATTTCGATCGCCGACACCGGCATCGGGATTCCGCCCAAGGATATCGAGAAAATCGGCCGGCCGTTCGAACAGGTCGAGAACCAGTTCACCAAGACCAAGGGCGGCTCAGGGCTGGGGCTTGCCATCTCGAAATCGCTGGTCGAACTCCATGGCGGCGCGCTGTCGATTGCCAGCGAGATCGGCAAGGGCACCACCGTGACGGTCAGGTTGCCTGCGGTGGCGGCGAAGCCCGCGCACTCCGCGGCCGCCTGATCGGTTTATCGTTACTTCCGACGCCGAGCTTGCCTGATTTTGTCGGCCTCAGCCGTCATCGCCCTGATTCTTTTGCCTCTTGCCGCGCCGCTCACGCATGCGCTCGACGCGCTCGCGCACATGCTGGGCGAGCAGGATGCGCTCTTGCGGTGTCAGCTTCTGCACGATCTGCAGGGTCACCAGCGTGCCGCTGTCGACCATCTGGGTCGAAAGCCTGGTGAAGCCCTGGATGGCCTGGGTGACCTGGGCCTCGTCATAGGGGTTGTGCTCCAGCGCTTCGGCGAAGCGCAGCGCCACGTCGCGCATCCCTGCGCGCGAACTCGCGGAAGACCTCGCGACGGCTCTTCAGGAGATCAAGGAATTCGCGGCGCCGCTCATCCGGCAGGTCCGACAGGAAACGACGCGGCAGAAGCTGGGTGAAGCTCGCCCCGCTCCAGCGCTCGAGGCGATCGGGGTAGAAATAGCGCATGCCGGCGGCGCCAGCGATCAGGAGATTGACGGCAAGCGACGCGACCAGCAGGAACATCGTCCAATGCGGCCACGTTCGCCGCTTCGCCGTGTCGGCCTGATCCGCCATCAGCTCTCGTCCTCGAGCAGGTCCGGCGCATCGTCGATGCCGGTCAGAACGATCGGATCATCGATCTCGACCACGTCACTGTCGCCGAAGGACGTGGCGAGATTCGTGGTGCCGAGGAAGATACCGAGGCCGAAAGAGGCGGCGAGTGCCGCGGCCGCTCCCCACGACCAGACGGAAGGCCCGGGCCTTGCCCGAGCCCGGTCCAAGGGAATGACGGTGGTAGATGGGTTCTGTTGCCCTGCTCGCGCCAGGAGGCGGGTGGCGGCGCCAGCCGGCACTTCCGTTGTCCCGGCCCGGCCCAGGACCTGGTCGATCTCGCGCGCCTCGCTCAGCAGCGCCTGGAGATCGGGCGCGTTATCCATATGCGCCATGAGCCGATCGCGCTCAGCCGCGGGCCAGCGCGCCGGGTCCGCGCCATAGGCGGCCAGAACTTCAGCCAGTCTCGTCCTCATCGCGTCCATAGCGTCATCCTCATTGGCTCATCTCGCCGATATCGGCAAGAAGGTCGCGCCAGCGGTCCTTAAGATTGGCCTTCAGGGCCCGCCGGCCGCGCGCCAGGAGCGATTCCACCGCCTCGACGCTGATCTCCATGGCCTCGGCGGTCTCGATATTGCTCATATTCTCGAAATAGACGAGTGAGAGGGCCAAACGCTGTCGCTCCGGCAGCTGCGCCAGAGCGGAATTAATGTCATTGGCCGATCGCTCCCCCAAGACCTGGTCCAGGGCATCGGGGCCGGAAGCGGCAATCTCCGGCTGATCGTCGATATTGGAAACCTGCTTGCGCCGCGCCCGGTCGATGGCAAGATTGGTCCCGACGCGCATGAGCCAGCCGCGCAAGGCCGCCCCCTGGCGCACCTGCGACGGGTTGTTCCACAGCTTCAGAAAGGCTTCCTGCACTATGTCCTCACTATCCGCGTGGCCTGACGTGACCCGCCAGACCACGCGGTAGACTATGTCGTAATGCCGTTCGACGAGCGCTGCGAACGCCCTCGCATCGCCGGCCGCAGCCGCAGCGAGGAGCGCACTGTCCGCGTCGGCGGACAGGTCAGTCTCGGTGTTGCGTGCCGACACGTCTCCCGGTCGCTTCCTTTCGCCGAGCATGGACGTCTCAGGTCATGCCGGCCCATCATCAGTTTCCTTGGACGCCGCCTTGCCTGCCGCGTTGCGGCGCTTTCTCGCAAATCTCCGCCAAGGTCAGGCTGCCGTCCTTGTCTCCGTCCGCTCCATTGAACAGAGCATCGATATAGGCGTCAACCTCGTCACGCGCGACATTCCCATCCTTGTTCTGATCGAGCCGGCTCAACATGCGCTCCTTGCGTCTGTCGATGCCGCGCTTGAGCCAGGCGTCGATCTCGGCCGTCGTCACCGTGCCGTTGTGATCATCGTCGAGGCGCAGAAAGCGCTTCTCCGCTTTGGGCTTCCATTCATTCACCGTCATCTTGCCGTCGCTGTCGGCATCGAGGCGCGCGAAAGAGCGCTCCGAGCGCGGCAGGAAGGGCTCGTTGGCGAAAGCGAGATGGCCGGCCGCCAAGAGGATCAAAGCGGCCGAACCCGCAATACAAGCTGCGTTAACCTTCATTTCAGTCTCCCTAGTTTCCCGGGAATCAGCTCCCTGAAACGAAGACGGAACAGATCGTGATTTCCGTCGCGAGATGCCGCCTTATTTGTCAAGCGGCCCGACGATCCTGGAAAACACTGCCGCCACCTGGGCTTGTGTGTCGCTGAGCAACGCCTCGGCCGAGCCGACATCGGGAGCGGCGGTGGCACTGGCGACGATGCGATTGAGGCCGGATGGCACGCTTTGCGGTTCATAGGGCCCGTTTACGCAGAGCCGCAGCACCTGCGTCAGGCGCTGATAGAGAAGACAGGCTTCCTTGAGCACGCGGCCATGCTCCTCGCCCAGCAGCTGGGCGGCGACTAGCCTCTCGAGCGACCGGAAGGTCGTCGGGTGCAGGATTTCCGGCGCATCATGCGCATGGAGTATCTGAAGATATTGCGCGATGAACTCGATATCCACGAGCCCGCCTTTCGCCCGCTTGATATCCCAGATGCCGTAGGGCGCGTTTTCCTTCAACATCAACCGGCGCATGTCGGCGACATCGGCCGTCACCTTGGTCTTGTCGCGCGCCCGACACAGATCTTTCGCGATGATCCGGCCGAGATCGGCGGCGAGACTTGCGTCTCCTGCGACGACGCGCGCTCGCGTCAGCGCCAAGCTCTCCCAGGTCCAGGCATGATCGCGGTGATAGTGGGTGAAGCTCGTAAGACTCGTCGCCACCGGCCCCTTGTTGCCTGAGGGACGCAGCCGCATGTCCACTTCATAGAGTACGCCTTCCGCCGTCGGCGCCGTCACCGCATTGATCAGGCGCTGGGTGAGGCGGGTGAAATACTGGCTGGGCCAAAGCGGACGCTTGCCGTCCGAGACTTCGGCTCCTTCGTCATGATCGAAAATGAGGACCAGATCGAGGTCGGATCCGGCCGTCATCTCGCGGCCGCCAAGCTTGCCCATGGCGATGACGGCGCTGCGGCCGCCAGCGATACGGCCGTGACGGCGGAGCATCTTGCGGACCACTGCCTCGTGCAGATGGGTGAGGACGACATCCGCCAGATCGGAAAAGGCGCCGCCCGCATCGACGGCGCTCAACGTCTCGGACAGGATTCGCACGCCAATACGGAAAGCCTGCTCCTTGGCGACAACGCGCACACGATCGATCGCTTCATCGAGCTCGGTTTCCGGCGATATCGCCGCCGCGAGCATGCCGGCGATTTCCGTCGCTTTGGGCAGTGCACCGAAGAAGCCCGGATCGAGCACGGCATCGAGCACTTTCGGTCGATGGCTCAATTCCTGGGCGAGGCGCGGCGCCGTGCCCAGGATCGTCCCAATGCGATCGAGCAGGTCCGGATTGGATTTGAGCAAGGAAAAAAGCTGCACGCCGGCCGGCAGGCCTGCGAGAAAGCGGTCGAAGGCGATGAAGGCCTGGTCGGCATCGCCGCTCTTGGCGAGCGAGGTCAGGAGCGCCGGCATGATCTCGGTGAGGAGCTCGCGCGCGCGCGCACTGCGGGTCGCACCATAGCGGCCGAAATGCCAGCTCCGCACCATCGCGGCGATCTCGCTCGCCCGCTTGAAGCCCATGCGGGTCAGGGTCTCGAGAGTTCTCAGGATCATCCTTGTGGCCGGTGAAAACGAGACTGCCCGCCTCGGTTCCGAGATCCTCGGCGTCCTTGAACAGCGCCGAATAGTGGTCTTGGACCAGTTCGAATGTGGTGCGCAGCTTCGTCCCAAAAGAAGCTGCATCGGCAAAGCCGGAAAACCGTGCAAGGCTTTCGAAAGCCCTCTCATCCTCGGGCAAGGTCTGGGTCTGCTCGTCCGCCACCATCTGGATGCGATGCTCGATGGTGCGCAGGAATTGATAGGCCTCGGCAAGCTCGGCAGCCGCCTCGGGCGAAATCCACTTCGCATCCGCAAGGGCATCGAGCATGTCGAGCGTGCGATTGCCGCGCAGTTTCGCATTGCGGCCACCGGCGATGAGCTGCTGCGTCTGCACGAAGAATTCGATCTCGCGGATGCCGCCGCGGCCGAGCTTGATATTGTGGCCGAGCACCGCGATCTCGCCATGCCCCTTGACCGCGTGGATCTGGCGCTTCAGCGACTGGACGTCGGCGATGGCGGCAAAATCGAGATATTTGCGCCAGATATAGGGAATGAGACGCGTGAGGAATTCTTCGCCGAGCGCCCGGTCGCCGGCGACGGGGCGCGCCTTGATCATCGCGGCGCGCTCCCAGTTCTGGCCCATATTCTCGTAATAGATCGCCGCCGCTTCGATCGAAATGGCGATCTGGGTGGCGCGCGGATCCGGACGCAGCCGCAGATCGATGCGAAAGACATATCCATCTTCAGTCATGTCCTGGAGGAGGACAACGAACCGCTTGGTGAGACGGACGAAGAAGGTCGAAGGATCGACGCCCTCGGCAAGCCTCGATGTCTGCGGGTCGTAGAGGACGATCAGATCGATATCGCTCGAATAATTGAGCTCATAGGCGCCGAACTTGCCCATGCCGAGGACGGTGTAACCCGAATCCTTGCCGGGATCGCTCTCATCGAGCGAAGCAAGCTTGCCGCTGCGCAGCGCCTCGCGCAGAAGCCAGTTGAGCGCCGCCCCGAGGGCGGCCTCGGCGAAACGGCTGAGGCCCCGCGTCACCTGATCGAGTGACCACAAGCCGCCAATATCGGCAAGGGCTATGGTCATCGCCGCGCGCCCGCGGCTCACGCGCAAGAGACGGCGCAGCTCCGGCTCACTGCCAGCATCGGTCTTGAGACCAGCGATCAGGGAATCGAGCACCTGGTCGGGATCATGGTTAAGAATTCTCGGCGGCGAACTGCACATCGCGCAGAATGAGTTCACGCAGAAACGGCGAGCCGCCGAAGACAGCATCGAGAAGCGAGCGCTTCGCTTCAAATGCAGTCAGGGGCACGCCGCTTTCCTGCAATTGCGTCCAGGCGCGTCGCGCGGCGTCCAGATCGAGCGGCGGCGGAAGCTCAGCGGCTCGGTGAATGATGTCTCCCATCATGGCGGCGGATGTTAGAGCGCTCGCTCTGCCGATGGAACCGAAATCGGCAATATTGTCGGGCATTTGTCGGCCTGGAAGCGGATGCGCATTGAGGGCGCGTTTTACGCGACGATCTCTGCCGAAGCAGAGAGTTATGCGGCGCGCTCTTCTGCGGATAGCCGCGGCAGGATAAGTCTCACCCGCAAGCCTGGCTCGTTGTCTTCGAGCAGCACCTGCCCATCATGCAGCTTCATGACGCCGGCGACGAGGCTGAGGCCCAGACCGTTGCCGGGCTTGGAACGGCTTTCGTCGAGACGCACAAAACGCTCGAGCACATGCTCGCGGTGCTTCGGCTCGATGCCGCGACCGCGGTCCGCGACGGTGATCACCACATTGTCGCCCTCGATGCCGCCCGTCAGCCGGATTTCCGGTGCTCCGGTCCCGGGCAACTCGCCATATTTCAGCGCATTGTCGACAAGGTTGCTGATCACCTGGGCCAGAAGCTGCCGGTTGGCGCGAATTTCGAGGCCGGCGCCGATATCGGTCGTCAGGCTGCCGCCCTGATCCTCGGCAAAGGGCTCATATAGTTCGGCGACTTCGTTGAGAATGACCGCGGCATCAACCGGCTGGAGGCCTTCACGCGGCTGCCCCGATTCCGCTTTGGCAATAGAGAGCAGCGCATTGAACGACTGCAGAAGGTGGTCCAACTCGTCGATCGTGCGGTCGAGCGCCGCCTTGAGCTCGCCTTCGGCGCCCGAGCGCAGCGCCAACTCGGCACGCGCCTTGATGCGCGTCAAAGGCGTCCTGCAGGTCATGCGCAACATTGCTCGATACCTCCTGCATGCCGCGCATCAGACGCTCGATCTGATCGAGCATCTGGTTGAGGGACTGCGCCAGGCGATCGAGCTCGTCGCCCGTGCCCTTGACCGGCATGCGCCCCGAGAGATCGCCTTGAATGATGGACCGGCTGGCCCCGGTAATTGCATCGACGCGGCGCAGGAAGTTGCGGCTGGTCAGAAGGCCGCCGCCGATGCCGAAGGCCAGCGCGAGCAGTATGCTGGTGATCAGCGTCGTGCGAATGATGGTTGCGAATTGCCGCATGGTCTCGATATCGCGGCCGACGACCAGAAGGTTGCCGCCGGGAAGTGCCGTATAATAGGCGCGCGCGCGGTGCGGCTCCATGCCGGTCGATGTCTTCACATTGAACGGAAATTCGGTCCAGCCCGAATCTTCGTACCGCGACCTCGTCCGGCACCGAGACGAGGTTGCCCGCCGCCCGCACGCCCTCGGGTGTCGTCAGCAGATAAATCGAGCCGGTGTCGTCGCGGCTGCGGCGGTGGATGGTGTCGAGCACGCCGGTGATGCCGCGGATGCGATACTGGTCGGCAAGGCCCTGAACCTCGGCGATGATCGTGTCGTCGGTCTGACGTTCCAGAAGCCCGGCGGTGTTCCAGTAGATATGTCCGAGAATTGCGCCCGCGGAAAAAATGAAGACGACGAGATAGAGAGTGGCCAACCGGAAAGTGGAGGTCTGGAACAGTTTCCACGGGCTGGAATGATTGTTGTTGTCCGGACTCGCGGGTTGCGGGCTCATGGCTTCCTTCTTGGCCAGGCTGGCAAGAAAGACCGGTGTCCCGCTTCCTGTGCCGGCCGTTTAGGATGCACGCAGCATATATCCGGCCCCGCGCACGGTCTGCAGGATCGGCTCATCGAATCCCTTGTCGATCTTGGCGCGCAGGCGCGAAACATGCACGTCAATGACGTTGGTCTGCGGGTCGAAGTGATAGTCCCAGACATTCTCGAGGAGCATGGTGCGGGTGACGACATGGCCGGCATTGCGCATCAGATATTCGAGCAGCTTGAACTCGCGCGGCTGCAGCAGGATCGGCGACCGGAGCGCGTGACCGTCCGCGCCAGCAGATCCATCTCGAGATCGGCAGCCTTGAGCTTGGTTTGCTGCGGCCCCTGGTGGCGGCGCCGCGACAGGCCCTCGATGCGGGCGAGGAGCTCGGAAAAGGCATAGGGCTTGGCGAGATAGTCATCGCCCCCGGCGCGCAGGCCCTTGACCCGCTCATCCACATCGCCGAGCGCGCTCAGGATGAGCACCGGCGCGGTAACGCCCTCGGTGCGCAAGGTCTTGATGATGGTGAGGCCATCGAGCTTGGGCAGCATGCGGTCGACGATCAGCACGTCGTGCACCTTCTCGCGCGCAAGGGCGAGACCCTGCTCGCCGTCGGCGGCGAGGTCGGCCACATGACCGCTTTCCGTCAGGCCCTTGAGCAGCCAGGTCGCGGCTTCTCGATCATCCTCGATCACCAGGATACGCATATGTTCCGATTCATGGGCGGTTGCTGCAGGCTTTGTGGTTGAGTTGGTCATAAGTTGCATGACTCTAGTCCTCGGGAAAGCCCTCAATAGTCGAGGGCTGAAAGCAAAACGCGGAGACAGGGGGTTGCCCTGCCTCCGCGTCTGGAATGTCACACGGGAGCGGGGGAGAGTGTGACATCCAAGCGTCGCACGAGACGCTGTCTCATCCTTGGCTGCCCGGCAGGGCGATGAAGCGCTGATTGTCTCCGGAACGGAGCAGCATCACGACCCGCTTGCCTTTGACCGAAGCGAGCGCCGTCTTCACGTCCGCCGGCTGGTGGACCTCGCGACCCGCCACTTCGAGGATCACGTCACCCGAACGGATGCCGCGTTCTTCCGCGGTGCTGCCGGGCGTCACTTCGACGACCTGGACGCCGGCGCCGTCCTCGGCAGGCGCCAGGCGCACGCCGAGCTCGGCCAGGCCGGTGTGTTCCGGCTCCTGCTGCTGGGTGTTCGCCGACGCTTCCTTGTCGCCCGGCATCTTGCCGAGGGCCACCGGGATGGTCATGGTCTTGCCATCGCGGATGATCGTGACGTCGACCGACTTGCCGGGCGCATAGCGTGCCACCTTCTTGGCGAGGTCACGCGGATCGCTGATCTCATCGCTGCCGACCTTGATGATCGTGTCGCCGGTCTTGATGCCCGCGGCCAGAGCCGGAGAGTTCTCGGTCACATCGGCAACGAGGGCGCCCTTCTGGTCCTTGAGGCCCAGACCTTCGGCGATGTCATCGGTCACCGGCTGGATCTGGACGCCGAGCCAGCCGCGCGTCACCGCGCCGTTGGCCCTGAGGCTTGCGATCACTTCCTTGGCGGTCGCGGCCGGAATGGCAAAGCCGATGCCGACGCTGCCGCCCGAGGGCGAGTAGATGGCGGTATTGATGCCGATCACATCGCCATCGAGATTAAAGGCAGGACCACCGGAATTGCCCCGGTTGATCGAAGCATCGATCTGCAGGAAGTCGTCATAGGGACCCGAGCCGATATCGCGGCCGCGGGCCGAGATGATGCCGCGTCGTCACCGTGCCGCCGAGACCGAAGGGATTGCCGACAGCCATGACCCAGTCGCCGACGCGCGATTCCGTGTCGGAGAACTTCACATAGTTGAAGGTCTTGTTGCCGCCGTCGATCTTGATCAAGGCAAGATCGGTCTTGGGATCGGTGCCGATCACCTTGGCGTCGTATTTCTGGCCGTCGCTGAAGGTCACGGACACCTTGTCGGCCTTGCCGACGACGTGGTTGTTGGTCACGGCATAGCCGTCGGCCGAGATCAGGAAGCCCGACCCCTGGGCAACACCACCACGCGGCTGGCGCGGGGTTTGCGGGAACTGGTCACGGAACTGCGGGAACTGGTTGAAGAAGTCGCGGAACGGGTTGTCCTGCGGCAGGTTCGGCATGCCCTGGCCCTGCCCCATGTCATCGCCGTCGCTGCCGTCCGAATTGTCGGCGACAGTGGCGAAGTTCACCTCGACGCTGATCACGGAGGGCATCACCCTCGCCGCGAGATCGGCGAAGCCCGCCTGCGGCGCCACTTGCTGATTGGTCTCGGCATGGACCGGCAGCGAGGTGTTGGTCATGAAGTTGGCGGTGAGCGCCGTCGTGGCGAGAAGGCCGAAAGCCATCAGCCCCAGGGCGCCGTTGCGCACTTTCGTGCTTGTTCTCATGGAAGTCTCCTTGTCACCAAAGCAGGTTGTGTGAGACCCAAAGCTAGGTGTCCGCGGCTTACGGCGACCTTTCGGCAAGATGAAAGTTTTGTAATGTGGGGTTCGAAGGGCCCTTCGCGACCTTCACGTTGCTGTGAAGGCGGGGTCTCGGCAGGATCAACGATCCAGAACCCGCCGCAGAGCGGCTTCCTCCTCGGGCGCCAGCGCTTTTTCCGCTTCATTGCCGCCGCGGCGGCGCCGCAAACAGAGGACGGCGCCGGCGACAAGCAGCAGCGCGAATGGTCCGATCCACAAGAGCCAGGTTTCCGGCATGAAACGTGGCCGCAACAGGACGAAGTCGCCATAGCGCGCAACGATGAAGTCGACCGCCTGCGCGTCGCTGTCGCCGGCCTTCAGCCGCTCGCGGATGAGAAGACGGAGATCGCGCGCCAAGGGCGCATTCGAATCATCGATCGACTGGTTCTGGCAGACGAGGCAGCGCAGGCCTTCCGACAGAGCGCGGGCACGGCTTTCCAGCACCGGATCGGAGAGGATCTCGTCGGGCTGGACTGCCTTCGCCGGCAGGACAGCGACCATGAGCAGGAAAAGTCCGGCGAGGAGCCGCCTCATCATCTTCACTCCGCCGCCTGTGGCACGGGTTTGCGCGCGAGTCGCGGCACGCCGACACGGAAGCGCCGGTCCGTCAGCGAAACAAGACCGCCCAGGAACATCACCGAAGCGCCGAGCCAGATCAGGGAAACGAGCGGATTGAAATAGATGCGCATCGCGCGCGCACCGTCATTCGCACGGTCGCCCATCACGACATAGAGATCGCCCGAAAGCGTCTGCAGCAAACCGACTTCGGTGGTTTCCTGATCGCCCGGCTGGAAGCGGCGCTTCTCGGAAGCGAGCACCGCCACTTCGCGGTCGCCATCCATCACGCGGAACCGCCCGGCATCGCCCGTATAGTTGGGGCCGGTCATCGGCGCCTCGCCAAGATAGGTCAGCTCATAACCCGCGACAGCGAGCTTTTGGCCCGCCTTCATCGCGAGGATGTGCTCTTCCCGCCAGGTCGTCACCGCAAAAATGCCGATGATCGCGAGCCCCACCCCCCCATGGGCGAGCGTCATGCCGAGCGAGGAGCGCGGCAGGCCGCGCAGGCGCGACCAGGACGCCGTCCATGCGATGCGGAACAGGGCGACGCGCTCGGCAAACTCGACCAGAGCGCCGAGCACCAGCCACAGGCCCAGCGCCACGCCGAAGGGCGCCAGCCACGGTCCGCGCCGCGAGGCGATGAGGAGGATGACGGCGATGGCGAGGGTCACGAGGGCGGCTGCCCACAGGCGCTGGATCACCGGCCAGGCCTCGGCCCGCTTCCAGGTCAGGAGCGGGCCTGCCGGAACGAGGAGCAGCAGAGGCAGCATGATGAGGCCGAAGGTCAGATTGAAATAGGGCGCTCCGACCGAGATCTTCTCACCCGTCAGCGTTTCGAGCGCCAAGGGATAGAGCGTGCCGATGAACACCGCGGCGCAGGCGACGCACAGCAGGAGATTGTTGATGATGAGCCCGCCTTCGCGGCTCAGCGGCGCAAAAAGCCCGCCCGCCTTGAGCAATGGGCGCCCGCCAGGCGAAGAGTGTGAGCGCGCCGCCGATGAAGGCGACGAGGATCATCAGGATGAAGACGCCGCGCGCGGGATCGACGGCGAAGGCATGGACCGAGGTGAGGACGCCCGAACGCACCAGGAAAGTGCCGATGAGCGAAAGCGAGAAAGCGAGGATGGCGAGGAGAATGGTCCAGACCTTGAGCGCATTGCGCTTCTCGACGACGACCGCCGAATGGAGGAGCGCTGCGGCGACGAGCCAGGGCATGAAGGACGCATTCTCGACCGGGTCCCAGAACCAGAAACCGCCCCAGCCCAGTTCATAATAGGCCCACCAGGATCCCATGGCGATGCCGATGGTGAGAAACATCCAGGCCGCAAGCGTCCACGGCCTCACCCAGCGCGCCCAGGCGGCATCGACCTTGCCGTCGATCAAGGCGGCGATGGCGAAGGAGAAGGCGACGGACAAGCCCACATAGCCCGCATAGAGAAAGGGCGGATGAAAGGCCAAAGCCGGATCCTGCAGCAAGGGATTGAGGCCGTTGCCTTCGATGGGCGGCGGCGAAAGGCGCAGGAACGGATTGGAAGCCGCGACGATGAAGAGAAGGAAGGCCGAGCCGATCGATCCCTGGATGGCGAGCACACGCGAGTTGAGCTCGAGCGGAAGATTGTCGCCGAACAGAGCGACGCCCGAGCCGAAGAGCGCCAGGATCAGGACCCAGAGCACCATCGAGCCTTCGTGGTTCCCCCACACGCCCGATATCTTGTAGAGCAGCGGCTTCGCCGAATGCGAATTCTCCGCAACATTGGCAAGCGAGAAGTCCGACGTCACATAGGCGTGCATCAGCGCGGAGAAGGCGATGACGACAGCTGAGAACTGCGCCAAGGCGGCAGGTGCGGCGACATTCATCAAAGCGCGATCGCGCCTTGCCGCGCCATAGAGCGGCACGATGAATTGGACGAGCGCCGTCGCCAGCGCGAGGATGAGCGCGAAATGGCCCGTCTCGGCAATCATGGTGCAGCACCCTTGCCTTCCTGCCACACGCCCTTCTCCTTCAGGCGGTCGGCGACATCCTTCGGCATATAGGTCTCATCATGCTTGGCGAGCACCGTATCGGCGATGAACTTGCCTGAGGCATCGAGCTTGCCTTCGGCGACGACACCCTGGCCTTCGCGGAAAAGGTCGGGAAGCTGACCATTGTAGCTGACCGGAATGGTTTTGATCCTGTCGGTGACAGTAAAGGTTACGGTCATACCATTACCTTTCACGAGGCTTCCGGTTTCGACGAGGCCACCAAGGCGAAAAAGTTTACCTGGGGAAACGTTCTTTTCGGTGATCTCGCTCGGTGTGTAGAAGAAGACGATCGTGTCGTTGAGCGCATAGAGCACGAGTCCCGCGGCAATGCCGAGCAGCGCCAGGCCCGCCAGAATGAGCGCGGCGCGCTTCTGCTTCCGGGTTCTCCGCGAGGTCATCGCCATCGACATTTAATCGATCCCCAACTGCTTTGCCGATTGCGTAAGAGCCGCCGTCGCCTGAGCATCGGCCTTGAACTGTTCTTTCGCCGCGACATAGGCTCCACGCGCTTTGTCCATTTCGCCGAGAACGGCGCGCGCTTTGATCAGGCGCTGCCAGCCTTCGAGATCGGCAGGCATCGCCTTAAGCCGCTGCTCGAGGCCGTCAACCATGCCGCGGATCATTTTTTCGCGATCCTGCGCATTCATATTCTCCGCTGCGGCGACGTGCTCGTCCGACAAAGCCGGAGCGCCCGGCGAAAGGGAGGCGATCTGCCCTTCAAGCGTGCTCCGCCAGCTGTCGTCCGGCTTCGTATCGGCGAGGAGCGCCTGCCAGAGGGCGAGGGCCTCGGCCGTCTTGCCGTCCTGCTTCAAGGCGAGGCCCGCATAGAAGCGGGCCTTGCGCGATTTCGGATCGCGCTTCAGCGCTTCGGCGAAGGCCTGGGTTGCTTCCTTGGGCACGAGACCCGCATTGGCGAGCACCAGCATCTCGCCATAGCCGGCATAAAGCTCGGCATCGGGGCCCTTGAGCCTCAGGATGTTGGCGTAGGCTTTCGCCGCATCGGCATAGCGCTCGGTGCCGCGATAAAGCGGCGCCAGGATTTCCCAGCCCTGAAGATCATCGGGCTTTTCGGCGAGATGCGCCTCGGCCTTGGCCATCAGGGCCACAAGGTCGTTGTTGGCGATCGCATTGTCGAGCCGCGCCTTAAGCGGCATGTCGGGCCGCCCCGGCGCCCCCAAAGCGAGATAAAGGGCGAGCGACAGAACCGGGATGAAGGCGGCGGCCGCCAGGATCGTCCACCTCGCAAGAGCAGGCGCTGCACCCGCCGCTTCGGCGCGATCGACGGACAAGAGCCGGCGGGCGATCTCGTTGCGGGCGGCGTCGGCTTCCGCCCCGCCGATGAGCCCCCTCGCCTTGTCGCGCTCGAGCTCGGCCAACTGATCGCGGAACACCGCTTCGTCATACTGGGCGCGCGCGGGCCCCGCCGTCCGCGACCTGAGGACGGGCCAGCTGACGGCCAGCATAACGGCTGCCGCAAGTACCGCAAAAATGAGGAAATTCAGCATGGTTTCACAGCGTTCCGGATATCTTCTGAATAATAGTGGCCCGGCCTCGCAAAAGGGTCCGTCGCATTGTCGCATGGCGGCAATGGGGCGTCGGAAACCGGTGGAGCCACCACCCCCCTTTTGATAAAGAGCGGGCTAGTGTCCCGGCTCGCAAGTTCGTCAGACCATCCGGCATCCACTTGCGAACTTGCGAGCCGAAAGGACACTAGCAAGTTAATAAATCTAGTGTGCTTTTGAACGCGAAGTTCCTGCAGTACGCGCGGCATGATTTCAGGAACTTCGCGTTCAGCACACTAGGTTCACAGAGGGTGGCATGAAGTCCCGCTATTCGATCTTTTCCCTCGCGCGCAACGCGATGAACTACCACAAGGATTGGGAGCGGGCCTGGCGGGCGCCTGAGCCCAAGGCCGAATATGACGCGGTCATCGTGGGGGCCGGCGGCCATGGCCTCGCCACCGCCTATTATCTCGCCAAGAACCATGAGCTCACCAATATCGCGGTTGTCGAAAAGGGCTGGCTCGGCGGCGGCAATACCGGGCGCAACACCACCATCATCCGCTCCAACTATCTGCAGGATCCCTCGATCGCGATCTATGAGCTCGCCCGCTCGCTTTATGAAGATCTGTCGCGCGATCTCAATTTCAATGTGATGTTTTCGCCGCGCGGCGTCATGATGCTGTGCCAGACCGAGCACGAATTGCGCGCCTTCAAGCGCACCGCGCATGCCAACCGGCTTGCCGGCCTCGACTGCCGCATGATCTCGGCCGAAGACGTCAAGAAGATCGCGCCCATCATCAATGACGATCCCCAGAGCCGCTATCCCATCCTCGGCGCTTATTACCAGCCGCGCGGCGGCACCGGGCGCCATGACGCGGTGGCCTGGGGCTATGCCCGCGGCGCCGACAGTCTCGGCGTCGACATCATCCAGAATTGCGAGGTCTTTTCCATCCGCCGCGACGGCGCCAGGGTCGCGGGCATCGAGACCTCCAAGGGCTTCATCAAGACGAAGAAGATCGCCGTCGTCACCGCGGGTCATGTGTCGACCCTCGTGCAGACGGCGGGACTTCGATTGCCGATCGAGAGCCTGTGCCTGCAGGCTCTGGTGTCGGAGCCGATCAAACCGGTGCTCGATTGCGTCGTCATGGCCAATACGGTGCATGGCTATTTGAGCCAGTCCGACAAGGGCGAGCTGGTGGTGGGTGGGGGCACCGACGCTTACAACAACTATTCGCAGCGCGGATCCTTCCCGGCGCTCGAGCACACGGTCACGGCGCTCGTCGAGACCTTCCCGATCATCTCGCGCCTCAGGATGCTGCGCATGTGGGGCGGCATCGTCGACATGACCGGCGACCGCTCGCCGATCATCGGAAAGACCGATGTCGAAGGGCTTTATGTCAATTGCGGCTGGGGCACCGGCGGCTTCAAATCCATTCCGGGCTCGGGCTTCGTCTTCGCCGACACGATCTTCCATGACCGGCCACACAAGATCGCCGAGCCTTTCGGCCTCAACCGCTTCATCGAGGGCCGCTTTATCGACGAGAGCGTCGCGGCGGCGGTGGCGCATTGATGACGCGAGCGACACCAATGAACCTGCGCAGCGAAATTCCATGCTTCGCCGTCGCGCCTCGCCCCCGCGAGGGGCAGGGCGAACGAGGGGGCGAAAGCAGCAGCAACAACGATCGTCACCCCGGCGAAAGCCGGGGCCCCCTGAGTAGGACCACTCGGGAAGTGCTGCTCCATTCGCGAGCATGTAGACAGTGGGAACCTTCTCTTCTTGCATTGAAACCCCAACACCGCTCGCTTTCGCTTATTCAGGGGGTCCCGGCTTTCGCCGGGATGACGGTCATTGTTTTGTTGCGTCGCCCCCGCAAGGGGGAGGGATCAGGAATCTGTGCATCCGGAGCCTTGCGATGCTTCTAGTCCATTGCCCGGTCTGTGGCGCCGAAGGCGACGAGACGGATTTCCACTATGGCGGCGAAGCCCATTTGCGGCGGCCGGCAACGCACGATCCCGCCCATGTGAGCGATGCCGAGCAGCGCGACTATCTGTTCATGCGGCGCAACCCCAAGGGGCTGCATTTCGAGCGCTGGCGCTGCGACCGCGGCTGCGGCAAGTGGTTTCATGCGGTGCGCGACACGGTGACCCTGGAGTTCAAGGCGACCTACGGCATCACGGAATTGCCGCCGCGCCAGTGGATGGAAGCGGCGACCGGCGAATGGGCGCTTTACTTCAAGGACAAGCTCGCAAAGAAGCCCAGAAAGACGGAACGGACCTCATGACCGGCAAGCCCTATCGCCTCGCCAAGGGCGGCCGCCTCATCGACCGCGCCCGAAAGATGAGCTTCACTTTCGACGGCGAGAGAATGTCGGGCTTTGCGGGCGACACCTTGGCCTCCGCCGTCCTCGCCAATGGCCAGCGCGTCTTGGGCAGGAGCTTCAAATATCACCGGCCGCGCGGCGTCGTCGGCCTTGGCGCTGAAGAGATGAACGCACTCGTCGGTGTCGGCGAAGGTCACCGCCACGAGCCCAATCTGCGCGCGACACAGGTCGAGCTCCATGACGGGCTGATCGCCGTGAGCCAGAACCGCTGGCCGTCGCTCAAATTCGATATCGGAGCCCTCAACAGCAGGATCTCGCGCTTCATCCCGGGCGGCTTCTACTACAAGACCTTCATGTGGCCGCAGGCCTTCTGGAAGCATGTCTATGAGCCGCTGATCCGGCGCGCCGCCGGTCTCGGCAAGGCGCCGCAAGGCCGCGATCCCGACACTTACGAGCATATGCATGTCCATTGCGACGTGCTCGTCATCGGCGCCGGCATCGCCGGACTTGCCGCCGCCGAAGCGGCGCAGGCTTCGGGCGCGCGCGTCATCATCTGCGATGAAGGCCCGCGTTTCGGCGGCGTCGCCGATCTCGGCGCCGGCACCATCGACGGCGCTGCGCCGCTCGACTGGATCAGGCGCCGGGCAGAGCTCCTCGCCCAGGCCGACAATGTGCATGTGCTGACGCGCACCACCGCGGTCGGCCACTGGCACCACAATTACCTCATGCTGTTCGAACGGGTCGCCGATCACGATCCCGCACTCCTCGCAAAAGGCTCGCCGCGCCACCGCCTGTGGAAGGTGCGCGCCAAGGAGGTCATCCTGGCGACCGGCGCGATCGAGCGGCCGATCGCCTTCGCCAACAACGACCGGCCCGGCATCATGCTCGCGACCGCGGCGCGCGGCTCTGGTCGAGCGCTATGGCGTGGCGCCCGGCATGAAGGGCGTCGTCTTCACCAACAATGACGATGCCTATCTCACCGCCCTTGTCCCTCAAGCGCGCCGGCGTCAGCGTCGCCGGCATCATCGATGTGCGCGCCGGCGGCGGCGGAGCGCCGGCGGAGGAAGCGCGCGCGGCCGGCGTCAAAATCCTCAACGGACACGCGATCGCCGGGGTGGAGACGGGCTTCGGCGGGCTGTCGATCACCGGCGTCAGGGTCGCGTCCTAGCGCCAGGGCCAGGGCCGCGTCGTCAATGAAAGCCGCATCGCTTGCGATTTCATCGCCATGTCGGGCGGCTTCAATCCGGCAGTCCATCTGTGGTGCCACAATGGCGGCAAGCTCACTTTCGACGAGCGCGCTCAAAGCTTCAGGCCCGGCAAGCATCACGATGCGATCCGGGCGGTGGGTGCTGCCAACGGCACCATGGATATCGCCCAGTGCCTGTCGCGAAGCCTATGCCGCGGGCGATGCGGCGGCGAAGGCCACATCGCCGGGCGAACCGCCGCGCTCAAGGCGCCGAAGCGACCGGCGCAGAAGCCGCTCGAGCCGATCTGGTTCTCGCCCGCGACCGGCAAATACAATGAAGGCAACAAGCACTTCATCGATTTCCAGAACGACGTGACCGCGGCCGATCTCGAGCTCGCGCAGCGCGAAGGCTATGAATCGGTCGAGCATACCAAGCGCTACACGACCTTCGGCATGGCGACCGACCAGGGCAAGACGTCGAACCTCAATGGGCTCGGCGTCATCGCCGAAGCGACCGGCAAGACGATCCCCGAGATCGGCATCACCACCTTCCGGCCGCCTTACACGCCCTTCTCTTTCGGCTCGATCGCCGGGCACGCTCACGAGGGAGCTGTTCCTGCCCATCCGCCGACGGCGATCTTCCGCTGGCACAAGGCGCAGAATGCCAGTGTTCGAGCCGGTCGGCCAGTGGCGGCGCGCCTATACCTATCCGCAGCGCCGGCGAGGACAAGCATGCAGCGATCAACCGCGAGATCCTCAGCGTTCGCAACAAGGTCGGCCTGCTCGATGCCTCGACCCTGGGCAAGATCGAGATCAAGGGGCCGGATGCGGCGGAATTCCTCGATCGCGTCTACACGAACATGTTCTCGACGCTGAAGGTCGGACGCTGCCGCTATGGCCTGATGATGAACGAGCTCGGCTTCCTCATCGATGACGGCGTCACGGTGCGGCTCGCCGACGATCATTTCCTCATGCACACGACATCGGGCGGCGCCGACCGCATCGCCGCCTGGCTCGAAGAGTGGCTGCAGACGGAATGGACGCGATACAAGGTCTTCGTGACGCCGGTCACCGAGCAATGGGCGCAGTTCGCCATTGCCGGTCCCAAGGCGCGCGAGGTGCTCTGCGAAGCTCGAGCCCGATTTCGACATCTCGGCACGAGGCGTTTCCCGCATATGTCGATGAAGGAAGGCAATGCTCGGCGCCTATCCGGTGCGCGTCTATCCGCATCAGCTTCTCGGGCGAGCTGTCCTACGAAGTGGCGACGCCCGCCAATTTCGGCCGCGGCCTGTGGGATGCGATCCTCATCGACGGGTGCCGAATTCGGCATCGAGGTCTATGGCACCGAGGCCTTGCATGTGCTGCGCGCCGAGAAGGGCTTCATCGTCATCGGCGATGAGACCGACGGCACGGTGACGCCGGACGATGTCGGGCTCGACGGCCTGGTGTCGAAGAAGAAGGCCGATTTCATCGGCAAGCGCTCGCTCGAGCAATCCTTCCTCAAGGAGTGCCGGACGCAAGCAGCTGGTCGGGCTCCTCACCGAGGATCCCAAGGAGGTGCTGCCGGACGGCGCCTATGCGGTGCGCGATGTCAAGGACAAGCCGCCGATGGCGATGATCGGACAGGTCACCTCGACCTATTATCTCGCCGACCCTCAATCGCTCGATCGCCATGGCGCTGATCGAGAACGGCCGCGACGCGCATGGGCGAGACCGTGTCCTTCCCGCTCGAAGGCGGCAAGGTGGTGAGGGCGAAGATCGTCGATCCCGTCTTCTACGACAAGGAAGGGAGCCGGCAGAATGCCTGACGTCCGGTTTGAAACGCGCACTCCAGTCGCGCGAGGCGCCGCAAGATCTTGCGCTCGATATCCGCGAGATTACCAGCCGCGGCATGATCGACCTGCGTGGCCTTGCGAGCGACGGCAAGTTCATGGCGGCCGTCAAGGAAGTGCTCGAACCTCGATCTGCCGACGACGCCGCGCACGAAGCGCCGCCTGGGGCGATATTCAGGCGCTGTGGCTGTCGATCGATCAGTGGCTCATTCTCTGCCCGCGCGCGAAGACGGCCGAGCTTCTCAGCAAATCTGCGCCACGCCCTTGGCAGGCGTTCACTCTTTTGCTGTCGACGTTTCGCGACATGCGGACCATCATCCGGCTCGAGGGCGAGCATGCGCGCGCGAAGTTCTGCTGAAAGGTGCATCGCTCGATCTTCTCTCGTCCGACTATGAAGCGGGAACGGTGCGGCGCCTGCGCTTCGCCGAGATCGCCGCCCTCCTCCACATCGTGAGCGAGAAGCCGGATGTGATCGACCTCTATGTCTTCCGCTCCTATGCGAATTACGCCTGGGACTGGCTTCTCGCCAATGGCCGCAGCGCGGCGGCGGTCAAGCAATTCGGCAAGCAGGCACCGCCGGCTGTGTGACGCTAGAAACAATTCGCCCGCGAGGTTTGAGCTCGCGGGCGCTTGTTCTCCGATACTGATATTTCCCAAATCGCACGAATAGTCTCATGTGTCAAGCGAAAAACGCGGAGGTGGGAGGAACTTGATCGCAACTGGGAGATTGCGCGAGCCTGACCCTATGCATTCCGAGCTTTCAGGGCTCCTCCGGCTTTGTATTTTAACTGGTGGTAAGTCAGTGATAATGTCACTTGAATTTTACCAATCGCCAACGCTGGAGAATGATATCTCCTGCTAATGCTTAAAGTAAGGATTACAACATTCGTACCGGCATTTAATAAGTCATAATTTGTGTCATCGAGACCGATCCCATTGTCGATGACTCGAAAGCCGCTAATGGGCTGCACGTCAAGATCAAGCTGTCGGCTACTCCTCACCACTTGGATCGTAACGTGGCTTGGGAAATTTGACGGTAGCTTTGCTTCCTTGATCGCTTGAAACGCGTTCATCACTGCTTCGAAGAGCGGCAGTAGGGGACGCCAAGCCAGGACGGTGGTCTGACGAACCTGGTTCGCGATATTTACTCGAATTGACATGAGTACCCCGTCAATAGAATCGGGCGATTCTAGCCGAACATTAGAGGAACACAATGCCTCGGCTTCTGTGCGGTCAGGTTAGCCAATTCGAAGCAACATCTGACCTGTCCACATGCGTCAAGTCTCTTTGGTTCCGTCTGGTTTCTCAAGCCGAGACAGATGTCATTATCGTTATTCCACCATCTGCTGGCTTTCATCGCCTGATCGTCGTTGCCTCAAAGGGACCACGATCACGTGCCGTCAAAATAACTGGATCTAGGCGCCCACGGCAAAAGTCAGGCCTTAGAAATGACACGACCCCATGAATTTTGTGGCCTCCTTTAACACCGCGCGCGCCTCGGCAATGAGAATGGCATCGCGCTCCCATTGTCCCTCCGGACCGCCCGTAAATTTCTCACCGTGGATATAGGTGTTGCGGACGCGGCAGACGCCGTAGATGATGAGCTGGGCAACATTGGCCAAAGGGGCAGGATTTGGTGGTGACCACTGCATGTTGGCCAAGAGCCGCCTCGGCGGGTGCCCGATCAAGGTCTTCGCAATTCCTTTCGCGACGACATGATCGAAGAACGAGTGGCCTAAAGCTTGCGCAAACTCATCCCAGTTTGCCCCTGCAACATCTCTGTTCTTGTGCAGGTAGCCTGAACGCTTCAGAGCGTACTCGAAACTCCGAAAATCAGCGGCAAACGCCTCGGCAGCCTTGTATGGATTGACCACGTTCCTACTCCCCGCAAATACTAGGACCCAGGGCTCTTGGTCGAGACTACACTGGACTAAACTTAAAAGCTTTTTCGCGCCGCTTTGCTTCGATAGCTGCGCCTCGACTTCAAGCTTATTGCCCCCTCTATTTCAGCCTTCAATGAGCGCCTCTGTGTAGGCGCGATAGCTAGTTGCAACGAGGTCAAGAGGCCGACCTTCCTTTCGCATTACTCCTGTAAGTACAGTTGCCGCATACAGCCAAAAGTTGGCGTCTCCGGGAAGTGACATACCTCCAATCAGGGCCTGCATGCGCTCACCGATGGAGGGATATTGATCGTTCCCCCAACGGGCGTAGTGGGGAGTCATTCCGTGAATGACAATCGACGCCACGGCCAGTCCGAACGCTCGTTTGCTAAGGACTTGAGAATATCCATGTTCGTGCGCAGCTGCATATCTCGCGAGCTTGTCTGTTAGGAAACTCCGCGCATAGACGTCGCATGCCATTTCCTCTTCCGCGAGTTTGGCCGGTCGGTGAGGGGAGCAGGCAAACTGCATATGCTTTTGCTCGTGCAAGAAGAACGCAGCAAGCGCCATAAGTGCAAGATCGAACGCAGCCTTGCCCTGCGTACTTAGGGAGTCACGGTCGGCGGTAAGCTTGGGAACATCTGGGGGCCATGACGCAATTACGGAATCTGGCGAAGCCACAAGGTGTTCGGCAACGGACATGCGCCCCCAAGTAATCTTGCTCGACTGGTTCCAGCTCATCGTCACGGCACAAAACATCATCTACGGATGCGTTTGCGAACGCTGAGAGTAGGATTGCCGGCGAATAGGTTTCAATTGCCTTCCATGCACTAAAACCATAAAGCCAAACAGCATCAACGAGTTCTCCGCCAAAGGTAATGCAATTCCCTTCGGCCTCCATCGACACGCCTTCGGCCGTTGACATCAATTCGACGTTAGCGAAGAGCTGAACTAACTCGTTGGCCCGTTCCGGGACCGCACTTTAACGAGGTTCATGACGGCTGTTCGAATAACTGCGTCCATCTCAGTTCTCGATCGCGGTTCGGTTCAAAGTATCCATTTCACTCAATCATCGACGACGTTCTGCGGCGAACAGTACATTACTGCCGCTCTTCGCTCTACGACAAGCTACGATGATGGTTCAGCGTATTCGGGGTTACTTCCGGCCGAAGCTGAGTTACCGTCGAAGCCTTTTTGCCGTATTGGGTCGCTATTGGACCTAGGTTTAAACCCATGCCAAAATGCTTGTTTGAAGACAAGTGACCGAAACGCGGTAGCCCTCAGCTGCGACCTGCGCTAGTTAAAATCTCCTGAAGGGTCTTCGACCACGGAACGGCCGCCACGTCCGGCGCCGGCGCGATGACATTTCGGCAGCGCGCAAGCGGGCGATACGCGCCTGCTCTGCTTGGGCTGCCTTCGTCAATGTCTGCTTTATATGCTCGAGGATCGCTTGCACCGCGAGTAGCTGAGTTTTCTCGTGCACCAAGCCAACGAAGGCTTCCCTGGATATTTGCAGCACCACAGCAAGGCCGAAGGCCCGCCCCGGAAGCAAACACCACAACGGGCGACTAACGTGTAACGTCTGTTCAGTAAGACCGGGCGCGTTCTCGAGATCGAAGAAGACTGGAACGGCACAATTGAGCCAGTCGCGTGGGAAAGCTGCGTCGAGCAAAGGGGTGACATACACCCCCTTCCGCCAAACTGGCATGAATGACTTTTTGCCGTCAACGAAGCGCGGCAGGTCACGAACACGTCGCGCGCCACTAACTACCCACACCATGTTCCCATGAAAGTTCTCCCGAGCGACGCGCTCGTGCGGATTGAGGTGTGAGTATTGGAATTCGACGGTGAGCCCGCGATCGGTGCGGACATCCGCGATGTGTTTCTCTCCAGAAGTGTCACTTCTAATGACTTCCTGCCAATGAGGCGGGAACTTGTCCTTCCATTTGCGATGCCATTCCGTCTCGCGTTCCCACCAGCGGTCACAAACTCTTTTGCCGCGATGGGCCCAATGATGAACCCTTAGGCTTCCACACTTGGGCAACACTGCGCTGCCGCAAGCTGGACATGATCCACTCAGTCCCGGCGAGGGCGACGTTCGTTTATCTTCGACAAGTGCAAAGCGCATACCATCCTCCGTGCAAGTTTTGTCGCGCGCCTGGGCACGCTAATGTTTATCTTTTGGGAGTTATTTTGGCAGCACAGCCAGCTGATGCTGGGGCCGTTCTCATTCTCTTCGACGTTTGGATCACTCCGCCATCGGTTATATCGGCTAGTGCCGGCAACGTTCTTTATGGTTGCACTTCCATACGAATTTGATTCGATCTCGCCGTCAAGCTGATAATCTCGCAGTGCAGCATCCCTCTCTGATTTGACGCAAAAAAGGAGCGTCCGTCTGGTTTGTGGAAATGAGGCTTCTGTCGGTTCTTTTCTCGCGACGGGACAAGGAGCCGCCAAGCGCGAGCCACCGAATTCGCAGGGGCTCTCATTGCCACTGCAAGCTTACGATGTTCGGTACCTATGATCAGGGTGCCCGCAGGCTGATGCGCGTCGGTAAGCCGAGCGTTCCCTCGCTTATATCCGTGCGCACCGGCACATCGCTGGTGTGGCAGGGCCCGAGGGTTTTCTCGAGTGTTGCCACGTATTGCGGATGGGTCGGGAAGACCGGTGCGGGCAGATCGGCTGGAATGCCCGCCGTGCCGCCCGCGCGGAACTCAGACGCCGTCCACTCGATCGTTTGCCGCGAGACCGCTTCGCACGGACCTTGGCCACGCAACAGCAGCGCAGCACCTCCGCCTGCCGCCAGCGCTGCACCCGTCCCGAGAATGATCGTCCGACGGTTTATTATCCTTCCTGCTTCTTGCAAGCCCATGGCCGCTTTATGGCCCTCCGCCGAGGGCACAAGCACGATCCTGCGCCCTCATTTTCTTCTCATTCTGATTGGGCTATTGAGGATCGGAGCACATACCGATGCGAATTCTTGTCGTCGAAGATGAGACCAAGATGGGCGCCCTTCTAAAGCGCGGCCTGCAGGAGGAAAACTATGCCGTCGACGTAGCGCGGACTGCGGAAGATGCCGTCTGGATGGCAACCGAGGCCGCCTATGACGCCGTCATTCTCGATGTGATGCTGCCAGACGGGAACGGTTTTGACGTGCTGCGGCGGATGCGCGCCGCAAAGCGCTGGGCGCCGGTGATCATGCTGACGGCAAAGGATGCCGTCGCCGACCGGGTGAGTGGTCTCGACAGCGGTGCCGACGACTATCTCACCAAGCCCTTCTCTTTCGAGGAACTCCTGGCCCGCATCCGCGCGCTGTTGCGGCGCGGCACGCGCGAACGGCCGGCGCTGATTTCCGTGGGCCCCCTGAAGCTCGATCCCGCCGCGCGCCAAGTGAAGGTCAAGGGGACGCAAGTCGAGCTGACAGCGCGCGAATTCGCGCTTCTCGAATATCTGCTGCGCCATCGCGGCACCGTACTGAGCCGCACCCGCATTCGCGAACATGTATGGGACGACAGCTTTGACGGCGATTCGAACGTGGTCGATGTCTATATCCGCTATCTGCGCGAGAAAATCGATCGCGCCTTCGGCCTGGCGCTGATCGAAACCGTGCGTGGCGCCGGCTACCGCATCAAGAGCGACTGAAATGCGCGTACGGATCAGGACGCGGCTGACGCTGGTTTTCGCGGCGCTGATGGTGGCCGTGCTCGGGATAGCGGGAACGCTCGTCTATCGCGGCTTCGAAGCACAGCGCGACCAGACCCTCAATGAACGCCTCATCCTGCTCACCCGTGAACTGGTCGCCGATTTCGCCGATGGCGAGAGCACCGTGTTGCACGATTTTGGCGAAGGCGATTCGGAGGGCTTCATCGCCCAGGTCCTCGGGCCGGACGGCACGATCCGCGAGCAGCACGACACGGAAGACGACCCGCTGATCACCGCCGGCGAAGTTGCTGCCGGCGCCGAACCTGTCCTCATCGAAAAGATGGTGGCGCAGGAGCGAACCGGGGACCTGCACCTCGCGCGCCTGTGCATCATGAAAGCCACTGGCGACAGACGCATCGTGGTCGGCGTACCCTTGCAGGATCGCAATGCCGCGCTCACGCAGCTGGCGATGCTTCTCTGGCTGGCCGGCCCGGCACTTGCCATCGTCGCCAGCCTGCTGGCCTGGCTGCTCTCGGGCGCCGCCCTGCGTTCGGTCGAGAATTTGCGGCGCCAGACCTCTCTCATCTCGGAAAGCGATCTCGCCAAGCGGCTCCCCGTGCCGGACACTGGAGACGAGATCGCAACACTGGCGGCAACGCTCAACGACATGCTGGCCCGCCTTGAACAGGCTTTCGAGCGCGAACGCCGCTTTGTCGATGATGCCAGTCATGAATTGCGCACACCACTCGGCATTCTCACGACCGAGCTGGATCTAGCTTTGCGCCGCTCGCGCACGAAGGAAGAGCTCGAGGCGGCGCTGCTCAGCGCATCGGAGGAATCCGAGCGGCTCAACCGCCTGGCCGAGGACCTGCTGGTGCTGGCGCGCGCCGATCGCGGCAAGCTGCCGTTGAAACGCGAGAAGGTGAATGCCGAGGACTTGCTCAAGAGCACGGCGATACGCTTCGCGACGAAGGCGCGCGAGCTTGACGTGCAGCTCGAAGTATCGGCGCCGGCGAGCCTCACCATCAATGTCGATGCGATGCGGATGCGCCAGGCCATCGGCAATCTCATCATCAATGCGCTGGCTTACACGCCGCGTGGCGGGCGCATCGGCGTTGCCGCCCTCATCGATGGGCCGCGCGAGCTGATCGTGGCGGTGACCGACAGCGGGGGCGGGCTTCCCCGCGAACTTCATTACCAGCGCCATCGTTCGCGGCGCGAGGGCGGTGCCGGCCTCGGTCTCGCCATTGTCAAGGGTGTCGCCGAAGCGCATGGCGGCTCCGCTACAGCGGCGAACCGGGCCACGGGTGGAGCCGTCGTGACCTTGCGCATCCCGCAATAGCCTCGCCCTCATCGTCCTCTCATTTGCCGCTCACATCCGCCTCATGGGTACTGGCGCATCATGGCCAAGGTTCAAGCAAGGAGACCGCCATGGCCAAGCGCCGCATCACATGGATCACCGCATCGGCATTCGCACTTTCGATCGCTGCCGCTGCAACCGCCGCGGAAGCCGGCAAATCCATCCAGACAGGCTCCTAGCGCACGATCACTTCAGACCGGTTCGCTCTGAAGTGACAAACGACGGAAAACCGGTGCCCACTCCTGATCACGCGCTAACTGTAGCGACAGGAGAGCCGACCGGAGCATCATGACCCAAACGGGAAAGGCTCTGGCGGCCGTCTCATCATTCTCTCAGAATGGTCGTGCGATGGTATGGTCGCGTTCCGGGGACGGTGTCTCGACAGGGGCTCCCTTTCCGGGCGCCGCGCGACAGCACAACGCCGCCGCTTCCGTGGCCTACTTTCTCACCGGCGTGCACAGCCTGCGGACCCCGTCGGCCAAGGTCAGCCGTCTCGGCGCTGCCTACCTACTCGATTGCGTGCGCTTCCCACAGCATGTTGTCGGGGCACGCGACCTTGCCCTCGTTGATCTCGTCCGATTTCGCGGCGGGAGAGTCATCCTGGTAGGCATCCCACAACTTTCCCCAGTCGGTGAACGAGGGCACGTTCACCACGAAGTAGAAGTCGGTCTGGCCCGCATTGTTGACGACCGAGGGGAAGAATATCCTCACCTTGGCCGCCGCACCTCCCGGCATCTGCTGGATCGCCTTGAGCCAGTCCTTGGCGATCAACTCCACCTGCTCCTCGGTCGTGTCGCCTTTCATCTGGCAGGTCCAGATCTGCACGACTTCGTACGAATCCCCTGCCGCCGCGGTGGCCTTGCCCGACCACAAGACCGGGATCCCGAGGATGATTAACATCGCGGTCACGACCAGACCATACAGCATCGTTTTCATGGACATCTCCTCGTTCGTCGTTGAGCAGCAACTGATCTCAACGCCGGGGGCGACAACGCACCGTACCCGACGTGCCGAAACGAATATAGGACCTTGGTCCAGAACCCGGGCGGTGTCAACGGCGGCGCAAAATGGAGCCAGTTCGGCGGTGGGATAGGGAGCCACTGAAGTTTGCCGCGGATGAAGAACGAAGGCCCCCCTCGAGAAGCACGGCCGTCATCCCATTGAAACTGCGGCACTCGAAGCTATTGGGCGGCGGACCCCATTGCGTCACCTTGGACATTCGTCGTCGGGGCGCGCTGCAGCGATACTTCGACTGAGAGCTACGGGCGATGCGGGGTTTGACGCCTGCAGGGCAAGCAGATACGTCAGGGTCGGAAATTTCGGAGCATGGAGGATAAGTCTTGGCGCTCGCAGCTGCCATCCTGGCGATCGTCGTTGTTCTGACGTTTGCAGCTTGGAGGCGATACCTCTGGGCGGCGAAGAAGTCGGCGCACGAGCCGAGGGACACGTGTCCGTACAGTTTGACGGATGTCTTCGGCGACCGCCCGTTCGCCAACGTTCCGCATCAACAGGGCATTCGGTGGCTCACGGAGGTCTTCGGCCGTTCCGCCGAGAAGTATCCCGATTTTGTCGCCTTGCAGATCCCGCATAGCGGAGAGACACTGACGTTCGCTGAGCTCGATGCGCACGCAGAAAGCGTGGCCGCAGCCGTACAGCCGTTTCTAACGGGGCCGGACCAGGTGGTCGCGGTTGCCATGTCACAGGACAATTGGCAGATCGTCGCCGCGCACCTCGGCGTGCTCAGGGCCGGCGGCACGCTGGTGGTGCTCGATACCACCCTGCCCGACGCGCTCATTACCCACATGATCAACGACGCTCGGCCGATCGTCGTTCTCACGCGCGGACAGAGTAAGTTTCGCGACCTGCCGACGCTCGACGTCCTGACGTTGCCCGAAAGAGCGTCGAAGAGAAATCTCCCGCCCTGGCTCGA
>CAWJDZ010000032.1:0-230558 GCA_963841765.1 uncultured Alphaproteobacteria bacterium
AGCGCTGCCCTTGAGCCTTTGCGCGTCTTTCAGCCCGTCGATGCGCAAAAGGACCATGCCCTTTTCGCTCGTGGCCCTGGGGCTGCGGAAATAGACGAAATCGCCGCCTTCGACGAAAATATCGAGATCCTTGTCGAAACCATCGCCCTTCAAGCGAAGGGCGAGGTCGAATTTGCCTTCCGCGTCTACCAGCGATGCCTGGACAAGGCGAAATGGCGACCCCGCATCGACCTTTCGCGGTACGCGTGCAGCGAAGGCGGCAATAAGACTTGCATCAGCCGGCGCCGGTTTCGACTGGACTAACGACATATCCAGCTTCACCGGGATGCAAATCTTCTCGCATACGCCAAGAAAGGCATCGAGCGCCAAGTCGATCGGGCGTGCCGGATCGGCGGCGGCGACATCCACCGGAAACACGACGCGTTCCTTGTAGCCGATGGTCTCGCCGCCTTCATCGGTGTAGCGCCTGGGCGCGGGCCATAGCATCGTGAGCGATTTGACGTTGCGCGATCGCGACCAATCGAATTGCGGCGCCACACCGGCATCGCCCGGCACGCGCCAAAAGGTCCTCCAACCCTCATCGAGCGCGATGTCGACACCGGCACGCCAGATTCGCTGCTCCGTCTCGCCGCCGACAAGGCGCGCCGAATAGCGTGGCCCATTTCCGGCTTGCGCTGTGACGGAAAAGACCGGCAGGCCAGAGTCGCCAAAAGCAACTGGCGTCGCTTCATTAACGGCATCGTCACAATCTGTTCCATAGATGACCGACAGCGCGGCGCAAAATAAACTTATCGATAGGCCAATCAACTTAATGTCAGTTTGACCGCTTTGCGACCGGGCCAAATGGCATTAATTTACGGATCAGCAGCAAGGGTGGAGTTCCATGAAAAGATCCTCCTTTCTCGACGGCCAGATGTTGATCGCCATGCCCGGCATGAGCGACCCCCGTTTCGATCGATCGGTTGTTTTCATGTGCGCTCATTCAGACAATGGCGCCATGGGCATCATCGTCAACAAGCGGGCGCCGATGATATCCTTCAGCGAGCTTTTGGACCGGCTCGACATCCTGCCGCAGGAGAACCGGATCCAATTGCCGGACGATGTCCAGTCCATGCTTGTGCAATTCGGCGGGCCGGTCGAGCCGGGCCGTGGTTTCGTGCTGCACACGTCCGACTATTTCTCAGCCGACACGTCGCTGCCGATCGACGAACGGGTGGCCCTGACGGCGACACTCGACATATTGCGCGCCATAGCCGGCGGACAGGGTCCCCGGCGCTCACTGCTGGCACTGGGCTATGCCGGCTGGGCCCCGGGGCAGCTCGAGGATGAAATCCAGCGCAATGGCTGGCTCTCCTGCGCCGCCGACGAGGATCTGCTGTTCGGCCATGATCTCGACAGCAAATATCTCAATGCGCTGCATAAGATCGGTGTGGATCCGGCGATGCTGTCAGGGGAAGCCGGACATGCCTGATCGGGGCAAACCTCTTGCTCAAGCATCAGCCGGCGTCCTTTGCCAGCGCCTTGCGCCTCAATTTCTTGCCCAGGCGGGCGGCAGCCTCGGCCTTCTGCGCAGCGGCATCGTCCTCTGACTGATCTGCCGGCTCATCCGCATCCACCGGAAGCTCATCTGAAGACTCTTCTCCGTCTTCCATATCCTCGAGCGCCGCGCGCGGGGCCATGGGAGCTCCGCCCGGCTGTGGGCGGGCGCCATGGGCCGGTTCCGATTTCACCAGGTCACTCGTCTTTTCGTCGACGTCTTCAGGCTCATGTGCCGCCGGTTTGGGCGGGTGTTCCGCAGCCGATGAGGACGGACCCGGGGGCGGAGGTTTAGGCGCGGCCGGCAGTGTGCTTCACAAAGCTCGGCGGCGTCAGCGGCGGCAATAGCACGATCGGCGGCTTGCCTCCCCTGATCAGCTTGCTCTCGGGCGGCGGCGCGAGCGGTCGCGTTCCCGCCGGGTGCTGGCCCTCAGCAGGCGCGGGCTCCGCGGCTTTACCCCGGCGGGCGCAGACGCACCCTGCCTGGCAGAGTTGGACTCCGGCTTCGCGTCCTTGGCCTGGGCGTTTTGCGGTTCGGGCTTGATGCCGGGCAACGGTTCCGGCACGCGCACATTCGACGTTCCGGCCATGCGCTCCCACAGCGAATCGATGGTCGTCTTGTGCTTAGCGGCCGTCAGCGGCACGCCGCTCAGCGCATCGACAACCTGCTTCGCGGTCATCGGCTCGCCGATGAAATAGCCTTGGCCCAAATCGCAAGAGAGCGCGCCAAGACGATCGACATCGTCTTGCGACTGGATGCCTTCGGCGACGACGGTCAGGCCAAGATCGTGGGCCAGCAGGATGATCGATTCGAGAATGAGCGCAGCCTTGGCGTCATCGGCATCGGCCTCGATGAAGCTGCGATCCACCTTCAGCGTGTCGAAGGGCATGCGCCGCAGATTGGACAGCGAGGAATAGCCGGTGCCGAAATCGTCGCAGGCAAGGCCGATGCCCATCTGCTTCAGGCGGTCGAGGATCTGGACCGCCAATTCCGGGTTCTCCATCATCACCGATTCGGTGACCTCGAGCTTCAGCGTGTCGCGCACCAGCCCTCGCGCGTGAGCAAGCGACTTCACATCATCGATGAGATCGGCGTCGAGGAACTGGCTCGAGGAGACGTTGACGGCGACGAACAGCGGATCATGCGGCCGGAAAGCGCGCTGCCAGATGCCGAGCTGGCGGCCGCTCGTTGAGCACGAAATGGCCGATATCCTTGATGATGCCGGTGGTCTCGGCCAGGTCATGAAGGTCTCCGGACCCAGCAGGCCGAGGCTCTTGTGGCGCCACCGCACCAACGCCTCGAAGCCCGCCAGCTCCATGTCGGCGAGACGCGCAATCGGCTGATAGAGCACTTCGATCTCGTTGCGCTCGAGCGCGCGGCGCAATTCCGCTTCGAGCAGCCACGAGTTCGGTGCGGTCATCGCGCATCGCCTCGCGGAAGAATTCGACCGTATCCTTGCCGCGCCGCTTGGCTTCATAGAGGGCGACGGCCGCATCCTTGACCAGACCTTCGGCCGTGAGCGGCCCTCGCGAAGGCCGACACGCCGAGGCTGGCGGTGAGGAAGATTTCCTGCGGGCGCATGTTGACCGGCTTCGAAACCGTCTCGCGCACCTTATCGGTGAAGGCAGTATGTCGCGCTTGGGCTTGTCGCCATGGAAGAGGATCGCGAACTGATCGCCGGGCATGCGCGCCACGGTATCATGCTCGCTGGCGATCGCCGCAAGCCGGCGGCCGATGATGTTGAGGAGGCCATCGCCCGTTTCGTGGCCGAGGCCATCATTGACCGCCTTGAAGCGGTCGAGATCGATCAGCATCAGATAGAGATTGTTGACTGGCGTCCGTCCCGCGGCGCTGATATCGCGATCGATGCGGTCGAGCAGCAGCGCCCGGTTGGGCAGGCCGGTGACGCGGTCATGGACCGCATCGTTGAGAAGCTGGTCCTGAGCGCGGCGTGTCGCGGTGACGTCGCGTGAGCGTGCCGATGCAGCGCGCGGCCGGTGCTCGGCGCCCGGCATGGCGCGGGCGCGCAACAGGAACCAGCGAAAGGTGCCATCGCCGCGGCGCAAGTCGGAATTCCTGCGAGAAGCTGCCATGTCCGCGCCGTCTCGGCCTCCTCCACCGCCGCCAGATAAGCGCTGCGGTCCGCCGGATGGACGAGATCGAGCCACGCCTCCGGCGTCGTCGTTTTTCAGGCTGCCGGGGCGCAGGCCCAGAGATTTTTCGAGATCCTCGCCGACATGCAGGTTGTTCTCCTCGACCTGCCAGTCCCAGACACATTGCTGCGAGGCCGCCAGCGCCAAAGCGCGGCGGGCATCTTCCGCAAAAAATCGCTGGGCGAGGAAGCCCTGGGTGAAGGCGAACTGCGCAAGCGCAAAGCCCATGGTGAGAATGACGAGCACGAGCCCGGCTGAGAGCGAGGCTTGACCATGCTTTCGGCGGCCGGCGTCAGGGCGGCGACGGCCGCCAGGAAGGTCCACACCACGATCATCGCCCAGGACAGCAACGAGACACGCGCCCGTGCCGCGCCTTCGCGCCACATGACGTAGATAACGACGCAGCCCAGGGCCGCGACGATGGCGAAGGCGATGCGGGCGATGCCGGACGCGCGGGCCGGCTCGAACCAGCCATAGACCGGCAAAGCCAGCAACAGCCCGGCGGCGAGCAAGAGGACATTGCCGGCAACTGGAGCCTTCTGCGCAAATCGGCAAAGGCACGAGGCACAGAATGAGACCAACGACCATGAGACCCTCGACCACCGCGCGGATCTCGGGACCCAGTTCGTAAGCCTCGGGCAAAAGGGCGTTGATCTGTGGCAGATATCCGGCTTCGAGCGCGATGAAGGCAACAGCCGACCAGATGAAGACCGACGCGAAAGGGAAGACCGCGATGGTGCGCACGGCATAGAGCGACATCGCGACAACGCCCAGCAGCATCGCAATGCCGAGAAGACGCCGCGATAGAATCCGCTTTGCTCGACCTTGGCGTCGAAGGCGATGCGCTGCCACAACTCGATCTCGTCGAGACCCGCGCGAGTGAGCTCCATGGCCACCGTCACCCGGCCTTGGGGCTCGATGCGAAGCGCAAATGCATCCGAATTGATTACCCGCAAAGGCGCAATCGTCGCCTGGCCGGCGGCGACGACATTCTGAATGCGCGACCCGATAGGCTTGGGCCACAGAACGCCCGATCCGGCGAAACCCTGATGCGGGGTCGCAACCACGACGTCGCGCGGTAGCGCGTGGCTATTGGTCAAGAGTCACCACGACCCAGCGATGGACGGGTTCGGTTCCCTTGGCTGGAAGCTCCATGAGGAGCGCGGTCTCATCGTTTGCCGTTCTGATCGTTACCACCGGCTTGTCGGTTTCGACCGACAGCAAATACGGCAGGAGATCGATGCTGGTGCCGTCAAAAGCCGCATCGACCGCCTTGTCCTGCGCGGCAGCGGAAAAGGACAAGAACAGCAGGAAGAAGAACGCAATGGATATGCGCAACAGCGCCATTTCTAAACAGGCCCTAGCTATTGCCGATGCGAAACAATTCCTTGCAAACCTTCTGAAGCGCAGATCATGCCAAATTCGGCCGGTTTTATCTATCATCAGCGAGGCGGCTGAAAAGCAGATGATCCTCCCAGCGGCCGTTGATCTTGAGATATTTTCGGGCGAGACCTTCCTGCCGGAAGCCGCATTTCGTCAGTAGTCTGATCGATGCCTGATTGACGGGCATGCAGGCGGCCTCCAGCCGGTGCAGGTGCAAATGACCGAAGGCGAAGGGAATGAGGGCGACAAGGGCCGCGGTCATATGGCCCTGGCGCGCGAAAGGGGCGCCGATCCAATAGCCGACCGACGCCATCTGGGCGACGCCGCGGCGGACATTGGAGAGCGTGATCGCCCCCAATCAGGGCTCGTCGTCGGCGCGGAAAACGAAGAACGGATAGGCGATGTCGCCCTCGATGTCGCGGATATAGCGCTTGATCCGGCTGCGGAAGGCGGTGCGGGTCAGATCGTCCTGCGGCCAGGACGGCTCCCAGGGTGTCAGGAAGGCGCGGCTTTCCAGGCGCAGCGCCGCCCAGCGCTCATAGTCCGCCATCTGCGGCACGCGCAATTCGATCGCGCCCTGCATCAGAACGGGCGGCAGATCGCGGCGCGAAGGGGCTGCGCAGGAAGACCATCAGGCGAACTGTGCCTTGATCTTGGCATAGGCGTCAAGGTGGAGAGCTGGCCGACGGCGCTCAAGGCCGGCGACTGGCCGCGGAACAAGGTGGCGGCGAGCCCAGCCACATGATCGGCCGCGACCGCATCGATCTTGGCGACCAGCGTCTCCATCGCCGGCACCTCGCCAAAAGCCAGGAACTGCCGGGCGATCTGGTCGGCGCGGCCGGACGCGCTTTCGAGATTCATGACCAGGCTGGCCTTGAGCTGCGCCTTGGCGCGCGCCACTTCGGCCTCGGTGACGCTCGCTGGCCGTCGACGAGCATCACTTCGGCCGTCACATCGATGAGCTCGGGCGTATCGTCCGGCGAGGTCGCGGCATAGACGCCGAACTGGCCGGCATCCTCATAGGCCGAGGCGAAGGAGAAGACGCTGTAGCAGAGCCCGCGCTTCTCGCGCACTTCCTGGAACAGCCGCGAAGACATGCCGCCGCCCAGAAGGCTCGACAGAACCTGCAGCCGATAGATCTCGGGGTTGCGGTAGCCGGGCGCCGCGAAAGACAGCACCACATGGGTCTGGTCGAGCGGCTTCTGCGCCAGTTCGGTATGCGGGCACGAAGTCCGGGCGGCTGCGCGCCGGGCTGCGTGCCCGAGCTCAGGTGCCCGAGCAGCTGTTCGCGCCTCGCGGCGCAAGCTGGCATGATCGATGTTGCCGGCGGCGGCCACGACCATGCGCGAGGCCCAGTAGTTGCGGTCGCGCCAGGCGAGGATCTCCTCGCGCGTCACGCTGCGCGATAAGGTCCTGGTGCCGAGAATGGGCCGCCCGAGCGGATGCGCGCCGAAGGCGGCGCTTTGGGCCAGATCGAAGACCAGATCATCGGGCGTGTCGTTGGCGGCGGCGATCTCCTGCAGGATGACGTCGCGCTCGCGCTCGAGCTCGTCGGCATCGAAGACCGAATCGGTCAGGATATCGGCGAGGATATCGAGCGCCAGCGGCCAGTCATTCTTGAGCACGCGGGCATAATAGGTGGTCGTTTCCATGCCGGTCGAGGCATTGATCTCGCCGCCGGCGGATTCGATCTCCTCGGCGATCGCTGGGCCAGCGCCGCTTGGTGCCCTTGAAGGCCATGTGCTCGAGGAAATGGGCGATGCCGTTCTCTTCCGGCAGTTCGTCGCGGGCGCCGGCCTTGACCCAAATGCCGAGCGCCACCGTCTCGAGATGCGGCATGGCGTGGGTGACGACATGCAGGCCGTTGGCGAGACGGGAGATTCGACGCTCATGCCGCACACTACTCACATGGCGCTACGCTCAGGATGAAAGTCCTTGACCGCTTCGGGGTCATTGGGCAGGACTGTGAAAATTTCTCCTTAGCCATCATGAGCGGTGCAAGGCGTGGCGGCAAGCCCGGTCTTAGGCCGGAGGCCTTCTCGACCGCGTCGGGGAATTTGGCGGGATGGGCGGTCGCCAAGCGTGACCATGGGGCCGCCATGAACTGTTCCCTGCCGCGCCACCCCATAGCCGACGGCCGTATGCGGATCGAGCAGTTCGCCGGTCGTCGCAAGGGTGTCGGCGATGACTTTCGCCGTCTGGCCTTCGTCGGCGCTGCCGGAGTTGAATTCGGCACGAATGGCGGCCAAGGGTCCCGGCTCGATGGTGAAGGCACCAGACTGGCCAAGGTTCCCCATCAGGCGGCGTACCGCCGCCGCGTCGCGGCCATAGGCCTCGAACAGCAGGCGCTCGAAATTGCTCGAAACCTGGATGTCCATGGAGGGGCTGGTGCTCGGCTTGACACCTTGGACCTCGTAGCGGCCGGTCTTCAGGGTGCGGTCGAGGATGTCGTTCACGTTGGTGGCGATGACAAGACGGCCGATGGGTAGCGCCCATGCGCTTGGCCACTAGCCCGGCGAAGATGTCGCCGAAATTGCCGGTCGGAACGCGTGAAGCTCACCAGCCGGTCAGGTGCGCCCAGAGCCAGCGCCGAGGTCACGTAATAGACGATCTGCGCCACGATGCGCGCCCAGTTGATCGAGTTGACCCCGGCAAGGGTGACCGAGTCGCGAAAGCCGATGATCATTGAACAGCGCCTTGAGAATGGCCTGGCAGTCATCGAAGGTGCCGTCGAGAGCGATGTTGTGGACGGACGGCGACAACACCGTGGTCATCTGGCGGCGCTGCACCTCGCTGACCCGGCCTTCAGGATGCAGAATGAAGATCGAGGCATGGCGGCTCGTCTTGAAGGCCTCGATGGCGGCGCCGCCGGTGTCGCCGGAGGTGGCGCCGACGATGGTGGCGCGCAGCTTGCGGCGCGCGAGCGCCCAGTCCATCAGCCGCGCCAGGAACTGCATCGCCACGTCCTTGAAGGCGAGCGTCGGCCCATGGAAGAGCTCGAGCAGCCAGTGGTTGGCGTCGAGCTGCTTGAGCGGCGTCACTGCCGGATGGCCGAAAGCGCGATAGGCATCGACGATCATCGCCTTGAGATCGGCCACGGGCACTGGCACCGCCAGTGAATTTCGCGATCACCGCGAAGGCGACATCGGCATAGGGCTTGCCCGCGCAGCGCGGCGAGCTCGGCTTCGGAGAATTTCGGCCATTGGGCGGGCACATAAAGTCCGCCGTCACGGGCAAGGCCGGTGAGCAGCACATCCTCAAAGCCGAGCTCCGGGGCCTCGCCCCGGGTGGAAACATAGCGCACGGGAAGGGAATTCCTTGGTCAGAAGCCGGGCACCATAGGGACAGCCAGCGGGGTTTTCAATCTTGCTCGCGCAGCGGTTTGGCGGATCAGAAGGCCCGACATGACGATGAGCAGGAATGCGAGGGCAAACCAGGTGAGCGCATACTGGAGATGATTGTTGGTCAAGCTCGCATCGACGGCGACCGGGCGCGGGAAGCCCTTTGCCGTCATCCGGCAGCGAGGTGAAGCACGAAGGGCGCCACACGCGCGTCGGTCCCGATATGGCGCGAAGGCCAGCATGGCGGGAACGTCCCACCAATACCAGATATTGGCCTCGGGATCGTTGTCGGGCGTCAAGGGGACCGCGGCTTTGCACATGCCGGCGCAAGATGCCGGTCACCTTGACCTCGCCAGAGGGATGGCTCTCGGGCCGCTTCGCCGGGTCCTTGAGGAACTCGGGAACGAAGCCGCGATCGATCAGGACACGATACCGTCCCGGCTCACGAGCGGCGTCACGACCTGCCAACCTGGCGTGCCCACGCGGTAGTCAAAAGGAAAAGCTCGGCATCGCTCTGGAATGTGCCGGTGACTTCGACCTTCAGGAACTCGACGGAGCGTTGCGCGTCGAAGTCCTGCAGCGCGCGCTCGAGCGTCACGGGTGTCGCGGCAAGGCGGCTGTCACGCTCGGCGATGAGCGCTTCCTTCCACTGGAGTCGCTGCAGCTGCCAGACGCCAAGGCCCACCAGGAGAGCCACGGCCAGGACCGTCGCGATGAGGACCTGCCAGACTCTTCCCTTCATCAATGCCGGAGCCGGGCTTCTTCGGCCTTGGTCTTCCATTGCTGGCACAGGAGCACGCCTTTGGCCGGGCGCAGAAGGAGCAAGGGCAGAAGAATGACGAGCGGGATGGCGATCAGCGCATGGACCCAGAAGGCCGGCGAATAGGCGGCTTCGATGCCAAGGATCGAACCGACGCCCACCAGGCAGATGAACAGCATGACGAACCAGGCCGCGCCGTCACCGGCATCGGCGAAGTCAAAAGAGAGGCCGCAGGCATTGCATTTCGGCGCCACCGAAAGATAGCCGTCGAACAGCCGGCCGCGGCCGCAGCGCGGGCACTTGCCGGCAAGACCGGTTTTGATCGGCGAAAGATCGGGATAATAGGGCTCGGTCACAAATGTCTCCGCCGCTTTCCCTCACCCGGCCCCTCATCCGGCAAAGGGGGAAAGGGAATCACGGCGCTCAATGCTCGACGAACGTCACGCCGGCCGAACCCCACACATAGATGCAGGCGAAGAGGAACAGCCAGACCACGTCGACGAAATGCCAGTACCAGGCGGCGGCCTCGAAGCCGAAATGCTTCTCCGGCGTGAAATGCCCGGCGAGGGCGCGGAACAGGCAGACGATCAGGAAGAAGGTTCCGATGATGACATGGAAGCCGTGAAAGCCGGTCGCCATGAAGAAGGTCGAGCCATAGATGTTGCCGCCATTGTCGCGGCTGAAGGCGAAATGCGGCATGGGCATATTCATAGGCCTGGACGGCGGTGAACAGGATGCCCGAGGACGACGGTGAGGGCGAGGCCCCATTTCAGTCCCTGGCGGTCGTTGTTCAGAAGCGCGTGATGCGCCCAGGTGACGGTCGTGCCCGAGGTCAGGAGGATGAGCGTATTGACCAGCGGCAGATGCCAGGGATCGAAGACATCGATGCCCTTGGGCGGCCAGACGCCTGCCGGTCGCAGCGAAGCGCGACGGCCTGAATGGCGTCGCCGGCGAACAGGCTCGCATCGAAGAAGGCCCAGAACCAGGCCACGAAGAACATGACCTCGGAGGCGATGAACAGCAGCATGCCGTAGCGCAGATGCAGCTGACACGACGGCGGTGTGATCGCCCTTGTGGCTCTCCTTCATCACATCGCGCCACCACATGAACATCGTGTAGAGGACGCCGACAAGGCCGATGAGCGCGATGGCCGGGTTCGATCCGTGCATCCAGATGATCGCGCCGACGGCGAGGATGAAGGCGGCGGCAGCGCCCGACCGCCGGCCACGGGCTCGGGTCGACCAGATGGTAGTCGTGGTGCTTTGCGTGGGCGTCGGCCATGGCCCTGCTCCTCGGTCGGTCAGTTCAACTTGGTTTCAGTCGGAGGTTTTTTCTCAGCCGACGAAACGCTGTCGGGCTCGCCGGCCGGATAGAAAGTGTAGGACAGCGTGATGGTGTTCACCTTGTCGAGGTCTGGATCCTCGCGCGATCGCCGGATCGACGAAGAAGACGACCGGCAAATCGATGCTCTCGCCGGCCTTCAGCGTCTGCTCGGTGAAGCAGAAGCACTGGATCTTGTTGAAATAGGCGCCAGCTCGGCGGGCGTCACATTGAAGACGGCGCTGCCGGTCGACGGCATGGTCGCGATTTGTTGGTGGCGCGGTAATAGGCGAGGTTCTGCTCGCCGACCTTGACCTCGATGCGCGCGCTGCACCGGCTCGAAGTCCAGGGAAGGCTTCCGGCCGTATTGGCATCGAAGCGGATGGTCATGCGCCGCTCGACCGGCTTGTCGGGCGCTGTCTCGGCGCGCTGGGTGGTGCCGCCGAAGCCGGTGACCTGGCAGAACATCCGATAGAGCGGCACCGATGCGTAGGCGAGGCCGACCATGCAAGCGACGACGAGCGCCGACAGCACCGCAACCTTGCGGTTGCTTGGCGCGAATTGGGCGTTACCGGTGTGGCGCTGCATGTCACAAGGTCTCAATGCGCACATCGCCGCCCAGGCGGACGATGGTGGTGACGAAGAACACGACGACGAGGCCGACAAGAACCAGCGCCAGGGCGATCGAGCGCTTGCGGCGGCGCGCCATGTCTTCCGGCGAAAACGGCTTCTGGTCCATAACGTGGCTCATCCGAAGACCGGGGCGAAAGGCGCCACGCCGATGACACGCTCGGCGAGGATCAGCGCGAAGATGGCGAAAAGATAGAGGATCGAAAAGCCGAAAAGGCGCCGGCAGGCGCGGTCGCGCCGCATCGCCTTCGCGCAAGCGATAGACATCGACCGCATGCCAGAGGAAGGCTGCGCCCAAGAGCGCCGTCACCACCGCGTAGAGCATGCCCGTGGTGCCGAGAAGCGACGGCAGGAAGGTGACGGGCACCAGGACGAGGCTATAGAGCAGAATCTGGCGGCGGGTTTCGCTCGCGCCGGCAACAACGGGCAGCATCGGCACACCGGCGCGCGCATAGTCATTCTCGCGGAACAGCGCCAGCGCCCAGAAATGCGGCGGCGTCCACATGAAGATGATGAGGAAGAGCGCGATCGACGCCGAGCGTCGACGGAGCCGGTCGCCGCGGCCCAGCCGATCATCGGCGGAAAAGCGCCGGCCGCGCCGCCGATGACGATGTTCTGCGGCGTCCAGCGCTTGAGCCACATCGTGTAGATGACGACGTAGAAGAAGATGGTGAAGGCGAGAAGTGCCGCCGCAACGATATTGACGAGAAGGCCAAGGACCAGGACCGAGCCGACGGCCAGAGCGAGGCCGAAGCCGAGAGCTTCGCCGGGCAGGATGGCGCCGCGCGGCACCGGCCGGTTGGCGGTGCGCGCCATGACGGCATCGATATCGGCGTCATACCACATGTTGAGCGCGCCCGAGGCGCCGGCGCCCACGGCAATGGCGAGCAGCGCCACCAGCGCCAGCCAGGGATGAATATCGCTCGGGGGCCGCGACGATGCCGACAAGCGCGGTGAAGATGACGAGCGACATCACGCGCGGCTTGAGCAGCGCCAAATAGTCGCCGACCGTGCCCTGCGCCGCCAAGGGTGGTGGGGCTCGTGTTGGAATTATCGGCGTGTATGTCGCTCATGCTCATCATTCAATAGAGCGAAGCCGCCTCTATCTGGCGGCCTCGCCTCGTCACTTGATAACCGGAAGGGTGTTGAACTGGTGGAAGGGCGGCGGCGAGGGCAAGGTCCATTCGAGCGTCGTTGCGCCCTCGCCCCAGGGATTGTCGGCCGCCTTGCTGCTTGCGCGCATAGGCCTGGAACACGCCATAGAGGAAGATCAGCACGCGAGAAGGCCGAGATGTAGGAGCCGATCGAGGACACCATGTTCCAGCCCGCAAAGACATCGGGATAGTCGATATAGCGGCGCGGCATGCCGGCAAGACCGAGGAAATGCTGCGGGAAGAAGATCAGGTTCACGCCGATGAACTGCAGCCAGAAATGCGCCTTGCCGATCGCTTTCGTTGTACATGTAGCCGATGATCTTCGGGAACCAGTAGTACCAGCCGCCGAAGATGGCGAAGACCGCGCCCAAGCGACAGCACATAGTGGAAGTGCGCGACGACATAGTAGGTGTCGTGCAGCGAGCGGTCGACGCCGGCATTGGCGAGGACCACGCCGGTGACGCCGCCGACGGTGAACAGGAAGATGAAGCCGATCGCCCACAGCATGGGCGTGCTGAACTCGATCGAGCCGCCCCACATGGTGGCGATCCAGGAGAAGATCTTAACGCCCGTCGGCACCGCGATGATCATCGTCGCGGCGACGAAATAGGCCTGCGTGTCGGCGTCCATGCCGACGGTGTACATGTGGTGGGCCCAGACGACGAAGCCGACCACGCCGATCGCCACCATGGCATAGGCCATGCCGAGATAGCCGAAGACCGGCTTCTTCGAGAAGGTCGAAACGATCTGGCTGACGATGCCGAAGCCCGGGAGGATGAGGATGTAGACTTCCGGATGGCCGAAGAACCAGAACAGATGCTGGAACAGGATCGGATCGCCGCCCTTCGACGCCACGAAGAAGCTGGTGCCGAAATTGCGGTCGGTCAGCAGCATGGTGATGGCGCCGGCGAGCACCGGCAGCGACAGCAGCAGCAGGAACACGGTGACCAGGATCGACCAGACGAAGAGCGGCATCTTGTGCAGCGTCATGCCCGGGGCGCGCATGTTGAAAATGGTGGTGATGAAGTTGATGGCGCCCAGGATCGAGGAGGCGCCGGCGATGTGGAGCGCCAGGATGGCGAAATCCATCGCCGGGCCGGGCTGGCCGCGTCGTCGATAGCGGCGGATAGAGCGTCCAGCCGCCGCCCACGCCATGGGCGCCTGCCGGGCCTTCGACGAACATCGAGATGAGCAAGAGCGCCAAGGCCGGCGGCAGCAGCCAGAAGGAAATGTTGTTCATGCGCGGGAAGGCCATGTCGGGCGCGCCGATCATCAGCGGCACGAACCAGTTGCCAAAGCCGCCGATCATCGCCGGCATGACCATGAAGAAGATCATGAGCAGGCCGTGGCGCGGTGACGAACACGTTGAACATGTGCTTGCCGGCATCGAGCGCGGCATCGGCCGTGCGCGCCATAGACCATGGCGGCCAGGCCATGGAAATACTGGATGCCGGGCTCGGCAAGCTCGATGCGCATCATGACCGAAAGCAGGCCGCCGATGACGCCCGGCGATGATGGCGAACCACAGATACATCGTGCCGATGTCCTTGTGGTTCGTCGAATAGACGTAGCGGCGCCAGCCGGTCGGATGGCCGTGATCGTCGTGGGCGGTTGCGGCGTATGCCATGTTCGTAAACCTCTATAACCTGTCCCGCTGCCGGGTTTCCCGTTACTGTCTGCGCGAGCTGGCCCTTGACCTTGAGCAGCGCCATCAGATAGTTGCGCGCCTCGTCCGCGCCGGCGGTCTTGATCTTCTCGGCCCAGGCGTCGAAATCGGCCTGCGGAAACCACATGGACCTCGATCGGCATGAAGGCATGGTCCTTGCCGCAGAGCTCCGAGCACTGGCCGTAATAAATGCCTTCCCTGGTGGCCTGGAACCAGTCTTCATTGAGGCGGCCGGGTATGGCGTCGATCTTCATGCCGAAGGACGGAATGGTCCAGGCATGGATGATGCCTTCGGGATCGGAGGTGATGATCATCTTGACGATCTTGTTGACCGGCACGACGACCGGCACATCGGTCGCGAGCAGCCAGGTGTCTCCGGCTTCGAGCTTGTCCTTGGGCTTCAGATAGGCGGTGAAGGATGACCTTGGCCGAGCCGTCCTCATTGATGCCGAGATCGGGATACTCGTAAGTCCAGTTCCAGGACGGATTGCCGATGACCTTGATGGTCATGTCGGCCTTGGGAATGTCGCGCTGGAAATAGAGCAAGCCGGAAGGAGGGAATGGCGATGACGACCAGGATGATGATCGGTATGACTGTCCACAGAACTTCGATGAAGCGTGTTGTGCGTGGTCTTGGAGGGGACCGGATTGGCCTTGGCGTTGAACTTGCACCATCACATAGATGAGCAGGCCGAGCACGAAGAGCGTGATGACCGTGATGATCGGCATGAGCAGGTAGTTGTGGAACCAGTGAATGAATTCTGCGACCGGAGTCACGCGCCGGCTGCAGACCCATCTGCCAAGGTACCGCATGACCGACGCCGCCCTGGGCCAGAGCCGCTCCGGCGCTCAGTGCCAATGCCACTGCCGAGCCGGCCCAAAGTTTCGCAAATCTCATTCACCGCCTCATTTCCTATGCCCTGTTTTCGCTTCGCCAATAGCACGCGCAGACACGCCTTTCAGCGATCCGGAACCAATTGTGAACCACATTCGCCAAGCCGCCGCAACCAAGCCGGGCGCGGCAAAACGTCGTTGCGCTCAACGTCTTTGCCGCAACCGGAATTCCGCCTCAATTTTTACGAACAAACGCGCACCAGCAGTGCGTTGGTGATTGTCTAACGGCCCTGAGAGCGCTAAGAGCCGCCCCGCGAATCGAGACATACGAGGATAGCCCCGTGTCAATTTTTTCCAAAATACCGCTACGTTGGGCCGCCGTGACGGTGGCCGCCGTCCTGGCCGTCGCTCCGGCACTCGCTCAGGAAGCTCAGGCGCCGCAAAAGAACAACTTCGGCCCGCGCCTCAATCCGCAGGCGCAAGGCAAGCCGGGCCAGCCGCCGGTTCAACCCGGTCCGCGTGCTCAACAAGGGCCGGCGCCCGAGGTGGTCGCCACCCATGGCGACTGGAAGATCCAGTGCGAAGCGGCGAAAGCCAATGCGCAGGGACAGGCGCCGGCGCAGGTCGTGAAGCAATGCGCCATGGTGCAGTCGGGACGGAGCGAGAAGAACGCCAAGCTCGGCCTTACTACTGTCTTCGTGCGCGGCAAGCAGAATGGCAAGGAAGTCACGATGTTGCGCGTTCTGGCCCCGATCGGCGTCTATCTGCCGACCGGCGTGGCGCTCGAAGTCGACGGCGGCGCGGTCGGCCGCATCCCCTTCATGCGCTGCTTGCCGCAGATCTGCGTGGCCTTCGGCGAAGCAGGCGACCAGACGCTCGATAAATTCAGGAAGGGCACCGCGGCCAACTTCATCATCTATGAGGCGCCCGGCCTCGGCATGCCGATCAAGATCTCCCTGAACGGCTTTGCCGCCGCCTTTACGGCCCTCGGCAAGCCCTGAGCGGCGCCCTTTTCCATGATCTCGCTCCTCGAAAAGGCCAATGTCTCGCGGAGCGAGGCCGCCCAGAACTCTCGACGCCGCGCTCCTGGGTGCTGATGACGGCGAGCTTTTTCTCGAGCAGCGCCACTCCGAGCAGGCGGCGTTCGACGACGGGAGGCTCAAATCGGCGAGTTTCGATGAGGCGCAGGGCTTCGGCTTGCGTGTGGTGAGCGGCGAGACGCAGGGCTATTCGCATTCGACCGAAGTCTCGGCCGCCGCGATGAAACGGGCGAGCGACATCTGCCGCACCATTGTTTCGGGGCCATCCTCGGGTATCTGGACAGCACCTGCGCGCACCAATCGCCAGCTCTACGTGGCGAAAAATCCCTCGGAATTTTTCGCCTTCGCCGACAGGGTGGCGTTGCTGCAACGGGTCGACGATTTCGCGCGCAGAGCCGACCCACGGATCAAACAGGTAACGGTGTCGCTCTTCGGCGACTGGCAGGAGATCGAAATCCTGCGCGCCGGAGGCGAGACCTATCGCGACAGCCGTCCCTTGGTGCGCTTCTCGGTGACGGTGATGGCGTCCGACGGCCAGGAGCGCGCCAGCGGCACTTATGGTTTCGGCGGGCGTGGCCTCTATGGCGACTATCTCAGCGAAGCGAAATGGCAGGATGCAGTCAAGGAAGCGGTGCGCCAGTCGCTGGTCGGCCTCGAAGCGAGGCCGGCACCGGCGGGCGAGATGGACGTGGTGCTCGGTCCGGGCTGGCCCGGCATCCTCTTGCATGAAGCCATCGGCCACGGCCTGGAAGGCGATTTCAACCGCAAGAAAACGAGCGCGTTTTCGGGCCTGATGGGCGAGAGGATAGCCGCGCCTGGACATCACGGTCGTTGACGATGGAACGGTGCCCGGGGCGCGCGGGTCGCTCGCGATCGATGATGAAGGCACGCCCACCTCCTCGACCACACTGATCGAAGATGGCATTCTCGTCGGCTATATCCAGGATCGGCTCAATGCGCGGCTCATGGGCATGAAACCGACCGGCAATGGGCGCCGGCAGTCCTTCGCCCACTCGCCCATGCCGCGGATGACCAACACCTATATGCTCAACGGTGACAAGCACCCCGACGAAATCCTGACCTCGGTGAAGCGCGGCCTCTTCGCCAAATCCTTCGGGGGCGGCCAGGTCGACATCACTTCCGGAAAATTCGTCTTCTCCTGCACCGAGGCCTATCTCATCGAGGACGGCCGCCTCACCATGCCGGTCAAGGGCGCCACGATCATCGGTAACGGAGCCGATGCGCTGAAGCGCATCTCCATGGTGGGGAACGACATGGCGCTCGATCCCGGGATCGGCACCTGCGGCAAGCAGGGCCAGGGTGTCCCGGTCTGCGTCGGCCAGCCGAGCCTCAGGCTGGACCAGATCACCGTTGGTGGCACGGCGGCCTAACTGTGAGCTTTCTGGTTGGCGCGCAAAGATCGATCAGCCGGTCGACCTCTTCTTTCGGTATTGTAACAATGCGGCGAGGCCGGGCGAGATCAACGCCTTGACCACCGGGCGCGGCATCAGCGCAGCGCCCGCATTCGTGCAAATAAGCGCGAGATTGGTGACGAGGCCGCGGCTCGCGACGGCGCACGGCAATGACTTGTCAAAATCGCAGCATAGGAGCATTCACGTCACTATCAGACCCAAGGTTCCGGATGGACTTCTATCGGCATGGCTATCGAAACCGCCATTTTCGATCTCGACGACGTCCTCTGCCGCTATGATCTCGGCAGAAGACTCCGCGTATTGTCGCAGATTTCCGGAAAGATGCCACGCGACATCCGCGCCGCCCTGTGGGATTTCGGGCTTCGAGGATGCCGCCGATGCCGGACACTATCCAAGCCCTGAGGAATATCTCGCCGAATTCGGCCGCAGGCTCGGCCATTCCATCAGCAGGGATCAGTGGATCGAAGCGCGGCGCGCTTCGATCACTCCCTGGCCCGACATGCTTGCCCTCGTCCGCGAGATTGCGCTCCAAAAAAGGATTGCGCTGTTCAGCAACAATGGCCCGCTCATGAAGGAGGCCCTGGCGGAGGTTTTTCCAGAAGCCGCGAAAGCGTTCGGCCAGGACTGCTACTTCTCTTGCGAATTCCGCAGCAAGAAGCCCGACCCTGAGAGCTATCGCCGGCTATTGGCTCGGCTGTCGATTGAGCCTGCCGCCGCCTGGTTCACCGATGACAAGAAGTCCAACGTGGACGGCGCCCGCATCGCTGGCCTTCACGTCCATCATTTCGTCTCGCAGGCGCGGCTGCGCCGGGAGGTTGTCGAGAAGCAACTGATCTCCCAATGAATACAGCGCCAGTGTCCCGAATCCGAAGTTCGCATCACCTCGCAGCGTCTCCCGAGCGAACTTCGGATTCGAAAGGACACTAGAAAATACAACAATTCCAGTGTGCTTTTGACCGCGAAGTTCCTGTCGGTATAGCGGTCAGATATCAGGAACTTCACACTAGCGCGCGAAGCTGCATGGCGCTGGGCTCCGTCATCTTCCGTGTTGCCTTCGTGGCCTGGGCCTATAAGATCGTCGCCAAAGTCGAACAACAGGCGGCCTGAGATGGCGGTGATGGATATTCTGCGCAGTGCTCAGAATGGCGAATTCTTCGCCAATGCAGGGCGCGCAGCAGGTGTCGATGCGGCGGAGGCGCAACGCGCTCTCGGTCAATTGGCTCCCGCCATGCTGCTGCAGTTGCGCAAACGGGCCGAAGACCACCAGGCCTTCGAAGGCCTTCTCGATCTCATGGAAGACCGCGATGGCGATGCCTTCCTCGAAGATGAAAGTCTGATGGACGATCCCGAGCTCATCAGCGACGGCGAGGCGGTGCTCGCTCATATCTATGGATCGGCAGCCGTGGCGCAACAGGCGCTGGCGATCAAAGGCCATGATGCGGCAATGCAACGGCTCGCCGCCATCGGGGCCGCCGCCGTGCTCGCCGCATTGGCGCGCAGCTACAACCAGCCTTTGGGGCTCGCCGGCGAGCAACCGGCCGCCGAGGCTGAGGCGGCGCAAGGCGGCATTCTCTCTTCCATCGTCGAGACTGTCATAAAGGGTGCGCTGCAAGGTGCTACACGTCAGCTTGCCCCCAAGCGGCGCCGACGGCCTCGCTATTCCAGCTATTTCGGCAAGCGCCGCAAGCGCACGAGGCGACAGCGCGGAACAGCATCATCGCTCGAGAAAATCTTCGGCGAATTGCTCGGGTCTTTACGGCGTTGACTCTAGAGCAAATCCCGCCAAAGTTGAAGACTTTAGCGATAAGGATTTGCTCCAACATATGATTTGGCGCAAATCCTCATCGGCGAAGCGATTCCACTTCGCCGGGATGCGCGCTAAGTGGAGGCACAGATGGATTATGCCGAAATCGGCCGGCAATTCGGCCTCAATGAAGCACAGACGCGCGCCGCCTTCGAGCAGCTCGCTCCCGTCGTCGCCGCCGGGATCCGGCGCAACAAGCAGAGCGATGACGGGCTCGGGAATCTGCTCAAGGCGCTCCAGGCTGGCAATCACAGCCGCTATGCCGATGATCCTTCATCGCTCCAGTTCGACCAGGTCGCCGATGACGGCAACGCCATATTGGGCCATATCTTGGGCTCGAAGGATGTGAGCCGCGGTGTCGCCAATCAGGCGGCCGATCTGTCGGGCGTGGGTTCGGCGGTGTTGAAGAAAATGCTGCCCGTCATCGCCGCGATCATCATGGGCCAGCTCGCCAAGCGCATGGGCGGCGGAGCGGCGCGCGCTCCGCAAGGTGGCTCGACGGGCGGTGGTGGCCTGGGCGACATATTGGGCGATATTCTGGGCGGTGGCGGAACGGCGCGCGCTCCGCAAGGCGGCTCGACGGGCGGTGGCGGCCTTGGCGACATATTAGGCGACATTCTGGGCGGTGGCGGGCAACGCCAGAGCGCGCCCACACCTGAGGGCGGCACGGGCGGTTTTGGGGACATATTGGCTGATATCCTCGGCGGCGGCCGCGCCCCCGGTGGACCGGCAGGCGGCGGTTCGGCCAATCCGCCACGCCCCCAGCCTGGCTCAGTCAGTCTCGAAGACCTGCTGCGCGAGATGACGGGAGGCGGCCAGAGCGGCGGCATCAATCGCGATGTCGCCGAGCGTAGTCGTCAGCGCCTCGACGATGTGCTGGGCGGCGGTACCAAGACCGGCAATGCGGCGGATGATCTTCTCAACTCGGTCGAACGGATGACCCGGCGGGGGTAAACCAATCAGGCGGCCTTGCGCGACGGGGAGGATCGGCAAGGCCGCCTGCTTGAGGCATGATCGGGGGAACGGGGCGGGGGCGACCCGATCACGCGGGAATCAAATGGTCAATAAGCGCCCCAGCCGGGGCGCCGTGCCGGCGCATGACGCTGGCGCAGCGTGACCTTCTCTTCGAGCGCTTCGGTCGCATCCGTGGTTAGCGGCAGATGCACGGCCCATTCCACATCGGCCCGGCTGACGCCGATGTCCGCCAGCATGAAATCGTCCAGTCCTGCAAGCTGGGCTACTTCGCGGCGAGCCTTCCAATTATGAAACAGCCGCGAAAACAGCGACCGGTTGCCAATTCTGTCATTGAAAATCGCGCGGCTCAAAACATAGTCTCTCATGACACGATCCTCCTGCCGCAAGAAGACCATCTCCTCGCGGGCCTGCCACCCGGTAGCGGGTGGAGCTTTTGTCTTGGATGATCAGAATATGTACTTCCGCCATTGATAAATCCAACGAATATGTCTTATATAATCCATCAACGGTCTTGATGGAAAAACGGCCATGATCCCCATTCTCGATGTCGATCTCTTGAAGACATTCCTAGCCATTGCCGATACCGGCAATTTCACCCGCGCCGCCGATGAAGTGAACAAGACCCAGTCGGCAGTCTCCATGCAAATGAAGCGGCTCGAGGATTTGATCGGCCGGCCGCTTTTCGTGCGCGACGGGCGACAGAGCCGCTTCACCTCCGATGGCGACCGGCTCATCGAATATGCGCGCCGCATCGTGAAGCTCAATGACGAGGCGGTCTCGGCCTTCACCAAGCCGGAGCTCACCGGCACATTGCGCTTCGGCACGCCCGACGACTATGCCGACCGCTTCCTGCCGGAATTCCTGGCGCGCTTCTCCCGCACCCACCCACTCGTGACCGTCAATGTCGATTGCGCGCAAACCCCACAGCTCGTTGAGCGCGCCCGTCATGGCGAGCTCGACCTTGCGCTTGTCACGGCCTGCTCCGAGGTCATTGTGGATGAGATCGTGCGTGCCGAGCAGCTGGTCTGGGTGAGCTCAATGCGCCACAGCGTCCATCTGCTCGACACGGTGCCGATCGCGATTTCGCATATGGGTTGCGAATGGCGCACTTTGACGATCAACGCGCTCGAGCGCGAGGACCGCAAGTATCGCATTGCCTATTCCTCGGCCAATTCGAATGCCGTCAACGCGGCGGTTCTGGCCGGTCTCGCCGTCGGCGCCGTCCCTGAGATCTGCGTGCGTCCCGGCATGCGCATCCTGACCGAAAAGGATGGGTACCCGAAACTCGGCTCGTTCCGTCTCGGCATCGTGCATCGGCCGGGCCGGCGCAGCTCGGCCGCCGAGGCCTTGAGCCGTCATATCTCGGAAAGCATCTCCAACATTCCGCGCTCGCTGATGGCGGCCGAGTAAGACGTGGCGCTTGTGTGCGAATGAGCGCATGGGCTTCTCCGAAAGTTGCATGACTTGGCGCGCCGGCTTGCGCCCATAATCGTGCGACGCTGCGCACCCGCGTCTTCGACATCGTGCGCGAGCTTGATTGGCCGGACGGCTACACCGGCCGCGCCATCGTCAATGAGTTCAGCCGCCAATGGCATGGTCGCGAGCACGGCCTCGCGAAAAATCTCAAGCAGGAGTTGGATGCCTATTGGACGGCGACCAAGGCAGGCGACACGAGCAAGGCCGTCGTCTTCGCCGGCGAAGGGCTCGATCTCATCCACGATATCCAGCCTGCGGGTGATATCGTGCATATGATCGCGGGTGAAGCGGAAACACTACTCAAGACGCGTGGCGGTTTGCAGGTCGGTTGATCCGATGTCCTCGCTCAAGCGCTCTCGATATCAAATGCCGGAGCGAATTTGAGCGTGCCTCGAGGTGCCGGACCAGAAAAGACGATCCGCTGAACATAGCGTCTGTCCAGGCCGCCATATGACAATAGACCATCGCTGTGAAAGCCGAAGCGGCCGTAGAAAGCGGGATCGCCGATCAGCGCGCAGCCTTTTGCGCCGCGCGCCTTGAGCAATTCCATCCCCTTCAGGATCAGCGCTTTCCCGATCCCCTGCCGCTGGCATTCTGGTCGCACCGAAATCGGCCCCAGACCGAACCAGTTGTCAGCAACACCCTCAATCGACACCGGAGAGAACGCGATATGTCCTATGATCGTGACGTTCTGTTCCGCCACCAGGGACAAGATCAAATCGCCGGAGCGGCGTAAGCCGTCGATGATCGGTGCTTCCGATCCGTTGCTGAATTCCATCGACTCGAACGCCGCGATGGTGAGGCGATGAATCGCCTCTTCATCCCCTGCGCATTCTGGTCTGATCAGCAAACGGCCCTCCGTCCCAGATCCGAATCTATTCCACGAAGGTCGCCTTCACACGCTTCGAGACCAGGAAATAAGGAATCCAGATCGCTGCCGCGATGACGGAACGGACGATGCCCTTGATGGACTCTCCAACATCCGAAGGGGATTCCTGAAACTCCGAGTAAGCGAGGATCACGCCGGAGTCCAACAGCGTCGTTACCAGCACCAGGACATAGAACCAGATCATCAGCCGCGGCACCGCGCGCTTCCTTCGGAAGAACTGGGTCAGCACATAAAGTGCAAAGCCAATGACAGCGACGCCAGAGACCAACGAGGCGAGCGTCGGCAGGGCCATCCATTGGACGGATGGATCGGCCCGGCCGGTCGCCAGCAAGACGAGGCCGTCCCAGTATTGCAAGGCCATGGCGAGATTGATCACAGTCAAGATCACGGTCCCGAACAAATGGATCAACGGCAGGATCAGCCAGCCGCCTATGCCTTTTGGTCCCTCGACGGGTGTCAGCGGCAGCGTGTTCGGATCGGGGGCAGATGTGGCTTCCATGACACTCCCCTCGGTCAGTAAGCAAAATCCCTGAAGACCCGCTTCACATCGTGGTTCCAGCGCGTGTCGTAGAGCTGCAGCAATTCATCGGCGCGCGTGCGCCCCGAGGCTGCGATCCCATCGAGCTCGTCGAGAAAGCGCGTCTCGGTCTTGCCCTTGCAGCCGACGATGCGGCGTTCGCCCAAACCCTTGCGCGACAGAGCCAGCATGTCCTTCGCCACATCCTGGACCAGGCGACCCTTGACCTTGGCCTGCAGGGCCTCGCGCGGTACCGCCTCGCGCATTTGCTGCCGGTCCTCGGCCGACCAGTCCTTGACCAGATCCCACGCGCCGTCGAGCGACGGTTTGTGATAGAGAATGCCGACCCACAAGGCCGGAAGGGCGCACAGCGTGCGCCAAGGCCCGGTGTCGGCGCCGCGCATCTCCAGAAATTTCTTGAGACGGACTTCCGGGAAAATCGTCGTCAGATGATCCGACCAGTCATGCAGCGTGGGCTTGACACCCGGCAGTTGCGGTAGCTTGCCTTCGAGAAAGACGCGAAAGCTTTCGCCGGCCGTATTGTGATAGTGGCCGTCGCGATAGACGAAGTACATCGGCACATCGAGTGCGTAATCGACATAGCGCTCATAGCCCATTCCAGGTTCGAAGGCGAAAGGCAGCATGCCCGAGCGGTCGGGATCGGTGTCGAGCCAGACGGCCGAGCGGAAGCTCCTGTAGCCGTTGGGCTTTCCTTCCGTGAACGGAGAATTGGCGAAGAGCGCGGTCGCCACCGGCTGCAGCGCAAGCGACACCCTGAGCATCTTGACCATATCGGCTTCCGAGGAGAAATCGAGATTGACCTGCACGGTCGAGGTGCGGAACATCATGTCGCGGCCATGCTTGCCCTTCTTGTCCATGTAGGGCGCCATGATCTGGTAGCGCCCCTTGGGCATGACCGGCGTCTCGGCCCGGTCCATATGGGCGAGGCGCCGAGGCCGAGAAATCCAATCCCCAGCCCATCGCCCACTTCGCGCACCTGGGCCAGGTGATTGTGCACCTCATCACAGGTCTCGTGCACCGTCGCCAAGGGCGCACCCGACAATTCGAACTGGCCGCCGGGCTCGAGCGAGATCGAGCCCATGCCGTGTGGATCGGTCAGGCCGATGATGGTGCTGCCTTCATATAGCCCGGTCCAGCCGAAGCGATTCTTGAGCCCCTCGAGCAAGGCCCGGATCGAGCGCGGACCATCGTAAGGCACCGGTCCAAGACTATCGGTCAGGAAGGGGAACTTTTCATGTTCGGTCCCGATCCGCCATTCGCCTTCCGGCTTTTCTCCCGTCGCGATATAATCGATCAGCTGACGCTTGCTGGTGACTACGGCGCGCGCCTCTGGTGTGTCGGGGGTGGGTACGCTCAAGATCAGATCCCTTCGTTGCCCTTGGCGCCTAGTGGTCCAATTTTAACATTCGCATCCCCGTTTAGAGCAAAGTCTTTGCGAATGTTAGAATCAAAGGACCACTAGCAAATATTTGTTTCTAGTGGAGCTTTGGATTTGACATTCGCGTCGTTAATCCCAGCAGGCGGGGTTGCGAATGTCAAATCCGCTCCACTAGTCAGCGCTTGATGACACGGCTAACTACGCGGTGACTCACTTTCGGACAAGGCAAAGATTGTAGTGGATAGAAGACGAAATTTCATGGACGCCAGTCGCCGAGGGTCGCCTGCAGGAGCGCCAGCGCCGCAGTCCCGGCCGTATCCGCCCGCATGATCCGTGGACCTAAGGAAATCGCGGTCACGAAGGGCAGCCGCTTGAGTCCTGCCCGCTCTTCGGCCGTGAAGCCACCCTCGGGTCCGACCAGCAGAGCCGCCGGCAGCCGCAAGAGCTTCAGGATGGCCAAAGTGTCCTGATTTTGCGCCCCCTCGTCGCAATAAATCAAAGCCCGGCCGGACTCCCAGTCGGCCAGCAGGCGGTCGAGCTTCCGAGGCTCCGCCACATCCGGCACGAAAACGAGATTGCATTGCTCGGCGGCCTCGATCGCATTGGCGCGCATACGCTCGAGATTGACGCGCTCGACAATGGTGCGCTGGGTGATGACCGGGCGCAGGCGGCGAGCACCGAGCTCGGTCGCCTTTTGCACCAGGTAGTCCAGCCGGGCATGCTTCAAGGGAGCGAAGAGGAAATCGATGTCGGGTGGGAGCGTCGCCTCGGTGAGTTTTTTCTCGACGCGCAAGGTGACGGATTTGCGCGTCGCCTGGGCCACAAAGGCCAGCCATTCGCCATCTGATTCATTGAACAGACGCAAGGGATCGCCGGGCCTGAGCCGCATGACGTCTCGCACATAATGCGCCTGGTCCTGTTCCAGCGCATGTTCGACGCGTTCGGCAAGCCGGTGGGCGACATGAAGTCGGGGCGTATCTCGCATTCTCTCACGTAGCCTCGTCCCTGACCCGCGCGCAATGGCCCTATTTGCGAGAAGCCTCTGCCGGGTTAACAGACGCCCATGATCGATCACGTCGCCGATGCCCCTGCCGACAACTGGGTCGACCGGTTCATGCCGGCGGTGCTTCGGCCCTATGCAAGGCTGATGCGACTCGACCGGCCGATCGGCTGGTGGCTGCTGCTTATTGCCCTGCTGGTGGGGTCTGGCGCTTGCGCAGATCGCAGGGCGGACGCGGTATGCCCAATCTCTGGTACGGGCTGCTCTTCCTTCTCGGGCGCCATCGTCATGCGCGGCGCCGGCTGCACGCTCAATGACATCGCCGACCGCGAATTTCGATGCGCAGGTCGCGCGCACGCGCTCGCGGCCCATTCCCTCCGGCCAGGTGAGCGTCAAGGCGGCCTTCATCTTCCTCGTCCTGCAATGCCTCCTTGGCCTCCTCATCCTGCTCCAATTCAATTGGACAACGATCGCGATCGGCGCCGCATCGCTCGTCATCGTCGCGATCTATCCTTTCATGAAGCGCTTCACCTACTGGCCGCAGGTATTCCTCGGCCTCGCCTTCAATTGGGGGCGCCCTCGTCGGCTGGAGCGCGATTCACGGCGGTCTCGCCCCGGCGGCCCTGCTCCTCTATCTCGGCGGCATCTGCCTGGACGCTTGCCTATGACACGATCTATGCCCATCAGGACAAGGAAGACGACGTGCTGATCGGGGTCAAATCGACGGCGCTCAAATTCGGCGCGGCCTCGCCCTAGTGGGTCGGCGGCTTCTTCGTGCTCGCGCTCATCTTCATCGATGCAAGTCTGTGGCTTGCGCAGGCGCGGCCTTCTCGCCCATATCGGCGTTGCCGCGGCGGCGCTCCACGCGGCCGTGGCAGATCTGCACGCTTCGACATCGACGACCCGCGAGCGATGCCTCGCGCTGTTCCGGTCCAATCGCGAATTCGGCCTGCTCATCCTTTTTGGCCTCGTTCTCGATACGATCTGACCTCGATGACCAGATGACCTCCTCACGACTTGCCGAAACCGCTCTGTGCGCGCGCCAAGCATTTCGGCGCCACGCGCCGCCGATGCGCTGGTCATCGACGGACGCAGCCTCGAAGTCGGCGTGCGCGACGGCGCCATCGAGAATCTCGAGCAGGCGGAAGCCTGCGAAATCGGCCTCAGGGTTTTGGTCGGTCAGTCCTCTGCCGCAATCGCCACCTCCAAGATCGATGACGCCGGGATCGAGCGCATCGCCGAGCAGGCGGTGCCATGGCGAAGGCTGCCCCATCCGATCCCTATGCCGGGATCGCCGCAGCGAGCGAGATCGCCACGGACTGGGCGCCGGTCGACGTTGCGGATGACGATCTGCCCGATGCCGCAGCCTTGCGCCAAATGGCGCTCACCGCCGAGGCCCATGCGCTGGCGGTCAAAGGGCGTGAGCAAATCGGGAGGTGCGGGCGCTTCCTCAGTCCGACCGCAACCATGCGCTTGCCGCCTCCAATGGCTTTGCCGGCAGCTACCGGCGCACCGGCGTCTCGTTCAGCGCCACGGCAATCGCCGGCGAAGGCACCGGCATGGAGCGCGATTACGACTATTCTCTCCGTCACTCACCCGGAGGATCTCCGGAAGCGCAGAGGACATCGGCCGCGAGGCGGGCGAGCGCGCGGCGCGCCGCGTCGGGTCCGCGCAAAGTCAAGTCGCAGGCTGTTCCCGTCATCTATGACCGCCGTATCGCGGCAAGTCTTGTCGGCCATTTTCTTGGCGCCATCATGGGATCGGCGATCGCGCGCAGGCACGAGCTTCCTGCGTGACAGGCTTGGGCCCAGGTTTTCGCCAGACGATTCGAAATCATCGACGATCCCACCGTCCCCGCGGCCTCGCCTCGCGTCCCTTCGATGCCGAAGGCATCGCCAGCCGGGCCGCTTCCGCTCATCGAAAGGGCGTGCTCACCGGCTGGATCCTCGATCTGCCTCGGCGCGCCAACTCGGCCTTGAAGCCGACCGGGCATGCGGCGCGCGGGCTTGCCGGCCCGCCCAGCCCCTCTTCGATCCAATGTCCATATGAAGCCTGGCGAAGCCACGCTCGCTGAGCATGATGCAAAGCGATCGGCAAACGGACTTTATGTCACCGAGCTCATCGGCCGCGGTCCCAATATGGTGACCGGCGATTACAGCCGCGGTGCTTCGGGCTTCTGGATCGAGAATGGCGAGGTCGCCTTTCCGGTGAGCGAGGTGACGCTCGCCGGCAAGCTCCGCCGATCATGTTTCTGCAATCTCACGCCGGCGAACGATCTCGAATTCCGCACCGCCGATCAACGCGCCCACCTGCCTCGTCGAAGGAATGACCTTGGCGGACGTTGAGCTTCTGCGCGCGGCTGTGCGCGAAGCGGGCGCCCTCGCCCACTCGCTCTTCCGGCAATCGGTCGAAGCGCTGGACGAAGAGCGACGGCTCGCCGGTGACCGAGGCCGATCTCGCGGTGGACAAGGCGCTCAAGGCACGCCTCACTGCAGCGCAGCCCGAGCTATGGTTGGCTTTCGGAAGAAACGCCCGACGACTGAGGAACGTCTGGCCCGGCGAGAGGTGTGGATCGTCGATCCGATCGACGGCACGCGCGCTTTCGCACAGGGTGGCGATGATTGGTGCGTGGCGGCCGCCCTCTTGGTCGAAGGACGGCCCACGCTTGCCGCCATCTATCGGCCCGATCACCAAGGACTTCTACGAAGCCCGTCGCGGCGAAGGCGCCACGCTCAACGGGAAGCCACTCCACATGGCGGATACGGCACACTTGCGGGGGCCCGCATTCTGGGCAACGCCTCCGCCCTCAAGCAGCTTGAGGCCAAGGCACCGGTCAAGGCCGTTGCCGGCGGCAACACACCGCTCGCCATGCGGCTCGCCCTCGTCGCGCAAGGCGATCTCGAGGCGGCGCTGTCGACGACGCCAAAGCATGACTGGGATCTTGCGGCGGGCGATCTTCTGGTGCACGAAGCAGGCGGCAAGCGTGACACGGGTCTCGACGGCAAGAAGTTTACTTATCAACCGCCGCGAGACGCGGCAGGCGAACTATGTGGCGTCATCGCATCGCGCTGCATGCCTCACTTCTGGAGCAACTCGCAACATCATGAGCAAGCCAGCCAAGAAACAAGCCGGAGCAGCTTCTCCATCTGGTGTTCGGCGGCGAACTCGCCGATCTCGACGGTGTCGACTTTCAAGGATGTCGCGCAAGCTCGACATCGTCGGCATCTATCCGAATTTCGCAACTGGCGCAGAAGGCGTGGCTCGCCAAGGCGCGCGAAACCATCGACAATGCTCATATGCGCTATTTCATCGTGCATCTGCATCGCCTGCTCGATCCCGCGACCGATGTGACGAAAAAGAAACGCCGAGGTCGCGCCCCAGGCTAGCGCGTGATGAGTTAGGTCTACTCGATACCCTCACCTCTTCCCTGCTCGTCATGGCCGGGCTTGACCTTGGCTTGACCCGGCCATCCAGCCTCGACGCCAGACGGCGGCTGCACAGAAGGGCTGGATGGCCGCCTCAGCGGCCCTCAGGGGCGGCCATGACGAGGTGGGTAGTGGCCACCTCGGCATAAGGCGCATCGAAACATGATCCTTCTTAAAGTCATCAGACTCTGGCACATCTCGGCCGTCGTCGCGGAGTGACTCCCTTACAGCGTTCCCGCCATCTGCGCTCGCGCCAAGGGAAATGCCGCCAAAGGATCATGCCTCGCGAAAGCTGCAAGCCGTTTTTCTGCTTCGCTGCAATCGAGCTTCATCCGCGCCACCAGATCGTCGATCGTGTCGAAACGCCGGTCGGGACGGATCAAGTCGATGAACTCGACCAGCATCGTCTTGCCATAGAGATCACCGCTGAAGCCCAGAAGGTAGACTTCGAGAAAGGTCTTTTCGCTGGCAAAAGTGGGCCTTCGCCCGAAGTAGCCGGCCCCCTTCCAATGACGCGCGCCGGATGCTTCGGCCTCGCGCACTCTCACCGCATAGATGCCCTGGAAGGGCTCGGATCCGTCCGGCAGCACGATATTGAGGGTCGGAAAGCCAATGGTGCGGCCGCGCCGGTCGCCCTGTACGACCTCACCCTCGACCGTCCACCAATAACCAAGCTGGCGGGCGGCCTCGCTCACATGCCCGTGGCGCAGGGAATCGCGAATGGCGCTGGATGAAAATGGCGCGAAGCCGTTGTCGTCAGTCACCTGATCGATGACGGTGACGCCGAAGCCCAATTGGCGCCCGAGCTCACGCATCGTCTCAGCCGTGCCCTTGCGCCCATGACCGAAATGGAAGTCATAGCCGGTCACGACATGCGACACGCCGAGCCGCTCACTGAGCTCCCGGCGAACGAAATCCTCGGGGGTCATTGCTGCGAGCCGCGCATCGAAAGCGAGCACGGCGGTGAAGTGCGCGCCGAGCGCGGCGACGAGACGCGCCTTGAGCGGTAAGGGCGTCAACCGGAAGACGGGATCGGCGGGTCGAAAGAAACTGCGCGGATGCGGCTCGAAAGTCAGGAGGCCCCAATGGCTGCCGCGGTGCTGGGCTTCGCTGCGCGCTTCCGCCAGCAATTGCTGGTGCCCGCGATGAATGCCGTCGAAATTGCCAATGGCCACGACGGCACCGCGCAGCGCCGCGGGCAACGGCACGCCTGCTTCAACAATCGTCCTTGTCATGGACGGACGGTCTATCCGCGCGCGGGCACGAGGACAAGAGCCTCGCCTTCGAGCACGACCTTGTCACCGACCGAAACCGAGCAATCGAGACCGGCCCTGCGCTTGTCGCGGTCGAGCGAAGTGATGCGAGCGAGCGCCCGCACCGTGTCGCCGATCTTCACCGGCGCCTTGAAGCGCAAGGTCTGGGACAGATAGATGCAGCCATAGCCCGGCAATTTGGTGCCGAGCACCGTCGAGATGAAGCTCGCGGTCAGCATGCCATGGGCGATGCGCGCCTTGAAAGGCGACTTGGCGGCGAAATCGGCATTCAGATGCACGGGATTGTCGTCACCCGAAAGCTCCGCAAAAACCTCGATGTCACCACCTGTGACGACGCGCTCATGCGCGGCTTCCATGCCAATCTCGAGATCCTCGATACAATAATGACCGCACATGCCCGCTCCCCTAAAATGTTGCGGTCGCTAAATAACCATATTGCGCCGCACAAGGAAAGTTCCTTCCACAGTCGCAGCAGAATCCTGGCGGAAAAATAGCCAACACCTTGATTCTCAATGAAAATCAGGACCAGACCAAGTGCGGCAAAGTGCGGATGATGCGTGCGCCGGGCATGCGCGTGCGGATCTCGGCCTCGAGTTCGGACGGGTCCGCGCCTTCCTCCGAAATGCCGCCGGCGATGATCAGCACGATATCGAGACCATAGTCTGCGGCACCCTTGATGTCGGTCTCGGGCCCATCGCCAATGGCGAGAATATCGGCATGCGATACCATGGCGCGTTTCTCTCGTTCGCGCCAGTGCCAGATCGTAGATCGGCCGATAAGGCTTGCCGGCCATGGTGACCTCGCCCCCCATGGATGCGTAGAGTTCGGCAAGGGCGCCGGCGCAATAGACGAGCCGGTTGCCGCGTCTCACCACTTTGTCGGGATTGGCGCAGATCATCGGAAGCCCGCGGCGGCTCATCCGCCCGAGGAGCTCGGCATAGTCCTTGGGCGTTTCGGTTTCGTCATGCACGAGGCCGACGCACAGAACCACCTCCGCCTCATCGGGCGTGGATTTCTCGATGCTCAGGTCATCGAGCACACCGAGATCTCGCTCAGGCCCCAGATAGTAGATACGATGCCCGTCATAGGGCAGCATCAGATCATGTGTCACGTCGCCTGAGGTCACGATCAGATCATAATGCTCATTGGTCACGCCGAGATGGGCGAGATGGGTGGCCACTTTCGCAGCACTCCTCGGCGCGTTGGTGATCAGCACCACAAGGCCGCCATTGCCGCGGTGACGTTGCAAAGTCTCAACAGCCCAGGGGAAATGCGCGACACCATTGTGGACGACGCCCCAGATGTCGCAGAGCCAGACCGGATAACGCGCAGACAAGTCTTGCATTGCGATCAGGCAGCCGAACGGACCTGGTTGACGGTGATGGCCTCACCTTTGACCCGGCGCGGCGGGGCGAAGGCCGGGCCGCTGCCGAGCGAGGCCCAGCGGCTCGCGACATGAATCTGCTCTTCATAGTAGAGGCCTTGCACGCCGATGGTGAAGCCATGGTCGGCAGCGAGGCGTACCGTCTCGGTCCAGGCCGAGACGGTGTTACGGTCAGCCGGCAATGCGGCAGCACTGAAGGTGATGAACCGGAAATTAAGGTTGCGCAAGGCGTGGAGGTCGAGGCCTGCGCCATGGGCGCGCGCCAGCGCCAGGCCGGCGCCATTGCGGGAAAGGCGCGCCAAGCCCTCGATGCTCCGCGCGCCTAAGCCCGCCATGGCGCTCTGGTCAATTTCAAAGACGAGATTGGCCGCGCCACGCCTCGCCCGGCCGATCTGCCTTTCAATGGCCGCGAGTGCGGCTTGGGAGGCGAGCGTCTCGGTCCCGATCGGGATGAAGATCGCCGTGCCGGGGCGCTTGGCGGTCAGCCTGCTGCCGACCGCGAGCGCCCGGCTTACCGCGTGACCGTCGAGATCGGCGCGCAGACCGTTGGCCGCGGCCTGGCGCGTCAGCTCATCAAAGTCGACGCGCCGCCCATTGCCTTCGAGCACCAGTGCGGCGCGGTAATGCGCGGTTGCATCCACGGCGAAGGACACGATGGGCTCGAGGAAGAATTCAAGCTGATGCTCGATGACGGCCGGGCTTTCCTCGGGAGGGGGAGATGGCGGGATTTCAGGCTCGCGGCGGGCGCGCGAAGGCTGCGGTGCGCGGCCATATTCCTCGGCGAGCGCCTCGACCGAACGGCGCAATTCCTCGAATTCGCGATTGAAATCGACGCTCTCGGGCTTTTGCGCCGGTGGTGGTCCGGCGCGCTCGTCCTCCAGAACATGAACCCTCGACATGAGACTCGAAAACTGCTCGGCGAGCTTGCGCGAGCGCTGCTGAATTTCGTTCATGCCGGCAAATTCCCGGCGATAGCCGAGGTCGCGATAGAGGAAGACCAGCAAATGCGATCCGGCGAGGAGGACGGCGGCAAAGGCAAGAGCAAGCTCGAGCCGCTGGCCCGAAGCCAATACGCCGGCACCGGCAGCGACACTGGCCGCCACGGCCATCATGGCCGCGACGCCCAAGGGCAGTGTTGGATGCTTCATATGCCCGTCCCGCGAATCACCCTGGCCCGAGACTAACACAGCCGCGCAAAAGTCGATTGACGGAAAAGCCAATACACTTCCCGGTGAAGCATGAACTGCTTCGCCGGGAAGAAATGCACCACACTGATTTCTCAGATGGCGGCGAGGACCTTGGGCAGCTTGTCCTCGAAAATCTCGTCGATCTGCTCCTCCTTGATGATCAAGCGGCGGCGACAGCGCGATCGTGTCGGCGGTGATGCGCAACATGATGCCATAATCGTGGAAGCCCTTCTCCATGGCGTCATAGGCGCGCTTGCCGGGCGAGCCCTCGAATCGGCTCGAGGTCGATGGCGGCGACCAGGCCAATGGTGCGGATGTCCTGCGACATGCGGCTTGCCCTTGAGCGACATGGCGGCATCGGCCCATTTGCCTTCGAGCTTCAGGGCGCGCTCGAAGAGGCCCTCTTCCTTGTAGGTCTCGAGCGTTGCGACGCCGGCCGCCGCGGCAATCGGATGGCCCGAATAGGTATAGCCATGGAACAGCTCGATCGCATGGTCGGGGCCGTTCATGAAGGCATCATAGATGTGCTGGCGCACCATCACGCCGCCCATGGGCACGGCACCCGAGGTGACGCCCTTGGCGAAGGTGATCATGTCGGGCATGACGCCGAAGCGCTCGGCGGCGAAAGGCATAGCCGAGGCGGCCAAAGCCGGTGATCACTTCATCGAAGATGAGCAGGATGCCGTGCTTGTCGCAAATCTCGCGCAGCTTCTTGAGATAGCCGTCGGGCGGCGGCAGGACGCCGGTCGAGCCCGCCATCGGCTCGACGATGACCGCGGCAATGGTCGAGGCATCGTGCAGCGCCACGAGCCGCTCGAGCTCATCGGCGAGATGCCCGCCCCATTTGGGCTCGCCCTTGGTGAAGGCCTGCTCGGCGCGGTTATAGGTGTGCGGCAGATGATCGACGCCGGCGATCATGGCGCCGAAGAACTTGCGGTTGGCGACCATGCCGCCGACGCTGATGCCGCCGAAATTCACGCCATGATAGCCGCGCTCGCGGCCGATGAGCCGGGTGCGCGAGGCCTCGCCCTTGGCGCGCTGATAGGCGAGCGCGATCTTGAGCGCGGTGTCGGCGGCTTCCGATCCCGAATTGCAGAAGAAGGCGTAGTTGAGATCGCCGGGCGCCATGATTGGCGAGGCGGGAGGCGAGCTCGAACACCTTGGGATGGCCGAATTGGAAGGTCGGCGCGAAATCGAGCTCGGCGGCCTGTTTCTGGATCGCCTCGACGATCGCGGTCGCGGCAATGGCCGGCATTTGAGCACCACAGGCCCGCGGTCGCATCGAGCACCGGCGCGGCCGGTCATGTCGTAATAATGCATGTCCTTGGCGCGGGCGATAAGGCGCGGCCGCTTCTTGAACGCGCGGTTGGGCGTGAAGCCCATCCAGAAGGGTTCGAGATTATTGGGTGACGGGTCCCAATGGACTGCGCCCGCGTGTTTGTTCATGAGAGGCTCCTCGGATTTCAGGGTGCGCGAAACTAGCAGAAAGGCAGCGGCCATGGAAATGCGCCAGCCCCGGGAATTGGCACATACCAGATGTGAATTCCAAGGAAACAAGAGGTCAGCGGAAATCCTCGGGGCCGGGGTGGTCCCTTGCACGAAAAAAACCCGGAAGCGAAGGCTTCCGGGTTGAGGTGTCGGAGAAAAACAGCCTGACCTCCAGAGGAGGCCAGGCTGCAGGTCACGCGGCGGGGTAGACCGCGCTGGGGGAGGACGACAAACCGCTCACTTGTGGCGCAGGCCACGGCTCATGGGCTTGACGCTGAGCAATTCGGTTACCGGATCCATGCTCAGAGGCGAGCGCTGCACGCGGATCAACTCGTCGCGTGTCAGGCCGATATCCATGAGCAGGTGATCATCGAGCTGTTCGAGCTGGCGCAGCTGCCGGCGCTTGCGCCAATTCGCTACGATCCGGTTCAGGACAGGAAACGTGAAGGTCTTATCAGTGGTTTCGGCCTGGGTCAGGATATAGTCGCGCATGGCACACCTCAATCGAACGGGTTTCGGACGGTCAAAAGGATACGACAGGGGTCGACCCGATTGTGTCAGGAGGATCATCCCTGGTGACAGTTGCATTCACAAGAAATTGTATCTATTGTCTCAATTCGATGACAGTTAACTTGCTAATTGCAACGGTTACCATTATACAATGTCACTATTGTCACCGTCAAACGGAATATTGTTACCATGACAACTTGGATCCCGACTTTAGCCCCTGACAAGCCCCGTTATGTCGCGATTGCCGATGCAATCGCGGCCGATCTGACCATCGGAAAGCTCAAGGCCGGGGATCGGCTGCCGGCGCAGCGCGAGCTCGCCTGGAAGCTCGGTGTCACGATCGGGACGGTGACCCGCGGCTATCAGGAAGCGTCCAAACGCGGCCTTCTGTCGGGGGAAGTCGGGCGCGGCAGCTATTTGCGCGACCCTCGCCCCAACTATGCGGCCGCGCAAAGCATCTCGAGCGGTTTCGAGCCCGGCCTTCTGGACATGCAGATGTCGGCGCCGCCGCGCGTCGCGCAATCGGGCGATTTCGAAGCGGCCATGCGCGACATTGCCCGCGATCCGGGCTGGATCGAGCTCCTCGACTACCCTTCCGCTCAAGGCTTCGCTCCGCATCGCGATGCCGGCGCGTATTGGCTCAAAAAAAGCGGCATCGATATCACCCCCGACCAGGTGGTGCTGAGCGCCGGCGCCCAGGCTTCGCTCATTTCCATTTTTTCGACCATCACGACGGCCGGCGAGCGGATCCTCATCGAGCCCTTGACCTATCCGACCATGCAGCCGATCACGCGGCAATTCGGGCTGCAGATGCGCACCTTGCACAACGACGCCGAAGGTGTGACCCCCGAATTCACTCGAGCATCTTGCCAGGCGCGGCGAGGCACGCCTCGTCTATATCGTGCCGACGCTGCAGAATCCGACGACCGTCACGCTCTCCGAGGAACGACGACGCGCCATTGCCGATATCGCCCAGCGCTATGACCTCACCATCATCGAAGACGACGTGTTCCGGCTCCTTGCCGATGATCCGCCGATCACCATCCAGTCGCTGGCGCCGGAGCGCACCTACTACATCACCAGCCTGTCGAAGACGACAGCACCAGGTTTGCGCATGGCCTTCATGGCGCCGCCCCCTGGCGCCGCCGAGGCGATCAACCGGCAGCAGATGATCATCGGCGGCAGGCCAAATGCGCTCTCCGCCGAGCTTTCCCGCCGCTGGATCGAGAGCGGCGTCGCCGAGCGTGCGCGCGCCGCCATCCGCAAGGAGCTCGATCTGCGCCGGGGGGCGGCGCTCGAGCATTTGAAGGGCGTGCCGACCGCCTGCGCGCCGGGGTCGATGTTCGCCTGGATCACACTGCCGCGCTACTGGCGGCCGAGCGATTTCGCCGCGGCGGCGCTCACCGCCGGCATCAAGGTGACGCCCGGCACGGCTTTCGCCATGGATCCTTCAGTTCAGCAGAATGCCATACGCGCCTGTTTCGGACCGGCACCGTCACAAGACGCGGTGCACGATGGGTTCGAGAAATTGCGCGGGTTGATCGACAAGTGCCCGGTCGAAGACTGCCATACGATGGCGTGAGCTGAAGTTTAGCGCAAAACTCTCACCGTCATCGTCATCCCGACGAAAGTCGGGATCTACTAAATTCCTTCCGCGCGACCAGCGCTTCCCAGATTTCACTTGTTCAATGCGCCCCGGCTTTCGCCGGGGTGACGGAGAGCGTCAATTCTGCAGCCTTCCCAGCACGTCCATGAGCTCGGCGATCTTCTTGCGCTGCTCGTCCTTCTTGCCGGACACGATCGCATGCTCGACGCAATGGGCGACGTGATCCTTGAGCACCTCCTCCTCGACCCGCTTCAATGCGGCACGAATGGCTGAGATCTGCGTTATCACGTCGATGCAGTAGCGGTCCTCTTCGACCATGCGCGCGACGCCGCGCACCTGGCCTTCGACCCGGCCCAGACGCTTGATGCAGGACTGCTTGGTCTCGTTTTTCATGCTTGCTCTATATACCCCATGGGGGTATATAGAGCAAGTCCCTAATATACCCTCCCGGGGTATCTGTTCACTTGGAGCCTATTGTGATCAAGAAAGAAGACCACAGCGCGCACGCCCATCGCGGTCATGCCTGTCACCGCTCCGGCCACAAGGAATCGGCCCCTTCAGCCGCTCATATGGTGAGGGATCCGGTCTGCGGCATGACCGTCAGTCCCGAAACGGCCAAGCACAAGACGGCGCATCACGGCGAAACCTTCTATTTCTGCTCAGGCACCTGCAAGGCGAAATTCGAAGCCGATCCTGAGCGCTATCTGGCGCCGAAGAAGGCCGAGGCCACCGATCCGACCGCCATCTATACCTGCCCGATGCACCCGGAGATCCGCCAGATAGGCCCAGGCTCGTGCCCGATCTGCGGCATGGCGCTCGAGCCCGAGATCGCGACGGCCGACAGCGGACCCAACCCTGAGCTTGCCGACATGATGCGGCGCTTCTGGATCGGCCTCATCCTTACTCTGCCCGTCTTCATCCTGGAAATGGGCGCTCATCTCTTCCCGGCGCTCATGCATGCGATTCCGCAAAGCCTTTCAAACTGGCTGCAGCTCGCCTTCGCGACGCCTGTCGTCTTGTGGGCGGGTCTTCCTTTCTTCGAGCGCGGCTGGCGCTCGCTGGTCACGGCCAAGCTCAACATGTTCACGCTCATCGCCATGGGCACCGGGGTTGCCTGGATCTACAGCGTGATCGCGACCGTCTTTCCCGGCATCTTTCCGGCAGCGCTCAAAGGCCACGACGGCAGCATGCCCGCCTATTTCGAGGCCGCGGCGGTCATCACCGTGCTCGTCCTTTTGGGCCAGGTGCTCGAGCTCAAGGCCCGCGATCGGACATCGGGCGCCATCAAGGCGCTGCTCGGTCTCGCCCCCAAGGCGGCACGTCGCATCGACGCCCATGGCGGCGAAGCCGAAGTGCCGCTCGACCAGGTCGTCGCCGGCGACATGTTGCGCGTCCGGCCGGGCGAGAAAGTACCGGTCGATGGCGAAGTCATCGACGGCCGGTCATCGGTCGATGAATCCATGATCACCGGCGAAGCCATGCCGGTCGCCAAAACCCAGGGCGCCAATGTGACAGGCGGCACGCTCAATCAGACGGGGGCCCTCACCATCCGCGCCGTCAAGGTCGGGCGCGAAACGATGCTTGCGCGCATCGTGCAGATGGTGGCGGAAGCGCAGCGTTCGCGGGCACCCATCCAGCGCCTTGCCGACCAGGTCTCGGGATGGTTCGTGCCTCTGGTCATCGCCGTGGCCGCGATTGCCTTTGCCGTCTGGATGCTGGCGGGTCCGGAGCCCCGCTTCTCGCTCGCTCTGCTCGCCGCCGTTTCGGTGCTCATCATCGCCTGTCCCTGCGCGCTCGGCCTCGCCACTCCCATGTCGATCATGGTGGGCGTCGGGAAGGGTGCTGAAAACGGCATATTGATCAAGAATGCCGAGGCGCTGGAGCGGCTGGAGGAGGCGAATGTGCTTCTCTTCGACAAGACCGGCACGCTGACCGAAGGCAAGCCGAAAGTCACGCGCATCGTGACGTCGGGCGGCATGGACGAGAACGAACTGCTGCGGCTTGCCGCCGGCGTCGAGCGCGCTTCCGAGCATCCGCTGGGGGCTGCCATTGTCGCCGCGGCGGAGGTCAAGAAGCTGGAGCTGCCGAAGGTCTCGGATTTCAACTCGCCGACCGGCAAAGGCGCCAAGGGCGTGGTCGACGGCAAGAGGATAGTGCTCGGCAATGCAGTCTTCCTCGAAACGGAAGGCATCGATGCCGCACCGCTTGCCGGCAAGGCCGAAACCCTGCGCCAGGGAGGTGCGACCGTCATCTTGGTCGGCGTCGACCGCGAGGCGCAAGGCCTCATCGCCATTGCCGATCCGATCAAGGCGACGACGCCAGAAGCGCTCAAGCTTCTGCGCGATGCGGGACTGCGCATCGTCATGTTGACCGGCGACAACCGCACTACGGCGGAAGCCGTGGCGAAGACGCTCGGCATCAGCGAGATCGAGGCCGACATCCTTCCCGACCGCAAGGTAGAGGTGGTCAAGCGCCTGCAGAGCCAAGGCCTCATCGTCGCCATGGCGGGCGACGGCGTCAACGACGCACCGGCCCTTGCCGCCGCCGATATCGGCATCGCCATGGGCAAGGGCACCGATGTCGCCATCGAAAGCGCCGGCATCACCTTGCTCAAAGGCGACCTGCTGGGCGTTGCGCAAGCGCGACGGCTCAGCCAGGTGACGATGCGCAACATCCGCCAGAACCTGCTCTTCGCCTTCATCTACAATGCGGCGGGCGTTCCGGTAGCGGCGGGCGTGCTCTATCCGGCCTTCGGCCTCTTGCTGTCGCCCATCATCGCGGCCGCAGCCATGGCGCTCTCCTCGGTGAGCGTCATCGCCAATGCGCTGCGTCTCAGGATGGCCAGGCTGTAAAGCACTACAGGCCCCTCAACCCTCACCTTGAGGTGCGAGCGCAGCGAGCCTCGAAAGGTGTGCTGCAACAGACTCGCTTTATCCTGATGGATGCTTCGAGGGCCGCTTCGCGGCCACCTCAGCATGAGGATAACGGGTCGGTCTAAGCCGCGACGCCGGCCCTGGCTCGTGCCGGCGTATGTTTCATGAAGTCAAGCGTGTGCTCGAAAGATTTGACACCCGCTTGCGAGCCGAGGCCCGTGGCATTGAGCGCCGAAGTCGCCTGCGCGAAACGCACGATGGTTTCCGGATCGAAGCCGTGGCAGTAGGCGACGGCAAAGCCGGCATTGAACGCATCGCCGCAGCCGCAGGTGCATTTCACATTGATGTCGAAGGCCGGAACCTCGAAACGCGTGCCCTTGGCGTCGTGGTAATAGGCGCCGTCGGCGCCACGCGTGAAGACGCAAGCCTTGACGCCGAGATCGAGGAAGTATCCGGCGTTGTCGGCGAGTCCCGACAAGCCGGTGAGCGCCGCCGCCTCTTCGATCGAGGGCATGAAATAATCGACATAGGGCAGCACTTGGGCGACGGCCGGCAGATCGGCCTTGGAGCTCGCGAAGACATCGAGCGTCGTGGTGGCGCCATGGGTCTTGGCGGCCCGCATCAACTCGGCATTGCGGCCCTTGTCCATCCTGTCCATGAGGCCGATGCCTCCGATATGGACGACACGCGAATCGATCACCTGTTCGAGCAGGGTGTCATCGACGAAGAAATCGCCGGTGGCGCCCTTCATATGAAGGGCCGGCCGGGTGCCGTCGACGCGGGTCGTCACGATCGAGGACGATGTCCGCGATCCTTCGATGCGCTGCATGGCGGAGATATCGACGGAGAAGCTCTTCAGGCGTTCGAGAACCCAGTCGCCCATGAGATCGGGACCGACACCGCCGACCGCCAGGACCTTGAGGCCCATCTTGGCGGCAGCGATCGCCGCTGTCCCCGCGGCGCCTGAGACCGCAAGCGTCAGTTCGTCGAGAAAATGCGTGCCGCCGCCTTCCGGCACCGACGTGAACGGCCAGCCCAGGCAGTCGAAAGTGTAGAAGCCGATCGATGAATAATCGTATCTCATGCCTCTCCTCCAGGGCGCCTCATGCCAGCATAAGGGCAGGCTCTTCAATGAACAATTTGAATGCCGCCAGGAGCTCCGCTCCGAGCGCGCCATCGACGGCGCGGTGGTCGCACGAGAGCGTCGCCGTCATTTCGGTCCGCAATCGGATCTCACCATTGACGGCCGCCGGGCGCTCGATGCCGGCGCCAACAGCAAGGACTGTCGCCTGCGGCGGATTGATGATGGCCGCGAACTGCTCGATGCCATACATGCCGAGATTGGAGATGGCGGTCGTGCCGCCCTTATAGTCGGCGGGCTGCAAGCGGCGAGCCCGCGCCTTGGCCGCCAGGTCCTTCATCTCGATCGAAATCCGCGAGAGTAATTTTCCTTCCGCCCCGCGGATCACCGGCGTGAACAGCCCGCCCTCGACCGCGACCGCAACGCCGACATCACTCGTGCGGTGCTTGAGAAGCCCCTGCTCCGTCCAGGTGACATTGGCGCCGGGCACGCGCTGCAGCGCCGAGGCCAGGGCCTTTATGACGAAATCGTTGATCGACAGCTTCCACAAAGGCTGCTTGTCGGGCCCGAGCGCGGCACCCCCGTTGAGCCGGGCGCGGGTCTCGAGAAGCCGGGTCAGATCGCAAGTGAGGGTCAGATAGAAGTGCGGCACCGTCTGCTTCGACTGAACGAGCCTGTCGGCGATGATGCGGCGCATGCTGCTTATGGGCTCGATGTCGTAGCTGCCTTCCGGGTAGAGGCTAACGATGGCCGCGTCATCCGTGGGCTTTGGCGGCAGCGGCTTCGCAGCACGGAAATTTCTTACGTCGTCGGCCTGGATGCGGCCGCGCGGGCCGCTGCCCATGATCGCCGGCAATTCAATGCCGCGCTCGCGCGCCAGCCGGCGCGCCAAAGGCGTGGCGCGCGACCCACCGGCGCTGTCCGCAACGGTTGTCGCAATGAACTGCGGTGCCGCGGGAACCGGTGCTTCCTGCCGTGTGGGCGCAACGGCCGCCGCCTTCCGCACCGCCGGTGCCGCAACGGCTTCGCCTTCGCCATAGATGAAGGCGACTGGCGTTCCGACCGGGATGTCCACCCCCGCGGCCGCGGTAATGTTGCGGATCACGCCGTTGCCCGGCGACTCCACTTCCATTGCCGCCTTGTCGGTTTCGATCTCGAAGATCGGCGCGCCCTTGGCGACCGTCTCGCCTTCCTTGACATACCACTTGCTGATCTTGCCGGTGGCCATGTCCATATCGACGCGCGGCAGGATGACCTCGAGCGGCATGATCTTAGACTCGGCCGGTAACGAGGCTGCGTACGGCACTGACGATGCCGTCGGTCTGCGGCACCGCCGCCTTCTCGAGCACCGGATTATAGGGGATCGGCGCCTCGGCGCCGCCCAGGCGCAAGATAGGCGCGTCGAGATAGTCGAAAGCCTCGCTTTCGGCGATCATGGCGCTGATCTCGGCGCCGATGCCCAGTGTCTTGACGCCTTCATAGATGCAAGCAAGCCGGCTCGTCTTCTTGACGCTGGCGATGATCGTCTCGGTGTCGAGGGGACGCAATGTGCGCAGATCGATGACTTCCGCCTCGATGCCCTCTTGCACCAGGGCCTCGGCCGCCTCGAGCGCGCGATGGACCATGATGGCGGTGGCGACCAGCGTGACATGGCGGCCTTCGCGCCTTACCGCCGCCTTGCCGATCGGCACGCGATAGGCGTTCTCGGGCACGTCGCCCTTCATCTTGTAGAGAAGCTTGTGCTCGAACACCATCACCGGATCGGGATCGTCGATGGCCGACAGCAGCAACCCCTTGGCGTCATGCGGAGTCGACGGTTGCACCACCTTGAGGCCCGGCACGTGCGCGAACCAGGCATCGAGCGACTGGCTGTGCTGCGCGGCGGCACCTGTCCCCGAGCCCGCCGGAAACCGCATGACCAACGGCACCGACACCTTGCCGCCCAGCATGAAACGGATCTTCGCGGCCTGGTTGACGATCTGCTCCATCGCCAGGGTGGCGAAATCGGAAAACTGGAATTCGAAGACCGGCCGGCAGCCGGCAAGAGCCGCGCCCACCGCAACGCCGGCAGCGCCCAATTCTGCGATCGGCGTGTCCATCACCCGATCCTCGCCGAAGCGATGGATGAGATCGCCCGTCACCTGGAAGGCGCCGCCATAGACGCCGATATCCTCGCCCATGAGAAAGACACGGTCATCCGCCTCCATCGCCTGGGCCAAGGCTTCGCGCACGGCTTCGGCATAGCTCAATTCACGCGAGACCATGATCAGCCTCCGACCGTGTAGACGTCGCGCGTGACCTCGGAGGGCGATGGATCGGTGCCGGCTTTGGCGAATTCGATGGCCGCCAAGATCTCGGCCTCGGCATCCCTGCGAATGGCCGTCACCTCATCCTTGGTCAAGATGCCGAAGCTCTCGAGATTGGCCTCGAAATGGCCGATCGGATCGCGCGCCACCCACTCCTCGATCTCTTCCTTGGTGCGGTAGCGGTTGCGGTCGCTCTTGGAATGGCCGCGGATGCGGTAGGTCTTGCATTCGAGGAGCGTCGGGCCCTCGCCGCGCCGTGCCCGCGCGGTCGCACGCATCACGGCTTCGGCGACATCCTCGATACGGTTGCCGTCGACGATCTCGCCCGGCATGCCATAGGCGGCTGCCCGATCGGCGACGTGGGTTACCGCCATGGAGCGCTCGGTCGAAACCGACATGCCGTATTTGTTGTTCTCGCAAATGAACAGCACCGACAGCTTCCAGATCGCCGCCATGTTGAGGGCCTCATGAAAGGCACCCTCATTGGAGGCGCCGTCGCCAAAGAAGCAGAGCGTCACGTCATCCCGCTTCTGCTTTTTTATGGCGAGCGCCGCGCCAACCGCGATCGGCAGACCGCCGCCAACAATGCCATTGGCCCCGAGATTGCCGCCTTCGACATCGGCAATATGCATGGAGCCGCCGCGCCCGCGGCAATAGCCCTCTTCCTTGCCGAAGAACTCGGCGAACATCAGCTTGGGATCAGCACCCTTGGCGATGCAATGGCCATGACCGCGATGGGTCGAGGTGATGTAATCCGACTTGCGCAGGTCCATGCAGGCGCCCACCGCGCTCGCTTCCTGGCCGATCGAAAGATGCATGGTGCCGTGGATGAGGCCGCGCATATAGGCGTCCTCGGCACCTTCCTCGAAACGGCGGATCAGATACATTCTCCGCAACGCCGCGCGCAGCGCCGCGCCGTCGAAGTGACGATAGAAGTCACGCAGATTGGAATTGGGTATCGTGTCTGTCACGGCTTCGTTCATGCTTGCCCCCGTGCCAGCATGTCGTCCTGGCGACGGCGCAGCGCCACGATGCGCGAGTCCGCATCGACCTTCACATTGTCATGCGTGATGAGATCGCCTTTGGCGATCGGCCTTGTGACCACGCCCTGTTCGAGGAGGCCGCAAGGGACGGCATTCGCTGCCTTGGCGCCCTCATAGGTCATGATCCAGGCGCGATAGGTGTATTCTCCAATAGCATCGAGCCGATCGCCCGGAGCGAGCTCCTTCTTGGCGAGCGCGCACACCTCCGCCGAAGGCTTGTCGAGCGGCTGCATGTCGGCAGTGCCATAGAGCACGGCCCGGGCGCAGGAGAGCGGCACTTCGAGACTGGTCAAATGATAAGGCCGGTAGAATGTGTAATAGGGTCCAGCCCCCAGCTTCAGGTCATGCATCCTCTCGCGGAGTCTCGGATGCGCCATCTCGGCGATGACGAAGACGCCCGGCGCCACGCCCTTGCCGATCGAATAGTCCACAACGCCCTTGCGCGACAGCACACCGCCATCCTGCTTTGGGCACAGGACCTTCTCGAGCTCGGCGAGCGCCGCTTTGGGCCCGTGCATGCCGGGACAATCGGGCACAAGGCCGGTGGCATTCGCGATTGCCGCCATCTCGACCATGGTCTTCGACCCGTCGACGAATTCAACCAGCATGCGCGGATTCATGTTGCGCCGCTGCGCTTCATCCTCATAGGCGTCGGGCGTCGCTTCGATATTGAGCGGGTTGTTCTTGCCCTTGCCGGCGGCGATGACTGGATAGCCCAGGCTTTGAACGAAGTTGATGAGCTCCATGCAGGAGCTCGGCTCATCGCCCGCACCCAGCGTATAGACGACGCCGAGGCGCTTCGCCTCGCGCTGCAAATAGGCGCCAATGGTGACGTCAGCCTCGACATTCATCATCACCAGGTGCTTGCCATTCTCCATCGCCACGAGGCCAATCTCGGCCCCGACCGCGGGGCGGCCGGTGGCATCGATGACGACGTCGATGTCCTCGTTGCCGCACAAAGTGAGCGCGTCTTCGGTGATGGCGATTCTGCCCTTGCGCAGGGCCTCGTCGAAGGCCGCCTTGCCGCCGGATACGACAAAGCTCTCAGGGGCCCTGCCAGCTATCGCCAGTGCGCGCTTGGCGGCCTCGATGTTGATCTCGGCAATGGCGGCAACCGTAATGCCGGCCATCTGGTCGCACTGGGTGACGATGTCGGTACCCATTTCGCCCGAGCCGATAAGTCCGACGCTGATGGGCCGGCCTGCGGCCTCGAAATGCCGGGCCAGGTCCGACGCCAGCGAGCCCGAAAAGCTCATGGACTTCTCACGGGCTGCGACAGTCATCCTGCCTCCCAAGGTGTCTTGTTTGTTCATCGGAAATAAGATACTTTTATGCTCTACATTGTCAATATGTTATGGGATTTCCGCCCTTGTATTCCAGCTTCCCGGTGCGAGCTTTGCGAGCATGCCTCATTTTATTGCTTCGGACAAATGACACAAATGCACTCCGTGTTTGAAAGTGTTGCATTTCCGGTCGGGCGCTATAGTGTTTGCGCCTGCTGCGCAAAATAACAAAAATGCGGGTGGGAGCAGATGCAAGGGCGCCATGGCTGAAATCAAACTGCGCGGCATATCGAAGTCCTGGGGCAGCTTCATCGGCGTCGACAATATCGATCTCGATATCCGGGACAAAGAATTCATGGTCTTTCTCGGCCCCTCGGGCTGCGGCAAGACCACGACCATGCGGATGATCGCCGGCCTCGAGGACCCGACCTCGGGCGCGATCACGATCGATGGCGAGCTCGTCAACGAGGTCGATGCCCGCGACCGCGATGTCGCCATGGTGTTCCAGAGCTATGCGCTCTATCCGAACATGTCGATCTACGACAACATCCGCTTTCCCCTCAAAATGCGCGCCATCCCCCCGGCCGAGCATGACCGGCTGGTGCGGCAGGCGGCGCAAATGGTGGAACTCGGGGATTATCTCGACCGCAAGCCCAGGGCGCTTTCCGGCGGCCAGCGCCAGCGCGCCGCCTTGGCACGCGCCATCGTGCGCCAGCCCCAGGTCTTCCTCATGGACGAACCGCTCTCCAATCTCGACGCCAAGCTGCGCCTGACCATGCGGGCCCAACTCAAGCACATCCAGCGGCAACTGGAGACGACGACCATTTACGTGACGCATGACCAGATCGAGGCGATGACGCTCGCCGACCGCATCGCCGTCATGAACAAGGGCAAGATCCAGCAGCTCGGCACACCGGACGAGGTCTACAACAACCCGAACCATCTCTTCGTCGCAGGCTTCATCGGCTCACCGCCCATGAATCTCATTCCAGGCGCGCTCGAGAATGGCGATTTCGTTGGTCCCGACACGCGGGTCTCGGGCGTCGGCACGGGCACGAGGGCAAATGTCGTGCTCGGCATCCGGCCCGAAGACATGGAGATCGTCGCCGGCCAGGACGGCCATCTCAGATCCAAGCTCTATTCGCTGGAGCCGACCGGCGATGTGACGCTGGTCACGGCCTGGGCGGGCGAGCAACTGGTCGTCGCCAAGGGTGCGCGCGTCTTCCGGCAAGAGGTCGACACGCCGATCGCGTTCCGCTTTGCCAACGGCCGCGTGTTCCTGTTCGATGGCGAGAGCGGAAACCGGTTGTAGCTCGGCTATTGCGGGGTGATGAGCGCCAGCGACGGGAAATAGGTGCGGTACCGCCCGTCATCCCGCGTCAGCAGGGGTAGCTGACTGACCGCTGCATGCGCTCCGATGAAAAAGTCGGGCAGGACGCCGGTCCGCCTTCCACCCGAGCGGCGATATCGCGCGAACACCTTGCCTGCGAGGAAAAGAGCGGCCCTGGGCATTGCGGCCATTTCAATACCTGCTTGATTGAGAAATATCTCCAAATTTTCGATGCTATCGTAACGAACCGCCAGCTCCGCATAGACAACGTCATTTATTACAAGGGGCCCAGCGATGCTCGCTGCTTCAAGCTGTGCAATTGACCAATCCGCCCAATTTAAATCACCAGTAACAAGATCGAGTAGAACGTTGGTGTCAACCAGAGTCACTTTTCGCCGCGCGTCAGCGCCAGGATCTCATCCGTAGTTAATCCTTTGCCGGCATGACCACGCATTTTGGCGAACCGGCTTGGCGGCCGTTTTCTGTCGGCCCGAACGAGCACGACACTTCCATCAGCGGCACGATGAAAATCGACCTTCGACCCTGGTGCGATCCCCAATAGATCGCGGACCGGCTTCGGGATTGTCACTTGGCCTTTAGCGGTCACTGTGGTGCTCATAATCATCGCCTTTGGTAATGATACAAAATACCAAGGTATTACTACTTGGCACATGTTTCAAGAGGTCGACATACGATCGCTTTCCGGTTCCGCGTCGGTTCGACGGCAAACGCTGCTGCCGATACAATTTGGGCATTCCTGCATGGGGAGAATCCTTTCGCATAGTGCGACGACCCCACCCGGCGCTTCGCGCCACCCTCCCCCGCATTCGCGTGGGAGGGAGATAGGTTCAATACATCGTCTGGATTTCGGCCAGTTCCTTGGCGAGGCCTTCGATGTCGCGCCTGGCGACAAGGGCCGTGATCGCCGGCAGACGCGGCGAGATCAGCGCGCCAACGACAGCGAAGAACTGATCCTCGTCCAATTCCTCGGCGGGCTTGCCCTGCTCGGCGAAGAGCAACGCCACACAGGCAATGGCATAGACGGCAACGTTCTGCTCGGCACTTTTGGCGATCTCCGACCCGCCGCGCGGCTTGCCGGCGCGCGCCACCGGCGCCAGATCGGCGAGCGCAATGATTGCATGGGCAAGGAAGTCGGGTTCCGAACCGTTCAGTCCGGCACCTATCTCAGCCAGCAAGCTGCGGCGCGCCGCATCGACACGATGCTCGAGGACAAGGAAAGGCGGCGTGCGGTAGCGGCGCAGGATGTGGATGGCGGCGCGGTAGAAATAGGCGTTGAACAGCGGGTTGACCAGGAAGCTGTCTGCCCGGATCGCGCGGGCCACCTCGCTCATGATGCCATGGGTGAAGGGCGAGGGCAGCTTGCGCCATTCGGGTGCGAAAAGCGCGATCGACAGATTGACCGACCAGGTGGTGAGGCGATCGGCTATGCGGGCAAGGCGCGAAACCAGAGCGGCGAGGAAGAAGCCGCCATTTGAAGTCGGCGGCGCCAGGTCGCCGGAGGAATGGCGGGCGGCCTCACGGGGACGGCCCCAATATTCGGCCCCCGACAGCACGCGCAGGAAGAATTGCGCGGTGCGCACGCTGTCGCGTGCACCTGCAGCCACACAAACGGCATGCGAAGCGAACGTATCCTGATGGCGCGAAGCAGTCGTCATAAACCTATTTCAGCCTTTCACCGCCCCCATCGTCAAGCCGCGCGAGAGATGTTTCTGAATGGCGATGACCAGCAAAAGCACCGGCACGAAGGCGATGAAGGCGACCATCGCGATGGCATTGTAGATGATGCCGTCCGATCCGCCGGTAAAATTCGCGAGAGCCACCGACAGTGTATAGGCGTTCTGCGTCGAGGCGATCAGGAGCGTGAACAGAAATTCATTGATGGCGAAGATGACTGCGATCACGCCGCGGTAACGATGCCGGGCAGGCACATGGGCACGATGATCGAGAGGAGGATGCGCAGATCGGAAGCGCCGTCGGTCTGCGCCGCATCTTCGATTTCGGACGGAATGTCGAGCATATAGGAGCGCACGATCCAGGTGACGAGCGAAAGGTTCATCGCCGCATAGATGAGCATCAGGGCCCAGACCGTATCGAGAAGGCCCATGTTCCTGAACAGGAAGAAGATCGGGATGGCGACGATGGCCGGCGCCATCATGCGGGTCGAGAGGATATAGAAGCCGATATCCTCGCGGAAGCGGTATCTGTAGCGCGCCAGCGAATAGGCGGCCGGGATGGCGAGCAGGAGATCGATGATGACGCTGCCGACGATGGCAAGAAGCGAGTTGCGCAAATAGGCGCCCATCGGCCAGGTCGACCACAGCATGTTCCAGGCTTCGAGCGTGAAGTCCGGAATATAAAGCGGGCGCGGCAGCGATGATCTCGGTGCGGGGCCTCAGCCCAATGGTCAGGAACCAGATGATCGGCACGATGCAGAACAGCGCCCAGCCGATGAGGATGGCATAGCGCAGCGCGAGCGATCCGGCGCCGGCTTTTGCGGCGGCGCGGCCATGCCTACTCCCTGCCTGAACGGAAGAAGCGCTTCACGAAGCTTTGCGCGATGATCACCGTCAGGGCGAGCAGCAGAACGGAAGCGGCCGAGGCATAGCCGAAATCGAAGCTCTTGAAGCCGGTGCGGTAGATGAAATAGCTCATCGTCTCGGTGGCGCCGCCCGGCGTGCCGCCGGTGATGATGAAGACCGAGGTGAACATGGTCATGATGTCGATGCCGCGCAGGACCAGCGCCACGGCGATGATCGGCCGCATCATCGGCAGCGAGACGTTCCAGAAAATCTTGCGACCAGCGCGCCCCGTCGAGCCGCGCCGCCTCCTCGATCTCGGCATCCTGGCCCTGAAGCGCCGCGACGAAGATGATGAACAGGAACGGCGTCCACTGCCAGACATCGGTGACGATGAGCGACGAGCCGCGCCAGCCAGACATCGCCCAGAAAATCGAGCGGACGCTCGATCAGACCAATGCGCATCAGGAGGTCGCTGACCACGCGCCCGTCATTGAAAGCGAGCTTCCAGATGAAGGAGACGGCCGAGGGCATGAACAGCATGGGCAAGAGAAAGAGGATGCGCCAGTTCCTGATCCAGGGGTCGCGGTAGGCGAGGGCAGCAAGGGTGAGCGCGATCACGAATTCGAGGAGAAGCGCGACCAGAGCCGATGAGAAAGGTGTTCCACAGGCTCGCCCAGAACTCCTGGTCGCCCAGGAGCTTGGTGTAATTGTCGAGCCCGATGAAGGTCCAGCTGTTGAAGCGTACGCGGAACAGGCTCTGATAGATGGCATAGAGGCCGGGATAGAAGCGTGATCCCCAGGAGGTAGATGACTGCCGGCGCGACGAGAAGATAAGGAAAGGCCCTGCGCTGGAAAGGGCTCCGCCGGCGTAACGGCGAACGGGCGGCGTGCGCCGCCCGTCCCGGATTTGTCGCGATGGCTTCAGCCATTGGGTTTCTTTTGTCGTGCGCATGATCTTCTCGGAAAACCGGCGTCCACTTTTCCGGATCATGCGCTCGTCTAGTCGATCACACCGGCGGCGTCTTGCCTTTGCCGATCCAGGTCGCATCGGCCACGGCGGCGATAGTCGACCGGCGGCTGACGGACGATAGAAGCCGTTCTTGTCCATGATCTCGCGCCAGGCCTTGACCCCGGCATCGAGCGCCTCCTTCGGGCTCGCCTGGCCGACGACCGCCTTGTTGATCTCGTTGCCGAGCGCCTGCTCCATCTCGAACATGCCGGGCAGGCGCGGCGCGCACCAGGCATAGTCGAGCTCGGTCGCCCAGACCTCGGCAGGCTGCGAGACCTTGCGCAGGTTGGGGTTGGTGAGCACCGAGCTGATAGCCGGGCGCCACGCCATTGGCGTTGGCCTCGTTCATCGCCATGATCGAGGCGGTCGTCAGGAAGGCGAGCATCAGGAAGGCGCCTTCCGGATTCTTCGACGTCGCGGTGACGCACGAGGTCGAGCCGGCGATATTGGGCGGGGCGAAGCGCCCGCCCTCGACGCGCGGCTCATAGATGGTGAGACGTCATCGACGATCTTGCTCTGGTCGGGACGCGTCGCCTGGGTGCCGGAATCCTGCCAGGAGATGTTGCGTGGCGAGCTGGCCGCCGAGCCAGGCGGCGCGGTTCTCGCCCCAGCCCCAGCCGGCAACGCCTTCCGGCGCATTTTTCTTGAGCGCAAGGATGGTCTCGAGCGCCTTGACGCCGGCGTCGGAGTTGAAGACCGGCTCCCAGTTGTCGTTGAAGAGATCGACGCCGTACTGGGCGGCAATGTGCTCCCAGGTATAGGTCGACCAGAAGCCGCGCGCCGCCATCATGCCGACGCCCGCGACGCCCTTGTCGGTCTTGTTGAGCTCGCCCGAGAGGCGGATCAGATCGTCATAGGTCTGGATCGTGGTCTTAGTGATCGACATCGCCGCCGGTCACTTCCTTGAAGTGATTTGGGCGGATGTGGACCATGCTGGATGTCGCAGTCGAACGGGAATGCCAAAGAGGCCCTTGTCCGCCCCACGTAGCCGTAGTTCAGCCGGTAGGTATCGTAGAAATCGTCGATCGGCAGCTTCCACTTCGCGGCATAGTCGTCGAGCTTGGCGAGGAAGCCGGGCGCTGCGAAATCGCCGAGCCAGGGCGAGAAGAACTGCAGGGCATCGAAGCTCGCATTGCCGGAAATGAATTCGGCGACGACCTTGTCGTACAGCGAATCGTCCGGGATCGGCACCAGCTCGACCGTCGATGCCGGAGAGTTCCTGGAAGGGCTTCAGGCCGTCGGCGGCCGATTCGCGCATCGGCCGCGCCGATCGCGAATTTCACCGTCTTGCCGGCGAATTCCTTGCGCACCATTCTCCCAGTCGACGGTGCGGATCCAATCCTTCGTCGGATCCCACAATTGCTCGTCATCGGCGAGCTTGTAGAGATCGCGATAATCCTTCTTCACGTAGTTGCCGACATTGATCTTGGCGAGCACGCTCGCCGGATCCGGAAGCTCGGCGGCGAGGCTGCGGCGCACGTTGAACAGGCTTACGCCGCCGGCGCTCATGAGACCCGCGGCGCCGAAAGCAGTCGCCGACTTCAGCAAGGACCGGCGCGACAGGCGGCCGGCTGATTTGTGCAACATCACTTCTTCTCCTCCCTAATCGGCCAGGTCAGGCCGGGACATCGTACCAAGCTCCTTTCCGAGCTGGCGCAAAAACATAGTGAAGTCTGGATGAGGACGGGTAATGGCAGACAGGCGCGAAGCGCATATTCTCCTCCCATTCCCGTATCCCGGGTAATTATTGTACCTTGAGATCGAGCGTACTAAACAACAATTGATTGTGCAAATGTTTCGTATTCGAGGAACCGGGCTTTTGATGCTGCTTTGCAGCAATCGCATAGTCTTCGGCATCGATCTCGCTTTACCTCGACCCCGTTGCTTCTCATTAAATTGGACGACGCTACGCTACAATCGTATAATTTGACGACATTTTGTATCTTGCTGCCACGGAACATAACGCCCGGACCCCGCACATTATGTTAAGCTATTCGCCTGACCGATGATGCGACCGGAATCACACCAACAGGGCCGGCATGCTCAACAAGACACCACCACGCCGGAGCCGATCCGCCGCCGATGTGGGCCCAGGACGGGTCGCGCGCAACCGTATGCGCATCGCCTGGATGTATTATGTCGAGGGCCTGACGCAGAACGAGATTGCCGACAAGCTCGGCATCGGGCGCGTCACCGTGGTGCGGAACATCAACGAAGCCATTCGCCAGCGCGAAGTGAAGATCTGGATCGAAGGCGACGTCGCCGAATGCCTCGAACTCGAAGGCCAGCTGAAGCAGACCTTCGGCTTCAAGGAGGCGGTGGTGGTGCCCGAGCCTTCCGATCCGGCGCATCACCACCAAGGCCATCGGCGTCGCGGCCGGCATGTATATCACCGACAATCTCACCGACGACATGTCGATCGGGGTCGGTTGGGGCGCCACGCTTTATGAATCGCTCCAGACGCTGGCGCCGCGCCAGCTCGACAATGTGCAAGTCATCTCGCTCTTGGGCGGCATCGTCCAGGCGCGCCGCTACAATCCTTCCGAATTCGCCTGGCAGTTCGCCCGCATGGTCGGCGCCGACTGTTATCTGCTCACTGCGCCGGCGGTCGTCGATTCGCCCGCGACGCAAGCGAAACGCTGATCGAGAAGTGCGGCCTACGCGACGTGCTGCGCCGCGCGGAGCGGCTCGACCTGGCGATCCTGAGCTGCGGAACCATCGCGCCCGACTCGACCGCCTTCCGCTTCGACCTTCTGTCCGACTTGGATCGCACCGCACTGATCCGACTCGGCGCCGTGGGCGACATCCTGTTCAATTTCTACGATCGATACGGGCACATCTGGTCGATCACCCGATCAACAAGCGGGTGATGTCGATTCCGATCGAGCAGTTGCGCGACGTGCCGAAACGGATGATCGCGTCCGGGGGCAATGAGAAGGTCGACGCGCTGCTGGGCGCCATCAAACTCATCGACTGCAATGTGCTGATCACCAACGAGGCGACGGCGCGCGAGATGCTGATCCGGAGGACATAGGAGCACCATGCTCACCCCGCTCAAGACAGAAGTGCTGAAGGTCGATGACCTGAACCACGAGGCGCGGCGCTTCCGCACGATCGTCTGGTCGTTTCAGCGCAATCTCGAGCTCCTTTTCAAGGATACGGGGCTCTCCGCCACGGTCGATCATGCTGCCCTCGCCGAGGCGTTTGCGCGCTGGCGCCAGAAGTTCGATCAAATCGAAGCATCTGGCCGATGTAAACCGCCATGACTATGTGATCTATGCGGCGGGTCTCATGCTGCGCGAACTCATCGTCGCCGCCCCGCTCAAGGCGACCAAAGATGCACAGCTTCCCTGCTTGCCCGGCAACATCGATCATGCCTTGGCGCGCTGGCCCGAGGGCTATGCCTATACGAGCTTCTGCCTGTCGGTCGCGGCCGCCATACTCGAGGAAATGGGCGATGAGGAGCCGGCGCCGGCGCAAGTGACGGACGATCCGGGTTTCTGGAGCTCCTTCCGCGAGAACACGCTCGAGGATCCCGAGACCGCTATCGCTTTCTTCGATCTCGTCTGCGGCGAGGAGCCCAATTGGACCGCCCCCGGCGTGCTGTGGCTGCGCAAGGCCTTTGCCCAGCAGGGGAAGCTGGTCAAGACCGGCGCTGAATAGGCCCCGCTCCTCACCCCCAGGCACAATTCGTTACGAAGCGGAGCGCCGCTGAATCCGCGAATCAGATAGGATGAGGCTTCCCTGTTGAGGGAGGAGCGCCATGCGGCGGATATTGAAGTTCGGCGGGATTCTTCTGGTCCTGCTTGTCGGCGCCGTTCTGGCGCTTCCCTTCATCATTCCCCATGATTTCATCGCGGGCCAGCTTAAGGCGGCGGTCAAGGCCGAAACCGGCCGCACGCTCGCGATCGGCGAGGCGCCGAAGCTCGTGTTCTGGCCCGATTTCGCCGTCACGCTGAAAGATGTGCGCCTCTCCAATCCACCCGGGCTCTTCGAGGGCCAGGTCGCGCAAATGGACGAATTGCGCATCCGTGTCGAGGTCCGCTCACTCTTCAAACGCGTGCTCGACATCAAGGAGCTGCATCTCATCCGTCCGCAGCTCTCTCTCGTCATCGACGGCGAGGGCCGGCCGAACTGGAACATGTCGAAGTATGAAAATCCGCCAGATGGCGGCGGCGGTCCCGGACTCGAAACCGGCTCGATCGCGCCCATCACCATCGAGAACGGCGATGTCCGCTTCCTCGACGAGCGCTCAGGCAAGGTCTTCATGGCGCAGGATGTCGACATGACGGTCACCGTGAGCTCGCTCACCGGCCCGGTCGCGGTCAAGGGCTCGCTGAGCACGCTCGGCGAAAGGATCGCGCTTGCCTTCGGCGCCAAGGCGCCAACGGCGCTGGCGACAACGGGCTCGCCGATGAGCCTCACCGTGAAGAGCAAGCGGCTCGACTTCGCGTTCAGCGGACAAGCGCTCATGCGCGACGGCCTTGTCCTTGACGGCACGATCAAGGCCGAGACGGGCTCGGTGCGCGATCTCGCGCGCTGGGCGAGCATAGATGTCCCCGACGGTCCAGGCTTCGGCCCGGCCGAGGTCAATGGCCGACTGGCGTTCACGCCCAATGCCGTCAAGCTGGGTAAAGCGCGGGTGACCCTCGATGGGCTTACCGCGCAGGGCGATTTCAGCCTCACTCTCGCGGCCCGTCCTTTCGTCACCGCCAATCTCGGCTTCGATGTAATCGATGTGAACCGCTACCTGCCGCCGCGCGCTGAGGCGCCACCACCGGCGGCCGGCTGGAGCAGCGCGCTCATCTCCTTTGCCGGATTGAATAGCATCGACGGCAAGCTCAGGCTCACTGCCAACAGCCTCGTCTATCGCGACCTCAAGACCGGCAGGATCGCCATCGATGCGGCAGTGAAGAATGGGCGCCTCGACGCGGCGCTCAATCAAATTTCGCTCTATGGCGGCACCGCGCAAGGACGGCTCATACTGGATGGCGCGGGCAAGATGCCGGCGCTGCAAGCCACCCTCGATGCCAAGGGCTTCGACGGCCTGCGCCTGCTCAGGGACTATGCCGGGCTCGAGCGTTTCGAAGGCACGGCGGGAGCGACTGTGAACCTCGCGGCCAAGGGCGGCTCGCAGCTCGAACTCATCTCCTCCCTCAAAGGCACGGCAGCCTTCAGCCTGGCCAAGGGCGCCATACGCGGCATCGATATCGAAGCGATGGTCAAGGGCGTCGCGACCAATGTCCTAACGGGCTGGCACCAGGGCCCGGATGCGAGGACGCCTTTCGAGTCCTTGAGCGCGAGCTTCACGGTCAACAACGGCATAGCGGCAACGAACACGCTCAACTTCGTGAGTCCGGTGATGACGGTGAAAGGCGGCGGCGTCATCGACCTGCCGCGTCAGACGCTCAATCTGAAGGTCAGTCCGACACTCGTTTTCGCCGAGGCGCAAGGCCTCGATCTTGCAGGGCTCGCCGTTCCCATCATCGTCAAGGGCCCGTGGGCAGCACCTCGCATCTATCCCGACATCGCCGGCATCCTCGAGAACCCCGAGGCGGCCTACAACACGCTGCGCAAGCTTGTCGGCGAGGGAACGACGGCGAGCCTCAAGGAAAAGGGCCAGGAGATCAAGCAACAGGTCAAGGACAAAGTCTCTGACGAGATCGGCAAGGCGCTCGGCGATGATGCGGCCGGTCAGGAAGCCAGCGACGTCATCGAGGGTCAGGGCCAGAAGCTGCTCAAGGACTTGTTCGGCAACGACGAGTAAATAAGTGTGGGAACCTTGCGTCGTGTCCGACCCCCTACGAAAGACTCACGACGAAGGTTGATCTAGCGGCGCAGGGGGCCTCACCTTAGAACTCAGGAAGCTCCGCCACGCCATTGGGGGATTGCGGCGGAGACTCATATCCAAATGGGAGAGGAAACAATGTCCCAAGCCGAAGCCATAGTGTCCCGTCGTGGACAGGGCATGACGCAGGACGAGCAATTCGTCGTCACTGCGTCATCCGCCGGTACTGTTTTCGAATGGTACGACTTCTATCTCTATGCGACACTCGCACCGTTCTTCGCCTCGCTGTTCTTCCCGGCCGGGAATGACACGGCAGCGCTTCTCTCCGCCTTCGCCACCTATGCTGCAGGCTTCCTGGTGCGCCCCTTCGGCGCCTTGTTCTTCGGCCGCATCGGCGATCTCGTCGGGCGCAAATACACCTTCCTCGTCACCATCCTCGTGATGGGTATCTCGACCTTTGCGGTCGGCCTGTTGCCCACCTACGCTTCGGTCGGCTGGCTCGCACCCTTGCTGCTGGTGGGCCTAAGGCTTCTGCAGGGCCTGGCGCTTGGCGGCGAATATGGCGGGGCGGCGACCTATGTGGCCGAGCACGCACGGCATGGTCAGCGCGGCTATGCGACCAGCTGGATCCAGACGACGGCGACCTTGGGCTTCTTCCTGTCGCTCCTCGTCATCGGATTGTGCCGCATCGGCATGGATCCCGCGATGTTCAAGGAATGGGGCTGGCGCATTCCGTTCCTCGTTTCGGTCGTGCTGCTTGTTTTCTCCGTCTATATCCGGTTGAAGCTCAATGAATTGCCGGTCTTCACGAAGATGAAGGAAGAAGGCAAAGGCTCGTCCGCGCCGCTCACCGACTCCTTCTTCCGCTATCCCAACAACAAATATGTGCTGCTCGCACTTCTGGGGGCCACCGCGGGACAGGGCGTCGTCTGGTATACCGGCCAGTTCTATGCCCTGTTCTTCCTGATCGGGCCGCTCAAGCTCGACTTCATATGGGCTTACGTGCTGATCGCGGTGTCGCTGCTCATCGGCACGCCGTTCTTCATTTTCTTCGGCAAGCTTTCCGACAAGATCGGCCGGCTCAAGATCATCCTGGCCGGCTGCGTGATTGCGGCTTTGACCTACTTCCCGCTGTTCCAGGCTTTGACTCACTATGTGAACCCGGCGCTGGAAGAGTTCAACGAGAAGAACCCGATCACGGTGTCGGCGGATAAATCGACCTGCAACTTCCATGTCTTCGTGGGACCCTGGTCGAAGTTCAGCGACTGCGACAGCATCAAGGACTATCTGACGAAGCAAGGCCTCTCGTTCACCAGCGTCAACACGCCCGGGCAGCCGGTCAAGGTGATGGTCGGGCCAAACCGAGATGCCGGACTGGGCGACGATCACCTCGACGGACCCGGCCAAGAAGGATCTCGTGGTGCGCCAGGAGACCTGGTCGGCCAAGCTCAAGGAGCTCGGCTATAAGGGGGCAGCCGACCTTGCCAATGTCAATTGGTTCATGGCCGAGCTCATCCTGGTCATCATGGTCATCTATGTGACCATGGTCTATGGCCCGATCGCAGCGTTCCTGGTCGAGCTCTTCCCGACCAGGATCCGCTACACTTCCATGTCGCTGCCCTATCACATCGGCAACGGCTGGTTTGGCGGCATGCTGCCCTTGCTCGCCACCGCCATTGTGGCGGCAGCTGGCAACATCTATGCGGGCCTGTGGTACCCGATCGTAGTGGCGGTCATGACCGCGGTGATCGGCTTGATCTTCCTCAGGGAAACGAAGGACACCGACATCGCCAAGACCTGACGCGGTATGCACGGGCGGTCTGAACCGCCCGGCTCTTTCTCTTTGATATTGCGCCGGATTCGAGCCCTCGGGCAGAGTCCGGCGCAGTGCATTTTGAAACTGGACAAGGCCCAGACCGTCGCCTATAACCCGGCCCGCTTTCTTCACAAGCCCTCGTTCCCGAGGCACGGCGCCCAGGTAGCTCAGTTGGTAGAGCAGCGGACTGAAAATCCGCGTGTCGGTGGTTCAATTCCGCCCCTGGGCACCATAAAATCAACTACTTAGCTTCACCATAATCGCTTACTGGGGCTCTCAGGTAACACTGTAGGTAACACTAGGTGTTTGCTTTCGCCACAAGTGCAGACATTGTCGTCGCACGAACGCGCATTTCCGAATCTGACCCAACGCGGACCTAGGTCTGAAAGGCTATTCTGGCAGCCCCGCTTCCCTCAGCGCCTCGCTCAACGGCACGGCGAGCGATGGGTGGAAATCAAAACTGGTGGACAATCCGTCTCGATGCTTATGACCTCGTGCTTCGCGCTCTCGCGCATGGCGGCGGCTCGTTGTCATGGTTGGAGGATGGAGACAGTTGAGATGGAAATCGAGCAGTTTAACACTTGGGGCTAGTGGATGTCCTTCGACCACAGACCCAGGACAAAACCCGCAAGGGTCGTCAGCTTGAACTCAACAATGGTGATGAAGAGCTGGACCGCCAGGATGAAGAAGGCGAGACGCACAATCAGCCAGGCGATGAGGAGGGCAACGATCGTCACCACATTGTCGAAGAGAGTGGTGAACCCATAAGCTCGCCCGCCTGGTCGAGCAGCGGTCGGGAGGCAGTGAAGCCTGTTGAGGCGAAGCCGGGTCTCAGAAGCTGGTCGGCTCCGAAGCTGGCGCCGCTCGCCTTGACGTTCAGCAGCACGAGGCCGTTGAGCAGGACGCGAGCCCGAGCCGCCGAAGAGACTGGCGCCGCCGATCACACGGCTCCCCCGATTCAACTCTGATTTCCACTCTTGTTCAAACGGGGTGGCCTGAAACGGCTGCGCGTCAACAGCAGGGCAAGCCCTGCACGCCAAACCAATCAGGAGACCACCCATGAACGTCCACATGAGACCGCCTCGAGCGCCGCTCCACGGCGTCAACAGGCTGAAAAAGGCACTCATACTCTCTCTATTCTGCCTGTTCGGGGCGAATAGTTCCTTTGCCGGGGACAGTGAATATTCGGGCAGCCGCCCGTTCACGAAATGGCAGAAGAATCAGATATCGATTTCCAACAACAGCGGCGGGTACATTGTCGAGTACGCGCTGCGCATGGCGTCAATCAATCGCTCCGGTGCCCAAGTCAAATTCACGGGGCGATGCGCTTCAGCCTGCACCATGTATCTGGGTCTGCCTGCGCATAAGATGTGCATCGCGCCTGGCGCCTCCTTCCGTTTCCACATGCCGCAGGCGCGCTCGGCCCGCGTGACACATCAGGCTAAACGCTTTCTCTACCGCCAATATCCTCGCTGGGTGCGTTCCTGGATCGCCTCGCGCGGCGGCCTGTCGAGGAGCCTGATCATGATGGACTACAGTTACGCCAGCAGGTTCATCAGAGCTTGCTGACGGGAGGCTTCGGCACTGACGCCCTACATGGCGCGCCGGAATGCCTGACGAAGAATTCTGCAAGACCCTTGGGCGCCCATCCGCCGCGGCAGAGGCCGCGGCGGGACGAGACTTCTGCAAGCTGTCTCAAATCATTGATTTTCGATGGATTTTTACTGGCTGCGGAGTTCCCTCCGATTCAACTGTGATTTCCACGCTTGTTCAAACGCAAAGGCGCGAAACGGCTGCACGTCAACAGCAAGCAAGCCTTGCTCCCGACCAATCAGGAGAGTTCCATGAACGTCCAGACCAGACCCCCTCGCCCGCCCCTCAATGGCGTCAATACGCCGACGCTGATCAACACCATCAATTTCGTCGCGGGTCAGCCCGACCTCGCCAAGTTCAAATTCCGCGCCAGCAATGAATGGCTGACCGGCACGCACAGCCGAAGCACCATGCTGAGCTTCTACGGCGCCGGCGGCGAGCAGAAGCATGAGAAAGCCTATTCTGCCGACGGCGATCACCCGACGGTGCTCTGCGGCGCCGATCGCGGCCCGACGCCGGTTGAATGGTTGCTCCACGCGCTCGCCACCTGTCTCACCGCCGGCATCGGCAACATCGCCGCCGCCAGGGGCGTGAAGCTCACCAAGGTCAAGTCCTTCGTCGAAGGCGACATCGATCTGCGCGGCATCCTCGGCATCTCCGATGAAGTCCGCAACGGCTACCGCGATATCGCGATCCGCTTCGAGATCGAAGGCGACGCGCCGCGCGAGAAGCTGCAGCAGATCGTCGAGCAGGCCCGCGCCCGTTCGGCCGTATTCGACGTCCTGACGAACGGCGTGCCCGTTTCGGTGTCCCTCGCCGCAGCCAAATAACCGCCGACCATCGCCTGCGTGGCCGCCCGGAAACCCCAGCCACGCAGGAATACGCTGGAGAAATCCCATGTACGCAACCGAGGTCGCCATTGTCGGCGCCGGACAAGCCGGTCTCGCCATGAGCCGCTGTCTTTCCGCTCTCGCAATCGATCACGTCGTCTTCGAACGCGGTGAGATCGGCATGCGCTGGCGGACCCATGTCTGGGATTCACTCAGGCTGCTCACCCCGAACTGGCTCAACCGATTGCCGGACTCACCCTACCGGGGCGATGCCCCCGACGGGTTCATGCACCACCGCGCGTTCCTGGCCCGGCTTCAGGCCTATGCCGCCTCCATCCGCGCCCCTGTAATGACTGAAACGGAGGTCTTTTCGCTGGCGCGCGAGCAGGATGCATTTCACCTGAACACGAGCCGTGGCCACTGGCGGGCCCGTGTTGCCGTGATCGCGACCGGTCAATGCGACGTGCTGCGTCTTCCGGATCGATCCCCTGCCATCACGCGCGTAGAGAACCTGCATTCATCGCAATACCGCTCTCCCGAGGGACTTCCAGACGGGGGGCGTGCTTGTGGTTGGGGCGTCGGCTTCGGGCATCCAGATTGCCGATGAGCTTCATCGTCACGGCCGCGCGGTGACGCTTGCCGTCGGCCGCCATACGCGCGTACCGCGCACATGGCGCGGTCGCGATATTTTCTGGTGGATGGAGCGCCTGGGCATCCTCTCCGAGCGCACTCGCAACCTTCCGGATCCCGAGGCGGCACGGCGCGAACCAGTGGTGCAGCTTGCCGGCAGGCCTGACCATTTGAGCCTTGATCTGCCGGCGTTGCAGGCCTTGGGTGTGCGGCTCGCCGGGCGCTTCGCCGGCGGCTGCGCCGAAAGGATCGATTTCTTCGACGATCTCGCTGCAAATGTCGCCTGCGCGCAAGCCAAGCTCGAACGCCTGCTCGCCCGCATCGATGCTTTTGCAGGCGAAGCTTCGCAAACCGAGCGCGAGGCTATTCTTCCTGTCAGGCTGACACCAAAGGCTCCGCTTCATTTGTCGCTCGAGCGCGAGAATATCCGCACCATCATCTGGGCAACGGGCTACCGGCGCGATTTCTCCTGGCTCAAGATTCCAAGCGCCATCCGTCCTGATGGCGAGCTCGCACATCAGGACGGCGCCACATTCGTGCCGGGCCTCTACGCTCTCGGCTTCCGCCTCCTGCGCAAGCGCAATTCCCATTTCATCGGCGGTGTCGGATCTGACGCTGCTGTCATTGCTCAGCAGGTCGCGGAGTTTCTCCGTGAACGTACCCGGCGCGTGGCCTAGAAGGAAACAGCCTTGGATCACGTTGGCGAAATCAGGCCGTTTTATGACGTCGTCATTGTCGGCGCGCGTTGTGCCGGCGCCGCTGCCGCGATGCTACTGGCGAAGGCGGGATTGCGCGTGCTCGCGGTCGATCGCCAGGCTTACGGGTCGGACACGCTCTCCACTCATGCGCTGATGCGACCTGCGGTGATGCAGCTTGCCCGGTGGGGCCTGCTAAAGCCGCTGATCCTCAGCGGCACGCCGGTGATCGAGGCGACCACTTTCCATTATGGCGAGCAGCAGGTTGCGATCGCCATCCGCTCGGAGCCCGGCATGCCTGGGCTGATCGCGCCGCGCCGCAGCCTGCTCGACCGCATGCTTGTTGATATGGCGCGCGCTGCCGGCGCAACAATTCTGCATGACACTTCCCTCCGTGCATTGACACTCGACCCGCATGGACGAGTCCGCGGTGTCGAGCTCGCCTGCGACGCCGGCACCATTCTCAGTGTCAGGACGGGTCAGGTCATTGGTGCCGATGGGCTGGGCTCGGCCGTCGCCCGCTTCGTCGCAGCGCCCGTGATTGCCCATGGGCGTGCCTCCGTTGCACATGTCTTCGGCTACGCACCCACGCCGCGGGGGCTCTCCGGCTATCATTGGTATTTCGCGCCAAATATCAGCGGTGGCGTCATTCCCACCAATGAGGGACTCGCCTGCATCGTCGTTTCAACTCCGACGAGCCGGTTCGACGCCGAATTCCGCTGCGATCCAGCCCGTGGCCGCCACCTCGCTCTCGAAACACTGGCACCAGGCCTTGGCAACTATGCGTGCGACCACGGTGTTGAGCGGCTCAAGGCGTTCCGCGGCACGCCGGGAAGGCTTCGCCGCGCCCATGGTCCCGGCTGGATGTTGATTGGCGATTCAGGCTTCTTTCGCGACCCGCTCACCTCGCATGGCATTTCCGATGCGCTGCGCGATGCTGAAGGAGCTGCAATGGCGATCATTTCAGGTCGCGAGAGCGCATTGCGCGAGTTCGAGGACGAACGGGACACGCTCGCACTGCCCATCCTTGCCGCGACCGACGGCCTCAGTGCGTTCGACTGGTCGCTCGAGGAACTGCCCGAACGCCACAAGCGCTTCAGTGATGCGATGAAGGCCGAGGTCGAGGTGCTCAATGCCCGCGCGCGGCGCGCTCGCCCGCATCGCTCAGTCCCGGTCTTAGAGATGCAATTTGCCAATTGAGGAGCAGATGATGAGCCAGAAAGTAGCGCAATCCGGGTGGTCAGGAACCCGTTTCGGCAAACCGCAAGTCGGTGCGCAAGCGGAGCGAAGACGCGTAACCCGGGCGAGCGACGTCATCGCGTTCAGCGACATGACAGGCGACCGCAATCCGCTCCACTATGACCGGGCCCTGGCGGCCCGATCGGTATTCGGTCGCCTCATTGTCCAGGGTGGAGTCACTTCGGGACTGCTCAACGCCCTCGTGGCGGAGAATCTGCCGGGGCCGGGAACGGTTTTTCTCGGGATCGAGTGGAAATTTCTCAGGGCGGTCGGCATTGGCGAAGAAATCATTGCCCGCGCCGAAGTGCTGAGCGTGCGCGAAGACAAGCCGATCTGCACGCTCTCAACCAGCATTGCCAACTCAGCCGGCGAGATGTGCCTGTCAGGCACGGCGACGACCTACACAGTACCCCTCGACTAAAGGACATAAGGAGACCATCGATCATGAACAGACGTCATGCCTATCAAAAGCTTCATACATTGCCCGTGATTGGCGCCCTCTCGCATCGGATTGAGAGGCGGCGTGACTGGTCCTTGCACAACTTGCCGGATCATGTGCTGAAGGACATTGGCGTGACGCGTTCAGAGATTCTGTCCTTGACCAGGTTCCGGGGCAGCGATCGGACGAGACGGCAGCGGGGCTGAACCTGGCCGCCATGCCTTTTCGTTGGGACGCCCTCCCCTTTAATCTCACTTTCCGGACATTGTCGGGCCGCAAGCCGGGTCACCAGATAGGCATGCGGTTCGTAAAAATGTTGCAAGTCGTAAAAGAATGTTGAACTTAGAATAATTATGTGCCAAAGAATGTGGTAATCGCGACATATAAAAGCCAGAGAAAACCCGGATCTAGAATATTATTCCTCGGTAGGGGGACTCTGAAACCTGACCTGAAAAGCTAGGGGTGCAGAGTGTTTCGCGTTTGGCGGCTGGCCGGAGAGCCGCAAGCGTCGCGATCGTGACACTTCTGCTGGGATGACCGCTTTGGCGTTTGAATTCAAAGTTCTCGGTGACTTCTCGGTTCGGCGCGACGGCGCGGTGGTGGCGCTGCCGCAGTCGCGCAAGACGCGTGCGCTTCTCGCCTATCTCGCACTCCAGGAAAATCCGCAGCGCCGCGAACGGCTCTGCGAGCTCTTCTGGGACATTCCGGATGATCCCCGCGCATCCTTGCGCTGGAGCCTCGCCAAGCTGCGCCCGATCCTGAATGCGGATGGTGAAACACGCCTCGAGGCCGATCGCAACCTGGTCCATATCGTCCCCGGTTCGATCGTCCTTGACCATGGCCTCATCAGAGGTGTGTCGCGGGAGTCAGTCGAGTCTTTGCCAACCGAGCGGCTGGAAGAAATCGCGACGGCATTTTCAGGGTCCTTCCTGTCTGATCTCTATCTCCCGCGCTGTCCGACCTTCGAAGCGTGGCGCGTCTATTGCGCCAACGAAACCGAGATTTTGCGCCTCAAGACGCTACGCGTGCTGATCGACCGTCTGGCCGATGAGCCCGACCGAGCGCTCGCTCATGCGCACGCGCTGCAAGCGCTCCTGCCCGACGAGGATCTCGGCAAGGAAATCGCCGGCCTGAACAAACGCGCGCGCAAGATTGTCACGGCGAATGGCTCTAAGATGACACCCCCGGATCCGGTCAGGTTGCCCGAAATGGGGAGCGCGCATTCCGAGCCCGCCGGCGATCTGCGGCCGGCCGCGCCTGCGGTCATCGCCGGCGGAAAGCAAAACATACGTTACACAAATGCCCGCGACGGCACTCGCATCGCCTATACCGTCACCGGGTCCGGTCCGCCGATCCTGCGTGCGTCACACTGGATGTCCCATCTCGAATTCGACTGGGAAAGTCCCGTCTGGGGACACTGGATAGACGCATTATCCTCGGGCTTCACGCTCATTCGCTATGATGGGCGTCTGAATGGCCTGTCCGACACACTGTGCCGGGACGTCTCCTTCGAACTGCTCGTCAGCGATCTAGAATGCGTGGCCGAGGCCGCAGGGATGGAGCGCTTTGTCCTCCTCGGTATTTCGCAAGGCTGTGCACTTTCTGTCGAATATGCGGCGCGTCACCCGGAAAAGATCGCGGGTCTCGTCCTCTATGGCGGCTATGCGCGCGGCTGGCGGGCGCGAGGAGATGCCAATGAGATCGAGCGGCGCGAGGCGATTTCCGTTCTGATGCGTCAGGGTTGGGGCCAGGGCGATCCGATGTTCCGCCAGGTTTTTACCAACATGTTCATACCTGGCGCCAATCGTGACCAGATGGATTGGTTCAACGAATTGCAGCGCCGCACCCTCACGCCCGAGAACGCCTGGCGGCTCAACCATGCCCTGGCCGACGTCGATATTTCCCCAGTGCTGGAGCGACTCAATGTTCCCGCACTGGTGATGCACGCGCGCGACGATCGGGTCACGCCGATCTCGGAAAGCCTAATCATCGCGCGGACGATAAGAGGTGCCCGATTTGTCGAGCTCGACAGCGCCAACCACATTCTCCTGGCCGATGAGCCCGCGTTCCGCGACTTTGTCGCCGAGACGAGGGCCTTTGCGAGTGACGTCCTCAACAGCCGCAGCATGGCCCCGATCGGCCACCGGACCCGCCGCCAGGCGACGATCCTGTCGGCAAGCTTCATATCCTCGGGCGAGCCTGTGGACGAACTTCCTCCTGAAATCGCCCTCGCAGCGATCGATCCGTTGCTCGTGAGAGCCGCCGAGATCGTGCGGCTGAATGGCGGTGTTATGCTCAACGCTTCCGAAAACGGGCTGACGGCTTCTTTCGGCGCACCCCGCCCTCTCGAGGATCACGCTGCCTTCGCCTGCCGGGCAGCATTGGAGCTGCGCAAACTGGCATCGACCTCGCCGATCCGGATCTGCATCGCCCTCGATACCGGTAATGTGATCGTCAGCACCGCCCCCGAATCCGCGGAAGTGCGCGGCGGACCGGTTTCCGCAGCCTATGCGATCAACCAGTCGCTGCGCCGCGACTTCGCGATCGCAACTGGGCGCGCGCAAGCCGCAGCTGACGGCTTTGTCACAATGCGCAAGCTGACATCGCTCGCGGTGCCGGGCTACCCCAAGGATCAGGCGCTCTATGAAGTGATGCAGATAAACCGCGGCCGTTCGCGCTGGCAATTGCGCGCCGAACGCCAGCTGTCGCCGTTCGTCGGCCGTGAAATGCAGCTGCAGTTACTCAACAAGGCCTGGCATGACACCTGCAACGGCGAAGGCCAAACGGTGATGATCATCGGCGATCCGGGCCTCGGCAAATCGCGCATGACGCATGAGTTTGTCGGCGCCATCCCTGCGGACGAGGTCGAGAATCTCGAGGGCGGCGCTCTCGAGCAGGACCTGCGCAGCGGCTTTGTGGTCATTCGCAAGGTTTTGCAGGGACTGTTCGGCATCAGCGATACGGAAGCCCCGCCGGCGGCGGTGGAAAAACTTCTGGCCGCCTTTAGTGGCCGCGGCTTCGAGCAACGCCTGCTCGACCCAATACTGGCCGTGATGGAATTGCCCACGCGTGAACCGCTGTGGACGACGCTTGCGGGCCCGGAGCGATCGCGCCGGATGCAGGAAGCGACCGTCGCTCTTCTCATGTCGCTTTCGTGGACGAAGCCGGTTGTGCTCCTGGTCGAGGATTTGCACTGGATCGACCACGAAAGCGAAGCGATCCTGACGCGGCTGGCGCAAGCTGTGCCCGCCGTCCGGCTCCTGCTCATCCTGACCTGCCGGCCGGAATATAACCGCGAAGTCTTCAGCGTGGCTCAGCCGGTCGAGATTCGTCTTACCGGCCTCAACCCCAGCGAATCGACTGCTCTCATCGATTTCCTCATTGGACGCGACGCAGGCCTCGACCGCTTGCGCCGGAACCTCGCGGAGGTGTGCAAGGGCAACGCGCTCTTCCTGGAAGAAACGGTGCGCAATCTCGCCGAGACCGACAAGCTCGAAGGAGAGCCGGGCCGTTACCGGCTGGCGGGGAAGCTCGGCGACATTGCCGTTTCCTCGAACATCCACTCGATCATCGACGCACGATTCGAGCGGATGGACAATGACGCCAAACATGTCGCCGAGATTGCCTCGATCTTCGGCGGCGACATTCCGCAACTGTCGCTGCGAAGAATGGCGGCATTGCCTGAAGCGCGTTTCGACGCGGCGCTTCGCAGTCTGAGGAATGCCGATCTTCTCGTCGAGGTTCAAATCTTTCCGGATGCCGCCTTGCGTTTCAAGCATGTCCTCATCCGCAACGCCATTTCCGACCGGATCCTGACGACGGCGCTCCGCGAATTGCATAAGACCGCGCTCGCCGAGCTCAAGGCGTGTTATGCGGACCGTCTCGAGGAACAGAGCGAGCGCCTGGCGCAGCACGCTGAGCTGGCCGAGCTCTGGGAAGAGGCGGCGGGTTACCTCCTGATCTCGGCGCAAAAGGCGATCAAGCGATCGGCGCATGGCAGCGCGCTCGGGCAGCTCGACCACGGGATCGAGCTCATGCGCACGAACAATGTCGCCGGCGCAGATGAGCGCGAGATAGATTTTCAGCTCGCCAGGGGTGTTGCCCTGATGGCCGCGCGTGGCTGGGGTTCGGCCGAAGTCCTCGCGGCATTCGAGCGTGCCGAGGCGCTGTGCCGGAAGATCGGCGACAGAACGCGCTTGTTCACGGCGCTGCGCGGTCGCGCTCAATATTACATGCTGAGCGGCAAGCCCGCCGCGGCACAGGAGATCGCCACTGGGTTGACAGGTCTCGTCAACGCTCACTTGGATCCTGGCCTTGCGATCGAGACACGGCACATCTTCTGGACCAACAATTTCTTCCTCGGCGAGACGGCGACCGCGCATGATCATGCCGAATGCGTCATCGGCCTCTATGAAGAGGACCGCGATCACCATCTGACGTTCAAATACTCGGGTCATGATCCAGGCGTGTGCAGCCGCTGCTTCGCCGGTTTGACGGCATGGCTCGCGGGCAATCCGGCGAAGGCGCAACTGCGCTGCACCGAGGCGGTCGACCTCGCCCAGCGCCTCGGGCATCCTTTGTCCATGGCTCTCGCGCATTGGGCAACGAGCTATCTTCACATATTTGCCCGCGAGCCCGAACGCGCGCTTGCCGCCGGCGAGATCGAGCTGCGCATCGCACAGGAATTCCAGTTTCCGCTGCTCACCGGCCAGGCCGCGTTTCAGATCGGCTGGGGGCGATTCTGGCTCGGTGAGAAGGAGAAGGGCCTGGACGACATGGCGGAGGCCATTTCGGCCATTCGCCGGACCGGCGCTGAAATGGGCTTGCCCTATTTTATCGCATTGTTTGCCGAAGGCCTGGCGCAGTCGGGCAGGCTTGCCGAAGCAAGGAAGACGGTGGAGGCCGCAATCGATCTCGGTCGCACCAACGGGACCTATTTCCAGCTCGCCGAGACGTTGCGGATCAAGGCTTGCATCCGTGACCGCCGCGGCGCTGCGCCGCAAGAGAGCATGCAGATACTCAACAAGGCGGCGGACATTGCGGGTCTTCAGCGCTCCGCTATCGTCGGGTTGCGCGTCGCGGTCGAACAGGCCCGCCGCTTGCGCCAAGGCGGGCAGTCGGCACGCGCGCGCGAGATCATGATGCCGCATGGCGAGCTCATCACGAGGCTTGGCGATGCTCCAGACGCCCGTGCTGCACGCGAAGTCGCCTGACCCTTGGCCGTTTGGCGCGCGGAAAGGCATGAAACGTCCAATGCCATTTTCCCATTGATGACCCGCAACCGGTCGCTGCAGGGCTGACACTCAGACGCCTCTAACTCACCTGCGCCATGCACTGCAAATGTTACGTGACCTGTTCAGGAGGTTCGCCGCTTAACGCATGTGAGATACTACTGGGTAAAGCCGGAACTCTCGGCCAACGCCTCCTGGGTGAGCCGAGCTTTTTTCCCTTCGCCTCGCATTCCGGCCGATCAATAGGCGCAGGTGGATCGTACCAGGACAGTAAACGGATCGATTTCGAAGTCCGTCATGAGATTGTGCCCAAACATCGCCAACCACGTAGGCGATCTTTTCTCGCTCTTCGGCGCAGGCGAACCTTTGACCAGCTCCGTTCTGCGGGGGTGGACCATCTGGCCGACCGGCGGAAAGTCGGGTTCGGAAGAGAGCCAGGCCACGATCGCCATGAGAAGGGCTCGCCGCGGAAGCCCGGTGCCTGGGTAGATGGATGTCGCACCGACCACTAGCCTAAGGATGTTCCCGGTACGGTTAGCGTTTGAGCGGGAGAAACCTGCTCCGCCGGTGGATGGGCAGCGTATACGCCGCATCCGATCGCCGCGATGATAGCCGTCGCATAGCGCATACGGAACTGATCACTGCACACGCACGCGCGCATCGCCGACACCTCCACCACCTGGAAGGAAGTGGACAAATACGCGCGCATCGTGAGCCGCGAGCAGATTGCGAGGAACGACTATAACATCTCGCCCAGCCGCTACATCCACACGAGTGAAGGCGAGGAACACCGGTCCATTGGGGAGATTGTGGAGGAATTGCGCGACTTGGAAAGTGAAACGCAGGACCTCGACCCAACTAAACTGTATCCTTTCGCTGCCCGGAGTGTGATGTCTGGAGCGTATCATGTATACATGATGTGTATAGCAGTAGCGCTTCAAGCTGGAGAATTGCTACGTGAACCTCGGCCTTCAGGGTCGCAGCGTCCTTATAACTGGCGCCTCCCAGGGGGTCGGTGCGGGTATGGCAAAATTGTTCGCCGAGAAAGGTTCCAACCTACATCTAACAGCCCGCAGCGCTGAGAAACTTCAGGTTACCCTCCATCCTATGGACCATTTCGGCACACAGAGTGGGGCGGTCGTGCTTCATGGGAGCGACTGAGCACTTATGCCGGTCCTGTTCGTAAGCCATTCCAGCAAGGACGATGCCGCAGCCAGCGCGTTGGAGACGTGGCTGCACGTCAACGGCTTCACCGAAGTCTTTGTCGACCATCACAGCATCGCCGGCGGCGAGAACTGGTCGGAGGTGTTGCGTGCATCGGCCGGCGCCTGCCGCCTCGTCGTCTGCCTCATTTCCGAGAACTGGCTAAGGTCCAATGACTGCTTCAACGAGTTTCTCGCCGCCTGGTACATGGGCAAGCGCATCATGCCACTATTGCTGCTGTCGCAGCCCAAGAATCTGGATGAGGAAGCCAACAAGCGGTTAGCCAGAGATCTGTTCGGAGTATCAGGGCGTCGACCTCAGAACCTGCGTGGGTCCGAACGCGGAGCTGGATCTTGATGCAGATCACGAGGTCGCCAGCCGGTTGATGATTGGCTTGCGCGCGGCGGGCGCCATCAGTCGCATTGGCCTCGACCCGGAAGCGTTCGCCGTCGATCGTACATACCGCTCCACTCCTTTTCCGGGCCTCGTTTCGTTCGGCGATGCCGATGCCGATGCGGCATTGTTCTATGGCCGCAGCCGTGAGATCGCCGATACCCTCGAAGAGCTGCGCAAGATGCGCGCTGAACGCGATCTGAGGCCATTCGTGATCCTTGGCGCTTCAGGTGCCGGCAAGTCATCGCTGCTCAAGGCCGGCATCATCCCACGCCTGCGTCGTGAAGTTCCCGCCTGGCTTCCGTTGCGAGCATTCCGTCCGGGTGCCGACCCGCTTCTGAATTTTGCCGAGGCTCTCGCGCGCACTCTGGCGGATCTCGCGAAAGTCGAAGCACACGGCCTTATCCGCGACCGGCTATTCACTGTCTGGTCCAATGCGGAACGCGGCGAGGGTGCAGGGCTGACGGCTGCCGGCCTTGCCACGCTGGAAACCGCGCTCGACGCCGAAGGGCAACAGCTCCGCATGGCCGCGGGCTATGCCGGCGCCACGATTCTCATCAGCGTGGATCAGGCCGAGGAAATGGCGCGCGCCGAGGGAAGCAGTGGCGAGGCCATGGCCGACTATTTGCGCGTCGCATTGGCCGCGTCGAACGGCAAGTGGCAGCTCGCTTTCACGATCCGCACCGACAGTTTTCCGGAACTCCAGAGCCACCGCCGTTTCCAGGATCTGCGAGCCCGCGGTTACGACCTGCGCGCGATCCCGAACTTTCGCTTCGACAGCGTGGTCGAGGAGCCTGCGAAACGCTACGGCATCGAGGTCGACAATGTTCTTGTCGATGCGCTCATGCAAGACGCGCCGGACGAGGACGCCTTGCCGCTACTGGCTTTTGCCTTGCAGCGTCTGTGGCGGCAGTACGCGGCCTCGGGAGCTTTGACCAAGGACAACTACGACAAGGTCGGCGGCCTAACTGGACTTATTGAGGATGCGGCCGAACGTGCGCTGCGCGGCATCGATCCGGAGCTGGATGTGCCGCTGCCATCAGGCGCGCCGCCGAAACGGCTGATCGAGCTCGCCGCATTGACGTTCGTGCCGGCACTCGCTCAAGTCAACGAGCAGGGTGCAACCATACGCCGCGTAGCGGAGTGGCAGAGCTTCAACAGCGAGCAGCAGGAGTTGCTGGCGTGGTTCGACCGCTGGCGCCTCGTCGTCCGCAAGGGAGAGGCGGAAGGCGGTACGGTCGAGGTCGCACACGAAGCCCTGTTCCGCGAATGGACGAGGTTGAAAGGTTGGCTCGAACCCGAGCGGGTGAGGCTCGACGCGCTTCGGTCGCTCGAGGTCGATGCCGCCACCTGGGACCGCAATGTCCGGGATGCGGCGTTCCTCAATCACCGGGACAAGCGGCTCGAGGAGGCGAGCACGCTGGTGGGTATCGAAGGCTACCGCAAGCGGTTGGACAACCTCGAACTCGATTACCTCGCGGCCTGCCAGGCTGCCGAACACTTGGCGCGACGACGCGCGCGCAGAGTGCAAAGCGTCGTTTACGCCCTGTTGGTCAGCGTCATCGCCGGGCTGATCGGCTGGATCAATCAGGCCTACCTGAAGGAGCAGGTGACTTGGTTCACGACTGTGCGGCCCTATCTGCTCGCCCAGGTTTGGCCGCACGTGCTCACCGCTGAGGCCGAAAGGGCCCTCAAACCGGGAGGCTCCTTCAGGGAATGCGCCAAGGACTGTCCCGAGATGGTGGTCCTCCCGGCCGGTGAGTTCATGATGGGATCCCCTCCCGAAGAACAGGGCCGAGATGACAATGAGGGTCCGCAGCACAAGGTCGTGCTCGCCAGGCCATTCGCGGTATCCAGGTTCGAAGTGTCTTTGGACGAGTGGAACGCCTGCGTCGCCTATGGCGATTGCGAGCCTAAGGTTGCCGATTCAGGTCCTGAACAGGGCCGCAAGCCGGTGGTCAACCTGACCTGGGAAGACGCCCAGCGCTACGTCACCTGGTTCGCGAGGATGACCAGCAAGCCCTACCGTCTTCTCTCCGAGGCGGAATGGGAATATGCCGCACGAGCTGGAACCCAGACGGCGTACTCCTGGGGCGAGAGTATTGGCCAAGGCAACGCCAACTGCGTCAGCTGTGCCAGCCAGTGGGACGCTGCGCAGGCCGCTCCTGTCGGGTCATTCGCCCCAAATGCGTTTGGGCTAAGCGACATGCATGGCAATGTCTGGGAATGGGTCGAGGATTGTTACCACGACAACTATCCCGGAGCGCCAACAGACAGCGCGGCTTGGACCGCAGGCGGCGATTGTTCCCGCCGAGTTGGCCGCGGCGGCTCCTGGAGCTACGCCCCGCGGTTCCTTCGCTCGGCCCTTCGCAGCGGGATTCCTTCCGACCTCCGAGGCACCGATTTGGGGTTCCGTATCGGGCGCACACTTACTCCTTGAGTTCTAAATACTCCTTGAGTTCTAAATAGTGTTGAGGCCGACATCAGCGGCCATGAGCGCATCATCGCCATCTATAGCGAAATCCCCTCTCAGGCGCCGTTAAGGAAAGGGCGCCCGAAGGAAGGTATATGCCGATCGAGTGGCGCGAACGGGGTAAATCAGAACCTGTAGTTCACGCCGAACTTGACCGTGTGAAAATTGAGTTCCGCCTCCGTCTCTTCGGTGAGCCCCGCCGGATCTCCGCCAGCATCGAAGACCGTTGCGTCCAAAGATTTTTCGCCGAAGTCCAGATACTTGTACTCTACTTTCGCCGACCAGTTCTCGCCGAAAGCCCATTCCAAGCCGGCGCCCAGTGTCCAACCCACCTGGGTGAAGTCGTCGTCGATTGTGAAGACGTGTGTGACGGCGATGGGGGGACCCGTTTCGCTGAAGGTGCCATCCACTCTGTAGTCAAAATGCCCGATTGCGACGCCGCCCGTGGCGTAGAGGAGTACGTTGTCATAGGCCCAGCCTAGCCGGCCACGCACAGTGCTGAACCAATCCATATCGTTGGAGGAGTTCTGCGTCCAGGACGTGGTCCCCTGGCGCGTTTTCGGCTTCGGCCGAACCGAAGTCGTCGTCGTCGATGCCGGAAAACTCGAAATCTCCTTCGAGACCGAAGACAACGTCGCCGGTTTGAAAATTGAACCCGACTTGTGGACCGCCAAAGAGACCGCTCAGGACCAAATCGCCGGCCTCGCGCTTGCCGAACTCGTCAGATGGATCTTCCTTGATGTCCACCTCATCGTCTCCACCAAAGGCAAAGCCGATGTTGGCGCCGATATAAAAGCCCGTCCAGTCATAAACGGCGGGCGACGCTTCAGTGTCTCCAATGTCTGCCGCTGGCTCAATTTCTAAACCGTCTGCCGCTGGCGCACCACCAAACCGGTAGTTGATGGCCGCTCGCACAATATCGCCGCTCAAGCCGTACTTAAACTTGACGAAGTCGTTGGGAGCCTCCCCTCCGCCTGTCTGCTCAATCAACCAGATGTCCTGCGTTCCGAGATCGTAGTGCAGATATTCAGCTCGGATCGAGAACCGATGAGCGATGGCATGTTCAATGCCGCCGCCGAAAACATATCCGGCTTTCGTCACCGAACGGCTGCGTTTAAAAGTCAAATCGTCGGGGTCCACATCGACCGTTGCGTCCAGATCGATTTGACCGACAGCCAGGCCACCCGTCCCGAATATGAGGAAGTCGCCGAACACAAGTCCGGCGCGGGCGCGGATGGTGCCGAGGAAATCGAGATCAGGCTCAGTATGCGTGCGGACATCCCTTACCCCTGGACACACACAACTGCGCGCGATGTCGTCTTCCGCGTCGGCGCTCAGGACGCTGATGTCTGCCTCCAAACCGAAGAGAATCGAGGGGGGCTCATTGGACGAAAAGCTCAGAGCGTGTAGGGCAGCGCTGGAGACGCCTGGTTGGTCCCAAGAGTTTTGCGGCCCGCCTGGACCAAATACCCAAGAGTAGCCCGCCTGAACACCGCCGATGAATCCATCGTCGCTGAGGTCGAAAGAGCCTGGGATGCCAGCGGGAATAAGGTCGAGCACCGAATCAGACCCGCCGGCATCGACGGACCAATCGGTGCTGGCATAGCCTCCGTGAACGCCCACATGGAAGCCACCCCATGTTGGATCAGGCCCCAGACGTGCGAGCGTCGTGAGTGTGCATGAGGAGCGATCGATGGGACTGAGACAAAGATCAGCGAACCGCGTCGGGGATGTACCCGCCGGAAACGGTCCCTCGACTGTCGTCGTCGTTACGATGACAGTGTCGCCCGGCACGTCGAGCGTCACGCAATTCTGCGGCGCCCGGATCGGGCACACCTCGATCACACCCTCGCGCAGGGTTACAATCGTGCGCCGCGATTCGACGAGCACATCAAAAACCGTGCCGCGTACCGCGATCACGGCATGCGGGGTGCGGACCTTCTCGGTCCCAGGCCTTGATACGCCGCCGCCGATCCAGCGCACCGCGCCGGTCGTGACCTCGACGGTCCCTTCGCGCGCGGTCCCATCCGGGTTGAAGACGAAGCGATCCAGCACCACCGACGCGGACGGGCCGATCCTCAGCCTGGTTTGATCAAGAAACTGCAGTTGCGCCGCACTGGCGTTGGCGGTCCGAACGTTGTCATCCAGGAACACGCCGTTACCGGCGCTGAGGCGGCGGATTTGTCCGGCGAGCGCGGCAGACACTTGCCGCTCGATCGCGATCGCCGAGCCGACGTTCCGCTGCGCTAGGGCAGCTTGTGTGCCTGATAGCAACAATACGAATGACGCAAGACCAACGACGGCCCTGCGGTACCGGGTTGTTGAGATCAGCGCCATTTTGAAGCCTGCCCCGGGGCAGCTTACCCCGTGTCAGATTAGCGAACAGGGCTTTGATTTTCAATGTCCCAGACCGGCAACGGACCATTTTCTCGCCGCAGTGTTGCCCAAACAGCACACTCTGGCATGATCGCGTCGCTGTTGGGAATGTGGTGCCGGAAGAAAGCTGACGCTCATGAAAGACACTTATACGAAGACCACATTGGTGAAGTGGGAGGTCGAAGTCACGATTGAAAAGGGCTGCAGCCTGTTCGGCGCAAACCCGAACAACGGCCGGACCAAGGACTGGTTGTGCCCTACTTGTTCGCCGACAAGGGCGCACTCTTCATCCCCTTCTCATCACGCATCATGGCGGAAGGGCTCAAGCCGCCGCCCGTTACATGTGTCCTGAGCGAGACTGGACCTGGCTCAAGGCAATCGCCGTCCCCAATCCGCCGAAGGCTATTCCGTTCACCTCCCAGCACCTTGTCGACCTGGGTATCGGGCTCATGGTTGAGGCAGAGGAAGCAGGCCTTCAAGAGAAGGTTGCCAACGGCCGCATACGACTTCCAACAGCTCGACAATTCCGCGACGGGCTGCTGATTGCGATCGTAGGTCTCAGCACCTTGCGTCGATCCAACCTCGAAGGCTTGTCTCTTGGAACAACGCTTCGGTGGATCGGCGATACCTGGATGATCGAGATCGACGGCGAGCAACATTGATTTAAGATTGCAATCAAATCAGCAATATCGATTCGTCCCTCCTCTTGTTTGGATTCGATTGTTGCGCGCCGACAGTTCACCGCGGCCTTTTCGACAGCATCGACCCAGAGCGGACCTCAAGGAATAAGTACCCTCGCCACCGATGATTTTCTATCAAGGCGTCGGCCGGCGGAGGGATACCTGCGCTGACTTCAAATGCCGAGGCAAGCGTCTGCCGGATGCCGATAGACGCATCCGTGCTGGCACTGCTGCCCGCGCGGCGGCCCCGAGCAGCGGGTCGAAATCCGCCCCACTGCTTCCACAGGCGACCGTACCGGCACTGCCTCCGGCTCAGTCATTCTCTCAGATCAAAGACGATGCCGCCCTCATCCAAGCTTCTCGTGCCGTGCGAGTCGGTCCCCAATAGACAGCCGCGATTGAGAATGTAACGATTGCCTACTCGCTCGAGGTCATCAACGGAACTGTGGGAATGGTGGATCGTGGCGGAGGACGCCGAAAATATCAAATTGGCCATAAACGGTACCCTGATGCGGGGTCTGAAGCTCAATCTCAACATGATTGCAGCAGGCGCAACCTTCCTGCGTGAGGACCGGACTGAGCCTGCCTATCGGCTGTGGACGATCAATGACGATCACCCCGCTATGATACGCGTAAGCGATGGGTCGGGCGTTTCGGTCGAGGTGGAGTACCTCCTGGCGGCATCGCGAGCATTCTCATCAAGGAGCCGCCCGGCCTTGCGATAGGGAAGGTGAGGCTCGAAGGAGGCGAGATGGTTTTGGGCGTTCTCGGCGAGCCGGCTCTTGTTGAGCATCAGAGGGAGATCAGTGCCTATGGCGGCTGGCGCTCCTATATTGGGCGTCAAGGGAGCAGGCCGTGACGAGTAGTTGGTGGCTATAGTCTGTACCCGTCTATAGTATGTGAATAAATCCAAGGAGATCTCGTGCCCAGACCCGACCCGAACGGAATCAGGATCGAGAGAACGGAAGACGGGGCGCATTCGCGTTATTGCGGAGCTAGTTGCACACAAATCGGGAGACGCGTCTTGAGCGGATGCGCTCCATTGCGCGCAAGTTTGCGTCCGGCAAGTGGTTTTGCCTCTGGTGCAAGAAGCCGCTTTCACTGCACCGTCGGGCGGACGCTAAGTAGGGCACTGAGTTCTTAGTGAAGGAAAAGGAGGACCTTATCTTGTTCAGCATCAAAGCATTGGCCTTGGCAACTGCCGTTTCGGCTGGCGTCGTTCTTGCCATGCCGGTGGCGAGCCAGGCCATGCCGCAATCTGCGCCAGTAAAGGTCGATACAGCGAAGAACGGGAATATCGTTGACGTGCGCCACACCACAAGAAGGTGGGCTCGATATTGCCGTTATAATATGGACGATGGTCGTTGTAACCACGGGAGGCGGTATGGCACGTACTATCGTTACCGCTACTATGACGACCCATATTATGTCGACCCATATTATGGCCGGTATTATGGTTACTATCGGCCCCGTGGCCCGGGCATAAATCTGGGACCGCTGCGCTTCGGTTTCGACTGAAAATTCCAGCAATAACGGAGGTCCGCATGGCCATGCCCTGCGGGCCCTTTTTCATTCCAAGGTGACGGTCATCGCGCCAGATGACATGGAGATGCTGAACGTTCAGAGCTCGCCGAGAACGCAAGCAGATCACTGTTGACGGCGTGACGGTCAAGGTCGAGGCGTTCGGCCCTGGAAACCTAATGCGTGCACCCGTGCGTGCACCCGTGCGTGCACCCGCGATTCGGCGATTTGGCTTGCGTCCGACACAATGGCGTTCCTTCTCGGCCATTAGATGCGGCCACCTGGAACTCGCTCGGAACGATCCTTCCCGACACACGTTTTATGGTCAAGGTGTCTTGTATTGGTCATGTACCCTGTAAAGCGAGGCGTCTTCATTTTAGTGAGAAAAAAAGGAGGACTGTATCGTGTTCAGCATCAAAGCATTGGCCATGGCCACGGCCGTTTCGGCTGGCGTCATTTTTGCCTTGCCGGTCACGAGCCAAGCTACGCCAGTCACTTCGCCGGTTCAAATTCACACGGGAAGTGACAACAACATTATCAATGTGAATAATAAGAAGAAGTCAAAGAATTGGTGGGCGCGTCATTGTGCTATCAGCAACGATGTGAAATGCGGTCGTCGTTACACCCGGTCTTACCGTCGGAAGTATAATGATACGTATTATGGCCGCTACAGGCCATATCGTTACGATAGGCCGGGCGTGACTATCAACATTGATTGACGGCTCCCACGAAAGAGCCCGCAGGGTTATTTGCCTGCGGGCCCATTTCATTGGACGGCTCGGTCAGTTTTAACCTCAGCTATACTTTGCCGCTTGCGGCCTTCCATTGGCCGTCCCATTTGCGCTCGATCTTTAGCGCCTTCGCTTTATGCAAGCGACATGTTAGGACGGCAGTGGAAGCGAATCAACGGCCTCCGGGCGCTTCATGACGGTCGAAACTCGTCTCAACCTCGACGCCGACGGGCCAGCGCACGCCTTCATATCCATCGCCGTCACGCCTCTTTTGCGTCAGATCGATGATATGCAAGTTCGCGCTGACCTCGCCGACGGAGCCCGGTGATCTCGGCGATGATCGAGAGCGCGATTTCCTCCGGCGTGATGGCGCCGAGATCGAGGCCGGCTGGCGCTCTGACTTCATCGAGGCGCGCGGCGGCAATGCCTTCCGCCTGAAGCTTGCCGCGCAGCGACGCCATCTTGCGGCGGCTGCCGACAAAAGCGCGGTACCGGCAATCCATCGCGAGGCTAGAGCGCAGCGCCGCTTCATCGCCTTTGCCCTGGGTCGACACTACGACAAAGCATTGCCGCTTCTGGGGAATGTCAACATGGAAGCCGTCGACAACGAGGTCAACTTCGGGAAGCTCCGCCAATTCGCTCGCCGGTGTCGCCAGTGTCACCTGATAGCCAAGCAGCCTCGCCTGCTGTGCCAGAGCGATCGCCACCGGGCTTGCCCCAAGGATGACGAGCAGAGGTGCCGGCAGCATAGGCTCGACGAATATGTCCATCGTACCCTGGCTTGGGCACATGTTCTTCGCGAATTCCACGCCATCGTGGTCCTCGCCCGGGCTCACGCCGATCTCCGCCAGGAGGTTTTCCGGCTGGATCGAGACGAGCCGCGACCGGCCGTCGGCAAGCGCGGCGCGCGCGGCCTTCAATGTTGCCCCGCGCGCGCAGCCGCCACCGATCCAGCCGGCTTCGATCCGCCCATCGGCGCGGATGATCGCCTTGGCGCCGGCTTTCGCCGCCGTCACCGAAACCGTCCGGATGACTGTCGCCAGCACAAAGGGCTCATCCTCAGCCTTCAGCCGGGACATCAACTGAAGCATGTCGACATGGGCGGTCATGATCGCCTCCGTCACAATTTCGCGAGATAGGGCTCGAGCGCGGCGAGGCTGTTCAATGTGTGCGCCGGCGCAAACAGATTCACATGCGGCAATGCCGCCTTCATGCCGGCAGCCTCCGGCGTGTAGCCTTCCCAGCCGAGCATCGGATTGAGCCAGACTATGCGGCGGCAGCGACGTCCCAAGGCGGCCATCTCCTGGCCAAGCAAAGCCGGATCGCCCGTTTCATAGCCATCGGAGATGATCATCAAGCACGTGCGCGAATGGATAAGGCGGGCCGCATGCCAGCGGTTGAATGTCTGCAGACTTTCACCGATCCTGGTTCCGCCGCCCACCCCCTGGGCCATCATGCTGAGACGATCGAGAGCGCGCGCCGTATCCTTCTCCTTAAGCGCTTCCGAAACATGCGCAAGCCGCGTGTGAAACAGGAAAGCCTCCGCATCGCGGAATTCATTCAGCACGCCGTGGATGAAGCGCAGAAACGCCGCAGTGTAGAGACTCATCGAGCCCGAGGCATCGAGCAGCACGATGAGGCGCAGCGGCTTGCGCCGCGGCCGCCGCCGTACCAGCTGCACGGGCACGCCGCCATGACCGACATTGCGGTGAATGGTCCGGCGGAGATCGAGCCCACGGCCACGCCGGCGGGCGAGTTCGCGGCGCGTCAGCCGAACTCGCATCACCTGTGCAAGACGCTCGGCGAGTTTGTGCGCTTCAGCCATGTCGGCAGGGTCGGCCAGCTTGCGGAAATCCGTATCGGCGAGGCTCTCGGCGCGAGATGCCCCTTCTGCCCTGCCCTGGCCACCCTGATGCGCCAGATCGTCACCTTCGCCGGAGTGGGAAAGCTGGACGATCGGACCATCGGATCTTTCGCTGGCGGCATTCGCCGCCGAATGGATGGAGGGAGAGCGGGCGGCACCGGGGGGCGTTCCCGCCGAGATCAGACGCGAGCGCACATTCTTGTGGAGCCAGAAGGCATCGAAGATATCGCCAAACCTGTCCCAATCGGCCTTGCGGGCACAGAACAGATGCTTGAGAGCGGAGCGCAGGAGGCTCGCTCTTTCACCATAGCCCCGCGCGAGCAGGATCGCGGCATCCTGCCCCTCGCGCAGCCCGACGGCGAAGCCATTGTCCCGTAAGGACCGGATGAAGGCCGTGAGTTTTTCCGCCACGAGAGCGGAGATGCCGTCGAGATCATCGAGTGAAGGCTGCGGGTCGCAGCAGCTCATGCGACCTTCCCCAAAAGGCGGGCCGCGACTTCCCGCGACATGCGCGCTTTATCCTCGCGCGTCTTGAGCAGGCACATGAGAGTTTCGTGCACGATCTCGGGATTCGCATGGAGATCGCTCACCTCGAGCCCGACAAGGGCCGCGGCCCAATCGAGCGTCTCGGCAATGCCGGGCGCTTTGCGCAATTCCTCCTGGCGGATGCGCTCCACCATGCGGGCGATCTGCATGGCAAGCGTGGCGCCGGCCGCAGGGATGCGGGCCATGACGATGCGGGCCTCCCGCGCAACATCCGGAAAATCGAGATAATGATAGAGGCAGCGCCTTCTCAGCGCGTCGGAAAGCTCGCGTGTTCCGTTCGACGTCAGCACGACATGGGGTATGGAGAGAGCCTTCACGACGCCGAATTCCGGAATGGAAACCTGCCAATCCGACAGGAGCTCGAGCAGAAACGCCTCGAATTCCTCATCGGCGCGGTCCACCTCATCGATGAGCAGGACCGGTGGGCTCGCCCGGCGGATCGCCGAGAGCAAGGGGCGCTCCAGCAGGTATTTCTCGGAGAAGATCTGATCCTCGATATCGGCCGCCGACCGCTCAGGTCCGGATTGGGCGCGATGGGCTTCTATGGCAAGGAGCTGGCGCTGGTAGTTCCACTCATAGAGCGCCGCCGACTGGTCGAGCCCTTCATAGCATTGCAGCCGGATCAGTTCGGTTGCGAAGACCGATGCCAGCGCCTTGGCCACTTCGGTCTTGCCAACACCCGCTTCGCCCTCGAGCAACAGCGGGCGCTCGAGCAGTTGCATGACGGACAATGCCGTCGCGAGATCGGCATCGGCGATGTAACCCGCTTCCGCCAAGCGGGCGGCGATGGCATTGCGGGAGAACGGGGCCATGTCCGAGCCTCAGTCCTGAGGGTGTCCGCCCTATCCTACCACGCCCAACTGACGGGCGGCCTTCCAGTTGCGCCAGAAGTCGTGCGGCATCGGTATGTGGGTCGAGCCGAGGAACGAGAAGGCATCATTGACGGCATTCGAGAAGCAGGGAACGCCGCCGACATTGGGGCTCTCGCCCACGCCCTTGGCGCCGATCGGATGATGCGGCGAAGGCGTCACGGTGAAGTCCGTTTCCCAATGCGGCGTCTCAACCGCGGTCGGCATGAAGAAATCCATAAAGGATCCGGTCACGACATTGCCGATCTCGTCATAGCGGATCTCCTGTCCCATAGCGATCGCGAAGGCTTCGGTCAGGCCGCCATGGACCTGCCCTTCGATGATCATGGGGTTGATGCGGGTCCCGCAATCATCGAGGGCATGGAAGCGACGCACCTTGTAGACGCCCGTATCGACGTCGATGTCCATGACGCAGACATAGGCGCCGAACGGATAGGTCATGTTGGGCGGATCGTAATAGCTCACCGCCTCGAGGCCCGGCTCCAAGCCAGGTGGCGGCGAATTGTAGGCGGCCCAGCAGATGTCCTTCATCGCCAAGTATTTCTCAGGCAGGCCCTTGACCCTGAACCCGTCAATGTCCCATTCGAGGTCGTCTTCGTGGACCTCGAGCTTGTATGCCGCGATCATCTGGGCCTTGGCCTTGATCTTGCGGGCCGCCATGGCGATGGCCGCGCCCGCGACGGGCGTCGAGCGTGAGCCATAGGTGCCGAGTCCATAGGGAGCGGTATCGGTGTTGCCCTCCTCGACCATTATGTTGTCGGCCGGGATGCCGATCTCGCTGGCGATGATTTGCGCCCAGGTCGTCTCATGGCCCTGCCCTTGGCTCTTTGTGCCCACGCGCGCCACACCGGCACCGGTCGGATGCAGGCGAATTTCGCAACTGTCGAACATGGCGATGCCCAGGATATCGCAATTGCGGGATGGGCCGGCGCCGACGATCTCGGTGAAGAAGGCTACGCCAACGCCCATGATCTCACGCGTTTCGCCGCGCTTGAAGGCGGCGCGCTTCGCCGCCTGTTCCTTGCGCAATTCGGCATAGCCGACCGTTTCCATCACCTTGCGCATGGCGGTGGCATAGTTGCCGGAATCATATTCCCAGCCGAGTGCCGAATGATAGGGAAACTGCTCCGGCCGGATGAAATTCTTGAGTCTGAGCTCGGCCGGATCCATGGCGAGCTTCTGGGCCAGTATGTCCATCGCACGTTCGATGCAGTACGCCGCCTCCGTGACCCGGAACGAGCAGCGATAGGCAACGCCACCCGGCGCCTTGTTGGTATAGATGCCGTCAACGGACACATGCGCCACCGGGAAATCATAGGAGCCCGTGACAATGTTGAAGAAGCCCGCCGGCCATTTCGACGGATCGGCGCAGGCATCGAAAGCCCCGTGATCGGCAAGCACATGAACGCGCAATCCGGTGACCTTGCCTTCCTTGGTCGCCGCGATCTCCGTCGTCATATGATAGTCGCGAGCGAAGGAGGTGGCGGTCAGGTTCTCGATACGATCCTCCACCCATTTCACCGGCTTGCCGGTCACGATTGAGGCGACTGCGGCACAAATATAACCCGGATAGGCGCCGACCTTGTTGCCGAAGCCACCGCCGATGTCGGGCGAGATCACATGGATCTTGTGTTCCGGCAGCTTGGCGATCAGCGATACCACGGTGCGGATGACATGGGGTGCCTGGAACGTCCCCCAAATAGTTAGTTCTCCCTTCACCCTGTCGAAGGAACAGACGCACTGGCAGGTCTCGAGCGGCGAGGGATGGGTACGATGGTAGGAGATCAGTTCCTTGATCGTCACCTCCGCCTTGCGGAAGGCGGCATCGGTCAGGTCCTTGTCGCCTACCGTCCATTCGAAGATGTGGTTGTGATGCTTGCGTGGACCATGGGCGCCCTCCTTCTTGTCCTTAAGGTCCTCGCGCAGCACCGGCGCATCAGCGGCCATCGCCTTGAACGGATCGATGAGGGCGGGAAGCTGCTCATACTCGACCTCGACAGCATTGACTCCATCGTCGGCAGCATAGCGGTCGGTCGCCACCACGAAGGCCACTTCCTGATTCTGGAACAATACCTTGCCGTCGGCCAGCACCATCTGCACATCGCCGGCCAAGGTCGGCATCCAGGCAAGATTCACGGTTTTCAGTGTCTCGGCCGTGACCACGGCGAGCACGCCGGGCACCTGCAGGGCCTTCTCGCCGTTGATCGACGTGACGCGCGCATGGGCATAGGGCGAGCGCACGAAATCGCCATGCAGCATCCCCGGCAGCTTCAGATCGTCGACATAGTTGCCTTTGCCTTGGGTGAAGCGGATGTCTTCGACCCGCTTGCGCCTGCAGCCAAGGCCTTCCAGTTTTGCTTCACGCTCTTCGCGCGTCGGGGTAATGTCGTTCATTCTGCCGCCTCCCGGAATTCGGTGCCGTTGATCTTCGCCGCAGCGTAAAGGATTGCGCGCACGATGTTCTGATAGCCTGTGCATCGGCAAAGATTACCCGAGATGCCGAACCGGATATCCTCTTCCGTCGGATTGGGATTTTCCTTGAGCAGCCGGTGCGAGCGCATGATCATGCCGGGGGTGCAGAAGCCGCATTGTAGCCCGTGCATCATGCGGAAGCCTTCCTGCAACGCCGACAAGGTGCCGTCGGCATTGGCCATGCCTTCTATGGTGGTGATCTCACTGCCGTCCGCCTGCACGGCGAACATGGTGCAGCTCTTCACCGACATGCCGTCGCAATCGACGGTGCAGGCGCCGCAATGCGTCGTGTCGCAGCCTATATGCGTCCCGGTGAGGTTGAGATTTTCGCGCAGGAAGTGAACGAGAAGGGTGCGCGGTTCGACGAGCCCGTCGAGTTCAGCGCCGTTCACCTTGATTCTGATCTGGGTCTTCTTCGCTTGGTTCGACATGGTGTTCCTCAAGCTGCTATGGCGGCGGCACGGCGCAACGCCCGCTCCACCATGATGCCGCCGACATGTTTGCGGTATTCAACCGGTCCCCGGCCATCGTCTGCCGGGGTCATGACCGCTTTGGCCGCTTCCACGGCCTTGCCGAGCGATGTCTCATCGAGGTTGGCGCCGATCACCGCCGCGGCGGCCGCCTCCGCGAGCACCGGCGTCTCCGCGAGATTGGTGAGGCCTATTGAGCAGCTCTTCACCTTGCCGCCGGAACGGGTGAGGATGACTGCCGCCGCGGCCGTGGCATAGTCGCCAATCTTGCGCTTCAATTTCTCATAGGCAAAGCCATGCCCGGTGCCGGGCGCGGCGATCGCAATCGAGGTCAGTATCTCCCCCGGTTCGAGTGCGGTGAAATAGGCGCCCTGATAGAAGTCGCGTGCGGCCACGCTACGCCGCCCGCCTGGACCTTCCAGCGCATAGTGCGCATCGAGCGCCAGCATCAGTGCCGGCATGTCATTGCCCGGATCGCCATTGGCGACATTGCCGCCAATGGTGCCGCGGTAGCGCACCTGAGGATCGGCAATCACCAATGCCGTCTCTCGTAGGACAGGCAAAGAAGATTGGATCAGCGGCGAGGCCAGCAACTCATGCTGCGTTGTCATCGCGCCGATGACGATCTTCCCGGCTTCCTCGCGCACACCGTTCAGCCCAGCAATGCCCTTGAGGTCAATGAGATGGTCGGGCGTCGACAACCTCAGCTTCATCATGGGTATGAGGCTGTGGCCTCCGGCCAGCACTCTGGCGTCGTCTCCAAGGCTGGCCAGCAGCTTGACGGCATCGCCGACGCTGTCGGGCCGATGATATTCAAATGGAGCGGGGATCATTCTTCCTCCCAAAGCGGCCGGCCTGGAATTCTTCAGCGATTCCAGTATGCGCCGGTCAGAACGGAAGCCTGTTCCCGTGTCTGGGCGCGTTCAAGTGCAAGGTATTCTCTCCCTCACGAAGGAGCCGGATTTGCACGAAGCGCAGCCAATCGCGCACGAGTTGCGGCAGCCTTGTTGACTTATTCAGTTCATGTTGGAGGCCACCGTATTGCGGCGCAGCAGCCCGAGTTTTGCCTTAAGCTCGGCGACCTTGGCCCGGCTGACGGGAACGAGGTGGGGAACCGCTCCATCAAGTTCGACCACGGCTCCATCGCCCTCCTTGCGCATCAGACTGAGATGCGAGAGAGCGATGATGTGGCTGCGGTGAACGCGAATGAACGAGGCCGGATCAAGCTGCGCCTCTGCTTCCGAGATCGACCACGGACACATGCGCTCGCGGTTGCCATCATGGATCATGGTATAATGCGCATCGGCCCGGACGCTGCGTACCTCTCCGGCGTCGATGAATTGCGTTCCATCGGCGCTCTCGATCGGCAGACGCGACAAATGTGCCGCACGTGGTTGTCCCAGCCCGCGCAAGGGCAAGGCGCGCTGAACGCTGCCTTTTGGCCCGGCCGCACGGCTCTCCTTCTCCCACTTCTGCGCATCGGCATCGGGGACAAGCGGGCCCGCGGCGACAGCGCGGGGCGGCCGCGCTTCGGGAACGAGGAACAACAGAAGGGCAGCGACGATCAGGAAACAGAGCAGTGACACGACCAGAGCGAGCACCTGAGAGGAGGCGGCAAGCCCACCTACTTCATGACCATGGCTGGCGCCGGGGAGGAAGTGCATGCCATACATGGCGGTGTAGTGCATGCCAGATACCGCAAGTCCGAAAGCCGTGGCGCTCAACAACAGGCGCGCACCGCCCTGACGCGCCAGAAAGATGCGCAGACCGCCATAGGCGGCACCCACAGCGATCAACGTCGCCCACAGGATCATCGTCGGCTGGTGCTCGAGGCTGAAATCTCCGTGCATGGCGTGAATACCGACATAGTGCATTGAGACGATACCGAGCCCGAGGAGCAGTGCCGAAGAGATAACCCTGATATCCGTCGGCTCTCCAATGCTGACGAAAAAGAGGGAAACACCAACGACGAGCGCGCAAAGCAGGAACGAAACAATGGTCGGCAGGACCAGATAGACGGCATCAGCCGGAATCGGCGCCGCAAGCATGCCGACGAAATGCATGGTCCAGATGCCGACGGCGAGAAGACATGCCGCACCCGCGAGCACCGGACGCCGGCTGACACCAGAGTCACGCAAGGTCGCGGCGAGGCCAAAGCCTGTATATCCCCCCATGATCGCAACGATCATCGAGAGCGCGACCAGGTAGGGATTGTGCCCTGTAAACATGCCGACATTTGCGCGCGAACATGACGGCTGATGCGCGCTTCTCCGATCTCGCAATTTAAGAGGACAAATGAAACCTTTGCAAGATATCAGGAAATAGGCGCCGGCGCGGGCTCACCATCCGCACCACATCACATTGCAGGCGACGACTTTTGTCTTGCACCGACCCAAATAGTCTGTCGCTCGAACAGTCTTGAAGCCCCTTCCAGAGTCCGGCAGGGATCCGAGGCGCTCCAGATTGGCCTTGCCAATGAACGCGATGAGCCACTTCCGCCAGTCCTTCATTGTCTTCTTTGTTATCGGATTGAACGGCTTGTGGAAGTGCAGTTTGGGGAATGGAGAAGCGCACATGCGGCCAGGCTTCTGTCTCTCGATGAGCAACGCTTGTATTGCCGCCGCTGAGTATTGATCCCCCCTGACGCGGTAGCTATTGCCACTCGAGATCATCTGTTTGCCTGCAATAACATAAATGAAAAGGTAGCCACCACCTCTCTGCGACAGCAGGATTTCCCTGGATCGCGCCGAGACGGAATCGCTTTGCGCTGCGACCAGAGCAGCAAGGGTGCCTAGAATAATAAGGAACCTGCACATCCTTCAGAACCTATCCCCGGGGACGCTTGCTTCATGGACCGACACGCAACGCCTTCAATTCTCCCAGCCCCGCTTGCGCGACCGACGGTCGAAACCCTCGCTCGCCTTGAGCAAGTTGCGTGTGTAATCCTTTGACACACGATGATCGGCAAGCTCGGTGGCGGTGAGGTGTTCTACCAGCTCTCCATTCTGCATCACCATCAAGCGCTCGCACATATGGGTGATGATGGCAAGATCATGGCTCACCATCAGAAAAGTCAGCTTGCGCCTGCGCCTGATCTCCTCGAGCAAGTTCAGCACTTCCGCCTGGACCGAGGCGTCGAGCGCCGAGGTCGGTTCATCCAAGAGCAGGATCGAGGGTTCGAGGATGAGGGCCCGCGCGATTGCGACTCGCTGCCGCTGACCGCCCGAAAGCTGGTGCGAATAGCGGAAGCGGAAGCCCGATCCGAGCCCGACCTCGTCCAACGCCCTCAGGATACGCCGCTCGCCGTCGGCGAGACCATGGATGGCGAGCGGCTCCTGCAAAAGCCGATCGACGGTCTGGCGCGGATGCAGTGAGCCATAAGGATCCTGGAACACCATCTGGACCTGCCGGTAGAACGCCTTGTCGCGGCGCGCGCCGAGCCTTTGACCGGCAACGGCGATGGTGCCCGACGCAACCGGCGCCAGGCCCGCAATCGCCCGCAGAATGGTCGATTTGCCGGAACCCAATTCTCCGACCAGGCCGAAGGATTCGCCCGACTCGACGTCGAAACTCAGGCCCTTGAGTGCTGAGAATCCAGAATAGATCACCACGAGCTTATCGATGGATAGAGTCTTCATTCCGCCCATTCCGGCTTACGGCTCAACACCGGCAGAGGGTGGCGCTGGACGCCGATCTTTGGCATGCAGTCGAGGAGCCCCAGCGTATAGGGATGGCGGGCATTGCGAAGCTCGGAAGCCTTCAACTCTTCGACGACCTTGCCGGCATACATGACGACCACCCGGTCGCAGAAGGAGGAGACGAGTTTCAGATCGTGCGAGATGAAGATCAAACCCATGCCGCGATCGGACACGAGCTTGTCGAGAATGTTCAAGACCTCGAGTTGGACAGTGACATCGAGCGCCGAGGTCGGTTCGTCGGCGATGAGCATCTCCGGTCCAGCGATCAGCATCATGGCGATCATGGCGCGCTGGCCCATGCCGCCTGACACTTCATGCGGGTGCAGATCAAAGACGCGCTTCGCCCCCAGGATCTGAACAGCCTCCAGCATGGCAAGCGCCCGCTCCTTGGCCTCGGCCCTGCTCACTTTTTCATGCGCGCGCAGCGTCTCGACGATCTGGCGGCCAATGGTCATGACGGGGTCGAGCGAATATTTGGCATCCTGGAGGATCATGGCGATTTCGATTGCCGCGCAGTGCGCGCCGCTCGGCGGGCGAGGTTCTCAGCAGGTCGATGCCATCGAAAGTGAGCATTTTCGCAGTGACGATGGCCTGCGGCGGGGACAAACCCAAAATCGCGCGGCCGGTTTGCGACTTGCCCGAGCCCAACTCGCCGACAATGCCAAGCCGCTCGCGCCCGAGCGCAAACGAAACGCCGCGAACCGCCGCGACCGTCCCGGTTCGTGTCGGGAAGGTGACGCGCAGATCGTCGACCTCGAGGAGGCTTGTCATTGGTCGCTGCTTCGCGGGTCGAGGGCGTCCCGCAAGCCGTCACCCAGCAGATTGAAGCCAAGACTGACGATGAGGATGGCGCCGCCGGGGACCCCCGCGACCCACCATTGATCGAGGATGAAGCGGCGCCCCGAGGCGATCATGGCCCCCCATTCGGGCAGCGGCGGCTGCGCACCGAGACCGAGAAAGCCCAGACCCGCCGCGGTCAGGATGATGCCCGCCATATCGAGCGTCACCCGAATGATCAACGAGGAGATGCAGAGCGGCATGATGTGCCTGAGCACGATGCGGAACGGCGAGGCGCCCATCAATTGCACAGCCTTGATGTAATCCGAGTTGCGCACCGTCAAGGTTTCAGCGCGCGCGATGCGCGCATAGGGCGGCCACGACGTGATGGCGATGGCAAGCACCGCGTTCTCGATGCCGGGCCCGAGCGCTGCGACGAAGGCCAATGCCAGGATCAGTTTCGGGAAAGCAAGGAAAATGTCGGTAAGGCGCATCAAAATGGCGTCGGTCCAACCACCGGCATATCCCGCGACGGTGCCGATCAGAAGGCCGATGGGCGCGGCGGTGATCGCGACAAGCACCACCACATAGAGGGTCCAGCGCGAGCCATAGACGATGCGTGAAAAGATATCCCGGCCCAGGTCGTCGGTGCCAAACCAATGCTCAGGCCCCGGCGGCAAAAGGCGCGCGGCTCTCAGATCGCCGATGAAGGGCGAATAGGGCGCCAGGAAGGGAGCAAGCACCGCCACGACGATCAAGGCGAGAATGATGGTGAGACCGAGCAACGCCAGGTGGTTTGCCGAGAAGCGCCGCCATGCCACATAGGCGCGGCCGAGCCTTGCCTGCATGCGCGACGCCGGCCGCTCGCTCAACAGCCAGTCGCGCCGGGTCTGGCCGATCTCGCTCATCTAGGTCTTAGTCCTCGGATCGAGCAGATTGTAGAGGAGGTCCGACAAAAGATTTATGCCGATGAAGACCGAGCCGACGATGATCGTGCCACCCAGCACTGCGTTCATATCGGCATTCGTCAGCGAGTTGGTGATATATAGCCCGATGCCCGGCCAGGAAAAGACGGTCTCGGTCAAGACCGAGCCTTCGAGAAGCCCGCCATAGGAGAGCGCAATGACGGTCACCATCGGCACTGCCGCATTGCGCAAAGCGTGGCCCCAGATGACTCTTGCCTCAGACAGGCCCTTGGCGCGCGCGGCGACGATGTATTCCTGGACGAGTTCATTGAGCATGAAAGAGCGGGTCATCCGGCTGATGTAGGCGAGAGAGAAATAGCCGAGCAGCGAGGCCGGAAGAATGATGTGGCGAAAAGCGTCGCGAAATACGTCCCACCGCCCTTGCAAGGCCGAATCGAGAAGGTAGAAGCCGGTCACCGGCATGAAGGTATATTCAAAGACGACATCGAGCCGCCCGGGAAAGGCCACCCATTGCAGCTTGGCGTAAAAGAGAAGCAGCGCCAGAAGACCAAGCCAGAAGATCGGCACCGAATAGCCGACGAGGCCGATGATCCGGACGACCTGATCGACAAGACTTCCGCGCCTGACCGCCGCCAGCACGCCCAGCGGCACGCCGAGAGAGGAGCCGATCAGCGTGCCGAGCGTCGCAAGCTCAATCGTTGCCGGAAAGGTCCGGCGAATGTCGGTCATCACCGGATTGGTGGTCAGGACCGAATTGCCGAAATCCCCATGCAATGCATTCTTCAGATAAATGTAAAACTGCTCGATCAGCGGCAAATCGAGACCCATTTCGCGACGGGTGCGCTCCACGACATCGGCAGGAGCGCGGTCACCCAGCACCGCCAGCACCGGATCGATCGGAATGATCCGCCCAATGAAGAAGGTGACCGCCAGGAGGCCGAGATACGTCGTGATCGCGATGACGAGGAAACGGCCTATCGCCGAAGCGACGGCAACGGCGTGAGCGCCGCCGCGCGCCGCTTCGGTCTCGACAACGCTCACGCCCGTGTTCCGGATTATTCTTTGGAAACCGCGTCCACGAAGTTGGTATCGAAGCTCGGGCCGAGCTTGAAATCCTTGAGACTGCCGCGCAGGCCCGCCACTTCGAGCTGCTGATGAATGATGACGAAGGGGCTTGTTTCGAGAACAGCTTTCTCCAGTTCCTGATACATTTGAGCACGCTTGTCCGCATTGCGCTCAAGCAAGGCCGCTTCCGTCTTCTTCGTCAGTTCCGGAATGTCCCAGGAATTGCGCCAGGAGAGCGTCTTGATCTTGGCGCTGTCCGAGTTGTCGGGATTGCTGGCGAAAGTCTGGGCGTTCGAATTCGGATCGAAATAGTCCTGACCCCAGTTGCCGATATAGATGTCGTGATTGCGGGCGCGGTACTTGGTCAAGGTCTGCTTGCCGTCGCCCGGAATGATCTCGAGCTTGATCCCGCCCTGTCCGAGCGTCTGCTGGATCGATTCCGCCATGGCGGTCGTCGGCTGGCCGACGCGGACGTCCATCGTGACGTTGAAGCCGTCGGGGAGGCCGGCCTTGGCGAGCAGCTCCTTTGCCTTGGCCACGTCGAGCTTGAAGGGATTTTCATCGAGCTCACCCAGCACCCCTTTCGGGAGGAAAGTCTGATGGATTTCGCCAATGCCCTTGAGGATGGTGGCGCCCATCGCATCGTAGTCGACCAGATATTTGAAGGCCTGGCGAACCTCGGGCTTGGCGAGGTTCGGGTTCTTCTGATTGAGGCTGATGTAATAGACTGTGCCCTTGGGGGCACTGGTTGTCTTCAGCTCGGCCTTCTTGGAAATCGCATCGAGATCATTCGGCTCGAGATTGCGGGCGACATCGATATCACCGGCTTCCAACGCCAGCCGCTGCGCCGCGCTTTCCTTCATGTGCCGGTAGATGACGCGGGCAAGCTTTGCCTTGTCGCCGAAATAATTGTCGTTGCGTTCCATGACGACCGCTTCATTGGCCCGCCATTCACGCAATTTGAAAGGACCCGAGCCGGCAAAGCCGGTCTTCAGCCACGCATTGCCGAAATCATTGTCGTATTTGTAGGTGTCGCTCGGCGTGACGGCCGCGACATGCTCCTTGACCAGCTTGCTGTCGACCACCGAGCCCACGGTTGCCGAAAGACAGTTGAGCACGAAGCTCGGCGCATAGGCCTTGTCGACGATGAGCTGGAAGGTCCCATCGTCCACGGCCGTCGCTTTGTCCGTGACGTTGTCGCCGTTGATGCCGAGCTGGCCGATGATGAAGGCCGGGCTTTTGTCGAGCTTGATCACGCGTTCGAAGGAATAGGCGACATCGGCGGCGGTGATCGGATTGCCGGAAGCAAATTTATATCCGGGCTTGAGCTTGAACGTGTAGGTCAAACCATCGTCGGAAACAGTCCAGCTTTCGGCCAGGTCGCCTTTGACCTTTGAGGTATCATTGAGATCGAGACGGACGAGCAGGTTGTAGGTATTGGCGGTGACCTCGGCGGTCGAGAGCTCGAAGGCTTCGGCCGGATCCATGGAAATGATGTCGTCGATCGCAAAACCTTCAACGAGGGTGTCAGCGGGAGTGACCGCTGAAGCGGGCGTCGAAATTGCCATCAAAGCAATGAGCGCTACACCTGCGGCGGTTCCCCGCAAGGCGGCGGCAGTCGTTCCAAGTATCATATTCATGTTACCTCTCCTGGGCGGCTTTTTGTTGGGGCCGTCTGTCCGGCCTTTTCGTTCCGGCAAACTCTTGCAGATTCCACTTCGGCGCGCAACGATGGCCCACCGCCAATGGCGGACGGCCATCCACCAATGCGCCGATGCAGCGAGGTCATGTGGCTCGGCTCCGCAGGCGCGTGGGAAAGGCTTCACGAGCGCCGGCGCGCTGAAACCGCTTTCCTAGGCGGGTGTGCTGCTGGTGCATTCCCTTCCGTAATCTCGATCCATGCGGGTGCGTGGTCGCTTGCCTTTTCCCAGCCGCGAACCGCGCGATCGACGCCCGCGGACTTGAGGCGTTTCTTGACCATGGGGCTCAGGAGAAAATGATCGATGCGCAGGCCCGCATTGCGGGCAAAGGCATTCCTGAAATAGTCCCAAAAAGTGTAGAGGGGCTCGTCGGGATGAAGGTGGCGCAACGCGTCCGTCCAGCCGAGCGTCACAAGTTGATGAAATTGTGCGCGCACCTCGGGACGGAAAAGCGCATCGTCGAGCCAGCGTTCCGGCTTATAAACGTCGAGATCGGCCGGCATGACATTATAGTCGCCCGCCAGGATGGCGGGGAGGTTCGCCCGCTGCAATTCCTCGGCATGGGCGATGAGACGTTCAAGCCATCTGAGCTTGTACGCGAATTTCGGCCCCGGCGCCGGATTGCCATTCGGCACGTAGAGGCAGCCGATCAAAATTCCATTGATGGCAGCTTCTATATAGCGGCTATGGCTGTCGGCAGGATCGCCGGACAGACCGCGGCGCGTCTCCAGAGGCGTGGCATTGCGGGCGAGAATCGCGACACCGTTCCAGCTCTTTTGTCCCTGCCAGATGGCGCCGTAACCGGCCTTTTCAATCGCGGCTTGCGGAAATCTGTCCTCGGGCGCCTTCAATTCCTGCAGGCAGACGACATCGGGTATGGCTTCGGACAGCCAGCGTAGCAACAGCGGCAGGCGCCCATTGATGCCGTTCACATTGAAAGTCGCGATCTTCATGCGTTGTGCAGCCCTCGCCGGCAGCTTCCATCCCCATCCCGCACCGTACAAGTCTCTTCGGCTCTTCCCATATGTAGAGGCATATCGGTCAACTGCGGAGCTGGGTCATGAGCACGCTGCAAAACGAGAATGCCTTCTGGAACGACCTCCTCGCCAGGCTCACCGAACGCGGGCGGCAATGGCTCGGACGGCCGCGGGAGGCTGACCCGGCATCTCCTGCCCGGATGAGCGAGCTCGCCTCTAGCCTCATGTCCACCAGGGGCGAAGCCTCAGGCGTCGCCCTGGCAAGCGCCCTGGTCGAGCAATGGCAGACCATAGACACTTCTGCGCGCAGCGCCTGGTTCGAGGTCCTCGCAGAGCAATTCGGTCCGGATAAGGAAAAGCTCACGGCTGCGGTCGCGGCGTGGCAAGCCAATCCGGCGCCCGAAGCGGCGCAAAGATTGCACGATGCGGCAGAATCTCTACGCCAGGAGCTCTTGCGCCGCATCAATCTCGCTCCCGGAGGGACGGCGGCTCTCGTCAGCATGCGCGCGATGCTGCTCACTCTCATAAGAGCCAATCCGGCGCTCGCGGCTGTCGATGCCGATTTCGTGCATCTCCTGACCTCATGGTTCAACCGCGGTTTCCTGCTCCTGCGTCCAATCGACTGGTCGTCGCCCGCCGATGTCCTCGAAAAGATCATTCATTATGAGGCAGTGCACGAGATCAAGGATTGGGACGATCTGCGCCGGAGGCTCAAGCCGCAGGATCGGCGCTGCTTCGCCTTCTTCCATCCGCAAATGCCGCAGGAGCCCTTGATCTTCGTCGAGATCGCGCTCACTTCCGGCATTCCCGGTGATATTGGCGAACTTCTGAGCGAAGAGCGCGCACCGATTGATCCACGCAGGGCCGACACGGCGGTCTTCTATTCCATCTCGAACACTCAGGTCGGCCTTAGGGGCATTTCCTTCGGCAACTTCCTGATCAAGCAGGTGGTGGAGGAATTGCTGCGCGACATGCCGTGGCTCAAGACATTCGTGACTCTCTCGCCTTTGCCTGGCTTTGCTGCATGGCTCAAGGCTCAAAGGGAGAACGATAGGGAGGAGATCAAGTCTCCCAGAGATTTCGAGAGGCTGGCTGAGCTCGACCACGCGGACTGGCATGAAGGCGTTGAGACGAGGCGCAAACTGGCGCCAGTCCTCGAGCAGGCCGCGGCCGTCTATCTCGTTCAGGCGAAAGGCGCCAATCATCGGCCATTGGATCCGGTGGCGAGATTTCATCTCGGCAATGGCGCGAGACTCGAACGCATTCATGCCTCGGGCGATCTTTCGCCCAAGGGACTGGGCCAGTCGCATGGCGTCATGGTCAACTACCTATATGATCCCCGGACCATCGAGAAGAACCACGAACTTTATGCCGACAGCGGTTACGTCGTCCACTCTTCCGCGGTGCGAAAAATTCTGGCAAGCGACACAGGCGTAGCCATCGCCCGCAACGTACAGAATCTTCTCAGTTCCGAAAAGCCCCCGCAGATGAAAGCCAAAAGCCGATGAATTGGTCTTATGCACCTGAACCTCGAGTGCGCAATCTGCCGGCACTCCTGCGCCACAAGATGTCGTCGCCAGAGAAGACCTTCATCAAGAACGGCGATGGCCGCGCTTTCACTTTTTCCGACTTCTGGACGCTTGCCGGCCGGATGGCCAACGCCCTCGCCGCAAGCGGGGTCGGAACGGGCGACCGGGTGGCGGTCCAGGTCGAGAAAAGCCCCGAGGCCATAGCGCTGTTCCTCGCCTGCGCGAGACTTGGCGCGGTTTATCTGCCGCTCAACACCGCCTATACGCTGGCGGAAATCGACTATTTCGTCAGCGACGCGGAGCCCGGCATCCTCATCGCCATGCCGGAGCGACTCGAGTCTATGACGGAGTTCGGCAAGCGTCACAAGTCTTCCGCCGTGCTATCGCTCGGCATTGCGGGCGACGGGACCTTCATGGACGCGACCAGGCGCCAGCCCGAGGGGCTCACGGATGCCGAGGTGGGGTGGGATGATCTCGCCGCCATTCTCTATACCTCCGGCACGACCGGTCGCTCCAAGGGCGCCATGCTGAGCCACGGCAATCTGACCAGCAATGCGCTCACCCTCATCGATACCTGGCGGTTCAGCGAAAGCGACGTCCTCATTCATGCCTTGCCCGTCTATCACACCCATGGGCTCTTCACCGCCACGAACACATTGCTCCTGTCGGGGGGAACGATGCTGTTCCGGCAGAAATTCGACCCCGATGACGTGATGCGCCTCATGCCCGAGGCCACGACGATGATGGGCGTCCCGACATTCTATACGAGGCTCTTGCAGCATCCGGGGCTGACGCATGAAGCGACCGCGCATATGCGCCTTTTCATCTCAGGCTCGGCTCCCCTCCTCGCCGACACGCATCGGGAATTTCGCGAGCGCACCGGCCATGCCATTCTCGAACGCTTCGGCATGACCGAAACCAATATGAACACGTCAAATCCTTATGACGGCGAGCGCATGGCCGGCACCGTCGGGCTTCCGCTGGCCGGTATCGATGTACGGATCAGCGATCCCGAGAGCGGCAAGGAACTGGCGGCTGGCGAGGTCGGGATGATCGAAGTGCGCGGTCCCAATGTCTTCAAGGGCTATTGGCGCATGCCGGAGAAGACGGCGTCCGAATTCCGCTCCGACGGCTTCTTCATCACCGGCGATCTCGGCCGCATCGACGACAAGGGCTATGTGTCCATTGTCGGCCGGGGAAAAGACCTCATCATCACCGGCGGCTTCAACGTCTATCCGAAGGAAGTCGAAAGCGAGATCGACAGCATCGATGGCGTGGTGGAATTTGCCGTCATCGGCCTGCCGCATCCAGATTTCGGCGAAGGTGTCACTGCCGTCGTGGTGCGCTCAAAAGACGACGTGCTCGAAAGGAATATCATCAAGATGCTTGCAAGCCGTCTCGCCAAGTTCAAGCTGCCCAAGCAGGTGATCTTCGTCGATGACCTGCCGCGCAATGCGATGGGCAAGGTGCAGAAGAACATCCTGCGGCAAACCTATGCCGATCTCTACCGCTAGAGACTTTGCACCATATGTGCCATTTTGGATCATCTGATCAAGATCGATAAAAAGGAGTTGGCGCCGTTGGGGTTCCTTCACATCTCTTAAAAGTTCGAGCTTTAGTCTCGTCCACTTGACCGTTATCCGGGCCCGAGTAGGCTCGCTTTGTCCGTTGGAGTGAGTAAGCGCCATGGCACCTGCAGGCCGTCCCTATTGGAAAGGCTTCATCCGTCTGTCGCTCGTCCAGGTCGGCGTCCAGATCTTCAGCGCCGTCGAGTCCTCGAGCACCGGTCTCAACCAAATCCACAAGCCGTCGGGCAAAAGGGTGAGCTACACAAAGACGGTGCCCGGAATAGGTGCCGTGGAAGAAGGCGACATCGTCAAAGGCTACCAGGTCAGTGAAGATGTCTATGTCGTGCTCGAGCCGGAAGAACTCGACGCGGTCAGGCTCGAAAGCAAGAAGACGCTCGACCTCCAGGAATTTGTTTCAGTCGAGGACATCGATCCGCGCTATTTCGAGGCGCCTTACTATCTTGTGCCGGAAGACGAGTTCCAGACGGAAGGCTATCGCGTAATCCAGGCAGCGCTCGCTGCGAAGCGCAAGCTCGGTATCGGCCAGATCACCATGGCGGGCCGCGAATATCTGGCAGCAGTGGGCGCGCTCGATGAGGGTCTTGCCCTCTATATACTGCGCTATAACAATGAGATCCGGGCGGCGGACAAATATTTCGCCGACATTCCCGAGGCGAAAGCAGACCCCGAGATGGTCGATCTCGCCACCAAGCTCATCACCGAGAACACTTCGCCGTTCAATCCCAGCCAGTTCCACAACACCTATGCGACGCGTTTGAACGAGCTCGTCCAGCAAAAAGCAAAGGGCAAAAAGCTCGTCGTCAAGGCCGAGGAAGAGCGCCCGAAAGGCTCGAATGTCGTCGACCTCATGGATGCGCTGCGCAAGAGCGTGAAGGGCGGCAAATCAGGGGACAAGCCGACGCCGGCAAAAAAGGGCGGCGGCCGGAAGAAATAGCCGCCCCGTTTCAGCGACCCTCCGCCAATTTGACAAAAGGCCAATTCCCCGCTTTGAGAGGCCTCACGGCGATGCGCTGCCAAAGGCTTAGTCGAAAATACCCTCGCTATGCTTTTCGACATAGGCCGCAAGGCCCAGCGTGTGATCGCGGCAAAGCCGCTCTGCGACCTCCGTATTGCGCTTTTCAAGCGCGTCGATGATTGCCAGGTGGTCCCTGATCGACTGGCTAGCCCGCTCGTCACGGCCGATCGTGATCTTGCGGATTCCGCGTACATGCAGAAGAATGTTTTCCGTCATGTCCTGAAGCACCTTCGAGCCGCTCATCTTGATCAGCGTCTGGTGGAACTGGATGTTCGCCTCGGAATATTCGCTTAGGTAGTCCGCCGGCTTGTGGCCTTCGTGGAACTTCTCGAAGATCCTGCGAAGCTGGTCGATATCCTTACGGCTGGCATTGAGCGAAATCAGCCGCGCGGCCATGCCCTCCAGCGCCGCCCAGACCTGGATCATCTCGATTACTTCATGCTCCGTCTTGCGCAGGACCACGATGCCCCGGCGCGGTATCGACTTCACGAAGCCCTGCTGATCGAGCATCGCAATCGCTTCGCGAATCGGCGTCCGGCTGACGCCAAGGCGTTCGGCAAGCTGGCGCTCATCGAGCCATGTGTCCTCGGTCGTGGCATAGATATCCATGTTGGCGATCGCTTCCTTCAGCGTCGCGTAGATACGTGTCTTGAAATTGGGTTCGGCGGCAAAACGCTCCAGCACAAGCTCGGGAGTAGCTCTCTCGGCAAGCGGCCAACGCATTTCGCTTCTCGCACTCACGTCAAGACACCTCTCTTTGATGCCGTTGGCATGCATAATACCACATACCATCGATCAGGTGTAGTTTTTTCTCATGTATCGAACGAATCTGTCCGGTTGTTTCAGTTTCCCTACCGCAAAACGAAGACAGAAAATAGTGTCGTAAGCTTCTCAAGCAGGCCAACTAGCCGCGCACGCAAACAGGAACCGCATGAGCGGACCTCGCTTCCTTGTCAGCCGACCGCCGAAAGGAGCGGCTCACGAACCTGGCCACCGAGGAGCTCAGCAAGCGTGGCGCCGAGACGTGCAGGCGTGGACGGCACGGGAACGCCAAAGGTCCTGAGCATACTCTTGGATTGGTACTCGTGGATATGCATCGAGGAACATCCTTTCGAGGATGACGGATTGTCCGGGGATGCCGGGCTCGGCTGGACCGGGCCCGGCCGGGATACTAGAGCAGGCCTGCACCCCGCGCCCATTTGTACTTGGCGCCCAGCACCTCGACGGGAAGCTCCGTCGAATAGGCATAGGCCGGGATACCGTGTTGATACAGATACTCCGCGGCTTCCTCGACTTCGACGTCGCCGGCGAGCGATGCAACCATCGGCTTGTCGATACCCTTGGCCGCCATCTCTTCCTTCACCTCGACCATCAGTTTTGCAAAGACCATTGGCGGCGTCACGATCGTGTGCCAGTAGCCGAGGATCAGCGCGTGAATACGGTCGTCCTCGAGCCCTAGCTTCACGGTGTTCTTGTAGGTCTGCGGGGGTTCGCCGCCGGTGATGTCGATGGGGTTGCCGGCAGCACCGAAGGGCGGAATGAATTTGCGGAAGGCGGAATCCAGGTCGGCAGGCATCGACATCAGGGACAGCCCATTATCCACGCAGGAATCCGACAGCAGCACGCCCGAACCGCCCGCACCCGTAATGATGACGATATTCTCGCCCTTCGGCGTCGGCAGCACCGGCACTCCGCGTGCAAATTCGAGGAGCTGCCGCAGGGAACGGGCGCGAATGACGCCAGCCTGTTTGAATACATCTTCGTAGATTTTGTCGTTGCCGGCCAGTGCTCCGGTGTGGGAAGCGGCGGCCTTGGCGCCGGCAGAGGTTCGACCTGCCTTCAGAACCACGATGGGCTTTTTCTTCGAGACGCGCCGGGCCGCTTCGGCAAAGGCACGGCCGTCCTTCAGATCCTCGCAATGTTGCGCGATGATCTTGGTGTTGTCATCCTGCTCGAAGAAAGCAAGCAGATCGTCCTCGTCGATATCCGACTTGTTGCCAAGACCGACGATCGCCGAAACGCCCATTTTCGCCGAGCGCGAGAAGCCGATGATTGCCATGCCTATGCCGCCCGACTGCGACGACAGTGCCGCCGAACCTTTCACGTCATAGGATGTACAGAACGTGGCACAGAGATTGGCGGGCGTGTAGTAGAAGCCATAGATGTTCGGGCCCATGAGCCGAATGTTGTATTTGCGGCCGATCCTGACAATTTCCTCCTGAAGCTCGGGTGCCCCCGCCTCGGCGAAGCCCGACGGGATGAGAACGGCTCCGGGGATGCCTTTTTCGCCGCATTCGGTGAGCGCACCGGCGACCAGTTTGGCGGGGATCGCGAATATCGCTGCATCGATGTCCCCCGGCACTTGCTTGACGCTCGCATAGGCCTTGTGCCCCATGATCTCGCCGGCTTTGGGATGGATGGGGTATATCTGTCCCTTGTAGCCGCCGTTGATGAGGTTCTTCATCACCGAATTGCCGATCTTGCCGGCCTCGGAGGAGGCGCCGATCACGGCGACCGCCTTCGGCCGCATGATCCGGTTCATGGACTTGACGATTTCTTCCTGGCTGGGACGGTAGCGCGGTGCAGGCTGGTTATAGTCGACGACGATGCGCACGTCGGCGGCAATGGCGCCATTCTTCGTCGCGAACACCGGATTGAGATCGAGCTCGGATATCTCCGGATAGTCGCTCACAAGTTCTGAAACACGCGCAATCATGTCGGCAAGGGCGTCGCGATTGATCGGATCGCCCCCGCGAACGCCTTTAAGGATCTCCGCCGCCTGGATGCCGTCAAGCATGGAAAGCGCCTCATCGCGCGTTACCGGCGCAAGGCGGAAGGTGATGTCCTTCAGAACTTCCACCAGTATACCGCCAAGACCGAAAGCAACAAGCTTGCCAAAGCTTCCGTCCGTCACGGCGCCGACGATGACCTCCTGGCCGCCGGCCAGCATCTGCTGAACCTGAACTCCGGCAATGTCCGCGTCGGCCTTGTAGGCCTTGGCGCTGGTAATGATCCTGGCGTAGCCGGTTTTCGCCTCCTCCGCCGATTTGACACCGACGATGACGCCCCCCGCTTCCGTCTTATGCAGAATATCCGGAGAAACGATCTTCATGACGACCGGAAAGCCAATTCTGGCTGCCAGAGCGGCGGCCTCATCGGCACTACCGGCGACGCCCTCATGTGGGACCGCAATCCCATAGGCGTCGCACAGAAGTTTCCCTTCGGGAGCGGTGAGCGCCTGACGGCCCTCGGCCTTCACCTTGTCCAGCATGTTGCGGACAGCGACTTTGTCGGGCATGATTTCCTCCATGATGATCGCCTGTGACGGGCGGTATCGTCAATTCCGAGCTACCGGCAGCGCTTTCGACTGAAACCGTGTCGTCGCTTGGCAAGTCCTGCCCCGAAGGCCGGCGTGCCGAAATCCATGGCTCAGGCTCCGCCATGCGAGAGGCGCCCACCGCCCCGCAACTTGTCGAGCAAGAAGGCAATGAGCGGCCAGATCAGCATGACCACAGCCAGTGCGCAGATCGAGCCCACGAGCCAGTTGGACCAGAAGATGGAAATGTTTCCTTGCGAGATCAGCATGGATTGCCGGAACGAGCTTTCCGCCATGTCACCCAGTACGAGCGCGAGCACCAGCGGCGCCAGCGGGTAATGAAGCTTCTTGAACACGTAGCCGACGACACCGAAGAACAGCATGATGACAATGTCGAGGAAGGCGTTGTGAACCGTGTAGGCGCCGATGCAGCAGAGGACAATGATCACCGGCGCGATGATCGAGAAGGGAATACGCAGGATCGACGCCCAGAGCGGCACCGTGGTCAGGACGATCAGGAAGCCGACGACGTTGGAAAGATACATCGAGGCGATGAGGCCCCATACGAAATCCTTTTGCTCGATGAACAGCATGGGACCGGGCTGCAGCCCCCAGATAAGCAGGCCGCCCAGCATCACCGCTGCAGTGGGCGAGCCGGGGATGCCGAGCGTCAGCATCGGGAGCAGCGCACTTGTGCCGGCGGCATGAGCCGCCGTCTCCGGCGCCAGCACGCCTTCGATTTCGCCCTTGCCAAAACCGCCAGGGTTCTTCGAAAAGCGGCGGGCGAGGCCATAACTCATGAAAGAAGCCGGCGTTGCACCGCCTGGAGTAATGCCAAGCCAGCAGCCCACGGCCGCCGAGCGGAGATAAGTGATCCAGAAGCGCGGCAGGCGAAGCCAGGTATCTATCATCGAACGCAGCCTGATAACCGTGCTCTTGCCCCGAAACGACAGTCCCTCCTCCATGGTGAGCAGGATCTCGCCGATACCGAAGAGGCCAATGACAGCAATCAGGAAGTCGAAGCCGCGCATGAGTTCGACCGTGCCGAAGGTCATGCGCAGTTGTCCGGTAACCGAGTCCATTCCCACCGCCGCCAGCGCAAAGCCGAGCATCATGGCGGCCAGCACCTTGAACGGCAACTCGCGGCCCATGCCAACGAAGCTGCAGAAAGTAAGAAGTTGCACGGCGAAGAACTCGGCGGGTCCGAAGCGCAGCGCGAACCTGGCAACCAGCGGGGCGAGGAAGGTGATCACGACAACGGCGATCAGCGCACCGATGAAGGATGAGGTAAAGGCAGCAGTCAGCGCCTGGTCGGCCTTGCCCTGCTGGGCCATCGGATGGCCATCGAAGGTGGTCGCCACCGACCACGGCTCGCCGGGGATATTGAAGAGGATGGAGGTGATCGCGCCACCGAACAGCGCGCCCCAGTAAATCGAGGAAAGCATGATGATTGCCGCGGTGGGCGACATCGAGAAGGTGAGCGGCAAAAGGATGGCAACGCCATTTGCGCCACCAAGTCCCGGCAACACGCCGATCAGCACGCCGAGCACAACGCCCACGCACATATAGACGATATTAATGGGGTCGGCGAGAACGCCAAAGCCGTGAATGAGCGAAACCAATGCATCCATAGTATTTCGTCCTCGATCCGGTCTAGGGTATCGATTTCTTTAAAAGCCGAGCGCAGCCTCGAGCGGGCCCTTGGGCAGCGGGATCAGAAACGCGATCTCGAACAGCCAGAAGAGAATGAGGGGGATCGCGACTGCGACGGGTGCGGCCTTGCCGATCGAATATCCGCCCAGCCACATCATGCAGAAACAGATATAGAGAGCCGACGCGATGTAGATGCCGAGAAAGTACATCACGGCGAGATAGATGACCGTTGGCGCGAGCACCTTCGCCACCAGCAGAAGCGCCGGCCTGGTCACGAAATTGGAAAGGTCGGCCGTGCGGCTGAACAGGTTTATGGCGAACGTCGCCGCGCTGGCCGCAAACAGGATCAGGCCGACATAGAAGGGAAAGTAGCCGGCCTGCGGTCCGTCAAAGGCCCACCCCGCGCCCACCCGGACACTGTCGTACATGACGAGACTTGCAAGCAGCATCAAGAGGCCGGCGACGACGAGTTCCATCGTCTTCGTCGTGACCGTAGGCCCCGCGCTGCTGATCGGGGTGGTCTGTTTTCCCTCGTCGGGCATGCTTTCGGGAACGAGGTTCTGCTCGCGCTCAATAAACACCAGTGCCTCCCATGGAAGGTGCTGTTGCGATGATCGGGCGGTCCGGGGCCGTTGCCGGCCCCGGCCGTCGCGCCTTCAGTTCGAGGCGAGGAAACCCGCTTTGGTCATCAGGTCCTTATGAACCACGGCGGCATTCGCTATCCACTTTTTGAACTCTTCGCCGGTCATGAAGGTCTGGGTAAAGGCACCCTTCGCCATGAAGTCCTTCCATTCCTGGGTTTCGCGTACCTTTTGAAACAGCCCGACATAGTAGTCGACCACTTCCTGGCTGACGCCCGGCGACATGAAGATGCCGCGCAGCATCTGGTATTCGACGTCGACGCCCGCCTCCTTGCAGGTGGGGACCTCTCCCCACTTCGCCGCGCCTTGCGTCTCGATGCGTGATGCAGCGAAAACGCAAAGCGGGCGCACATTGCCGGCTTGCCAGAAGGAGACCGCCTCGATCGGATTGTTGACCGTCGAATCGACGTGTCCGCCCACGAGCTGTTTGGCCACGTCGCCGCCGCCCTTGAACGGCACGTAGGTGAGCTTCTTGCCGGTGAATTGCTCGATCGCAACGGTGATGATCTGATCTTCCTGCTTGGAGCCGGTGCCGGCCATCTTGAACTGGTTGTCGGAGCCCGCCTTCACGGCATCGAGATAGTCCTTGGCGGTCTGATAGGAAGAGTCCGAGTTCACCCACAGGACGAAGTTGTCGAGCGCAAGCATGGCGACCGGCGTCAGGTCTTCCCAACTGAACGGCACGCCGGTGGCGAGCGGTGTTGTGAACAGGTTGGACAGCGTGATGATGATCTTGTGCTCGTTGCCAGCCAATTCCTTGACATCCATGAAACCCTCGGCGCCGGCACCGCCGGATTTGTTGATGACCACCATTGACTGATCCATGAGCTGGTGCTTCTGAACCACGCCCTGGATCATGCGCGCCATCAGGTCAGCACCACCGCCAGTTCCTGCCGGGATGATGAATTCAACGGTCTTTTCTGGCTTCCACTCGGCCCAGGACGGGCCTGCCGTCGCGAAGCCGAAAATAGCCACAGTCGTCAGCGCCGTCAGCGCCAACTTCTTTGCAAGTTTCATGATAGTTCCTCCCAGGTTGCTGAAATTGGCCACGGCTGCCCGTTGTTTTTTTCCGTGCGGCTGTTAAGCCGAGCACTTCACCTTGGGCCCGACGCCAATCGAACCAATAGTTTTGGTATACGAAATGCCAGCTATGCAAACTGTAACAGACACCACTTGTGAATCAAGCGCTCTTTTTTCAACTATCGTACGAATTTGACTTTTGGCATTTATTATGCCAGTGATTGAAGAAAGACATTGATCCGCCGAAAAGCGGTGCGGCGCTTCTCGCTGGTGCATCTTCGCCATGCGCTGGCGGTTCAAGAAGGGAGGGAGATTTTGGAGATTTTGATGCTCGTCGCAAAAGTTGAACAAGCCAGATCGAGAGCCGACGACATCACCCTGTGCGGCAGACCCTCATCGACATCCATGACGGTTACCTCGGCAAGGGGATCAGGATCGTCGAAATTCGCCATGAGCGGACCGCCGTCCGCGCGCCCTCAGAAATCATAACCGAAACCGATAAAGTGAAAGATTTGGGAGAGAGCGGAATGTCCGTGATGGTAAAAGGCATAGATGCAGCTGGCGCAGAGCGGGAACTGACGGACGGTTTTCATCTCGTCATCGATGCACTCAAGCTCAACGACATCAACACCATCTATCATGTTCCCGGAATCCCGATCACGGATCTTGGGCCGTATGCATGCAGGCCGCAGGCATGCGGGTTCTCTCGTTCCGGCATGAGCAGAATGCGGGCTATGCCGCGGCAATTGCCGGGCTTCCTGACGAAGAAACCCGGCGTCTGCATGACGGTCTCGGCGCCGGGCTTCCTCAACGGTCTGACCGCGCTGGCCCACGCCACGACCAACTGCTTTCCGATGATCCTGATCAGCGGCTCGTCAGAGCGTGAGATCGTCGATCTGCAGCAGGGCGATTATGAAGAAATGGATCAGCTGGCCGTCGCGAAGCCGCTCTGCAAGGCGGCCTTCCGCGTCCTCCATGCCGAAGACATCGGCATCGGGGTCGCCCGCGCCATTCGTGCTGCCGTTTCCGGCCGCCCGGGCGGCGTCTATCTCGATCTGCCGGCCAAGCTCCTGGGCCAGACCATGGACGCGGCGAAGGGCGCCAGCTCACTGGTCAAGGTCATCGATGCCGCACCGCGGCAGATTCCTGCCCCGGACGCGGTCGATCGAGCGCTCGATGTGCTGAAGAGCGCCAAACGGCCGCTGATCATTCTCGGCAAGGGTGCTGCCTACGCGCAGGCCGATGACGAGATCCGCGCACTCGTCGAGAAGAGCGGCATTCCGTTCCTGCCGATGAGCATGGCCAAAGGGCTGTTGCCGGACACCCATCCGCAGTCGGCGGGCGCGGCGCGCTCGCTGGTGTTGCAGGAATCCGACGTCGTGCATGTTGATCGGCGCCCGCCTCAACTGGCTGCTGTCGCACGGCAAGGGCAAGACCTGGGGCGACTCAGCCGAAGAAGTTCGTGCAGATCGACATCGAACCCCGAAGGAGATGGATAGCAATGTCGAGATTGCCGCTCCGCTGGTCGGCGATATCGGCTCCTGCGTTTCGGCTCTCCTGGAGCGCATGAGAGCAAGTGGACGGCACCGCCGGCCGAATGGACCGCCGCAGGTCGGGGACAAGGTCGAAAGCAACGTCGCCCGGATGGCGCCCCGGCTGCAGAAGAATTCCGCCCCGATGGACTTCCATGGCGCACTTGGTGCGCTGCGCACCATCGTCAGGGAGCGGCCGGACGCGATCCTCGTCAACGAGGGGGCCAACACGCTCGATTTCGCACGCAGCATCATCGACATGTACCAGCCGCGCAAACGGCTGGATGTGGGCACCTGGGGCGTCATGGGTGTCGGCATGGGTTACGCCGATCGCGGCCGCCGTCGAGACTGGAAAGCCCGTGCTCGCCGTGGAAGGCGATAGCGCATTCGGGTTCTCCGGTATGGAGATCGAAACCATCTGCCGGTACAACCTGCCGGTCTGTGTGGTCGTCTTCAATAACAGCGGAATCTATCGCGGAACCGACGTCAATCCCGTCCGGTGGCTCGGATGTCGCCACGACCGTATTCGTCAAGGGCGCCCGCTACGACAAGATGATGGAAGCGTTCGGCGGCGTCGGCGTCCATGTGACGACGCCCGATGAATTGAGCCGCGCGGTGAACGCTGCCATGGATTCCGGCAAGCCGACGTTGGTCAATGCGGTGATTGACGAGAAGGCCGGGACCGAGAGCGGTCGAATCGGCAACCTCAATCCGCAGAGCGTAGTGGCCAAGATAACGAACGGCATTCGATCGAGGAGAGGGAAGGAGAGAGGGGAATCATGGGAAAAGCGCTGGAGGGCGTCCGTATTCTGGACATGACCCACGTTCAGTCGGGCCCGACCTGTACGCAACTGCTGGCCTGGTTCGGCGCGGACGTGATCAAGATCGAACGCCCGGTGTCGGCGACGCCACGCGCGGGTCAGCTTCGCGACATCCCGGATGTGGACAGCCTGTACTTCACCATGCTGAATCACAACAAGCGCAGCGTGACGCTCAATACCAAGACCGAGACCGGCAAGAAGATCTTCACCAGGCTCATCGAGGAGTGCGATGTGATGGTGGAAAACTTCGCACCCGGCGTCATCGACCGGATGGGATTCCCCTGGGAAAAGATCCAGGAAATCAATCCGCGCATGATCTACGCGTCGGTGAAGGGCTTCGGCCCCGGCCCGTATGAAGACTGCAAAGTCTATGAGAATGTCGCGCAATGCACCGGCGGGGCGGCGTCGACAACCGGTTTCCTCGATGGGCCGCCGATGGTCACCGGCGCGCAGATCGGCGACTCGGGTACCGGGGTTCACCTCGCGCTTGGTATCGTGACGGCGCTGTATCAACGCGAGCAAACCGGGTAGGGGCAGCGCGTCGAATGTGCCATGCAGGACGCCGTGCTCAATCTGTGTCGGGTGAAGATGCGCGACCAGCAGCGTCTTGCCCATGGCCCGTTGACAGGAATACAGCCAGTTCGGCCAAGGGATTGAGTTCGGCGAGGCGATGCCACGTGCCGGCAACGATTCCGGTGGCGGTCAGCCGGGCTGGATCGTCAAATGCAAAGGTTGGGAGACCGACCCCAACGCCTACGTCTATTTCATCACCCAGGCGCCGTGTGGGGCAACGTCTGCGATCTGATCGGCAAGCCCGAATGGAAAGAAGATTCCGGATTATGCGACGCCCGCCGCGCGCCTGCCGAAGATGCCCCGATCTTCGTGCGCATCGAGGAATGGACGAAGACCCTCGACAAGTTCGAGGTCATGGAGATGTGCAACCCGCTCAATATCCCGTGCGGGCCGATCCTTTCGATGAAGGAGCTGGCGGAAGAGCCGTCGTTGCGCGCAACCGGCACGGTGGTCGAGGTCGATCATCCGACGCGCGGCAAGTACCTCACGGTCGGCAATCCCGTCAAATTGTCCGACTCCCCTTCCGAGGTAAAACGCTCTCCGCTTCTGGGTGAGCATACCGACGAGATACTCAGCAAAGTGCTCGGTTATGACGATCAGGGAATAGCTGAATTGAAGGATTCCGGCGCGCTCGGCATCCCGCGGCAGATCGCAGCCGAGTAGTTCTTGCGGAGCTGAAGAAGCCCGGGCGGCAGGCGCCACCCGGGCTTTGCCTTGTCCGTCCGAAATCTCGTGCACCGGGCGGCGTTAGCCGGCTGCATTCCATCATAGCGAGGCGATTGACAGAACCAGGAGATACTGGCATTATGTATGCCAGAAGAAGCCGACGAAGCTCTTCGCATGCGCCAATGGCAGGAGGACAAGGGAGAGGCGGCCGTGAAACTGCATGAGTTCCAGTCCAAGATGCTGCTGTCGTCCCGCGGCGTGGGCGTGCCCGAGGGGCAGGCTGCGCTGACAAAGGAGGAGGCGCGGAATATCGCCGGCAACCTCAAGGCGTCGGGGTTTGCCGTCAAGGCGCAAATTCAGGCTGGCGCGCGGGGCCGTGCCGGCGGCGTGCGTCTTGTCTCCTCGCCGGAAGAGGTCATGGCTGCGGCAGGCGATCTGCTTGGCCGGCGTCTGGCAACCGAACAGACGGCGCCAACCGGCCATCTTGTCCGCAGGGTCCTGGTCGAAACCGCTGTCGAACCTCTGCAAAGCCTCTATCTTTCACTGTTCGTCAGCCCCGCGACCGCCGAAATCGTGGTTCTTACGGCGGCGGAGGGGGGCGATGACATCGAGCGCAGAGTTCAGAGCGGGCAAACCCCGTTCGAGCGGCTGTCACTCGGCGGGGAGCCGCTCGACACGGCGGCGGCCGCTGGGTTGGGTGCGCGCCTGGGGCTCGCCACAAGCTTGATCCCATCGTTCGTCGAACTTCTCGACAAGCTGCGGCAATCCTTTTTGGAGCTGGATGCCACCCTGATCGAGATCAACCCTCTCGCTGTGGTCGAACCAGGCCGTTTCGTGGCGGTGGATGCCAAGATCACCGTCGACGACAATGCGCTGTTCCGGCATCCGGAACTAATGGCGTTGCAGGAGCCGTCCGAAAGCGACGCGATCGAGGTCGCGGTGCAAAACCGCAACCTCAACTATGTCGCGCTCGATGGCGATATCGGGCTTGTGGTCAACGGTGCGGGACTTGGTCTTGCGACGCTTGACATGGTGCGAGCAGCCAAGGGCAGACCGGCGAATTTCATGGATATCCGCACCACCGCCACAAGTCTCGACGTTGCGCATGGCTTTGCCCTGCTGCTCGGCAATCCAGCGGTACGCTCGATCCTGGTGAACGTGCATGGCGGCGGCATGCAGCCTTGCGATACGATTGCGGACGGGCTCGGCATTGCCATGCGCCGGACCGGGCGCGCTGTGCCGACGGTCGTGCGGCTTGCCGGCAACAATGCCGAATATGCGCGATTCCGCTTCGCCAATTTCGGCTGCCGGGTGATCGACTGTCCTGACATGTGGAGCGCGGTGACACGCGCCGTCAGCGAGGCCCAGATGGCGGGAGGAAGGCCATGAGCATTCTCGTCGACCGGAATACGAAGGTGGTCTGCCAGGGCATGACCGGGCGAGCCGGCACGCACTACTCGTCCGTGATGCTTGACTATGGCACCAGGATCGTCGCCGGCGTGCGGCCCGGCAAGGGCGGCAGCCGCCATCTCAACTTGCCGATTTTCGATAGCGTCGCCTCCGTCATGGCAGAGACCGGCGCCAATGCCAGCATGATTTTCGTTCCGCCGGACCGGGCGGCCGGTGCGATGATAGAAGCCATCGAGGCGGAAATGCCGCTGGTTGTAGCTCTTACGGAACGCATTCCGGTTCGCGACATGATGCGTGTGCGCGATGCTCTAAAGCATGGCTCGACCATTCTGGTCGGTCCCAATTCGCAAGGGATTCTCGCCCCCGGCATCTGCAAGATCGGCGTCATGGCGACAGGCAATGCGCAACGCGGGCATGTCGGCATACTCTCGCGCTCGGCATCGCTTACCAGTGAGGTGACGGCGCAGCTCAGCGCCGTCGGGCTTGGCCAGTCCACGACGGTCGGCATCGGCGGAGACGCCATTCACGGCCTCAGCATGCGGGCCTGTTTCGAGATGTTCCTTGCCGATCCCGAGACTCATGGCGTCATCGTCATTGGCGAGATTGGCGGCACGGACGAAGAGGAGTTGGCTGATTTCATCGAGGCGACGAAGCCGAAAATTCCGGTCGCCGCCCTCATCGTCGGGCGTCACGCCCCGCTCGCGCGTCGCATGGGCCATGCCGGTGCGATTGTCGGCAGCGCCGAGGGGGACGCGGAAAGCAAAATCCGCGCATTGCGACGCGCCGGAGTGATCATAGCCGAAAGCCCGCATCTCGTCGGCGAGACGATGCGCGAGGCGCTCATGGTGCCGGCCTGAGAACTGCCGCGCTCCGCGAGACTCCTCGGACGCTTGCTCGCCGCCATCAATCCCGGGCCTGCGGCGGAAGTGCATAAAGTCAGGAAACCAATCGCTGTTTGTCCGCAGACGCCCTGCGGGAAGGTTGGGTAGAGTCCCTTTACCCTCCCCATCTGTTGGGCGAGAGCAAGGACACTGTCGATAAAAGGCGTCGCGATGCCGGCGAGACGCCCCATGTCCTGCACTGAGGTCAAAAGCGCGTCGAGCTCGATGGGGCGCCCCTTGTCGACATCCTGGAGCATGGAGGTGCGGTGAGCGCCGACACTGGCCGCGCCATCGATCCGCCGCTCCACATCGACGCGAAACGTGGCGCCGAATTTCTCGGCGATCGCCTGCGCCTCCAGCATCATGTACCGCGCGAGGCTGCGCGTGCCCGGATCCGTGGCGACGACATCGAGCGTAGCCCCGGTCAGCGCCGAGATCGGATTGAAGCAGAGATTGCCCCAGAGCTTGATCCAAATGTCGTTGCGGATGTCGTCGTACAAGCGGACCTTGAGGCCGCCCGCCTCCATCACCGCTGCCAGGCGCTTTACCCGCTCGCTTTCGCTGCGGTCCGGCTCACCCAGGCCGAACTGATTGCCGTAGATATGCCGGACCACGCCCGGCTCGGTGATTTCGGTTGCCGGATAGACGGTCGCGCCGATCACACGCTTGGGGCCGATGACCCTCCACTGCCGCCCGCCGGGGTCGACACTTTCGAGACGCAGGGCAGCCAGATCGTCGGTGAGGCCGTAGAAGTACCACCAGGGCAGACCATTCTGGGCGGTGACGACGGCCGTCTGGGAGGCCAGCAAGGGCACCATATGATCGGCGGCCTCCCAAGCCTGATGCGCCTTGAGCGAGACAATGACGTAATCCTGTTGGCCAAATTCGCGCGGATCGCTGGAAGCAGGCATGTGCTCAACGAGCTCCTGTCCATCCATGAGAAGCCGGAGACCATTCTGCTGGATCGCGTTCAAATGCGCACCGCGGGCAATCAGCGAAACCTCTGCTCCACCGCGCTTGAGCATCACCGCCATATAGCCCCCGATGGCGCCCGCACCATAAATGCAGATCTTCATCTTCCTCCTCCGGATCGCCTGACAGTCCCCAATCTCCCGTGCCGTTTCATTCTCCCGTCGATAGATTCTCGACGAGGTAGCACAAGCAGGCCCTTCACTAACGGCCCGCATACCGCGCCGTAGAAATTTGGCATACTTAATACCAGATTGAAGGATGAAAATGCAGATTGAGGATGAAACTCAATCTGATTGCGGCGGATTACACGTGGTCCTTTTCAGCCCTGCTCTGAGCCCGACGTCTGGACCCACCGGACGGGTAAATCTATCCGCGTCCGTTATAACTTGACGCTACGGAATTTTACTGGATCGATGCCAAGCTGCTGCAGATCCTGGGGACGCGGCCGCCGACCGACCTCTACGGCAGCTGCGGCATTAATCGCGCTGCCCATTATATTGAGAAACTCACCGATACCGGTCTTCCGAAGTATCTTGCCCATAGTCATCACTCTCTATTGTGCGCCGCAGCATAAATAGTCGTTCGTGAATTTTAAGAAAGAGGGCCCAAAGCATGCAAGTCATGCGGACAGTGCAAGGCTTGAGCCTGCGATTTCAGCGTGCCGTCCGAGGGCCCGTCTCGCCGCGCGAGGTGGACGAGGTCCTGCTGGACCATCCGGCGGTGCAGCAGGTGGTGACCTTCGCCATGCCGCATGACAAGCTCGGCGAGGAAGTCGCCGCGGCCATCGTGCTGCGCGAAGGCGCGAATGCCAGCGAGCGTGAAATTCGCGACTTCGCGGCGAGCCGGCTTGCGGAATTCAAGGTGCCGCGCAAACTCGTCTTCCTCGAGGAGATCCCGAAAGGCGCCACCGGCAAGCTGCAGCGCATAGGTCTTGCGGAAAAGCTGGGGCTGGGCTGATGCGCATCTGCGTCTTCGGTGCGGGTGCCATTGGCGGGCTTGTCGGCGCCCGGATCGGCCTTCAGGGCGAAGCCGAGGTGAGCCTTATCGCGCGGGGTCCCCATCTGACGGCGATGCGTGAGAAAGGCCTGACGCTCAAGGACGAAGCCGGCGAAACAATCGTAAAGGTGCGCGCCACCGACCAAGCCGCCGAGGTCGGCCCGCAGGATTATGTGTTCCTGGCGCTCAAGGCCCACTCGCTGCCCGGTATCCTCGACAGCCTTAGGCCGTTGCTTGGCTCCCACACGGCAGTTGTCACCGCCCAGAACGGCGTGCCCTGGTGGTATTTCTACAAGCATGGCGGCGTTCACGAAGGCTTGCGCATCGCAGCCGTCGATCCCGCCGGCCAGTTGTGGGACAGGATCGGGCCGGAGCGCGTCATCGCCTGCGTCGTGCACCCCGCCGCTGAGATCGAAGCGCCCGGTATCATCCGCCATATCGAGGGCGACCGCCTGCCGCTGGGCGAGCCCTCGGGCGAGAAGACTGAACGTACCGCGCAACTGGCCAAGCTTCTGGTCGCCGCCGGCTTCCGTGCGCCCATTCGCCCGCAGATCCGCAATGAGATCTGGGTCAAGTTGTGGGGGAATCTCGTTCAACCCGGTGTCGGCGCTCACCGGGGAACACTCGAACAAATATGCCGGGATCCTGGAACACGCGCGATCATCCGCGCCATGATGGTCGAGGCGCAGGCGATCGGAGAAAAACTGGGCGCCAATTTCGGCGTCGATGTCGACCGCCGGATTGCCGGCGCCGAGGCGGTGGGGGCGCACAAAACATCCATGCTGCAAGATCTGGAACTCGGCCGGCCGATGGAAGTCGATGCTTCGTGACCGCGGTCCAGGAACTCGGCCGACTCACCGGGCAAGCGACACCGACGATCGACATCGTCCAGGCTCTCATTCGCCAGCGCGCGAAACTCGCCGGCTGTCTTTAGAGGAAAAAGCTTTCCGTTCCTAAGAATCAGATCGGAAGGGCTCGGAAAACTTCCGAACCGACGCCGCTCGATTGGTGCGCGGCACTTCCTGGCGGCCTCATTGGAACCATTTATTTGCCGCGCCGTTACAGTTTCACCGCTGATGAACATTGCTAGGAGGAAGCAGGAATGGATCGAAGAGTGCTTGTGAAGAGTTTGTTTGGGATTGCGGGCGCGGGCGCGCTTGCGGTTGTCCTGCCCCCCCAGGCCGAGGCGTTGGTAGGCTTTTCTTCTAAGGTCCCGACACCCGACTCGAGCGCTCCTTCCCGATCTCGAAAAATTGAAGGAAGCCGCTGAGGAAGGCGACGAATCTGATCTCGATGAAGGCGTCGAGCTGGCTTCACACAGATTGACCACTATCGCCGCCGCCGCCGCAGACGCCGCCGTTACCGCTGGCGCAATTATTGCCGGCGCGAATATTGGCGCGGCTACTGGCGCAACCGTTGCCGGCGCCGGCGTGTCGCCTTCTGGATCTGGATCTGATCCAGGCAAACTAAGCTAGGAGCGAGCCGCTTCACGGCTCGCTTCTGTTGCAATTCAAGGGCTCACAAGTCGCAGCAACACCTGATAGGCAGCCTCGATGTCGGCGCGCACCGCGCCGCTCACTTGCTTTTCATCGCGCGCCCTCAATCCCTCGACGATCACCTGATGGTGGCGGTTCGAGACCTCGTAGTTGCCCGATCCGCGCAACAGATTGAAGTAAGGTCCGATCTGCAGCCGGAGATTCTCGATGACGGTGAAGAGCCTGTCCGAGCGCGCCGTGCGATAGATGGCAAAGTGAAACGCATGGTTGGCGCGAAGAAACGAGCGCGCGTCGCCAGTGTCAATGGCTGTGCCGAGCTTGCGATAGACCTCTTCAATGCCGCGTAATTCATCATCGGTAATATTGCGAGTGGCCCACACGGCGGCGAGCGCCTCGATCTCGAGACGGACATTGCGCAGATCATTGAGACTTGCGCGATTGAGCGGCGGAATGCCGATCGAGCGGCCCGACACGACCGTCAAGACATTGGCAGCACTCAAACGCCTGAGCGCTTCGCGCACCGGCATGTGGCTGACGCCGAACGCATCGGCAACCGACTGAATGGTCACCAACTGGCCAGGCGCGATTTCACCGTCCAGGATCAAGTCGCAGACCTTGCGATAGACTTGGTCCTGCAAAGTTTCCCGGCTCAAAGGGATAACTTTCAAACTGGTCTTGCTACGTGGTGATCCTGCCATCGCTGCCTCTGCCGTCCGGCCTTTCCCCAAGACATTTGATGAAACCACCAAGGCAAGCGGGCCAACGCCAGACCTTCCGCGACATTCAATTTAAAATTAATCATTGATCTTTGATCAAAACAAAGGAAATTATCCTGTCCTTTCCCCGGAAAGATCAAGAGAAAGCCGGGAAAATGGTTGTTCAAACCCAAGGGAGGTTACCAATGACAATTTCTGGCCGGCTCAAGAAACTTGCTCTATCGACGATGATGGCGGCAGGCCTGATCGCCGCCGCCGGCACCGCCGATGCCGCCGAGAAGCACAAGATCTTCCTCAGCATGAGCTATATCGGCAATGACTGGCAGGCCGAGGCCGCCAACATGGTCAAGGCCATGGCCGCGCATAAGACGCATGGCCGACAAGGTCGACCTGCAGGTCCAGGTCGCCGGCCCCAACGCGCAGCGGCAGATCCAGCAGATCAACGCCATGGTGCAGCGGGCGCCGAGGCGATCGTCGTCTTCCCGATCTCGCCGACCGCGCTCAACCAGGTGGTCAAGAATGCCTGCGACAAGGGCGTGCATGGTCTTCGCCTACGACGCCGAGATCACCGAGCCCTGCGCCTACAACATCTCGATCGACCAGGAAGAGGCCGGCCGCGTCACCGCCGAATGGCTGGTCGAGAAGCTGGGCGGCAAGGGCAACATCGTGCCATCACCGGCGTGCCCGGCACCTCGGTCGACACGCTGCGCACCAAGGCCGCCAAGGAGGTCTTCGCCAAGCATCCCGACATCAAGATCGTCGCCGAGGCGGTCGGCATGTGGAGCCAGGCGGTCGCCCGCACCGAACTGTCGAAGATCCTGGCGACCCAGTAGCTGGGACCAGATCGACGGGCTGTGGATGCAGGCCGGCTGCTACACCGCCAACTCGATGCAGCTCGAGGCCGGCAAGAAGCCCGAGCAGCTGCTGCCCTGCGCCGGCGAAGGCTCGAATGGCGGCCGCATCCAGATGCTGCCGGTCGGCACCGAGGTCGAGGGCGCCAGCGGCACCTACGCGCCGATGGGCGCGCCGCGCATCTCCTATGCCTCGCCGCCCTATTCGGGCGCGCTTGGCGCTGAAGCTCGCGGTCGCAGAAGCTCGAAGGCAAGGACGTGCCGAAGCGGATCACCCTGCCGCTGCCGATCGTCACCAACGAGACGATCAAGCTGTGCAAGGAAGGCACCTGGCAGGAGATGAAGGCCGGCTGCAACGCCTTCCTGCCGTCGCTCGTCTCCAATCCGGGCTGGTTCGCCTCGATCTTCTCGCGAGGAGACGCCCGAGATCGGCCTCAGGCGGCGCTGGTCGGCCAGCCCGAGAACTGAGCGCTCGTAGCCTGCCGGGAGAGGCGCGGCCTCGTCCGCTGCCCGCCGGCTACCGATTTCGCGCGTCATCGACCGATCGGCCGCGACATCGAGCGACACGGCCCGCGATCGCGGTCGACGATCTGCGCAAGGCCTACGGCGCGACGGTGGCGCGTCGACGACGTGCTCGTTTCGCCGTCGAGCCGGGCAGGTGCATGCGCTGCTCGGCGAGAACGGCGCCGGCAAGTCGACCATGGTCAAGCTGCTGTCGGGCCTGGTCGCAGCCGGACGCCGGCACGATCCGATCTGCGGGCACGAGCCGGTCCGCCTGCGCCGCGCGCTGCGCATCGGCACGGCATCCAGACCGCGTTCCAGGAAATGACGCTGGTCCGGGACCTGACGGTCCTCGACAACATGCTGCTGCCCTATGCGCCGGTCGGCTCACTGGGCATGATGCGCCGGCGCGCGGCGCGAGCGCGCGGTCGCGCGCGCATCTTGCGAGCGCTCGGCTTCGACGGCATCGACTCGCGCGCCGAGATCCGCGACCTCGACCTTGCCGTGCAGCAGAAGATCGAGATCGCCCGCGCCATCTACCGCAAGCCGCGCATCCTGCTGCTCGACGAGCCGACCTCGACCTTGTCCGGCCGCGACGTCGACTGGCTCGGCGAGCTGATCGCGCGCGCTGAAGGCCGACGGCGTCACCATCGTCTTCATCTCGCACCGCCTGCCCGAGGTGCGCGCCTTCTGCGACCGGCTGACCGTCCTGCGCAACGGCCAGCACATCGCGCACCGGCGCAGGTCGCGCGATTTCGGCGACGACGAGGTGATCCGAGATGATCATCGGCCGCTCGCATCGCCCAGACCTTTCCGCCGCGCCCGGCGCAGCGCGTCCGGCGCCGGCGCCGGCCGGTGCTTCGGCGCGCGAGGGCTCGCGGCCGGCGGCAAGCTCGCAGGATGCCAGCTTCGACTCTGCAGCAGGGCGAGATCCTCGGCGTCGCCGGCCTGCAGGGCATGGGCCAGCTCGAGCTGTTCCTCGCCTGCTTCGGCATGGCCGCGATCGCCAGGGCGGCATTCGCGGTCGACGGCCGGCCGGTGACGATCGACCTCGCCGCGCGACGCGATGCGCGCCGAATATCGGCATCAGCCTGGTGCCGGAGGACCGCAAGACCGAGGCGCTGTTCCTCAAGCTCGACGGCAAGCACAACATCTCGCTGCCGGTGATCGACCGCTTCGCCGCGCTGGGGCCTGATCGACGGCGACGCCGAGACCGAGGCCGTCGAGCCGGCATCTTCGACCGCGTCGAGGTCGACCCGCGCGCGCTCTGGACCCGCGCCGGCGCCTTCTCCGGCGGCAACCAGCAGAAGATCGCGATCGCCAAGTGGCTGCTCGCCGAAAGCCGCATCCTGCTCCTCTTCGATCCGACGCGCGGCATCGATGTCGGCACCAAGCACGAGCTCTATCTGCTGATGCGCGACTTCGCCGAAGCGGGCGGCGCGATCCTGTTCCATTCGACCGAGATCCCCGAACTCGTGCATCTCTGCGACCGGGTGCATGGTCCTCTATGCCGGCCGGGTCGTCGCCGGAGCTCGACGGCGAGACGACTCGAGCGAGGAGCGCGATCATGCGCGCCGGCCCTGGGCGGCGATGCGCGCGCGGCCGGAGCATGGCGGCATGAGCGACGCCGCAGCTCGGCGCTGCCGAGCCGCCGCCCGCGCGCGGCTTCGCGCTTCGGCCGCCATCGCGGGCTGCTCGATCGCGATCGCCGTGTTCGTCGTCCTGTTCGTCGTCGTCGACCTGATCAGCGCCGGGCCGCTCAGCTATTTCGAGCGTGAGCTTCCTGTCGTCGCGGCGGCGCCACGCTGGCGCTCGCCGCGATCGGCCAGACGCATCGTCATCCTCTCCGGCGGCTTCGATCTGTCGGCCGGCGCCGTGATCTCGCTGGTCAATGTCGTGCTCGGCACCTGCGATGGACACCGACGACGTCGAGCCAGCGTCCTGCTCTGGACGCTGCGTCGGCATCGGCATCGGCATGGCTGGTCGGCGCCGTTCAACGGCTTCTTCATCGCCTTCCTGCGCCTGCAGCCGATCGTCGTGACGCTGTCGACCATGTTCATCGTCCAGGGCATCACGCTGCTGGTCATGGACAAGCCGGGCGGCATCGATCGCGCCGACTTCTCGGCGCCTTCTAGCTCGGCGACGCCATCCCGGGCATGCTGCCGATGCCGATCGCTGGTCCTCGGCGTGCTGCTCCTCGCTCTGGGCTCTGGCTGAAGAACACGCGCTTCGGCATCGGCGATCTATGCGGTCGGCAGCGACCGGACGCGGCCGCGCGCCGCCGGCGTGCCGACGTCGGCTGGTCGCAGCTTCCTCGTCTATGTGCATGGCCGGCGGCTTCTACGGCGCTGGCGGGCGTCTTCATCTGCGCCCAGACCGGCTCCGGCGACCCGCTGGTCGGCAATCCGATGCTGCTGTCAGATGTTCGCCGCGGTGGTGGTCGGCGGCACGCTGCTCGGCGGCGGCCGCGGCGGCGCCGTCGGCTCGATCATCGGCGCCTACATGCTGATGATCGTCGTCAACATCCTGCTCGTGCTCAACGTCTCCGCCTATTACTCGATCATCGCCGAAGGCGTGATCCTGCTCCTCGCCGTGCTCGCCGGCTCGCTCGCCGGCATTCGACGCTGGCCGGCAGCTCCGCCGCGCCTGGCATCAGGCTCGCGCGCGCTGGCGCGCCGGCAGCCTGCCGTCGCAGATCGCGGCGGCGCCAACGCGCCTGCCGTCGCTCAGCCGGCGCAGACCATCGCCGGCGCGGCGCAGCGCTGCCGTTCCTCGATGCGCCACGCGCGAGATCGCTGCGCTACGCCCTGCCGGCCTATGTCTGCTTCGTCCTGGTCGTGCTGGTCGCGACCCAGTCTGTGCTCGGCCACGCCATGCTCAATCTCGGACTACTGGAACTCGCTGATCGTGCTGTCCTCGTTCCTCGCCGATCCTGGCGCTCGGCCAGGGCACGGTGATCCTGACCGGCGGCCTCGACCTGTCGGTGCCCTGGACGATCGGCTTGTGCGGCATCCTGCTCGCCGGCATGGTGCAGCGGCTCGGACGCGGCGCTCGTCTATGCCTTGCCGACTGGTGCTGGCGCTCGGCCTGTCTGATCGGCGCTCGTCAACGGCATCGGCATCGTGCTCCTCGGCCTGTCGCCGATCGTCATGACGCTGGCCATGAACGGCATCCTGCAGGGTGCTGGCGCTGCTCTATTCGCAACGGCACGCCGGCCGGCTTCTCCTCGCCCTGCTGCGCTGGTTCATGACCGGCAAGACTGCTCGGTGTGACGCCGGTCGTCCTGTTCGTCGTCGCCTTCGTCATCTTCGCCGTCGTGCTCCTGCTCGGCCGCACGCCGTTCGGCCGCCGCGTCTACGGCATCGGCAACGGCGTGCGCGTCGCCGCAGCTTTCCGGCATCGCGGTCGGCCGCACGCTGATCCTCGTCTACGTGCTGTCGGCGCTCTGCGCCGCGCTGGTCGGCATCCTGCTCACCGGCTTCTCCGGCCAGGCGAGCCTCGGCATGGGCGATGAGTATCTGCTGCCGTCGATCGCCGTCGTGGTCGTCGGCGGCGCGCTGATCACCGGCGGGCGCGGCCATTATCTCGGCATGCTCGGCGGCGTGCTGCTGCTCACCGCGCTGCAGACGCTGCTTGCCGGCACGACGCTGCCCTATGCGACGCGCGCGATCATCTTCGGCCTCGTCGTCCTGGGCGCGGTCATCGCGCTGCGCGACGAGCAACAGCTCATGAGACTTCAAGAGCGACAAGGCCGCAATCGGCCGCCGATCTGGCCGGGATTGACAGGCCAGCGCGTCCTGGTCACCGCCGGCGCTTCCGGCATCGGCCTCGCGATCGCCGAGCACGCTCTCGGCGCTACGGTGCGCGCGTCTGCGATCTGCGACGTCGTCGGAAGCGGCGCTCGCCGACGTTCGGACGCGCATCATCCCGAAGCTCGATCGCATGCAAGGCCGACGTCGCCGACGAGAGCGAGGTCGACGCGATGTTCGACGCTCGCCGCGAACGCAGCTCGGCGGCCTCGATGCGCTGATCAACAATGCCGGCATCGCCGGGCCGACCGGCGGCGTCGAGGAGATCACGCCCGCCGACTGGCGGCGCTGCATCGACGTCTGCCTCACCGGCCAGTTCCTGTGCGCCCGCCGCGCCGTGCCGATGCTGAAGGCGGCCGGCGGCGGCTCGATCGTCAACATGTCCTCGGCCGCCGGCCGGCATGGCTATGCTTTCCGCACCCCCTATTCCTCCGCGAAGTTCGGCGTGATCGGCTTCACCCAGAGCCTCGCCAAGGAGCTCGGGCCCTCGCAACATCCGCGTCAACGCCATCCTGCCCGGCATCGTCGAGGGACCGCGCATGGACAGGGTCATCGCGCGCCCGCGCCGGGCAGATCGGCATCAGCTACGAGGAGATGGAAGAGCGCTATCTCGAGCGCGTGTCGCTGCGCCGCATGGTGAGCCCGCATGACGTCGCCGGCATGGTGGCGTTCCTGCTGTCCGATGCCGGCAGCAATATTTCCGGCCAATCGCTTGGCGTCGATGGCAATGTCGAAACGCTCTGAGCGAAGCCATGCAAGTCGCAATCATCGGCGCGGGCTTCATCGGCCGCGCCTGGGCGATCACCTTCGCCCGCGCCGGCATCAAGGTGCGCCTGTGGGACCAGGCGGACGGCGCGGCCGACAAGGCGCTCGACTATCATCGCGGCGTCCTCGCCGATCTCGCCGCGCAACGATCTCCTGAATGGCGCGACGCCCGACGACCGTGCTCGCCCGCATCAAGCCGGCCGCGACGCTCGAGGAGGCGCTGGCCGAGGCCGACTATGTCCAGGAGAACACGCCCGAGGAGCTCGACATCAAGATCAAGGTGTTCCAGCGGCTCGATGCGGCGGCCAAGCCCGACGCGGTGCTCGCAAGCTCGACCTCGGCGCTGCTGCCCTCGCGCTTCACCGAAGGCCTCACGGGCCGGCACCGCTGCCTCGTCGTCCATCCGATCAACCCGCCCTATCTGATCCCGGCCGCCGAGGTCGTGCCCGCGCCCTGGACGTCGGCCGAGACGGTGGAGCGCACCGCGCGCAATTCCTGCTCGCTGCCGGCCAGGCGCCGATGGTGATGAAGAAGCGAGCTCGACGGCTTCATCATGAACCGCATGCAGGGCGCGCTGCTCGAAGAGGCGTTCCGCCTCGTCGCCGACGGCTATGCCAGCGTCGAGGATGTCGATATCGGCATCCGCGACGGCCTGGCGTTGCGCTGGTCCTTCATGGGGCCGTTCGAGACCATCGATCTCAATGCGCCGGGCGGCGTCGCGCGACTATGTCGAGCGCTATCAGGGCATTTACGAGAACCTGTTTCCGCAGATGCAGCGGCGCGTCGACTGGGCGGGCGAGGTCTGGACACGGTCGAGCGCGAGCGCCGCAAGCATATGCCGGCCGACCAGTCTGCAAGAGCGCCAGATGTGGCGCGACCGACGACTGATGGCGCTCGCCGCGCACAAGCAGCGCGCCGCCAAGGAGATCGGAGAATGACGAGGACAAGATGCCAAGACGGCAAAGTCATCATCACCTGCGCGGTGACCGGCGCGATCCACACGCCGACCATGTCGCCCTATCTGCCGATCACGCCGAAGAGATCGCCGAGGCGGCGATCGGGGCGGCGGAAGCCGGGGCGGCCATCGTCCATCTCCATGCGCGCGATCCCGAGACGGCAAGCCCGACCAGACGCCGGAGGCCTTCGCGCCCTTCCTCCGCGATCAAGCAGCGCCCGAGCGCGTCATCAACATCACGACCGGCGGCGCCCTATATGACGGTCGAGGAGCGCGTGCGGCCGGCCGCGACCTTCAAGCCGGAGGTCGCCTCGCTCAACATGGGCTCGATCAATTTCGGCCTCTATCCATGCTGGTCGCCAAATACAAGAACTTCAAGCTCGACTGGGAGAGGCCGCATCTCGAAGCGACGCGCGACCTCGTCTTCAGCAACAGCTTCAAGGACATCGAATACATCCTTGACGACCTGCTCCGGGAACGGCACGCGCTTCGAGTTCGAGTGCTACGACATCGCGCCATCTCTACAAGCTGGCGCATTTCGCCGATCGCGGCCTGGTCAAGCCGCCGTTCTTCGTCCAGATCGGTGTTCGGCCTCCTCGGCGGCATCGGCACGCCATCCCGAAGATGTCGCCGCACATGAAGCGCACCGCCGACCGCCTGTTCGGCGATCAGCTATCGCTGGTCGGTGCTCGGCGCCGGCGCAAGCCAGCTGCGCGATCGCCGCGCTGGCGGCCGCGCATGGGCGGCAATATCCGCGTCGGCCTCGAGGACTAGCCTGTGGGCCGGCAAGGGCAAGCTCGCCAAGTCCAATGCCGAGCAGGTGGCGCTGGCGCGCAAGATCATCGAAGGCCTCGGCACTCGAGGTCGCGACGCCGGACGAGGCGCGCGAAATCCTCGAGCTCAAGGGCGGCGACAAGGTCGCATTCTGAGGAGTACGTGCGATGCTGCGCATCGAAGTCTTCAGCGAGAGACCGGACATGCCTCGGCGAAGGCCCGCTCTGGGACGTCGAGGAGCAGCGGCTCTACTGGATCAATTCCTACGGCCCGGCGGTCTATTCGCGCCGATGCCAAGGGCGGCGACCGCAGGAGCTGGACGCGTGCCCGAGCCGATCGGCTCGATGGCGCTGCGCGAGAAGGGCGGCGCCGTCGTCGCGCTTGCGCAGCGGCTTCCACTTCCTCGATTTCAACACGCGGCGAGGTGACGCGCATCCACGAGACCCAGCCCGGCGAGCTCACGACCACGGCTGAACGACGGCAAGGTCGACCGCCAGGGCCGCTTCATCGCCGGCTCGATGGACTTCGAGGAGCGCGACGGCGTCGGCAAGCTCTTCCGCCTCGACCCCGATCTCTCGCGTGCATGACGCTCGACACGCGGCATCATCTGCTCCAACGGCCCGTGCTGGAGCCCGGACGGCAAGACCCTCTATTTCGCCGATACCGGCAAGACGCTGATCTAGGCCTACGACTACGACATCGCGACCGGCGCCGTGCGCTCGCGCCGCATCTTCACCAGCTTCGAGAATCTGCGTGGGCTATCCCGATGGCGCGACCGTCGATGCCGAAGGCTATGTCTGGAGCGTCGAGGTCTATTCCGGCCGGCTGATCCGCTTCGATCCCAATGGCGTGGTCGACCGCATCGTCGGCCTGCCGGTGCAATCGACGACGAGCGTGATCTTCGGCGGCCCCGATCTCGACATCGCCTATCGTCACCTCGATGGCGCGGCCGTTCAACGGCGAATACCACCGCGAGCGCGAGGCGGGCTGCATCTTCGCCGTCCACGGGCTTGGCGTGCGCGGGCATCGCCGGAACCGCGTTTCAAGGGCTAAGCGGAGGAGATAGCCATGCGGATCGAAGTTCTGGTCGATGTGAAGACGACGCTCGGCGAAGGCCCGCTTGTGGGATGTCGAGCAGCAGCGCCTCTACTGGATCGACAGCGTTCGGCGGCGCGCGTCTTCCGGGCGACTGCGCGACGGCCGCGAGATCCGCGCCTGGGACGTGCCGCACGAAGATCGGCTCGATCGCGCATCCGCAAGGACGGCAACGGCGCAATCTGTCTCGCTGGCGAACGGCTTCCATGCGCTCGACTTCAAGACCGGGCGACGTGCACCCTGATCGCACGATCCGGAGCCGGACAAGCCGGACAAACCGCATCAATGACGGCAAGGTGGACCGCGCGGCCGCTTCGTCGCCGGCTCGATGGACACGCATGGAAGATCGGGGCCGAACGGCGCGCTCTACCGGCTCGATCCCGATTTCAAGGTCACGAAGCTCGATGATCGGACATCATCGTATCGAACGGCCCCTGCTGGAGCCCGGACGACAAGCATTTTCTATACGTCGGCGGTGACCGTCTTGGCGGGGAGCGGACGCCATCGCCGGCGAGGCTCGCCAGGAAGCGGCGCACCAGCGGGTTCTCGCCAGAGCTCTTCTGGCTCACTGCATAGAAAGTCGAATCATAGCTGAGCGTCGCATCGCACAGGCAGCGCAATTCGCCGCGCGCCACCCAGGCCGCCGCATAATGGGCAGGCAAATAGCCGATGAACCCGCCCGACAGAATGAGAATGAGCTGTGCCTCCATCATTTCGACGGTCGCATCCGCCTGGCGATGGCCGAGCCGCTTCAGGTCCTGGCTGTGCAAATAGCCGCGCGCGACGATGGCATGACGCGACAAGTGACGCTCGGCCCATTGATCGCTCTTGTCGAATAGCGGATGGCTCTTGGCGCAATAGAGCGACTGCCGCTCGGCCGAGAGCGTCACATAGGAGAGATCGGAACGCTTGGTCATGCGTCGGCATGATGACGACATCGCGGGCGCCGGCGATGAGCTGTGCTTCGAGCTCCTCCGGTCCCGCGATCATGAAGTCGATCAGCACTGACGGGCCGTCCTGGTGGAAATCCCGTAAGATTCTGCGCGAGACCTATCCCGCCATTGGTCGACAGCGCATCGACGGCGCCGAGCTTCACCACCCGCTTGAGGTTGGGCGATACGGTCCCGGCATTGTTGGAGAAGCGGTCGACGGCCTCGAACAAGTCATGCGAGGCTTCATAGACGCTGCGCCCGGCCTCGGTCAGCGCGAAACCGGCACGGCCGCGCCGGCACAGGCGCACGCCCAGGCGGGTTTCGAGTTCGGCGAGGCTGGTCGAGATGCGCGACTGGCTGAGATTGAGGACAAGCTGAGCGCCCGCCAAACCCTGCGCTTCCACGATGACGCGAAAAATTCGAACGAGCCGCAAGTCGATGTCGAGAAGCTGGCGCATCGATACTTCTGTTTTCCGGATGTAATCATCTCATCTTGCCTCTTTTCCGATTGTTTCGGAAGCCCATAAGATAAAGTGAGGGCGGGCCAACCGCCCCGGATTTCTGTCAAGATCGGAAAGGCCATCCAGGCGCGATAAAATGCGCCGGACAGGGAGGAAGACAATGTTCAAGAGTTTCAAAGCGTTATTCATCTGTCTCGCGGTCGTCACGGCGTATGCCGGACTGGCCGGCAGCTCAGCCCAGGCCGCGGTCGGCAATCCGACCAAGGTCACCTGCATGTATCCGGTCTGGGTGGGTTTCGGGCCGGTCCACCTCGCCAATGAGCTGGGCTATTTCAAAGAGGAAGGCCTCGAGGTCGAAGAGATCCTCGATGACGACATGCCCAACGCAATGGCCGCCATGGAGCGCGGCGACATCGACTGCTATTTGCGCACAGTCGGCGAATATCAGGGCCTCGGCCGGCGCAAAGACACCCAAGGCATCATCATCGGCACGATCGACCTGTCGACCGGCGGCGATGGCTGGGCGGCCGATCAGTCGATCAAGTCGGTCTGCGACCTCAAGGGGAAATCGATTGCGGTCGAACCGAACCTGCCGGCGCGCCTGATCATGCAAATGGCGCTCAAGAAAGAGTGCAATCTGTCGATCAAGGACACGACGCTGGCGGACATCGCGGCGGCCGACGCGATCGGCATCTTCAACGACCCCAAGGTGGCGGCGGTCGGCACTTATGAGCCGGTGTTGAGCCAGGTGGTGACGGCGCACAAGGAACGTGGCGCCCATATCCTCGTCTCCTCCAAGGACCACAAGGACCTGATCCTCGACATCATCATGGCGCATACGGGTGAGCTCAAGGCAAATCCCGACAAATACGTGAAGTTCCTGCGCGCCATCTATCGCGCCATCGACTACTTCAACTCCAATCAGGAAGCGGCAATCCCGATCATCGCCAAGCAGTTCTCGATCACGGCGGATGACTTCAAGGCGACGCTGCCGAATTTCCGTTATACGCCGCTCGCCGAAGCCAAGGACTTCATCGGCACGGTCGACAAGGAAGGCCGAGCCTATGAGATCTTCAACGAGACGATGGATCTCAATCTCGAATTCGGCTCATCAGATGTGAAGCTGATCCCGCAAGACCATATCGACCGGTCGATCATCAACAAGCTGCAATAGGCGAATGTCAAATCCAACACACGAGTGGACTTGAACAGCAAGGCGACGACGCGTCCTGACGCCAAGGCGACGGCGGAACAAAACTCCGCCGCGCCGGCGCAGACCCCCGGCAACCGCAGTTCGGCATGGCGGGAGCTCTTCACCTTCCGTGCCGCAGCCCAGCCGCGGCTCGAACTCTGGCTCAGCATCGGGGCCTTCGTCCTGGTGCTCATCCTGTGGTCGCTGATCACGGAACTGAACCTCGTCCATCCGCAAATTCTGCCCTCGCCCTTCGCCGTCCTCACTGCCTGGTTCAGGCTCTTCAGCGAGGCCGGTTATATCGGCGACATCGGCATCAGCATCGGGCGCGTCTGGGCGGCATTTCTTGCTTCCGCGGTCATCGCCATCCCACTCGGCATCTTGATGAGCGGCTATCGCATCATCAATGCGCTCACCGAACCGCTCATCGATTTCATCCGCTATCTGCCGGTACCGGCGCTGGTGCCGCTCACCCTCATCTGGCTCGGCATCGGCGAAGGCTCGAAGATCACGCTCTTGTGGATCGGCACCTTCTTCCAGCTCATCCTGCTCATTGCCGATGACGCGCGGCGCGTGCCCAAGGAATTCATCGAGACCGGACGCACTCTTGGCGCCTCCGATTCCGCCTTGATGAAGGATGTGCTGCTGCGGGCGATGCTGCCCAATATGGTCGACAGTCTCAGGATCACGCTCGGCTGGTGCTGGACCTATCTGATCGTCGCCGAGATTGTCGCCTCGAGTTCGGGCATCGGCTATGAATTGTGGACCGCGCGGCGCTATGGCAAGACACCCGAAGTCTTCGCCGGCATTCTCATGATCGGAATCATAGGCCTTGCTTCCGACCAGGCCATCCGCTTGCTGCACCGGCGCTGTTTCCGGTACCTGCAATGAGGGGAGCAATGCGGAAGTGACCGCTGCCATGCGAAACGAAAGCTTCATCCGCATCAGCAATGTCGCCAAGACGTTCGCCACGCCCGACGGCGGCGTGATCCCGGTCGTCGAACCGTTGTCGATCGACATCAAGGAAGGTGAGTTCGTCGTCCTTGTCGGCCCGTCGGGCTGCGGCAAGACGACGGTGATGCGCATGGTCGGCGGCCTCGAGACGCCGAGCGCAGGCGAGATCCGCCTTGACGGCCGGCGCGTTGACGGCCCGAGCCGCGATAAGGGCATGGTGTTTCAGTCCTATTCCTCCTTCCCCTGGCTCACCGTGCTCGGCAATATCCGCTTCGGCCTCAAATATCGCAAAGACGTCACGGCGGAAGAGAAAGAGCGCATCGCCCGGCATTATCTCGATCTCGTCCGCCTCACGCCCTTCGCCGACTATACGATCAACCGCATATCGGGCGGCATGCGCCAGCGCGTGGCGATCGCACGCACCCTCGCGGCCAACCCGCTGGTGCTCCTGATGGACGAACCTTTCGGCGCGCTCGACGCCTTGAGCCGCGAGCGCCTGCAGATCCAGCTCATGGATCTGCGCCGGGCGGAGCGCAAGACCATCATCTTCGTCACCCATGACGTCGATGAGGCGGTGCTGCTGGCCGACCGCATCATCGTCTTCTCGGCACGACCGGCGCGCGTTCTCGCCGACATGCCGGTCGCCGCGACGCTGCCGGAAAAGCGCGGCCTCGACATTCTCGATTTGCCGGAATTCCGCAGTATCAGGCGCGACGTGCTGGCGCTGATCCGCAATGAGGAAAAAGACTTGGAGGCAGCAGAATAATGGGCGCATTCGACTTCACGGGAAAGCGCGTCCTGGTGACGGGAGCGAGCCACGGCATCGGATTTGCGGTGGCGGAAGGATTTGTCCGTGCGGGTGCGGACGTGACAATTCTGTCGAGCACGGCCGATATCGAGGACGCGGCAAAGAAGCTCTCGGCTGCTGCTCGCCGCGACGTCACCGGCCTCATTTGCGACATCACCGACCGCGCCCAGGTGCGCCGGGCCGTAGGTTCGCTCGCAGGGCTCGACGTGCTCGTCAACAATGCCGGCCTCGAAAGGCTGACGCCCATGTATGAGGAAGGCGATGAGGTGGAGCGCCTGTTCGCGCGGATCATCGAGATCAACCTGGTCGGCACCTACTATGTGACGCGCGAAGCCCTCACCCGCATGAAGGAAGGCGCCAACATCATCATCACGGCCTCGATCTGGTCGAAGAGTGCGGCGGCCGAGTTCGCCGCCTATGTCACCTCCAAGCACGGCAATCTCGGCTTCATGCGTGTGCTCGCCAAGGAACTTGGCCCGCGCAAGATCAGAGTCAACGCAGTCTGTCCTGGATGGGTCAGAACGCGGGCCGCATTGCGCTCGCTGACCGAAGTATCCGCCCGCGCCCAGGTCAGCGAGGACGATATGCTCGAGCAGATTCTTGCTGGCCAATCCTTGCCTGGTCTCATGGAGCCCGAAGACGTGGCCAATCTCTATCTGTTCCTCGCTTCCGACTTAGCCTCCAATATCACCGGCCAGGCCGTCAACGTCGATCGCGGTGAGGTGATGGCATGACCGGCGCGCTCGCAGGCAAGCTTGCTGTCGTCACCGGAGGCGCCAGCGGCATCGGCCTCGCCATCGCCACCACTTTCGCCGCGGAAGGCGCCAATGTGACGATCGCCGATCGCGCCGGCGAGGAGAAGCTGAAGCTCGCCGCGCAAAAGGCGAAGGCTGAAGCCCGGCATGTCGATGTCGCCAATGAGGCTGAGGTCAAGAGCCTGTTCGCGACAGTTGCGCAACGAGGCGGTGTCGACATTCTGGTCAATTGTGCGGGCATATTGATCGAAAAGCCTCTGCTCGAAACAAGCGTGGAGGACTTCGACCGGCTGGTGGGCGTCAATCTCAAAGGCGTGTTCCTCATGGGCCGCGAGGCGCTCCGGCTGATGTCCGCGCAGGGCCGCGGCGGCCGCGTCATCAATATCGCTTCCGAGCTCGCTTATCTCGGCCGTGAGAACTGCTCGCTCTATTGCGCATCGAAAGGCGGCGTCCTGTCGCTCACGCGCTCTTGGGCGCGCGAGTTTGCCCCCCACATATTGGTCAATACGATCGCGCCAGGCCCGATCGACACGCCGATGCTCGGAATCGAATCGACGTCGCCTGAAACCTTCGCCAAGGAATCGCAGAATCCCATGGGACGCATCGGCCAGCCGGAAGAGATCGCATCGGCCGCCCTCTTCCTCGCCGGCCCGGGCAGCACATTCATGACCGGCCAATGCGTCAGCCCCAATGGCGGCGCGGTAATGTTTTGACGGGAGTCCGCCAATGAACAAAAAAGCGAGCAACGCCGAATTCCAGCCGCTCGAATTCAGGTCTCGTGCCGCGCTTTGCCGGCTTTCCGACCTTCATGCGCCTGCCGATCGCCGAACCCGACCAGGTCGATGTGGCCCTTGTCGGCGTGCCCTTCGACAGCGGAACGACCAACCGCACCGGCGCCCGGCATGGGCCGCGCGAGATTCGCAACCAGTCGAGCCTGGTGCGCCGGGTCCATCATGTCACCGGCCTCTCGCCGTTCGACCGGGTCAAATGCGGCGATTGCGGCGATGCGCCGATCAACCCGCTCGACCTCATGGCGAGCCTCGAGAGCATCGAGGAATTCTTCGCCGGCATCCACAAAGCGCGCGCCCGTCCGCTGACCGCGGGCGGCGATCATCTCGTTTCCTTGCCCATCCTGCGCGCGCTCGCATCGAAGGGGCCGGTTGGGCTCATCCATTTCGACGCGCATTCCGATACCTATGACAGCTTCTTCGGCAGCCGCTACAATCACGGCACGCCCTTCCGCCGCGCCATCGAGGAAGGCCTGCTCGATCCGAAACGCATGATACAGATCGGCATCAGGGGCGCCATTTCCGATGCGGCGAACTATGATTTCGCCCGCGACGCTGGCGTGCGCATCGTCTTCATCGAGGAATTCGCCGAACGCGGCGTGAAATCGGTGATGGCGGAAGCGCGCCAGCTCGCCGGCAATCATCCGACCTATGTCTCTTTCGATATCGATGCGCTCGATCCCTCGATCGCGCCCGGGACAGGCACGCCCGAGATCGGCGGCATCACCACGCGCGAGGCGCAGGCCATGGTGCGCCTGCTCGACGGCGTCGACATCATCGGCGCCGATCTCGTCGAAGTTTCGCCGCCGCTCGATCCGACCGGCGCCACGGCGCTCGCCGGCGCCACCATGATGTTCGAACTGCTCTGCGTCATGGCGAATCGGAGGTCATGAGGATGGCCAGTCTGGCTGAAGCAGGATGCGCCGGCCTTGCCGCTCACGAATTCGGCGACGTCCGGCGCTTCACAACATCGAGAAGGACATTGGCGCCCGCGACCAGATCCTTTTCTGGCGTGAATTCCTTCGGATTGTGACTGATGCCGCCAAGGCTCGGCACGAAGATCATGGCGGCGGGCGCGATGCGGGCAATCATCTGAGCATCGTGACCGGCGCCAGAGGTCATGCGGCGCGCAGTGAGGCCCCTCGCCTCGGCAGCCGCTTCGATCTCGGTTACGAGTTTCTGATCGAAGGTTACCGGCGCGAAGCGTGCCAGGTGCTCGACCGAAATTGTAACGCCCTGCTCCTTCGCAACTCTCGTGAGATAATCGGCAAGCGCACCCTCTTCGGCCTGGAGGCGGTTCTCATTCGGATCACGCAAGTCGACCGTGAATGTCGCCCGCCCGGGTATGACATTGATGGCGTTGGGCTCGAAACCAATGGTGCCGATCGTCACCACCGTTCCCGATGACGAGGCCGAAGCGCGGTCATGGAGAAAGGCGATGATCAGGGCCGCGACATAGCCGGCATCGTGACGCATCGCCATGGGTGTCGTGCCGGCATGGTTGGCGACACCATCGATGGTTATGCGCTGCCAGGAAATGCCTTGCAAGTTCTCGACCGCGCCAATGGCAAGACCTTCGTGCTCGAGCACCGGCCCTTGCTCGATATGGAGCTCAAGATAGGCTTCGGGCTTGAGAAAGCCCGGTTCTTCCGAGCCGGCATAACCAATGCGCGCCAGTTCTTCCCCCAGCACAGCGCCGTCCGTGCCCTTGCTCGCCAGGGCGTCCTCTATGTCGACACCCCCAGCATAGATCAGGGACCCCATCATATCAGGGGCGAAGCGCACACCTTCCTCATTGGTGAAGGCGGCGACCACAATGGGCTGGCGCGGCGTGAAGCCTGCTTCCTTCAATGTCTCGACGACTTCGAGACCGGAGAGGACGCCATAGCAGCCATCATAGATGCCGGCATCGATCACCGTGTCGATATGGGAGCCGAGCATCAACGGCGGCGCATTCCGGTCTTCGGCATCGCCCCATGCCGCCAGGATATTGCCGATGCGGTCGATCCTGACGTCCAATCCGGCCGCCCTCGCCCAATGAACGAACTGGTCGCGGCCGAGCATGTCGGCTTGCGAAGCCGCGAGCCGTGAAAGCCTGCCGTCACGGTCGCGGCCCAGCATGCCCAACTCGCGCAGGCGCGACAGAAGGCGCTCGCCGTCGATCGAGAGATTGGTCACCGGATCACCGGCAATTCGCGCGGCGCCCGCTTGGTGAGGAGGCGCGCGCCCTCTTTCGTCACCGCAATATTCTCCTCATGCACGATCATCTTGCCCGGCGCATACTCCATTCCGGGCTCGATGGTGAGCACCATATTCTCGACGATCATGGTGCCGTCGCCGAGACGATGCGACGGCGGCTCGGTGAGCTGCAGGCCCAGGCCATGACCGAGCCTTCCGACATTGTTGCCAATGGCGCCCGCATCCTCGATGATCTTCGCCATGGCGCGCCAGACGTCATCGGTCCGGGCTCCGGGCACCGCTGCGGCGATGCCGGCCTCGGTCGCCTGCCACAACGCCTCATGCACCCCATGCGCATCGTCCGATACTCTGCCCACCGCGTAGTTGCGGTCGAAGTCGCAGAAATAACCATCGAAGGTCGAACCCGTGTCGATGAATAATATGTCGCCCTCTTCGATCTTGCGGTCATGCGGGCCGCAGACGATCTGGGCGACGCCGCCGGGGCCGGATATGGCAGGCATGAAGGGTGTCGCATCAGCGCCACGCCGCGCAATGTCGATGCGCAATTTTCGCACCACCTCGCGCTCGCTCTCGCCGATCGCGATCTGCGCCGGCAGGGCCTCATAGGCATCGCTCGCGAGCTGGCAAATGTAATGAATATGCTCGATCTCGGCCGCGGTCTTGATCATCCGGATCTCCCAAATGCAAGGCGAGCCGTCCGCTATCGTCAGTCCCAAACCGTCGCGCAGCTTGAGGAACTCGACGACCGGCATGCGCAAGGCCATTTCACGCCCGAGCTCGGCGCCGATCTTGCCGAATTTGCGCGGCAAACCGCCAATCGTCGATGCGAGAAGCGAAAGGCCGTCATCCTCAGGCTGAGGTGCGGGCCAAGTGCGCAAATCCTTGATCCAGGTCAGCGCCATTTCCGGCGCGCCGATTTCCGGGATCACCGCGATCGGAGCGCCCATGCGCGGCACGACGACGAACCAGGGCCGCGTCGGGCTTTCCCAAAACTGCAAATCGAAGCCGGTGAAATAGCGGACATTCGGCGGCGTGGTGAGGAGAAGCGCGTCAAAACCATGGCGGTCCATGATCCCCTGCGCCCTGTGGGTGCGGCGCTCGAATTCAGCTGGGGTGAAGCCACGTTTCGGGATATTCATCTCAGTCGCCATCAGAATGATCCTTTCGGTCGCCAAGTGTATGAGAACCCGACCTTGCCTGTCAATTCTAGGCGGAATTCAGCAAAAACCGGTAAAGAGCGCGCGAGATCGGCGCTTGTCTCGGGTGAGCTCACAAATAGTCGGCGACCACCACCAGGACCAGCGCCGCGGCGAGGATGAGATTCACGACGCGCGAAGCTTTGCGGTTGTGCAGCACCGCGGTCAGCGCCGATCCGGCGAGCGCCCAGACCGCATGGATGACGAGGATGGCGGCGCTCAGGATCACGCATTTGAGGACCGCATCGGCAACGGCGCTCGATGGTGATTAGCACGGCCTTGGAATAGACGGCGCCAATGGCGAGATAGGCTTTTGGGTTCGCCATGGCCAGAAGCAGTCCCGGCATCAGCCCGGGCGACGGCTCATTCGTTTTGTCGGCGAGTGGGGGCGCGGTCGCGATCCGATAGGCCAGATAGAGGATATAAAGAGACGCGGCGATCGATATCGGCAGAGCGAGCCCGGGCAGCGCATAGAGCAAAGTCGAAGCACCAAGCGCCATGGCGAGGAGAACGAGAATGGTGCCGAGATTGATGCCCATGACATAGGACAGCGAGCGGCGGAAACCATAGGCCGCCGCCGTCGCCGCGACGCTCAAGGTGGCCGGTCCCGGACTCGCCATCAGCGCCGCAGCAGAGGCCAAGAGCGAGAGAAGTCCCGAAAGCCCGATATCCGGGAGCATATGATCCTCCGCACCGTCGAACAATTCGCATAGAGCAGGAGTGCCGTCGCGGTCTTGAACGATCGTGCGAGATGGCGGGATTGCACGCGGCTCTCAGGTTCGCTACAGCTTCGCCTATGGCCGACCAGCTGCCCAGCAAGCACCCCAAGGCCGAGCCCGGTCTCGTGGCCGCCGGCGCGTATGCCAAGGGCAAGCGTGTCGCCGACATCGCGGTAGAAGAAGCCGGCAAATGGCACAAAAAGCCCGGTCACGTGGTATGGATCGGCCTATTCGAGCCGGGCGGTGAGCTCCTAGGCACGGTCCAGCGGCAGCTCAACCTGCACCCTCTCGCCATCGAAGATGCCGAGGTGGCGCACCAGCATCCCAAAATCGAGGAATATGGCGACGCGCTCTTCATCGTCGCCCGCACCGCCCAGATGGTCTCGGGCAAGATCGCTTTCGGCGAGACGCATCTCTTCGTCGGGCGCGGCTATGTCGTCTCGGTCCGGCATGGCGCGTCGGCGACCTATTCGACCGTCCGCCAGCACTGCGAGTCCTGCCCGAAGGCCCTGTCCCACGGAGAAGACTACATTCTCTACAAGATCCTCGATTTCATCGTCGACAATTACATGCCGGTGGTGGACGCCGTGCGCAAGGAAATCGAGGATCTCGAAGATCGCGTCTTGCATGAGACGGTCAGCACGCAGCAAGTGCAGCGGCTCTATGGGCTAAGACGCGAGCTGCTCAAGCTGCGCAACGCCGTGGTGCCCTTGGTCGATATCTGCCGCCGGCTCGAACATACCGAGCTTCTGATGATCGATGCCGAGATGCGCTCGCATTTCCGCGATGTGACCGACCACATCCAGAGGGTCCAGGAAGGCATCGATGCACTGCGCGAGGTTCTCGCCTTCGCCTTCGAGGCAAGCCTCATGATGGGCCAGGCGCAGCAGAGCGCCATCACCCGCAAGCTCGCCGCGTGGGCCGCCATCCTGGCGGTGCCGACCGCGCTTGCCGGCATTTACGGCATGAACTTCGAGCATATGCCCGAGCTCAAATGGCAATATGGCTATTTCGCCATCCTCGCGGTCATCCTGGCGGTGTGCGGCTATCTCTACTACCGCTTCAAGCAGAATGACTGGCTGTGATCTCTCCTTAATTCGTCATCCCGGCGAAAGCCGGGACCCAATAAATTCTCTCCGCGCGAGCAACGCCTGCCCGCTTGTTCCTATTCAATGGGCCCCGGCTTGCGCCGGGGTGACGGATGAGGTGGGTCACAGCGCCACGACCTGCCCTTCATGGATCGATCGGTCGGCGGCGACGACGATCTTCAGGCTCTTGACGCCGTCATTCATGTGGTCGGTGAGATCGATGTCCTCCTCGATCGCCTTCAGCAGATAACGCTGCTCTCTCTCGCACAAGGCGTCGTGGTCGGGCTCGTCCGTCATATCGATGCGCTCGTCGGGCTTCGACATGTCGGCATGATGCCAGAGGATCTGGTTCGTCTTGGTGTGGGCGTTGATGTCGTCCGACTTCACCTTGCCGGCCGTCTCGGCCATGACGATCGAAACCGAGCCCTTGGGGCCAATGACGTCCTTCACGAAAAAGGCCGTCTCGCTCATCATCGGACCCCAGCCCGCCTCATACCAGCCGACCGAGCCGTCATCGAAGGAGACCTGCAGCATGCCGTAATTCTGCTTGGCGACCTCGTTGCTGAGCCTGGCCCCGATCGCATGCACCTTGGTGGGCTTCGCCTTGGGCGCCATCTGGCACATGATGTCGACATAATGCACGCCGCAATCGACGATCGGCGGAAAACTGTCCATCAGCCGCTTGTGCCAGGCCCAGGTCTCGCCATTGGACTGCTGGTTGAGATTCATGCGGAAGACAAGCGGCGTGCCGAGCTGACGTGCGATCTCGATGAACTTCACCCAGGACGGATGATGACGCAGGATATAGCCGATGACCAGCTTGCGCTTGGTGCGCTTGGCGGTCTCGACCACTTTCTCGGCATTGGCGACGCTGTCGGCGAGCGGCTTCTCGACAAAGACATGGGCTCCCGCTTCCATCGCCTTGATGGCGAAATCGGCGTGAGTGTCGGGCAGAGTATTGATCGATACGACATCGGGCTTGAGCTCGGCCAGCGCCTTTTCGTAGTTGGAGAACTTCTTGGCGCCTTTCAGCGCCTCGGGCAGCTGGCGCTTGTCGATGCGCCTTTCGCACACGCCCACCACCTCGAAGCCCGGAATGCGCGTATAGGCCAGCGCATGGCTCATGCCCATATTGCCGAGGCCCACCACCAAGACGCGTTTCTTCGCCATGTTCTATCCTCCCAAGCTGATCGGTTAGTGGTTCATCGCCTCGCCGATCCAGGCGAGGCTCGATTTACGGATATGGCCCCAATTGTAGAAGGCGAATTCACGGATGCCACCCTCCTTGAGGGCCGCGACGGCGGCAAGGAACTCGCCTTTGCTCGTGAAATCGGGATAGGCCGGGCGCAAGATGGCCCGGATCTTTCCCTCTGCCGCGCAAGCGGCGCTTGATGTCGAAAAGATCGGCCTTCACGCGCTGCGGCGCCCGGCTCATAGAAGCAGGCTTCGATGATGCCCGCGGCCTCAGCCTCGCTCGTCGAGATCGCTGCCTTCATACCAGGCGCCGCCCGTCGGCCGCGCCACCGAGGGGATGACGGCGACTGTCGCATCCTTGCGCACGGCACCGCGGATCTCGGCGATGAGCGAAGTCACGACGGAGCAGCGCCAGTCGAGGAAGCGGCGCAAGCTCGCCATCGGCGCGCGCATCGGCGAGCCAGAAGGCCTCCGCCATGTCGGCGGGAAAATCGATGTCGCTTGCGAGATAGGCGCTCACATCCTGCGCCACTTCGGCCTTGAGTTTCTTGGCGGCGATGCCGGCCTTCTCCGCCGCTCCCACGCAATGATCGCAAAAGCACAGGCCGAGCATATTGTCGAGCCAGCGATTGGGCCGGTTCAGCGCGAATTCATGGTGATAGCCATGAGCATAGGGCAGGAAGCCCGGCGTCTCGAGCGAAATGCCGGAGACGCGCATAGTTTTCGGTCACATCGCGCGCGAGGCCCAAGCGCATAGGCGCGGGCCTCGGGCGCTGAAGGGCAAAGGCTGTAGATGTAGCGGTCGCCAAAGGCATTGGCGACGGCTCGCTTGCGGATGCGCGCTGCCCAGCAGCGTATTGTGCAGGAGCACCAGCCAGACATTCACCTTCATGCCGCCTTGCGCCAAAAGCTCGGCCAGCACATCGCGCTCGCTCGAGCATGATGATTGGCGACGGGCTTGATGGCGCCATAGCGGCCGGCATCTGGCCTTGAAATAGACGGTGCCGTCTTCGGGGAAATAGATCTTGCCCGAGCGGCCGTGCGGTCTCAGGAACTTGCCGGCATGATAGCTGCCGGCGATGGTGATGGTATCGAGCCCGAGATCGCGGAATTCGGCGACCGCTTCGTCGATTCCCGCATCGGCCAGATCCCAGGCATAGCTATAGATGGCTTTGTAGCTCACGCGATCAGCTGGACGGCGATCAGCTAGGACCGCCGCCTTCCTTTTTCGCGGTTCAGAGCGCCGCCTTGATCGCCTCGACATCGACCTTCTTGTAGTCGTCGGACAGCGCGAAGCCTTCGGCATCGGCCTTGACCTTGGCGGCGTCGAAGCTGTTGGCGACATCGACGAGATCGTTCTTGACCACGTCCTCGACCTTGAAGTCGCCGGTGATCTGGCCGATCTCGCGGCCGGTGTCGAAGAACAGCTGCCAGCTCTCCATGATGTGGAAGCCCCACTTCTTGCGCTCGTCCCAGCGGCCGGCGAAGACATTGGCGAGCTGCATCATCGATTCGGTCGCGACCGTCGGCTTCATCTGCGAGGCGAGGCCGGGGAACTGCTCCATGACGATCTGGGTCGCGGCGCGCGGATTGAGCTGGCCGAATTCGAGCCCGGCGGCCCAGCCTTGGAAATAGCGGCCATAGAGTTCCTTCTTCGCCGCATCGTCGAAATCCGCCTTGCGGATGACGAAGCTGTTGGCGGGAAGCTTGGAGAAATTGCGGCCGAGGATATAGTCGAAATCGAGGCCCTGGCCCTTCCACTGGGCGCGCAAGCCCTCCCAGGAAAGCGCGGCATCGCCCTTGCCCTGCTTGAGCGCCGTGCCCCAGGTCGGGCCAGCCGCCATCGACATATTTCACCTTGCTGATGTCGACGCCCGCCGCCTTCAGCATCGGATCGCAGATCGACTGCCAGCCGGCGCTGCCGAGCACGATGGTCTTGCCTTCGAGGCCCTTGATGTCGGCCGGCGCCTCGCCCTTGCGGAAGGCGAAGTCGAACACGTCGGCGCCGCCCATGTGGAAGACCGAGACCAGCGGGATGCCCTGCGCGAGGCCGAGCGAGAACACGCCGGGCGAGGGATAGCCGATATCGGCCTGGTTCTGGTCGACGAGCTTCACGCGTCGCTGTGGCATCCGACGGGCCCGGCTCGAGCGTCGTCTCGATGTCGCCGAAATAGCCGTATTTCTTGCCGACCCAATAGGGATAGTCGTCGAGCACCTCGATCGTGCCGCGCGGCGACACCCAGCGGACCGTGCTCGGCGGCATGGGCCTTGCGCGTGCTGCCGAGACTGCCCAATGGCCGCCAGTCGAAATGCCTGCGGCGGTCAGGCGTCAGAAGACGGCGTCGTCCGATCATCATAGTACCAATCATGTCTGTTTCCTCCTTGCAATGTGCCTGTTATTCGTTACGCACTTGAAATTCCATGTTCACGCCTCCCAGCTCGCCCATTTCTTGCCGAGCCAGAAGAAGAAAACATAGATCGATATGCCGATGATCGCGAGAATCAGAATGATGGCGAAGAACTGCGGCATGCGGATCAGCGACGAATAATAGGTCAGGCGGTTGCCGAGGCCTTCGGCGCCGCCCACCATCTCGGCGCCGACGGTGGTCAGCAAGCCCGAAGATCGAGCCGACCATCAGGCCGACGATGATCATCGGCATGGCCATCGGGATGCGGATCTTGGTGAAGATCTGGAAGGTGTTGGCGCCGAAGGAGCGCGCCAGCGCGATCTTGGCGAGATCGACGCGCCGGAAGCCGGTCGCCGAATTGATCATCACCATCGGACCCGAGGCCAGCGCCACCGCGATGATGCGCGGCTCGCTGCCGAAGCCGAAGCTGCAGGATGAGCAGCGGCACCAGTGCCAGCATCGGCGTGGTGACGAGCAGCAGGATGTAGGGCGTCACCACCTTCTCGACGAAGGGGAACTGGGTGATGACGGCGGCGAGGACGAAGCCGATCGAGCCGCCGATGGCGAAGCCGACCAAGCAGCTCATAGAGCGTGGTCAGCAGATGCGGCCAGATGAATTTCCATTCGGTGAAGAGCGCCGTGACGATCTGGCTCGGCGTCGGAAGCACATATTGCGGCACGTTGAACGCATTTGAGCAGGAATTCCGTGCCGCCGATGATGACGACCGCGACCAGGATGATGACGAGGATCTCGAGCTTGGTGCGGTGATCGCCAAGGCCGAGCGACGACGCCGGAAAGGCCGACGCCGCCTGCCGCCGCTGCCTTTCTTGTTGAATTCCGGGATCTTGTCGCCCAGCGCCTTGTCCACTCTCGGTCCTTCCTTCCCTGTGCTGCGTCATCAGGTGATCGCCAGGCCCGTCATTGGCGCCGCGGCCGTGCTCGATGCGCGACTTGACCTTGAGCACGCGCTCGATGAAATCCGGGCTGCGTCTGGATTTCGACCGGGCGCGGACGCGGAATGTCGATATCGTAGATGGCGGCGATCCGTCCGGGCCGCGCCGACATCACCGCGACGCGGTCGGCAAGGAAGATCGCCTCGGAGATGGAATGGGTGACGAAGGCGATGGTCTTGCCGGTCTCCATCCAGATCTCCTGGATCAGCAGGTTCATCTCATCGCGCGTGAAGGCATCGAGCGCGCCGAACGGCTCGTCCATCAGAAGCACCGAGGGATTGACCGACAAGGCTGCGCACGATCGAGGCGCGCTGCTGCATGCCGCCCGACAGTTCGCGCGGGAATTTCGTTTCGAAGCCGTTGAGATTGACCCGCTCCAGCAGCTTGTCGATGCGCTGGCTGGTCGGGCGGCTTGCGCTTGAGCTCGAAGGGCAGTGCGATATTGCCGGCGAGATTGCGCCAAGGCAGGAGATTGGCGTCCTGGAAGATCATCGCGATCTCGGGATGCGGCTTGGTGATCGGCTCGTCGCCGAGGCTGATCTCGCCGCTGGTCAGCTCATGCAGGCCGCGCCATCGACCACAGCAGGGTCGATTTTCCGCAGCCCGACGGCCCCAGGATGCACAGGAACTCGCCCTCGCGCACTTCGAGCGAGACGTCGTCGAGCGCATGCACCGAGCCGGTGCGTGTCTGATAGTATTTGCTGGCGTTCTCGACCACCATCTTGGCCGCTTTGGCTTTTTGTGAAACGCCTGACGCCTTGCGCATCTCAGTCGCATCCATGGTGTTTGCGGCCCTGCGGTCTGCTTTCATTATTTTGTCAAATGATGTGACAAAATTTTGAGAGGTGCAATAGAAGGTGATTGATTCCAAGAACTTAGAAAAAAGGTTTTGGATAACAACCCTTCGTATTGTATCTGTTCTTTATATGTTCTATATTTTTCCGATGTTTTTTGACCAAGCGACCAATTCTCCGCGAATGGAGGTGCGGCTCCGGAAGCCCGCCCAGCTCGATGTTTTGCGTCGATTGCTCGCAAGACCTCTGCCCCAATCAGGCTCCGGCAAGTTCTTTTCCTTCGGGCTTCCGACTCTCGACAAGCACCTTCCCCGCCAAGGAATTTCGCTTGCCAGCCTGCATGAGATCCATGCCGCTTCGGCGCTCGACCTGCCTTCGGCCCTGGGTTTTTTGACCGCCGTTCTGGTGTCATTGCCCGTGGAGGGCCCCATCTTCATCATCACCTCGACGCAGGGCCTCGCCTCCGTTGGCCAACTCCATGGTCATGGCCTCCAGGCGCTCGGCCTCGACCCCAGCCGCATCACACTGGTCGAGGCGCGCAAGGAGACGGATGGCTTCTGGGCGCTCGAAGAGAGTTTGCGATCAGGTGCGGCTTCGGCCGTCGCCGGCCTCATCGCGCAATCCTTCGATCTCAAGAAAAGCCAGCGGCTCAGTCTTGCCGCGCGCGAGGCGGGCCGGCCGCTTCTGCTGCTCAGACCGCCCAAAGCGGCGGTCGCGAGCGCGGCCGAGACCCGCTGGCGCATTGCGGCGGCGCCTTGTCATCGTGAGCCCTCAGGCGCTCTCGCTGCCTGGCGCTGGCGGGTGAAGCTCGAGCGTTGCCGCAACGGCTCGACCGGTGAGTTTGTGTTGGAGTGGTTTCATGCGTCGCATCGTTTCGGTCTGGCTGCCCCGCTGGCCGATCCTGCGCTTCCTGACAGCGCAGGGCTCGTACAGCCCCGTCTCGCCTGATCAGCCTTTCGTTCTCACAATCGATGCGTCGGGCGCCCCCCGCATCGCCGCCACGAATCCGGCTGCCGAAAGATGCGGGCTGTTCAACGGCCAGACTCTCGGAGATGCACGCGCCAAGGCTGGCGGACTCTTGCAGGTCCATCCCCTTGAGCCCGAGCGCGATGCCGAAGCCCTGCGAAGTCTCACTCTGTGGGCGACGCGCTATACGCCCGCCGCCTCGCCTTGGACTTCAGAGAATGGCGGCGATGGCTTCTTCCTCGATATCACCGGTTGCGCTCATCTTTTCGGCGGCGAAGAGGACTTGCTCCAGGATCTCATGCGGCGCCTCAAAAAATTCAATCTGGCGGGACGTTGCGCGATTGCCGGCACGCCGGGCGCAGCCTGGGCGCTTTCCCATGCTTCGCCGCACTTGCCGCTCTGCCTCGCGGACGGAAAAGAAAAGGACGCGCTGCGACCGTTTCCTGTCAAAGCCTTGCGGCTCAGTCCTGACAGCGCTTCGGCTTTGCAGCGCTTGGGATTCAAGCGCATCGGCATGCTCATCGATGCGCCGCGCGCGCCTTTCGCCGCCCGCTTCGAAAAAGAACTGCTTCTGCGCCTCGACCAGGCTCTGGGGCTGAAGCCCGAAGCCTTGCATTATATTTCACCTCCGCCAGCCTATCATGTGCAGCGCTCTTTCCTCGATCCGATCTTTTCGCAAGAGACCGTCATCCGGACGGCGGCCAGACTGGTGGAACGCCTCACGCCTTCTCTGGTGCGGGATGGGATCGGGATCCGCGGCCTCAGGCTCGATCTCTATCGCGTCGATGGCGATGTGCTGCAACTCGAGATCGGCCTCGCCGCGCCGACGCGCGATCCCGCTTATATTGCGCGTCTCCTTTCACTCAAGCTCGACGGCCTCGCCCAGGGAACTCGAAGCCGGCTTCGGCTTCGATTGCGTCGGGCTTTCGGTTACGATTGCGGAAAAGATCGCCGAGCGGCAAGGCGATCTTGAAAGACCCGCCGATGCCGAAATGTCGGCCGAGCAGCAGGCCAGGCTCATCGATGCGTTGAAGCAGCGGCTCGGGCACGAAGCGGTGCGCCAGCTTTGCGCCGTTGAAAGCCATATTCCCGAACGTGCCGAAGTCTCGCAAAAGGCGAATGGCACGGGGTCCGCCTGGCCCGGAGCCGATGCCGACCGCTTGCGGCCGGCTTTGCTCCTGTCGCAGCCGGAAGAGGCCAAGGTCATCGCCCTCATTCCCGATGGCCCGCCCCGGCAGTTCCACTGGCGCGGCGAGACTCACGCCGTCACTTCGGCGCAAGGCCCAGAACGCATCGCCGATGAATGGTGGCGCAACGAGGCAGACGGTCTCACCCGCGATTATTACTGCCTCGAAAATGCGACGGGACAGCGCTTCTGGCTCTATCGCGAAGGTCTCTATGGACGCGAAAGCTCAGACCCGCGCTGGTTCGTCCATGGCTTGTTCGCGTGAGACTGCGCCATGGCTTATGCCGAGCTTGCCGTCACCAGCAATTTCTCCTTCCTGCGCGGGGCGTCGCATCCCCAGGAGATGGTCGCTCAAGCGGTCGAGCTTGGCCTTGCCGCCATTGGCATTGCCGACCGCAACAGCTTTGCCGGCGTGGTGCGCGGCTTCGACGAGGCCCGCAAGCGCAAGATCAAATATCTCCCGGGCGTACGCCTTGCCGCTCTCGACGGTTTCGAAGTGCTGGCCTATCCGACAGACCGCGAAGCCTATGGCCGCCTCTGCCGGCTGCTGACGGAGGGCAACCGGCGCGCCAAAAAGGCCGAATGCCATATCGGTTTCGCGGAAATCCTTGGCGCCAGTGCCGGTCAGATGCTGATCGCTTTGCCGCCGAAGAAGCTTGACCCCGTTTTCATCGGACATCTCTCGGCGCTTGCCGAAGCTGCACCTCGGCGCGTCTTTCTCGGGGCGGTTCATTCATATCAAGGCAATGAGAAGCAGCGTTTTGCGCGTCTCGCCGATCTGGCCCGGCAGTGCCGGACTCCGCTCGTTGCCCTCAATGACGTGCATTATCATGCGCCCGGCCGGCGGGCGCTTGCCGATGTGCTGACCTGCATCCGCGAAAAATGCACCATTGCCAAAGCAGGCTTCAGGCTCCATGCCAATGCCGAGCGCCATCTCAAACCGGAAGATGAGATGCGGCGTCTCTTTGCCGGCTATGAAGATGCGGTCGAGCGCACCGCCGAGATCGCCGCGAGCTGTCATTTCTCGCTCGGGCGATCTCAAATATGAATATCCCGATGAGCCGATACCGCCCGGCAAGACGGCACAGCAGCATCTCGCCGACCTTGCCTGGGCCGGCGCCAAGGAACGATATCCGCAAGGCGTGCCTGAAGATGTCGTGAAAAATATCGAGGACGAATTGCGCATCATCGAAGGCCTCGACTATGCGCGCTATTTCCTCACCGTTCGTGACGTCGTTGCTTTCGCGCGCAACGAGAATATTCTCTGCCAGGGGCGCGGCTCGGCGGCGAACAGCACCGTGTGCTTCTGTCTGCGCATCACCGAGGTCAATCCCCAATCGACCAAACTTCTGTTCTCGCGCTTCATCTCGCAAGCGCGCAACGAGCCGCCCGACATCGATGTCGATTTCGAGCATGAGCGGCGCGAAGAGGTCATCCAGTATATCTATAAGCGCTATACGCGCGAGCGCGCCGCCATTTGCGCCACCGTCGTGCATTACCGCTCACGCCGCGCCATTCGCGAGGTGGGCCAGGTTCTGGGCTTGACGCCCGATGTCACTGCCGCCCTCGCCAAGACGATCTGGGGCTATGGCAGCCACATGCCCGACCAATATGTGCGCGAAGCCGGCTTCGATCCGGCCAATGAGAAGATCCGCCAGGCGGTCGATCTCGCCAATGAACTCATCGGCTTTCCCGCGCCATCTCTCCCAGCATGTCGGCGGCTTCGTCCTGACCCGGAAGCGGCTCGATGAGACGGTGCCCATAGGCAATGCCGCGATGGAAAACCGCACCTTCATCGAATGGGACAAGGACGATATCGATACTCTAGGTCTCATGAAGGTCGATGTGCTGGCGCTCGGCATGCTCACTTGTCTCAGACGCGGCCTGGAATTCCTGAACGATCACTATGCCCACAAATATCGCAAGCCGCTCCGATCGCTGGCCGACCTGCCTTATGAGGACCCCGACACCTATGAGATGCTGAGCAAGGCCGATTCCGTCGGCGTGTTTCAGGTCGAGAGCCGGGCGCAGATGTCGATGCTGCCGCGCCTCAAGCCGAGAGAATTCTACGATCTCGTCATCGAAGTGGCGATCGTCAGGCCGGGGCCCATCCAGGGCGACATGGTGCATCCCTATCTCAAGCGCCGGGACGGCATCGAGAAAACCGTCTATCCTTCGCCCGGCCCTGGTATCGGCCCTGCCAATGAGTTGGAAGAGGTCTTGAAACGCACTCTGGGCGTGCCGCTTTTCCAGGAGCAGGCGATGCAGATCGCCATCACGGCGGCCGGGTTTTCGCCCGACGATGCCGACCGGTTGAGAAGGTCGATGGCGACCTTCCGCAACAATGGCGATGTCAGCAAGTTCAAGGAGAAGTTCATCACCGGCATGACGGGCCGCGGCTATGAGCGCGACTTCGTCGAACGCTGCTTCGGCCAGATCGAAGGCTTCGGCGAGTATGGCTTTCCGGAAAGCCATGCCGCGAGCTTCGCGCTTCTCGTCTATGCCTCGGCCTGGATCAAATGCCATCACCCGGATGTGTTCTGCGCCGCCATCCTCAACAGCCAGCCCATGGGCTTCTATCAGCCGGCGCAATTGGTGCGCGATGCGCGCGAGCATGGCGTCGAGATCCGCCCGGTCGATGTCAATAACAGCCAATGGGACTGCACGCTCGAGCCCCTGTCGGCTGAACGTTGCGCCGTGCGGCTCGGCTTCCGCCAGGTCGACGGCCTCAAGGAAGAAGAAATCAAGCAATGTCTCATCACCCATCGCGGCAACGGCTATTCGAGCCTCGAGCAACTGGCGCGCCGCGGCGGCGTCACGCGCTTCACGCTGGAAAGGCTCGCCGAAGCGGATGGTTTCACATCGATGGGCCTCGACCGTCGCGCCGCTCTATGGGCCATGCGCCGGCTTGGCCGGCTCGATATCGACCCCGTCAAGCGCAATGGTGTGGCGCTCGACAGCAACCTGCCGCTGTTTGCGCCCCATATCGAGGACGGCCTCTTCGAAGAGCCTTCCGTCGCCTTGCCTCAAATGCCGCTCAGCGAGGAGGTGACGGCCGATTATCAGACGACCGGCCTGTCGCTCAAGGCGCATCCCTGCAGCTTCTTTCGCTCCGAGCTCAAAAAGCTCGGCGTGATCACCAGCCAGGAGCACAAGAGCGAGACGCTGCCGCAGAATGCGCATGTGACGGTCGCTGGCCTCGTCCTCATGCGCCAGATGCCGGGCACCGCCAATGGCGTCGTCTTTATTACCCTCGAGGATGAGACCGGCATCGTCAATATCATCGTGTGGCCCAAAATCCTCGCCGCCAACCGGCGCGTGGTGATGACAGGCGAGTTCGTCGCCGTCAGGGGCCGGCTGCAACGCGCCGGCCTCGTGATCCATGTCGTCGCCGAAAGCTTCATGGATCTGAGCCAAGAATTGCGCCGGCTTCACCAGGAAGGGGGCGATGAGACCGACCTGCCGGCCCTCGTCAAAAGCCGGGATTTCCATTAGCCCTCACTCGTCATGGCTGGGCACTCCGGTCAAAGTTCTCCTCATACAGTTCTTCGTCTCAGTGGGCCGCCCCGGACATGTTCTTGCAGAATATTCTGAGCTGAGCGGCGGCCGCCAGGCGCTGATCGGGATCGCGAGTCGCACGCGCGACCACCGTCACGGCAGCGCAGACCTCCTCGTCCCAATTAAACACCGGCGCTGCTATCCCCACATAGTGGGGAACGAAAGTGCCCTCCGTCATCGCGTAGCCCTGCTCGCGCACCATGCGGACGATCTCCGCTATGTCGATGTCGACCGCACCTTCGAGCTCGCCTTCCGTCCGAAGCTCGGCCGTGGCCAGCGTCTGCGTAAGGCGGTCGGGCAAGTAGCTCAGGAAAACATTGCCGGTCGCCGAACGCAGCAAAGGGAATACTGAGCCCAGCACGTCGGGCGAGACCAGCGAATGGGGCGTTCGCTGCCAGCGCACGGCAACAGGTCCCTCAGGAGTCCATATCGCGACATGCGCCGACATCTGCAGCTGATCCACCAGGTCCACGAGATGATCGCTTACGCGATTGACGACATCGATGCGGCGGATGGCGGAAGCGCCGAGACGCAGGGCAAATATGCCGAGATCGTATTTGCCCGATCGGTGCTGTTGCGCCACGAGGCCGCCTGCGACAAGGCTGTGAAGATAGCGATGAGCCTTGCTGGGCGCCATCGCGCACGCAGCGCCGATCTCCTTGAGCGACATGGGCCCCTTGGCCTCTGCCAGGGCTTTCAGCACTGTCATGCCGATATCGACCGACTGAATGCCGCCTTGATCGCGGCCAGGCGTCGAAGCGTCATCGCGCAGATCATCCGATGGCGCCGACATTTCAGGATCGTGCCGGTTCATGGTCCGTCCCAACCACTTTCCAAAGCTCACTCCCGCAAGCCATTGCACTATACACGAGTCTACAAAAAACAACCTACCAAGATGCGTAAAAATTCGCTCTTCCAGTATTGCTTGCGCTGTCGCGCCGAATGCCATTCCCACGTTGTATCGATCTGAATACAAAGCAAAATCCGATAGAGGAAAAACGCGCGTTTCAGGGCCGATACGGATCCCTCACTATACTCTAGCTGGAGTACGCCGGCCTATCTGGAGCTTGTCCGCGCCCGCAACAGGAACTGCGCCACCATTAAGAGCGCGAGGGAGGTAAGCAGCACGGCGGTGCCGATCGCGTTGATCTCGGGCGTGACGCCGCGCCGGATGGAGGAATACATATAGATCGGCAAGGTGGTATTCGGCCCGGCGACGAAGAAGGTGATGATGAAGTCCTCAAAGGAGAAGGTGAAGGACAGAAGCAAGCCGGCAAGGATGGACGGCATGAGGGCGGGCAGTACAACCTGCCGGAACGTCGCGAGAGGCGTTGCGTAGAGATCTTCGGATGCCTCGACCAGGCTTCGATCCATGCCGGCCAGGCGCGCCCTGATGATGAGCACGACCACGGCCAGATTGAACAGGACATGGGCTGCGATCACCGTCCATAGACCCATTTGCAAGCGCGCAATGCCCACCGCCTCAAGCGCCGGATTTACGGCATCGAACAAGGTGACGAATGCGATGAGAGTCGCTATGCCGATCACCACGCCCGGCACCATGATCGCGATATAGATGAGCGCGTCAAAAAGCTGCCGGAGCCAGCCGCGCATCCGCTCGAGCCCCAAAGCGCAGAGCGTGCCGACAAGGGTCGCGATGACGGAAGTCAAGCCCGCAACAATAAGGCTCGATATCAAAGACTTGATCAAGATCGGATTGCTGAAGGCCTTCCCATACCATTCGATGGAAAAGCCTTGCCAGTCCATCGCATAGTGCCCGGCATTGAACGAGAAGATGACGATGAGCGCGATCGGCGCGTAAAGGAAGATATAGATGAGGGTCGCATAGAGACGCATGGTCACACCAACGCGGCGCGACGCACATCGCCGCGGCTCAGGATGAAGCGCATATAAAGCGCTATCGTCACGAACATGATGGCCACCATGGCCATCGAGACGGCGGCACCAAACGGCCAGTTGCGTGATTGCAGGAAGAGATCGACCAATGCATTGCCGATGAAGAAGACTTTGCCGCCGCCCAGGAATTGCGGAAGGATGTATTCGCCCATCAGCAGAATGAAGACCAGCATGGACCCGGTCGCGACTCCTGGGAGCGACAGCGGCAATGTGACTTGCCAAAAGGTGCGACGCGCGTCAGCGCCGAGATCGGCGGAGGCCTCGAGGAGCCGCTTGTCGAGCTTCTCGAGACTGACATAGATGGGCAGGATCATGAGTGGAAGAAAGCCGTAAACGGCGCCAATGAGCACGGCCCCAGGCGTATTGAGGATGCGCACATCTGTGAAGCCGATCAAGCCCAACCAGTTCGGTATCCCCTTTGCGCCCAGGATCATGATCCAGGCATAATAGCGCAGGAGCTGGCTGGTCCAGAACGGCACGATGACCAGGACGAGCAGCAAGGTGCGCGCTCTCTCATTCGCCTTCACCGCCAGGAAATAGGCCAGCGGATAGGCGATGAGCGCGGTGAGCAACGTGCCAAGAGGCGCGAGAGTCAGCGTATTGAAGAATACGCGGCCTCGCGCCGGCAGATTGGCGTAGTTCTCGAGCGTGAAATCCGGCGCATAGCCGCCGGCGTCGGCGCGGGCGCCGAAGGAATAGATGATGACGACGGCGAGGGGCAGGATCAGCAGAAAGAAGAAGAACAAGCCTGCCGGCGCCACCAGCAATGCAGTGACGACCCTGGAGCGCGACGGGGGTGACGAAGAGGCCATATCTCGAAGAAGGAAGCCCTTCCCGCGCGGAGGTGGGAAGGGCCTAATCTTCAAGCCGACTTGAAGCGGGCCATGATCTCGGCGCGAAGCGGGTTAGTCAGCGTCGCAGCGGCGCCGAATTCGAGATTGGTCAGCAGTTCCTTGGCCGGGTAGAGGATCGGGTTCTCCAAGGTCTCCTTCGGCAAGAGCTTGTTGGTGCGCGCATCGGTCGAGGGATAGCCATGCGCCGTTACCTCCTTGGCATTGATTTCGGGCGTCAGCAGCCAGTCAATCAGAGCGTAAGCCGCCTCCCGGTTCGGCGCGCCCTTTGGGATGGCATAGTAGTCCGTCCAGATCTCGCCGCCTTCCTTGCCGATCACATATTGCATTTCCGGCAGATCGCGATGGAGCTGGGTCGCATCACCCGTCCAGCATACCGACATCCAGGCATCGCCATTGCGCATCGATGGCTGATAGTCGGAATTGATGGCGAAGAGATGCGTCTTTGCCTCGAGCATCAGCTTCTCGGCCTCGCCCAGTTGTTTCTCATCGTTCGAGTTGAAGGAATAGCCGTAGTATTTGAGCGCATTGCCGATGGTAGTGAGCTGGTAGTCATGCACCATCACGCGGCCGCTGAGTGGGCCTTTCGTCAGCTCCCAGAATTCCTTCCAGCTCGTCGGGTTCTGGGTCACGTTCTTGGTGTTGATGACGAAGCCGGTGGTGCCCCAATCCTTCGGCACTGCATAGACCGTGCCGTCGATCGTGCCTTCCGAGGTGAAGCGTTGATCCTGCGCGGCGGCGTCATAGTTCGGCAGGAGCTTGAGATCGAGCGGCTCGATGAGATCGAGGCCCTTGTAGGTGCTGATCGTGTAGTTGGTCGGCACGAAGACATCCCACCCGGTCGAGCCCGCCTGGAGCTTGGCCAGCATCTCCTCATTCGAGCCGAAGACATTCATGTTGACCGTGACGCCGGTCTTCTTGGTAAAGGCGTCGAGATTCTCCTGATTGTGGTAGTTGGGCCAGGTGGTGAGATTGACCGTGCCCGACAGGGCGGCATAGGCCTTGCGCGGACGCAAGCCCGGAACCGCCTGGCTCAGCACGGCGGTCGCGACGCCCAGGCCCGTGACGCCCAGAAAGTGCCGGCGCGTAACCGAGCCTTTCTGGTAGCGCCGCAATTCCTCGACGAATTTCTGCGGCGTGATGATGTTGTCGTTTTTCATTTCTCTGTTTCCTCCTGTTTTTTCCCGGCCGTAATTTACTCTTTGCCCAGTATGAGGGCGGCATCGGGTGGCCAGCCGACCGCCACTTTGTCGCCGATCTCGAAAGCCGTCAGCGCACTACCCTGACGCGGGCTCCTGACCATGAACTCGCCGAGCCGGTCATGCGCCACGAGATATTCCGTCTGCTCGCCGAGAAAGATGCGGTTGAGCACCTGCACCTCGGTGCGAAAGGCCACGCCATTCGGAAGATCGCGCTCCGCCGCCGCGAGCCTGATCTGCTCCGGACGTACGCTCATCAGCACGGACGCTCCCTGCGCCGGCCGCGCGGTCGATTTCGAGGCGCGCCCCGAGGCCTTCATGCCGTCCGCCAAAGTGACATCGATTAATCCTTCGCGCGCCGGGCCGGCCGTGCCTGAAAAGAAATTCGACTTGCCGACGAAATCCGCCACATAGCCGTTGGCCGGCTCGTCATAGAGTTCGCGCGGCGTTCCGACCTGGACGAGACGTCCGTCCTTCATGATGCAGACGCGGTCCGACATCGACAGCGCCTCTTCCTGGTCGTGCGTGACCAGGAGAAAGGTGATGCCGACATTGCGCTGCAGATTCTGCAATTCGATCTGCATGTCGTGACGGAGCTTGCGGTCGAGCGCCGCCAGGGGTTCATCAAGGAGGAGCACCGCGGGACGGTTGATCAGCGCCCGAGCGAGCGCCACGCGCTGCTGCTGGCCACCCGACAATTCCCATGTGCGGCGCGCGCCATAGCCGTGGAGCCTGACCATCGCCAGCGCCTCGTCGACCGCCTTGGCGATTTCCTCGCGTGGCGGCTTCGGCGAGCGTTGGCGCAGGCCGTAAGAGACGTTGTCGGCGACATTGAAATGCGGGAACAGCGCATAGTGCTGGAACACCATATTGACCGGACGCCGGTAAGCCGGAACGCCGGTGACATTGTCGCCGCGAATGAAGACCTGACCCTCGCTCGGTTGCTCGAAGCCCGCCATCATGCGCAGGCACGTCGTCTTGCCGCAGCCCGAAGGACCGAGCAGCGAAACGAAAGAGCCCTTGGGCAGATCGAGATCGACCTTGTCGACGGCGAGGACAGCACCGTAGCGCTTCGACACGCCGCGAAAGGAAATATCGGGAATGGCGGTATCAGCCCGCATTTCTCACACTCGACAGCCCAGTGCCGGATGGACGAAGTCTACAGCGGATCGCCTCAATCCCATAAGGGCGCGGCAGGTTAACTTTTTCAGGTGATGACCGGCGACTGGCATTCGAATGCTGGTTCTATATCCCATAATCGGCAAAATGATCGCAGTAGAGTGAGAAACTGTATATATCCTAAATGGGATAGGACGCCGCATGAACAGCTCCGCCGCAGTCGGCGACAAAGCCTGGAATGACAGCCTGGCGGAGGCCGTCGGCGCCATTGGCACGTCGGGCTTCGCCGCCAACCTGGTCGCGGCCCTCGCGCATGTCGTGCCCTTCGACTATTCGGTGATCTTCGCCTATAGCGGCAGCGCCCGACCCCTTGATCTCTTCGACAACTTTCCGGCGGGCAAACGCCGCGTCTTCGTCGACGACTATCAGGCGGGCCCCTATCTGCTCGATCCTCTCTTCATCGCGCGGCCCGAGGCCTGGGGGCCCGGACCGCACCGCGTCGCGGACCTGGCGCCCGACCGCTTTCCGCAGAGCCAATATTTTCAGTCCTACTATGTGCAGACCGGGCTCTCGGAAGAGATCGCCTTCTTCGTTCCCATCCAGGGCGAGACGCGGATTGTCGTCTCGCTGATGCGTGACGCCGCCAGGCTGCCGCCCTTTGCTTTGCGCGAGCGCAAACGGCTGTCGCTGGTGGCGCCAATTGTCAGCGCGGTATCGGCCCAGCATTGGCGGGAAATCGAGAGCCGGTTCTCGGGCGGCCGTCCGCACCCCATCGCCGCGGCAGAACCGATCCTGGAATCGGCCTTCCATCGCTTCGGCGAGGGCCGGCTGACGGGGCGGGAGGCCGAAATCGCCGAACTGGTGCTCAAGGGCAATTCATCGGAGGCGATCGGCAAGAAGCTCGGCATAGCCACTGGAACCGTGCGCATACATCGCAAGAACATCTATATGAAGCTCGGCATCTCGTCACAAGGCGAGCTCTTTTCACGCTTCGTCGCCTCGATCTCCAGCAATCTGGGCGGCGACGACGCGAACTGATTCATTCCCGTCGCTTTGGGCGCTTTCCTCGCGCGCCGACGGGCATTAGGCTTGAGCCATGGAAAACACCCGGCCCGCCATGGACACGAACGAAATGTCGAAACAGGTTTCGGCCCATGGCCGCCGCTCGGGCGGACGCGAGGGCCGGCGAACGCTGCGCGCCAAGGCAGTGCCGTCCTTCCCGGCACTCACCCGCAATATCCCCGTCTACGAGATCGTGCCGGACGAGGCGATCGAACTCATCCATGACGAGTCGCTAAAATCCTGGAAGAAGTCGGCTGCGAGTTCCGCGATGATGAGGCCATTCGACATGTGGAAGGCGGCAGGCGCCGATGTCGAGGCACTCGGGTCCGCATCGACCGGGCGCTGCTGATGGAGCTCGTTGGCAAGGTCCCGCCGGAATTCTATCCTGCATGCGCGCAATCCGGAGCGCACGGTCACGATCGGCGGCAAGAACACGGTGTTCGTGCCGATGTATGGCGCGCCCTATGTGCGCGATCTCGACAATCAAGCGCCGCTACGGCTCGCTCGCCGATCTCAATAATTTCCACAAGCTCGCCTACATGTCGCCGGCGCTCCATTCCTCGAGCTCGATCATCTGCGAGCCGATGGAAATCCCGGTGCCGAAGCGGCATCTGCACATCATCCATTCGGCGCTCAAATATTCCGACAAGCCCTTCATGGGCATCGTCACCTCCAAGGAGCGCGCCGAGGACGTGATGAAGATGGCGGGCATCGTGTTCGGCGACGACTACGTGCAAGGACAACACGGTCGTCGTCGTCGATCACCAATTGCAATTCGCCGCTCGTCTGGGATGCGACGATGCTCGATGCGATGAAGGTCTATGCGCGGCACAACCAGCCGCTGCATCCTCGCGCCCTTCGCGCTGTGCGGCGCTTCGACCTCGGCTTCGTCGGTGGGCGCGGTGGCGCAGGTCAATGCCGAGGCGCTGGCGGGCCTTGCCTTCACGCAGCTGGTCCGCCCGGGTAGCCCGCAGATCTACGGCCAGTTCATGGTGACGGTGGACATGAAGATCGGGCGCCCCGATGGGCGGAACGCCGGAGGCGGCGCAGATGATGTATCTGATGGGGGCGCTGGCGCGGAAATACAATCTGCCCTGGCGCACCTCCGGGTTCCATGTCGGCTCGAAGATCAATGACGCGCAGGCAGGCTATGAGGCCAACATGCTGATGCATGCCGCGATCCTGTCGGGCGCCAATTACATCTGGCATGTGGCGGGATGGCTCGAGGCGGGCCTGTGCTGCGGGCTATTCCAAATTCGTGACCGACGCCGAGCAGCTCGCCGGCTGGTACAAATATGCGCAGGGCCTGTCCTTCGACGATTTCAAGGAGGCCATGGCGGCGGTGCGCGAAGTGGGCCCGGCCGGCCATTTCCTCGGCACCCAGCATACGCTTGAGCATTTCGAGAGCGCCTTCTTCATGCCGACGCTCATGGACTTCAACTCCTTCGAGCAATGGTCGGCGGAAGGCGCAAAGGATCACGACCCGCGCGGCCGCGAAAAGGCCCGCGCCATGCTGAGCCAGTATGAGGAGCCTAAGCTCGACGAGGCGGTGGACGAGGCCTTGCGCGACTTCATTGCCAGGCGCGAGCGCGAATTGCCCAACAGCGTGAACTAGTGCCCTGGCACGACCCAACGGATTTAGGGAAAATTCAGGGAATTTCTGGGTCATTTGCGCGTCGCCCCGCAGGGTGGCATGCTCCGCATCATGACGGAAGCCGCCAGGACGAACGACCGCAACAGCACTTTCGGGTTCGCCGAAGCTGTGGATGCGCCGATCCCTTATCTGCCGCGGACGCGCGACTATTATTCGGCGCTGGGCTATGGCGCGCCCTATGAATGGGCGCACTATGCCGAGGCGCCGTTCACGCTCCTGGCCAAGCCGTTGCGCCAATGCCGTGTGGCGCTCATCACCACGGCTGCGCTTTATCAGCCGGACAAAGGCGACCAAGGGCCGGGCGCACCATACAATGCGGAGGCGAAATTCTACGCCGTCTATTCCGGCGACACCGCGCTCGACCACGATTTGCGCATCTCGCATATCGCCATCGACCGCGCGCACACCACGGCCGAGGACCAGAACAGCTATTTCCCGCTTCCGGCGCTGCGGCGGGCACAGGAAAAAGGGCTCTTCGGCGAACTCTCACCGCGCTTCCATGGCGCGCCTACCAATCGCAGCCATCGCGTGACGCTCGAGACCGATTGTCCGGAGCTGGTCCGCCGTTGCCTCGAGGACCAGGCCGATGCGGCTGTCCTTGTGCCCAACTGCCCGGTATGTCACCAGACGATGGGCCTTGCGGCCCGGGCGCTCGAAAGCGAAGGCATCGCCACGCTCGTCATGGGCTCGGCCAAGGATATCGTCGAATATGTGGGCGTGCCGCGTTTTCTCTTTTCGGATTTCCCGCTCGGGAATTCGGCCGGGCGCCCGAATGACATCGCATCACAGGATTTCACTCTGGCGCTCGCCCTCAAGCTGCTCGAAGCGGCGCCCGCGGCAAGGACAACCGTGCAATCGTCTTTACGCTGGAGCGCGTCAGCCGAATGGAAGCTCGACTACTGCAATATCGCGCGGCTCAGTCCGGAAGAGATCGCCCGGCGCCGCGCCGCTTTCGATGCGCAAAACACAGTTGCCAAGCACATTCGCCAATCGGCTTAAAGCTTGTTGGTGAAAAAAATGGGCGGGGGCAGAAAGGCGCAACCATTCACCTGTCTGCCCCCTGGTGCAAACTGGGGCGAACCCGAGCACCTGAAGTTTGCGCAATCTCTTTTGAGGAGATGGGAGGAACCCCAATCGAGCACATTGCGGTGCAAAATGCCTAGCAACGCTTATGCCAGACATTCGCCTCCAATTAAAAATACTCTTAAGTACTTGATCCAACGGAACAATAATCTTCTATGGCATCCCCGGTGAATTCTCGGGTAAATCGTTGTTGCCCGCCCATTGTGCACTGCAGCGCATATTCGGGCAGCAGCAACGAACCCTTGCGCAAAATTTGATCAGCTCGGCTTCGACGTCTTGAGCCACTTGCCGAGGCGCTTAAGCGCCTCTTCGAGCTTCGCCTGGTCGCGCAAATAGCACATGCGCAGGAAGCCTTCGCCGCCGGGTCCGAAAGTGCCGCCGGGCGCGAAGCCGACTTTCGCCTCATCGATGATGCGCAAGGTCGTGGCCAGCGAATCCTTCATGCCTTCGATGGCGAAAAACAAATAGAAGGCGCCCCTGGGCAGTTCGAAACGGATTTGTGGATGTTCGCGCAAGGAAGCCGCGACGAGATCGCGATTGGCGCGCGCCTTCTTGACTTGCGCGGCGATGAAATCCTCGCCCCATCGAGCGCTGCGACGCAGCCCCTTTGCAGAAAGGCGGCGGTGCCCGATGTGTTGTACTGGATGATACGCTCGATCGCAGGTCCGAGAGCCTTCGGCGCCTGCAGCCAGCCGACCCGCCATCCGGTCATCGCCCAGTTCTTGGAGAACGTATTGGCGAGAAGGATCTGCTCTTCGCTGTCGCAGATATCGAGGAATGACGGTGCCCGCGTCTCATGGGCTTCGCCATAATAGAAGCGCGCATAGACTTCATCGCCGACGATCCACAGACCGCGCTTGCGGCATTCATCGCGCACCGCCTTGAGATCGTCGAGGCTCGCGGTCCAGCCCACCGGATTGGAGGGCGAATTCAGGACGATGGCCTTGGTGCGGGTCGTGATCGCGCCAATAGCCGGTCGAGATCGAGATGCCAGCGGCCATTGGCGAAATCGAGCGGGACTTCGACGGGCCGCGCGCCCGATAGCCGCATGGGCCCTGCGTAATTGGGCCAGGCCGGCGTCGGCAGCACGATCTCGTCCTCCTTCGCCCGCGATCATCTGAATGATGGTCTGGATCGCCTGCATGCCGCCGCCGGTGACGAAGAAATTCTCAGGACGAAAGCAGCGGCCATAATGCCGAGCGTGATAGCGCGCCAGCGCCTCGCGCAAAGGCGGGATGCCGCGCTGCCAGGTATAGAAGGTCTCGCCTTGAAGCAGGCTTTCGATCGCCGGCGCGGCAGAAGGCCTCCGGCGTGGGCACATTGCCCTCGCCCGACCAGACGGGAATGACATCGGGCTTTCCGATCCCATGATTGACGGCAGAGATAATGCCGGAATCCGGCTCATTGCGGCTGGCGGCGGTGATGGCGCTGAGAAGGGCCGAGGCTGAAGAGAGGTCCATGGGCGGGTGTTTAGCAAATAAGAACCCGGGTGTCGAACACCCGGGTTCATCGGTTCAGCTATGAGGAAAATCTATTACTTCTTTACCAGCGCGTCGCGGATTTCGCCCAGGAGCTTCTCGGTTGTGGTCGGCGCCGCCGGCGTGGCCGGCGCCTGCTTGCGCATCCGGTTCGCGGCCTTCACCAGCTGGAACAGGATCAAGGCGATGATCAGGAAATTGATCAGACGGTGATGAAACTGCCATAGGCGAAGACGGCGCCCTGCTCCTTGGCAGCCGCCAATGTCGGCGCCGTGACCGTCGAGGACGAGACCCACAGAAATAATTGTTGAAATCAAGACCGCCGAAGATGGCCCAGCCGATGATCGGCATGATCAGGTCATCGACGATGGATGTGACGATCTTGCTGAAAGCGGCGCCGATGATGACGCCGATAGCCAGATCGAAAGCATTGCCCTTGAAGGCGAATTCCTTGAATTCCTGCCACATGCTGCACCCCTTCTCGCTTACGAAGCTGATGCCCGGTAATCCAGGCCCCAACAGGGAATCTGTAACCCAGACATGGGGCGGTTGAAAGCCATAGCTGCGCCTCGCTGGACTGGGCCTATAGTGAAGCCCCATGTTCTATAGCTGGACCGTATTGTTCGCCGGTCTCGCCTATGTCGGCGCTGCTGTTCGCGGTGGCGACCTGGGGCGACCGCAGGCGCGCGGGCGCTTGCCAGCGGACGCCGCGGCCTCTCATCTACGCGCTGTCGCTCGGCGTCTATTGCACCTCCTGGACTTATTTCGGCAGCGTCGGCGTTGCGTCGCGCTCGGGCTTCGACTTCCTGCCGATCTATATCGGCCCGATCCTGGTCTTCGCCGTCGGCTGGAAGCTGCTCGCAGACGATCGTCGAAATCGCCAAGCGCCAGAACATCACCTCGATCGCCGATTTCATCGCCGCGCGCTACGGCAAAAGCGAATTGCTGGGCGCGCTCGTGGCTCTCATCGCCGCCGTCGGCATCATTCCCTACATCTCGATACAGCTCAAGGCCGTTTCCTTTGCGCTCGAGACCATGATGACGACGCCTGGCTGGTCGACCGGCGCAGTCGGCCCCGCTGCCGATCAGCGAGGACATTGCCTTCCTCGTCACCGTCGCCATGGCCGCTTTCGCCATGCTGTTCGGCACCCGCCATATCGACACGACCGAGCACCAGCACGGGCTGATGATGGCGATCGCGGTCGAATCCATCGTCAAGCTTCTGGCCTTCGTCGCGGTCGGCGCTGTTCATCACCTTCGTCATGATGGGCGGCCCGCAAGCCCTTTTCGAGCAGGCACGGCAAATGCCCGAGATCGTCGGCGCTGTTCAGCAAGGGCTTTGCCGGCGGCTCATGGCTGACCAGACGCTGCTTGCCATGATCGCCATCGTGCTGCTGCCGCGCCAGTTCCATGTGACGGTCGTCGAGAACGCACATGCCGGCGACATCAGGCGCGCCGCCTGGCTGTTTCCGCTCTATCTCATCGCGATCAACATCTTCGTCGTGCCGATCGCCATTGCCGGCCTCATGATGTTCAAGCCGGGCTTCACCGACGGCGACACTTTCGTGCTGGCGCTGCCGGTGCTCGCCGGCAGCCAGACCTTCGCTCTCATCGCCTTCCTCGGCGGGCTGTCCGCCGCCACCGCCATGGTCATCGTCGAGGCCGTGGCGCTGTCGATCATGGTCTGCAACAACCTCGTGATGCCGATCATGCTGCGAGCGGCGCGAGGAGCGCGCGCAGATGCACCAGGACATGGGCCGGCGTGCTGATCACCATCCGGCGCATGGGCCATCGTGGTCATCCTGCTCCTCGCCTACAGCTATTACCGGATGATCGGCTCGAGCGCCGCGCTGGCCCAGATCGGCCTCATCTCCTTTGCGGCCATCGCCCAGTTTGCGCCCGCCTTCTTCGGCGGCCTCGTCTGGAAGCGCGGCACGGCGCAGTGGCGCCATGGCTGGAATCACCGCGGGCTTTGCGCTCTGGGTCTATACGCTCTTCCTGCCCTCCTTCGCCGACGCCGGGTGGATCGATCACGAGCCTCATCACCGAGGGACCCTTCGGCATCGGCCTGCTCCGCCCGCGCATGCTGTTCAATCTCGCGTTCGATCCCCTGACCCATGGCGTCATGTGGAGCCTCCTCGCCAATTCCACCGTCTATGTCGCCGTCTCGCTGGTGCGCCCGCCGACGCCGATCGAGCGCATGCAGGCCGACGACCTTCGTCACCCGCGACATGCCCTTGGCGGCAGCTCCGGGCTTCCGCCTGTGGCGCACGGCGGTGACGGTCGGCGAAGTCGAGGCGACGGTCGCCCGCTATCTCGGCGGCGAACGCACCGCCAAAGCCTTCGCCGAGGCGGCCGCCGAGCGCGGCACGTGCCGCATGATCCGAAGGCCGAGGCCGATATCCGAATGCTGCGCTTCGCCGAGCACCTGCTGGCCAGCGCCGTCGGCACGGCTTCGTCGCGGCTCGTGATGGGACTCCTGCTCGAACGCCATTCGAAAAATCCGCGCGGCGCCATGCAAGCTCCTCGACGATGCCTCGGCCGCCATCCAGTACAACCGCGACCTGCTGCAGTCGGCCATCGACAATGTCGGCCAGGGCATCGCCGTGTTCGACAGCGAAGGCAAGCTCATCTGCTGGAACGGGCGCTTTTGCGGGCTGCTGACGCTGCCTGCCGATCTGAGCCGCATCGGCGCCCCGCTGGAAGAACTGCTGGATATGATGCTGCGCTCAGGCGGCATCGAAGCCCGGCTGCTGCCCGAAATGCGCCGCGACCGCCTGCGCAAGATCACCTCGACGCATGAGCCCATCATCGAGCATCTGGTTAAGCGCGACATCGTGCTCGAATTGCATTCGAGCAAGATGCCGGAGGATGGCGGCTACGTCGTGACCTTCACTGACATCACCCAATCGGTGAAGGCGGCCGAGGAGCTCAAACGCGCCAATGAGACTCTGGAACGGCGCGTCGAGGAGCGCACCGCCGAGCTCACCCGCCTGAACAGCGAACTCAAGCGCGCCAAGGCCGAAGCCGATGCTGCCAATCTCGGCAAGACAAAATTCATTGCCGCGGCAAGCCACGACATCCTGCAGCCACTCAATGCGGCACGGCTCTTCACCGCGAGCCTGGTCGAGCGGAAAGCCCGGGGAACTGATGGCGAGCTGGTGCGCAATGTCGATGCCTCGCTCGGCGCTGTCGAAGATATTCTTTCGGCGCTGCTCGATATCTCGCGACTCGATGCCGGCGCGCTCAAGCCCGAGATGTCGGTCTTCCGCATCGACGAACTGCTCAACGCGCTCAAACGCCGAATTCGCGCCCGCCGCGGCCGAGCGTGGGCTTACCTTCACCGTGGTCCCTTCCTCGCTCGCGGTGCGGTCCGATCGCAAGCTCCTGCGCCGCGTGCTGCAGAACCTCGTCTCCAACGCGATCAAATATACACGCAACGGCTACGTGCTCATGGGCTGCCGACGCAAGGGCGGCGCCCTGCGCATCGAAGTGCATGATACCGGGCCTGGCATCGCCGAGCACCATCGGGCCGTCATCTTCCAGGAGTTCGAGCGGCTCGGCCAGGACAAGGGCATGGAGCCAGGCCTCGGGCTTGGCCTGTCGATCGTCGAGCGCGTCGCCCGGATGATGCAGCATCCTTTGCTCCTGACCTCGAAGCCGGGAAAGGGTTCATGCTTCGCGATCACCGTCCCAACCGCACCCTTGAGCGAACTCGCCGTAAGGCCGGCGGACAAGCTGTCGCGGCGCGCGAACCGCATCGGAGGCCTCGGCATCTTGGTCATCGACAACAAGCCGCAAATCCTCGAAGCGATGCAGGCCCTGCTCGGCGGCTGGGAGGCGCGCGTCATCACCGCCCGCAGTGTCGAGGAAGCCCTCGCCCGGTTCGCGGCGGAAGCCGCCGACGTCGACGTCATCCTCGCTGATTATCATCTCAACCGCGATGATGGGCTCGACCTCATCGACCGCCTGCGCACCATGGCTGGACGGACGGTCCCGGCGATCCTCATCACCGCCGACCGCTCGCGCCTGGTGCAGGATCGCGCCGGCGAGCGTGGCGTGCAGTATCTGCGCAAGCCAGTGCGGCCGGCGGCCTTGCGCGCCGCGCTGGCCCAGTTCGCCGCCCAGGCGCAGGCTGCCGAATAGCCGGTGGATGAATTCGGGATGGACGCCATGGATCGATCACGGATCACCATCCGGTCGCTCGCGGCGCACTCACCCGAACTCAGGATCACTGCGCTCTGGCGTCATGAAGCCTTTCTCAAGGCGGACGGATTTTCCCTCGCTGACAGCGAGGCTCAGCTCACCAAGCTCGCGACAACGCCGGAGGGGCCCGAGACCGCGCTCATCGCTTTCGTCGGCGGGCGGCTCGCCGGAATCTGCCTCCTGGTTCTGAACGAGCTCGAGCCGGCGCATGATGACCTCTCTCCCTGGCTCGCCAGCCTCTATGTCGATCCACAATTCCGCGGCCAGGGTGTGGCGCGGCGGCTCATCTCGGCGATCGAGGAGCACGCGCGCGGCCAGGCATCGCGCGGCTTCACCTGTACACGGCCGATGCGGAGGACCTTTATCGCAAATGCGGCTGGGCCGTCGCCGAACAATTTGCAACCGAGCATGGCGCAATGTTTCTGATGACTTGTGATTTGTAGATCACTCCATCAGTACGTGGCTTTCGCCGTCGATGCGGCTTGCAGCAATGACGGCCTGGGTCCGGCTCGCGACATCAAGCTTCTGCAAGATGGCGGAAACATGCGCCTTGACGGTAGCTTCCGAGACCCCGAGCTGAAAGGCGATCTGCTTGTTGAGCAGCCCTTCCTTGAGCATCATGAGGACGCGCATCTGCTGCGGTGTCAGCGTCGCGATGCGTTGCGCGAATGCATCGCCTTCGTTGTCGTGAGCGGTGGCGGAGCTAATGCCTTCCGGCGCCCAGACGCCGCCGGCGAGGATCGCCGCGATCGCCTTGCGCATGTCTTCGACCGCGAGCGATTTCGGGATGAAGCCCGAGGCGCCAAGATCGAGGGCGCGGCGGATGATCGGGGGTTCGTCGCTCGCCGAGACGATGGCGATCGGGACCGCCGGATATTGAGCTCGCAGGAACATGAGGCCGGAAAGGCCCTGGACGCCCGGCATCTTGAGGTCAAGGAGCACGAGGTCGATATCGCTGTCGCGATCGAGGCGCTCGGTGACGGCATCGAGGGTGCCCGCCTCATCGAGCTTGATGCCCTTGAAAGCGCCGCTCAGCGCCTGCTTCAGAGCGGCGCGAAACAGGGGATGATCATCGACGATGATGACCCTATAGCCTGGCATGGTCCTCCCTTTCCTTGGCCAAATCTAGCTGGCATCTTCTTGTTGCCCGCAACTTATCGCTTCATTCCGAAAAGGCCAAGGCTCGCCCAATGAACGTCCTGAACAGCCAGCGACCGCTCTATCCCGAAACCGAGCCCTATCGCACCGGGCGCCTCAAGGTCTCGAGCCTGCATGACATCTATTTCGAGGAATGCGGATCGCCTAGCGGCAAGCCGGTGGTCGTGCTGCATGGCGGCCCGGGTGGCGGCATCGCGCCTTTCCTGCGCCGTTTTCACAATCCGCGCGCCTATCGCATCGTCCTGTTCGATCAGCGCGGCTGTGGGAAGTCGACGCCCTTCGGCGAATTGCGCGAGAACACTACACGGGACCTGGTGGCCGACATGGAGGCGTTGCGCGAGATGCTCGGCATCGAGCGCTGGCAAGTGCTGGGCGGGTCGTGGGGATCTACGCTGGCGCTCGCCTATGCCGAGGCCCATCCCGAAAGAGTGACCGAGCTGATCTTGCGCAGCGTCTTCCTGCTGCGCCGCGCGGAGCTCAGGTGGTTCTACCAGGAAGGCGCCAGCTGGATTTTTCCGGACGCTTTCGAAGCCTATCTGAAGCCTATTCCGGAAAATGAGCGGCATGACATGATCGCCGCGTATCATAAGCGCCTGACCGGCACCGACGAGGCGGCGTTGCGCCAATGCGCACGCGCCTGGAGCGTTTGGGAGAGCACCTGCCTCTCGCTGCTGCCCAATGCCGAGCGCGTCACGCAAGCAGCCGATGACCGCTTCGCCTATGCCTTCGCGCGCATCGAAAGCCATTATTTCGTCAATCACGGTTTCTTCGCGAATGATGGCGAGCTCCTGGAGCGCACTGATCGGCTGGCTTCGATCCCAGGCGTGATCATCCAGGGCAGGTATGACGTAGTCACTCCCTTGCGCAGCGCCTGGGATCTGCACAAAGCCTGGCCCTCGGCCCGGCTGGACATTGTCGCGGATGCGGGACATACTGGAACCGAGGCTGGACTTGCAGCGGCGCTTGTTAACGCTGCGGACAGTTTTAGTTGAACACTCAACCAATTGTTCTTGGTAGTGACGCGAATTTGCCTGATGTTTGCCACAGTCTCACCCCGAAGCGACCACGAACGGAGGTCAGGCTGCATCCTGATCCAGCGGGGGATCATCCAGGGCTGATGTGCCGAGGAAGCGGCAGCTTTCGGTATTTTGATCCTTCGTAATGAACCGGTTGGCGCGCGCGGCTCCTGTCGCCGTCCCGAGCTTGCGTGTGCCAAGGACCCGTCCATCCCTGTGGATGGACGGGTCTCACTTTTTAGAGCGACGTGCCCTGATCGCTTTTGCCGTCCATTTTGCGCGTGAAGTCGAGGAACCGCTCGAACATCTTGCCAAAGATGTCCATCACCCGGTCAACTTCCTGATCGCTCGGCAATTTTGTCGAGGCGCCGGCCTTATCCAACTCGGCGACGCGGGCCTTCAGCTTGCCGTTTTCGGCTTTCAGCCGATCGACCTCGGCTGTCAGGTCGAGGCCCTGATCCTTGACGGCCGCGCATTCCCACACCCCCGCTTTTGCGCTGCACAGCGCCATGGCGCCGGTCTCGCTGTCGAGGCGCAGAAACCCCTGCTCGACATTCTGCAGCACATAGCGGCCCGTGGTCTCGGCGGCAGGCGCAGTCGAGCCGCTCAGCATCACGGTCATGATTACAATCCACAGACGATGCATGTTTTATCTCCCAAGGTAAAATTATCGGGACAAATTCCGCCATCTTTGTGACAAATGCCGTTCTTGTTTTGTATATGAGTAGGCGAATCGCATAGGATAGGGGGATGACCCTCGACCAAACCGTTCTCCAGATCGGCGGCCAGGCTTTCAGCCTGGGCCAGATTCTCCTTTCCGGCGCAGGCCTTGCTCTCCTTCTCATCATCGCGACCGCCATGCTCGTCTGGCGCGGGCAGAGACAGCGTCGTGCCGAAAGCATCGAGGCGCTGCAGCGTGCCAGCGAGCTCGAATTCCGCTTGGCCGAGATGGCGGGGCAGCTTCGAAGCTTCGCCGACCAGGCGGCGAGCGGCCAGCAGCATCTCGCGCGCACGCTCGACGAGCGCCTCGACCACGTGAGCCACCGGCTCGGCCGCGGCCTCAATGAACAGACCGAGCGCACGCATCAGTCGCTCAAGCACCTCTATGAGCGGCTCGCCGTCATCGACACCGCGCAAGCCAATCTCACCCAGCTTTCCTCCGAGATGGTCTCGCTCAAGGACATTCTCGCCAATAAGCAGGCGCGCGGCGCTTACGGACAAGCGCGTATGGAGGCGATCATCCGTGACGGGCTGCATGCCAAGGCGTATACTTTCCAGACGACGCTCTCCAACGGCTCGCGGCCCGACTGCCTGATCAGGCTGCCCGATTCCGAGCTCGGCCTTGTGATCGATGCCAAATTCCCGCTCGAAGCCTTCAACGCGCTCAAGGCGGCGAGTGGCGAAGCCGACATTCGCGCCGCCGAAACGCGCCTGCGCCGCGATGTCGCCCATCATGTAAAGGACATCGCCGGCAAATACCTGATCGCGGGCGAGACGCAGGAACCTGCGATCATGTTCGTGCCCTCGGAATCGATCTATGCCGATCTTTATGAGCGCTTCGAGGACATCATCCAGAAGGCGCATCGCGAGCGCGTCATCATCGCCTCGCCCAATATCCTGATGCTGCTGATCCAGACCATGCAGGCGATCTTCAAGGATGCGCGCATGCGCGAACAAGCTGGCGTCATCAAGATCGAGGTGACGCGGATGCTTGAGGATGTCAGCCGGCTCAAGGAGCGGGTGCTCGACCTGCAGCGTCATTTCGGCCAGGCCAGCGGCGATCTCGAAAAGCTCGGGCTTTCCGCGGACAAGATCACCAAGCGCGGGCTACGCATCGAGCAGCTCGATGTCGAGGAGCCGGTGAAGATCACGCCTGAGGAAGAACACCTCAGGCTGGTGCAGCGGCGATAGCGCTAATCCCGCCATGCCCCCGCGCCTGAGCCTTTGGCGGGGGTCCGATGGCGCAGCCAGCGCCTGATCTTCACAACTCGACCGAAAATGTAGTGCTGACTTTTCGGCTAACCCACTGATTTGATTAATACGGGGTGTCGATTCTGCGCAAGTTGGGCTAGCCTTAGCCTAGTGACAATTCTTTCAGGAAATGAATGTCATGGCCCTCGAGCTCCGTCCGAACTGTGAATATTGCGATCGCGACCTGCCGCCGCAATCGCCGCTGGCACGGATCTGCTCCTATGAATGCACCTTCTGCGCCGATTGCGTCGACACCGTTCTTCTCAATGTCTGCCCGAATTGCGGCGGCGGCTTCACTCCGCGGCCGATCCGGCCGGCGAGGGAATGGCGGCCCGGCCTGTCGCTGGCCAAGCGGCCGGCCTCGACGAAACGCATGACCCTGTCCTACAGCCGTGACGACATCGCGGCGCTCAGCCTGAGGCTCAAAGACATTGCGCCGCAAGAGCGCTGACTTCACGCCCCCGCGGAATATCTATCATCGCAGCTCTGCCGTCTGGCGCTGAAGATAGCCCGTTGTCTCGCGGCTCTTGTCGATGAGCCAGGATCGGAACAGGCCGACTTGGCTGCGACGTGCCGCAGTTTCCCTGAAGGTCACGCGATAGGCATGCCCCGTCCAGGCACCTTGAGGCATGGGAAAGGGTAAGGACAATCTTCCGCTCTCCAGCTGAGCTTGCACTAACGCCAAACCGCAGATCAGCAATCCGGCATCGGAGTAGACCGCTTCAAGCGCCTGTACGATACGGGCGTAGCGTATGCCCCGTCCGGCCGCCGTCTTGCGGTAGCCATATCGATTGACCCACTGCGGCCAGCCAATCGAGCTTGGATCGCCGTTATAGCAATCGAGATGAAGCAACGGAAAGCCTTCGAGCCGCTCGGCAGATGGCACGGCCGAGACACGCAGCGTGTTTTCGGGAGAACTGACCGGGAGCAAGTAGTCCCTGAACAATTCGTCTTCCTCCGAGCCGTTGCGGGAGGGGCCAAACCAAATCTCGCAATCGGCTTGTCCGAGCCGCATGGGCACATCGCCCACACCATTGATGCAGAACAGAATGTTGGGGTTCTCCGCCTTGAAGCCCGCCAGCCTGGGCCTAAACCACAGATCCGCCCAATCGGTGTCAGCGACGACATGAATTTCATGAACCCGCTGGAAGTCCAGAACTCTTACAACTGTATCCATCTCCCTGAAGGCCGCCGAGAGATGCGCAAGTGCGGCCGATAGCTCGCGCGTGGGGCGGATTCCGGATCGTCCCCGCACCAGGAGATCGAGGCCCAGATAGTCTTCGAGCGCCTTGATCCTCTGGCCGACGGCCGCGGGCGTAATGCCCAATTGTTCGCTGGCCGCCTTGAGCGAGCCCGTTCGAACGGCGAGCTCCAGGGCCTGAAGCGACCTGAGATAGGCAACAATCACGCTGTTTTGATAAAGATTAGCTTTAGCAATGTAAAGAATATTTAGTTTGCCTTGGCGAGAAGCGAGGAGCAAATGAAGCCGCGAGTGGACGACCGGAGGATGCAGAATGGCCTACTTGAGACGTTTTGTGATCGAACGCGACATCCCTGGCTTTGGCGCGATGTCGATTGTCGAGCTGTGCGGGGCGGCGCGTGCCTCCAACCAGGCCCTCGACAAGATCGGCGCCGGCATCCAGTGGCAACATAGCTATGTGGCCGGCGACAAGTCGTTCTGTGTGTACCTCGCAAGCGATGAGGCCGTGATCCGGAGGCATTCGGAGCTGAGCGGTATCCCGGTTACCAACATCACCGAAATCACCACGATCATCGACCCGCTGACCGCGAACAACTGAGAAGCAGCGGGCGCCGATTCGCGTGGCTTGATCCCGCAAGCGAACCAGTGTGCTGAACGCGAAGTTCCTGATATCTGGCCGGTCATACCGACAGGAACTTCGCGCTCAAAAGCACACTGGAATCGTTGAGTATCTAGTGTCCTTTCGAAGTTCGCTCGGAAGGCGCTGCGAGGTGATGCGAACTTCGGATTCGGGACACTGGACGTCCAGCATCGAGCGACAGCTAAGGCGACCGCCTTGTGCCAACGGGAATATATTTCTTCAAGCAACCCACCATCGAAAGGAAATTATCATGACACACAAAGGCAGCTGCTTCTGCGGTGCGGTCACAGTCGAAGTCACCGGCTCCCCCGAAGCCATGGGCTATTGCCACTGTGCCTCGTGCCGCACCTGGTCGGGCGGGCCGGTGAACGCGTTCACCCTGTGGAAGCCCGGCGCGGTCAAGGTCACCTCCGGCAGCGAGCATGTGGCGACCTTCGCGAAAACGCAAACGAGCCACCGCAAATACTGCGGCAAATGCGGCGGGCATGTGATGACCGATCATCCGACATTCGGTCTCGTCGATGTCTTCGCTTCGACGATACCGTCGCTCGATTTCAAGCCCGGCGTTCATGTCAACTATGGCGAGACGGTGCTGCGCATTCGCGACGGACTGCCGAAGCTCAAGGATTTTCCCGCTGAGCTCGGAGGCTCAGGCCAGGCCGTGGCGGAATAAGCACGCGGCAAGTCGCGGAGCATCGGGTGGCGCGAGCCACGATGCTCCGCCACCATTATTCTCAATCCGCGACGGCGGCTGCCGACGCGCCGCCCGGCGCCTTGCCGGGCTTCGACAGCAAGAGAGCAAGCGGCATCGACGCCAGCGCGACATACATCATCAAAAGATAGTCATTGGCATAGGCGATGACGCTCGCCTGCCGGGTGACTTCGCCATCGAGCGCCGCCTTGCCGGCGAGCGTGGTCATGTCCCAGATCCGCTCGAGCCCCGGCATATGGAGGCCGAGATTGAACGGCGTCACATGGCTTGCAAGATCGGCATGCATGACCGCGGTGTTGCGGGTCAGAAGGAAGATCACGATCGAAATTCCGATGCTCGAGCCGATATTGCGCATGAGGCTGAAGAGCGACGTCCCCTGGGTGCGGTAACGCGGCTCGAGGGTGGCGAATGTGATGGTCGAGAGCGGGATGAAGACGAAGCCAAGACCGAGCCCCTGCGTGATGCCCGTGCGGATGATCGTGGCCTGCGACACATCGGTGGTGAAATAGGTCATCTCCCACAGCGTGAAGGCGAGGAGCCCGAGGCCCGTGGCAAAGATCAGGCGCGGATCGATGCGCGATATCACTCGCCCGACGATCATCATGGCGACCATCGTGCCCACGCCGCGCGGCGCCATCACGAGGCCGGCGGTCAACACCGGATAATCGAGAATCTGCTGCAGGAAGGGCGTCAGCAGCGCCATGGTGGCGAGGAGTATGACGCCGACAATGAAGATGGCAACAAGGCCGACCGTGAAGTTGCGGTCGGTGAAGAGCTTGGGATCGATGAAGGGATTATCCGACGTCATCATATGGACGATGAACATGTAAAAGGATGTCGCGGCGATTCCGGCTTCGACCATGATCTCGGTCGAGGAGAACCAGTCGAGATTCTCGCCGCGATCGAGCATCATTTGCAGCCCGCCAATGGCGAGTGCCAGCAACAGAAAGCCGGTCCAGTCGAAGCTCGCTTTGGCATTGCGCGGGGAATCGCTGAGATAGGTCATGAGGCCGGCGATGGTGAGCACACCGACCGGCACGTTGATGAAGAACACCCAGCGCCAGTTGTAGTATTCAGTGAGCCAGCCGCCGAGAGTGGGCCCGAGGATGGGGCCCACCATGACGCCCACCCCCCATGGCGCCATGGCCGAGCCATGGCGCTCGCGCGGATAGGAGTCGAGCAGCACCGTCTGCGACAACGGCACCAGCGGCGCCCCGAACACGCCCTGCAGCAGGCGATAGAGCACCATCTGATCGAGCGATGTGGCAAGCCCGCACAGGATGGACGCAATGGTGAAGCCCAGCACAGAGACGATGAAGACGGGCTTGCGCCCGAAACGCGTCACCATGAAGCCGGTGACCGGGATCATGATGGCGGCGGAGACGATATAGGAGGTGAGAACCCAGTTGATCTGGTCGAGAGTCACCGAGAGCGAGCCCATCATGTACGGTAGCGCGACATTGGCGATGGTCGTGTCGAGCGCCTGCATGATGGTGGCAAGCATCACGCAGAGGGTGATGATGCCGCGATGAGGGACTGCATCGGCCATGAAAGTCGGCTCAGTTGCCAGCCTTCGCCGATGCGCCGAACAGCGGCCACAGACTGCGGCTATGGCCAGTGTCGATCGAGACATCGACGCTCATGCCGGAAGTGAGCTGCGGCGCGCCTGGAGCCGGCTCGAGTGCGAGCTTGACCGGCACGCGCTGCACCACCTTCACCCAGTTGCCGGAGGCATTCTGCGGCGGCAGCACGGAGAATTCGGCGCCCGTCGCCGGGCTCAGGCTCGTGACCCTGGCCTTCCAGCCGTGATCCGGATAGGCATCGACGCTGACGGTGGCCTCATCGCCGACATTGAGGTGGGTGAGATCGGTCTCCTTGGGATTGGCCTCGATCCACAGATCGTCGCTGGCGACGAGGCTCATGGCCGGCTGGCCGGCGGTCACATAAGCGCCGGTGCGGAGATTCTCGACATTGGCCGCGATGCCCGACCAGGGCGCCAGGACGGTCGCATGATCGAGATCGCGCTTCGCTTTGTCGACCGCGGCCTTGGCCTCGAGCATGCGCGGATGGTCGTCGACTGGACCGGAAGCATTGCCGCCAAGCTGGGACAGCGTGGCGTCGGCCGCGCGTTGCGCGCCGCGCAACGCCTCCTGCGCCACGTCGAGATCACGGCGCGCCTGGTCGAGCGATGCCTGGGCGGCGACGCCGCGCTTCTGCAGATTGAGCTGGCGGTCATAAGTGGCTTGCGCATAGTCGAGCGACGATTTGGCCTGATCGATGGCGGACAGGTTCTGGCGATAGGTGGACTGCAGCGCGGTCAGGTCGTTGCGCACCATGCCCAGCTGTGCCTCAGCGCCGGCGAGCGCGATGCGGAAGGGTTCCTGATCGAGCGTAAAGAGCAGCGCGCCCCTCTCGACACGCTGGTTCTCGTGCACGGCGACCTCGGCGACGGTGCCGGGAACATCCGGCGCGACATTCATGATCGGCGCGCACATAGGCATTGTCGGTCTCCACATAGCGCCCGCCAGACAGATACATCTCGCCGGCGACGGCAAGCGCCACGAGGGGGCCGAGCACGAGAAGTCCCAGACGCATGAGCCTGCGGCGGTCGCGCTTCCTCGGCGCGACCGGCAGCTCAACCACTTTGCGGTCCTCTTGTTTTGCTTCAGCGGCGGGCATTGCCAACTCTCCTCTCATCGCCCTCGTCACTCATGATGGCGATGAGGTTGCCTTTCATCTTGGTGAGGAGGCGCATGGCCTCGTCGATCTCGTCATCGCTCATGCCCCGAAGAAGCTCAGCCCGGGTTTCGGCCGAGATAATTTTGAGCGTGTCGAGAAGCGGATGGGCGGCGGGCAGCAGATAAAGCGACCAGGCGCGCCGGTCGTTGGGGTTGGGGCGGCGCTCGATCAGGCCGGCATTCTCCAGCCGATCGATCAGGCGGCCGATCGTGATCGGCTCGACCTCGAGGAGCTCGGCGAGCGCGCCCTGGTTGATGCCCTCCTTGACATAGATTTCTTTCAGCACCTGCCATTGTGCTCGGGTGAGACCGGTGCCGCGCACATTCTGCTCGAAGCGTTTGCGCAGCACGCGCCCCGCATCGATCAACAAAAGTCCAATGGATGCATGATCGGGTTTCATGACAGATATTTAGGCCGACCCGATATGATAAGCAAGCTTACTATATCTAAATCTATTGTAAGCCCGCCTATGTTTAGAACGCATGTCTGACTTTAGCGGGTCCCTGCGGATCACCCCGAAACGGCCAAACCGGGCCATTTTTCCTTCCCCCTGCTGACCAGTCGTCTATAAGCGGGCCCTGCAATCCCACGTGCGTCGAACAGGAGAGAGCCATGGCAGTACGCGTCGCGATCAACGGATTTGGCCGCATCGGCCGCAACATCGTGCGGGCCATTTTCGAATCGGGACGCAAGGATATCGACGTCGTGGCCGTGAACGACCTCGGGCCCGTGGAGACCAATGCCCATCTGCTCCGCTACGACAGCGTCCACGGCCGCTTCCCGCATGAGGTGAGGACCTCGGGCGACACGATCTCGATCGGAAGCGAGAAATTCAAGGTCACCGCCATCAAGGATCCGGCCCAGCTTCCCTGGAAGGACCTCGGTATCGACATCGCGCTTGAATGCACCGGCATTTTCACATCGAAAGAAAAGGCATCCGCCCATTTGACCGCCGGCGCCAAGCGCGTGCTGGTCTCCGCACCCGCCGACAATGCAGATCTCACCGTCGTCTATGGCGTCAACCACGACAAGCTGAGCAAGGACCACGTCGTCGTATCCAACGCCTCCTGCACCACCAACTGCCTCGCCCCTGTCGCCAAAGTCCTCCATGACGCGGTCGGTATCGACAAGGGCTTCATGACCACCATCCATGCCTATACCGGCGACCAGCCGACGCTCGACACGATGCATAAGGATCTTTACCGCGCCCGCGCCGCCGCGATGTCGATGATCCCGACCTCGACCGGTGCCGCCAAGGCGGTGGGGCTGGTTCTGCCCGAGCTCAAAGGCAGGCTCGATGGCGTCTCGATCCGCGTGCCGACACCGAATGTTTCGGTGATCGATTTTAAGTTCGTCGCCAAGCGGGCGACCAATGCCGAGGAGATCAATGGCGCGATCAAGCGCGCCGCCGAGCAGCAGCTCAAGGGCATACTCGGCTACACCAACGATCCCAATGTGTCGGTCGACTTCAACCACAATCCCAATTCATCGACCTTCCACATGGACCAGACAAAGGTGATGGACGGCAATCTGGTGCGCGTACTCGCCTGGTATGACAATGAATGGGGCTTCTCCAATCGCATGGCGGATACCGCGGTCGCCATGAGCAAGCACATCTGACATGGGCCGGCCGCTTCGCATCGCGCCGTCGATCCTGTCCGCGGATTTTTCGAAACTCGGCGATGAGGTGCGCGCCGTGGACGAGGCGGGCGCCGACTGGATCCATATCGACGTCATGGATGGGCATTTCGTGCCCAATATCAGCTTCGGCCCGGTGGTGCTGGACTCGATCCGCAAGGTGACGAGGAAGCCCTTCGACGTCCACCTGATGATCGCGCCGGTCGACCGCTATCTCGAAGCCTTCGCCAAGGCCGGCGCCGACACCATCACGCTTCATGCGGAGGCGGGTCCCCATCTCGACCGCTCGCTGCAGACGGTGAAGGCGCTCGGCAAGAGAGCGGGTGTCGCGCTCAACCCGGCAACCTCCATCGATCACATCAGGCATGTTCTCGACCGGCTCGACCTCATCCTCATTATGACCGTCAATCCGGGTTTTGGCGGCCAGAGTTTCATTCCGGCAATGATCGAGAAGATCCGAGCCACGCGCGATCTCGTTCAGGGCCGCGACATCGACATCGAGGTCGATGGCGGCATCACGGCGGAGACGGCACCCCTGGTCGTGAGGGCGGGCGCCAATGCGCTGGTCGCGGGCTCGGCTGTGTTCAAGGGCGATGCCAGGGCCTATGCCCGGAACATCGCTGCCATCCGGACACAAGCTGCAACACTCGCGGCTTAAATTTGCCGGTTTCTTAGGGTCAATGACCAAGTCGAGGGCTAACTGCTTGCTCCTATAGGAGAAATAAATGGCCCGCTTGGTCAAACTGACCATCTTTGCTTCCGCCTTGGCGCTGGCCGGCCTTGGCGCTTCACCTTTTGCGGCCGCTGACAAATTCCCTCGTCCATGTATCGACTGCATTCCCGGTGCAGGCGGCGGCGCTCCTGGCGGCAGGAACAACCAAAATCAAGGCGGCCAGGGTGGTCGCCAGCGCAAGTTTGAGGCGCCGCAAGGCCAGAAGGGACTGAACCAAAGCTATACGACACACCGTAAATTCCACGCTGAGGACCAGCCGGGCGTCGGTGACAATGGGCGGGACCAAGGCCATGCGACAAACCGCAAATTTCACCCCAAGGACCAGCAGGGGTTCGGTGACAATGGGCCGGACCGGGGACTGCCTGACCGGCGTGTACGGAAATACCATTCCGACGGCCAGCCGGACGTCGGTGACAATGGGCCAGACCAGGGACGGCTCAACCCGTATGTACGGAAATACCGTCCCGACGGCCAGCCCGACGTCGGTGACAACATGCCGGATCAGGGACTGCTTAACCCTTATGTTCGGAAATACCATCCCGACGTCGGTGACAATGGGCCGGACCAGGGACGGCTCAACCCGTATGTACGGAAATACCGTCCTGACGGCCAGCCCGACGTCGGTGACAACATGTCGGATCAGGGACGGCTTAACCCGTATGTACGGAAATACCATCCCGACGGCCAGCCGGATGTCGGTGACAACGGGCCGGACGAGGGACTGCCTGACCGGCATGTACGGAGATACCATCCCGATGACCAGATCAAACAAGGGGGCGACCAAGATGCGATGATCGACCAGAAGCGGATGCGCCATGCGGACCGCAAATGGAAGTTCGACCACAACCGGCATGAGCGCCGCCACCATAGAAACAAGAGGTTCCACTTCTTCTTCGCCGGCTTCTGGTACCCGGAGCCCTATTGGCTTTACGACGACTATGATGACGACTATTTCCAACCCTATGGCGTGAGCTGCCGTGAGGGCGCCGAGATCGTCGCGGAGCGTTTCGACCAGGTGCGTATCCTCAACTGCTACGGGACTGTCTTTACCTATCTTGGCCATCGCTATGGCGAGACGTTCGAGATCGATCTGAGCTCACTTACCGGCCGCATCCTCAACGCGCACGAAATCTGACGTTCGGGCGCGCGTCCTGGCGCGGTGAACAACCATTCGCGCCTACCAATATGTTGGATGGATCACGATCACTTCAGATCGCTTCGATCTGAAGTAATAACGTGATCGAAATCTAAAGCTGGCGCTTGATCCGGCGGGAAACCTGCATTCTCTTTTCCGGATCCACCAGCCCCGCTTCATCATGAGCGTCAATCCGGGGTTTGGCGAACATAGCTTCATTCCCAGGGCCGCGACATCGATGTCGATATCGAGGTCGATGGCGGCGTCACGGCGGAAACACATCCCTGGTCGTGAGGGCGGGCGCCAATGCGCTTGTCGCGGGCGCGGCCGAGTTCGACACTTGCGGCTTGATCTAGGCGGGCACGGTGCCCGCAGGGCGGAAACGGCGAACCGCCAGGAAGCCAGTCACGATGAAAATGACGAGCGCCACGACCTGCGCAACTGCGAAGGGCGGCTCGGATCCGGTCGGGACCATCTCGCTCAGGAACGGGATTTTCTGGAAGGCTTGAGCAATGGTCACAAAGACGAGGAGATAGAGGCTTGCCACGATGCCAAGCACATAGACAGGGCGCCAGGCGTTCGCACGATCACGCTGGTGCGCGAGGAACCAGGCGAGAAGGATCATCATCGAAACGATGCCGGTCGCGAAAGCGGGTGTGACGCCGGTGAACGGAAACATGAAGCCTGTCAAAGTGACGGCGATTGCCGTTGCAAAAAATCCCCTGGTCCAGTTCGATGAATGAGTGCCCTGAAAGAGTTCCCGCGGTCGCCTTTATGCCGAAGCCCATTGCGACGAAACTCAGGATCGTATGTACAATCGTGAGCAGCCAAACATAGAGCGCCATGAACCATCTCCCCTCAACTTGCCCTGCTCCCAGCGCAACTTAGCCCAATTTTCCGCCTGAACCAAAGGTGAAGAAGAGGTTCGGGCTCCCGACACGCGAGCAGCGTTACAGTCCTGTCATTCTCGGCCACCAAGCCATGTAACCGGAGAGCCGCAAACTCTCCGTTCTGGAGGTTCTAATGTCAATCCGAAAAGGCGCGGCTGCCTGTGCCGCCGCGATGCTGACGCTGGTCTTCATGATGAGCGGCGCGCAAGCCTATCAATGCAAGACGGGCTTCGTTCAGGCGGAATCCCTGGGCACGCCCAAGTTCAAGGCGCAGAAAAACGCAAAGACCATCTGGGCCTCGAAAGTGAACGGCGACCTCGGCCTCCAATGGTCATCCTGGGATATCGCAGCTTCCAAATCAGTGAATTGCAACTGGACCGGCGCCAAATTCTATTGCATCGCCAAGGCGAAGCCCCTGTCTCTATGTCGTCCAGTGACGGTGAGGTTGTAGTGCTGGAGCGCCGGAGGTTCTCAGGGAAATCACCGCGGCGCTTTAGCTTTTTCTTTTTCGCACCGGCTTGTCCGGAAAACCGAATGCTCTAGCCGCGCTTCACCCAATCTTTGAAGGCCTTGAGCCAGGTCCCGATGATTTTCTTCGTCGCCTCGTCGGTGAGTTTGCCATTGGCGAATTTCGTCGGCGCCAGGGCGACGAAGATCTCGGGCTTCGGCATGGTGATGGCTTCGAGCCCGACCAGATTCTGACGCAGATGATACTGCGAGCGCGCCGTGCCGATGGGGCCCTCCGAGGCCCCCATCACGCCGACGCGCTTCCATTTGAACGGATTGCCCGAGCGCGACATCCAGTCAAGACCGTTCTTGAGAACACCTGGAACGGAAAAATTATATTCAGGGGTCGAGATGATGACGCCGTCCGCCTCTCTCACCTTGTCCTGGAGCGCTTTCACGCTCGCCGGCACGCCATGCTTGTCTTCCTCATCGCCGTCATAGAGCGGGACGCCATGCAAGGTCACGATCTCGATCGCCATCGCCAGAGGCGCCATTTCCTTCACCGCCCGCAAGAGCTGGGTGTTGTAGCTGTCCTTGCGCAATGCTCCGGTGATGGCGAGTAGCTTCATCATGTTCTCCTGGGGACGAGGTGGAAAGCCGGCTGATCCTTTTACGCCGCCCGGGTCGTGAACTTCCAGCCCCGTCCACCGGATCGAAGACGGTCACCGGCGCCAGCCTGCTGCTCACAACAGCGTGACCACGCGCCCTGTGCCGGGATTTTATGCTCAGCGGCAGCGTAAACTGACTGTCCATCAATCTTGTGGGAGGTTCAGTCATGCATCGCCGTGCCATGCTCCTGGGGACGAGCGCCCTTGCAGTCAGCCCCTTTGCCATCCCAACCATCGCCGAGGCCACTGCCCCACTCACCGGATCTACAGGCTCGCCCTATATGCGCTACAAGGTCGGCGAGTTCGAGATCACTGCCTTCAATGACGGCACGCGTCCGGTCGACAATCCGGAAAAGATCTACGGCATCGACCAGAAGCCCGAGGACGTGGCCGCGGCGGCGGAAGCGAACTTCCTGCCCAAGGACAGGATGGTCAACGGCTTCACCCCTGCACTCGTCAATACCGGCAAGGAGCTTGTCCTGTTCGACAGCGGCAATGGCGCCAGAGGCCAGCCTGCCACAGGCCACCTTGCCGAGCGGATGAAAGCCGCCGGCGTCGATCCAGAGCAGATCGATGTCGTCGTCATCACCCATTGCCATCCCGACCATATTGGCGGCCTCATGACCGAGGGCACGCCGCTCGCGCCCAAGGCGCGCTATGTGATCGGCGAAGCAGAATATGCCTTCTGGTCGTCGCCCGACCGCGCCAATGGCCCGACCGCCAATGCCGCCAAGATCGTCCAGGCCAATGTCGTGCCGCTCAAGGACAAGATGAGTTTCGTCAAGAACGAGGCCGAAGTGGTCACCGGCATCCGTGCCATCGAGGCTTTCGGCCACACGCCGGGCCACATGGCCTGGCATGTCGAAAGTGGCGGCAAGCGCCTGCTGATCGGCGGCGATTTCTGCAACCACTATGTGCTGTCGCTGCGCTATCCCAAATGGCATGTGAGCTTCGATGCCGATAAGGCGCAAGCGGTGGCGACGCGCCTCAAGCTCCTCGACATGCTGAGCACGGAGCGCGTTCCCTTCACCAGCTATCACATGCCATTCCCGGCCGTGGGCTTCGTGGAGAAAGGTGGGGATGGCGGCTATCGCTTCGTGCCGGCGAGCTATCAGCTGATGCTATAATCAGACGCGCGCCAGTTCCGTTCCGCTCCTCAGCCTGTCGATGTAGGCTTGATAGGCGAAGCTGCGGTCCCGTTTCTTGCCTGTCGTCTCGACAAGGATGCCGGCGGTGACAAGAGATTCGATCGCGCGGCCCACCGTCGGCTTGCTTGCGCCGATGAGCTTCATAGCCGAGGCGACGGTGACGATGGGGTGACTGGGCAGCAGCTCGAACAGGCGCACCGCCGAGACGGATGTCGTGTCCTGTGCCAGCACATGAGCCCGGTCCGTGGCGATGACAGCGAAAAGTTCGCGCGCCGAAGCGACGGCCTCATCGGCGATCGTGGCGACACCATCAAGGAAGAAGTCGCTCCACCCCTCCCAGTCACCTTCGGTGCGCACCGCGTTGAGCCTGCGATAGTACTCGTCGCGATGCCGCTTGAAGAAGAGGCTAATATAGAGGAGCGGCGATCTCAAAAGCCCCCAATGCTCGAGGAGGAGAGCGATTAGCAAGCGCCCGATGCGACCATTGCCGTCGAGATAGGGATGGATGGTCTCGAACTGTACATGCGCCAGACCGATCCGCATCAACGAGGGCAGCCTGTCTTCCGCGTGGAGATATTTTTCGAATTCCCCAATGAGTGCTGGCAGCAGCTGAGGCGGCGGAGGGACATAGATCGCGTTGCCCGGGCGGCTGCCGCCGATCCAGTTCTGGCTCCGTCGCGTCTCACCGGGTTGCTTGCTCGCTCCACGCACGCCATGCATCAACCGCCGATGCGCTTCGTTGAGAAGCCGCATGGAGAGTGGCAGTCCGTCAGCCTTGGCCAGTTCGCTGCGCGCATAGTTCAACGCCTCGAGATAGTTGCAGATCTCTTCGACATCCGCATCCGGCACCGCTTCGGAGCTGCCCTCGAATACCAGCAGATCGACAAGGGTCGCCTGCGTGCCCTCGATCTGGGAGGAGATTACCGCTTCCTTGCGCACAAAGGCGTAGATGAACCAATCGAGAGAAGGCACCATCTCGCCGGCAAGCTCGAGCCGCGCCAAGGCGTCTTCGGCGAGATGCAGCCGGTTGGCGAGTTCGCCCTCGACACTGAGCACCGGGTCGCGCGGCGGCAGCGGAAAAGGCACGAATCCGGACACCTCCTCGCTACCAGCGAGGGCGCGCTCATATCGGCCCGTAATCCGCTTCATCCTTCCTATTCGCCTGTTTGGGGGCCGGACTGCGTCCGGCCGGATGAGGCACGATTTCGTGCCCAAGAAGATTGCAAGGAACGTTTTTGTTACTATGTACCGAAAAGTCAAGAGATCTGCTGCTCATCAAGCTTGACACTGCACTATTATGTACTCACTATGTTCTACAAACAGCTGGGGGAACATAGCAGCGCGTCAGGGGGAGGCGGTGGCGACGCGTCTCAAGCTCCTCGACATGCTGAGCACGGAGCGCATTCCCTTCACCAGCTATCACATGCCGTTCCCGGCCGTGGGCTTCGTGGAGAAAGGCGCTGACGGCGGCTACCGTTTCGTGCCGGCGAGCTATCAGCTGATGCTGCAGCGCTCGGCACGGCCCTTCACAGCATGCCGGAAAACAGCGCTGCGCCGCGCTGCTTGAGGACCTGCAGCGACGTGTAGTCGATGATAGACAAGCCGCCATCGACGATGAGGGTCTGGCCGGTGACGAAGGAAGCTTCCGGGCATGCCAGAAAGGCGACAACCGCCGCGATCTCGGCGGTCGTTCCCATGCGGTTGAAGAGGCTTGGCGTTACACTCCAGCCGGCACCATCGGCAGGAAGATTCTGCGGATCGGCATTGGTATCTATCCATCCGGGGCTCACACAGTTTGCCCGGATGCCGTGCGGAGCGCCTTCGGCCGCGAGCGAACGGGTAAGGCCTTCGACCGCCGCCTTGGCGACGCAATAGAGTCCCCAATTGCCGTGCAAGGTCGCGGTTGAAGAGATGCTCACGATTGCGCCCGCGCCGGCGGCCTTGAGATGCGGAAAGGCATAGGACGAAACAAAATAGCCCGAGTCGAGATTGGGCCCGCGCATCTTGTCCCAGCGGGCGCCGGGATCGTCCCTGGCATCGATCCCCGCCCGCAGGCTACCGAGGCCGGCATTGTTGACGACGATATCGAGACGGCCGAAATGGCGAACCACATCGGCAACGAGCGCCTTTACGGCCGCTTCCTGAGCCAGATCACAGCGAAAGAACCGCGCACTGCCGCCTGAAGACGCGAGTTCGGCTTCGACAGCCGCACCTTTTTGCGCATCCCGCCCGACGAGCGCCACCGCCGCTCCCTCCGCCGCCAGCTTGAGCACAATCCCGCGCCCGATTCCCGAATTGCCGCCGGTGACCAAGGCCACTTTGCCGCTGAATCTCATTGCCCCTCTCTGTCCGATGATGCGCAAGCCAAGCTTAAGCGCCGACCTTGCTCTTGACGGCACGCTCCTCGAGGAGGCGCGTCAGCCAGTCCGGATCCATTTCCGGCACGGACGAGAGCAGAAGCTCCGTATAGGGCGGATGCGGCGGCGACAAGACCTCGGTCTTGAGGCCCTGCTGAATCACGCGGCCCTGATACATGACCACGATCTCGTCGGCGATGGCGCGCACCGTGGCGATGTCGTGAGTGATGAAGAGATAGGAGACATTGGTCTCCTTCTGCAGCTTGAGCAGGAGCTTGAGGATACCTTCCTGGACGATCTGGTCGAGGGCGGAAGTGACTTCATCGCAGATGATGAGCTCGGGATCGGCGGCAAGGGCGCGCGCGATGCAGATGCGCTGCTTCTGCCCGCCCGACAATTCGCCCGGCAGGCGATCGATCAGGTCCTCGCTGAGCTCGATCTGCTCCAGCAGCTCGACGACCTTGCGGTCACGCTCCTGGCCTTTGACGCCGAGATAGAATTCGAGCGGCCGGCCGATCACGTCACGCACACGCTGGCGCGGATTGAGGGCAGTGTCGGCCGACTGGTAAATCATCTGTATGCGCCGCAGCGTATCCTTGTCGCGGTCCTTGAGCGCCCGTGGCAAAGGCTTGGCGTTGAAGTAAATCTCGCCCTTGCGCGGCGGCAAAAGCCCGGTGATGGCGCGCGCCAGGGTCGACTTGCCCGATCCCGATTCACCGACGACGGCCACGGTGCGGCCGCGCGGCACGTGGACGGTCACATTCTGCAGAACCTTGATGACGCCGCCATAGGTCGCATCGACGTCATGGATGCGCAGCACGACGTCCTTGCCCGTGCGCTCCGGCATGGCGAGGCTGCGCACCGCCCATAATGTCTTGGTATAGGCTTCCTTTGGGCTCTTCAGCATCTCGCGGGTCGGCGCTTCCTCAACGAGCTTTCCATAGCGCAGGACCATGATGCGATGCGCCATCTGGGCGACAACCGCGAGATCATGGGTGATGTAGATGGCGGCGGTGTTGAACTGCTCGACGATGTCGCGCATCGCCGCCAGCACGTCGACCTGGGTGGTGACGTCGAGCGCCGTCGTCGGCTCATCGAAGATGATGAGATCGGGCCGGCACGACATCGCCATGGCGGTCATGGCGCGCTGCAACTGGCCTCCTGAGACCTGATGCGGATAGCGGGCGCCGATCGTATCCGGATTGGGCAGCTTGAGGCGTGCATAGAGGTCCTTTGCATCGGCTTCCGCCTTGCTGCGGTCGAGGATGCCATGGCCGACTGCGGTTTCGACGGTCTGGTCGATCAGGCGATGCGCCGGATTGAACGAGGCGGCCGCACTTTGCGCCACATAGGCGATGCGCGAGCCGCGCAAGGAGCGCCGCTCTTCCTCGCTTGCCTTGCGCAGGTCCTTGCCGTCGAAAATGATGCTGCCTTGCGTAATGCGGCAGCCCGGCCGGGCAAAGCCCATGGCGGCAAGGCCGATCGTCGACTTGCCGGCGCCCGATTCACCAATCAGCCCCAGGACCTCGCCGCGCTTAAGAGTCAGATCAACGCCCTTGACGATCTCATGCCAGACATCGTCGCTCTGGCCCTCGATCCTCAAGCCCTTGATCTCGAGCAAGGTGTCGCCCTTGACGCGCTCAGCCCGCCTCTCACTTTTCATCGCGCAATCCGCTCGTCATGTGCAGGAACCAGTCGACCACGAAATTGACCGCGACGGTGAGCAGCGCGATGGCGCCCGCCGGCAGGAGCGGCGTGATGTCGCCATAGGTGATGAGGGTCGCGTTCTCGCGCACCATCGAGCCCCAGTCGGCCGTCGGCGGCTGGATGCCGAGCCCCAGGAAGGACAGGCCAGTGATGGTGAGGAACACGAAGCAGAAGCGCAGGCCGAACTCGGCGACGAGGGTCGGCATGATGTTGGGCAGGATTTCCCTGAACAGGACCCAGCCCAGCTTCTCGCCGCGCAGTTTCGCCGCCTCGACATAGTCCATGACCACAATATTCATGGCGACCGAACGGGCGATGCGGAAAACGCGGGTCGAATCGAGCACCGCGATGATGACGATGAGATTGGGTACCGAGGAGCCGACGATCGATAGCAAAATGAGCGCGAAAATCAGCTGCGGAATCGCCATTAGCGCGTCGACGGCGCGCGACAACAGCTGATCGACCCAGCCGCGGAAGATCGATGCGATGATGCCAAGCCCGCCGCCGATGGCGAAGGCGAGCAGCGTCGTGGCGAGCGCGATGCCGATCGTGTTGCGCGCACCAAAGAGGAGGCGCGTGAACATGTCGCGGCCGAGCTGGTCGGTGCCGAACCAGTGGGTCGCGCTCCACAATTCAAACGGGGTCTGGCTCACCACCTGGGCCTCGCCATAGGGCGCGATCCACGGCGCGAACAAAGCCACAAAGATGTAAAGCGCGATGACGATCATGCCGAACCACGCGCTGAGCGGCGCCTTCTTCAGCATGCGCCAGGTATTCTGCGCCACGGTGCGCCGCGCTTTAACGGTGCGCGGACTTGCGGGCTCGGCTGTGCGGTCCATGCTCATCTTGGGTGCAGAAGCCGCGGATTGGTGGCGATCGAAATGACGTCGGCCAGGAGATTGAGCAGGATATAGGTGACAGCGAAGATCAGCACGCAGGCCTGAACCACCGGAATGTCGCGTGACTTGACCGCATCGACCATGGCCTGGCCGACGCCCGGATAGACGAAGACCGTTTCCACGATGACCACGGCGACGACAAGGTAGGCGAGGTTGAAGGCGATGACATTGGCGATCGGCGCCCAGGCATTGGGCAGCGCATGGCGCAGGATGACCTGTCCCGGTGAGATGCCCTTGAGGCGCGCCATCTCGATATAGGGACTGGCGAGCAGGCTGACGATGGCGGTGCGCGTCATGCGCATCATTTGGGCGAGGATGATCAGCGTCAGAGTGAGCACCGGCAGCGCGGAACGTTGCAGCCGCTCGAGAAATCCCGTGTCGGGCGAGACATTGGACAGCGAATGGAAGATCGGGAACTTCACCGCCAGGAATAGCATCAAAATGTAGGCGAGGAAGAACTCCGGGAAGGAGACGGTGGTCAGCGTCAGCGCGTTCACCGCCCGGTCGAAGAAGCTGTTGCGATAGAGCGCGGCGAGGAGACCCAGGCCAAGAGCAAGAGGTATCGCGATGAGCGCGGTCATGCTGGCCAGGAACAAGGTGTTCCACAAGCGCGGCGCGATGATCTCCAGGACGGTGCGGCGGAAGCCGACGCGGGAGGAGAAGGATGAGCCGAAGTCGCCCTGGAGGATGCCGGAAATCCAGCTGATATAGCGCTCAACCGGCGGCTTATCGAGACCGATCTCCTTCTGGAAGGCTTCGACGGTCTCGGGTGTTGCCGCCTGGCCCAGGATCGCCTTGGCGAAATCACCGGGCAGGAACTCGATCGCCGAGAAGATGATGAGAGACACGACAAAGAGCGTGATGAGGCCAAGACCCAGACGCTGCAACACCATTCTCAGAAGTGGATGCATCCGCACATTCCAATGGCCGGGCCGCCCTCGCGGACGGCCCGGAACCTCAGTTTACGCCAGCCACCAGCGCTCGGCAATTTTCAGCCCGTCATTCTCCCAGTTGGGAGCGACGTCGCCATGGGCGAGCTTCTTCGAGTTGGCGGTCACGAAGTTGTTGAAGACGAGAACGATGACGCCGCCATCATCATGGATGAGCTGCTGCATCTCGCCATAGATCGCGGCGCGCTTGGCTTCGTCGAGCTCGGCGCGCCCCTGGATGAGCAGCTCTTGGAACCGCTTGTTGTTCCAGTAGGTCTCGTTCCAGGCAGCGCCGGCCGCATAGGTGATGGTGAAGGTCCAGTCCGCCGTGGGACGGCCGCTCCAATAGGAGGCACACCAGGGCTTCTTCAGCCACACATTGTCCCAATAGGCGTCCTCGGCCTCGCGGATGACATTAACGTCGATGCCACACTTGGCCGCGGTCTCCTTGATCAGGACGCCGGCATCGATGGCGCCGGCGAAGGCGGCATCGGCGACCGAGAGATCGACCTTGAGCGTCTCATAGCCCGCCTTCTTGAGGTGGAATTTCGCCTTGTCCGGGTCATATTTGTATTTGGGCTCCGGATCGATCGCATATTTCACCACCTTGGCGATCGGATTGTCATTGCCGACCGTCGCATGGTCGAGGAAGACCTTCTTCTGAATCTCGTCGCGGTCGATCGCCCATTTGATGGCGGTGCGCACATCGTTGTTGTCGAAGGGCGCGATGGTGGTGTTCATGGGCAGCACATAATGCCCGTAGCCCGAGAGCTCGAGGATCTCGATATTGGGATTACGCTGCAGGAGTGCCAACGTCTTCATGTCGGCACGGCCGATCCAGTCGACGTCACCGGTGGTCAGCGCATTGGTGCGCGCCGCGACGTCGGTGATGGCGATGAAATCGGCTTCGTCGAGATAGGGCTTGTCCGACTTGAAGTAGTTCGGGTTGCGCTTGAACTTGGCCGACACGCCGGGCTCGAACTTCTCGAGCACGAAGGGGCCGGTACGCACGCCCGACTGCCAGTCCGACTTGCCGTCCTTGGTCGGCATGATCGGGATGTGATAGTCGCTGACCAGATAGGGGAAGTCGGCGCTGCCGTCCTTGAGCGTGAAGACGACAGTTTCAGGACCATCGGCCTTGAGGTCGGTGATCGGATCGAGCAGCGACTTGGCGGCGGATTTCGAGTCGGGCCCCATATGGTGTCGGAAAGAGGTGACGACGTCTTCTGCCGTTACCGTCTTGCCGTCATGGAAAGTGGCGCCCTTGCGTACTTTGAACATCCATTTCTTGGCGCCGTCCGAGGGCTCATAGGATTCAACGAGATCGGCCACAACGTTGCCCTTGGCATCGATCTCAGTAAGGCTGTTCGATAGGGCGCCCCAGAAGGCGCATTGGGTGAAAGTGTCGGGATAGCCGATCGGATCGAGCGTGTCGGTGGTGGCGCCATGCGCCAGGCCAAAGCGGGCGCTGCCGCCTTTCTTCGGTTCGGCGCGCACCGCCTTGGTGAACATGGCGTTGCCGGCAGCGACGGTGAAGCCCGCCGCCACGGCGAGTTGGATGAAGTCGCGACGCGAGACCTTGCCCTTGCCGGCAAGGGTCGTGGCCAGTTTCAGTTTGTGTTCTAGTTCACTCATTGCGGGTGTCTCCTTCGAATCCCTGTTCAGTCTTGGGAAGGAGCGGCGGCAACTCAATGCGCCTCAGATAACGACTTCCGCGCTCAATGCCGGGATGGCGTGCGCTGGCCGTTCTCCTCCCCGAGTTCGTCCTCTAAGCCCGTCGCTTTTTTTGTTTTTTGGTTTTTCAAAACTGTCATGATGACAGCACCTCGTCAATGGTCATGGCGGCGCACCGGCGGCTGAAAGCGACCAAATCACTGGGCGAGACAGCTGCTTTGCGAGCTCAGGCCCAATTTCGACACATTAACGCAAAATCCCGCCCCGGAGCGGTTATGAGGATTATGAAGGCAATAGCGCTTTGACCGCGTCGAGGGTTTCGGCCTCCTGCGCCGGTTTGTCCCAGCGGATACGGTGGACGCGCGGAAAGCGCATCGCGACGCCGGATTTGTGCCGCGACGAGGGCTGGACGGCATCGAAGGCAATCTCCAGCACCAAGGCTCGGCGCCACCTGGCGCACCGGGCCGAACCGCTCGACGGTATTGTTCCTGATCCACCGGTCGAGCCTGAGCAGTTCCTCATCGGTGAAGCCCGAATAGGCCTTGCCGACCGGAACCAGTTCGTCCGGCGTCTTCCACACGCCGAAGGTGTAGTCGGAATAATAGGACGAGCGCTTGCCCGAGCCGCGCTGCGCATACATCAGCACGCAATCGATTGTCAGCGCGGCGCGCTTCCATTTGTACCAGTGGCCCTTGGGCCGGCCGGCCAGATAGGGGCTGTCCTTGCGCTTCAGCATCAGGCCCTCGATGCCGTTCTCGCGCGCCGCCTGCCATCTCTCCTCGAGCTCGCTGAACGCGGCGAAAGGCACGAGCGCGCTCACATCGGCAAGGCTCGGCGTGAACGTCTCGTACCAGGCCTCGAGCCTTGCGCCGGCGTTCGAGGAAGGTTAGGCCGCGCACATCCTCCGCTTCGATCGAACAGGATGTCATAGAGGCGGATATGGGCCGGAAAATCCTGCAACATCTTGCCCGTGACGGTCTTGCGATTGAGGCGCTGCTGCAGGTCGTTGAAGGAAGCGACCACACCGTCGCGCAGGACCAGAAGCTCGCCATCGAGCACGCCTTCGGTATGGACGAAGGCCTGGACGATGTCGGGAAAGGCGCTGGAAATGTCATCGCCCGCGCGCGAGAAGAGGCGCACGTCACCTGGACGCGCGGAAAGCTGCACCCTGATGCCGTCCCATTTCCATTCGGCCGCGACATCTTCGGGCGCAAAGGCCTGCCAGTCGCCCTCTTCGATCGGGTGCGCCAGCATCACCGGCCGGAAGGTCGCCTTGCGGCCGGGATCGGGTCGCTCGCCCCTGCCATCGAGCCATGCAAACATATCGCGATAGGGCGGGCTGACCGCATGCCAGACCTCCTCGATCTCCCCGACTTCCCGGCCGAAAGCCTGGGCGATGCCGGTCTTGGCAAGGCGCGCCGAGACGCCGACGCGCAGGGCGCCGCTCAAGAGCTTGAGCAGCGCGAAGCGGCCTTTGACGTCGAGCCGGTCGAGAAGGCGCTCCAGCACGCGGGGAAATTCGCGGCTCGATGCGGCGCTCACCTGCGCGACCACCTCGCTGATGCTGGGCGGCGGGCTTTTCTGCGGACGATCAGGCCAGAGCAGCGAGACGGTTTCGGCCGTGTCGCCAACATAGTCGCGCGACAGGCGATAGAGCAGCGGATCGACATGCGGCTCGAGAATGGTCGACAGCGTCTTGCGGATCGGCAGACGCAGAGGCAGGCCATCGGTCAGGGCGGCAAGCGCCCAGCCGCGATCGGGATCGGGGGTTTCGCGGAAGTAATCCGCGAGCAGCTTCAGCTTGGCATTGCGCGCCGTGGTATAGACGAGCCGATCAAGAAGCTCGGCGAAACTCTGCAAGGCTGATCCCTAATCGTCCTTCGTCCTCGAAACCGACAAGGGCCAGCGCGCGGCCGCGCTTGCCCATGAGGCCGATCTGGTGCACCAGCGCATCCTCGCGGCCATGGGTGACCCAGATCTCTTCGGCCCCTGTTTCGGCGATGGTCGCAGGAGCTCCGGCCAGTCGCAGTGATCGGACACGACCAGCGGCAATTCAACGCCATGCTGGCGGGCGCGGCCCTTGACCCGCATCCATCCCGAAGCATAGCAGGTCAAGGGATCGGCAAGACGCCGCGACCAGCGGTCGCTGAGAGCGCGACGGCGGGCATAGCACGAGCGCGCCTTTCAACTCGGCCGGCGTCGACTCTCATGCACATTGCGCAGATCTCCAAGATCGACGCCGAGCCGCGACATAGAGATCGCACAGGCTGCGCAGTCCGCCATGCAGATAGATCGGCCGGTCGTAGCCCGCCTGCGCGCACCAGCGCGATCATGCGCTGGCATTTGCCGAGATTGTAGGCGCCCAGAAGATGGGTGCGCTCCGGATTGGCCGCCATCGAAGCGATGAGTCGGCGCGCTTCCTTCTCCGCCGGCTCATGGCGAAAGACCGGCAGGCCGAAGGTCGCCTCGGTGACGAAGAGGTCGCAAGTGACGAGCTCGAAAGGCGCACAGGTCGGATCGGGCGAGCGCTTGTAGTCGCCCGAGACGACGGCGCGCGTGCCCTGCCATTCGACCACGATCTGGGCCGAGCCCAATATGTGGCCGGCGGGGACAAGCCTGACCGATACGCCATTGACCGTCTGGCGCGCCATTAGCGGCGTGTCGAAGCTTTTGGCGCAATCGGCGCCATAGCGCACCTTCATGATGGCGATCGTCTCGATGGGTGGCGAGCACCGCGCCGTGGCCGGAGCGCGCGTGATCGCCATGACCATGAGTGATCACCGCCCGGTCGACAGGCAGATGCGGATCGATATGGAACTGGCCCGGCTCGCAATAGAGCCCGCGTTCGGTCGGATAGAGCCAGGTCTCGGGACGAGATTTCTGCATATCATCTCATATAGGCATGCCGGTGTCAGTTTCTGTCAGGAGGGGAAATACACCTCGCCCCGCTTTAGCGGGGAGAGGGAGGGGCCCAATGCGAAGCATTGGGAGGGTGAGGGGCACTCTCTCCTTATTTCCCCGGCGAGCCCAACGCCTCCAGGATAGTGCTCAAGACACCTTCCATCGCGTTGTAAACATCGTCATTCTGAACACTGACAACCTTGTACCCAAGGCGCTCAAGAGAGCCTGTTCGGATTGCGTCCCTGTGTACTTCTTCTTCTGTTGAATGTGTCGCTCCGTCGACTTCGACGACAAGCCGTGCTTCCCGACAAGCAAAGTCCGCAACATAACCGCCAATCGGCTCCTGGCGAACGAACTTGAAATCGTTGAGCTGGCGATTGCGCAGCTCCGCCCACAACTTGGATTCGGCGCTTGTCGAATGACGGCGCAGCCTTCTGGCAACTGGAACATCTCGTCGGTTGGGCCCACGCATGACCCGTTCATACCATGAGCAATGACGCCCCTCACCCTCCCATTGCTGCGCAATGGGCCCCTCCCTCTCCCCGCTTTCGCGGGGCGAGGTGTTGACGCTTTCATCGAACTGTCACAATGGCTTCTTAAGCCAGTCCACCATCATTCTCCAGCCACCCCATAGAGGAACAAGCCATGAATGATATTCCATTCAGCCGTGCGCAAGCCTATGAGGCGTCCGATGATGTCGGCCGCAACACCTCCGCCAACCCGACCATGGGCGACATCATCAATGCGCGTTTCGACCGCCGCAGCGCTCTGAGAGGCATGCTTGGCGTAGCGGCGATCGGCGCGACAATCAGTCCGCTCGCCCTTGTCGCCGCCAACCGGGCTCATGCGCAAGCCACCTCTGCCTTTTCGTTTAAGGAAGTTGCCGCCGGCGTGGACGAGAAGCATCACGTCGCCGAAGGTTACAATGCGGATGTACTGATCCGCTGGGGCGACCCGATCTCTCCCGACGGCCCCGAATTCGACCCTATGAACCAGAGCGCTGAAGCACAGCAGAAGCAATTCGGCTACAATAGCGACTACACGGGCTATCTGCCGATCGACGGATCGAGCGAGCACGGCCTGCTTGTCGTCAACCACGAATACACCAATGAAGAGCTGATCTTCCCAGGTATTTCGAAGGTCGTCGAGGGCAAGGTCGAAACGACGGAACCCGACGCCAACCGCGTCGCCATCGAGATGGCGGCGCATGGCGGCTCGGTCATCGAAATCAAGAAGGTCGACGGAAAGTGGACCATGGTCCGCGATGGCAAGGCGAACCGCCGTATCACAGCCGAGACCGAGATGACCGTTTCGGGACCGGCGGCCGGCAGCGACCGCATGAAAAGCTCCTACGATCCCACGGGCACGAAAGTGCGCGGCATGGTCAACAATTGCGCCGGCGGCCTCACGCCGTGGAACACATGGCTGACCTGCGAAGAGAACTTCCATGGCTATTTCACCGGCAAGCTGCCTGAGGGCCATGCCGAGGCTGCGAACCACAAGCGCTACGGCACTCCAGGGGACAGTTATTCCTGGGGGAAATTCCATGATCGCTTCGACATCTCAAAAGATGCGCATGAGCCGAACCGCTTCGGCTGGGTCGTCGAGATCGATCCTTTCGATCCCAATTCAATCCCGAAGAAGCGCACTGCCATGGGCCGCTTCAAGCATGAAGGTGCGGCGAACATCATCAACTCCGACGGCCGTCTCGTCGTCTATCAGGGCGATGACGAGCGCTTCGAATATGTCTATCGCTTCGTCACCGGCAAGCCGGTGAATACGAGCGATCCGAAGGCCAATGCCGACCTTCTCGATACGGGCACGCTATCGGTTGCAAAGTACAACGAGGACGGCACAGGCGTCTGGTTGCCGCTTGTCTTCGGACAGGGCCCGCTGACCGCCGAAAACGGCTTCAAGAGCCAGGCCGACGTTCTGATCGAGACACGCCGGGCGGCTGATCTCCTCGGCGCCACCAAGATGGACCGCCCTGAAGACGTGGAGGCCAATCCGAAGACCCACAGGGTCTATGTGATGCTGACTAACAACACGAAGCGCAAGCCCGAACAGGTCGACAAAGCGAATCCCCGGCCGGAAAGCGCCTTTGGTCACATCATCGAGATGGTACCGGCCAACAACAACCATGCAGGTGATGCCTTCACCTGGGAGATCCTCCTCAAATGCGGCGACCCGTCGGTCGCCGCAGTCGGCGCGTCGTTTTCCTCGGCCACCACGAAGGACGGGTGGTTCGGCATGCCGGACACGGTCCATATCGATGCCGACGGCCGGCTGTGGATCGGCACCGACGGCATGGGGCCGAAAGCGACCGGTCGGACCGACGGCCTCTACGCCGTCGATACCGAGGGACCGGCGCGCGGCACGTCGAAGCTGTTCTTCCGCTGTCCGGTCGGCGCCGAACTGTGCGGTCCGGTGACGACGCCGGACCTGGCGAGCTATTTTGTCGCCATACAGCATCCGGCGGATGAGGGTCCGGATTTCAAAGGCTTCGAGCGGCCTTCGATCTTCGAAGACCCGTCAACCCGCTGGCCGGACTTCAAGGATGGCATGCCGCCTCGCCCGTCGGTGGTCGCGATCACCAAAGCGGATGGCGGCACGATCGGCGCCTGACGATGGAGCCGTTCCCGGCGAAGTGCTTCCCCTTCGCCGGGAACCATTTGGGGCTGATCAAATAAACCCGCGCAGATCGGCGTAGCCGGCCTCGTCGATCCACTTCCGCCGCACCACCAGTTCGTCGCGAAAATAACCCACAAGACTTCCGCGACCGAGCCCGCTTCAAGACTAGCGTGATGTTCGGCTGCTCCCGATCGATCATGAACGGGGTATCGGCCTGGTCCGGCCAATCTCGTCCAACCTGCTCTGCAGGCTCATCCTGTCGAGAGAAGCGAAGGGAAGATTCATGAAAATACTCAACCTTCTTTCGAGTTCGGCGAGCACTTGGACGAAGGCCCTCTTTCTTTCCCATTCCGCTCCGGTCGCGAGGATTGGATCGGGGGAGCTCCAATGCGCAGTCACCGGCATGCCCGGCCATTCGGGCAATGGTTCTCCAGCAGCGGTGTCGCTGAGCGTGAAGACGAAGTCCAAAGCGGGAGCGCCAGGCTTGGTGAATTCGCTGTAGTGCTTGGGTGGAGTCGCCGGCAGGGCCAGCCAGTTCGACTGCAGCAAATCGATCACGTGAGGATCGATTGCGCCGGCCGGCTTCACCGCGGCGCTGTGGCCCTTGAAACGTCCGCTGCCTTTCTTATCGAGGACTGCTTCAGCGAGAATACTGCGCGCCGAATTTCGCTGAGACAGGAACAGGACGTGATAGGAACGTCCGTTCATCAAGAGCGTCCGAAGCGCTCGTCGAAGGAATAGCCCATGCCGCGCACGGTGCGGATCGGGTCGATCTCGCGGCCGCGCTTCAGGCGATTTGCGCAAGCGTCCGACATGCACATCGACGGTGCGCTCATCGACATAGATGTCGCGGCCCCAGACGGCATCGAGAAGCTGCGAGCGGCTATAGACCCGGCCGGGATTCTGCATGAGATGCTCGAGCAGGCGGAACTCGGTTGGCGACAAAGTAATGTCGCGCGTCGCCCGTGTGACCCGCCTCGTGCGCCGGTCGAGCGCGATGTCGCCGGCCTTGAGCAGCTCGGCGACGGCATCGGGATTGACGCGCCGCAGGATGGTACTTGATGCGCGCCAGGAGCTCCGGCACCGAGAACGGCTTGACGATATAGTCGTCGGCGCCAGTGGCAAGGCCGCGCACGCGCTCGTTCTCCTCGCCGCGCGCGGTCAGCATGATGATCGGAATGTCGCGGGTCTCGGGACGCGGCGCGCAGCAGACGGCAGACTTCGATGCCCGAAATGCCGGGCAGCATCCAGTCGAGCACGATGAGGTCGGGCCGCTCCTCGTCCACCAGGTGGGCGACGTCTTCGCCATTCGCGGTCGCCGCGGACCCGGAAGCCTTCCGCCTCAAATTGTAGCGTCAGAAGGATCTGGATCGGTTCTTCGTCTTCGACGATCAGGATGGATGCAGTCATCAGCGCTCATTCATGGAATCAAACGCGGTGGTGCTGGTCGTGTCCTTCTTCGGACGCTCCTCGCGCATGGGCTTGCCATGGAACCAGATAATGGATGTTCTCGGCGATGTTGGTGGCATGATCACCGATGCGCTCGAAATTCTTGGCGCCGAAGAGCAGATGGGTGCACGGGCCGATCATGCGCGGATCCTCCATCATATAGGTCAGGAGCTCGCGGAAGATCGAATTGTAGAGCGCGTCGATGCTCCTCGTCACTGCGCCAGACGTCGAGCGCCTTGGCGTCATCGTGCGTGGCATAGGCGTCGAGCACGTTCTTGAGCTGCTCGAGCGAAAGCCGGCCCATGCGCGTCAGCCCGCGCGACGAGCCTGCGCGGCAGCTGCTCGGAAATGGCGTGGGTGCGCTTGGCGATGTTCTTGGCGAGATCGCCGATGCGTTCGAGGTCGGAGGCGATGCGGATCGCCACCATGATCTCGCGCAGGTCGCGCGCCATTGGCTGGCGCTTGGCGATGGTGAGGATGGCACTTTTCCTCGAGCTGCAACTTCGAGCGCATCGATCTTCTCGTCCTGAGCGATCACACCGATCGGCGAGCTTGGTGTCGCGCTTCGCCAGCGCGTCGATGGCCTTGGCCAGATGGTCCTCGGCGAGCCCGCCCATCTGGGCGAGCATCGTCTTGAGGTTGGCGAGGTCCTCGTCATAGGCTTTGACGATATGGTCAGACATGATTGAATCTCCTCATACGGTCAGCCAAAGCGGCCGGTGATGTAGTCCTGAGTGCGCTTGTCCTTGCGGCGCGGTGAAGATGTCGTCGGTGTCGCCGACCTCGACCAGGTTGCCCAGATGGAAGAAGGCGGTGAGTTGCGAAACGCGCGCCGCCTGCTGCATCGAATGGGTGACGATGACGATGCAGAAGTTCTGCCGGAGTTCGTCGATGAGCTCCTCGATACGGGCCGTGGCGATGGGATCGAGCGCCGAGCAGGGCTCGTCCATCAGGATGACTTCCGGGTTGACGGCGATGGCGCGCGCGATGCACAGGCGCTGCTGCTGGCCGCCCGAAAGGCCGGTGCCGGAGTGGTCGAGCCGGTCCTTCACTTCCTCGAACAGGCCCGCCTTCTTGAGGCTCTTCACGACGATCTCCTCGAGATCGGTCTTGCTCTTGGAAAGGCCGTGGATCTTGGGCCCATAGGCGACATTCTCATAGATCGATTTGGGGAAGGGATTGGGCTTCTGGAACACCATGCCGATGCGGGCGCGCAGCTGCACCACGTCGAGGTCGCGGTCATAGATGTTCGGCCGTCGACCATCGATGTCGCCGGTCACCCGGCAGGACGGGATCGTGTCGTTCATGCGGTTGATCGAGCGCAGGAAGGTCGACTTGCCGCAGCCCGAGGGCCCGATGAAGGCGGAGACGGCGCGGTCCGGGAATGTCGATGGTGAGATCCTTGATGGCGTGCTTGTCGCCATAATAGACATCGACATTGCGCGCCGTGATCTTGACGGGCTGCTCGCGCGCGATGCGCGGCGTGGTCTCGGCTAGCGGCGTCTGGTGACCATGGCATCCATTGAGCGGAACCTCGTTCATACTTACCAGCGGCGCTCGAAGCGCTTGCGCAACAAGATCGCGGCCGCATTCATGACGAACAGGAAGACGAGAAGAACGATGATCGCCGCCGCCGTCTTCGACTGGAAGGCAACTTCGGGCAGATCGGACCACAGATAGATCTGGACCGGCAGCACGGTCGCGGCCTCGGTGAAGCCGCCCGGGATGTCGACGATGAAGGCGACCATGCCGATCATCAGCAGCGGGGCCGTCTCGCCGAGCGCATGCGCCATGCCGATGATGGTGCCGGTCATGATGCCGGGCATCGCCAAGCGGCAGCACGTGATGGAAGATCGCCTGCTGATGCGAGGCGCCGACGCCTAGGGCCGCTTCCTTGATCGAGGGCGGCACGGCGCTCAAGGCGGCGCGGGACGCGATGATGATGGTGGGCAGCACGAGAAGCGCCAGCACCAGGCCGCCGACCGAGCGGCGCCGAGCGCGGCAGGCCGAAGAAATTGAGGAACATCGCAAGGCCGAGAAGGCCGAAGACGATCGAGGGCACCGCGGCGAGATTGTTGATGTTGACCTCGATGATCTGCGGTCAGGTGGTTCTTGGGCGCGAATTCCTCGAGATAGATCGCCGCCGCGACGCCGATCGGCAGGCAGAGGATCAATGTCACCAGCAGCGTCAGGATGGAGCCCATCAAGGCGCCGCGAATGCCGGCGAGTTCGGGCTCGCGCGAATCGCCTGAGGTGAAGAAGCGCCAGGCGATATTATTTTCGGCGAGACCCTGGTCTTTGAGCTGCTCGAGCCACACGGCTTCCTTGTCGCCGACGCGGCGGTTCGCCTCAGGAACGGTGAAGCGCAGGATATCCCAGGCCCCGGAAGCGGCCGGATCAAGCGTTTTGGGCGCGGTCAGCTGCTCGGCGAGGAGCCCGCCGCCATCGCCCACGGACAGGATGCGGAACGCGCCGCCATTCATGCGGATGATGTCGCCAGGCGACGGCAGCGTCGCCGCATCGGTGGTGAGCTTGAACCCCTCGCCCTCCGCGGCGGCCGTCATTGCGCCCTGGCCCGGATATTTTTCGACGCTGGTCTGCCGGCCTTTCAGGTACTGGTCGGCATCGTCGGAAAGCAGGACAGGTACCTTGACATCCCGGCCGATGAGGCCCGGGTCATTGCACCACCATGGCGCGGAAGTCGTCCGCCGCACCTGAACTCAGAAGGCCCATGAGCTGCTTGCGATCGGCCCGTGACGTCGCTCGGGGAACAGCGCCCGGAAAGCGTCGCGGATCAGGGTGTCGAAATCGCCGGTGCGAATGACCTTGGGATCCTTGCTGCCCTTGGGATCGATGGCCGCCTGATCGACCTTGATCGGCAGCGCCAGGCGATGCTCGAAGAAGGCCGGAATGCCCTTGCGCCAGAATGTCGGCGAACAACAGCACCAGGAAGACGGCGGTGACCGCGATCGCGGCAATGCCATAGATCTTGAAGCGGCGCTCGGCAGCGATAGCGCTTGGCGACCAGCGCCGTCGTTGTCGCTGCAGGCGGCCGGGGAGCATCGAGATCGCGGTGATGTCAGTCATATTGTTCCCGGTATCTCTGCACGATCGGAGCGCGATAAAGTTGAGGGCGAGCGTGAAGAAGAACAGCACGAAGCCGAGCGCGAAAGCGGAGAGGGTCTTGGCCGAGTCGAATTCCTGGTCGCCGACCAGCAAGGTCTTGATCTGCACGGTGACCGTGGTGACCGCGCCGAGCGGATTGAAGGTGAGATTGGCGGCAAGACCGGCGGCCATGACGACGATCATGGTCTCGCCGACAGCGCGCGAGATCGCCAGCATGAAGGCCGAGACGATGCCAGGCAGCGCGGCGGGCAGAACCACCTTCTTGATGGTCTCGGATTTGGTGGCGCCCATGGCATAGGAGCCGTCGCGCAGCGATTGCGGCACGGCGTTGATGACGTCGTCCGACAACGACGACACGAAGGGAATGATCATCATGCCCATGACGAGACCGGCGGCGAGGGCCGATTCCGAAGCGACGTCCAGGCCGATCGACTGTCCCCATCCGCGAATGAAGGGCGCCACGGTCAGAGCGGCGAAGAAGCCCAGCACCACCGTCGGAATGCCGGCAAGGATTTCGAGGATCGGCTTGACAACGGCGCGCACTCTGGGCGTCGCATATTCGGCCATGTAGATCGCCGAGAACAGGCCGAGCGGTCCCGCCACCAGCATGGCGATGAGCGTGATGAGCAAGGTGCCGACGATCAGCGGCACGATGCCAAAGGCGCCGGAGGAGCCGACCTGGTCGTCGCGCATGGCGGTTTGCGGCGACCATTGCAGGCCGAACAGGAAATCGATCGGCGAGACCTTGCTGAAGAAACGCAACGTCTCGAAGGCGACCGACAGCACGATGCCGATGGTGGTCAGGACGGCAACGGCGGCACAGGCGAGCAGCACGATATGTGGTGAAACGCTCGAACTGCGTTGCGGGCGCGCAACTCGGGCGTGATGCGACCGTAGGCCCCAGAAGATGACGGCAACGCCGGCAAGCGCGCCAAGCATGCTCAAGCCCCCAATCGACAAGGCTCGTGCCGATGAATAGGCGGCGGCGCCGGCTCGCAGCGTGTTCGCTGGGCTCGCCCGGATAGAGAGCCGGCGATCAGATCTGCATATCGCGCAAGGCGGCATCACGCTGAAGCGGATCGCTGACCGACCGCTGGATCGAAGGCGGCGAGTGCCTGGCTCACGATGTAGTGCGAGCCCAAGGGCGCGCCGATGACGATAGATCGCCATCATCGCCACCAATACGGCGGCAGCGAGATAAAGGCCGTGATAGGCGGGAACGGAATGGAGCAGGTTGCTGCCGCTGTCACCGCGCATGCCGCGGGCGCGCTCGGGCGCCAAGGAAAAAGGCGGCCGAGAACCAGAAGCAGCCAGAATCTACGAAATACATCCCCGATCATGTCGCCCGCCTTGTCTTTATCCGGTCCGCCGTCTCATGAACTCGCGGCGTTTTGCGAGAGAGACGAGGCGGCCCGGTACATCCGCGACCGCCTCGAAAGCACTGCACCAGCTTACATCAACTGATCGCCCTTGAGCGTCTTCATGTCCTTCGGCGGCGGCCTCTGTCTTCTTGGCCTCATCGCCCGGCAGCGCACCAGGCCCTTGGCGGCGAGATAGCCGTCCTCGCCTAGCGCCTTGTCGGACACATATTCCTCCACGAATTCGACCATGCCGGGGACGACGCCGACATGCTGCTTCTTCGCGTAGATGAAGAGCGGACGGGACACCTTGTACTCGCCGCTGGCGATCGATTCGTAGCTCGGGGCCACGCCGTCGATCGAAGCACCCTTGATCTTGCTCTGCGTTCTCTTCGAGGAACGAATAGCCGAAAATGCCGACCGCCTGCGGGATTGGCTTCGAGCTTCTGGACGATCAGATTGTCGTTCTCGCCGGCTTCGACATAGGCGCCGTCTTCACGGATCGACTTCCAAACCGTCTCGAACGCCTTGGCGTCGGCCTTCTTCATCGCCTTCAGCGAGTCGATGCTTCGGCACCGTCTTCCATCACGAGTTCGACGAAGCAGTCGCGCGTGCCGGAGGTCGGCGGCGGGCCCAGAACTTCGATCTTTTCAGCCGGCAGCGACGGATCGATCGTCGTTCCAGCGTCTTGTAGGGATTGGCGACGAGCTTGCCGTCCTTGATCCGGGACTTCCTTGGCGAGCGCCAGGAAGATCTGCTGTCTTGGTGAGGATGAGGTCCGGACCCGCCTTGGAATTGGCGACGGTCAGGCCGTCGAAGCCGACCTTGATCTCGACGATGTCGGTGACGCCATTCTTGGCGCAATCCTCGAACTCGCTCTTCTTGATCTGGCGCGAGGCATTGGTGAAATCGGGATGATCGGCGCCGACGCCGGCGCAGAACAGCTTCATGCCGCCGCCGGTGCCGGTCGATTCGACGACCGGGGTCTTCATGCCGGAGGTCTTGCCGAACTGTTCGGCAACCGCGGTGGTGAACGGATAGACGGTGGATGAACCGACGATGCGGATCTGGTCGCGGGCTTGCGCCGGACCGGCCAGGCCGCCAAAGCGCCAGAAGGCTCGCAGCCAAAAGTAATGCGTTTCATTCCTTGTCTCCTTGATGATGACGCCTGGCCGAGGTTTGGCTGTCGACCGATTACGGGCGATCCAGGTACCGGATGATGTGTTATGTGACACTCACGCTACAGAAATATGACAATCAAATATTTGATTTAATTAGTCTATTTTTCTTCTTTGGAAGCCGTGCGGGATGCGCACGGTAAAGCTGCTGCCGAGCGCCTAATTCCGATTGGATGCGCATCTTGCCGCGATGGCGGTTGAGGATGTGCTTGACGATGGCAAGCCCCAGACCGGTGCCGCCGCGCGAGCGGCTTTCCTGCACATTGATCCGGTAGAAGCGCTCGGTCAGGCGCGGAAATGCTCTTCGGCGATGCCCGGACCGATAATCGCGCACCGTCAGTTCGCAATCCTCGCCCAGCCGTGCGGCCCGATGATCTCGATGACTGCTTGCCGCTCGCTGGCATATTTGATGGCGTTCTCGATCAGGTTCTGAACGACCTGGACAAGCTCGTCCCAGTCGCCTTGCACCGGCAGCGGCTCGTTGATGTCGATCTTGATCTCGACATGCCGCGCTCTTGCGCAAGTCCGGACGAGCGTGTCGCGCACATGACGCGCAACCTGCTCGAGGTCGACCGTGCCGGTCGGCCGCTGATGGGCGTTCATCTCGATGCGGCTCAACGACAGGAGATCATCGATCAGGCGGCTGCATGCGCTCGGCCTGATGCTGCATGAGGATCGAGAAACCGCTCGCGCGCGGTCTCGTCGTTCCTGGCCGCGCCCTGCAATGTCTCGATGAAGCCCAAAAGCGAGGCCAGAGGTGTCCGCAACTCATGGCTGGCATTGGCGACGAAATCGGCGCGCATGCGCTCGATCTGCTGCTCGCGGGTCAGGTCCCTGAGAAGAATGAGCGCCAATTCTTCCGCATCGAAGGCGGTCGTGGCGGCGACAAAGGCCTCGAAATGGCGCGGCAAGGGCACATGCAGTTCGTAATCGACCCGGCGAGTGCCGCCATGTTCGAGAACCGCCTGCACCGCCTCCAAGATGGCGGGGGCCCGGATGGCGGAGGAAATATGCTGGCCTTCGGGATCCATATTGAGGAGGTCGCGCGCCTTGCCGTTCGCGGTGCGCACCAGGCCATGCGAATCGAGCAGCAGCACGGGGTCCGGCAAGGCGCTGATCAGCGCCACCAAGGCATCCTGAGCGGAAGTCCGTTCACTGAGGTCAAGGGCGGCAGCAGCAGCCCCATTGCTCTTTTTCCAGGGCCAAATCATCTAAGCTCGGGGAAGCAAATCACTTATCCGCAGAACTCTCTCCTGTGTATGACAAATTCCTGACAATGGAGAAAGAGTGTCATGAAATAGTTAGCGGGAGAGAGGCCGCCTCCAGGCGAGTTCCATGGGCGCTGAACTTCTCTCACGCCGTTTTCGGGTCCGCCAAACATGGGACCTTGCATTTTGACAGGCGGCGGTCTGCCCTTTATCTCCGTGATGAACGTACCCGCCCGGACAGGATCTCTCCATGCAGACCGTCACCACCTTCCCGCGCCAGGTGAAGGAAATCGAGAATATCTGGATTCCCCTGTCCGACGGCGTCAAGCTCGCAGCACGCCTGTGGATGCCGGAAGACGCCGAGAAAAAGCCCGTTCCGGCAATCCTCGAATATCTGCCTTACCGCAAGCGCGACGGCACCACCGTTCGCGATGCCCTCACGCATCCCTATTTCGCCGGCCACGGCTATGCCGCGATTCGCGTCGACATGCGCGGCAATGGCGATTCGGAAGGCCTCATGTTCGACGAATATACCAAGCAGGAACAGGATGACGCGCTCGAGGTGATCGCATTGGCTGCCCAGCAGAAATGGTGCTCAGGGAGTGTCGGCATGATCGGCATTTCCTGGGGCGGCTTCAATGGACTCCAGGTCGCGGCGCGCAAGCCCCCTGCCCTGAAAGCCGTCGTCACTCTTTGCTCGACCGATGACCGCTATCGAGGACGACATCCACTACAAGGGCGGCTGCGTCATCAACGAGCACATGGGCTGGGCGGCGACAATGTTCGCCTATTCCTCGCGGCCGCCCGATCCGGCAATCGTCGGCGACGCCTGGCGTAAAATGTGGATGGAGCGGCTCGAGAATCAGCCGATGCTTATCGTGCCCTGGCTGCAGCATCCTCTTCGCGACAGCTATTGGAAACATGCGAGCGTCGGCGAGGACTTCGGAGCGATCGATGCGGCCTGCCTCCTCGTCGGCGGCTGGAACGATGCCTATTCCAATGCGATCCCGCGCCTGATAGCCGGCCTGCGCTCGAGCTGCAAGGCGATCATAGGACCATGGATCCACAAATATCCGCATTTCTCGATGGTCGGGTCCGCGCATCGGCTTCCTGCAGGAGGCGCTGCGCTGGTGGGATTTCTGGCTCAAGGGCGAACCTACGGGCGTCATGCGCGATCCGCCCTATCGCGTCTATGTGATGGATGCGATCAAGCCGACCGACGGCCCCGACGAATGGCCCGGCCGCTGGATCGCCGAGCAACTGTGGAATGCCGGCAATAGCGAACTCGAAGCAGTGGTATCTCAACGACGATGGCATAGGCGGTGCCGCGCGCCCGGAAAAGCCGCTCACGGTGTCGTCTCCGCAAGATATCGGCCTCGACGGCGGCGAATATTGCATCATGTGTCAACGGCTCCGGCTTCCCTGGCGACCAGGTCCGCGATGACGCGGGATCCCTTACTTTCAATTCACCCGAGCTTGTCGCGGACATGGATATTGTCGGCCAGCCCGCCGTCGAGCTCGACTTCAGCGTCGACAAGCCGGTCGCCTGCATCGCCGTCCGGCTGAATGACGTCTGGCCCACTGGCGAAGTGACCCGCATCACCTATCAGTTGCAAAATCTCTGTCAGCGGGAGAGCCGCGAGACGCCCTCGGCGCTGGAGCCCGGCAAGCGCTACCGCATGAATATTGCGCTCGACGACATCGCCTGGCGAATTCCGAAGGGGCATCGCTTGCGCGTATCGATCTCGACCAACTATTGGCCGATGATGTGGCCGGCGCCGGAGCCCGTGATGCTCACCGTCTATGCCGGTACATCGCGTGTGCATGTGCCGGTGAGGCGCGAGATCGCCGGCGAGACGGCACCAGTCTTCAAGCCGGCGGAAGGGGCGGAAGAAGCGAAGCGCAAGGAGCTCGAAACGCCGCAGTGGAGCCGCAAAGTATGGACGGATGAGGCGAGCGGCGAAACCGTCATTGACGAGCGCGACGACAATGGCCGCTACGAGATCGAACCGCATGGCCTCATCGTTCGGTCGGCGAGTGAGAAGACCTTTCGCATCCGGCCCGAGGATCCGCTGTCCGCACGGATGGAGACGCACTGGACCGAGGAGCTCGGACGTGGTGACTGGCGGGCCAGGATCGAGACCTATACGCGCCATGAAGCGACGAGGACCCACTGGATCATCTGGGGCCTGATCGAGGCCTTCGAGGGCGAGGAACAGGTCTTCCGCCGAGAGTGGAATGAAAGGGTCGAGCGCAAGCTGAATTGAGGCACAAGAAGGGGAACTCGACCACCCTGGAGCATGCCTTGTGTGGGCCAGACGCGTTTGTCAGAGCGGCGGGCGGGTCTTATCAACTTGGGTCCCCAGACCAGCATTGCAACCGGATATCCCCTCATGAAAACCATTCTCATCACCGGGGCGAGCCGCGGCATCGGCCGCGCAACCGCCATCTTCTGCGCCGGCAAGGGCTGGTCTGTCGGCATCAACTATGCCGGCAATGAAAGAGCCGCCGAAAAAACTGCAAATGAGGTTCGCAAGGCCGGCGGACAGGCGATCGTCGTGAAGGGCGACGTATCGGTCGAAGCCGATGTCCTCGCAATGTTCGATGCGACGGAAAAAGCGCTCGGCCGCCTTTCCGGTGTCGTCGTCAATGCCGGCATCGTCGCCCCGTCACTGACGCTTGCCGAGATGAGCGCCGAGAGGATGAAGCGTGTCTTCGAGGTCAATGTTCTGGGCGCCTATCTCTGCGCCCGGGAGGGCGCCCGCCGTCTGGGCAAGGGCGGCTCCATCGTCCTCTTGTCCTCGGCCGCGGCCCGGCTGGGCGCACCCTGCGACTATGTCGACTATGCCGGATCGAAAGGCGCCATCGACAGCTTGACCATCGGGCTTGCCAAGGAACTCGGGCCGCAAGGCGTGCGTGTCAATGCGGTGCGGCCGGGTTTGATCGAGACCGAAATCCATGCGAGCGGCGGCCAACCCGACCGGGCCTGGCGCATCGGCAAGGAGACGCCCGTCGGACGCCCCGGGCGTGCGAACGAGGTCGCGGAAGCCATCCTGTGGCTCCTGAGCGATGCATCCTCCTATGTGACGGGTGCCCATCTCGATGTCTCGGGTGGCCGCTAGAGCAAATCCCGCCAAAGGCCTGCCCCGGATCTGATCCGGGGTTGAAGACTTTGGCGGGGCGCGTGATCAGGAAAAGTGGAGGCCGGTTTTCGGTCCGATCACGGGCCAACTTAAGATTTCGATCACGTTTATCACTTCAGATCGAAGCGATCTGAAGTGATCGTGATCTATATTTGCTCCAGCATATTGATCTGGCGCGAATCCTTATCGACGAAGCAATTCCACTTCGCCGGGATGCGCGCTAACGGGCCCGCTCGCGCACGTCAGTTGTCGGGCAGGCCCGCTTTGCGCAAGCCCTCGGCAAGCCGCGCAACGTCTTCGTCCCGGCGCGCGGGGAACAGGTCGGTGATCCGTTTGACATGCAATTGGGGTACGAGATGCAGCAACCGGCCAAGCGCATTGCGGGCGGTCGATGCATCACCGCAATGGCCCGCGCTTGCGGCCAAAAGGCTGTTTGCCAATACATAGTTCGGCTGATCTTCGACGGCAGCGGCAGCCGACGACATGGCTTGAACGTAGTTGCCGGCAATGAAATGGGCCCCGGCTGTCGCGGCATGCATATTGTACATATTGGGATCTTGCGGGCTCAACCGCATAGCGCGAGCGAGACGGTCCAGCGCCGTAGCGCTTTCGCCAAGCCAGACCTTGACCCAGCCGCTGAAGAACCAGGCTGAGGCGAGATTGGGATTGAGTGAAACGGCACGATTGATCAGTAAATCACCGCTATCGAGATCCCCAAGCGAATAGGCAAGGGCAATTCCGGCCATGGTGAGCGCTACGGCGTCATCCTTGCCGAGCGAGGCCGCCCGCCGCGCCAGGCGTTCCACTTCTGCACCCTCATCGCTTCGCGCTTGCGGCCAGCCGAACGCCTTGCGCTGAGCGTAGGTGCGGGCCGCCATGGCGACGGCAGAAGCAAAATTCGGATCTATATCGATCGCCCGGTAGAATTGGTCGAGCGCTTCGCGATTGCCCTCTTCCGTCAATCGGTAAAATCCCGCCATGCCGCGCATATGGCATTGATAGGCGTCAAGATTGTCCGTGGGCTTGCGGAGGGCGCGCTCGATTTCAGCTTCCTCGAGCTTCGGAGAGATTTCACCAACGACGCGCATAGTGACCTGGTCTTGCAGATCGAAGACATCCGCAAGCTCGCCATCGAAACGGTCGGCCCAGATCTGAAGTCCGGTCGAGGCGTCGATGAGCTGTCCGTTGATGCGCACCCGACTGCCCGATTTGCGTACGCTGCCTTGAAGCACGTAGCGCACGCCGAGTTCGGCGCCGATCTGCTTCACATCCACTCTCCGCCCCCGATAGGCGAAGCTTGAATTTCGCGCGATGACGAACAGCCATTTGATCCGCGAGAGCGCAGTGATGATCTCCTCCACGATGCCATCTGCGAAATAGACTTGCTCCGGCTCGCCGCTCAAATTCTCGAAGGCCAGGACGGCAATGGAGGGCTTGTCCGGTAGTGATAGTGGGGGAGGCGCAACTCGGGGCCTGCCGTCCGCGGACTTGCGCAAAACATAGGCTCGCACAGGGCGCGCGATGTTCTTGAGCTGACGTTCCCCCAGATCGTCGACGGCAAGATTTATCTTTCCACTCACGGCTTCGTGCACATTGGCGGCGATGCATATTCCGCCTGGCGGCGACAAAGCCTCAAGCCGGGTGGCAACGTTGACGCCATCCCCATAAATGTCGGAGTCCTCTTCGACGACATCGCCAAGATTGATGCCGATCCGCAATGAAAGCCACCCTGCCGCGGGCGCCGGGCTGTCCGTCATCCGTGCCTGAACGGCAACCGCACAGTTGACCGCATTCACCGCACTGGCAAATTCGACCAGCACGCCATCGCCCATCGTCTTGACGATGCGGCCTGAGTGTTCCTTGACCAGAGGTTCGATGACTTCACTGCGCAGGTGTCTGAGCGCCGCGAGAGCCGCGACTTCGTCCGCTTCCATGAAGCGCGAGTAGCCGACGACATCGGCAACGAGGATGGCCGCTAGGCGGCGAAGCGGTCGCGTTTCAGCCATGTCGGGACCCGAGGAGGTTTTCCCGATACTAAGTGGCCGGGCAACGTGAGTCTATTCAGCCGCCGGTCAATTGCGCTTGACGCGCCGCTCAGCCGTTCGACACCTTGCGGTGCCGGCGGTCCTGCAGCGGCTGATAAGCGAGTCTCGCGTGATATTCACAATAAGGCGAGCCATCGCGCGGCTTGTGTCCGCAGAAGCAGAAGTCGTCAGCTCCGGGATCGCCGATCGGCCATTTGCAGGTCTTGTCGGACAGATGAAGGATGGTGACCCGCCCGTCCTTGGGCAAATCGACCAGCCGCAAGGGTTTCGGCTCGGGCACCGGCAAGGGGCGCAGTTGCGGCTCAGCGCGCAAGCTGGGCTTGAGCGCCATCGACCCCGTGGTCGGCAAATGAATGGAAGGGGTCACGCGGCCCGGATGCGATGGCTCGCGCGTGCGGCGCGGCCGCGGCACGGAGCTTCGGGGCTGAGGCGCACGGCCGGAGAGGTTGAGGCGGTGAACCTTGCCGATGACGGCATTGCGGGTCACTCCATTGCCCAGACGTCCGGCGATCTGGCTGGCGCTCAGGCCCTCCGTCCACAGCCTTTTCAAGAGTTCCACCCGTTCATCCGTCCAGGACATCTTGTTGCCCCCGTGGCTGGCCCCAATTTCGCTGTTCATGATTAGAATCCCTCATGCTTCGCCGGGCCCGCATGCCCGGCGTTCTCTGCCCACAACTGACCAGATGAACGCTACATCTCGTAGCTTGATGGCCTAACCATACTATATACCGGCCCTCACCATCAAGAATCCGGCACTGACTTTAAGGGGTTTTCCCCAACTCTCTGTGGGAGTCCCATCCACCTGCACGAGCCCCGTACGGTTAAGGAAAGCCTAACAGGCGAGCAAATCAGGGGTCTATGCGGCGGTTTAACTCAGGGGGCGAGCCGCGAGGCGGCTCGAATGTCCTCCTGATTGACCCTCAAGGAGGGAACCCATATAAGCAGGGCGCAAGGCCGCCAGTCGTGGCGGCATTTTCATTTGGGCTTGCCGCATGATCACCCCCGTGCTCCCGACCTATAAGCGTGCGCCTTTGGCCTTCGACCACGGCAAGGGCGTGCGCCTCTATACGGAGGACGGCAAGGAGTATCTCGATTTCGGTGCCGGCGTCGCCGTCACCAGCCTCGGCCATGCCCATCCGCATCTGGTCAAGGCTCTCACCGACCAGGCCGCGAAGGTCTGGCACACCTCCAATCTCTATGTAATCCCGGGCCAGGAGAAGCTCGCCAAGCGCCTCACGGAAGCGACCTTCGCCGATACCGTCTTCTTCACCAATTCCGGCGCCGAGGCGCTCGAATGCGCGATCAAGATGGCGCGCAAATATCATGCCGCCAAAGGCCATCCTGAGCGCTTTCGCATCATCACTTTCGAAGGCGCCTTCCACGGCCGCACGCTGGCGACGATCGCCGCCGGCGGCCAGCCGAAATATATCGAAGGCTTTGGTCCCAAGGTCGAGGGCTTCGACCAGGTTCCTTTCGATGACGAGAGGACGCTTCTCGCAGCCATCACGGATGCGACCGCCGGCATTTTGATCGAGCCGGTCCAGGGCGAAGGCGGCCTGCGGCCGGTGTCGTCTCGGCAACTGAGGCGGCTGCGCGAGATCTGTGACGAGCACGGGCTTCTCTTGCTCCTCGATGAGGTGCAAACGCGGCATCGGGCGCACGGGCAAGCTCTTCGCGCATGAGTGGGCGGGCATCACGCCCGACATCATGGCGATCGCCAAGGGCATCGGCGGCGGTTTCCCGGTCGGCGCGTGTCTTGCCACTGCGGATGCGGCGCAAGGCATGACCGCTGGCACGCATGGTTCGACTTTCGGCGGCAATCCGCTCGCCATGGCGGTCGGCAATGCCGTGCTCGACGTCATTCTCGCCGACGGCTTTCTCGATCGGGTGCGCCAGCGCGGCCTCAATTTCAAGCAGAAGCTCGCCGGCCTCAAAGACAGCCACCCCGGCATCATCGAGGATATCAGGGGTGAGGGACTGATGATGGGCCTCAAAACGAAAGTGCCGAACACCGATTTCATCACTCGCGCCCTCGACCAGCAGCTTCTCACCATCGGTGCCGGCGACAATGTGGTGCGTCTCTTGCCGCCGCTCATCGTGTCCGACGATGATCTCGCCGAAGCCGTGGCCAAGCTCGAGCGCACCTGCCAGTCCTTCAAAGCCAAGCGCGCTTAAGATTCTTCGCCATGGCAGACGCGATTCGTCATTTCCTCGATATTTCCGATTTCAGCGCGGTCGATCTGCGTGCGATTCTCGACCGCGCGCGCGCCCTGAAAACGGCCCGCCAGGGGTGGCCCAAAGGTCATGTGGAAGGGGACGCTCCGCTTAAGGGCCGCGTGCTGGCGATGATCTTTCAGCAGCCCTCGACGCGCACCCGCGTCTCCTTCGAAGTGGCGATGCGGCAACTGGGCGGCGAGGTGCTGGTCATCTCGGCCAACGACATGCAGCTCGGCCGCGGCGAGACGGTCGCCGACACCGCGCGGGTGCTGTCGCGCTACGTCGATGCGATCATGATCCGCGCCAAGCGCCATGACCATCTGCTCGAGCTCGCCCGGCATGCGACGGTGCCGGTGATAAACGGCCTCACCAACAAATCTCACCCCTGCCAAGTCATGGCCGATATCATGACCTTCGAGGAATATCGCGGCGCCATCGACAAGCATGCCATCGCCTGGGTGGGCGACGGCAACAATGTCGCCACCTCGTGGATCCATGCGATGACCAAGCTCGGCGGTGAATTGCGGCTCGGCTGTCCGGAACAGCTTTCGCCCAATCCGCAGGCGCTGGCCTGGGCCAGGGACAAGGGCGGCAAGATCAAGGTCACGCACTCGGCAGAAGAGGCGGTCAGTGATGCCTCCTGCGTCATCGCCGATGCCTGGGTGTCGATGCACGACACCGATGCAACGGCGCGCCACAATATGCTGAAGCCTTACCAGGTGAATGCGGCGCTGATGAAGAAAGCGAAGCCCGATGCCCTCTTCCTGCATTGCCTGCCGGCGCATCGCGGCGAAGAAGTGACGGCAGAAGTCATGGATGGTCCGCAGTCCGTGGTATTTGACGAAGCCGAGAACCGTCTCCATATCCAGAAAAGCATTCTTCTGCGCTGCCTCGGCGCGAAATGACGCCACAAACCCAAATTAACATCAAGGCAGATCGCCTCTGCCCCCGCGGAAACACGTGAAATGTCGATGACCCAACTGCCCGACAACACCGTTATGCCTTTCGAGATCAAGCCCTTGGGCGTGCGCGGCCGCATCGTGCGCCTGGGCGGCGTGGTCGACGACATCCTGCACAAGCATGATTACCCGGCACCCGTCTCCGCTCTCCTTGCGGAAGCGGTGGCGCTCACTGCCATGCTCGGCGCCTCGCTCAAATTCGAGGGCAAGTTCATCCTTCAGACCAATAGCGACGGCCCCGTCGATCTTATCGTCGCGGATTTCTCCTCACCTGGCGGCATCAGGGGCTATGCCCGTTTCGACGCCGATATGTTGGCGCAGCTCAAGCAGCCGACGCCGCAAGCCCTTCTCGGCAAGGGCCATCTCGCCATGACCATCGATCAGGGCCAGGGCATGGAGCGCTATCAGGGCATCGTCGCCTTGGGCGGCGTCAGCCTCACCGAGGCGGCGCTCGGCTATTTCCAGCAGTCTGAGCAGATCCCGACACGGCTCAAGCTCGCGGCGGGTGCTGCTAGCCGGATGGGGCAAGCGCCAGGAAGCCTGGCGCGCCGGCGCCATCATGGTGCAGCATCTGCCGCGCGACGGCGGCATCAGTCCCCTGCCGGTTCATTCCGGCGATGCGCCCCAGGGCCACGAGGAGAAGATCGTCGAGGACGATCATTGGGTGAAGGCCAGGCTTCTGCTCGACACGGTCGAGGACCATGAATTGCTCGACCCGATGTTGACGCCGGAAGAGCTGCTCTACCGGCTCTATCATGAAGACGGCGTCACGGTTTATCGGCCGCTGAAGCTCGAGCGCCACTGCACCTGCTCGCGCGACAAGATCGGCGAGCTCCTCAAGAGCTTCTCCGACGATGACCGCGCGGCAATGAAGAAAGATGGCGTGATCGATGTGACCTGCGAGTTCTGCTCTACACACTACCGGTTTGCGCCGGAGGAAGTGGAGCCGGCGGCGTGACGCCGCCGCGCGCGCGCTCGATCGTGTCGTAGTCGACAACGGTCTTGCCGACCGGCAAGAGCGAGGCGACCGCAAGCTTCAGATGCTGGAGCGCGAAGGGTATGCCGATGATGGTGATGCCGAGGGCGACGGCGGCGGTGATGTGCCAGACGGCAAGCCACCAGCCGCACAGGACGAACCACAAGATGTTGCCGATGAGACTGAGCGAGCCGGTACCGAGATCGTCAACTCCGGTCAAGTCCTTGCGCGAGATCACGTCGCGCCCGAAAGGCCAGAACGAAAACATCGCCAGCGTGAAGCACGAGCGCACCCAAGGGATGCCGATGATGGTGATCGCCATCAGCACTGTGGCAAACAGCCAGCCGAGGCCGGAAAGAAATCCGCCCAGGATGAACCACAATATATTGAGCAACAGGGTCATGCCTGCCTCGCTTTATGAAACCGCGCTTCATATGGGGTGGGTGGCAGGTGAGTGCAACGGCCATACCCTCGCCCCGCTTCCGCGTCGCTTCAGCGGGGAGCGGGCATTGCCTACTTCTCACCATGGGCGATGAGCCGGCGCATGAAGGTCTCGCATTTCTGCATCTCGGCAATGGCGATGAATTCGTCGGGCTTGTGCGCGTCGTCGATCGAGCCCGGCCCGCAAATGATCGCGGGGATGCCGCTCTCCTGGAAGAGGCCGGCCTCGGTGCAATAGGAAACGGCCGAAGTGCCATTGGCTTCGGCGAGATGGAGGGCCAAATGCTCGGCGGGCGAATCTTGCTCGGGCCGCAGGCCCGGCACGGCATTGGTGCGCTCTGTCCTGATCCCGGTGTCTTCCGCGACCTTCCTCATCCGGGGCTCGAGGGTGCGCGCGAAACGGTTGAATTTCTCCGGCACCTCGTCCGGATCGCTTCCCGGCAGCAGCCGCGTCTCCCATTTGAATGAGCAGCGGCGCGGAACGATGTTCTTGGCGGTGCCGCCTTCGATAAGCCCGACATGCACCGACGTGTAGGGCGGGTTGAAGAGGCCCGAGGGATCGCCCTTTTCGCGCATCTCGCCCGCGAGGCGGCCGATCTCGGTCAGGAGCTCGCCCGCCACCAGGATGGAATTGACGCCGAGATGGGTGTTGCAGGAGTGCGCTTCATGGCCCAGCACCTCGGTTGAGAACGTATGGGCGCCCTTATGGGCGTTCACCACTTTCATCGAGGTAGGCTCGCCGACGATGACCGCCCTGGGCCTCGGCAGATGCTCCTTCATGTAGGCGACGAGCGGGCGTACCCCGAGGCAGCCGACTTCCTCATCGCAGGAGAGCGCGAGATGAATCGGCGCCTTGAGCTTCGCCGCCTTGAAATCCGGCACCAGCGCCAGAGCGGTTGCGAGGAAGCCCTTCATGTCGCACGTGCCGCGGCCAAAGAGCTTCCCCTCCCTTTCGATAAGGGTGAAGGGATCGCTCGTCCAGTTTTGCCCATCGACCGGCACGACGTCGGTATGGCCCGAAAGCACGATGCCGCCCGCAATGTCGGGCCCGATGGTGGCATAAAGATTGGTCTTCTTCCCCGCCTCATAGTCGACCCTCAGGCTCTTGACACCCCAGCCTTCGAGATAGGCTTCGACGAATTCGATGAGCGGCATATTGCCGTCGCGGCTCGTCGTGTCGAAAGCGACCAGGCGAGCCAGCATGCCGCGTGGCGTGATGCGAGTTCCAGTCATGTCAGGTTCAGTTGATCAGCCGGGGGGCATGGGGAGAGTCACGTAGAAGCGAAGGAGGGTCGATGTCGAGCGAGAAAGCGGGAATATCGATGTCGAAGCGTTCGCCGCTGGCGCTCTCCATCTGATAGGTCCCGACCATGAAACCCGACGGCGTCGAGAGCGGAACGCCCGAGGTATAGTCGAAGCTCTCACCCGGCTTCAAGGTCGGCTGCTCGCCGACGACGCCGTCGCCCCGCACTTCCTGAAGCCTGCCGCGGTCATCGGTGATCTTCCAATGGCGGCTGCGCAAGGTGACGGTCTCGGACCCGTGATTTTCGATGGTGATCGTATAGGCCCAGACGAAATGATCGTCGTCCGGCCGCGACTGGCTCTGCAGGTATTTCGGCCGCACCGTGACGCGGATATCGCGCGTGGTCTTCTCGTACATCAGGCCAGTCTAAACCATGCGGCTGCGTTTTCCACTGCCCTGTGATTGGGGTTGCCTAATCCCGGCTAACCGCCTCAATAGCGGCATGTCGCAGCCGCAACGCAAGCCTGCCGCAGTCCAAATGCCCCGGGGAATCCTGCCCGCACGGGCGCTCAACGCTTTCTGCGAACAGGGTTTCATCGCGCCGGGACGGCCCTTGGCCGAAGGACAGGTCCAGCCCGCGAGCCTCGACCTCAGGCTCGGCGAATGGGCCTACCGGGTCAGGGTGTCGTTCCTGCCCGGCCCCGGCATCAGCGTCGCCGAGCGCCTGGAAAGGCTGCAATTGCACAAATTCTCCTTAGCCCAGGGGGCCGTCGGCTGCCGCAAGGCATTTCGGCCGCCGCCAATCCCAAAAGCTCGACCGGCCGGCTCGATATCTTCATCCGTTTATCGACCAGTTCTACATCCTTGCCTTCAAGGAGGCGGTGAAGGTGCCGCCGACCCATGCCGCCGAGATGGTGCCGTTCAATCCGTTGGTCGGGGAATTCCGCGTGCACTATGCGGGCTTCTTCGATCCAGGCTTCGGCCATCAATCAGGCGGTGGCGAAGGGGCGCGCGCGGTGCTCGAAGTGCGCTCGCATGAGGTGCCCTTCATCCTGGAAGACGGCCAGATCATCGGCCGGCTCATTTACGAGGCGCTGACGGAAGTGCCGGACCAGGTCTATGGCCAGGGCATCGGCTCCAGCTATCAGCGCCAGGGACTTAAGCTTTCGAAGCACTTCAAGCCGTTCATGCCGTAGCGCGTCACGCGATCTTTCCGGTAGGCGCCTGAACCCCTCTGGACGGCGGACCGCGAAACCGATATCCCTGAAGCGAGTAAGCGGGCGTAGTTCAGTGGTAGAACGACAGCTTCCCAAAAAGTTTTGACTAGGCACAGCTTGTCCTAAGCAGCCATAACCCCCATATATTTCAATAGATTATAGCTTTTCCCGCCCTAGCCCCTAATACGGGGCCGCTTATTAATTCGTTATTTTTCCACCGAAGAGACGCCGAGATGAGATGTAAGCTGACAGAAGCAGTGGTGCGCTCTGCTTGCGTTAAGACCAATGGCGGTCAGGAACTCATCTGGGATACCGACATTCGCGGCTTCGGTCTCCTATGCTCAAAAACAATGAAGAGCTTTGTCGTCCAGCGACGCAATACTCGCAAGAAGGTCGGCCGCTGGCCAGAGCTTTCAGTCGCGGCTGCAAGAGATCGCGCGCGCAGAAGTCTCATCGCTATGGACGACGAGAGAAGCCGCCCTAGCCCTGTGAAACATCTGACCTTAGAAGAGGCTCTGAAACGGTACCTAGACGGTATGCGCCAGCGTGATTGCAGCGAGCGCAGCATTGCCCATCTGAATGATACCATCCGTCGATACATTTGGGATTGGCGGGCTAAGGAGCTGCAGACCATCTCACGTGAAGCAATTGTCGCGCGCCATACCAAGATTGGCGACCAAAATGGCAAGTTCGCTGCCAATGCTGCAATGCGAGCGCTTCGGACTGTATGGAACGATTCCATGCTGGTTGACGACACCTTGCCACCAGCTCCGACAGTCGTGCTCCGCCGCCGCTGGTTCAAGGAGCGTAGAAGGCAAGAACCGGTGAAAGATCTCGCCGCGTGGGCAATGCGCGTGGCGCAAATCGAAAACCCCATTCGCCGGCATCTTCAGTGGTTCTTATTGCTGACTGGACTGCGTAGTCACGATGCTCGAACCATGAAATGGATCGATATCGATTTTCAGCAAGGCACCCTGCATAGGCCAAGGCCCAAAGGAGGTAGTGACAGAGCGTTCACGGTTCCTCTTTCAAGGGCAACAATGGTCCTTTTGCGGCTGCAGCGTCGCCTCATTCATCGCCTTCATCCCGAAAGTGTCTGGGTGTTTCCTACGACTAGCAATGATGGCGAGGTTACTTTTATTAAAGATCCGCTGGAGCGAACAAAGACTCACATAGTCGATGGGGAAAGAGTAGTTCGAGCCGGCTTACCGACGCCACATCGTCTTCGAGATACCTACACAACTCTGTGCGTGGAAGCAGGTCTCTCTCCTTTCGATATCGATGTGCTGACGAATCACCGGCCGCCTACAGGCACCGTGACGGCGGGCTATGTACGACAGTCGCCGGAACACCTGAAAGAATGTCAAGAGAAAGTCACCGGATTGATTCTTCGCAAGACGCACCTCAGGGCCGGGAACTTCAGCAATTGCCCAGGGCTCAAATGCGGCGCATAGTCGGCTGAGGCGAACGCTCCCACGAGCTATAACGCTTTCCGACGGCGCTGTGATCGTGCCGCTCGGAGACGCGATGTCCTGGGAAGTATTTACGCCTACACTCACCGATATTTGCATGACCAGTTCCAAATGACGCGACAAGAGATCGGGGTTTCGGCCGATGAAACAATGAAAAAATCGCCGGCCCAGATGGGCTGTGTCATGATCGTCGAATGCCCGACCAACCGACAAATATACTCACCCAGTATTGCGTTAAGCTATGGGGCTGGGAGCCTCTCACAAATCTGCTCAACTCAAACTTTTCGGCGGCATTGTTCGGTGCCGCGGCTGGCGCGATCGGCGCCTACGCGAGGACGGAAGCTGTGCCCATGATGGCGGCGTTTTTGGCGGTCTCATTGAGACTGGCGAGAATCCTTCGAAAAGACATGGCGCGGTCCCCAAAATGAGACTTCACCATCGCATCGGCGATCTGCATTTCCTTTGACGTGCATCAAAGGCCCACATCCTGCCCGGCAGCCTTTGCCAAATCGGCAACATTCGGTACTTCCAGTGTGCGCGCGTCGATCATATCGATGATTCCGGCCGTCCTCAGCCGCGTTAACTGGCGGCTGATCGTCTCTATGGTGAGGCCCAGATAGTCGGCCATGTCGGCGCGCCTGAGAGGCAGGTCGAACCGCCTCGTGCCTATGTCGCCATGGGTTGAGCAATTGGCGATAACGCTTCGGCGGGCCAGCAAGAGCAAAAAGCTGGCGACCTTCTCTTCTGCGGTCTTGCGCCCCAGAAGGAGCATCCACTCACGGGCGGCATCGAGCTCATCGAGTGTCCGTTCGAACAGATGATGCTGGAGTCCGGGATAGATATCGAGCAGCCTCTCGAAGGCCTCGCGTGGAAACACACATACTTCCACATCGCTGGCCGCCTCGGCGAAGTAGGGGTTGCTGCGGCCGAATGTCCGCCCGAGGAAGTCTGGAGGGAACAGAAGACCGACGATCTGCTGCCGCCCGTCGGAAATCATCTTGGTGAGCTTGATCGTTCCCGAGATGACATTGGCAAAGAAGGTGACGGGTTGCTGATCCGACATGATCAACTGCCCGGCGGCGTATTTCTTGCGATGCGAGATCTCGCTCAATCCGGCGATCTGCTCGTCGCCCATCGCCCCGCAAACGGCGCGGCTCCGCACGCTACAATGCTGGCATCGGAAAATGGGGACGCCGTGCAATGAAGCTCCTCGCTCGCGACGATTATCGTGGTGTTCTTGCTCGGCTCAATGCCATTTCAGCGTCAAACCGACATCGCCGGGAACCCCATCAGGGAATTCGACGATCTGAGCTTGCAGCTTGTAGCCACGGGGCTGCAAATGTCGCTTCCAAAATTGATAGAGCTCCTTCGGAAGACCCGTCAGCGTTGTCTCCCAGCCGCGCTCCTGCTGGTTGATCGCTCGGCCGTGATCGGTACAAAGGGCATTCGGAAACCGAAAAACCTGCACTTCGGTTAGGCCATTCTCTATGGCTCGCTCAATGATGACCGCTGCCCGCTTTGACAGCTCTTCGTCCGAAACACCCACAGGTTTCTTCAATTGCTCGATTAGCGCTCTCTTCTCCGCTTCGGCTGCGGCGTGGTGGCTTTCCGCTTCGGCCGCCTTTCTGGCCTCCGCCAGTGCAAGCTTTTCCATTGCCTGTTCGGCTGTCGGCAGGAGAATCGACAAGTTATCGAGGTTCTCTGGGATATTGGCCTCCGCATGAGACATCTGGCTGGTCATCTCAATCTCCTCAATGAGGTTTCAGTCATTCTGCTTGGATATAACGGGGTGCGCGCGTGTGCGCCCAAATCGGTTGTGGGCAAACTCTCGCATGCGCTGGAACATCACACAAACCATCGGGAGAGGAAGATTCCGATGGTGGCCGCACTGATCATCGTCGGCATCTTCCGACACGTCGCGGTCGAAGCGATCAGTGATTTCGATCTCGAGGTTCTCAGCAGCGATATGGCCGAGGAGCTGCTTTGTCTGAGGTTCGCCGGCATCGACGATCGCCACGACCTTGAGGTACTTGTGAAGCGGGATCGGAATTCGTCGGCGGCTTCACCGAAAGTAAATTCATGCGCAAAATCCTCGCAGTCTGGCTAATCATCTCGATGTATATGTAACTCCGCGAGCCAGCATGTCTCGGCGCGCCACGCTTTGCTCGCTGCTGCCAGAAAGCTGGCGCCAACCAAGTCAGGCCGCCAGCATGAGTCCCGTATCATCAGAGGCGCAGCGCCGTGAGCTGGACAGAGCCCAAGGAAACGGTATAGCCGGACTGAGCGCCTGCGGATGTGAGAGCTGCGGGGAGGACACGAGGCAGCTCTCGCCGTCGCAGCGAGGTGATTAGGGAGGGCCTACTCTCGCTCGAGCGCGCGCACTTCGGGTCGCGGCGCGCGATGGTTGGGCCAAAGCTAGGCGGCCAGGGAGTGCGTTCCAGAGACGCTGACGGGTCGGGTTCTGTATTCTCGCGGAGATACGCCGAAATTTTCCTTGAAGAGACGGCTGAAATGGGAGGTGCTATTAAATCCGCAGGAGAAGCAGATGTCGGTGATCGATCGATGCGCTTGATTCGGATCCCGCAAGCTCGCGGCGCAATGACTGAGGCGACGCATTCGGATATATCCCGAAACCGAGCCGGCCGGGTCGCTCTCAAAAGCACGATGAGCGGTTCTGATCGACATGCCGCAGGAAGTGGCAATTCGGTTTACCGTGAGCTCCGGATCGACGAGGTTCTGCTCGATATGGGCTTTTATGCGCGCACCGGTTACATTCCGATGAACCGGAACGAGCGGCGAGTCGAGCTGCTCGCGAACGGCATCCCATGTCATGTTGATAAGGGCTTTTTTGAGCCGCGTGCGGCGGCAAGGATGCATGCGGTCCGTCTGGTGCACGGCTTCGATGATCGATTGCATCAGAATTCGGGACAGGCCGAATGCCGATGAGCAGCGCCGACTTGCAGCTTGCCGCAAAGTCGTTAGTTGGCCTGTTTCGAACGGTCCCTCGAGCCTCATAATGAGGCACTCGTTTCGCTCATCAAACGTCCTGCATTCGAACGAGTGTCGCGCCTCGATCAGGCACCAGTCTCCCGGGTAAAGGGTGCAGGTTCTGCCGAACTGCTCGATACGGGAGCTTCCTGTCACTTGGGCGATGAGCGCTCCTACGCACACCGGCACCCCCTCGAAAGGAATCTCCGCGGGCATGAGGCCAGCCCTCATCGAATTGTCGTCGCTGCGGAGCTCCTCCTGGAGATCGTCGCTTAAGCGCGTGCGACCGGCGACGATAGAGTGCGTCAGCGTTCGGGAGCAGCGTGGAGGTCTGGCTGCGGTGTCCGATGCTTCGCTCCGCTCGAAAGGACAGGCTCGGCACTCATCAACCGGGGCCCGATCAACACTTGTGTCGAACATGCCGATTTCGTTGTAACTTCCGCCGCGAAATTCTGCCGCGCAGGTTGCTTCAACTCCAGAGAGTCGCGTCCCTGCGCCCAGGGTATTCTTGAGCATCATTCCGTCTCTCCTTCTTTGATGAGGCATGCGGACCGGGCGGGGGCCGAACGCTTCGTCTTCCACCGTGGCAACAAGATCCGCGACTAGCTCGCGCATGGACTGATCATCATCCACGATCCCGACAGTCGGATTTTCGGACACGGGCCACCACCTTTGTTGCTCGGCGATCTTCCGAATAGTACGACGGCACGGCCGCTGACAGTATTGCTCTGAGGGAGATCCCGCTAATACTATTGCTCTGAGGGAGATACCCAAGGCACGGCGAGGCAGGGTCGCCCGGTCTTTAGCTTAGGCGCGTACTCTTTGGTTTAGATCCGGCTCTGCCAGCAAGGCGCGCATTCTTCAGCATGAGATTACGGCGGCGGACCTTTAAGGTCACCTGACTTCAAGGAAGCTTGGCCTCCGATCTGCTTGTCACGCTTCTGGCGATCACCAGGATATGATCTTGCGTTTGTGGGGTGTCAGCAATCGCAACCGGCCTTTTAGGTCCGCGAAGAGCGCTGCGTCCCGTCTGTATGCCGATCCCCTTTCGGACGGCATCGAGAAGCTCGCTCGCGCACCGTTTAGCAGGTGTGCGCTGGATCGGCACGTCGTTGTGAAGATGAAAGGTAGCGACACGCCGAGGGAAGTTAGCAAGCCGTGAAGGTACTAGCCCGCCGCGGCCGAGAGAGTCACATCGAGCACGATGCAGCTGGCTGCACCAGGCCGCTTGTTTTCCACAACTCAGCGGAGAGTGAAGGCCTGGACGCCAAGACAGTACAACAGGTAACCCAGACCCTCGCCACATTCCTAGCAGCATAAAATCCGCCGATGTTCCTACACGTTGGGTTACGCTTTGTTAGGGAACGGAAAGGTTACCGCCCCAGCTGTACAATCCTTCCTAACGTCCACGAGAGTTATTGTCCTCTCATGAACTCCGGGGGCGGCCGCGCATGACGGCCCCGCTCTGTCGGTCGACGAGCAGCTCGACCACGTGGCCACTGCGCTGGGCGCGGAATGCGTAGGTCTCGCCGCTGCAATTGCGCTCCTTGATTCCGCTGTAGCCTTCCTCGCGGATGATCTTGCGGGCCGTCATGCAGTCCACCGGACCGACATGAACGACACCCTGATGGTTGAAGGGAACCGCGCTTTTGGGGATGTAGTCCGAAATCCGCGGAGGCGGGCAGGCCGAACAGCACTGTTACGGCGCCTGCAAGAACCGTACTGTGCAACATGTTCCCGAACATGATGAACCTCCATGGAGTTGTTGCATATTTACAACCATCGATTAGATCCCGTTTTTTCAAGATGGCTTCACATAGACTTTCGAGCGTCATTCCGTCTCTCCTTCCTTTGATGAGGCATGCGGACCGGGCGGGGGCCGAACGCTTCGTCTTCCACCGTGGCAACAAGATCCGCGACTAGCTCGCGCATGGACTGATCATCATCCACGATCCCGACAATCGGATTTTCGGACACGGGCCACCACCTTTGTTGCTCGGCGATCTTCCGAATAGTACGACGGCCCGGCCGCTGACAGTATTGCTCTGAGGGAGATCCCGCTAATACTATTGCTCTGAGGGAGATACCCAAGGCTCGGCGAGGCAGGGTCGCCCGGTCTTTAGCTTAGGCGCGTACTCTTTGGTTTAGATCCGGCAAAGCGCGCATTCTTCAGCATGAGATTACGGCGGCGGACCTTTAAGGTCACTGACTTCAAGGAAGCTTGGCCTCCGATCTGCTTGTCACGCTTCTGGCGATCACCAGGATATGATCTTGCGTTTGTGGGGTGTCAGCAATCGCAACCGGCCTTTTGGGTCCGCGAAGAGCGCTGCGTCCCGTCTGTATGCCGATCCCCTTTCGGACGGCATCGAGAAGCTCGCTCGCGCACCGTTTAGCAGGCGTGCGCTGGATCGGCACGTCGTTGTGAAGATGAAAGGTAGCGACACGCCGAGGGAAGTTAGCAAGCCGTGAAGGTACTAGCCCGCCGCGGCCGAGAGAGTCACATCGAGCACGATGCAGCTGGCTGCACCAGGCCGCTTGTTTTCCACAACTCAGCGGAGAGTGAAGGCCTGGACGCCAAGACAAGACAACAGGTAACAGACCCTCCCACCGCATGCAAGAGAGCGCAAGACCGAGCGATTGTTTGGGCTAGCCGACGATGAGATGGCCACCATCGGTGCCTGCCGTACGTTGTCAGGCCTTATGACCGGACGAGACCGCCTCCCTCGCTATCTGGATGTCGAAGCGACGAATTGACGCGAACAAAAGCGAGAGCTGCACGGGGAAGCAGCTCTCGCCAGATCAGCGAGAGCGCGGGGAGGGGCTTCGTCGCTCTCGCTCAGTGCGCCGCTTAAAGCTGCGGCGCCGGGGTTGTCCGCTCAATAATGCTTTCCCGGGCCTCAATGCGTGTCCAGGCGTGCTAGCACTTGACGACAAATGCCGCTCGGCTCGCGACCAGATATTCTCCAAGGGCCGGAACGGGTCATGAGCACTGGTGCGGCCTATGCGGGAGCGATCGTCTCTCGATGGTAGTCTTTTGACACGGCCGCGGTTTTGCAGACAGCGAAAGGCTCCTCCTGAATTCAAGGAGGATCACAGGCTTTATCAGGATCGTGACGGCTTATCGAAGGCGTGCCGGAGCCCAATGACGTAGGCGAGCACGGCCGTCCCGTGGAGAATCGGGCGTTCGGCAAACGCAGACCCATAGCCATGGACCTATATTGACAAAAAGGACCAGCGCGCAAACCATCGCTGCCCTTTGCCCTGACTGGGCGGCACTTACACACGTGCATTACTGGCGAGCCTAGCCAATACTTAGAAAAAATGCGGGATCGAGGGTTTCTCGATGGTGGCCTTTCGACACAGACCGCGGTTTTGCAGACAGCGAAAGATTTCTCCTCAATTCAAGGAGGAAACACTGGCTTTATCAAAAGCGTTACGGCTTTTCGGCTGTCAGCTTAAGGGCATCCACCATGCGGCTGAGCTCGGGCAGAGAACGGGCCTTCATTTTCCGCATGAGGTTGGTCCGATGCACCTTTACGGTGGATTCGGCGATCCCCATATTCCCGGCAATCTGCTTGTTAAGTCTACCCGCCGTGACCTGAATCATGATTTCGCGCTCCCGGGAGCTTAGTGTCTCAAAGCGCTCCTTGAGTGCACTCAAGGCCTTGTCGCTCTCCCGGCGAGCACGATCGCGAGCGAGTCCAGTCTCGATGGCGTCGAGGAGGTCCTGATCGCGGAATGGTTTCGTGAGAAACTCCACGGCGCCGCCCTTTATCGCTTGCACGGACATCGGGATATCGCCGTGCGCAGTAATAAAGATGATTGGGAGCTGCCTGTTCGCCGCCGAAAGCTCCCGCTGAAGCTCGAGACCGCTACCTCCCGGCATTCTTACATCGAGCACAAGGCAGGTCGGTCCTTTCGACAGATCAGCCTTCAGAAACTCAGAAACAGACGAAAACTGGTGGCTTTCCAGACCAACGGAGCGCAAGAGCTGCCCGACTGAGTTCGCGAAAGACAGGATCGTCATCAACAATGAAGACACGGGGATTTGTTTCGCACATCCCGATACCTTGTAATAGGGCGGGCCTTCACCCCGCAAGATGTGTCTTTCTACTAAAAATTTGTCGATCTGAACAGCCCGCTCTAAGCCTATGTCCGATAAGGTAAGCCTACGTTTATGGGCGCAGACATTGCTTTGTCCCGAGTCTTCGTGGACACTGTATGGGTTGGTGAGGCGCCAGGCTTTTTGGCCCCGTCGTAGTGTGGTGGTGAAAGCCGCTTGAAAGACGCTAGTAGTGACGAAACGTCCCTTGATCTCGATCGTAGAGGATGATCCTCTTTTTCGCGAATCCATGATAACGGTCACGATGTCGCTGGGTTATTCCGTCGAAGCCTTCTCGTCGCCAGCCGCGTTCCTGGCGTCGCCCCTTCTCCCGGAAACCGATTGTTTGGTTGCCGATGTCCAGATGCCTGGAATGACAGGAGTCGAGCTCCACAAGCACATCGTCAATTCTGGCTACGCGATCCCCACGATTTCTCATGACCGCGTACCCGGATGAGGCTGTCCGAGCTCGCGCCCTGAAGAACGGAGTCATTTGTTACCTCAGCAAGCCGGTGGATGATTACCGTTTCGAGCACTGCCTTCGTTCCGCTCTCAAATCGCCGCCTGTGAAGATTTGAGGTTGGCTGGCCCGTACCGATTTGGTTTGTCGGCACGGGTTTGGATTCAATCCGACATCGAGGCTGTGGAGGAAATCGATTGCCGCCGTGAGCTGCTGATCCTTGCTCCTATTGTCAACAATATAGGCCGAAGCAACGTCGGGATCGCTTTGAGCTTCGCGTCGAAGGTGACCGTCGCCGCGTCGCGGCGACTTTTCCTCCTGATGCTCAGGAGAATGATATTGCTCGATAAGGATATCGGGCTCGATGCCTTTACCCTCGATCGGGCGGCCCGACGGCGTGCAATACGCTGCCGTGGTCAGTTTGGGCCCGCCCCCTTCAAAATGCCTGGAATCACGGCGTCGCGGTCTACAAACGCTTAGTTCATTGAGATTTTCCCGCAGCAAACCTGTCAATGATGACATCTCCAACGTTGTCTTCGTTTGGCTCACGGAATCCGGGACCCGCAAAATGCAGCTCATGTATCGTCTAGCCCGTCGGGAGAGTGAACTGGAATATTGCGCCCCCCGGCCGATTCGCCTCAACCCACAACCGACCCCCATGAGCGGCGATGATGGACCGGCAAATCGACAGTCCCATTCCAATGCCATTGGTCTTTGTAGTGTGGAAGGGCTCGAACACCCGTTCGAGATGCTCCGGATCAATTCCAGGACCTGAATCTCGCACCGCCACCAAGATACTGGACTGCAACTGCCCGGTTCCGATCCATATTGCTCGCGTAGCGTCCTCGGCCGAGCTCAATGCCTCTACCGCGTTCAGGACGAGATTCAGGAGGACCTGTTGCAGTTGAACACGATCCCCCCACACGGGGCTCAAGCCGTTGGTGAGTTCGGTGTGGACTGCAACATTATTTTGGTCAGTTGCGCTTTTCACTGTCGCAATGACCTCGTTGATCGCGTCATTGATATCGAATGCCTCTCTTCGCGGAGGCGCCTTCTTGATGTGATCACGCATTCGATCAATGATGTCCTTGGCGAGGTCGGCGGCGCTCACGACACCGGCGAGCGCTTTCTTGACTTCGGTCAGATCTGGCGGCCCCCTTTCCAAAAAGCGCGTGCCCGCCCGGGCGTAGTTGCGGGCTGCGGCGATCGGATGCAGAAGTTCGTGAGCGAGCGAGGCGGCCAACTCTCCCATTATGCTAATGCGATTTAGGTGCGCGAGATCCGACTCCAGCTGGCGAAGTCTCTCATGCTCCTCCTGCGCGCGTTTGTGTTCGGTCACATCGATGTGCGTCGCGACCATCTCGACAAGTTCTCCATCCGCTGAGAACAAAGGACGGCCGATCGATTGAATATGTTTGACCGTCCCATCGGGAAGTACAATTCTGAACTCCAGTGAGAACTCTCTTTTCTCACGCACGGCCTGCTCTGTCTCGCTGTTCAATCTCTTCCGATCGTCTGAATGGACCCGTTGCAACATCATTTGCTGGTTTGGGAGACCCTGCAGGGGATCAAATTCCCAAATTCGGTAACTTTCCTGTGACCAATAGACAGGCGCGGTCGCATTGAATGCGATGGTGCCTATGTGGCTCAGCCGCTGTGCTTCCGCTAGATAGGCTTCGCTGCGTTTTAGCGTCTCTTCTGCCTTTTTTCGGTCGGTGATGTGCCGCCCCACGCCGCGGTAGCCGACAAAGTTTCCCAACTCGTCAAAGATCGGCAGTCCGGAAACGGACACATACCGCCTGCCGCCGTCGGGCGTAGGTCGCGCAAGCTCGAAATCTCGGAATGGCAGGTGGGCATCAAGGGTCTCGCGATGCTTGCGCCAAGTCTCAGCGTCCGGCTCGAGGTAAGGAATTTCCCAGCGGGTCTTGCCAATTTCAGCGCCCAGCGCTGGCGCGTCTGCCAGCCCTTCGGCAAATTCCTGCCGGGTAAAGCGATGGTGCGCGTCACTCTCCCAATACACGTCGAAGGAGAACTGGACGAGGGTGCGAAAGCGCTCCTCGCTCACGCGCAGCTCCTCCTCAGCCCGCTTGCGCTCGGTGATGTCGCGCACCAGGCACAAATAGCGGCGTCCGCTTTGCTCAAATTGCCCAACGCGAACCTCCACCGCGAAAAAGGTCCCGTCCTTGCGCTGGTGGCGCGTCTCGAAATTGATCGCATCCCCGGCGATCATGCGCTGCTTCAAGCGATGGATGGTCGCATCGTCGAGACCGACGTCGAAATCGCTTTTGTGCCTGCCGATCAGTTCTTCCCTACTGTAGCCCAGATTACTACAGGCCTGGCGGTTGACGTCGAGAACAGTCCAATCCTCGTCAAGCAGAAGGAAGGCGTCAGTCGCGTGATCCACAAAGGTGCGGAAGCGCGCCTCGCTTGCGCGTAGCTCCTCCTCAGCCCGCTTGCGCTCGGTGATGTCGCGCACCAGGCACAAATAGCGGCGTCCGCTTTGCTCAAATTGCCCAACGCGAACCTCCACCGCGAAAGAGGTCCCGTCCTTGCGCTGGTGCCGCGTCTCGAAATTGATCGCTTCCCCGGCGATCATGCGCTGCTTCAAGCGATGGATGGCCGCATCGTCGAGACCGACGTCGAAATCGCTTTTTCGCCTGCCGATCAGTTCTTCCCTACTGTAGCCTAGATTACTGCAGGCCTGGCGGTTGACGTCGAGAACAGTCCAATCCTCGTCAAGCAGAAGGAAGGCGTCAGTCGCGTGATCCACGAAGGTGCGGAAGCGCGCCTCGCTTGCGCGCAGCTCCTCCTCAGCCCGCTTGCGCTCAGTGATATCGCGCACCAAGCACAAGAGCCGACGTCCGCCTTGCTCGAATTGGGCAACGCGAATCTCCACCGGAAAGGAGGTGCCGTCCTTGCGCCTGTGGCGGGTCTCGAAGGTGATCACTTCCCCAGCAAGGACGCGCTGATTTAGGCGCTGGATGGACGTATCGTCGAGACCAACGTCGAAATCGCTTGGATGTTTGCCGATCAGTTCTTCCCTGTCGTAGCCCAGGCCCTCGCAGGCTTTGCGGTTCACATCGAGCACGGTCAAACTATCGTCAAGCACAAAGAAAGCATCCGTGGCGTAGTCCACGAAGGTGCGGAAACGCTCCTCGCTTCTGCGTAGCTTGGCCACCAGCGCGTTCACGACCAGCGAAGTCGTCAAGAATGCCGCAACCCGCTCAATATCGTCTCGGGCATCAATGCGGAATTCGAACAATGGCGGCGCGAAGAAGTAGTTCAAGCAGGCTGCGCCGATGACCGACAGAACGATCGCGGCGCTGAAGCTGCCCAGGACCGAAACCAGTGCGAGCAGAATCACATAGGCAAAGCCTGTTCTCGCCACGCCAAAGCCGAGGTGGAAGCAGACGACGGTAGTCGCTGCCAAGCCGGCGATACCCAGTAGGACCTGGGCGATGAAGGATCTTATTCGGGGTCTCCACTTGTCCGTGACCTTCATGGAAGCACGCCCCGAACAACGCTCACGAAACTGCGAAGACGCGAACACCGGCCTCTCCCAGCATGGTGCTTCCGCGTGCGCCTCGAAAGCTGGCTAATCGGCGTAAGCCGCAGGAAAACACGTTACACTACTGGCGTCCTTGGCGGAAGGTGGCCGCCAGTCATCGCATGCGGTGACGCCTAAGTTCTTTCGCCAAACGTCTGCGTTAGCTGAGAAATAGAAGCATTCCCATGGGCAGCCCCTCGCGACCCCCGAAATCCCGCCTCGCCCGCCCCCGACCCAGTGTAACCCGGACGTGGAACCCCATTCGATGTCCTGGAGTCCTTCTAGCTTAAGTTGCAGCAGGAGCTAACCGAGGCGCTGCCAAACTCCATCGATCAGCCGCTTCGACGGGTCGATCACCGTTACCGGCGGACCGCACGATCCGCACGAGCGCGTAGTTGACCGGGCGGTCGAGCTTGCGGCCGTCGCAGACGATGAACCAAAAATCCCCCTTTCCTCAGCCAGCCGATTCTGTCCAATGAGCGCTGATGCCGGATAAGGAGGATTCGGTGTCTCTACAAGAGAGTATAGGACCGGGCAGGACAGTGTCGCCGGAACGCAGTCGTTCGCCGCATAGCGAGCGCAAGGCGTAGACACGCATAACATTCATGACCCTCTCGCCTAAAGCGGTAGCCATCTTCGTCCCGGAGCTTCTTTGCGAGGCCCGCTCGAGTCAGCCGGCCGTGCGGCCCTCGACAAGCTTTGTCCGGCCTGCTGGGCAAAAGTTCGGCACAAGTGGGCAAAATGTGGCACCCCGAGACATGCTGGTATGGAGCATCGCATCTACATACGGGGGCATGAGCTGAACTCGAGGAGGTAACGATGATACTCCTACCAATCAGATTGATCCGCACTGGCGGAGTTCTACTCCGCTGGAACAAACGTGCAGTCGTTCACTAGCGCTCGTGAGTGTGGACGCTTTGCGATCCATTGGCGAATAGGGGAGATAGATCATGACAACGGTGCACGCGACGGCCGAACCGGCATCATCGTCTCAAGCACACAAATTGACATTGGTGCCTCTCATCGCACTCGTGGTGGGGTCCATGATCGGCGGGGGCGTCTTCAACCTGCCCTCGGACATGTCGCGCGGTGCATCCCCAGCCGCGATCATCATAGGGTGGATCATCACCGGCTTTGGTATGCTCATGCTTGCTTTCGTCTATCAGAACCTTGCGGTGCGAAAGCCCGAGCTGAATGCCGGTCCCTATGCCTATGCCAAGGCGGGATTCGGCAACTTCGTCGGATTCAATAGCGCCTGGGGTTACTGGTTGAGCGCTTTCCTGGGCAACGTTGCATACGCGGTCGCAATCTTCTCCGCACTTTCCTATTTCATCCCCCTGTTTGGCGACGGCAACAACCTGCCTTCAATCATCGGCGCGTCCATTTGCCTGTGGCTCATCCATGTTCTGGTCCTGAAGGGCATAAAGCAGGCAGCCTTCGTCAACATCGTCACCACCATCGCCAAGCTGGTACCTCTTTTCCTCTTTGTCATCGTTGCCATCATTGCGTTTCACTGGGACAAGTTCACCTTCAACTTCTGGGGTGAAGGTGATGCGCAAGGCGTTGGCAAACTCGGGAGTATCCTCGAGCAAGTGAAGAGCACGATGCTGGTCACGCTCTGGGTTTTCATAGGCATCGAGGGCGCCAGCGTATATTCGGCGCGCGCGGCTCGCCGGTCGGACGTCGGACGCGCCACGGTGATAGGCTTTATCGGCGCGCTGGGGCTTTATGTCCTCGTTTCGCTGCTGGCGACCGGAATATTGTCGCAACCGGAATTGGCCGGTCTCAAAGTACCCTCTATGGCGGGGGTGTTCGAGCCATTGGTGGGCCCCTGGGGCGCAGCCCTTATCAACGTGGGCTTGATGATTTCGGTGGGTGGCGCGTTCCTGTCCTGGACCCTTTTGTGCGCGGAGATACCGTTTACCTGCGGCAAGGATGGCACCTTTCCAAAATGGTTCGCAGTCGAGAATGAAAATGGTTCGCCGGCAAATGCCCTCTTGGCCACGAATATCCTGATACAGCTGTTCCTCATACTGAGCCTCTTCTCGAAGAGCGCCTACCAATTCTTCTATTTCATCGCCTCGGTGGCCATCCTTCCGCCCTACCTGCTGTCAGGCGGCTATGCGCTTATGCTCGCATTGAAGGGCGAGGGATATGGCTCGGGCGAACGGCCGCACAAAGGATATAATCATCGGCGGCCTGGCCACCTTGTATGGAGCGTGGCTCGTCTATGCGGCGGGGCTCAACTACCTTCTGATGTGCGCCGTCCTGTTCGCGCCCGGCATCCTCGTTTACATCCAGGCGAGGCGCGAGCGCGGCGCAGTCTCCCTTTGCGGGATATGAGCTGGTGCTGGCAATTCTCATCGCGCTGCTGGCGATTGTTGCCGCCTATCTCATGTGGACCGGGGCGATCAGCCCACTGTGAGAGCGAGAATTGAAACCGACGAATCGAAACGCCATCGTCCAGGGAGAGCAACATGCGTGAGTTCGGCGTTCATTCGGAGGTGGGAAAGCTGCGGACAGTTTTGGTTTGCGGACCCTCGCTGGCCCACGAGCGGCTGACGCCCGGCAACTGCCGGGATCTGCTCTATGACGACGTCATCTGGGTCCACGAGGCGCGGAAGGACCACTACGACTTCACCCTGAAGATGCGGGAGCGCGGAGTCGAGGTGCTTGAACTGCAGGACCTGGTTGCCCAGACACTCGACGACCGCGATGCGCGGGCATTCGTGCTCGACCGGCGAATTACGGAAAATGCCCTTGGCATTCACATTGCCGCCACCATCAGGCCTTGGCTGGATGAATTGCCCTCGGCTCAGCTTGCCGCCTTCCTGATTGGCGGAATTGCCATCTCCGATCTCCCCGAGGGGCTGGGCAAGAAAATGCTGAACGATGCGTTTGGCGGTACTACCTTCGTGCTGCCGCCGATCCCCAACACGCTGTTTCAGCGTGATCCGTCCTGCTGGATCTACAACGGGGTGACCTGCAACCCGATGTACTGGCCGGCCCGCAGGCCCGAGACCCTGCTGCAGCGGGCAGTCTACAAATACCATCCGTCATTCAAACAGGGAAAATTCAAGATCTGGTGGGGCGACTCCGACGAATTCTTCGCCAACTCGTCGGTCGAAGGCGGAGACGTCATGCCGATCGGCAAAGGGGTTGTCCTGATTGGAATGGGCGAGCGCACGACGTACCAGGCGGTGGGCCAGGTCGCGCGCGAATTGTTTAGGAACGAGGCTGCGACGCGAGTTATCGGGTGCCTGATGCCCAAGAGCCGGGCCGCCATGCATCTCGACACGGTATTCAGCTTTCTGCGACCGCGATCTCGCCACCGTTTTCGGTGAAGTCGTCGATCAAATCCGCTGTTACAGCATGCGCCCCAATGGCGATGACGGCAGTTTGAGATTCATGAGGAAAAGGCGCCGATGCTCGAGGTGGTGCGCGATGCGCTTGGACTTAACAAGCTGCGCACGGTCGCGACCGGCGGCGATGCCTACGAGGCCGAACGCGAGCAATGGGACGACGGCAACAACGTCGTGGCGCTGGAGCCCGGTGTCGTCGTTGCTTACGACCGCAATACCCACACCAATACCCTGCTGAGAAAGGCAGGTGTGGAAGTGATCACAATACGCGGATCCGAGCTTGGCCGCGGCCGCGGGGGAGGCCATTGCATGACCTGCCCCATCTGGCGCGAACCGGCCTATTGAAACACCGATAGAATAATCCAGCCAATGGAGGGCTTCCATGAGCTTCAATCTTCGCAATCGCTCGCTGCTGACGGTTCAGGACTATACGCCACGCGAATTTCGCTACCTGCTCGATCTGGCCCGCGACCTCAAGCGCGCCAAATATGCGAAGACCGAGCAGAAGCATCTTGAAGGCAAAGAAATCTGCCTGATTTTCGAGAAGACATCGACCCGTACGCGCTGCTCCTTCGAAGTCGCATGCTATGATCAGGGAGCGCACGTCACCTACCTGGACCCGGCTGGGTCGCAGATTGGACACAAGGAATCATTCAAAGACACCGCACGCGTCCTGGGCCGTATGTACGATGCCATCGAATATCGTGGTGCGGCGCAAAAAGGCGTCGAGACACTCGCCAAATATGCCGGCGTACCCGTCTCAATGGGCTGACTGACGAATACCACCCGACACAGATGATCGCCGATGTCATGACCATGCGTGAACACAGCGACAAGCCAAAACCCGACGAAATTCGTTGGGCCGGTCTATGACAAGGCCGATGCGGATCGGATCAAGGCGGAAAAGGGCTGGATCTTCAAACAGGATGGCGACAAGTGGCGACGTGTCGTTCCCTCGCCCGCGCCCAAACGTATTTTCGAAATTCGCCCGATCAAATGGTTACTGGACCACAAGACGGTGGTGATCTGCGCTGGCGGCGGCGGAATACCCACCATGTATGAGAAAGGTGCTGATCGCAAGCTGATCGGTGTCGAAGCGGTGATTGACAAGGATCTCTGTTCGGAGCTTCTGGCACGGGAGCTTGAAGCCGATCTGTTCATCATGGCAACCGACGCGCAAGCGGTGTTCACAGGCTTCGGCACGCCTGACGCAAAGGCAATTCACAAGACAAGCCCGGACGCCATCGAGCGTTTCAAATTTCCGGCAGGCTCCATCGGAACTAGAGGATTGCGAAGCAGCATGTCGATACGCCAGAACGACGGGCCACACCGCCGCCATAGGGGCGCTCGCTGATATTCCGGCGATCGTGCGGGGGGAGAAAGGTACGCTTATCAATAAGTCCTTCGGGCAAATGACTTGGCACTGACCCGCGATCAGTCGTAAATGCCGAGTTCGTGGGCCCCAACTCGACAGTGAGCCGGGCGGCTCCGCGCCTGCAGGCTGACCGACTTAAGGGATAAGCGTTCCGTGTAGGCTTGCTGTTGCGGCGCAGCTTCGCTCGAGATGGTACTCCGTCGTTGCCAGACGAAGACAGGGATTCCCATGATCAGCAGCATCAAGCCATCGAGAACAGGCTGGGCGCCGCAGCCATAAAGTGTAAATGCTGCGAACACGAATGCAATGCACTCGATCACGGTGATCCGCGGTGCTGTGGCCCCGGTTGTGCGGGTCGAATCAGGCTCGGGGCGAGAGAGCAGAGGGCGTAAGGGATCACAGCCGCCATCGTGCTCAATCCGACGACCAGATTATAGAAGGCCGCAAAGCCCGGTGAACCCATGGCCTGTACGAGGACGAGTAGTGTGGCGAAGCTGGCCGAAATAATAATACCGGTTGCAGGCACTCCGCGCCGCGAGAGCTTGCCGAAAGCAGGCGGAAACAGCTTGTCCTGCGCTGCGGCCATGGGCACCTGGCCCATCAGCAGTGTCCATCCGTTGAGCGCACCGATCGATGACACAATAACAGCGAGCGACACCGAGTATCGCGCCCCAGGGCCGCCACATGATGCGGGCTGCCTCAGAAAAGGGTGCTGTCGAATGCACCAGTTCGTCCCTCGGCAGAATGCCCATCACCACTATCGTTCCGAGGACGTAGAGTGTTGTGGCGATCCCAATCCCGAGTAGTGTTGAACTCGGGATGATGCGCTCAGGATCGCGCACGTCTCCAGCCGGGACCGTGGCCAACTTGAGACCTTAGGTAGGCGAACATGGTGAGTGGAGCGAGGATGGTACTCGAGCCCAGCAGTGACATCCCCACTGGGGTTGAAGTCATTGAAGTGAGACGGGTCGACGTAAAGCAATCCCAATTCCAGGCGTTCCCAGCTTATCTCATCCGTCTAAGCTACTAAGCCTTAGTACGACCGTTACCGCGCTTTCGGAGTCGCACTCGGAACATGTGTCCTTCGCTGAAGAAAGCCCAGTTGCGGCGCAGAAGGCGGCGGGTACGGCATAGGGCGAATATTTCGAACGACCGGGTGCCTTGCGGCCCGAACGCCGCGTTTGTGCATTGCGGGCACGTGCGCTGCGGTGTGTGTGATATTGCGCCGGCAAAAGCTTCACATTGTGGCCCAAAGCGGCAAGCTCGCGGGCCCAATAATGTGACCCACCCAGGCTTCAATGCCCACTTCCGTCGCCGCCAGCTTGGCAAAGAACTCCACAACCTGCCGCCGCCGCAGCTTCCGGCGAGTACCGGCTGCTCGCTGCCATCCACCCCATGCAGTTGAAAACACTCTTGGACGTATCCATACCAATGCGGATAAGATCGTTCATGGACGGTCTCCCTTGCTTGAGATCCAACGACCTCATTCTTCGATGCCGTCGGGGGGGGGGCCGTGACCAACACTTTTAGGCGACATGCATTAATTGTCTCGCCGAACCCTCAATCGATGATGTGGTAACCGCCGTCAACGTAAAGGACCTGACCGGTTATCAACCGCGCGGCGTCGTGAGCAAGAAACGCGGTCTGCCATGCCGACATCGTCGATGTCGACGAGCTCCGGGCCCGGCGCCTGAAGCTTCGTCCTTTCCAGGAGCGCATCGAACTCAGGGATGCCGGAAGCGGCCCGGGTGGCAAGCGCGCCGGGGGAAATAGCATGAACGCGAATTCCCTTAGGGCCAAGCTCGGCGGCCATGTAGCGCACGTGCGCTTTCGAGCGCCGCCTTGGCAACTGCCCATGATATTGTAGTTTTCCACCACCACCTGCGACCCGTAATAGGTCATGGTGAAAAGTGTGCCTCCGTTCTTCATCAGCGGCTCCGCAAGTTGCGGCCATGCGGATGAAGGACCAGCAGGATATCTCCATGGTAGTCAAGAACCCCTCGCGCGGGGCGTCGGTCACGCGCCCGCGGAGCGTGTCCTTCGGCGAAAAGGCGATCGAGTGGACAAGAAAGTCTAGCTCTCCCCAGGTCTCGCCGAATCGCTCGGATACCGCCTCCATCTGGCCGGGCACTGCCAGGTCCAAAGGCAGGAAAATCCGGAACTCGAGCTCGCGCGCGAGCGGTCGACGAAAGGCTTTGCCTTCTCGTTGAGATAGGTGATCGCGAGTTCCGCGCCCAAGGCCCGAAAGGCGCGGGCACAACCCCAGGCGATCGAGGGTCATTGGCATTCCCCGACGATCAGGCCCTTGCGGCCTTCGAGAAGCTTGGCCTTCACGGTGGGAAGGACATTGGCGATCCTCCGGTCAGGCATTGGAGGCACTGATCGACCGCAAGCGTGTGGCGCGCGATCATCAGTTCCTCGTCGGTTGGAAGGACTGAAGCTGCACGCGGCTCTTGGCCGTGGAGATCACCACAGCGCCCGCCTCATTGGCCGCACGATCGAGATCTGCGCCGAGCCAGGCGAGGCCTTCGGCGATCATGCGCGGATCGCGGCGAATTCTCGCCGATACCGGCCGTGAAGACGAAGGCGTCGAGCCCGCCCAGTGCCGCCGCCAGCAAACCCGCGTTGAGCCCGCAGCGATAGACGAAATGGGCAATGGCGAGCGCCGCATGGGGCTCCTTGCTCGCCAGAAGATCGCGCATGTCGTTGAAATTCCGGACAGGCCTTTGAGCCCGGCTGTCGTGATAGAGAAGGTCCGAGACCGCCTGCGCGCTCATGCCTTTTTGGGATGCAGATACAGCACGACACCCGGGTCGAGCTGGCCCGGCCGGGTTCCCATCGGCAGGCCGTCGAGCGCCGTGAAGCCCATCGTGCTCTCGATGCTGCGACCGTCTCGCAAGCGCGCACATCGAAGCGCCGCTGCCGAGATGAGCGACAATCACGCGACCGCGCGACTTCCGGCGCAACCTCGCGCAGTCGCTCGGCGACATATTCGTAGGAGAGCCCGTGAAAGCCGTAGCGCCGTACGCCCTCGTCATAGAAGCTCGCGGCAGGGCGTAGCAATCGGTCTGCTCGGGTGGCCGCGATGAAACGCCGTATCGAAACACGCGACCTGCGGGAGCTCCGGGTCGATCTCCATGGCCAGACGGATCGGCGCCAGATTGTTCGGCTGGTGCAAGGGGGCGAGGTCCTGGTACTCGGCAAGGCGGTCAAGCACTGCCGCATCGATGAGGACCGGCCGCACATAGTCCGGCCCGCCATGGACGACCCGATGGCCGATTGCGCGCAGCGTGAAGCCCTCGAGCGTCGGGAGCCAGTTCGCGCGCCTTGCCGATGGCGGCTGGGAGGTCGCGGACCTCGGCCGCGTCATAGGTCCGGTCGACCAGCTCTCGTACCTCGGCGCGTGGCCCGCAGGCGCGGCTGCGTGCCGATGCCGTCGAATTGTCCGCGAATATGCGCTTGAGGTTCGTCGCCATCGATCCCGAAGATCTGGAACTTCAGGCTCGAAGAGCCGGCGTTGACGACGAGGATCGCGTCCATGCCGTCACGACCGCCACTTGCGCGGCTCGCCGCCGCGCCGCGGCATAGAGCGACGCGACCGCGCAGGAGGCCAGGCGGCGTGCGGACCGAATCCGCCCGCGAGGTGAGCATGATCGGCACCCGGGCGCCAAGAACGATGCCGGCCGCGTCGGCATGGGCAGGAAGGTGAGGTTCTTCGCGAGCATGTTGCCGGCTTCGAGATCGGGCACCACGAGGATCTGCGCGTGGCCCGCGACCGGTGAATTGATGCCCTTGATGCGCGCGGCTTCGGGGTCGATCGCGTTGTCAAAGGCGAGCGGGCCGTCGAGCAGGCCGCCGGTGATCTGGCCGCGCTCGGCCATCTTGCAAAGCGCGGCCGCCTCGATGGTCGAGGGAATCTTGGTCGTCACCGTCTCCACCGCCGAAAGGATCGCCACCTGCGGCTCGCCGAGGCCGATGCCGCCCACAGGTCGATCGCGTTCTGGACGATGTCGCGCTTGGCGTCGAGATCGGGGAAGATGTTGATAGCCGCGTCGGTGATGAAGAGCGTCTCGGCGTGGCCCGGCACATCCATGACGAAGACATGGCTGATGCGCCGTTCGGTGCGAAGCCCGGTCGCCGACGCGGCGACCTCGTGCATCAGTTCGTCGGTATGCAGACTGCCCTTCATCAGCATCTCGCCCCTGCCCTCGCGGATCAGCGCGACCGCGCGTGCCGCCGCTGCATGGCTATGGGGCGTATCGACGATCTCGCTAGCCCTCAATATCGATGCGATGCTCGCGCGCCAACGGCACGGATACTGGCTTCTGCGGCCCACCAGCACCGGTACGATCAGCCCAGCTTCCGGCGGCTTCGACCGCACCGCGAAGCGAGGTCTCGTCGCAAGGGTGCGCCACGATCGTGGCTGCAGGCGCCTCGCGCTGTGCGGCAGCGATCAGCCGCTCAGTATTTGGATGGCTGGGCCGACAGCGTGGTCACCTCGGACACTCCGAACTCGTTCCCTGATCAGGACGCGTTGCGGTCACGTGCG
>CAWJDZ010000033.1:0-113436 GCA_963841765.1 uncultured Alphaproteobacteria bacterium
TAGGAGATACGTGAGCGGTAAAAGGGGGCGAAAATCATCCCCGTACGCCCATCGTGGTGCGGCTTTCATGGCATAAGCGCAAGTCGACTTGTCATGGCCCGGCAGCAGAGGACCATAAGTCTGAGCATGCTCGAGCGATTAAAAAGACGGAAAGGCCGGTCTTGCTGGATGCCGTTGCCGCGGCCCGTAATCGAGGCGCTTGAGGCGCGGCCCGAACGTGGGGCCATAACGGCGTGCGCCAACTCCCGCGGCCGGCCCTGGACCGTCTCCGGCTTCCGGGCCTCGTGGCGCCCGATCAAGCTCAGGCTCGAGGAGGAAGGCAAGATGCGGCCAGGGCTGACGCTGAAGGGCCTGCGTCACAGGTGGCGGCGACGTAGCCGCCGAGATCGGTTACGACGAGCGCTCGATCGCCGACCTGCTTGGCCAGGAGACGACGGCGATGGCACGGCACTACTCGCGGCGCGCCGATCGCACAGCAGAAGAACACCGCGACCATCAAGAGTTTCGAGGCCGAGGTGAACAAACGGCGCGCGAAAAGTGTCAAACCCGAATAGGAAGTTGTCAAACCCTGATGCGCGTGCGCAGAGAGCACATTGTCAAATCGCCCAATGATTTCAGGGTCGAATGGTGCCCAGGGGCGGAATTGAACCACCGACACGCGGATTTTCAGTCCGCCGCTGGACCCAAAATACTCAATGCTCAGTTCCCTAAATTTGTCGACTATCAAGCACAACCATCTTGGTGGGCTGGTCGGTCTTGCGGCCTCCAGCGCCAATATCCACGGGCTGGCCAGTCCAATACAAAGGTCGCCGCTGTCTGCGTTATGACGGCTATGTCTTCAGCGCACCATTTGAGGGTGTCAATGTCGGCAGCGTCAGCGCTTGCCGCAACGTTGGCCGGGAAGGAACCTCCCCGTCTAAATCCGTCTACTTTAGAAATCCCGCCTTAGCTTGAGTGCATACTGGACGCCTTGAACAAGCTACCGCTGTTAGATGGGGGCGCCCAATCCTGACGAAACGGACACTCTCGTTCCCGATCTAATAAATCCGCGCTGGGACCGCTAGCGCCCGAACGCCCGCACCTTCACCGTCACCTTGGTCCGTTTCAATGATCAAGTTTCATGCTCTTGAATGCTTCGAAAAGTGCCGGTGGTTCATCGGCATCGCCGAAAAGATATTTTTGCTTCGATCGAGTTGAGCGCTCTATCGCTTCAGCGCGATCACCTTCTACCTCACCTGCCACAATTCTATAGTCTTGGTTCGCGATGATCGCGTCGGCCACAGGTGGCGCAAGAAGTTAGTAACGGGCTCATCAAAAAGAAATATCGACTTTTCCCGCGCCTCGATCAAATTGCTTAGTCCATTGAGGTCCGGAAATCCGTTCGTAAACCACGGCCGTAGAAATTCCTTTGCTGCCAAGAAGACTTTGTACCGCTCTTGAAATAGGGCGGCTTGTGCTTGAACCTTGGCGACCTGCCAACTAAGTGCTGCAAAAAGCACCGAGCCGAGCGAGAACAATGCTGCGGTTATCGCGATCAATTCTGCCGAACTCCACTCCATCTCTTTTCTCCTTTTTGATCCGACGGAATTCTAGCGCCGGAATGCCCGTACCTTCATCGTCACTTTGCCGACTGTGACCGACTTGCTCGGCGACCGCCATGTCCGCTCGGCGAGTTCTGGCAATCATCTGGTTCTGAATGCGTTCGGGCTCATGTTCCGCGATGATTTTGCAGCGTCCAGAATGGCTCTTCCTGCACTCTGATAAAACTGCGCTACGCGCTCCCCTCAGTTCGCATAACGGGAACCGTACCCACAATGTCCACTCGCAGAAGTGGCAAAGGCCCCCTAACTTTCCTGCTTCTGCCATGACTTGTAGAGCTTGAGGCGCACTTTCGTTAGCATTGCCGTGCTCTGAGCGGCAACAGCAGGTCCCCGGTGTGCGGGCACGACGCTATGAACGCCGGCGCCGCCGCGGAGTTTCCGAAGACCTCGGTGGCGATCACGCTGGATGCCTTGATTGAGAGGGCTATTGGTCCGGACGGGCTGGTTCTGGAATTTCGAGCAGCTTGCTCAACGGCGCGACCAGTTCCGGCGTCGTTGCCAGAATGTAGTTTCCCCCCTGGCAAATCCGTCGTCATTCATGAAGGCGCTGTGCCAGCCGTCGGCCTCGCGCACAATGCAAAGACCCGCGGCGACATCCCAAACGTTGATGTGAGCTTCCCAGTAGCCGTCGAGACGTGGCGAGCGGCATAAAGCTCCTCGCTCACCGGATTATAGATCAAAGCCGAGGATTGCTGCGCCGCCCAGGATCAGGCCAGCGAAACGCACCACAAAGGGATTTCGCGCAGAAAATGGAGGTCCCGTCGATCGGATCGATCCCTCATATGGCATTGCTGCGCCTAACGCCTTGCTGCCCTCGCTCCTCTCCAAGAAGCCCATCCTCGGGAAAGTTGCGTCTCAGCGCACCGGCTATGAAATCCTCGCATTCGCGATCCGCCAAGGTGAGAAGTCTTGTGGCCCCTTGCGCTCGGCGGAAATCGAGGCGCGGTCGCGGTAGCGCATGAGGGCCTGTTGGCCTGCCTCTCGCGCCAACCCTTTCGCAACATGGAACCGACGGTCCAGATCCGTGCTGTCCGTGGAGGTCTCGATCTTGACTCGCCAAGTGATTTTAGTAAGTTAAGCTGTCATATGACTGTCATAAATATTAAAGGCGGCCTGACCAGGCAACCGCAAATAAGCCGTGCCAACAGAGGAGGAACTCATGGACCGTTTTAAGGCGCTTGTATTTTCCGCGGTGCTCTTGGCGGGCGCTCTCGGGCTTAGCCCGGCCCGGGCTGAGGGCAATCTGACGGTATACTGCTCGGTCCAGGAAGAATGGTGCCAGCTCATGGTCAACGAGTTTCAGAAGGCGACCGGCATCACCGTGGCGATGACGCGCAAAAGTTCCGGCGAAACCTATGCGCAGGTGAAGGCGAAGCGGCCAATCCGAAGGGCGACATCTGGTGGGGCGGACGGGCGATCCCCATCTGCAGGCGGCCGAAGAAGGGCTGACTGAAGCCTATGAATTGCCCATGCTGGCCAAGCTTCATCCCTGGGCCTTGAACAGCACAAGACCGCGCAAGGGCGCACTGTCGGCATTTATCTGGGCGCGCTGGGTTTCGGCTACAACACCGAGCTGCTTGAGCAGAAAAAACTGGCGGCGCCGGCCTGCTGGGCCGATCTGATCAAGCCGGAATTCAAGGGCGAGGTGCAGGTCGCCAATCCAAACTCATCGGGGACGGCCTATACTTTCCTTGCCACGATGGTGCAGCTCTGGGCGAAGAAGAGGCCTTCAAATATCTGAAGGCGCTCAACGACAACATCAATCAGTACACAAATCCGGGGCGGCGCCTGCGCAGGCCGCGGCGCGCGGCGAGACGCTGATCGGAATCGCCTTCCAGCACGACGTGGTGACGCCTACCATTACATCAAATGCGCCGATCAAGAATGTATCGCCGTGCGAAGGAACGGGATTTGAAATCGGCTCCATGAGCATCATCAAGGGCGCGCCAAACATGGAAAATGCCAAGAAGTGGTATGACTGGGCATTGACGCCGGAAGCCCAGAAGCTGGGCGCGATGGCGAACAGCTATCAAAACCCATCCAACATGGACGCTCCAATTCCGGAGCAGGCTCCCAAGATGGCGACATCAAGCTCATCGAGTATGATTTCGCGAAATATGGCTCTTCCGCTGAGCGCAAGCGGCTGCTCGGCCGCTGGGACAAGGAAATCGGAGCAAAATGAATGGATAGGGATCCAGCGGACCCGCCGTGGATCCTTTAACGCAGCCAGAAGCTTTCCAGCAATCGCGCTATATTTGTCTGCTGGGCTCATTGGCCTGATGGGGCGGTTGTTTTTGCCGTGGTATGGGGTTCCGGACGGGCTTCTGGGATTTCGCCTGGATTGCTCAGTTCGATCAGCCAGGAAGCATCGGCGCTTTTTCTGCAGGCAATCTCATGGCCGGTGGTGGCTTTGGCCGATCATCTGTTCTTAGCTCTGCCGCTCATTGAGGTATTCCGGCGCGTGGGCCACGCGAGGACGGTAATTGCTGGGTCGGGCGGCGCTGGCGGCCTGCTTCTGGCTGATTCCAGGGCTTTCTCATCGGGCTGAAAGGCTGGAACGTCAGCCTCGCTTGAAGCAATCTTCGGCCCAGTCAGCCCGCAAGCCGGCATTGGCGTGGGCGCGTTCGTTGTGCGGCACCGCCTTTCTTCTTCGTCTTTTCGGCCGGCCTTGCGCTCAAGGGCTTGATGCGCGGTGACATTTTTCTCGTCACGTCGATTGCCGTCGTTGCCTCATCCATCGCGCTTATTTGTGTTTTATCCGGTCTTTCTCGTCCTCATTGAAGCGGCGATCACGCCGAAGGGGGATATTCGCTTTCCGGCATCTTTCGGCCGGGTCTTTTCCGCCGATGTCGGGCAAGTCATCTGAACAGCCTGCTCCTTGGGGTTGCGTCGGGGCTTGACAACGACCTTGCTGGGCCTCGGCTTTGCCCTCTTCCACAAGCGCACGAATTTCCGTGCCAAGGGCCTGCTGCGGCTTGCTTGCAATCCTGCCCATCATCACGCCGCCTTTCGTGATCGGGCTTGGCATCATTCTGCTGTTCGGGCGAAACGGCAGTGGCGACGTGGCTGATGAGCGAACTCTCTCGGCATTCCGCCGAGCCGCTGGATTTACGGCTTTTTCGGCTTGCTGCTGGTCCAGACGCTGGCCTTTGCGCCCATTGCCTATCTGGTGATCATCGGCGTTGTTGAAGGCATCAGCCCTTCCATGGAAGAAGCCTCGCAAACCCTGCGCGCCAATCGCTGGCAGACATTTCCAACGTGACGTGGCCGCTGATGCGGCCGGGGCTTGCCAATGCCTTTCTGATCGGTTTCGTCGAAAGCCTCGCCGACTTCGGCAATCCACTGGTGCTGGGCGGCAACTACGATGTGCTTTCGACCGATATTTTCTTTGCCATCGTCGGCTCGCAAAATGATCCGGGCCGGGCTGCGGCGCTTTCGATTGCGTTGCTGCTCTTGACACTCTCGGCCTTTTATCTCCAGCGCCGGTGGCTGGGCAGGCGGTCCTACACGACGATTTCCGGCAAGGGCGATTCTGGACTTCCGGCAAAGCTTCCCGACGGCGTGCGGCGGCTGATCTACATGACGGCGGTGCCGTGGCTTGCCTTCACGGTTCTGCTTTACGGGATCATTCTCATCGGCGGCTTCGTCAAATCACTTGGCATCGACAATACGCTGACATTCCAGCACTACATCACGGCCTTCGGCATTGAATGGACCGAGCGGGGCTTGCAATGGACGGGCCGGGCGTGGCCGTCATTCTTCACGACGATCGGGCTTGCCGCGCTCGCGGCGCCGTTAACCGCAGCAATTGGTCTGCTCACCGCCTATCTTCTCAACCGCCAGCAATTCATCGGCAAGTCCACCTTCGAGTTCATCACCATGCTGAGCTTTGCCATTCCCGGCACGGTCATCGGAGTGAGCTATATTCTTGCCTTCAACGTGCCGCCCATCGAAATGACCGGAACCGGGCTCATCCTCATCATCTGCTTTGTTTTCCGCAACATGCCGGTTTCGATCCGTGCCGGCATTGCCGCCATGAGCCAGATCGACAAAAGCCTTGACGAATGCTCGCTGCATGCTGCGCCACGGAAGCTTCGCGACGATCCGCCGGGTGATCCTGCCGCTGCTCCGGCCGGCCATTATCGCATCGCTGGTCTATGCCTTCGTGCGGGCCATCACATCGGTGAGCGCGGTGATCTTCCTGGTCAGCGCCCAATACAATCTCGCCACCGCCTATATCGTCGGCCGGGTGGAGGTTTCGGATTTCGGCGTCGCCATCGCCTATAGTTCGGTGCTCATCGTTTTCATGCTGATGGCGATCGGGGCCATTCAGCTTGGGGTGGGTGAGCAGCGGCGCTCCAACCGGGGCATTCAGCCAATGGCGGTTCGTGGGGGTGTCGCATGAAAATTGTCAGCCGGTCGGCAGCCGTGAAACTTGAATGGTGTCACCAAAGCATTTGGCAAGACGGTTGCGGCCGTCGATAGCATCACGCTTGATATCGAAGCCGGCACGCTGGTGACATTGCTTGGCCCTTCGGGCTGCGGAAAAACCACGACGCTGCGGATGATTGCCGGCCTGGAAACGCCAAGCCTCGGGCCATGTGCTGATCGGCGGGAAGGATGTGACACTTTTCCGCCGAACGAGCGCGACGTCAGCATGGTGTTCCAGTCCTATGCCCTGTTCCCGCACATGAGCGTCATCGAAAATGTGTCCTATGGGTTGCGGCAGTCGCAGCTTTCGCGGCAAGGCCCAACGCGACAAGGCCCGCGAGGGCCTGAAGATGGTGGGTCTTGAGGGTTATGATGAGCCGCCTGCCTTCGGAATTGTCCGGCGGCCAGCAGCAGCGCGTGGCGGTTGCCCGGGCGCTGGTGCTGGAACCGCAGGTGCTGCTGTTTGATGAGCCGCTTTCCAATCTTGATGCAAAGCTGCGGCGACGGATGCGTGAGGAGATCAGGGAATTGCAGCAGACCTTGGGGCTCACCAGCGTTTATGTGACCCATGACCAGGAAGAGGCGCTCGCGGTTTCGGACAAGATCGTCGTCATGAACATGGGCAGGATCGCGCAGGTGGGAACGCCGCATGATCTTTATGAGCGGCCGGCCGACGCCTTTGTCGCGGATTTCATCGGCAGCGCCAATCTCATCCCGGCGGAGGTCGTGGCTCGCGACAAAGCCAAGGGCATAGCGACAATCCGAGTGTCGGACGCCAGGCTGGAACTCCCTTACACCGAGCATATGGGTGAAGTTTACCTTGTCGTACGGCCGAATGCGGTGAAGATGGATGTTGGCTCCAATGCCGGCTCTCTAGCGGCACAAGTCATAAAGGCCACGTATCTCGGCTCACATTGGGAATACACCCTCAAGGTCGCAGACTGGCCGCTTTTTGTCGTTCAGCCGATTGGTCCGAAATACGAAATTGGTGACAATTTGCGGATCGGCCTGCTGCCGCAGCAGCTCGCCGTCGTGGCTCGCCAATAAAACGCGCCATCGGTCACGGTCGGATAGGAAGAAAACGTTCATGGAGCCTATCTTCTCACTGCTCAACATCGCCGGGCTGATCGCTCTCCTTCTTTGGGGTGTGCATATGGTCCAGACCGGCCTGCAACGCGCCTTTGGGGCAGGCCTCAAAGCCGGCCTTGGGTCGGCCTTGAAGAACCGCCTTCAAGCATTCATCGCAGGGGTCGGCATTACAACTCTGCTCCAGAGCAGCACCGCAGTGGGCTTGATGGCGTCCAGTTTCGTGGCTTACGGCATCGTCAACCTTTCTTCTGCACTCGCAGTCATGCTGGGCGCAAATGTGGGCACCACACTCATAGTTCAGGTGCTTTCCTTCAACATCGCGGCGGTTGCACCGGCGCTGATCCTGCTCGGCGTGATCATGTTTCGGTCATCATCATCTGCGCGCCTGCATGATCTGGGGCGAGTTCAGCATAGGCCTCGGCCTCATGCTCATTGCTTTGCATGGCTTGATCCTCGAACTCGAGAAAATAGACAACACGCAGACTTTCCAGGTCATCGCCAGATTGATCGGCGACCAGCCGGCGCTTGGTCTGATTATTGCCGCCATTTTGACCTGGCTCGCCCATTCAAGCGTCGCCGTGATGCTGCTGGTGATGTCGCTTGCGAGCCAGGGCCTATTGCAGTTCGAAACTGCGCTGGCCTTCGTTCTTGGGGCAAACTTGGGCACGGCAATCAATCCATGGCTGGAGTCACGGCATGGCGAAAATCCGGCCGCCCGCCGCTTGCCGGTCGGAAATCTGATCAACCGTGTGGTTGCGGTTGCCGTGGTATTTCCCCTGACATCATGGCTGGCGCCGATCGTGCTGATGGTGGATGACGACAAAGGAAGAGCGGTCGCCAACTTCCATACAGCGTTCAACCTCGCCAATGCGATCGTTGCGCTGCCTTTTCCTGAGACCCTTTGAAGCGATGCTTCGACGCTTGATGCCGGAACGAGCCGTCCGGGATGACCCGGGGAGTCCTCGTTATCTGGACCAGGCGGCATGCGAAATGCCTCTTATGGCGTTGGTCAATGCATCTCGCGAGGCGCTCCGAATGGTGGATGTGCTGGGTGCGATGATTACCGGAACGCGCGCGGTTCTCGAGGATGGCCCGAAGTCGAAGGAGAAGATTGCCGAGGTGAAGAAACTCGACGATGCGCTCGACAGGTTGAATGCAGCGATCAAGGCCTACCTGACCGAAATAGACCATCGACAGCTTACCGAGCCTGATCGCAAGCGGTTGAACGAAGTGTTCACGTTCATTACCAATATCGAACACGCTGGAGATGTCATCGATCACAGCGTCCTCAAACAGGCGGCCAAAAGGATCAAGCGCGGAGTCAGTTTCTCGGCGGAGGGCTTCGAGGAAATCCGCGGTATGATCGATCGGTTGGCTTGGAATCTCCAAGCAGCAAGCACGGTCTTCATGACGGAAGATGCCGAAACTGCAAAGAAGCTGGCGAATGAAAAGGCCCGCTTCAGAAGCATGGAGAGTTCCGCAACCGATGCTCATTTTGCCAGACTGCGAGCTGGCAAGAAGGAAACGCAGGCGACAACGAGCATGCATCTCGATCTGGTCAGGGACCTAAAGCTCATCAATGCACATCTGGTCGCTGCGGCCGCCTATCCTGTTCTGGAGGAAAAGGGCAAGTTGCTTGCCAGTCGCGTAACCGAGGCTTAGCGCATCGGCCCGAAAGGCTCGTGGCCGGGTTAAACCCGGCCATCGCAGCGTTTCATGCCCCTATTGCTATACCCTCATGGCCGTCCTGCGCGATCTGCAACCGATGGACGTCGATCAATGACCAGGCGGCCTGAGGTCCTCCTTCCGAAGTTGGTGGGGCGCCGGAACGCCTAAAGCTGGACGCTGATCAGGCTCCTGAGGCTGGGATTGGTGATCAGCTTCAACGCCAGCCTAACCGACACCCAGCGGCGCCGGCGCTCCTTCCTCTCGGGCCAGGTCGAGAGCTGCTTGCGGACATGCATCTTGAAGACCTTTACCCGGAAATTGCCACCCGCCGATTTGTGATGGGCGTATGTGCCGATGGGCGTTGTCAGCATGCGGCCCCTGACGCCCGCTTCTTCAAACGCCTCTTTCCTGGCCGTCTCGACCGGGCCCAAGGCGCGATCGATGTTGCCTTTCGCCAGTGACCAGCTCTTCGAGTGCGGCGACAACCGGCTTTCGACGGTTTTGCCAGTCAGCGTTTGCCGCGTTGCCTCAGATGCACGATCTGTTGCCTCGCGGGGCTCGCAGAAAGCAACCCAGGCTTCCATAAGCTTGCGGCGTTTCTCGAACTAGTCGCCGCGTCTATAGGAGGCTTCGGGGCCATTGGTGGATGCGGTGGCCGGATTGGATGTTTGACAACTCGGCGGGTTACTGAGCGTCCGCTAGCGGCCGAAGCCTCGGACCTTCACCGTCCCGCGGCCGATGGCCGGAATCCCCTCGGGACTCAAGTGTCAGTTTTTGAGCACTAGAATGGCTTTGCCTCGCGCGTATTGCTGACAAAACCCTCACTCTCACGCGCGCGTACTGCTCTGAAAATTCGAACGAACGGAGCTGAGGATGGTCGGCATCCGAAGACCTGTAAGAAATTCCAGTTCGGCCAAAAAGGACGCCAAACTATCAAATAGTTTGCTCCGAAATGTCTACTGTTTTGGCTTTGAATTGCCAAAATAACATGGCCGCCTCCTTTGGGCCAGATTTGTGGAGGGCGCACTTGGCGATTGAAAGCTTTGACCTCGAAGGAATTCGTCCCACGTGTGGCCCGTCTTTCGCAGCTTCAGCATTTGGATTGCCACACGGCGGAGACACCTTGCTGTAGTCCCCCATCGTCCTGGTCCTCTGCCTTGCCGTTTGTTGCCGCGTACTCCCAATAAATTCGGCGACACTTATCAGCATGCCAAGACATGCCTCATCTGAGGGCGAGGAAAAAAACACGGGTAAGCGCCGCTTACATTGGCAAGCCAATTTCCGCTTCACGCTATTGGATCTGGTCCCCAGCCGAGCCGATGACGTGCAATCGGTATTCCCAATCTGTCGTTAGAACTTGACATCGCCACTTGCTGGAGTCGATGCTGAACGTCAGGGGAGGAAGAGCGGCTGAAAGAGTTGGGATGTTCACGGGAAGGGCGGGAGCGCGAGGCATTGCGGTTGGCATCATTGCCAACCCGGTTTCGGCGCGCGACATTAGACGTGTCATATCCAACGCGACGGCTTTGCAGATTACCGACCGCGCCAACATTGTACTGCGCGTTCTGTCCTGCCTGAAAACCTGCGGCGTTCATCAGGTCTACTTGATGCCCGAAAACGGTGGAATCAGGCACCACGTCCGCCGCGGAATCGATCGAGCGGAGAGCCAGGGCCTCAAGCATTTCCCGTATCTCGAATATCTCGACTACAAGATTTCGGGCACCGTCGAGGATACTTTCCGCGCCGCACGTATAATGCAGGAGATAGGCGTATCCGCCATTGTCGTGCTTGGCGGCGATGGCACCCATCGCGCAGTTGTCACAGCCTGCGGGGATGTCCCGATCGCCGGCATCTCGACTGGAACCAATAATGCATTTCCGGAACACCGCGAGCCGACTATCATCGGTCTTGCGGTTGGTCTGGCGGTTGGTGGCAAGGTTCCGCCTCTCACCGCCTACCTGCCTAATAAGAAGCTGGTGGTGAGAGTCAACGATCACGAGGAGATCGCGCTGGTGGACGTCGCCATTGTTACCCAACGTTTTGTTGGTGCGCGCGCCCTGTGGCGGACCAAAACCTTCCGCGAATTGTTTGTGACTTTTGCCGATCCTGAAGTAATTGGCATGTCGGCGATAGCCGGCCTACTGAAGCCGGTGACGCGCGTGGAAAAGCACGGGCTTCATGTACGCCTCGGCGCCTATGCTAAAATCGTGCTCGATACGCCAATCGCCCCCGGCTACATGCGAAAAATCGGCGTCCGCAATTATCGCTCCATGCCAGCGAAAAAGAAATTCCGGCCGGAGATCAGCGTACGGGGCGATTGCCCTCGATGGTGAACGCGAATTGTCGTTCTCCAACGACGACGACGTGACCATCGAGCTTGTGCCGGACGCCTTCAGGACCGTGAATGTCAGTGCCTGCATGCAGTATGCGGCCAAGCATGGACTCATGCGGGTGAAAACTCATAAAACTAACTAGCAACCATCGGGAGGACTGTTATGAATGCTAAACCCGTCAAAAAGGCCGCCAAGACCAAGAATGTCAAGGCTAAGTCCAAATCCGAGGCGAACGTCGTCAAAGCAAAGGGAGCAAAGATAAAAAGCACCCGGGTGACTGGCTCATTTCCACTTAGCAAGCCGGGGCTTTTGCAGGCCTATCGGACGATGCGCACCATTCGCGAGTTCGAGGAGCGCCTCCACGCGGAATTCGCCAAAGGCGATATTCCGGGCTTCGTGCATCTCTATGCGGGTGAAGAAGCTGCCGGCACCGGCATTATGATGCATCTGCAAGACAAGGACCGTATTGCCTCCACCCATCGCGGCCACGGCCATTGCATCGCCAAGGGCGTCGACCCGCGGGAGATGATGGCCGAGATCTACGGAAAGGTTTCCGGATCCTGCCGCGGCAAGGGCGGTTCCATGCACATCGCTGACCTCTCCAAAGGCATGATGGGCGCCAATGGTATTCTCGGTGCTGGCGCGCCGCTGATCTGCGGCGCAGCCCTTGCTGCGAAATATCGCGGCGATGGCGCGGTCGGTATTTCCTTTGTCGGCGACGGTGCATCGAACCAGGGCACATTCCTGGAGAGCTCTCAATCTTGCCGCAGTGTGGAATCTGCCGGCGATATTCGTGGTCGAGAACAACGGATACGCCGAATCCACCTCTCGCGACTATGCCGTTGCTGTCGACTCTTATGTCGACCGCGCTGCGGGTTTCGGACTTCCCGGGGTGACCGTCGACGGACTTGATTTCTTCGCGGTATACGAGGCAGCCGGCGAAATCATCAGGCGGGCGCGCGAAGGCGGTGGTCCGGCTCTGCTCGAATGCAAGATGATCCGCATGTTCGGCCATTTCGAGGGCGATCAGCAGACTTACCGCGGCAAAGGTGAGGTCGAGGACATCCGCGCCAACAAGGATTGCATCAAAATGTTTTCCGATCGCATTGTCGAGGCGGGCATCATCAGGCGCGCCGAACTCGAAGCAATTGATCGCGAGGTCGAAGCGATCATCCAGGAGGCGATGGTATTTGCCAAGTCGGCGGCGCTGCCATCGGCTGCCGATCTCTTGAATGATGTCTACGTCAGCTACTGATCGCAGGGGAGAGTACACACAATGGCACGAAAGATTAGCATGCGTCAGGCGATCAACGAGGCGCTTGATCAGGAAATGACCCGCGATCCGTCGGTGATCGTGATGGGCGAGGATATCGTCGGCGGCTCCGGCGCCCAGGGTGATGAGGATGCCTGGGGCGGAGTTCTCGGTGTAACTAAAGGGCTGCACGCCAAGCATCGCGGTAGGCTTCTCGACACGCCGCTGTCGGAATCTGCTTATATCGGTGCGGCTATCGGTGCAGCTGCCTGCGGGATGCGCCCGGTCGCAGAACTCATGTTCCTCGACTTCATGGGGGTTTGCTTTGACCAGATCTTCAATCAGGCGGCGAAGTTCAAGTACATGTTTGGCGGCAAGGCGCAAACGCCGGTGGTAATCCGAGCCATGGTCGGGGCTGGCTTTCGGGCCGCCGCCCAGCATTCACAGATGCTGACGCCGATCTTCACGCACATTCCGGGTTTAAAAGTCGTCTGCCCCTCAAACGCATATGATGCAAAAGGTCTGCTCATCCAATCGATCCGCGACAACGATCCGGTGATCTTCTGCGAGCATAAGAATCTCTACGGTAACGAAACTGATGTACCGGTCGAATCTTATGCCATTCCGTTTGGCGAAGCCAATGTGGTGCGCGACGGCAACGACTGCACTATCGTGACCTATGGTATGATGGTGAACCGAGCCATGGAAGCGGCCGCCGACCTGGCTAAGGATGGCATCGAATGCGAGGTCATCGATCTCCGCACGCTGTCGCCGATCGATTGGGAGACGGTTATTGACAGTGTGTCGAACACGGGTCACTTAGTGTGTGTCGACGAAGCGAATCCGCGCTGCTCGATCGCTTCCGATGTCTCTTCCATGGTGGCGCAGGAATGCTTTCAGCGCTCTGAAAGGCCCGATCCAGATGGTCACCGCGCCGCATACGCCCGTGCCGTTCTCGCCTATTCTGGAAGACCTCTACATTCCCTCGGCGTCGAGTATCGCTGCGGCCGTCAAGAAGACCATGGCACACTGAGGTACGCCCATGACCGATACACGTATCGTGCCCATCGTCATGCCCAAATGGGGCCTGTCGATGCGGGAGGGAAAGGTGACGGGCTGGCTTGTAGAGGACGGCACCAAAATCAATGTCGGCGACGCAATCCTCGAGGTCGAAACCGATAAGATCGCGGGCGCTGTCGAAGCCTCGGAGGCTGGAGTGCTGCGCCGCCGGGTCGGTCAGGCTGATACCGTCTATCCGGTGAAGGCGCTGCTCGGCGTAATCGCCGATCCGGCGGTTCCTGACTCCGAAATCGACGCCTATATCGCATCCTATGTAACGCCTGCAGCGGACGATGTCGAGTCGGATCAGGGCCCGCAATACGACTTCGCTGACACACCGGCGGGCAGTCTCCGCTATGCCAAGCGCGGCAGTGGCGACGAGACTGTCATCTTGATCCACGGCTTCGGCGGCGATCTCGACAACTGGCTGTTCAACATCGACGCTCTGGCCGAGAAGTCGACCGTTTATGCGCTCGATCTTCCTGGCCATGGCCAGTCGACGAAAGCGCTGGCCAAGCCGAGCCTTGCCTCGATGACCGCAGCTCTTGCTGGGTTCATGGACACGCTCGGTATCGCCAGCGCCCATCTCGTGGGACACTCCATGGGCGGCGCCATCGCCATGCAGATTGGCGAGCGATCGTCCAAAGAAGGTGAAGTCGCTCACCCTCATCTGCTCAGTCGGGTCTTGGGCCCGAAATCGGCAGACTATGTCGAGGATTTTATCGCCGCCCAGAGCCGCAAGGATCTGAAGCCGGTGCTGGAGCAGCTATTCGCCGACAAGAGCTTGGTCAGCCGCCAGCTGGTCGACGACGTCCTGAAATACAAGCGGCTCGATGGCGTGGACGCGTTGTTGAAGGAGCTCAACACGGCCCTCTTCCGCGGCGGCCGGCAGCATGATGCACCCGGCGCAAAGCTCGAGGGTAAACTGCCCCCGACACTGGTGATCTGGGGCAAGGAAGATCAAGTCATTCCGGTCGCCCACGCCAATGCACTACCGGGCGCCAAGGTACACGTGCTGGAAAGTGCCGGGCACATGGTGTTCATGGAGAAGGCCGGCGATGTGAACGCCCTCATCAGGGCACACATTGCTGGCCGCTGACCGCATACCCAGAAAGGAGGATCAAGGTCAGAGAAGTTGTGGACCTTTCGCAGAGATGCCTAGGCTCTTAGAAAGCCTGGCATCTCCAGTTGATTTACCACAAAACTAAAACCAAATGGGAGTGAAACAGAATGTTCTCGATACCAAAAAATGCCGTTTACAAGCGCATCAGCCGGCGCAAGTTTCTGGAACTTGGCGGCGGCGCCGCAACCGCTCTGGGCGTAGGCTCGCTGACTCTCGGGTCTCGGCTCGACCATCACCCGTTCGCGCGTCCAGGCCCAGTCCTCGGACGACGCAAAGTGGAAGCAGTATGCCGGCTCGAAGCTCACCTTCATGTCGGAGAACACGCCGCCGTCCTTCGCCATCCGCGACAATATCAAGACCTTCCAGGACTTGACCGGCATCGAGGTCACCATCCTTACCGACGATCTGCCGGTGGTGCAGCAGAAGGTCGGCATCGACCTGCGCGGCGGCAAGGCCGACTACGTGCTCAACTACGTGCAGGACAAGCCGATCGGCGCGCCCTTCGGCGAGTTCTATGCCGACATGACGCCGCTGTTCGGCGACGCCACGCTGCCGCAGGATCCCGATGGCTACGGCGACGAGGCCTGGTTCGAGAACTTCCTCTCTGCCTGCGGCCGCTTCTATACGGAAGGCAAGATCGTAGCCCTTCCCTATGACTGCGCCGTGGCCTGCACCTTCTACCGCCAGGACCTTTTCGAGGCGAACACCAAGGACTTCGAGGCCGAATACGGCTACCGCCTCGAGTTCACCAAGGACTCCACCTGGAAGAACGTGATCGACATGGCCGCTTTCTTCAAGAAGGCGAAGGAGGCGGGCAAGGACGTGCCCTACGGCTACGCCCAGCACCATGGCTCGTTCGGCTGGACGACGCAGCTCGACATCCAGCGCTTCCTGTTCGCCAACGGCCGCTGGATGGATTGGAACATCGACGACGTCTATGGCTCGCAAGACGCCGGGCAAGACCAACTGGGGCGACGAGCAGTCGATCCTGATGATGACGAAGTTCAAGGAACTGGCGGACGTCTGCCATCCCGATAACCTCGCCAACGGTACGCTCGAGCTCAACACCGTCTATCAGTCCGGCAACATCGCGATGCAGACGCAGTATCACGAGTTCGCCGCCTCGATCGAGGACGAGAAGACGTCGCGCGCCGCCGGCGGCAAGACCGCCTATGCGGTCTGCCCGAAGGGCGATGCCGAGCTGGATCAAGAACGGCGGCGAGGCAGTCAACGGCTGCAACTGCGGCATCGGCGGCATCGGCATCAACGGCAATGCCTCCGAGGATCTGAAGCGCGCCGCCTATATCTTCGCCATCTGGTCGGTGTCGCGCGAGAACCAGTTCAACGTGCTGAAGGGTCTCGGCGGCACGCCGACCCGCAAGTCGGTGCTGGCGATGGACGAAGTGAAGAAGGCGATGAGCGCGCCCGACCACCATGCCGAACGCGCTCACCTTCGATGCCGTCTACAACTACGGCATCAAGAACCCGCACTTCGTGCTGGGGCCGAAGATCCCGCAGGCCAACGAGTATCACTCCATCCTCGCCGCCGAACTGCAGAAGTGCCTCTCCAACGAGCAGACGCCGGAAGAGGCCTGCAAGTCGATCCAGACCCAGCTCGACGAGCTGAACGGCGCGGGTTGATCCCTAACACGCGAGAAAGTCCGGCGGCGGCCATCGGCCGCTGCCGGATTTGATACGGAGACGGGGTCGGAACGATGAACTCGATAGCAGCGGATAGGGCCAAACCCGGCGCCGGCCTGTTCCGCGTCCGCCAGATCCTCGACAATGTCGAGGCCAAGCCGGTCTCGATCGCGCCGGCTTGGCCGGCGACGATCAATCCGCCGGCCTCGAAACGCTACTATTTCTGGCTGATGGCGCCCGCCGTGGCACTGCTCGCCTTCATCTCGATCTATCCCTTCTTCTGGATGATCTACATGGGCCTCCACGATGTCGAGATCGGCAGCGTGGTATGGAACGATTTCGCGAACTTCACCCGGCTTGCCGAGCGATTCGCGCTATGTCGGCGGCTGGGTGCTGCTGTTCCAGTACAGCGCCATGTGCCTGGCGCTGCAGATCGGCATCGGCGTGTTCCTCGCAGTGGCGCTGAACGGATTGCGCTACGAGAAGATCCTGGTGACGACGCTCTTGATGCCCATGATGATGGCGCCCCTGGTCGCCGGCATGGTCTGGTACTTCCTCTACAACGGCACCTTCGGCTGGTATCACTGGCTGCTGCAGAGCGTCGGCATCCTCGGAGCGAAATCCATTCTTGCCAGCCCCGAGCACAGCGATGCTCGCCATCGTCATCGTCGACGTGTGGCAGTGGACGCCGCTGATCACGCTGATCACGCTGGCCGGTCTCAAGCGCGTGCCGCAGGAACAGCTCGAGGCCAACATGGTGGATGGCGCCTCGCCCTTCCGCAACTTCGTCTCGGTGACGCTTCCCAATCTCTATCCCGTGCTGCTCATCGCCATCATGCTGCGGTTCATGGACAATTTCCGCTTCATCGACTCGGCACTGGTGCTCACCGGCGGCGGTCCTGGCAATGCCACGAAGATCCTGCCGATCTATCTCTTCGAGGTATCGTTCAAATTCTTCAAGCTCGGCCGCGGCGCCGCCATCGCGCTCACCCTGCTCGTCGTGACCATCATCCTCGGCATGATCCTGGTGAAGGTCTTCGACCGGCAGCAGCCGAAGCGGACTTGAGCCATGGCCTCCCGCGACATCGTCCGCTACCAGACACCCCTGAGCCGGGCCTTCGGATGGTTCTCCGCCGTGTTCATCGCGCTCTACGTGGTGTGGACGCTGCTGCCGATCCTCGTGATGTTCATGTCCTCCTTCAAGGACCTTCTCGAAGCCTTCAAGATCCCGCCGGTGGGCGACTGGGCGGGCGTCAGCCTGTTCTTCGACTTCACGCCGACCTTCAAGCACTACGAGAACCTGTTCGCTCAATCTCAACTTCAGCCAGTACATGGCGCAACAGCCTGGTCGCCGCTGGCGGCTCGGCGGTGATCTCGGTGATCCTCGGATCGATGGCCGCCTATAGCCTGTCGCGCATCGATTTCCGCGGCAAGAGCGACCTGTTCTTCTGGATCATCTCGACGCGCATGGCGCCGGTCGTCGCGGTGATGGTGCCGCTCTACTGGATCTTCCGCGAGTTGGAGCTGGTCGGCACGCTGCCCGGCCTCATCCTCGCCTACACCACCTTCAACCTGCCTTTCGCCATCTGGATCCTCAAAGGCTTCTTCGACAACGTGCCCTATGCCATCGAGGAGGCGCAGATGGTGGACGGCGCCACGCGCTTCCAGGCCTTCCTGTCGATCCTGCCGCTGGTCGCGCCGGGCATCGGCGCCTTCCTCGTGCTGTGCATCCTGTTCGCCTGGAACGACTATCTCTTCGCCGCCATCATCGGCTCGGGCGGCGCCAAGACGCTGCCCGTCGCCACACGCGAGCTAGTGCAGCCGCAGAACATCCAATGGGGCTCGATCATGGCCGCCGGGCGTCGTCACCACATTGCCAATGATGCTTCTGGGCCTGGTCATCCGCCGGTATCTGGTCACCGGCCTTACCATGGGCGCGGTCAAGGAATAGCGGGAGGAGCGATGGCCACCGTATCGATCGAAAAGGTCTGGAAGATTTACGGCGAGACCCCGGCGGTCAAGGATCTCAATATCGAATGCGCCGGACGGATCGTTCCTGTCGATCCTCGGCCCGTCGGGCTGCGGCAAAGTCCTCGACGATGCGCATGATCGCCGGCCTCGAGCATATCAGCGCCGGCGAAATCCGCTTCGACGGCCAGCGCATCAACGATCTGGCGCCGAAGGACCGCGACGTCGCCATGGTGTTCGAGAACTACGCGCTCTATCCGCACAAGACGCGTCTATCGAGAACATGGCCAATCCCCTGAAGCTGCGCGGGCAGGACGCGGCCCGCATCAAGGAGCGCGTCACATGCGGCGGCGAAGCTTCTGGAGATCGGCGAGCTGCTCGGCGCGCCGCCCGCAGGAACTTTCCGGCGGCCAGAAGCAGCGCGTCGCCATCGGCCGTGCTATCGTGCGCGAGCCCAAGCTGTTTCTCTTCGACGAGCCGATCGCTCATCTCGATGCCAAGCTCCGCGCCCACATGCGCGGCGAGATCAAGCACATGCAGCGCACGCTCGGTACGACGATGATCTATGTCACCCACGATCAGCTGGAAGCAATGTCGATGGCCGATATGATCGCGGTTATGCATGAGGGCGAATTGCAGCAGCTCGGCACGCCGCGTGAGATCTACAACAGGCCGGTCAATGCCTGGGTTGCTGGGTTCGTAGGCGAGCCAGCGATGAATTTCGTCGATTGCAACATTGAGGAAAGTGGTGGCAAGATCCGCTTCACCCATCCCAATTTCACAATTTCCGTGACACCCGAGCAGGCGCAAGCTCTGCTCGCGGCGACATACATGCGAAAACGATTCGAATGGGCATTCGACCTGATGCACTGGCAATCTCGCTCGTCAAGCCGAAGGATGAGCACATCACCGGCAAGATCTTCGTCAACGAGCTTCTCGGCGGCGATATGATCGTCGATGTCGATCTCGTCGGCGAACGCATCCGGGTCAAGACGTCAACCGAGTTCGACGGCAAGGAAGGCGACACCTGCTACATCTCGGCCAATCGCGAGAAGTGGCATGCCTTCTCAAAGGAAACAGGCAAGACGCTTTTTTTGTGATTCGTACCCTAGGAGGGCATGCGCTCGAGTGTTCGACGAACCCGGGCATAACGCAGTCGAGGCCGGTGGCCGCTGCCATGTGGATCCTGAACAGATTGTCCGCGCAGGCCACGCCCAGCGCATCCTCGAAGGGCCGACCTGTCTTTCGCCAAGAGCTCGCGCTTAATGATGTTCTTTGGGACCAACCTCAGGCTCGACAAACCGGTCAGTGGGCGGATGCCGCATCATGAAGTTCTTGATTGCCCACGGGGACATCGGAGGGCCAAACGCGGAACATAGCAGAGGCCGTCGCAGCTCGCGTGCATGACCTTGGTCATGACTGCCAACTGTTCGACACCGCCAGCAGCCCTGTGGACCTGCTTGCGGAGTCATATGACAAGGTCGTCGCTGGATCAGTGCACCAGCAACGACATCAAGAATTTGTCGAAATATTTGTTACTGCAGTTTAAAGACTGTCGGCAGCAGTGCGTTACGTATCGGAATTCCAAGCAGAACTGCGATTCGAATGACCGGCGGGCAAGAAAGTTCGAATCGTGGGAATACCGAGCCGGAGTAGATTGGGCGCGGTACCCGTTACTCCTGGTTGATCTGGTGAGACAGCTAGGGAAAATGGCAAATCTATATGCGTCGAAACAGAAACTCTTAGGCGCGCCAATGTGAATTGCGGACATACGATCCGCATATCTTCCAAGTGCGTCGTTGGCTATGATATTGATAAGTCTCATTATTCCAAAAACCAATCGGAGTCGCCTTGATTGTAAAGCGCCCTAGGTAACAACCTAGGTTATAATCTCCTCAGATTTTTCTAACCGGCGATGTCAGATTTCGCCCTTCCTGACCATCCGCACGAATTTATCGAAGAGAGCCCGCATTTCGGGATCGCTTTCCTTGCTGGGGACGACCGCCTGGATCAGTTCTCCCTGGCGATGGGTATCGACTGTGCCATAGCTGGTGAGTGTGGTGCCGATATGCTCGTGGCCTAGGTTAACACTCCAACCTTTGAAGTGTTCGATCGAGGGTGCGTGGCGCTCGCCAAATTTCACCAGCGTGTCCCGTAGGGTATGGGGATGGAAGCCTTTCAAGCCGCATCGGGCAAACGCATCGCGGAACACCTTGCGGATGGGCTCGGTGTTTTCCCAGAACCGCGGCTCGATCCCTTCGGTCGCGAAATGGCCGTCCTCTCCGATCGAGACGAGCGTTCGCGGAAACAGTGGGTCGTCGTCCCCGAACAGCTTCTCCTCGCGCAAGAAGCGAATCCATTCCAAAACAATCTCTTTGAAATCATCGCCGACGGGACAGAAATAGGTATCAATCCGTTTGCTCCGCTTGGTTCGAACCTCGCGCGGGTCCTGGATAACAAGCTCGCGCGCGAGGTCGACATGCTTGAGCCGGAGCGAGGCAAGCGCACCCACCCGGATGCCGGTGAGGGCAGTGAAGGCGAGCAGAGCACGGTTGCGCCGGTCAACCTCGCTTTCGGAAAGCATCGCCGTGAGCGCAGCCCGGATCTGCTCGAATGTCGGGTAAGTCTTGAACTTCGGTGCCTTTGCCGCCCGCGTGTCTTTCTCCGAAAGATTGAGATACTCAATATCCGTGAACTTGATCCGGGCCTTGTAGCCTCGCTGGTAGCTTAGCCACCTCAGGAAGTCTTTGAGGACGTTGGTCGTCGCCAGCAGTGTCGACTTGGCCATGGGCTCGCCGCTACGGACGCTTCGGCCGTTGGCGAGATGCTTCTTGAAAGCGATGGCCTGCTCCTTGTTGAATGTCTTGAAGTCCTTGAGACCAGTATAGCTCTCGAACCGGCTGATCGCCTTCCGGACGCTATCGATTGTCGAATCCGCCTTACGTCCCGCCTCCTTGAGATAGCGGAAATAGGCCTTCTTGATGCGCTCGTTCTGCGGATTGTAATGGGTCATGTTCATTCTCCTGGCACTAATTCACACATATCGATGGGAGCAGAGGTCCCAACTAGGCGTGGTGATGCCGTCGTCACCGTGAACGTGCGCTCGACCTCCGTGAGACGCGAAGCGGAGATCGCGCGGTTCATGCGGGTGCCACATAGTTCGCATGAGCCTCGGAAATACGAGTCGCGACGGGCCAAGCTGCACCACAGCCACGCGACCGCCAGCGGGGCGCCGCGGTTTTCGGCAACCGAAACAGTACATTTCGTCGGGACCGCAACCACGTTTCCGACCCTGTTGGCGGCGACCGAGAAACTCAATGAGATCGCTTCCGTGGATCAGCTTCGGTCGATCCATGTCGATGGCCCGAAAGCCCACCCTTCAACCAGCGCCGAACCGCGTTGGGGTGAAGGCTGAACAGCTCCGCGATCTCCTGGATTGAGTAGCTGTAGTCGCGGCGGATCCTCACATTGTAGGTGCGGCTTCTCCGCAGGCGAGATCGGAAGGCGACGGAACACATCGAGCGGTCAGTCATGGTGTTCCTCTTTGGAAGGGACTTCCTTGTGGCCGTGGGCGGCCAGCCAGGTCCTCACCTCGCTGAGGAGCCAGTAGTTGCGGCTGTTAATGATGAGATGCTTCGGGAAGACAGCGTCCCGCTCCCAGCGCCAGATCGTCATATCGGAGACCGGCACCATCTGGCGCAGCATCTTCCGATTGAGCAGCCGCTCCTGGTGGTTAAAGTCGATGATGTGTTCGGAGGCGTTCGCGTTTGTCATGGCCCTAAGATCGGGCGGTCGCCGCCGAACTGATATGGACAGCAGCCGACAAAGTTGTGACGCTGCGAAACCTTTAAGCCATTGATTTGCTTAGTGCCGGTGTGTCGAGTTGTGACCCCTGACGTTTCGAGTTGTGCCCTCGGTGGTGTGAGCGATCTCATCGAGAGCGAGAATCAGCACGGCCGGATTAAGGCGGTATCCTTTCCATGGATGATTCTCAATTAAAGCGCCGGCCGACAGCGGCATACCGGCACTGGCTTCGCATGCCGAGGCTTGCCGCCGCCGGATGCGATAAATGCAGCGTCTCAGGGACGCCTCATCCAGGCCGGCAACAGAGGCGAGCTTCCGCGTGTCGATGTAAGTGAAATTCTCGGGAGCCCGTCGTTCGCCACGATCGTCCTCCGAGGTCGCGATAAGTGCCTCAAGGACCGCGAAGCTGGTTGCTCCTTCGACCGGTGGGAGCCCATCGACAAGAACCCGCTTCTTTTGCAGATCGAGGGCGATGCGGATCCGCGACGTGCGCGTGAAGTCACGTGCGTCCAGGGGGTGGGGCTCGCTCTGATCGAGAGGCTGAACGGTGGGCGCGACGACGCCTTCAGGCCCCGCTACCATGCGAAGAATGCAGGTCGACGGCAGGTTTCGGCTGGCCAGCTCATTGGCATGACGGCGATAACCCTCCTCCAGCACAGAGCGGACGGCAGAAGCGTGGCGATGGTGAAGGTCCAGCGTCGCGTGCGCAACCTCGTTGGCCGTCATGCCTCGGATTGAGGATATTGCCCTGGTCAGTTCGCCTCCGTACCGGTCGAGAAATGTCTTCACCGTCAGGTCGCCCAGTTCCAAGGCATGCCGGACAAAGGCTACTGCCATTGTCTTGTCATGGCCCTCTTCGCGGGCGCCGGTAAGCAAGTCAACTTCGTACATGTCCCGCGGGTCGTCCTCGCCGAGACCAGCCGCAAGAGCACCGAAACGGCGGTCAAGACATTGTGAGCAGCGGCCACAATGGGTTTGGAAGGCGTCATCCAATGGACAGTGCTACAGCTCACCGTGTGACGCGCCAAGTCGGCATGGCCCAGGTCGCGAAGCCGGGCTGCAACCTCACTCTTTGTCTTCCAGAGATAGGGGTTGCTTACCCTCACATCGCTGCCGAGGAGGGTCGACAAGAAGCCCGACAGTTGCCGGATCACGCGCGGATGAGTTCGTGCGGGTCGCGGCGGCCCCCACGACCTGGCTGGCGATCGGGAGGTTGAAGCTCACAATGCCGTTTTCGAACAGACTGAAGCCAGAAGCGCCGGCGATACGCGCAACGGTAGCTCCGAGAGCGCCAAAGAGAAAGCTTCTAGTCCGCTGAGTACGCTCGCTTCCTTCGTTGCCGTGCATGCTGATGCGAACTGGTACATGCAAGACCCGACCTGGGAAACGCGCTGACAGATCCCGAGCCAGCTCCTTCTGCCGGTTGGCAATCTTGGTCGATGACTGATGGCTCACGAGCAAGAGACGAGCGCTGTTGTTGATCAGACTGTCAACCGCACCGGCGAGCGAATCGAGCCCGCCGGAAAAGAGCACGACGTCCTCGATATTCGTACAAAAATCGAAATAGTCGCTCCCGGCTGGTAAATTCTTTGCGGGTATGAACTCGAACCGCATGGTGTCTTCTGACATGAAACCAAGTAGATGCTCGAGGCTTGCGCTTACCTCGGTCTTGGCGCGTCACCGCATAGGATGACTGTCTCAACCACCGTCCGCCTGTCTGTGCTTGAGCTCTGCCGAGATCTTGCCAAGTGCAACAAAGGCGAAATTGCGCGCCTTGGCGGGCGTAATTCCTCCCTTGTAGGTTGTCTTCGAGAACCAGCCGCCTGCAAAGTTCTCGACGATTCGAGAAGCCTCTCGGCAATGCTGATCGAGCGCCGAACTAAAGGCGGAGTGATCCGCGATGTTGGGAAGCCGTCGGCCCGGACCGACTTGATCGGCCAAAGTCCTACTCAGGTAATAGTCGAGATGATGGCGTGTCAGCCGCGCGAAAAAGTCACGGGCCAGCCGGGCGAAGCGGTCTGGTGCTGCCAACTTGGCGAGGGCAAGGCGAACGTCCTCTGCCGTCGGATCGAAGAAACCGGGGAGATCAGCGCCGGTTATCGCCGCGAGACTCTCCGTGGCCGCCTTGCGAGCAATTTCTCCCAGATCCGTCCGGCCGCTTGCCCCCGCCGTCGCCCGGTCGAGGGCGTCGCTGAATGCCCCAACCACCTCAAGAAGCGATGCTTCACGACCAATGTTGAGACCAAGTCTCCACGCCGCGTCTGGAAAGTCAGGTGCGCGTGCTGCCAACGGAAGCTGCGTTAGCAACCAGAGGGCATGGGCGAGCAGAGGGTCGCGCCGTGCACCCTGGAGCGCCGCCTCCGCGGCATCGGAGCTCGCGAACGCCACTTGCTCAACAGGAGCGCCGACCAGTAGAAGCTCGACAACCTCCCGCCATTTGCGCGTTGCCGGCAACCGCTTAAGTCGGATGTGGCCCATCCCGCCTCCCCTAACCGACGCTAGTATTCTCACAAAGTTTCGCGGAGGCAAAGAGGGCCAATGCACGCCACTAGACTAACGGATGACCGGGCATAGGTCCGCGCTGTGCGAGAAGCTGACATTGGCTACTAATCCCGCCGGGCGGAGTGTTTTAGGTGGGCTCGCCTGATGCCCGGATGAGCAGCGATACAGTCTGCTCTCCATCGGAAAGCGGTCGCAAATTGCGCCGTTCGTCAGTTCGCCTTTGGGGCCAAGAGCAGAAATGTAACTGAATGATGAGCCGCTTTCGGTTCACTCAAACTAATGGCCCCGGATTGCTCCGAGGCCAACTGTTGAGGCGAGTGTCCCTGCTGCGTTGTTTCCCTCGTTGTGAAGCGATCGCGGCCTCAATTTGTGCCTTGACGGCCTCAAGCTTGAAACTTGCGCCCATTTGCATTGGCCGGAACTCTATTGCTGACTTTGCCAGTTCTGCGACCTGTTGCTGGACGGACTGGAAGCGCCAGAATTGATAAACGAACCAGTTGTAGTAGGCAATCGACCCACTGTCCTTGCCATTGTACATCCCGGTTCGACACAGGTAGCTGGAAGTTGGGAGCCGATCTTGTTCTTCGCGGTAGATGAAAATGGGCCCGGAAATTGCTATAGTTTCGTATTATGGGTGACAATTTCGACTATATCATCCTGGGAGCGGGGTCGGCCGGTTCAATTGTGGCGAGCCGATTGACTGAGAAATCTACCACCAAGATTTTGCTCCTTGAAGCCGGCCCGGTAGGACGCCATCCGTCAATCATTGTACCGCTCGGCTACGCCAGAAATTTTCGCAATCCAAAGTTAAATTGGATGTACGAGTTAGAGCCGATTTCCGGTTTTGGCGGGCGGCGCACATACGTACCACGGGGAAAAGTACTCGGCGGCTCAGGCTCAATCAACGGCATGATCTACTTACGTGGAGCGGCTGATGATTTTGAAGATTGGAAGGCAGCTGGCTGTGCCGGCTGGGGATGGGACGATGTCCGGCAGAATTTTGAAGCAATTGAGCCGAGGCTCAAGATTGGCAGTACTCGAGAGAATGCTCATTCACTCACTGAGCAATATCTTACCGCGGCCGAACAACTTGGTCTGCCTGTCAATCGCGATTTCAACGGCGCAGATCAATATGGTGTCGGATACAATCCAGTGAATATTCATCGCGGACGCCGGATGTCGTCCGCAACAGTGTTTCTGAAGCCAGCCGCAAGAAGGCCAAATCTCAAGATTGAAACTGACGCGTCAGTCACGAGTGTTCGGTTCGAAGATCGGAAAGCCATCGGCGTTGCATATCTGCGCAATGGAGTGAAGAAATTGGCCCGGGCGCAGCGCGAGGTCATAGTGTCAGCTGGCGCAATAAACACACCGCAACTCCTGCAACTCTCGGGCATCGGACCTCCGGAATTACTGTCACGCCACGGAATTGAAGTGGTCGTGGCCAATGAAGCGGTAGGTCGCAATCTGCAGGACCATGTGTGTTACGATCATGTTTACAGGATGCAGGTGCCGACACTCAACCAAGAACTCAGGCCTCGGCATCGCAGAGTGTGGGTTGCTTTGCGGTATCTATTGGGTCGAAGAGGTCCTTTGGCCTGTGGGGGAACCCACGCAGGCGGATTTGTGTTCTCACGCGAAGGCCTGAACCGCTGTAATATACAGCTCTATTTCACACCGTCCTCCTATGAGCTCACTTCAGTTAAGCCTGATCCGTTTCCGGGCATGATGCTGGGTTTCTCGAACTGTCGGCCGACAAGTTTGGGATCCGTCGAAATCAGATCGGCGTCGCCGTTCGATCCTCCTGCCATACAGCCTAATTTCCTTTCCACCGATCACGACATTACGGAGATGTTGGAAGGCGCCCAATTCATAAGAAAACTTTCGGCTACGCCGCCCCTGGCCACAGTTATCGCGGAAGAGGTGAAGCCGGGGCCTTCGATTCAATTGGACGCTGATATGGTCGCCGACATAAGAGCTCGCAGCTATTCTGTTTTTCATCCTTGTTGCACGGCCCGCATGGGTCTGGACGGAGTTGTAGATCAAAAATTGCGAGTCCACGGTGTAAAAGGGCTCCGCATTATTGATGCTTCAAGTGTTTCCCAACATCACTGCTGGAAATATTAATGGAGCCACCATGATGGTCGGATGGAAGGGAGCTGGACTTGTAATGGAGGATTGAGTGCCGGTCGCTCCTTATGGTGCTATCGAATACTAGGCCGTGTTCCCATAAACTTGGTGGCGTGACGCGATGATGCAATCTCCGCTTTGCTCACAAAGCGGTCAAGATCGTGCGGCGGCGCTCCGAGCTGTCAAGGCACTTCTTCACGTCGCAGCGCTGGTCGTAGCAGCCATGTGTTCGGCCTTTGAGCGCGGCTCACAGGGCCGCTGGCCATAATGCCTTCCGCGGATCAGGTCCCGGTCAAAAGCTCGCATTCGACAATGCAATGGCCCAAGTGGGTTGTCCTGATCACCGGATCGACCGGTTCTGCATTACGTGCTGTCAGTCCTTTCCAACCTTCACATCACGCCGTTGCCGGCGCGATCTCGTCCGAAGTCGCCTTGCCCTAGCGAGCCAGTGCGACGGGTTCCCTGTAACGCTCGCCCTTGGCCATCATCGCCCAGGCCATGCGCGCAATCTTGTTGGCGAGCGCGATCGCGGCCACCTTTGTTGGCCGCCGTTCCAGCAGCTTGGCAAGCCATGGCCGATGCTTGGTGCCGTGGATTTTGGCGTATCGGATCACCGCCAACGCGCCAGCGCAGAACAGCGAGCGCAGGTATCGGTCGCCCTGTTTGGTGATGTTGCCGAGCCTCTCCCTGCCTCCACTGGAGTTTTGCTTCGGCACGAGTTCAACCCAGGCTGAGAAGTCGCGTCCCGATCGAAACACTCTCGGATCGGGGATACTGGCGACCAGCGCGGTTGCCAGCGCCGGGCCGACCCCGGGGAGTTCGTCGAGCCGACGGCTAGTCTCGCTTGAGCGATGCCAGGCGTTGATACGCTGGTCGAACGTCAGGATCTGCCGCTTCAGCCGCCGTAGTTGACTGCCCAGTGCCTCCAGGCACTCGCGCGCAATCTCGGGCACGCGTCCATCGTCGGGATCGGCGACCACATCGAGCAGCTCCTCGACGCCATTGCGGCCGACCGGTGCGACAATGCCAAACTCGGCAAGGTGGGCGCGGATCGCATTGATCAGCGCAGTCTGCTGGCGAATGAACAGATGCCGCGTACGGTGGAGCATCAGACAGGCTTGCTGGTCGGGTGTCTTGGTTGGCACGAACCGCATGCTTGGCCGCTGCACCGCCTCGCAAATGGCCTCGGCATCGGCCGCATCGTTCTTCTGGCGTTTCAGATACGGCTTCACATAGGCCGGCGGCATTAATCGAACCGTGTGCCCGAGTGCCTGCAACTCGCGTGACCAGTAGTGCGAGGAGGCGCATGCCTCCATACCAACCACGCAAGGCGAAAGCTTCTTGAAGAAGCCGAGAACCCGTGACCGCCTGAGTCGCTGGCGAACAACGCCCTGGCCCTCTGCGTCAATGCCGTGAACCTGGAAAACAGACTTCGCAATGTCGAAACCGATTGTTGTCACCGCTTGCATATCGAGCTCCTCCGAATCGTGGTCACCTCACCAGCAACCAATCCTATGGCGCTTTTGCGCGCCAGGTGGAGGAGCCGTCCACAGCATCAGAAGCGGAAATCGGGCGTCCCTCGCCGGGATCCCCATCATTGGTGTTGGCCCAAGGTCCAACATTGGCAAGGGGCCCTCCATAGCTTAGTCTCATCGTCAACTCCATCAATGCGAACGCGTCTTGCCACGCCGGAAGGTGTGCCTGGCCATCTGCAAGTCACCTTGGACTTCGTTTTTAGAGCGAGTGAGGAGATCGACATGAGCCAAGAACCCGCGAATGAGAAACCCAAAAATGCAGCAAACAGTCAGAGCGAACTGAGCCGGCGTGATTTGCTGCTCGTGGGTACTTCGACGGCGGCGGTATCTGCGTTTGCGACCGCGATGCCCCGCGAAGGCGGAAGAAGCCTCCGCTTCACTTCCTGCCGCGTCGCCGGTGCCGGCTGGTGCGTTCCAGTATGGCGAAGTCCTGCCAATTCTGCCGCCAGCGCGTCCGCCCATAACCGAACCTGACTGGCGCAAGGTGCCTCAACCCGAACCTTTCAAGGTCAGGCCACCAAAGGGGGCACCCAATATCCTGCTGATCCTGCTCGATCAGACCGCCTATGCCGATCCGTCCACTTTCGGCGGTCCAATAAACTTTCCGACCCTCGATCGGCTCGCGTCCGAAGGGCTCACTTTTACGAATTTCCACGTCAACAGCCTCTGTTCTCCCAGCCGTACTGCACTGCTGACTGGACGCAATCAGCATCAGAACAGCCAAGCCGCAGTCGTTGACGGCGCAACCTCCTACCCTGGCGACACCGGCATGCGTCCGAAAAGTGTTGCCCCGATCGCAGAGATTCTGCGCCAATGGGGATACTGCACATCCATGTTTGGGAAGAGCCACGAAACACCGCCGTGGGAAAGCAGCGTGTCGGGCCCGTTCGACCGTTGGCCTGCTCGACAGGGCTTCGAGAAATTCTATGGCTTCATCGGCGGAGAAAAATCTCTTTTCGCGCCTTATCTCGTCGATGGCACCACCGAACTTGGCGTTCCGCACAAGGAGAACTACCATTTCAGTGTCGATATGACCGACAAGGCAATTGCGTGGATACGCGCGACGCGGTCGCTCACGCCCGATCGGCCATTTTTCATGTACTACGCCGCCGCAGGCGCTCATCCCCCGCACACTCCACCCAAGGAATGGCTGGATGTTTACAAAGGCAAATTCGACCAAGGCTGGGATAAGCTCAGAGAGGAAATACTTGAGCGGCAGAAGAAAATGGGCCTGATGCCCCCCGAGACGAAGCTTGCCGAGAATCCACCGGAAATCGCGCGCTGGGACACTCTATCGGATGACGCGAAGGCGGTGCTTTCGCGGCAGATGGAGGTCTATGCAGGATACTCGGAACATACGGACCGCGAAATCGGGCGGGTCATAAAGGCTGTCGAGGACCTTGGCGAACTGGACAATACGCTCATCATCTATATTGCCGGCGACAATGGCGGCACTGCCATCGGCGGCCTGAACGGCACCTTCAACGAATGGTCAAACCTCAACAGCGCGCCTGAAGGCATCCCCTATCTGAAAACGAGGATGGCGGAATATGGCGGACCGAACTCCTACCCGAACTACTCGGTTGCGTGGGCGATGGCGGGCTCGACACCCGCGACTTGGTGCATCAATGCCTGCCAGGGCGGCGGCCAAAATCAGGGAATGGTCATGCGCTGGGGCAACCGCATCAAGGCGAAGGGAGAGATCCGCAGACAATATACGCATCTGATCGACGTTGGTCCGACCATTCTTGAGGCTGCCGGCATCCCCGAACCCAAATGGGTGAATGGGGTTGAACAAATCCCGATCGCCGGCACATCGATGACTTACTGTTTCGAGGATGCGCAGGCGCCCGACCGCCACACTGTTCAGTACAACGAGTGCACCGGCAACCGATCGATTTATCACGACGGCTGGCTGGCCTGCGTCATGCATAGAGCGCCGTGGGAAGACCATCCCCGCGTCGATGACTACGCCAAGGACAAGTGGGAACTCTATCATGTCGCGGAGGATTTCGGCCAGCCACCGATCTCGCGGCAAAGATGCCGGAAAAGCTGAAGGAGATGCAGGACCTCTTCCATGCGGAAGCCATCAAATTTGGTGTCTACCCGCTGGATGACCGCTCGTTCGAGCGGCTGAACGCAACCAATGCCGGGCGGCCGGAGATCATGGCGGGGCGAAAAGAAATGACTCTTTATGCCGGAATGACCGGTATGGCAGAGAACGTGTTCATTGACACTCTGAGCCGGTCATACATGGTGACCGCCGATCTCGATATTCCGGAAGGCGGCGCGGAAGGCGTCATCATCTCGCAAGGCGGTCTGTTCGGTGGCTGGGTTTTGTATGTCAAGGATGGCAAACCGAAGTTCGGCTACAACTGGCTGGCGCGCGAGAGATATTTCATCGAAAGCTCGGAGCCTCTGCCGACCGGCAGGGTGACTCTTGTCTACGACTTCAAGTATGACGGCGGCGGGCTGCACAAGGGCGGTCGCGGCACGCTATCGATTAATGGCAAGCAAGTCGGCGAAGGCCGCATCGAAAAGACGCACGGGGCCGTCTGGTCTCTTGCCGGCGAGACCGCCGACGTTGGGATGGACGCCTACTCTCCAGTGGTGGACGACTATGACCCCTGGGACAACGCGTTCAAGGGAACGATCAACTGGATCAAGGTAGCGCACAAGGACTGACGGCTCGTGGTGGTGCTAGTCAACCCCTGAGCGAGGGGGGCGGCCCGCCGCCGGGGCCTTCGATTCTAGGTCAGGCCAGAGAGCTGGGCGAGGCTGTGTACGAAATCGAACTCTTAGCTATCGTCTTCCTCAATTTCCATCGTCGAAAGCTCGATGCCGCTCAAATTTTGCGAGGCGTTGCATGGTGTCTGATCGCAACGTTTGCGTGAGGGGGGGGTCTTGTGCTGGGCAGCGCTTGCCATGACTATCAATCTCATAGGTGAGAGGCCGAAGAAGGGCGCGCTGGCAAAACTGGATCAGGCGGCGCGATGATCCGCAATCCTTCCATCTCGCTCTTAACCGACAAAGGCCGCCGACAACCAGTAGAAGATCGCCGCCATCATGGCCGACATCGGAATTGTGACGAACCAGGCGATGACAATATCCTTGGCCACGCTCCAACGAACTGCCGAAAGGCGCCTGGACGCGCCAACGCCAATGATAGCACCAGTGATGGTGTGAGTTGTTGACACGGGGATCCCGAGATAAGTGGCCCCAAAGAGGGTCATAGCACCTGCTGTCTCTGCGCAAAAACCCTGTTGCGGCGTCAGTCTGGTGATTTTCGAACCCATCGTATGAACAATGCGCCACCCGCCGAATAGTGTGCCAAGACCCATGGCTGCTTGGCAGGCCAACACCACCCAAAAAGGCACACTGAACTCGGCGCCGGTCATTCCGTGACTGTAGAGCAACACAGCGATGATCCCCATGGTCTTCTGCGCGTCGTTGCCGCCATGGCCTAACGAGTAGAGTGAGGCTGATACGAACTGCAACTTGCGGAATATGCTATCGGCGAAAGCCGGCGTTGACCTCAGGAACGTCCAAGCAACGGTGAAAACCATTAGCAGCGCCAAAAAGAAGCCAACTGCTGGCGACAGAAAAATCGCCAAGACCGTCTTGATAAGACCTCCCCAGACAATGGCGCTGAACCCCGCCTTCGCAAGTCCGGCACCCACGATACCGCCGATGAGGGCATGCGAGCTGGAGGTTGGGATGCCGAGCCGCCAGGTGACGATGTTCCACACGATGGCGCCCATCAAAGCGCCAAAGATCACGCTGTCGTCGACCAAGCTCGGTGTCACAATACCCGACCCAACGGTCTTAGCGACGTGCAGACCGAAGAACATAAAGGCAATGAAGTTGAAGAAGGCGGCCCACGCCACCGCATATTGCGGCTTCAGGACCCGGGTTGAAACGATAGTAGCGATCGAATTAGCTGCATCATGCAAGCCGTTGAGAAAATCGAAAAGTAGCGCTACTCCGATTAGCACAATTAAGTAGAACGAGATCGAACTAGCGTCCATGCGCGGTCTCGATCTGTCTACATGTGCTCGATCAGAATGCCATTGACGTGGCTAGCAACGTCTTCGAACCGGTCGGACACTCTTTCCAAATGATCGTAGATTTCCGAACCAATGATGAAGGCAAGCGCGTCCTGCCGTCCCTTGCCGCGGTAGAGCGCCTTCAGTCCGGTGTCCCGTAACTGGTCCGATTGTTCTTCCAACTTTGCGACCTGTTCTGTTAAAACGTTCACCCGATTGGCGTTGACCTGCATTGCATGGAGCAACGGGACTATTTCAGCCGTCAAGGCCGCAGCCTGGACAATTACATCGCCCATCTGACGCATTGGCTCTTCGAACTCGGTCACTTCGTAGAGAATGATCGCCTTGGCAGTCTGGTTCATCTGGTCGATGGCATCGTCCATCGCAGTAATCAGGGCCTTGATGTCGCTTCGGTCGAAGGGCGTGATGAAACTGCGGCGGATGGCCAAGATAACTTCATGGGCAACGAGGTCAGCCTCATGCTCTTGGCCGAAAAGTTTGTTGCAGAGCTCCGGCACCTGAGGTCCGCCATTGAGCAGGCTGCGGAGGGTTTCGGAACCGGCCTTCAGGATTGCGGCATGCCTGTCAAAAAGCAGGAAAAACTTCTCCTCGTGCGGCATGATCTTCTGAAACCAGCTCATCATGGGAAGCCCCGTGCGCTCCTAGCAGCCGTGCTCAGGCCAAGGCTGTGGCAAAGTCAGGTAAATGCTGCACCACTAGCCGCTTTGATTAGTGTCAATGCGACAAGTGGATATAGCGGCATTGCCAGCAAGGCTTACCATGCCTTGATTTCAGGGCTGGGTGAAGTGCGGCAATACGCGCGGGTCGCACTTATCTGTCTCAACTCGCGAGTAGGTGCAGCAACCAACATCCTTTTGAGAAAGTGTTGCTACGCGACTGTAATATCCTTATGCGGGCCGAACGGCTTTACAATTGAGGCTGAGTGCCGCTTGGAGCTGCCCAATTGCCGGAGGCTGCGGCGGGGCCGGAGACCGTTGCAGCTTGGCCGCCCAGGGTCACACCCGAGAAGACAACCATGAACGCTAGGACCAAGGTGCGGAGCTCCAACATGGGGATACAATCAGTTTCGCAAACCCGAAGTCACTCCTGACCTCGCTGCAGGTTTGCCGAATGGACCGCTGGCTTCGGGAACCGATACGGCATCGTGTACGTGGACTTCAAAACGCAGAAGCGCACGCGCGTCGTTCTTTCGCGAAACTGCGCGGCACAATGCGGTGGCATAACCCCAGGCGTCCCGCCGGTCGCCCTAACCTTCGGCCGGGGCAATCGGTGCGAGGACACGGTCGGCAATATCACCGTGATGGTTAAAGGCATTTAGACGCTGAGACGCCGGAGTTCCTATTCACCTTTTCCGCGCGCTAAAGTGCTTGCAGTTTCGACATTCGGAGGCACATTAGCGATACGAAACATGGGCGCCTCTCTTTACGAACCAATTAACGTCTACAAGCCCCTCGCGCCGGACATCGGTATCGTCGATGGCCCTTTCGAATATCTGACGATAGGCGGAATCAAACTGCCGCTTCCGTTCACAACTCGGATGACGGTGGTGCGCCTCTTGAACGGCGACCTCTTCCTTCATTCGCCGATCAAGTTCGATGAGAGACTGGCCGAGGAACTGCAGGGTCTGGGGAGAGTTCGCCATCTCGTGTCGCCGAACCAATTCCACTATGCGCATATCGGCGAATGGGCGAAGGCGTTTCCCGAAACCATCTCCTGGGCGTCACCACGTGTGCGGCGACGGGCACAGGCACGGCAAGTGGATATCGACTTTACGAGAGACCTCGAGGTCGATGCGTTCGAGGAATGGCGTCGGGAGATCGACCAACTGCTTTTTCCGGGCGGCTATTTCAAAGAGTTCATTTTCTTTCACAAGGATTCAAGGACGCTGATACTCACTGATACGATCATTAACATCGAATTAGACAAGATCTCCGAGCCCTGGCGAACGGCTAACAAGCTTGCTGGGATGTACCATCCCTACGCCCAAATATTCTTCGGGATGCGTCTGCCGCTACTCGTCCAGCGGCGAAAGGCAAAGGCGGCGATCGGAAAGATCTACTCGTGGCAGCCGCAGCGAATTGTGCTCAGTCATGGCCGTTGCTTTGATGCGCATGCCGACAAGGTCATTCGCAGGATATTTGGTCCACCGCCCCATTGAGGCAGTTCGTCCGCGACGGGCGTGTTGGGCCTGACGCGGGGCCACGCGCGAGCGACAGGATATATTAGGAAACCCCGCCAGCGCGGCTCTCTTCCGTGCGACGCGACGCGATCAGTCGCCTTTGATCGAATGTGCGCTTCGCAAAGGGACTGGATGGCAGCAGAACTTGAATTTAGGCCGTGAACCCATAAATCTGCCGGGCGGACGGTTCGCCAGAGTCCGCTATGCCCCGACAGCGGCCAAATTCCGCTCCGAGCTGTCAAGGACTTCTTCACGTCGCAGCGCTGGTCGTAGCAGCCATGTGTTCGGCCTTTGAGCGCGGCTCACAGGGCCGCTGGCCATAATGCCTTCCGCGGATCAGGTCCCGGTCAAAAGCTCGCATTCGACAATGCAATGGCCCAAGTGGGTTGTCCTGATCACCGGATCGACCGGATCTGCATTACGTGCTGTCAGTCCTTTCCAACCTTCACATCACGCCATTCCGGCGCGATCTCGTCCGAAGTCGCCTTGCCCTAGCGAGCCAGTGCGACGGGTTCCCTGTAACGCTCGCCCTTGGCCATCATCGCCCAGGCCATGCGCGCAATCTTGTTGGCGAGCGCGATCGCGGCCACCTTCGTCGGCCGCCGTTCCAGCAGCTTGGCAAGCCATGGCCGATGCTTGGTGCCGTGGATTTTGGCGTATCGGATCACCGCCAACGCGCCAGCGCAGAACAGCGAGCGCAGGTATCGGTCACCCTGTTTGGTGATGTTGCCGAGCCTCTCCCTGCCTCCACTGGAGTTTTGCTTCGGCACGAGTTCAACCCAGGCTGAGAAGTCGCGTCCCGATCGAAACACTCTCGGATCGGGGATACTGGCGACCAGCGCGGTTGCCAGCGCCGGGCCGACCCCGGGGAGTTCGTCGAGCCGACGGCTAGTCTCGCTTGAGCGATGCCAGGCGTTGATACGCTGGTCGAACGTCAGGATCTGCCGCTTCAGCCGCCGTAGTTGACTGCCCAGTGCCTCCAGGCACTCGCGCGCAATCTCGGGCACGCGTCCATCGTCGGGATGCAACCAATCCTATGGCGCTTTTGCGCGCCAGGTGGAGGAGCCGTCCACAGCATCAGGAGCGGACCTCCGGATTGCTATTCTTGGGGGCAGTGTGGCCGGATCAGGAGGAAAAGGCGTTTTTGTTATCTGCGAGAAATTCGGAGAGCGACCTGGGCTTTCGGCCGAGGAGCATCGGAAGATCGGGCGAGATAGCATTCTCGGCGGCGATGTACGCAGACGCAATGTGGGCCAGATCAAACGCGCGCCAGTTTGGAATCCCCACCGCGAGCAGACGGGATACGAAATCTTCAGGCGCGACAGGCTCATACGCGATCGCATGGCCGGCAACCGCGGCAAGCGCAGACGCAACCTGTTCGTAATTGTGCGTGGCCGGCCCGGTCAGCATGTACTCTTTAGCGGCGTGTGCGGTGGGATTGTCGAGAATGACCGCTGCGGCAGCGCCTACATCGCTGGCGTCGACGAGGGGAAAACGGTCGCGCCCCATCGGGGCTGAAAGCCGTCCTTCGCGCCGAACCGCATCTGCGACGCGCAGCAGGTTCTGCATATAGAGGTGCGGCTTAAGGAGCGTCCAGTCTGCCGAACCTTCTCGGATTTCTTCGTCGATTTCGTGATGCTCGCGCATCAACGCTATTGGAGACTCGGGGGATGCGCCGATAGCGGATAGCTTAACTATGTGCCGCACCCCGGCACGACGGGCGTGGGCGAGCACGCGCTGATGCTGTGAAACCGAGTCCGGGCTATCCCGGCCAGCCAGAAGCATGACGTAAACGCCCTCGAGCGCTCTGGCGAGCGACTTGTCATCGTCGAAACTGCCCTGCATAACCTGGACACCATCTGGCCCGGTGAATCCGGATGCCCTTCGCACAAGTGCGCGAACCTCGGCACCGGCTGTGACAAGGGCATTCAATGCTGCGCTTCCGACTTGGCCCGTTGCCCCGGTGATCAGAATCATCGATACAATTCACCTCTTGTTTGCGAAGTCCGTCAGGGTTCGGCCGATCTATGGAGGGTTACTGGCTGATTCTCGGCACCAGGATCACCGACCAAGCGGCACAACATGAGTATAATAGGCTCTGGGCACCGATCGCGGAGAAATATCAAGCGCGCCTAAATCCGACAAAGATTCCGCCATTGTTGAAGGAAGCACGTAACACCTCGCGCGTTATCATTGCCGAGTTTCCTTCATACCAGATGGCCAAAGCCTGCTACGAAGATCCGGCTTATCAGGAAGCCCGTCAGTTTGCATTGCAGGCCTCGCTGCGCGACCTGCTCATCTTCGAAAGGGAGATTGCATGGCCATGAACTCGCTCTGATCGCAGAATAGAAAGGCTAAGCGTCTGCTCAGGGTCACTTGCTTCCGTTTGACGATGTATGTGTCCGCCTTACCCCCCAATTGCCAACATGGTGACTGAACTGTTGGGCTTCGGCTTAGAGCCGATTTTGTTGCAGAAGTCGTCGGCGAATGGGCAAAGTCCCTCTCCTGGCGTTGTTGAAGAACTGCCGAGCGCCTGTTTTTCCGCCACTCCATGGGGAGCGGCGGCACTGACTTCCTTATTGAGACGCGGGACACTGCTGCAACACAGCGGGGTCTACGCAACGCATCGGTCAATTGCGTCGGTTCAGCGATGTCTGGGGATAGTCTGCACTCGCGCTGATTGCTGCCGAAACGTTCAGGGCGGCGAACCGTCGCGTCGTGCCATGACTATGGAATGACTATGGACTCTTCCTTTGCAAAGGAGCAGTCTCAACGCACGGAAACGCAGTAGAAAGCGTCCGGCACTTCACGTGTTTTGATATGCACCGCCGAGGCTTGACCTCGCTCGGGACGTTCCGGGTGTGGTGAGTACGGCGTGCGCTGATCTGTGCTCAGGCTGCGGCCGAGGCGCCCAGCAGCCCGTTCCGGAGCATCTGGGAGGAAAAATCATGCGTAATCTTCGACGCAGAGAATTTATCGTTCAAGGCAGCGCGACTCTCGCCGCAATTGCGGGCCTTTATGCTTCGCGTCTGGTCCACGCTTTTCCAGCGCGGCAAGGAGAGGAAGTTATCCCCTGGCTCGATCAGCCGGCGGCAGTTCCCGATCCGATAGCGGTCCAGACCCAGCTTGTCTGGGAGGATCTGGATAGCTGGATAACTCCAAACGACAAGTTCTTCAGCATCTCGCACTTCAATCGACCAACGATTGATGAGAAGACGTGGTCCCTCGAGATCGGGGGCTTGGTCAAGAAGCCCTTGAAGTTAGCGCTAACTGACATCAAGGCGCGCCCGCGCCAGGAGGTCGTTTTCACCGTGGAATGCTCGGGCAACCATGGGTTCCCCTTTGTCACCGGCCTTATCGGTAATGCCCGTTGGGCAGGCACGCCGCTCGCCCCAATCCTTGAGGAGGCCGGCGTCCTGGATAAAGGTATCGAGGTTGTCTTTTTCGGCACCGACAAGGGCGAAGTCACGATACGCGACATGAAAATGCAACAGGAGTTCGCTCGCAGCATGTCGCTCGCCGATGCGATGAACCCCAACAATCTCCTCTGCTATGAAATGAACGGAGCAACCCTGCCGGCACCCAACGGCTTCCCTCTGCGGCTGATTGCTCCAGGCTGGTACGGGATCGCCAACGTCAAGTGGCTGAAGCGGATCGAGGTTCGCGACACCCGCTTCATGAGCCTGCTGATGGCACGCGACTATGTCACCATCCGGGAGGAAGAGCACAACGGCGAGACCGTGTGGACTGAGACCTCGGTCGGCCGAGCCCGGCTGAAGTCCGCGCCCGCGAAGGTCACCCGGAAAGACTCAGACTACCGGATCATCGGGGCGGCTTGGGGGCTGCCGATCGACAGGGTGGAAGTGCAAATCGATCAAGCTGCATGGGCACCAGCGGCCATCGATCACAGCGAGGAGGCCGAACACGCCTGGAAGATTTGGTCCTTCGATTGGGCAAATCCCTCCCCTGGAGAACACACTGTCACCTCGCGCGCGATCGGCACTACAGGGCAAATTCAACCGGCAATGGATGACCCCTTGATCGCTAAGAAGCACACCTACTGGGAGAGTAACGGCCAAGTGATTCGCCGAATCCGCATCGCTTGAGGAACTTGCTGCCGCGTATATCGGCTACTGCTCTCTGTAAGGATGCCACTCGACGACGCTTCGACATGATCATGGCGTGGTCGGTTGATCGCCTTGGCGATCAAGCACTCGCCAGCATGGTTTAGCACGGGGGAAGGACCCTCGGATGATCTGGGGAGAGCCTTTGGCACGGAATATCCTGAGTCCGCGCTCTTCATGGCCTGGATTCGCGGAGACTGCCTCCGCTATGCCATGCGCAGCCAATAAGAAAAGCTGCGCCCGATTTGTCGGCGATCTAGACAATGGCCGCGACCTTGTCGATCGGGCTACCGCCATCGTCGCCTCAGGGCCAACGGCAAAGCTGAACGGCGGATGAATGCTCAGTTCAGCGAGCATTGGGGCTAACCGAGTCACACTTCCAAGTTGGGATGGATTCGAAGAGAGAAATGCCATGTCAATCCTGGTCGATCTCTTCAAGCGCTTAAGCCGCAGCCGCATGCCGTGCGACATCCGTGACGACGTGCTTAAGGATATCGGACTGACCCGCATCACTGTTCAGTATCGGTAATTCACATTCGCCCCGGGCCGGCCACAGGCACCGGGCGAGCCGCCGAAGCGGCTCGGCACGAGGTCTTTCGCGAGCAGTACGCGCGCAGTCCGATCGGAGCCACGCCTTAGCTGAGGAAATCCTTGAGATTTCTGACAAGCTCAAGGGCGACAATAACGTTGCGGTCCAGCGGGCGCGGCCTCCAGGTCGACACCCGGAAATGACTGATGTCCAAAATGACGCCCATGAAATACGGCGACGTGATCAAACAAGGTACACACAGGTTCAGATGGCAAGTCACTCGTGTAGTCCTCCATGCCATGCCGTTATGATAGGCGAAATAAGTATGGGAAAGGAGAAAACGATCATGAACAACAACAAGAAGCATCAGCAGATTGCGTTACTGGTTGTCGCCGCCTCATTGCTCGCCGCTCCAATGGCGCTGGCCGATGTGGTCACCGACTGGAACATCAAGGCCTGCGAGATCGTCGTTGAAGCCAAGCTGGGGCCGCCACCTGCCAACCGGGTGATGGCGATCGTCCACACGGCAGTGTACGAAGCTGTGAACGCCATCACCAAGCGCTACCCAGCCAGTGAGCTGCACACTGGAGGCAGCGTCTGATGCCTCGGTCGAGGCCGCGATTGCGGCGGCGAATCACGCCACGCTTGCGAAGCTCGTGCCGTCGCAACAGGCGGCCATCGATACCGCCTACCACGCGGTGTTGGCAGGGATCGCCGATGGCCCGGCGAAGACCGCGGGCATCGCGGTGGGAGATAAGGCCGCAGCGGCGATCCTCGCAGGACGCGCCGATGACGGCGCCACCACGGGGGAGACGTATCGGCCGCACACCACCGCGGGGGTCTACGTGCCGACGGTCATCCCGGCGGTCCCGCAGTGGCCGCAGCGCAAGCCGTGGCTGATGACGAGCTCTGCCCAGTTCCGTCCCGGCCCGCCGCCCACACTCACGAGTGAGGTGTGGGCGCGCGATTACGCCGAAATCAAGGCGATCGGCAGCAAGAGCAGCAAGCGCCGCACCGCCGAGCAGACCGAGGTCGCCCGCTTCTGGGAAGCGACGATACCCCCGATCTATCACGGGGTCGTGCGCTCGGTTGCCACCATGCCCGGGCGGGAGATCACGCAGAACGCTCGCTTGTTTGCAGCGGTGACGCAGGCTATAGACGACGCGCTGATCGCCGTCTTCGATGCCAAGTACCACTACAATTTTTGGCGGCCAGTCACCGCGATCCGCAATGGCGACCTCGACGGCAACGACGCGACCGAACGGGATCCGTCGTGGACGCCGTTCATCGACACCCCCATGCACCCCGAGTATCCGTGCGCGCACTGCATCCTCTCCGCCGCCGTTGGTACGGTGCTACAAGCGGAGATTGGGACCGGTCCCATGCCGACCTTGACGACGACCAGTGTCACCGCCAAAGGCGCGGCGCGGAGTTGGACGAAGATCGATGACTTTATGCAGGAGGTAGCAAATGCGCGCATCTACGACGGCGTGCACTACCGCAACTCCACGGAAGTCGGCACGGCCATGGGCAAACAGATTGGCGAGCTGGTAGTGGCGAAGTACCTGCGGCCTCTCAAGTAGAACGCGCATGCACGCCCGTAGTCCAAGAGGCTGCCGCGCTTTCCCTTCCACGCAGCGCACGACGGTGTAAAGCAAAAGCGCCCCGACCAGCGGGCCGCTCCGGTGTAGCAAAGGCCAAAGGCAGGCGGCAGGGTTGGATCGTTTTGAAATCTCGCAGCCTTGGCATCCGGACTATGTGCGTGGTTGCCAATGTCCGCTTCGGGTCATTCGCGACATGGTTGAACCACCAGCAAACCTGGTCATGTCCCCTATGCCGCCGAACGCGGAAGTAATTTCACTATCAAGAGGCGGGGTTTTCTTGTTTGGGGGAGTTTGCAAACGCTTCCAGAACGGCCGGTCTTGCCGGGGGCTATCCGCTAGCAAAAATCCTCAAATCGCCGTCCTTAACTCGACCTGCAGGCGGGAAACAGCATTCCAAGACCCGGGACAGGAGTCGGTTCAGGCATCGAAGAAGTGCGCCAGGTCGCGGCGCCAAAAGTAGTCGTACAGCTCATCCAGAGAAGAAGCCGCCGTTCACATCCGTTCGAGTAGCAAAAGGCAAACTAGTTACCTAGGCTGTAACCTCGGACAATAAATGCGAAGCTCGGAAAAAGCTAACATATTGATATTATTGGTGCCCAGGGGCGGAATTGAACCACCGACACGCGGATTTTCAGTCCGCCGCTCGACCCAAAATACTCAATGCTCAGTTCCCTAAATTTGTCGACTATCAAGCACAACCATCTTGGTGACAGTCAGTCTTGCGGCCTCCCGGGCGCGCTGCGTCTCCAGATCGACGAAACGTTCGCCTGTGGCGGCGAGAATGGACGCTATACCCGTCGCCGCCTCGAACCGGCGGACGATAACATCCGTGTAAAGTGGATCAAGCTCGATCCCATAGCAGACCCGTCCCGTCCAGTGAGCCGCAATGAGGGTTGAACCGGAACCGAGAAACGGATCGACAATCAGATCGTCCCGGTTCGTCAGATCCAATATAGCATCTTCCAGCATAGCCGTTGGCTTCACAGTAGGGTGTTCCTTCAGTCCGCGGCGCGCGTCAGAACCAAGGGATGAGGCGCCTGGATATGTCCAAAGATTGGAGCGCCATCGCCCCCGCTTGCCAAGCGCTATATTGTTAATGTGCGGCTCCGAGCCCTTTTTGAAGAGCGGCAACAGTTCGTGCTGAGATCGATAGAGACTTCCCATTCCGCCATTGGTCTTAGCCCACACGATCAGATTCAGGGGCGTGAGGGAAAGCTTGGTTGCTGCGGCATGGACGATCGGGTTGCCTCGCCAATCGATGAATGTACCGAAGGCGCCTCCGTCGCGAAGGTAGGGCAGAACAGCCTCCATCCAAGCCACATTAAAGGCAAGGAACTCGGGGTCGGTCATCTCACCTGAGGCCATCGCGAATTCACGATGACCTCCGCCGGAGACATGGCCGGCGATGGGCACGTTGTAGGGCTCGTCAGTCAAGACGAGCCGGGTTGTTCCAAGTGCTTCCCGACCCATGAGCTCTGCTAGGACCTCGGGGTTAGTTGCATCGCCACAGATCACTCGGTGCGCACCCAATTCGAATACATCTCCTGGCCGCGCGACTGCTACCGTATTGGCCTCAGGAGCTAGGGGCCCTGTTTCGATGCCTTGTGCCTCTTCACCGAGTAAGATTTGATCTATTTCATCGAGAGTAAATCCCGTGACTTCAACAGGAGTGTCGAGATCGAGCATTTCCTTGAATTCGATCTTCAGCACGTCAAGATCCCACTCGCCCTTCTCGCCGAGCCGGTTGATCGCGAGGCGGAGCGTGCGCTGCTCGATCTCTGTCAAGTGACCGGCCCGTATGCATGGGACACGATCCAGTCCTAACTGGCGAGCTGCTTCGACTCTGGCTTCGCCATCTATGATCGTGCAGCCATTGCCGACCAGCACGGGCGCAGAGAAGCCGAATGTGGCGATTGCCGTGGCAATCTCACGGACATGTGCGGGATCGAGCTTGCGTGTCTTGTTGGGAGTGGACCGCAGGTCGCCAATCGGGAGAGCAACCAGGTCGAGCTTTGGCAAGATGTCATTTCGCCGAACTGCCGATGAGCTGGGGGTAGATGCAAGATGCGCAAGCCCCTCGCGACGACGGCGGCCCTTTGCCGTCAGCTTCTTGCTCAAGTCCCTGACTTGTGATGCCGGCTTTCTGTTTTCATGTAACATATTGTAATCCTCATCAGACGCTAAGTTATTGTCCGCTGCACAGCGCCTTTCGGGGCACCGTCACCCTTCAGATCCCTTTACCAATTATCATCGGCACCCTCGGTCGAAGTCGTTGCTTTCGACGCTTCCAATCTCTCGAGCTCTCGCAACAATTCTTCTTGTTCACGGGTCCAGGAAAACGGTGGATCGTCCATGTCCTGCTGTTTCTTGTTGGCCTTTGCTTCGGCCATTGCTTCCGCCTGGCGCAGCTCGGTGAGCAATAACTTTGTCGCCTGTGGACCGCCAGTAATGCCGGATTTGAAAAAGTTTGCAGCCAGGAGCTGAAGCTGGCTGACTTTGACGCGCCTGCCGTTACGGGTAACAGTGACGCCCCGATGCGATTCGCGCAGTAACATCTCGTGGAAGGACGGCTTTTTCTTCGGCCGGCCTTTGGGGTTACCAGACACACCCTTTTTGAATTGAGTGTGTAGGGGAGGGTTCTTATTGCCAACTCTATACGGGGTCTCGGTTTTCGGCGTGGATTTCCCGTTCTGCTCGAGAAGGCCCCCAGGGGTTTGTTCTGTATCGTCCATCGTAGGCCTTGCTCTCATCGCCTGTACACAGATGCGCGCCCGCGCCCGCTCCGCACCCAGAGGTACGAAACTCCATGTTGATGGTATTGCGGGCCAGTTCGAGAGCGACCAACCCGCGGAAAGGAGCCTGCTCCCTCCCGAGGCGGTCGCAGGCTCATCTAAGTCTGCGCTCCCTTGAAACCAATATATGCAGAGCTCTTCCCAATTCACCAAGTCCGAAAAATCGGCGTGGTACGTTTTACGGTCATAGCCCGCCGCCGGCGCAACCAGTCGATCACGAGGCGACGAATAGCCCTGACGGACCAAACCGCAGCTCTATAGATGAGTTCGACCAACTCATCGCCACCCGGCCAGATATGGGTATGGCCTGTGCTGGGTCGTAACCGGGTGAGTGGGATTCTCGCTGCAAAGCGCTTTTCTTCCCTGTTCCTGGCTCGATTGCTCCCTGTTCTTAAGTCAGGGAGAATCCTTCTAAACTCTTTATATTGTGCCGGAACTGCCGTTCTCAGTTCACCTAAGAGCCGGTTTTCTCAAACACTCCCTGTTTTCTCCCTGTTAGCAGGGAGCCAGAGGAGAGACGAGTTCGCAGAAGACTACATCCACCACCACCAAGTCTCGTCACTAGGAGGCACCTTGCCGGAGCTGAGGAAATGGTCCCGGTATTTCGTCTCTTCGAAGCCGTGACACCGTCGCCAGTTAAAATTAAGCTCAGACCGCCATCGCTGCTCGACTGCGCAACCTCCATTTCGGCCAGACCAGGAGCCAGGTCACCAGGGCCAGGTTCACGAGGTTCCAGATCAGGCCGTGCAAGAAGGCGAGCCGATAGGAATGCGTGGCATCGTAGATGAAGCCCGACGCCAGGCCCCCGCAGGCCATGCCGAGCACGGTCGCCATGAGCACCAGGCTGATGCGCGCCCCGGCTTCGCGGGGCGGCAGGAACTGGCGAATGATCACCGCATACATCGGCACGATGCCGCCCTGGAACAGGCCGAACAGGCCCGCGATCACCCACAGTGAGGACAGGCTGTCAAAGAACAGATAGAGCAGCAGCGCCACCGCCTGCATCAGCGAGCCGATCAGCAGCATCGGCCCGGCCCCGATGCGGTCCGCGATGACGCCGGAGCCCAGGCGGCTGACCACGCCCAGGCCGAGCATCAGCGAGATGATCTGCGTGCCCACCGCCACGCCGTAGCCGAGATCGCCACAATAGGCGACGAGGTGGACCTGCGGCATCGACATCGCCATGCAGCAGGCAAAGCCGGCCACGACGAGTACGCCCTGCAGCCGGCCCGCCGAGAGGCCGAGGCTGTTGCGGGCCGCCTCTGTTGCGGCCTCGGCGGCGGCATAAATGGTGGCGGCGGGCTTGCGGCTGAGCGCCAGGGCGAGCGGTACCATCACGATTGGCGCGAACAGGCCGATGCCGACATGGGTGGCGCGCCAGCCATAGGCGGACTGGAAATGCTCCACAACCAGCGGCCACACCGCACCGGCGAGATAGCTGCCCGAGGCGGCGAAGGACACCGCCAGGGCCCGGTGCTTGCGGAACCAGTGCGAGAGGTCGGAAATCAGTGGGGCGAAGCCCGCGGCCGAACCGAAACCAATCACCGCCGAGAGCAGCGCGAACTGCCAGATACTGGAGGTGAGCGCCGCCAGTACGTAGCCGGCGCAGAGCAGCGCTGCGCCTATCAGCACGGGTAACACGATGCCGAGCCGGTCCGCCAGCCGTCCCATTACGAGGCCGCCGGCGGCGAAGCCGAGCATCGTGCAGGTGAAGGGCAAGGAGGCGCCGCCCCGCAGCGTGTCGAACTCCGTCTGCAGGGTCGGCAGCACCACCACGACCGACCAGTTGCCGACGCAGGCTACGGTGCCAACCGCGAGGGTCAGGACGAGGCGCAGCCAGGCATAGGAGGAATCAACTTCGCCAGGCGTGGCGGCCTCGCGCGGCAATCGAGTCATGGCGTTTCCTTGCTCCGGAACATCGTTTGAATATGCTTTTCGTCCACTGCGCGACGAATCGTGCGACTTAAACACTTAATAGCCTTGATCATTAGCTTCGCCCTTGGCCAGTGCCTTTACCTTTTGCTCTTCTCGCCGACTACGACGAGCCTGAGGGCTGGACCAACGAACGACTGAGGTTGAAAGGATGAGGAAGCTTCTTACGGGGAGCAGTCAGGAGAACTTACCCCAGACGGAGTGGACGTCGCCAGCAACCGGGTATGTGTCTTAAGCGGACCTGCATTCTTAAGCGGACCTGCATTGATGTGGCGAAAAGGGTCTGGTCGAATGGAGACCGGGTCTGTTTCTGTGCGAAGTTCCGCGTGTCATCCGCTCCGCGCAAGCCAGTCACGGCAACACTTCATGAAGGGTTTAAAGAGCGGGACTGCCGGAATGATCGCTGGCACCGCAAACCCAGCTCGGCCGGGGGTTCGCAGTTCGCCGCCAAGCTTCACTACTCACGCTGCTAAGGTGCTGGCTTTTCTGGCGGCTTTGCGGATGGCGAACAAGCATTCTGACATCGGGCGGGTATCCAGTTGCGCGCCGCCAGGCCCAATTTCTTCCAAGTCCTAACGTCTTATAAGCGAACCTATTCAGATGGGAGCCCTTCCTTGAATGTGACGAGGCGGCGTTTCCTTTCGTCCCAAAGCGCCAGGCTGATGGCACGCAGACTTTCACGCAGCGTTATCCGGCTCATACCGCCCAGATAAGGGTAGTCACGGATTACTTCGGGCATACGATAAAACGAAATCCAACTCGATAAGTGATGCACATGATGAATGCCAATGTTCGCTGTGAACCATCTTAGAACGGCTGGAAGGTCGTAGTGTGAGCTCCCCTGCAGGGCCGCATGATGAAATGTCCAGTCGGCGTCACGTTCCCAAGTAGTGTTTTCAAACTGGTGCTGGATATAGAACAGCCAAACCCCAATTGATGATGCAAGCAGTGTAATTGGCAGGTGTATGAGTAGAAACAGGCTGAAGCCGACCAACCACGTCATCGCCGCGATCAGAACGGCAATGGCTACATTTGTCAACATGACACTCAGCCAGGGCCGCCAACCTGAAGGCATCATTCCGATTGGCAGGCGGTGACGCACAAGAAACAGATAGGCCGGACCCACACCGAACATCACGACCGGATGCCTGTATAGCCGATAAAGGAACTGTCCGAAACGGGACCGCGCTTGATACTCGGAGACCGTCAGCGTACCGATGTCACCTATGCCACGACGGTCGAGGTTGCCCGAACTTGCATGATGCAAAGCGTGGGCGTGTCGCCATACGTCGTAGGGCGTGAGCGTGACCACGCTAAAAATTCGCCCAACGTAATCATTCGTGAGGGGGCGACGAAAAAATGACCTGTGGCCACAATCATGCTGGATTATGAACATGCGTACAAGCAAACCGGCACTGGGCAGAGCAAGAAGCAAGCCGATCCAGTAGCCGTGTGTGACGGCAGCCCACATGAGAAACCAAAGGATGAGGAATGGCAGCACGGTAACGACAATCTCGACTATGCTGCGCCATACGTTCGGATCTCGGTAAGAGGCGAGGCTCCGCGTCAAGCCGGGTGATGCCTGAACCGATGATCCATTCTCGCTCTTTAAATGCGCATCCACGAGTCATGCTCTCCTTTGGTTGGCTGATGGTCGGTGGCTGGAATCGGTCAAAATAGGAACAGCTTAAAGCAAGGGTCGATGTGCCCGTACGCATATGTCTCAACAAAGGCAAGGTCTGGGCTACAAAACGGTATAATCTAACCTTTTGGGCGGGTGCTGTCTTGCTCGCAAGTCTCGTTCTGGACACTCGTATTTGCACCTCGTCACAAAAACATCCGTCGCAGGAAGGTTTTATTGATAGCGGCGGCCTGAGTTCCCTCCGCTGGCAGCTTGCTAAGTGTCGTGGAAAACATCGGCGGAGAGACCGCAAGATGGGCCGGACGGGGCCTGCTTTGGCCGTCTGTCTCAGAAGCACGCTTTCGACGTGTTGGCTATGTAAGTTTGCGAGCGCTATCAGAAGGAGAAGTTAAATGGATGAAGACGCCCTGAATTTGGAGATCCGGAAGTTTTTGAAGGAGGTAGGCATCACCTCGCAGCGCGAGATTGAGAAGGTCGTGCGATCCGGTATGGTCCGGGGGAATGTGCTAAAGCTGCGCATGACGCTCAGCTCGGAAACTGCACCGCTGAACCATGTTGTCGAGGGCACGATTGATGTCGGGGCAGGTTGAGCGGAGCTTGAGATAGCTTGCGCCGAGAACATATGGTTGCTCCCGATTGCGTCCATTTCAACGGGGCTGCCGAATTGCTGTGATGATCAGTGCAGTGGTTCAGGTTGTGGCGTCTCTCTTGGGCATTCTGATCACCGGGATGCTGTTGCACGCTGAAACGATCGGCGGCATCGGTCAACAGGTTCATCGTCTCAATATCGAGCTCAATGCGAGCAGGCCTGCCTACACCGCGGAGGACTGCTTTGAATTGGAGGACTGCCTTCAGGTGCTGGTGCAGGAGGTGGGGCGCGCAGGCGGCAATATAGGGAAACTAGCCCATGCGCTTGGCACTGCATCGCCTGAGCTCGTTGGCGAAAATTATAGCTACAGCTTTGCGCCTCCGCCAGGCCGAAGCTTTTGCAAAGCTGTTTTCGTCAAACTATCCATCGCCCCAACTTTCGGCAAAGGCGCCCCCGAGCTTGTCCTCTCCGCAAGTCGAAGCGCCGCCAAAGCGGTGGTGCGGCTTCCGAAACCTGAGAATCCGTCAGCGCGGATTTGGTTCGATGGCGTTTTGATCCTTTTCTCAGTCGCCGCTCCCGATCTGGCCGGCTGCACGATAACAAGCGAGATGCGCGAAACCGGATGCTAAGGCGGCCAGTGTTTGACGATCCGATTCTAAATGCCGCTTGCAGGCTGGAGCCCTTGAATTCGTCCAGACAACGCGCATCAGCTCCGCTCAGCTTTGGGTTCAAACCGGGCCGCCAGTGATCAGCCTTGTGCGTACAGCGCTGCCAGAGTCGCGGCGCAGAAGGCCAGAAAAGTGACACCGGCGTTTGCGGCATGAGAAAATTCCCACTGGCGCCGCTGCATTTGCCAATTCTCCTGCCGAACGGTCCAGTTCCGAGTCGTCTTGTTGACGGGCAGTGTCCAGATCACAAAAATCGTCAGGTTGAGGAGAATCAGCGCAGCCGCGGCAACGGCTAGCCGGAATGCCGTCGCATCATTTCCGATCCGGATTGCGAGAGCGACATTGGCGAGGAAGGCGGCCGGCAGGAACAGCCCTGCTAGCCACCAGCCCATGTAGATTTTTTGGACGATGAAATACTCGTCCTTCGTCATCAAGATCTTTCTGCGGTATTCAAAAAGATGCGCGGCCGGAGCGATCACCGCCAATCCCGTCAACATGATCGCCAGAAAACGAACAATCATCGGTGTGGCTCGCGCATCCGCTTTCGCCGCAGTCCATTCAATGTGTGCGGGCAGGACTTTCGGCGCCTTGCTTTCGCGCAGATGCAGCCTTCTCCTTCGCGCCGTGGTCGGCGTGCGTCATCTTCGGATTGGCCTTCCACAGACCCAGAATCGAGCCGGTCGGGTCCTCAATGATGCTGAACCAGCCCATGTCCGGCACTTCCGTAACGTCCTTCATGATCTTAGCGCCCAACGATTTGGCTTTGTCGGTCGACGCGCGAAGATCATCCACCAAAACATAGGGAATCCAGCCCGCGGGTCCGTGCGGAACCTGCTTCATGATTCCGCCACCGGTACCTTCTCCCACTTTGATCACAGTGTAGGAATGATCGGGCACGGCTGGGTTCGGCATATCCTCGAGTTGCCATTCGAACAACTTCCGATAGAACGCTTTTGCTTTCTCCGGATCGGGGCTGTTCAGTTCGACGTGGACGAAGGGATTTGTCATCTGTTTGCTCCTTGTTGGAGGTGGGGAATGGATTTTCCAAAATGCCACGTTCAGCGGCAGCCTGCTCACAGACGTTGTTGTAACCGCAACGCCGGGCGAAGTGCTGATGGCCCAACGCTCGTCGAACGGTGTTGTTCCTCTCCTTTAGCGTGAGGAGGTGCGCAGCCAGCGCCGGGAACCTCCAGGCATCAATTGACCGATGCCTGCTCCAAGGGCGGCTTTCCGTCAGCTTTGTAGGTCCATGGTTTTGCTCTGGTCGCATCGATCAGCGCGCGCAGGAACGCATCCTGCCGTTCTCTTGCTTCCGGAACAGGCAGCCAGCTGTTCAGCACGGCAAAGGCGACATCGCCGTATTTACTGGTGTGCAGGACACCCGCCAAAGCCGATGCGCCGACCGAGCCGAATGTGCCGGTCTTGCCCACGACGCGAGCACGATATTTTTCCCCGTCGAGACGTACCTTGAGTGTGCCGGCATCGAGGCCGTTCACGGGGAGCACATCGGGCAAGTCCCTCCCTGAAGCACGCAGCTGCTTGCGCAGCACCCACAATATTGCGACCGCCGCGCGCGGACTGAGCCGATTCAATTTCTCGGCACCAGCAGCATTCGTGATGGTGACTTCCGCTGATAAAGCGGCGGGGAGATGCTTGCGCGCGATCGCCTGCACGGCTTGTGGGCCGCCGATGCGATCGGAAAGCAAGTGGAAGACATTGTTCGAATAGCCGTTCAGCGCCTTGACGATCGTCAACAGCGGGGGCGAGCGACTGGTGACGAGGAGTCTTGCCGGGCGCCTGCTGCGATCCTTTCGCGCCGAAGTGCAGCGCGACCGCGTTCAGTCGCGCCGACGGCTCGCCGATCTTTGTCCAGACTTCGCCACCATCGAGCCCCTGCAGGGCTCGCTTGAGACGTTTGCCGGTCGGATCGGCCTTCCAGTTGAATAGCAATGGCCCTTCAACCTTTATGTCGCCGTTGATTTCATGCAGCCCCAGGCCGTTGAGCTTGCGAAGCATCAGAAAGGCGTTCTCGAAAACGAAAAACGGATCGCCGTCCGCTTGCACGATAAGGTCGCCGTCAAGGACGCCGTCGGCGACAGGTCCGCCAGCCAAAAAACGTGTTTCGAATCGATGCTTCTCCCCGAGGCGTTCTAGCAGAGCGAGAGTTGTCGCCACCTTGGTGACGGAGGCGGGATGGACCGGGTGGTTTTCCTGCTGAGCGACAAGGATGGTTCCGTCTTCCGCCTGAACGAAAACGCCCTGATTAGCCGCGAAATGGGCTGCTGCAAGCTGCTGCAGTTCGTTAGGCGCGGCATGAGCGGGGTCGAGCGAAAGGAGTAAGATGCAGGCGAAATGGAAGCTGATAACTGCCGCGTGCCACTGGCCTCTGATCACTATCAAGCTCCGATAAGAGAATAACCCGCCCAAATGCAGCACTTCTCGTTTGCGGACGCAAGTCAATCGCGAGTGGCCGTTCGCACACTCAAAGCTCCATGACCAAGGCGTTACTATCCTTGCCCTGCGGCGGTCCGGCTCTTCGCGTTGACGCGTTCCTTCTTCCTTTGGTAGCGCGCCTGCATGCGCTCTTCGCCCTCCTTGCTGCCGTCATGGAAGGTGCCGAACCACTTGTCGAAGGGAATCAGGCCGTCGCCGTAGTTCACCTCGAAATATCTGTGATGCAGGTAGTGGATGTAGGCGTGGCTGTCGAAGGCGGCATCCTCGCTGAGCTCGACCTTGTCGAAGCCGACATGGCCGGGGATCGCGCCGAAGCCGGCGTAGTGGAGCTGATAGAGGGCGATGATGGGGTTGGACGGGATCACGAGGTGCCAGAGCGCCACTCCCAGATAGAAGAGCTGTTCGACCGGATGCATGGAAAGGGATGACCATGGTGACGGGTTCACTGAATTGTGGTGCACCGAATGCACCCATTTGTAGAGCGGACCCCAATGTATCGCCCTGTGAAGCAGGAAGAAGTATGTCTCATGGATGATCGGCACGACGAGCATCAGCGCGAACAGATAGAAGGGATTTTCCGCAAAGGCCAGCCACGGGACATAGCCGTTCGCATAGGCATAGAGGAAGGCGACTTCCAATGCGGTCCAAATGGGCAGGCCCGTCCCGAAGCAGCGCATCATGTTATCGATGTTCTGTTTTTCGAAGAAAAAGGCCTTGCTTTGCTGCTCGGATGGAAACTTGCCGTTGTATTTGAAGCGATTGCCCTGCGCGCGCAGGACATAGAGCCCGAGCTCGAAGGCGCCGAAGAAAATGAAGACGGCGACGCAATTGACGATGAAAAGCCGGAGGATCCAACCCCAGGCCAGGGTCTTCATGACCTCGGTTTCGGGGAGCACCCAATGCCACCAGACAAGTGCGGAAAGGGCAAAAAGCAGATTGTAGGGCAGGAAATAGCTCGGCAGCCACTTCAGCAACTGCAACGGCCTTGGTGGAAAGACGAAGAGCGGCGCCGTGCCGGCCGGCTGGCTCGGTGCCCAGTCGCCGCGCTTGTTGCGGGTACCATATTCGAGATCGTCCATGGTGAGCTTTCGTTCGGCAGGTTCAAGTGCCCAAGACAGGATACAAATTGATCGGCTTCCGGGCTACAGGGACTATGAACAATTTTGATTAGGGCGGCCGAGGCCGGGAACGATGAAGAACGCGAAGCTGAGGCGAGGGCAGGCGCCGCCACGGTGGAACGGGTGCTCAATTCTCGCGGCAATGTCAGGCCCGAAATGGCGGAACGGGTGGTGATTTGCGGCCCGAAAGCTCGGCTACGACCGGCTGCAGCCCGAGCGCTATCACGGCATCTGGTGGCGGATGTGTTGTCGAGCAGTATTTCAATGCTGAAGGTGTTCGAGAATAGGACTACGGCGCGCGAGTCCGAGATTGTGCACGTCACTCTCCGAGTATCCTTGCCCAAGTGAAGCTTGGTGGGGACCTGGATTTGGCCGTTCTTTGCCTATTCATCCTTGTTTTTGCCAGTATCCCGCCCTGTTTGAGCAGTGCTGGCGTTTGTCGCTTGCCCGCCATCAAAAGCTTGGCAGACTGCTTGCGAGTACTCGCCCGGAGGGAACGTCATGCTTGAACGAACGATCAAGCTCCAGAAGCTTGAAGTCCTGATCATCGACGAGGAGCTGGCATCGCCAAAGAGCGTCGGAGGCCGGGCGGTCCGCGCGCTCGCCGACGAACTCAAGTCGCGCGATATCGAGGTCGTCGAGGCGGCGAGCTGCCGTGACGGCCGCTCGGTGATCATCTCCGACGCCTCGATCGACGCGATCCTGATCGACTGGACGCGCGAGCGAAAGGACATTCAGAACCGCGCCGAGGTGCTCGATCTGCTCAGGACCATCCGCAGCCGCAATGCCTATGTGCCGATCATGCTGATGGCCGACCATGCCAGCCGGGACGGCATGACGGTCGAGGTAATGCAACTGACGGATGAATATGTCTGGCTTCATGCCGACACCATCCCCTTCATCGCCGGCCGCGTCATGGCGGCGATCCAGCGCTATCAGCGCAACATCCTGCCGCCGTTCAACAAGGCGTTGCTCAATTACATGAACATGGCCGAGTATTCCTGGGCGGCGCCAGGGCATCAGGGCGGCGTCGCTTTCACCAAGACGCCGGCGGGGCGAATATTCTTCGATTTCTTCGGTGAGAACCTGTTCCGTGCGGACACGGGTATTGAGCGCGGCGGGCTGGGCTCGCTGCTCGATCACTCAGGGCCGATCGGCGAGTCCGAGGCCCATGCGGCGCGGGTCTTCGGCGCGCATCGCAGCTATTCGGGGCTGGTCGGCACCTCCGGCTCCAACCGCACCGTCATTGCCGCGGTGGTCGGCGACGGCGAGTTCGCGCTGTGCGACCGAAACTGCCACAAATCGATCGAGCAGGGCCTCATCCAGTCGGGTGGAATCCCCGTCTTTCTGGTGCCGACCCGCAATCGCTATGGCATCATCGGGCCGATCCCGCCGCAGGAGTTCGCTCCTGAAACCATCCGCGCCAAGCTCGCGGCGCATCCTCTGAAACAGCACGCGCTGAAGAAGGATCCGGTCTATGCGGTGGTCACCAATTCCACCTATGACGGTCTGTGCTACGATTCGGCCGAAGTCGAGGAAATGCTCGGAAAGAGCGTTGATCGGATCCATCTCGACGAAGCCTGGTTCGGCTATGCGCGCTTCAACCCGATCTACACGAACCGATTTGCCATGCGCGGCGATCCCAAGGCGCACAAGGCAAGCGATCCGACTGTCTTCGCAACGCAGTCGACGCATAAGCTGCTCGCGGCTCTGTCGCAGTCCTCCTACATCCATATTCGCGACGGCCGCAATCCGATCGAGCACAGCCGCTTCAATGTCAGCTACATGGCGCAGACGACGACCTCGCCGCTTTATGCGATCATCGCCTCCAATGAGATCGGCGCCTCCATGATGGACGGTCCGAGCGGCAAAACGCTCACCGATGAGGTGATCGAGGAAGCCATCACCTTCCGCCAGACGCTGGCGCGGGCGCGGCGTGAATTCGCCCGCAAGAAAGACTGGTTCTTCTGGCCGTGGAATGCGCCCAAGGTGAAGGACCACAAGACGGACAAGAAAATCGATTTCGCCGACGCCGACCCTGAACAGCTCGCCACCGACCCCGACAGCTGGATCATCCACCCCGGCGACAAATGGCACGGCTTCGATAACTTGCCCGACGGCTGGTGCATGCTCGACCCGATCAAGGTCGGCATCGTCTGTCCCGGCATGGGCGATGATGGCGAAATGCAGGAAGACGGCATCCCCGCGCCGGTGCTTTCGGCCTATCTTCATCAACTCGGCAACATCCCTTCGCGCACCACGGACTTCATGGTGCTTTGCCTATTCTCGATCGGCATCACCAAGGGCAAATGGGGCACGCTGATGAGCGTGCTGCTCGACTTCAAGGACGACTACGACGCCAATCGGCCGCTCGAGCAATGCCTGCCGGATTTGCTGGCGGCGGCGCCAGGAGCCTATGCCGGCATGGGTCTCAAGGATATGGCCGGCCGGATGTTCAGGCACATGAAAGAAAGCCGCATGGGCCGTTTGCAAGACCAGGCTTTTTGCGCGCTGCCCCGGCCGCAAATGCTGCCGCGGCGCGCCAACGGCATGCTGATGGCAGGCGATGCCGAGCTGGTGCCTGTCGATGAACTCGCCAATCGTGTCGCTGGCGTCGGCATCATCCCCTATCCGCCGGGCATTCCGATCGTCATGCCGGGCGAAAACTTCGGCCCCGCGGACGGCCCGTGGCTTTCCTACATCCGCGCGCTGCAAGAGTGGGGCAGGACTTTCCCCGGCTTCGAGAAGGAAGTGGAGGGCACCGTGGTCGTCGACGGCGCGTATCAGGCCTGGGCGCTCAAGGAATGAAACAGCAGGAGGTCTTGCGAAGACTTGCTCTGATTGCGGTGCTCGGCTATGCGTTCAAGCATGACAACGCACACTTTCAGCGCCACCAAGTGGCACAATGTGCTGGGCACCTTGCCTCCCGCCTTCACGGTCGCATCGGGCGATACGGTCGTCACCGAAACGCTCGATGCCCACGGCTTCGACAAGGAGGGCGTGCGATGCGCTGCGGAGCCGAACCCGATGAATGGCCCGATCTTCGTGACCGGCGCTGAGCCGGGCGATGCTCTCAAGGTCGAAATAATTCGCATGACGCCTATCCGCGCCAGTGGCTGGACCCGTGCATCGCTTGCCGGCAACGTCGTCGACCCGGAATTCGTCCGCAGCCTGCCGCCGCGCGATAAAGTGAACTGGCGGATTGACCGGCAGGCGCTGACGGTGATGCTCGAACCCGCTGTGCCTGGTCTTGAGGACTTCGTCCTGCCGCTTGAACCGATGGTCGGTTGTTTCGGCGTTGCGCCGGCCCTGGGGCAAGCCTTCTCCACCGCGACCAGCGCCGAGAACGGCGGCAACATGGACTACCGGGGCTTCTGTCCCGGCGCCACAGTATGGTTTCCCGTCGCCCTGCCGGGCGCATTGTTCTTTCTCGGTGACTGCCATGCCACGCAAGGTGATGGCGAGATTGTCGGGACCGGCATTGAGACCAGCTTCGAAGTGGAGGTGCGCCTCACGGTCGAAAAAGGCCGTTCTCTCATCTGGCCGCGTGGCGAGAACGCCACCGACATTTTCTCGGTCGGCAATGCGAGGCCGCTCGACCAGGCCCTGCAGCACGCGACGACCGATATGTTCAATTGGCTGACCAGTGACTATGGCTTGAGCCCGACGGCTGCCAGCCACCTCATGGGACAGGTTGTCCGCTACGACGTGGGCAATGTTTTCGATCCGGCCTATACCATGGTTTGCCGCATAGAAAAGAAGTGGTTGCCGCGAAGGTAGGATCAAACGAGCGGTGGCCGCCGCGCCGCGTCAATCGCAAGCTCAGCGCTGGCTTGCCGGCAAGTGCCGGCGGATGAAATCATCGGAATGCTTGAGCAGCTTTTTCACCGCCAGGCGGGCGCCCTGGACCTTGCGGAGGCGGATGTTGCGTTCGATGTTGTTGTGCAGATCCTGCGCGAAGTGCAGGTCATTGGCCTCGCGCGTGATGAAGACAAACAGGTTGTCGAGGGCCGAATCGATGATCACGCCCATGGGCACCAGAAGCTCGTTGTTCGATCCCTTGAGGATGGCGAGATGGAAGCGAACATCGGCCTTGGTGCGATCGGACAAGGTCGGCGCCGTCGCCATGTCGTGGCAGGCGGAACTGATCTCGGTCATTTGCGCTTCGGTGCGGTATTGCGCAGCGAGCGCCGCCGCCTCGGGCTCGACGATGTGACGAAACTGCTGCAGCGACTTGAGGAAGCCTGATCGTTCCGGCGAAGTAGCATACCAGGACAGGACATCATGATCGAGCAAGGACCAGCGGTCCTTGATCTCGACGCGGCTGCCGATCTTTGGCCGCGAGACGATCAGGTTCTTCGCCATGAGGATCTTGATGGCCTCGCGCACGGCGGAGCGGCTGACCTTGAAGTCGGCGGCCCATTTCGCCTCGTTCGGCAAGATGGTGCCGGACGGAAACTCGCCGCGCACGATGCTCCTGCCGATCGCCTCGGCGATCGAGGTATGGATGCTCCCGCGGCCGCGCGGCAGGATCGGCACCGAGATGTGCGATGCCGTGGGCGCTGCGGGCTTGGCCGGCCTGGGCTTCCTTGCTCCGGAGTTGGTCTTGCGCTTCAGCGTAGTCATCTCTTCATTCTTCCAGTTCGCGATCTGCCCTGAGCCGGTCGAAGGCCACGGCCAGGACAATGAAGCTGCCGACAAATGTGCCTTGCCAGAAACTGCTGATTCCGAGGAGCGTCAGGCTGTTGCGGATGACCTCGATGAGGGCGGCGCCCACTACCGCGCCGAAGACCGTGCCTGAACCGCCCATCAGGTTGGCGCCGCCGATGACGGTCGCCGCGATGACGCTGAGCTCCATGGATTGGCCGAGATTGGTGGTGACGCCGCCGAGCCAGCCGGCTTCGAGGATGCCGGCGATGCCGGCCGTCAGCGAGGAGAACATGTAGACGCTGATCTTGAGCCGCCGGACCGGAACGCCGGTCAGGAGGGCGGCATGCTGATTGCTTCCAATGGCGAAAATCCTCGTTCCCCAGCGGGTCCATTTGAGCATCAGGCCGGTGATGACGGCGAGCAGGACCAGGGCGATGACGGGGTTAGCTACGCCAAGCGTCGAACCGCCGCCCAACCAGAACAGCGCTTTTTCATCCGGCCCGAACTGATAGATCATCCGGTTGTTGGAGAGCACCATGGCGGCGCTGCGGGCGACCGACAGCATGCCGAGAGTGACGACAAAGGGCGGGATCCGGATATAGGCGATCAAATAACCGTTGATGGCGCCGACAAGCAGTGAAGCCGCAAGCGCGCCGGTTATGCCTAAAGCGAGACTGAAGCCCGCATTCATGATGATGGCGAGCACCATGGCGGAAATGCACAAGGTGGAACCGACCGACAGATCGATGCCGCCCGAAATGATCACCACCGTCATCCCGAGCGCGATGATGGCGACGAAGGCGAAGTTGCGCGTGACATTGAAGAGGTTCTGCGGTGTCGCGAAGGTGTCGGTCATAAAGCTCAGCACCAGGCAGGCGATCACCGCGGCGAGAAAGACCCAGAAGGCAGGCCTGGTCAGGATCCAGCCTAAGAGACCGTGGGTCTGGCGCTTGATGGCATCGTCGAGAGCGGCAGTCATGGCTCGGGTCCGTTTACCAAGGGTTCAGGCGGTTTCGATGGCACCAGTGATGAGACCGGTGATTTCCTGCGGCGAGGTGCCGTCGACCAGCTTGTCGGCGACCTTCCGGCCGCGCCTCAGCACGGCGATCCGGTCGGCGACGGCGAAGACATCGGGCATGCGGTGGCTGATCAGGATCACGGCGAGGTTCTGGCTCTTGAGCTCGCGGATCAAATTGAGGACCTCGGCGACCTGACGGACCGAGATCGCCGCAGTGGGCTCGTCCATCAGCAGAATCCTTGCCTGGGAGAGCCTGGTCCTGGCGATGGCCACCGCCTGGCGCTGCCCGCCCGACATGACGCGGACCAGGTCGCGCGGCCGCGTCTCCGATTTGAGCTCCTTGAACAATTCGCCGGCGCGGACGTTCATGGCGGCGTAATTCATGATCCGGAGGGGACCCAGCCCCGTCGTCAGCTCACGGCCGAGAAACACATTGACGGCGGCCGAAAGATTGTCGCAGAGAGCCAAGTCCTGATAGACGATCTCGACCCCCCGGTTGCGCGCATCGACCGGGCGATGGAATTCCGCCTCCTTGCCGTCGATCGTGATCGTGCCCTTCGTCGGCTTGAAGTTGCCGGCGATGATCTTCACGAGCGTCGATTTCCCGGCACCGTTGTCGCCCATAAGGCCCAATATCTCGCCGCTGTGCAGTTCCAGCGACACGCCGTCCAGCGCCTGTATGGCGCCGAAATTCTTCGAGATTCCTTTCAACTGCAAGATCGCCATGCGAGCTACCGGCTCTCTGTTCGAGCATGATTCTTCGGAAAACCGGTTCCCACTTTTCCGGATCATGCTCCGCCGCAGGATTCCACTACAGCGCCCATGACGCAATGCCTATTCGTCCATTGATCGGTATTATCATATTTGTCCGACAAATAGATTGACGGGGAGCGAATGGTGGAGTTAGCTTCCGCAGGTCGAACGACCGGGATGACACGGAAAACCCCGGACGACGCAAGGCGGAGCGCTCAACTGTCGCGCGCCAAAGAAGCTTAAGGGAGGATGAAATGAGAAAGCTTACATTGGGATTGCTTGCCGCGGCTGCGCTTGGACTGCTGGCCAGTCCGGCGTCGGCGGCCGACAAGGTTCTCGCCATCGTGGTCAAGGGCCTCGACAACCCGTTCTTCGAGCAAATCCATCTGGGCTGCGAGAAGTGGAATAGCGAGAATGCCGGCAAGGGCTATACGTGCTTCTATACCGGTCCGGCTTCGAGCGCGGACGAGGCGGGCGAAATCCAGATCGTCGACGACCTCCTGAATAAACCGGATATCGCGGCCATCGCAATATCGCCGTCCAATGCGCCGCTGATGGCGAAGCTCCTGCGCGAACGCAAGCCTTCGATACCGATCATGACCATCGATGCCGATCTCGGCAAGGACGATGCGGCCCTGCGCAAGACCTATCTCGGCACCGACAACTACCTGATGGGGGTCAAATTCGCCGAATATCTGCAGAAGCTGAAAGCCAAGGGCGGCACGATCTGCCTGCAGCTCGGCAATGTCGCGGCCGACAATATCAATGCGCGCGCCGCGGGCACGCGTGATACGCTGTCCGGCGCCAAAGGCACTGAGCGCCTGACCGGACAGAACGGCTGGACGGAAATCGACGGCTGTCCGGTATTCACCAACGATCAGGCCGATCTCGCCAACCAGCAGATGGCCGACACCTTCACCGCCAACCCCGATCTTGACGCCTTCGTGCTCGAGGGCGGCTGGGCGCAATTCGCGCCGCAAGCCTATGCGCAAGTGGCGACGCAAGTGAAGGACAAGATGGCCGCCAAGAAGCTGGTGATCGTCGCCGGCGACACGCTGCCGCCGCAGATGGAGGCGCTCAAGTCGGGCTACAGCCATGTCCAGGTCGGTCAGCGGCCTTTCGAGATGGGCTATCGCGCGCCGAGCGTGATGCTGGACCTTATCGCCGGTAAGGCGGTCGAGCCCGTCATCTATACCGGCCTCGATGAATGCACGCAGGAAACTGCGGAGACTTGCATCGCCAAATAAACGCCAGCTTAGGCGCCTCGCGGCCCGTGACGGCGAGCTTCCGGCTGCCGCCCGGCCATGCAGGCGCCGCTTCGGCTCAAGTGCAACGCTCCTGCCGATTACAGAAGCGCTGCCAAGGCCAACGCCGCCCGTACCGGATTTCGTCGGCGAAAGCTCGAGGCCGACACCGGTGACTGTCAGTGGGCATGAGAGAGCAGCCATGACCTCCACATCGGCAGCTCTCTTTTTTTGTTCGAGACGAGCAGGGCTGGCTCACTCAGTTTCCCTTCTCCCATCCTTCGGACGGGAGAGGGGGAATGACTGAAGTCAGCGCTGCTTGCTTCGGTTTCTGAGATAGATTATTGTGCGTGTTGTAATAGTCAGACAAATAAGACAAATCAAAATTATGGGAGGAAATCATGAAGACACTGCTCGTTTCGGTAAGCGCATTGTCGCTGGCGGTACTGATGTCTGCAGGCGCCGGCGCCCAGGACTCAGGAACCGTAAGCAAAGCCGTCGGCGGCTATAGTTTCGAAGACGCCGCAAAGGAAGCGGAAGGCACCAAGAACTTCCATTCCGCCGACGGTCATCTGACCTTTGCCATCGTCACCCATACCGCGGGCAACGGCTTCTTCGATCCGGTTTATGTCGGCGCCACCGTCGCCGGGAATATGATCGGTGCCAAGATCCTGCTGCTCGGCTCGGAATCGCCAACCGACGATCCGGCGCGCGAGATCGAGATCCTCAACCAGGTCATCCAGGACCCGACCATCGACGGCCTGATCATGACGACGCCGCAAGTCGGGGCCTATGACGATATCGTCAAGGCCGCCCAGAAGAACGGCATTCCGGTGGCGACGACCAATTCCTTCGATCCCAATATCCACAACCGTCTCGGCCTCAGCCATACCGGGCAGGATGCGTCCGCCGCGGCGATCGCCGGCGCGGCGCTGGCCAAATGCCTCGCCGACAGCGGCGTCACCAAAGGGTCGATCATCTTCCCGAACGACACCGCAATGGGCAATATCGAGGTCAACAACCGGGTGACATCCGCCTACAACGCGACGGTCAGCGCGTTGAAGACGGCAGGCACGCTCGACAATTTCAAGGTCGATGCGGGTCCGGAAAGCGTCGGCGTCCCCGCCGACATGAACGATCCGGTCAACAGCATCATCGGGCTCATCGAACAGCGCGGCGATGTGGTGGGCGCCTTCGCCGCCAACAACGTCTTCACCCCGGCGCTGGTCAAGGCCGTCGCACAATTGAAGATGGGCGGCAAGATCTGCTCCTACGGCTTCGATCTGGGTCCGGCCCAGCAAGAGGGCATGAAGAGCGGCGATCTCACCGGCGCGCTCGGGCAGCAGCCCTTCCTGCAGGGCTTCTGGCCGGTCATGCAGCTCTATCTGCAGATCGACCGCGGCATCTCGGCGGCCAATCTCGATACGCGCGCCCAATTGGTGACAAAGGAAACCGTCGGCAATATCGGCAAGCGCTTTGAGAACTGAGCGCTGCCGCGAGCTTCGGTTATCTGGTAAAGAGCGGGAGGGCAGGGCCCTCCCGCGATGTGTCTGAGGTGGCGCGGTTGACATGATTTCGATGCCGGTGCGCGATGTGACCGCTCTACGCCATCCGCAGCAGTTCTTCGGCAGCTGGGAATTTGGCCTCCTGGCGCTGATGGCGCTGCTTTATATCGGCGGCGCGCTGATCAATCCGGCTTTCTTCGGCACGCCCGATGCGCTGCATGCGCTTCTACGCAACTCCGCCCGCTATGGCGTCATGGCCGTGGGGATGACCTTCGTCATCGTCAACAAGGATATCGATCTTTCGGTCGGCTCGACATTCGGCCTGGTCGGCGTCGCCTTCTCGATCCTGTTCTCGCCGACCCATTATGATCTGGGCCTCGTGCCGGCGATCGGGTTTTGCGTCCTGCTCGGTGCTGTGATCGGCCTGGCCAACGGCGTGCTGGTGACGATCCTCCGGGTGCCCGCTTTCATCGCCACGCTCACCATGCTGCTCATTGGCCGCGGCCTGGTGTTGGGACTGACCGGCGGCAAGAACATCGCCTATCCGGCCAAGGCGCAACTTTATGCGGACTTTTTCGCGATCAGCGAGACCGGCGACCTCGGCTTCAACAATCAGATCGCGATCTTCATCGTGGTTGCGGTGATCGGCGCCATCGTCCTCGCCAAGACCCGCTGGGGCTATGAGACTTTCGCAACCGGCGGCAATGAACAGGCAGCGATCTATGCCGGCATCCCGACGCGCTGGGTGCGCATCCGGGCCTATCTCCTCTCGTCGCTGGCGGCGACCCTGGCGGGCCTCATGGCGATCGCCCAGGACAAGGGCGTCACCTCGCAATTCGGCCTCAGCGCCGAATTGATCGTGATCGCCTCCGTCATCATCGGCGGAGCATCGATCCTGGGCGGCAGGGGTCGGATTGCGGGAAGCTGCCTCGGCGCCGTGCTGACCGTGCTGATCAACAAGGTGCTGCGCGAGGGCTGGCCGACGACCCGGATCGTCAAGATCGATGGCGTCGATGTCACCGTGAACGCGACGAGCCAGTTGCCGGCAGGTGCGGTGCCGGCCTTTCTCGGCCTCATCCTCGTGATCGCGGTGCTGATCGAACCGTTTGTCCTGCGGCGCCAACTCCCGGCCCGGCTCTGGGCCTGGCTCACCGGCACGCCGCCGCCACCACCGGTCGAAAGCGGTGGCGTTGCTATGGAAGGCATCCAGACCCGCGGCACGGTGGCAAGCGACAAGGCGCTCGGCGCGAAGGGGATTGGAAAATTCTTCGCCCGCCGTGACGCGCTGGCGATCGTCCTGGTGGTGGCCTTGTGGCTCACCGGTCTCTATCTGCGGCCGGATTACTGGTGGAACTTGCCCAACACCTTTGCCATCCTCCTCAATTTCACCGAAGTGGCCTTGCTGACCGTGGGCCTCACCTATGTCATCGCCTGCGGCGATATCGATCTCTCGGTGGGGGCCATCCTGGCACTTGCCGGCAGCACCGCCGCCTATAGCTTGAAGGCCCTCGGCGTGGACCCGGTGATGGCGGTCGCCATGGGCATGCTTGCCGGTGTCGGCGCCGGTGTCGCCAATGGCGTGCTGACCGTGGCTTTCGGACTGCCGTCTTTCATCGCGACACTCGGCATGTATTATATTGCCAGAGGGCTTGCGGCATGGATCGTCGCCGGCCAGCAGCTCACCGGCTTCACCGAGAGGTTCAATCTGCTCGGGCGCAAGATCGGCGACATCCTGGCCTTCTACGGATATCAGTTGCCGGAAGGGCTTATGCGCGCCATCGCAGAAGCCGTCAGCGTGCAGACCGTGTGGACGCTCTTCATCGCCATTATCGCCGGCATCGTTCTCGGCCTCATGCCGTTCGGACAAAAGGTCCTGGCGACGGGTGGCAACCTGCGCGCTGCCGCCTATGCCGGCATCAATACCGGCCGGGTGCGCTTCCTGTCGCTCGTCCTTGCCGGCACTTGCGCCGCCATGGCCGGCATCATCAATGTCGCCTATTTCCGCAGCTTCAACCCGGTGGCCGGACAATTCCGCGAGCTTGATGCGATCGCCGCGGTGATCATCGGCGGCGGATCCATCTTCGGCGGCTATGGCACCATCATCGGCTCGCTCGCGGGTGCTGCCGTCATCACACTGGTGCGCGCCCTCCTGCAGCTCAACATTATCACCGCGGACGGCCGCTCGATCGTGCTTCCCCAGCATTGGGTCAATGTCTTCATCGGACTCATTCTAATCGCCGCGGTTCTTATCGACATCTGGCTCAGGCAGGCCGACATTTTTGGAAGGTTACGGCAGTTCCTGGAGAGGCGCCGGGCAGGAGCGGGGCAGCGAACATGACAAGTCCCATCATCGAGATGCGCGACATCAGCAAGGCGTTCGGCGCCGTGCAGGCGCTGAGAGGCGTCGACCTCGAGCTCCACGCGGGCGAGATCCTGGGCCTCGTCGGCGACAACTCGGCCGGAAAATCGACGCTGATGAAGATCATGACCGGCGCCTATCATCGCGATTCGGGCGACATCGTCGTCGCCGGAACTCCCGCCAATTTCCGCAGCCCGCATGAAAGCCGCGCCGCCGGCATCGAGATGATCTACCAGGATTTCGCGCTGTGCGGGAACATGGATGTCGGCCAGAACATCTTCCTCGGGCGCTGGCCGGTCAAAGGCTGGTTCGTCGACCGCAAGAAGATGTATCAAGAGGCCGATCAGGTGTTGAAGCGCCTCAAGGTCGATGTGAACTCGGTGCATCAGCGGGTCGAGAGCCTGTCGGGCGGGCGCCAGCAGTCGGTCGCGGTGGCACGCGCCATTTCCTTCGACCCGCGCGTCATCATCCTCGATGAGCCGACGGCCAATCTTTCGGTGACGGCGACGCAGCGACTGCTCGAGACCATGCTGGAGCTGAAGAAGCATGGTGTGGCGCAGATCATCATTTCGCATAGGCTTCAGGACATCTTCGCCGTTGGCGACCGCATCATGGTGCTGAAGCGGGGCGAGAATGTCGGCGAAAGGCTGATTGCCGAGACCGACGAGCATGACGTCCTGCAGTTGATCGTTGCCGGCAGGCCGACGAAAGCTCCGGCGGGCAACACCGCCGCCGAGCCGGCCAGAGAACGATAGGGGATAATCACGGCCCGCTCGCCGTGCGAAAGGCGTTTGCGGATCAATGACTTTCATGGCGATCTGAGCCATTCGGATCAGGCCATTCAGCTGCGCGCGACGGTCGGTTCGGGGCCCTTTTCGGCTCATTTACGTCAGCCGGAGCCGAGTTTAGCCTCGTCCCCGTCGAAGCGACGTGGAAGCGTATCGGCGATGCGTCGCTCTACGGCATCATCCATTGCGCAGCAGACACGGAGAGCAGATATGGCAGAACTACACACCAATGGGATTTACGGAAATTACGAGGGCTACCTCGCCCAGCTGTTCAATCCGGCCGTCGGCGGTCAATTCAGCCCCGGGATCGTCGGAGGGATCGGTACAGGATATGGCGGCCTTGCCGCCGGTACCGTTCCCAACGCGGCCTTCGCGCAGCAGACGCTTTGGCCGCAGCAGCAAGTACCCCACCACCCAGTCCAGCTGGCCGTTCAGGCTGCCCAGCAGATCGCGGCCAGACAAGCGGTGCACGCGCTCCAATGCGCCCAGGCACTGCAGCAGATCGTCCAGCACCTGGCGACGCAACAATTTGCGCAACAGTCGATGGGCTGGCAGCCGCAGTTTGGCCAAGGCCCGGGCGCTGTCTTCGGAGTCGGTCAGATTGGTGGCCAGGCAACCCCCCAATCTCACGGATATGGATGGGGCGCGCAGAGCCCAGCGCTGCAGCAACAGGCAATGCCTCAGCTTGCCCAGTATCTGGCGGCGCAGCAGCCAGGGCAGTTCCGCCATGGATGGGTCAATTAGACCAATCCTGAACCCAATGCCTTCGGGTCGCCCCCCTCGGCGACCCGAAGGCCGCAGTCAAAGGTCCAAGGTTCCAGCTAATGCCCAAGGAGTGACATGTCATGTCCGAGCAGCAACAGAAGAACGGCGACCACGCGGTCCGATCAGCAAATCCAGGGGGGCAGAAGCGGACGCAAGCCTCAGGCCAGACGTCGGCGGGCCCAAACCCAAACGAGACATCGGGCCTCAACAAGACATGGAGCGATACATCCGAAGCCAGCCGCGACACGGCAGGTATGCTTGCGCGGCGCACGCGACAATATCTGGTCGCCACCCGAATACTTCCAGGACTTGCCGCATCGCCCGCCAATGCGATCCACGAAAGCTTGAAGCAGATGGAGGACATCGAAATCCTTCGCCGCTTGCGCCCGAAGGGATTCAAGGGACTGGGTGCAGCCGCCGAGCCAGGCGCTCAGGAAATCATCGTCGTGCGCATGGACGATCAGCGCGCCGAAGCCTTGCGGCAGAGCGCTCCGCCGCACGTCGTGATTGAAGAGGATGCGCGCCTTGAGACCGGGCTGTCGATGTTCCCCGCGTCTCTCGCCGCGCCACGGTCGAGCGGGGCGGCCCCCGCGCCGCGCCGGCGCCGGGAGGTCCAATTCCAAATTCTTGGCGAACGCGACCAGCCGCTCGCCGGCGCAGGCATAACTGTTCTTGGTCGCAGTTTTGGCGTCCTCGCTATCACCGATCAGGCAGGAGCGGCCAGCGTCGCGATCTTCGATGCGGAGGCTGATCTCGATGACGTCGGCGCCATCTATGTGCAGCCGGCGGCTGATCATTGGGAGTGCTTCATGCAGCGCCCGGTGCTGAATCCGGCCGAGACGAATGTCATCCGCCTCCGTCCGCTGACCGCCAGACAGGCGGGCGAAAAGCCCTCCGTCTGGGGTCGGGAATTGATGAGCCTCGATCAGCTCGCCGCCGGCGCGACGGGCGCCGGCGTGAGGATCGGCCTGATCGATTCCGGCTGCGACAACAGCCACCCCTCGCTTCGCCATGTGGTGAAGGGCGTGGATTTGACCCGCGGCAACGGCGCCAGGGACTGGACTCGCGATGAGATCGGCCAAGGCACGCATTGCGCGGGGATCATCGCCGGCACCGGCGATCCGGGGTTGGGTGTGTCGGGCATTGCGCCCGGCGCCGAGATCCATGTGTTCAAACTGTCTCCGGGTGGCCGTTTCAGCGACCTGATCGAGGCTTTGGATCAATGTATCGAGGCTCAGATCGATATCGTCCATCTCGGCATCAGCGCCAATCAGGTCTCGGAGCTGGTCGCCCGCAAGATCATCGAAGCCCGGCTCAGGGGCGTCGCCTGCATTGCGACGTCGGGCGATGAAGGCGGGCCGGCGCGATTTCCCGGCATGGTCCCGGGCGTGTTGTGCGTCTCGGCAGTCGGCAGGCTTGGAGATTTTCCAGCCGATACGCATCATGCATTGGCGGCGATCCCCGAGCTGATCGGACCTACCGGCGTATTCGCGGCGAATTTTAGCGGCGCCGGTCCCCAGCTCGGAGTCTGCGCGCCCGGCGTTGCGGTCATTTCGAGTGTTCCGGGCGGTGGTCTGGCGGCTCGTGACGGCTCTGCAATCGCTGCCGCTCATGTCGTCGGCTTTGCCACGCTGATCCTGGGTCATCATCCGCTGTTCCGCGGAGTCCATGCGAGCCGGGGCGAGCAGAGGGTCAATGCGCTGTTCGAGCTCATCCTCGGTTCAGCAGCGCGCCCTGTCTTCGACCAGGTCGGCGCCGGAGTGCCGGATTTTCGGAGGGTGGCGAGCATGGGTGCGTCGGACATCTATGCGTGGAACAGGACCGTGCAGAATCTCGGCGTCCTTGCCGGAGCGAAACAAGGCGTTGGTGAACGGTTCGCTTCAGCCGGCGTTCCGCCGCGTGATCCCGCCAGCGCGATCGTGTTGATGCAACTGCAGGCCGCCGGACTGGTTTAGGTCAGCCGAAGCGCTGCGAGTTGATCGAGCTTCTAACCTTGGCCACCGCCTGGCCGCGACGGTGGACGCCAAGCTTTTGCAATATATTCTGGACGTGATTTTTGGCGGTACAGGTCTCGATGTGCAAATTTCGGGAGATTTCCTTGTTGGAGAGGCCGCAACTCATCAACTCAACGACCTGAAGCTCGCGGCCCGTCAGTGGAGCGCCGCCATCGGCGCCTTGCGAAGCAACCGAATGATACAGAGACGCGGCCACCTTGGGTGAACATACCAGTTCGTTGCGCATGACGCTTTCAACGACGGTCACGAGTTCGTCGACCGCGGCATCCATCCGCACATAGCCGTCAATGCCGGCGGCCGCGCAAGCAAGCACCTCGCTTTCTATCTCGTGAACGCCCATCGCGACAATCCGGAGCTCACGGAGCGATTGCCGCAAGGCATCAACCACCGCGGGGATTTCAACCTGGACCGTATCGAGCAACGCAACATCGGCGGGGGTCGACCGAAGCGACCGCAACGCATCGTCCAACATGCCTGCGCCGATGACTTTCACTTTCGAGCAGTGTTGAAGTTGAAGGGCTAATCCGTCGCGATGCAGGCGCACAGTACCCAATATGAAGAGCTTGATCGGCACCAATAGTGTGAGCTCCGGAACAAATCCCCAAGGCTGGGCCGCATCGACAAAGATCGTCGTGCAAACCCACGATCTCGCGGTTACAAACATTGTGCGGCAGGAGTTGGTCCGTCATCCTCAGATATCTCGCGGCTATGACATTTGTGTGGCGCCGGGGGGTGTGGTCCGTCGCTGCAAGCAGAAGGAAGCAAATAGCGCAAGGAGAGGGTCGGCAGAGGTTCGGCCTTCGAGTGGGGATCTTCCGAAAGGTCACGCAGGTCTGGAAACCCGCCGCGTGATCAGGCCATCGCGCTTTGCGCGGCAGAGTGAAGTATGCGCAATGACGATGCGCAAGTCCTGCCGCCTTCGCCGCTTCCTGGCGGCGCAGTCTTTCGCCTAGCGCAGCGGGGTCAGTTTCTCCTTGCCGAATCCCACCCCATGATAGTCGTCGATAAACACGCCTTCGATGCTGCCGTCGGGGGCGACGTCATAGACACCCAATGCCGCTTTTCCATGCACGATATACCCCGCAGAGAAGGTTGTACCGTCCAGCATGCAGACGCCGATCTCACCAGTGCTCCATTTGATGCGACAGGTATTCTCTGACGTCATTTCGATTTCAGCCGTTGCCGAAGAACACTGCGAGCCATTGGGAAGTGTGCATTCCGCTCGATAGCGGCCGGCGATGTCGCCGGCCGCCGCGTCGATGCAACTCGCGGCAATGAAGGCGGCGATCATGGTCATTCTGATTGCCATGGCTTTCCTCCTCATCGCAATTCGAATGGAAAGACAATTTTCCAGTCGCGTTTCATGTCGACGGTTGTCCAGCCGTTCGCCGCCGCTAGATTGAGCGCCTTGTCGAGGCGGCCGAATTCGGCGTCCCGGTCATAGCGGTATTCCCGCTCGGCGTCGGTGTGGTGCACAATGGCGCCCAAGCGTGCGCCCGTGCCTGAGGTCGCCCATTGCAGCATCTCGAGATCGCCGTCGGAATTACCGAAGACGGCGATCGGACGCCGTCCAATCCGTTCGTAGATGCCGGCGGGACGACCGGCACCATCACCCACTACACTCATCTCAGGAAGACGGGTCAGCGAGGGCTTACCCGCGATCATCTCGAACTTTGTCCTGATCGAGGAGCCGATCACGTGATCAGGCGGAATGCCATAAACGCTCGCCACCCAGGGGCGCATGAAATCAGCGGTGTTTCCCGATAGGATATAGATATCGAAACCGTGTGACCGCATGTAGCCGATGAGCTCCAGCATGGGTTGATAAACGAGCTTGGTGATGGGGAGATTGAAGCGGGCGTCGCGCGTCGTGGCCATCCAGCTCTTCACGGCCGTATCATAGTCATGCGTTGTCCATCCGGCGTGTGACGCGACCAGGATATTTTCAAAGCCCTTCTCGCCGATACGCGCCAGAAAGCTCGTATCCTTTTCGAGCGCAGCCTTGAACGGCTGTGTCGTGCTCCAGGCGGGGTGGCCGGGCTCTTGGGCAGCGAGGCAGGCCAACTCGAACGCTACCTGGGCGGGAACCGGCTGCTCCGGCCAAAGCGTTCCGTCGTTGTCGAACACGGCGACGCGTTCGGGGACCGGCACAAAATCGGGTGAGCCTTCGGTTGCGACCCTCCCGACGAAGGCGACAATGGCCGTTTTGGCCGCACCCTCATTCCAGGAGGGCAACGGATCGGCGAGGGCCGCCGCCCTGGCGGCCAGGGCAACTACCATTCCAAGCGCACAAAAGATGATTCTCAGGCTGGAGCGAAGCTGGGGCATGTCATCACCATTCCTCATAGTGGGCGCGGCTCACCGCCACGATCAGAGTGAGTGTGCAGGTTCGGGGACAATTCGGTCATGATGGCTTCCCGAAATTTCACCGAAATCGAGCCCGGGACGGTCAAGATCAGTGCGGCCGGCTGGTATTCGTGCTAACCCTGCCGTGACGATCAGGAGACAGGCTTCGGGCGTCCTCATGGCCAGTCATTCGATGTTCGCGATCAATGGGGTGATCATCGACCTCGAAAACGAACTGCTGAGTGATGCCTCGGGCAGAGCGGTTCCTCTCCGGCGCCAAAGTTTTGCCGTGCTGCGGTACCTTCACGGCTATGCTGATCGACTTGTGACTAAGGAGGAGTTGGCGGAGGCGGTTTGGCCCGGCATTGCCGTCACTGATGACAGCCTCGTGCAATGCATCCATGAAATCCGTTACGTCCTGGGCGATGAGGCGCGCGCCTTCCTCAAAACGGTGCGCGGGCGCGGTTACCGGCTTGTCCTACCGCCCGATACCGATGAAGACCTCGGCACGAGCGCCGTCCCCTTCACTCAAGTGTTGCGGACTTTGCGCCTGCCGACCTTCCTTGTCGCTGCGCTCATCGGGTTCATTATCACGCTCGCCCCCGCGGCCATCGACATGTCTGCGGGTGATCCGCCGACGAACAGTCGGGCCGAAACCGCAAATCCGCAAGCCTACGACGCCTTGTTGCTCGGTCTGGAACGCCTGCGCCTCGACACGGAAGAAGACACGCTCACCGCGATTGCTCATTTCGAAAGGGCGGTAAAGTATGATCCCGATTATAGTCGGGCCTATGCGGCAATTGCCGCCGCACAGCAAAGGATGATCCAGTCCGACTGGTTGACGATGGCGGGGGCCGATCTGGATCGCGCCCATGCGAAGTCTCCGGGAGAACCTCGCCAAGGCGATGAAGCGCCCGACGGCGCTCGCCTATGCGGTGATGGCCAAGCGAGCGCTTCATGCAAGTCGCACTGCCGAGGCATACGCCCTGATCGAGAAGGCGAAAACGCTGGCGCCGAGCGACCTTGAAGTTCTGTTGAGCGAGGCCTCGATTCTCAACGCAACCGGGCAGGCGGCCGAGGCCGAAGGCGTGTTGCGCATGGCCATGCGGCGCGACTCGCAATTTCCTCCGGCGACGCTGCGTTCCTTGTCGATTGCTCTGTTCCAGCAGGGCAAATATCGTGAAGCTGCGGCAACAGTCGATCGCATCAGGGCACAAGGTGTCGCGACGACGGGCGATTACATCACATTGGTTGCAAGCCTTGGCCATCTGGGAGCCGTCGAGGGTGTGAGCGATGCCATAGCCCGCTACAATCGGCTGGCGGTCCCGGCAGGGAAAGACCCGATCAGCGTTCAGGAAGCGCAGTGGCACTGGCATGGCGACCTGTTCAACCATTACGCCCCCTACGTCGCCAGGCTGGTCCACGGACTGCAGCGAGCGGGCGTGCCAAAGGGTGCGGGAATGGATCTCCAGTTTGCCAACTACAAATCCTTGATCAAGCGGGGCGAGGATGGCGAACTCAGGGTCACCGGCGTCACGGAAATCGGCGCGCTGGGGGCGGGCGCACTCTTCGATCGCGACGTCCGTTTCGTGGATGTTCGGCCTCGCGCCGGCTATGCCAACGGCCATGTGCCGGGAGCGGCCAATCTTTCACTTGTCACCCAACTGTCGAAAGAAGAGCTGATCAAGGTCGCGCGTCCGGATGAACCGGTCGTCTTCTATTGTGACAGCCGGTACTGCGAATATTCAGCCATCGCTGCCGCAAAGGCAGTTCGCTGGGGTTACACGCGCCTATATCGTATGACCGGTGGCGTTCCGGCATGGAAAAAGGCCGATTGTCCGATCGAGGTCGCCTCGCAGTAGGATCAAGGCGCCGACAGCGAAAAAAAGTCGCGCTTTCCGGCACTTCGGTGAAATATTGCACTGGGCGGCATGGGGGATTGGTCCAGAGGGAAGCAATCATGCCTGTCACGCGCCTGAAATCTATCGCCGTCAGTGTCGCTTTCATTCTTTCTGCGAGTGCGGACACATTCGCCGCTTCTCCGGCGCCAGTGAAGGGCGAACATGGCATGGTGGTGAGCGCGCAACATCTCGCCTCCGAGATCGGCGTCGAGGTGATGAGGAAAGGCGGCAATGCCATCGATGCCGCGGTCGCGGTCGGCTATGCGCTGGCGGTCGTCCATCCTGCGGCCGGCAATATCGGCGGCGGCGGCTTCATGACCATCCGCTTCAAGGACGGGAAGTCGACCTTCCTCGATTTCCGCGAGAGAGCACCCTTGGCGGCGGCCAAGGACATGTATCTCGACAAGGACGGCACTCCGATCAAGGGCGCGAGCCTCGATGGTTACCTTGCGGTCGGCGTGCCGGGATCGGTCGCAGGTCTCGAAATGGCGCGCGAGAAATACGGCACGCTCACCCGCCAGCAATTGCTCGAGCCCGCCATCCGCTTCGCCAGGGAGGGCTTCATTCTCGGCCAGGGCGATGCCCAGATCCTGGCCGGCGGCGCCAAGCGGCTCTCCCAGGACAAGGCGGCGGCCGCCATCTTCGTCAAATCCGACGGCAAGCCCTATGGCGTGGGCGAAAAGCTGGTTCAGTCAGATCTCGCGGCGACGCTGTCGCAGATCTCGGAAAAGGGGATCGACGCCTTCTATAAGGGGCCGATCGCCGATCAGATCGTCACGGCGAGCCAGGCCAAAGGCGGCATTCTCGCGAAGGCCGACTTCGAGCAATATAAAGTGCGCGAGCTTGCGCCCGTCAGCTGCACTTATCGCGGCTATGAGATCGTCTCCTCGCCGCCGCCGAGCTCGGGCGGCCTCATCATCTGCGAAATCCTGAATGTGCTGGAAGGCTATCCGCTCTCCTATCTGGGCTTCGGTTCGGCCGATACCGTCCATCTTATGGTCGAGGCGATGCGTTACGCCTATGTTGACCGCAACTCGGCGCTTGGCGATCCGGCCTTTGTCGAGAATCCCGTCAAGAAGATCACCGACAAGGCTTATGCGGCCGAGATCCGCGAAAAGATCGACCGGTACCATGCCGGCGTCTCCAAGGACCTCAAGCCAAAGGATTTCGGCGAGAGCAAAGAGACCACCCATTATTCGATCATCGATGATGCCGGCAATGCGGTCGCCGTCACCTATACGCTGAACGGCTATTTCGGTGCCGGCGTCGTTGCCGAGGGAACAGGCGTCTTGCTCAACAACGAGATGGACGACTTCACCCAGAAGCCGGGCGTGCCCAATCTCTACGGTCTGGTGCAGGGCGAAGCGAATGCCATCGCGCCTCTGAAGACGCCGCTTTCGTCGATGAGCCCGACCGTCGTCTCAAAAGGCGGCAAGCCCTTCATGGTCATCGGCAGCCCCGGCGGCTCACGCATTATTACCATCACGCTCGAGGCCATCATCAATGTCATCGACCATGGCATGGACATCAGGGAAGCGATCGATGCGCCGCGGATCCATCACCAGTGGCTGCCCGACACGGTCTATGTCGAGGCGCATGGGCTTTCGCCCGACACGATGAAGCTGCTCAGCCACATGGGCCACCATCTCGATATCGCCGATGAGGGCAAGACCTGGGGCCAGGCAGCCGGCATCCTTGTCGGTGGGGAAAGTCTTGGCGAGATCGCGAAAGGCGGGGGTGCCCGCTACAATGGCGCGATCGACAGCCGCGCCGCGGCCGGTGAGGCGATCGGGTACTAAAAAGCTCGTCAGGACGAAGTGAGCCGGGTCCGCTGGTGCCCACGCGCATCGAAGTTCGACAGATCAAGCCATTTTTCATAGCGCGCGTTGAGCGCCGGCCAGTCGCGGTCGGTCATGGCGAACCATGCCGTATCGCGGTTCTTGCCCTTGACCACCATATGCTGACGGAAGATGCCTTCGAAGGCGAAGCCGAAACGCTGGGCCGCGCGCTTCGAAGGCTCGTTGAGATTGTTGCACTTCCATTCGAAGCGGCGATAGCCGAGCGTGTCGAAGACATAGCTGGCAAAGAGGTAGAGAGCTTCGGTGGCCACACGCGTGCGTGACATTGCAGGACCCCACAGGATGTTGCCGATCTCGATCACCCCATGCACGGGGTCGATCCGCATCAGTGTCTGGCGTCCTTCCGCCTTGCCGGTGCGCTTGTCGATGACGGCAAAGTACATAGGATCGGCAGAGGTTGCGACTTTCTCGAGCCACGCGGCGAAGGCGGCTTTGTCGATCGGTGGCTCCTCGAACAGATAGCGGAAGCGGTCCTCGGCGCCGGGCGCCTGGGTCGAAGCGAGGAGGTCGGCGCCGTGGCGCGCCGGGTCCAGGGGCTCGAGGCGCGCATAGCGGCCATCGAAAACAAGCCGTTCGGGACGCGACACGCCCCGCCAGTTAGACAAGTCCGACGCAGGGGAGGTGTTGTACAATTCAGTCTCCTGCCAATTGGAGGATAGGGAGGGACCACTCTGCCCAATGCGCCTTGCCGAAGTAAGGTCCCCTTTTTCAAAACGGGTGCAGACGCTTTTGACGCGATCCCAGTGTTCAGACCAGCCGGTTTCTATTGCACCATCTAGTTACTTACACTATCGTTCGCCCAGGATCGAAAAGGGGAGGGCCATGGGCATAAAGCAGCGCAAATTCGGGCGCGTCGATCTTACCGTCACCGACATGGGCTTTGGTGCGGCACCTATCGGCAATTTCCTCAAACCGATCAGCGAGGACGTATCCGCCGCCATGATCGAGCGCGCCTGGAGTGCGGGCATACGCTATTTCGACACCGCGCCCCTTTATGGACACGGGTTATCCGAATTGCGCCTCGGCCAGTCGCTGCGCTGGAAGAGGCGCAAGGATTATGTCGTCTCCTCCAAGGTCGGGCGGCTACTGCATCCCGCACCTCGCGAAAGCATCGACTTCACCCCTTGGGTCGATGCGGCACCCTTCACGTTCGAATTCGACTATTCCTACGACGGCACCATGCGTTCGCTCGAGGATACGCTGCAGCGCATGGCGATCGAGCGGATCGATATCGCCTTCATCCATGATTGCGATGTGTTCACGCACGGCGCCGAAGCAGCAGAAGATCCATTTCAAGGAGGCGATGGAAGGCAGCTACCGGGCGCTGCTCAAGTTGCGCGACGAGGGTGTCGTCAAGGCGATCGGCTTCGGTGTCAATGAATGGCAGGTCTGCCATGAGGCGCTGAAGCGCGGCGACTTCGACTGTTTCCTCCTCGCCGGGCGCTATACTTTGCTCGAGCAGGAGTCACTCGATGAGTTCCTGCCGCTGTGCGAGGCGCGCAATGCCGCCGTCGTCATCGGCGGCGGGCTCAATAGCGGGATACTGGCAACGGGCGCCGTCCCGGGCGCCAAATACAACTATTCCCCGGCGCCGCCGGAGATCATGGGGAAGGTCAAGAAGATCGAGGCGGTCTGCGCCGCGCACAAGGTGCCGTTGCCGGCGGCTGCCTTGCAGTTCCTGCTCGCGCATCCCGCAATCGCCTCGCATGTGCCGGGTACGCGCACAGTCGAGCAGATGGAGCAGAACATCGCCTGGATCAGCCATCCGATTCCGCCGGCCTTCTGGCAGGAGCTGAAACGCTCAGGCCTCTTGCGTGAGGACGCGCCGAGCCCGGGCGTGACGCCTATTTGATCACCAGAACCTTGCCGCGGTCCATGGTGATGGCGACCGCCGCCACGAGGATGAAGCCGAAGACGATCTGCTGGGCGAAAACCGACACACCCATGAAGGTCATGCCGATGCGCACGACCTGGACGATGAGGGCACCGACGAAAGTGCGCCATATCGAGCCGACGCCGCCCGTGATGGCGGTGCCGCCGACCACAATGGAGGCAATCGCCGGCAGCAGGAATTCGCTGGCCAAGGTCGGCGAGCCCGAGCCGAGGCGCGCCGCCATGACGATGCCGGCAATGCCGGCCATGGTGCCCGACAGCGTGTAGGCCGAGGATCTTGGTGCGCTCGACATTGATGCCCGAGGCGATGACGGCACGTTCCTGCGCGCCGATGCCGCGCACCAGCCGGCCAAAAGGGGTCAGTTGCAAAATGGCGCTGAGCAGGAGCAGGAAGACAACGCCGACCCAGATCTCATTGGGCACGCCCAGCGTGTCGCCGACTGCCCAGCCGAGATAGGAGTCGCGCAGATCGCGCTGGAATATTGATGGAGCGTGTCTCGGAGAACCAGTAGCCGGCGCTGATCACCACGCCGCTCACCGCGAGCGTGGCGATGAAGGAGGGGATGCGCAGCCTGGTCGACACGATGCCGCCAGCCAAGCCGGCAATCACGCCGCCGAACACGGCCAAGGGAATGGCGAGGAAGCCATAGCGCGGCAGATAGGCGGCGAGGATGCAGCTCGTCATCGAGGCCACCGCCTGCACCGAAAGGTCGATGCCGCCCATCATGATGACGAGGGTGACGCCGGCCGCCATCAGGAAGAGCGTCATGGTGTCGGCCGTGACGGTCATCAAATTGCCGACCGAGAAGAAGGTCGGTCATAGGCGCCGACGGCGAGCACGAGGCCTGCGAGCACGATGAGCGGCAGGAAGGTCTGAAGGCGAGCTCGGGTTTCTCGGTCATGTCACACCATGTGCCGGACGAGGTCGACCTGCGCCGGCTTGCCGCCGGGCGGCGCATCGAAAGTCGCGGTAACCTCGCCGTCGCGCATGACCAAGATGCGGCTGGAGAGACCGATCACCTCCTCGAGCGTGTCGCCGAGCAGGATGACCGCGAGCCCCTCGGCGGTCATGTCGCGGATGAGTTCATAGACGTCTTCCTTGGCGCCGACATCGATGCCGCGCGTCGGATGATCGAGGATCAGCACCCTGACGCCGGCAATGCGCCATTTGGCAAGGACGACCTTCTGCTGGTTGCCGCCAGAGAGGCTTCCCACCATCGTTGCCGTGGACGGCGTCTTGATCTTGAGCCGGCCGATCCAGTCCTTGGCGACGGCACGCTCTGCGGCGAAGCGGATGATGCCGCCCGAGACGAATTTCGGCAACGCGGCAAGCGTCATGTTCTCGGCGACGCTAAACGCCGCGACCTGGCCTTCGATCTTGCGCTCGCTGGGCACAAGCCCGATGCCCTTCGCCGTCGCATCATGCGCCGCGCCGAACTGCACAATGTCGCCATTCGACCCTGAGCGTTCCGCGATCGGCGGGCAGTGTGGCCTGCGAGGCAGCGGGCCAGATCCTCGCGGCCCGAGCCGATGACGCCGGCAATGCCGATGATCTCGCCTTCATGCAGGGCGAAGCTGATATTGTGGAAGGCACCGTCCTTGCCGAGGTCGCTGGCACTCGAGAACGACTTTTTCCGTCGGCCCGTGCCTGGCGCGCCTCGCGGTAATATTCGTGATGCAGCTGGCGGCCCACCATATGCTGATGCAGATCCTTGACGGTCGCCTCCTTGGCGGGAAGCTCCTTCACCACCTTGCCGTCGCGCATGACATAGACGCGGTCGGAAATCTCCAGCACTTCTTCCAGCCGGTGCGAAATGAAGACGATGGAGGCGCGCTGCTTCAGGTCGCGCATGATCTCGAACAGCAGCTCGATTTCCTTCTTCTCGAGCACCGAGGTCGGCTCGTCGAGGAGGATGGTGATGTCGCCTTTGATGCGGCTGTCGAGAGAGAGCGCCTTGGCGATTTCCACCATCTGGCGATCGGCAAAGGAGAGATCGGCGCAACGCGTGCCTGGGTGGCAGGCGAGATGGACCTTCTGCAGCTCCACCGCCGCGGCTTCATTCATCCGCGACTTGGAGATCAGGCCGAAGCGGAGGAATTCCTCTTCGCGGCCCAGGAAAGATGTTCTCGGCCACGGTCAGAGTGGGCAGGATCGACTGCTCCTGGAACACCATGGCGATGCCGGAATCGAAGGCGCGGCGCGGCGAGGTGATCTTCACCGGCAGTCCATTGACGCGCACTTCGCCCTGATCCGGCTGGTAGATGCCGTTCAGGACCTTGAGCAAGGAGGACTTGCCGGCACCATTCTCGCCGATCAATCCCACGACCTCGCCCTTGCCGATGGCCAGAGACACATTGTCGAGCGCCTTGACGCCCGGAAAGGACTTGGAGACGTGGCGCAGTTCAAGGACAGGCTGCATCATTTCACCACATCGAGACGCGAGCGGTCGAGGGCGAGCGCCACCGCGGCGATGATGAGCAGGCCCTGCACGCCCTGCTGCACATAGGGCTCGACGCCCATGAGCACGAGGCCATTGGAGAGCACGACGACGATCATCACGCCGATGACGGAATTGAGCACCGAGCCGACGCCGCCCGGAAAGCGCCGTGCCGCCGACGACCACCGCCGTGATGGTGGTGAACAAGCCGGCCTTGGCTGATCAGCGCGTGGCCCTGGCCGAACTGCGCCGCCGACAGCACTCCGCCGAGGCCATAGAACAGGCCGGCGACGGTGAAGATGACGATGCGCGTCCGCTCGATCGGGATGCCGGCATGGCGGGCCGTCACCTCATCGGTGCCGATGGCATAGAGCCAGCGGCCGAGGCGCGTGCGCTCCTGGATGACATAGGCGACGGCCACTGCGAGAAGCGCGATCCACACCGCCATGGGCACGCCGAAGATGCGTCCAAGCGACAGAAAGCGGAACGTCTGATCGGAAATGCGCACCGTATCGCCGGCGAGCACGGCCATGGCAATGCCGACGCCGGCGAAGCCGACGCCCAGCGTCGTCATGAAGGAGGGGGTCTTGAGCTTGACATGCAGCAGGCCGTTGAGGAGGCCCATGGCGCCGCCCGCCGCAACGGCGACCGGAACGGCGAAGAGGCCGATGGCGTAAGGGGTGAGTCATTGGCGACGAGAAGGCTCGCCATCACGGCGGTCAGAGCGACAATGCCCTCGACCGAGAGATCGATGCTGCCCATCAGAATAATGAAGGTCGCGCCCATGCAGAGCACGAGCGGAATGGCGGCGGAATTGAGCAGGCGGATGAAATTGCCGAGGGTGAGGAAGTTGCCGTTGAACAGGCTGACAAGGATGCACAGGGCCAGCAGCACCGCGAGCGGCGCCCACCGCCGCCAGTGCGCCAGGATGCCGGCATTCAAGGATGCAGCAGCCCTCAAACGCTTCCTCCTCCCTTGCAAGATTTCCCTTCTCTCGCGTGACACGCGTGGGAGAAGGTGCCCGAAGGGCGGATGAGGGCTCTTTCGCGCAAAGCGCTCCGATCTCAACGAGCACTCCTTGCTGAGACAAAGAGCCCTCACCCGGCCATCGGTCACCCTCTCCCATTGCTTCGCAACGGGAGAGGGAAACTAATCAGCTGTTTTCAGTCCGAAACGGAGCTAGTGTCCCGAATCCGAAGTGCGCTTCACCTCGCAGCGTCTTCCGAGCGAACTTCGGATTCGAAAGGACCCTAGAAAATCTAATAATTCTAGTGTGCTTTTGAACGCGAAGTTCCTGTCAGTATGGCGGTTAGATATCAGGAACTTCGCGTTGAGCACACTAGCTACGATACTGGATCTGGCCGGTCGACTTTCCCCACAGGTCGTTGAAATCGACCTTGGGAGGATTGTTCTTGTAATCGGCGACCGTCTCCTTGGTGACGATGATGCCGGTGCCGTAGAACTCGCGATGTTCTTTGGGCTCCTTGGTGATGTCGATCTTGCCGGTAACATGGGCATAGGGAATGGCAAGGCCCATGCCGCCCGTCCACAGCGGATCCCAGGCGACGGTGCCGGCGAACTCGCCCGCTTCGATCGCCTTGACCGCGGCATCGATGCCGTCGATGCCGACGACCGGAACCTTGCCGGCGAGGCCATTCTGGCGCAGCGCCTCGAGCGCGCCCATGCCCATGCCGTCATTGGCGGCAAAGACGCCCTTGATCTCGTCGCCGAAGCGCGTGATCCAGGCCTGAGTGATGTCGAAAGCCTTCTGCTCGTTCCAATCGGCCGGCTGGAAGTCGAGGAGCTTCACCTTGCCATTGGTCTTGGCGATGGCGTTGTCGAGGCCGAGCTTGCGCTCGATGGCCGGCACGTTGGACAGGATGCCGCCCAGCGCCACGATGCCACCTTCGCCGCCGAAAGCCTTGAACAGCTCATTGGCGATTGCTTCCGACGTCGGCACGCCGTCGAAGGACATATGCGCCACATAGTTCGGATCGAAGTCCCAGGGATGGAGGTCGTCCGGCTTGTTCCATTGGGTGACCACGAAGCCGCCTGCCTTTTTCACTTCCTCGACGATCACGCGGGCATCGGGCGAGTTGTTGGGATCGACATTGAGGATAAGCTTACCGCCAGTGCGCTGGAGCAGGGCTTTGATGTCGGAAATACCCTTTTCGGAGTTGCCCTCGGTGACAAGCGTCTCATATTTGGCGCCGATCGTCTTGGCGAAGTCCTCGCCGCCCTTGGCGAAGGTCGCATGATAAGGATTGGCGACGGAGCGCATGGAATTGGCAAGCGTCCAGGTGGTCTCCTGGGCGATGGCCGGCATCGGGAAGGAGCTTCCCATTGCCGCTACTGTGCCCAGGCCCGCGGCGCCTTTCAGCACCCGACGGCGGTCAAGACGCGCGCTCAAGATCGATGAACAGGGTTTTCCGGCAGCCATTCTAGTCCTCCCACTTCGTTCTTTACTGCACTAAATAGTTACTGCATTCTACGCCGAAGTCAAGGCGGTGAGAGCGACTTCGGCTCAAGCCGGTTTGTGAGCGACATAGTTTGTGAAAGGCAGGATTTTACGTCATGACCACGGTAGCCGCCGGCATGGACGGGACGGCGCCACCCGTAGCTAAGACACGCGACGCCGAGTTGACGAGGAAGAGGATTCTCGCATCCGCCTTGGCGGAATTCGGGCGCAAGGGTTTAGGCGGCGCCAGGGTCGATGAGATCGCGCGGCGCTCCAAATCCAACCAGCGCATGATTTATCACTATTTCGGAAGCAAGGAACTGCTGTTCGCCGCGGTGCTCGAGGCTGCCTATGCCGACATCCGCTCAGCCGAAGAGAAGCTGCATCTCGACGCGCTTAGCCCGACCGATGCGCTTGCGACGCTGGTGCGCTCCACCTGGAAATATTATCTCGATCACCCGGAGTTTCTTTCGCTCGTCAACAGCGAGAATTTGCATCGCGCCCGGCACGTCAAGGCGTCCGCGACCATCCGCAAGATGCGCGGCAATCTGGTCGAGATGGTGAAAGGGATCCTCGATCGCGGCGTAGCGGCGGGCGAGTTCCGCCAAGGGATTGATCCGGTGCAGCTCAATATCACCATTGCCGCCATCGGCTATTACTATCTGACCAACCGCTTTACCGGCTCGATCCTGTTCGACCGAGATTTCATGGCGCCCGAAAATCTCGAAGCCAGGCTTGCCTTCAATCTCGAGACCATCCTGAGACTTGTGCGGAGGACGCCATGATACCGATGCCGAACCTTACCGCCGATATCTATGCGCAGATCAGCGAGACGGCGCGTCGCTTTGCCGAAGGCCGCATACGCCCCAAGGCGGGCGACCTCGATGAAAGCGAGGCCTATCCGGCCGAGCTCTATCAGGAAATGGCCGGGCTCGGCCTCTTCGGCATCACGGTACCGGCAGACTTTGGCGGCGCCGGGCTCGATACGCTGTCCTATGCGCTTGTGATGGAAGAGCTTTCCCGCGGCTATGCTTCGGTCGCCGATCAGTGTGGTCTGGTCGAGCTGATCGGCACGCTGCTGTCGGTGCACGGCACTGAGAAGCAGCGCCAGCTTTATCTGGGCGACTTGCTCGCCGCTCGCAGTCGGGTCGCCTACTGCATCACGGAGGCGGAGGCCGGCACGGATGTTTCAGGCATCAAGACGACCGCCCGGCGCGACGGAGCGGGCTGGCGGCTCTTCGGCACCAAGATGTGGATCCACAATGCGCCCGTCGCCGATTTCGCCTATGTGCTGGCGCGCACCGACCCGGAGGCCGGGAACCGCGGCATGTCGATCTTCATCGTCGACCTCGGTGCCCGGGGGGTCACGCGCGGAAAGAAGGAAAAGAAAATGGGCCAGCGCGCCTCACCGGTGGGGGCGCTGCATTTCGACGAAGTGGCGCTCGGCGAGGATGCGCTGCTGGGCCAGCTCAACCGCGGCTTCCACATCATGATGAGCGTCCTCGACAAGGGGCGCATCGGCATCGCCTCGCTCGCCATCGGCATCGCGCAGGCAGGTCTCGAAGCCGCCCTCGACTATGCTCGGACGCGCCGACAGTTCGGCAAGGCGATCGTCGAGAATCAGGGGCTGCAATGGATGCTCGCCGACATGAAGAAAGACATCAACGCCGCTCGGGCCCTCGTGCAGCGCGCCGCCATGACGATGGATGCCGGACTTCCAGCCACGATGGATTGCGCCATCGCCAAATGCTTTGCCGGCGACATCGCTGTCCAGCATGCCGCCAATGCGGTGCAGATCTTCGGCGGCTCGGGCTATATCCGCGGCTTCGAGGTCGAGCGCCTCTATCGTGACGCCAAGATCACTCAGATCTATGAGGGCACCAACCAGATTCAGCGCAGCATCATCGCGCGCGAATTGCTGAAGGCCTCGTGATGGCAGGAGCGCTCGAGGCCACGGTCGGGCAGCGCGTCTCATTCCGCAAGACCGTGTCGGAAAGCGATGTCTATCTCTTCGCGGGCATCACCGGCGACTTTTCGCCCAACCATGTCGATGAGCAGTTCATGCGCGGCACGCAATATGGACGGCGCATCGCCCATGGCGCTTTGCTGGTTGGCTATATGTCGCGCGCCTCGACCATGATCGTCGAGAAGTTCACGGGTGAGAGTGCAACGCTCTATCCGGTTTCGCTCGGCTACGACCGGATCCGCTTCCTCAAACCGGTCTTCATCGGCGATACGATCACAGTGACTTATGCCGTCGCCGGTAGCGACGGGGCGAAGGGCCGTACGACGGCGACCGTTGAAGTGCTGAACGAGACGGGCGAGGTCGTTGCCGCCGCCACCCACATCATGAAGTGGCTATCCCGATCATCGGAGTGATCGAATATTGGTCCTGCGCAATCAGGGATCGGCGCAAGATGTGGGGCGGGCCGCCGCTCAGACCACGGTCATAACGTCTAGTCCACCTCACGGTCGTCTTGGCTTTGCGCGGCCCGAGAGTGACATCGTCATATGGTGAGATGGCGCTTGATCGCCGTCGCATCAAGCTTGGCGGCGGCGTCCGAGACGACGATCTCGCCTCGGTTCATCACTGAGATCGTGTCGGCAAGCTCATGGGCAAAATCGAAATACTGCTCAACCAGCAGGATGCCCATTTGACCGTGCTCGCGTAGATAGCGGATCGTGTTCCCGATATCCTTGATGATGGAGGGTTGGATGCCTTCGGTCGGCTCGTCGAGCACGATCACCTTGGGCCGTGTCACCAAAGCACGGGCAATCGCCAGTTGCTGCTGCTGGCCGCCAGAAAGATCGCCGCCGCGCCGGCCAAGCATGGTGGCGAGCCCCGGAAACAATTCGAAGATCTCGGCCGGAAGCCTGCGCTCGGCCCGCGGCAAATGGGCGAAGCCGGTTTCGAGATTCTCCTTCACCGTGAGCAGCGGAAAGATCTCACGGCCCTGTGGCACATAGGCGATACCAGCCTTGGCGCGCTCGAACGGCCTCAGGCCCGTGATATCAGCGCCCTCGAGCAGCACTTGGCCGCGTCTCGGTTTGAGCTGGCCAATGATGGTACGTAGGAGCGTCGTCTTGCCGACGCCATTGCGGCCTAGGAGGCAGCAGACCTTGCCCGTTTCGACCGCGAGCGACACTTGGCGCAACGCCTGAGCGGCGCCATAGAACACTTCAAGTTTGCTGACTGCGAGCGCCGTCATCGTCCGAGATACACCTCGATAACACGGTCATTGGCGCTCACATGATCGAGCGATCCTTCAGCGAGCACAGACCCTTCATGAAGCACCGTCACCTTGACGCCGAGCTCGCGCACGAAATTCATATCGTGTTCGACGACGATGACCGAGCGCTCGCCAGCGATGGATTTGAGTAGCGCGGCAGTAGTCTCGGTCTCGGCATCGGTCATTCCAGCGACAGGCTCATCGACCAGGAGTAGCCTCGGCTCCTGCGCCAGGAGCATGCCGATCTCGAGCCACTGCTTCTGGCCATGCGAAAGCCCGGCGGCGAGCAAATGTTTCTGTGGCCCGAGCCGGATCAGATCAAGAAGGTCATCGAGCCTGGTCTTTTCTCGGGATGATATCTTCCAGAAAAGAGCTTCGCGAACCTTGCGGTTGCCGGCGAGCGCAAGCGCCAGATTCTCTGCCACAGTGAGCTTCTCGAAGACACTGGGCTTCTGGAACTTGCGGCCGATCCCGAGTTCGGCGATCGCCGCCTCATCGAGACGGGTGAGGTCACGGGTCTCGGCGAAGAGCACATCGCCCGTGTCGGGGTGCGTCTTGCCAGTGACGACATCCATCATCGTCGTTTTGCCAGCGCCATTCGGCCCGATCACGGCGCGCAATTCTCCAGGCTCAATGATGAGCGAAAGAGCGTTAAGGGCCTTGAAGCCGTCGAAGCTAACGCTGACATCGTCCAGATATAGAATTGAGTTGGCGGCTCTCTCCATTGTTTACTCCGCCGCTTCAGGCTGGGCCGCGAGGAGCTTCGACTTCGCGCCGCTACCGATCACGCGATCGAAAATCCCGGCAATACCGCGGGGAAGGAAGAGGGTCGCGGCAAGGAAAAGGCCCCCCAGGGCGAAAAGCCAAAATTCAGGCAGGGCGCCCGTGAACCAGCTTTTGGCAAAGTTGACGAGCACGGCGCCGAGAATCGGACCGAAGAGCGTGCCGCGCCCGCCGATCGCCGTCCATACAACCGCCTCGATCGAATTGGCGGGAGCGAACTCACTTGGATTGATGATGCCGACTTGCGGAACGTAGAGCGCACCGGCGAGCCCTGCGATGCAAGCAGACACGGTGAAGGCGAAGAGTTTGAACGCCTCGACCCGGTAACCAAGGAAGCGGGTGCGGCTTTCCGCATCGCGGATTGCCGTTATGACCCCCCCGAGACGCGAGCGGATGATGGCGAGGCACAAAACAAGGCTTACGGATAGGGCCAGACAAGTGGCGATGAACAGAGCGGCGCGGGTGCCATTTGATTGCAGATTGAAGCCGAGGATGTCCTTGAAATCGGTGAGACCGTTGTTGCCGCCGAAACCCATGTCGTTGCGGAAGAAAGCGAGCATCAAGGCGAAGGTCAGTGCCTGGGTGATGATGGAAAGATGGACACCCGAGACGCGCGAGCGGAAGGCGAAGAAGCCGAACAGGAAAGCAAGCATCCCGGGGGCGAGCAGCACCATGAAAAGGGCGAAGGGAAACCATTCGAAGCCATCCCAGTACCAGGGCAGTTCGGTCCAGTTGAGAAAGACCATGAAATCAGGTAGTTCCGGATTGCCGTAGACGCCGCGCCTGCCGATCTGGCGCATCAGATACATGCCCATCGCATAGCCCCCAAGCGCGAAGAAGGCGCCGTGACCGAGGCTCAGTATGCCGCAATAGCCCCAGATGAGATCAAGTGAGAGGGCGAGCATCGCATAGCAAAGATATTTGCCGATGAGCGCCATGGCATAGGCCGGGATGTGAACCGCGCTGTCCGCCGGCGCGAGCAGATGAAGGGCGGGAACCAGGATGGCGAGCAGCAGGATCACCGCCAGCGTGATCATCACGCCGCGGTCCCTGGTGAGGAGTGTGCGAGCGATCATGCTTCGACCGCCCGGCCCTTGAGGGCGAAGAGACCGCGCGGCCATTTCTGTATGAAGAGAATGATGAATGCGAGGACGAGGATCTTGCCGAGCACCGCGCCGGCGAAGGGCTCGAGGAACTTGTTGGCGATGCCGAGGCTCATGGCAGCGACGAGCGTGCCCCATAGATTGCCGACACCGCCGAAGACGACCACCATGAAACTGTCGATGATGTAGGACTGGCCGAGATTGGGACTCACATTGTCGATCTGGCTCAGCGCCACGCCGGCGATGCCGGCAATGCCGGAACCCAGGCCAAAAGTCAGGGCGTCGATGCGGGCGGTGTGTATGCCCATGGCGCTCGCCATTTGCCGGTTCTGGGTCACGGCGCGCATCTCGAGGCCGAAGCGCGTATGACGCAGGATAACGAGAAGTCCGGCAAGGACGATGAGGGCGAAAACGATGATGGCGAGGCGGTTGGCGGTCAGAGTGATCTCGCCCAGCGCGATCGAGCCTGACATCCAGGAAGGCGTCGCGACTTCGCGATTGGTCGGGCCGAACAGAGTGCGGATCGCCTGCTGAAGGATGAGGGAGAGGCCCCAGGTGGCAAGCAGCGTCTCGAGCGGGCGCCCGTAGAGGAATCGGAGGACACTTCTCTCGATGACAATGCCAATAAGGGCGGTCATGAGGAAAGCGAGCGGGATGGCGATGAAAAGTGAATGATCGAGGAGGGTGGGCGCTGAGTTGCGCATGACCTCCTGCACCAGGAAGGTGACATAGGCGCCAATCATCACCATCTCGCCATGCGCCATGTTGATGACGCCCATCACGCCGAAGGTGATGGCAAGGCCGATGGCGGCGAGCAGCAGGACAGATCCCAGGCTCAGGCCATAGACCGCGTTCTGCGCGCTCTCCCACAGCGTACGATTGCGTTCTAGGGCGGTGAGGGCTTCGGCGGCGGCGCGCGCGACGACATCCGAGCCCTGCGCCAGCGATGCCAGAAGCGAGAGCGCGTCCCGGTCGCCGCGCGCCCTCACGGTTGTGACGGCGGCTAGCTTCTCAGCTTCCGGGGCATCAGAGACGAGCGTCAGCGCCGCCAGGGCCTGTTCGAGAGCACGCTTGACTTGCAGGTCCTGCTCCTTCGCCAGAGTTTCCCTCAACGGTCCCATCGCCGAAAGATCACGCGAGTGGAAGATATCCTCGGCTGCTTTGAGCCGCACCGCCGGTTCATCCGAGAACAAGGACAGGCCGCCCAGAATCACCTTGATCTGCCGCCTGAGCTTGTTGTTGATGGCGATCCTGTCGAGATCGGCTTCGGCCGTTTCACCCAGGGCTTCGCCAGTCGCAGCATTGGTGATTTTGACCGGCGCCCTGCCTTCGGCAATGACGATCAGGCGGTCGGCCTTGCGGATGAAAAGCCTATTGTCGTTGAGCGCGGTGAGGATGGCAGCCACGCGCGCATCGCCGGTTGTGGCAATCGCGGCAATGATCTTCTCCTTCTCGGCAAAGCTCGACGAATCGAGCCCTTTGATTTCGGTCGCGAGATCCGCAGCCGCGCCGCGGGACGTCAGGAGCACGATGCAGAGCATGATCCCCATGACGACATTCCAGATGCGTCCCGTCATCGGCACTCCGGGTCAGGCTGGTGGAGGCGGGCTCGGAACGAGCCCGCCTCTTATTGCGGCGCAAGGCATGAGAGAGGTCAACTGCCTTGGCCGCCGCATTTGCCCGTGGCGACGTTGAAGTTCCCGCAGCCAAGCGGTTTCCTCCAGTCGGAGATCAGATCCTTCGATCCCTCGAGATAGTCCGACCACTCGTCGCCCACCACCGTGCCCGAGGTTTGCCAGACAGTCTGGAATTGGCCATCCGCCTGGATCTCGCCAATCAGCACCGGCTTGGTGATATGATGATTGGGCATCATGGTGGAGGTACCGCCGGAGAGGTTCGGGACGCTGATGCCGATGATCGCATTGCCGACCGCATCGGGCTCAGTGGTGCCGGCTTTCTTCACCGCCTCGACCCACATATTGAAGCCGATGAAATGTGCTTCCATCGGATCGTTGGTCACGCGCTTGTCGTTCTTGATGAAGGTCTTCCAGGTCTTGATGAATTCGGCATTGATCGGCGCATCGACGCTCTCGAAATAATTCCAGGCGGCGAGATGGCCGACGAGCGGAGCGGTATCGAGACCGGCAAGTTCTTCTTCACCGACCGAGAAGGCGACGACCGGTATATCCTCGGCCTTCACCCCCTGATTGCCGAGTTCCTTGTAGAAGGGCACATTGGCATCACCGTTGATGGTCGAGACGACGGCCGTCTTCTTGCCAGCCGAGCCGAACTTCTTTATGTCGGAAACGATGGTCTGCCAGTCGGAATGCCCGAAAGGCGTGTAGTTGATCATGATGTCTTCGGGGGTGACACCCTTGGCTTTGAGATAGGCTTCCAGGATCTTGTTGGTGGTGCGCGGATAGACATAGTCGGTGCCGGCGAGCACCCACCGCTTCACCGCCCCGCCATCTTCGCTCATCAGATAGTCGACCGCGGGGATCGCCTGCTGATTCGGTGCGGCACCCGTATAGATGACGTTCTTCGAGCTTTCCTCGCCCTCATACTGGACCGGATAGAAGAGGAGTCCGTTCAGTTCCTCAAACACAGGCAGCACGGATTTGCGCGACACGGACGTCCAGCAGCCGAAGACCGCGGCGACTTTGTCCTTGGCGAGAAGTTCGCGCGCCTTTTCGGCGAAGAGCGGCCAGTTCGAGGCGGGATCGACCACGACGGCCTCCAGCTTCTTGCCGAGAAGCCCTCCCTTTTTGTTCTGCTCCTCGATGAGCATCAGCATCACGTCTTTGAGAGTTGTCTCTGAGATCGCCATCGTTCCCGACAACGAATGGAGAATGCCGACCTTGATCGTCTCCTCGGCGAACGCCGGCGAGGCGAACAGCGCCATCGGTCCCATGGCGGCGGCAATAAGAAGTCCTCTGCCCAGTCTTGCGAAATCACGCCTGTTCATGTGTATCTCCCCATATGAATGTCGCCCCCGTCATTGCAATGCAGCGCAAGTTGCATGCCAGTTGCGCGAGGGCTGCTATCAATTCGTCAAGCTCTTGCAGTGCTTGGGTGATTTGGCACTTGCTTCGCTCGCAGATGACCGCCTAAGATTGTTGCAGTGCAATAAAGTTATGCAAGCCGACGTCGATCTGCTCAGTGTTTGGGCGGCATCAAGTGAGGAGAGGAAAATGGATTTAGGCATTGCGGGACGCACCGCGGTCGTTTGCGCATCGAGCCGCGGGCTCGGCAAGGGTTGCGCCGTTGAGCTGGCGAAAGCCGGCTGCACGCTGGTGATCAATGGCCGCGACAAGGCGGCCCTCGAGGAAACGGCGCATGAGATCACAACCGGGGCCGGCGCGAAGGTCATCGCCATCGTTGCGGATGTCGGCACGAAGGAAGGCCAGGCCAAGATCCTGGGCGCTGTTCCTCAGATCGACATTCTCGTCAACAACAATGGCGGGCCGCCCTTCCGCGATTTCCGCACGGTCGACCGCGAGGCGCAGCTCAAGGGCCTCGTCAACAACATGGTGAGTCCCATCGAGATGATCCAGGCGGTGATCGATCCTATGGTGGAGCGGCGCTTCGGACGCATCGTCAATATCACGTCGGGCTCGGTGAAGATGCCGTTGGCCGGGCTCGATCTCTCGAGCGGCGCGAGGCTCGGCCTCACCGGCTTTCTGGCCGGCGTGGCGCGCTCGGTGGCCCATGCCAATGTCACCATCAATTTCCTGCTGCCCGGCTCCTTCGACACGCGCCGGCTGAATGACGGTCTCGCCAGGGCGGCCGCGGCGCGCGGCGTCGGGGTGGACGTGGTCAAGGCCGAGGACGAAGCGGCAATCCCGGCAAAGCGCTTCGGCACTCCGCCCGAGTTCGGCAAGACTTGCGCCTTCCTATGCTCGGCGCATGCGGGCTACATCACCGGCCAGAACCTGCTGATCGACGGCGGTGCCTATCCGGGCGTATTGTGATCCACGAACACAACGGGGCAGATGTGAACGAACGACCGAAATCGCTGCAGGACTTTCTCCACGCTTTGCGCGGCGAGCTATCGCAAAGTCAGTTGGGGGACGCCCCACGACGCTGCCTCGCGCGGGTGTTCGATGCACTCGCCAGCGCTCGCCCGATCGGGGACAAGACGCCGGCACGGGTCCCAGCCTGCATCCATCTCGATGGCGCGCTCCAGACGACGCGGAAGGCGAATCCCTCACTTGCCAGGATTGCCGATGCCTTTGCCGCGCTCGAGCCGCAGCTTACCTGGACGCGGCGCGCCAGTGCCGATCACACGGCCAGCGCCAATTTCGCTGATGGCCATGCCAATGCGATGATCGTCGGCCCCAACGGCTATGAATTCTCGCGATGATGTGTGGGTCGGGGCAAGCCTGCTTGCACCTGATGTGCGCTATCCCGATCACCACCATGCACCGGAAGAGGTCTATCTTGTGCTGTCGCAAGGCCGGTTCCGGCAAAGCGAGGATGAGTGGTTCGAGCCCGGCATCGGCGGCAGCTTCTACAACACGCCCAATATCAGGCACGCGATGGCTTCCGGCTCGACGCCGCTCTTCGCCATCTGGTGCCTGGCGCCGGCCAAATGAAAATCCTAAGGGAGACGCATCATGGATCTTGGCTTGAAGGGACTGAATGTCCTGGTGACGGGCGGAAGCAAAGGCATAGGCCGGCGCGCCGCCGATATCTTCGCCGCTGAAGGCGCCAATGTCGCGATCTGCGCCCGCAACAAGGGTGAGGTCGATGCCGCCGCGGCGGATCTCGGCAAGGAGAACGTCAAGAGCTTCGGCCAGGCAATCGATGTGAGCGACAAGACCGACCTCGAGGGCTGGGTCGCGGCGAGCGCCAAGGCCTTGGGCGGCATCGACATCCTCATCGCCAATGTATCGGCGCTCGCGGTCGATCACAGCGAGGACGCCTGGCAGAAACAGTTCCAGGTCGATTTGCTGCATACGGTGCGCGCCGTCAATGCGGCGCTGCCCTATCTCGAGAAGTCGAAATCGCCGGCCATCGTCATCGTATCTTCGGTCTCGGGCCGCGAGGTCGACTTCACCGGCCCCGCCTATGGCGCCGTCAAGGCGGCACTCATCCACTATGCCCAGCGCATGGCCTTCGAATTGGCACCCAAGATGATCCGCGTCAATTCGGTTTCGCCCGGCAACACCTATTTCAAGGGCGGCATCTGGGAGCATGTCGAGAACAACATTCCCGATCTCTTCAGCAAGGCTCTGGCGCTCAATCCGACGGGACGGATGGCGACGCCAGAGGAAATCGGCCGCGGCATCGTGTTTCTGGCTAGCCCGGCCTCGAGCTTCACCACGGGCACTAACCTGGTGATCGACGGCGCGCTGACACGCGGCGTGCAGTTTTAGGGGCGGGCGAGGGTGTCGGACTTTATGAAAAACTTATGCCGCGACCCTGTTTCACGAATGGAATTTTGATCTCGGAAACGCGATCTAGCCTCCCATAAGGAGGCCAACCATGCTCGATGTCCTTTATCTCGGACTAGGCGTTCTCATCTTCGCAGGCCTGGCAGCCTATGTGCGCCTGTGCGATCGCATTTGAGGCGTAATTCCATGACCTCGGAAGCTTTCATCGGATTGATCGTCGCCGCCGGCCTCATCGCCTATCTCGTCTACGCTCTCGTCCATCCCGAAAAATTCTAAAAACCCCATTTCATCAGGTGATGCCATGACCCTTGCCGGCTGGCTGCAGATCATTCTCATTTTCGCGATCGTGGTCGCCGCGGCCTGGCCGCTCGGCATCGGCATGGCCCGACTGTTCACGCGCGCCGAGCCGACCGGCTTCGAACGCGGCCTCTACCGCATCGCGGGCGTCGATGCGACGAAGGAGCAAAGCTGGGCGACCTACACGCTCGCCATGCTTGCGGTGAACCTCTTCGGCTTCATCGTCCTCTATTCGCTGCAGCGCCTGCAATACTACCTGCCGCTCAATCCGCAGGGCTTCGCCGGCATGAGCGAGCATCTGTCCTTCAACACGGCCATCAGCTTCGTCACCAACACCAACTGGCAGTCCTATGGCGGCGAGACGACGCATCGGGCCATTTCGTCCAGATGGCCGGTCTGACCGTGCAGAACTTCCTCTCGGCCGCAACCGGCATCGCGCTTGCCGTCGCGGTGACGCGCGCCTTCGCGCGGTCGGACGCAAAGACGATCGGCAATTTCTGGGTCGATCTCACGCGCGCCACAATCTATGTGCTGCTGCCGCTCTCGATCATCGTGGCGCTTGCCTACGTGGCTCCTCGGCGTGCCGCAAACATTGCAGGGCTCGGTCGAGGCGACGACGCTCGAAGGCGCCAAGCAGGTGATCGCGCTCGGGCCCGGTCGCCAGCCAGGAAGCGATCAAGCAGCTCGGCACCAATGGCGGCGGCTTCTTCAACGCCAATGCCGCGCATCCCTTCGAGAATCCGAATGCCTGGTCGAATTACCTGTCGATCTTCGCCATGCTGCTGGTTTCCGCCGCCCTGCCCTTCATGTTCGGCCGCATGGTCGGCGACATGCGCCAGGGCAGGGCGCTGCTCATCGTCATGCTCGTGCTGCTCGTCGCCGGCGCCGTGCGCCGTCTACTGGGCGGAAGCCCATGGCAATCCGCTGCTCACGCAGTTCGGAATCGATCCTGCAGTGCGGCAATATGGAAGGCAAGGAGCTCCGCTTCGGCCTTGCCATGTCCGCCCTCTATGCGGTGGTCACGACCGGCCTTTCCTGCGGCGCCGTCAATGCGATGCATGCCTCGCTTCACGCCGCTTGGCGGTCTCGTCCCGATGTTCCTGATCCAGCTCGGCGAGATCCTGCCGGGCGGCGTCGGCTCGGGCCTCTACGGCATGATCGTGATGGCGCTGTCAGCGTGTTCATCGCCGGCCTCATGGTCGGCCGCACGCCCGAATATCTCGGCAAGAAGATCGAAGCCAAGGAAATGAAACTGGCGGTGCTCGCCATTCTCGTCCTGCCGCTCGCCATCCTGGGCTTCACCGCCATTTCGGCCATGCTGCCCGCGGCCCTGTCGAGCCTCGCCAATGCCGGCCCGCATGGTCTCTCCGAGATCCTCTATGCATTCTCCTCGGCTGCCGGCAATAACGGCTCGGCCTTCGCCGGCCTCAATGCCAACACGCCGTGGTACAACACCACGCTCGGCATCGCCATGGTCGCTTGGCCGCTTCGCCTATATCGTGCCGGTCATGGCGATCGCCGGGTCGCTCGCCGCCAAGAAGAAGGTCCCGCCAGACGGCGGGCAGCTTCCCGACCCATGGCACGCTGTTCGTCGGCGTTGCTCATCGGCGTGATCCTCATCCTCGGCGGCCTGCAATATTTCCCGGCGCTGGCCCTTGGCCCGATCGTCGAGCATTTCCTATGCTCGCCGGCAAGACCTTCTAACGGAGTCCTCTCCATGTCCAAGAAACATGCGAACCCCTCGCTCTTCGATAGCAAGATCACGCGTCGAAGCGATCAAACAAGCGTTCGTCAAACTCATCGCCGCGGCTCCTGGCTCGCAATCCGGTGATCTTCGTGACGGCGGTCGTCGCCGCACTGGTGACGGCGCTGTGGCTGCGCGATTTCATCGTCGGCAACGGCGCCGCCCTGTTCTCAGGCCAGATCGCCGCCTGGCTGTGGTTCACCGTGCTGTTCGCCAATTTCGCCGAAGCCGTGGCCGAGGGCAGGGGCAAGGCGCAGGCCGATGCGTTGCGCCGCACCCGCACCGACACGATCGCGCGCCGCCTGCTGCAGCCGGATGAGCGCAACGACCTCTTCGAGAAGGTCTCGGCGCTCGATCTGCGTCAAGGCGACATCGTCATGGTTTCGGCGGGCGAAATCATCCCCGCCGATGGCGAGATCATCGAAGGCATCGCTTCGGTGAATGAATTGGCGATCACCGGTGAATCGGCGCCCGTCATCCGCGAATTGGGCGGCGACCGCTCGGCCGTGACCGGCGGCACGACCGTGCTCTCCGACTGGATCAAGGTGAAGGTGACCGCCGCGCCGGGCTCGAGCTTTCTCGACCGCATGATCGCGCTCGTCGAAGGCGCCGAGCGGCAGAAGACCCCGAACGAGCTCGCGCTGTCGATCCTGCTCGCCGGCATGACGCTCATCTTCCTCATCGCGGTCATGACGCTCTGGGGGATCGCCGGCTATTCGGCGACGTTCCTGTCGGTCACCGTGCTCGCGGCACTGCTCGTCACGCTCATCCCGACGACCATCGGCGGGCTGCTGTCGGCCATCGGCATCGCCGGCATGGACCGGCTCATCCGCTTCAATGTCATCGCGACCTCGGGACGCGCGGTCGAGGCGGCGGGCGACGTCGATACGCTGCTCCTCGACAAGACCGGCACCATCACCTTCGGCAACCGCCTGGCGACAGCCTTTCATTCCCGTGCCGGGCGTCAGCCGAACAGGCCTTCGCCGAGAGCGGCGCTTCTGGCCTCGCTCGCCGACGAGACGCCCGAAGGCCGCTCGATCGTGGCGCTGGCCAGAGGCAATCATCAGTCCCCGAGCCCAAGCTCGCCGGCACGAGGGCGCTAGTCCGTCGCCTTCTCGGCCGTCACCCGCATTTCCGGCGTCGATCTCGGCGACCGCATCATCCGCAAAGGTGCCGTCGATGCCGTGCTAAAGCATGTCGAAGATCGCGGCAAATGCGGCGCCGCACGCCTTCCGCGACGCGGTGGACCGGATCTCGCGCACCGGCGGCACGCCGCTCGCGGTCTCCGAGAACGGCAAGCTCCTGGGCGTCATCCATCTCAAGGACGTCGTCAAGTCCGACATCAAGGAGCGCTTCAACGCTCTGCGCAACATGGGCATCAAGACGGTGATGGTTACCGGCGACAATCCGGTGACCGCGGCGGCGATCGCGTCCGAGGCCGGCGTCGACGACTTCATCGCCGAGGCGACGCCCGAGGACAAGCTCGCCTACATCCGCGCCGAGCAGGCCAAGGGCCGCCTCATCGCCATGTGCGGCGACGGCACCAATGACGCGCCGGCGCTGGCCCAGGCCGATGTCGGCGTCGCCATGCAGTCGGGCACCCAAGCCGCGCGCGAGGCCGGCAACATGGTCGATCTCGATTCCAATCCCACCAAGCTCATCGAGATCGTCGAGATCGGCAAGCAGCTCCTGATGACGCGGGGCTCGCTCACCACCTTCTCGATCGCCAATGACGTCGCCAAATATTTCGCGATCATCCCGGCGCTGTTTGTCGCGACCTATCCTGAGCTCGGCGCGCTCAACATCATGGGGCTTTCCTCGCCGCAGAGCGCCATCCTCTCGGCGGTGATCTTCAATGCCCTCATCATCATCGCGCTGATCCCGCTGGCCCTCAAGGGCGTGGCCTATCGCGCCGTCGGGCGCCAGCGGCGCTCCTGCGCCGCAATCTTCTCATCTATGGCCTGGGCGGCATCGTCGTTCCGTTCATCGGCATCAAGATCGTCGATCATCATCGTCGCGGTCCTCCACCTCGCATGAAGGAATAGACCCATGCTTACGCAACTGCGTCCCGCACTCACTGTCTTCATCGTCTTCATGCTTGTCACCGGCATCGCCTATCCCCTTGCCATGACCGGGGCGGCTCAGCCTTTGTTTCCTGCCATGGCCAATGGCAGCCTCGTTATCGACAACAATGTGGTGCGCGGCTCGGCGCTGATCGGCCAGAGCTTCACCCAGGAAAAATATTTCTGGCCGCGCATCTCGGCAGCGGGGCAGGGCTATGATGCCGCAGCCTCTTCGGGCGCCAATCTCGGACCCACGTCGAAGAAGCTGCTCGAGCGGATCGCCGCCGATGCAGCACGGCTGCAAGTTGCGGATGGAGTCTCGACCCTGCCGGCCGATGCCGTCACCAGCTCGGCAAGCGGCCTCGATCCCGACATCTCGCCGGCCTATGCCCTCATCCAGGTGGGTCGCGTCGCCACGGCGCGCAATATCCTGGAGGACAAGGTCAAGGCGCTGGTCGAAGCGCATGTGAAGAACCCGGCGCTCGGCATTTTTGGCGAGCCGCGCGTCAATGTGCTCCAGCTCAACAGAGCCCTTGACGCTGACCGCGGGTAGTAACATTGAGGGAGGCTGATGCCGAAGACCGGCGAAACGGCGTCCCTCACCCGATGCGCTGCTCGAGCTCGCCGGGCGGGAACGCCGTGGAAAGCTGAAGGTCTTTCTCGGCGCGGCGCCTGGCGTCGGCAAGACCTATGCCATGCTGTCGGGTGCGCGGCGCCTCAAAGCGGAGGGGCGCGATGTGGTGGTGGGTCTCGTCGAGACCCATGGCCGGGCCGAGACCGCAGCGCTTCTCGAAGGTCTCGAGGTGCTGCCACGCCGGCCTGTCAGCTTACAAGGACCGCACGCTCATGGAGTTCGACGTCGACGCGCGCTCTGGCGCGCCGGCCCGAGCTCATCGTCGTCGACGAGCTTGCCCACAGCAATGCGCCGGACAGCCGGCACCCCAAGCGTTTCCAGGATGTCGAGGAACTCCTCAATGCCGGCATCGATGTGTGGACGGCGCTGAACATCCAGCATGTCGAGAGCCTGTCCGATGTCGTCGCCGGCATCACCGGCGTCACCGTCCGCGAAGTCGTGCCCGACACGGTCATCGAGAAGGCCGACGATGTCGTCGTCGTCGACATCACGCCGGACGAACTCATCCAGCGGCTCAAGGACGGCAAGGTCTATCTGCCGGAGAATGCGCGCCGCGCCGCCGACAATTTCCTGAAGCCCGGCAATCTCACTGCCTTGCGCGAACTGGCGCTGAGGCGCACCGCCGACCGCGTCGACGACGCAGATGGTGAGCTATCTGCGCCAGAACGCCATCGAGGGGCCATGGCCGACGGCGGAGCGCATCCTCGTCTGCGTCGGCCCCGATCTCCATTCGCACGCCGTGGTGCGCGTTGCCGGCCGCCTTGCCAGCGGCCTCAATGCCGGCTGGGTCGCGGTCCATCTCGACCAGATCGGGCGCGACTCGCGCGATGCGGACTCGGCCAAGACGGGTCGATGAGGCGCTAAGCTTGCGGCAAGGCTCGGCGCCGACGACGGCGCGGCTCTGCGGCGCGCGACCTCCCGGCCGAGGTATTGCGCTATGCCAGGCGCGAGAACATCACCCAGATCGTGCTCGGCCGCTCGCGCGCCGCGCTGGCTCAAGCGGCTTCTCGGCCGGTCGCTGTCGGATGAGATCACGCGTCGGGCCGAGGGCATCGCCATCCATATCGTGACGCCGCGCAAGGGAAAAACACCGTTCTTCCATTGGCCGCGCCCGATGATCACGGCAAGCGCGCTCTTCGCCGCCATCGGTGCGGTGGCCTTTGCGCTCGGTCTCGGACTCTGACGGCTTGCACGGGAACTGGCTCAAAGCGCCGGCATCTCGCATGATCTTCCTCGCCGCCGTGCTGCTCTGCGCCAATCGCTTCGGCACCGGCAGCGCCCTCATCGCCGCCATTCTGTCATTCCTCGCCTATAATTTCTTCTTCATCGAGCCCATTCATACTTTCACCGTCGCGAGCCCGCATGAGCTACTGGCGCTCACCGTCTTCCTCCTGGTCGCAGTCATCACCGGCGGGCTGTCGGGCCGGGTGCGCGAACAGTCGGATGCCGCCAGCCGGCGCATCCTCCAGACACAGATGCTGTTCGACTTCTCGCGGAAGCTCTCCGGCACCGCCACTCTCGACGACGTGCTGTGGGCGGTCGCCTCGCAGACGGCTTCGGCGATCAAGGGCGAGACGATCGTGCTCCTCGCGGAGCAAGGCGAGCTCGTCATCAAGGCCGCCTTTCCGCCGGAAGACACGATGGGCGCCAGCGAATGGACGGCGGCGCGCTGGGCGCTCAGCCATCGCGAACCTGCGGGCCTCAGGACCACGACGCTGCCCAATGCCCATTTCAGCTTCCGGCCGCTCACGACGCCGCGCGGCGTTGTCGGCGTGATCGGCCTCAGGCCTGGTCCCGCGGGGCTTTCGGCCGAGGACGAGCGGGTCGTCGAGGCGCTGCTCGACCAGACGACGGTCGCCATCGAGCGCACGCTGCTGGTCGGCGATGCGGCGCGCGCGGAAGCCGCGGCCGAGAGCGAGCGTCTGCGCTCGGCGTTGCTGTCCTCGATCTCGCATGATCTGCGGACACCGCTCGCCACGATCCTGGGTTCGGTAACCAGCCTCAGGAGCCTGGGGAGCAAGATGCCTGAAGAAAGTCGCGACGAGCTTCTTTCCGCGATCGAGGAGGAAACCCGGCGGATGTCGCGCTTCGTAACCAATCTGCTCGACATGACGCGCATCGAAGGCCCCAGTCTCGAGATCAAGCGCAACTGGGTCGATCTCGGTGATGTCATCAGGGCGGCCGCGGATCGCGCGCGCAGCGCCTGGCCCGAGCGCACGATCGAGCTTGCCATAGAGGCGAACTTGCCGCTCGTCCATGGCGACTCATCGCTCCTGGAGCAGGTCGTGTTCAACCTGCTCGACAATGCCAACAAATATTCCCCGGCAGGGACGCCGACGAAGGTGAGCGCCGCCAGACATGCGACGGAGATCGTCGTTGCGGTGAGCGATGAAGGGCAGGGCATACCGCTACAAGATCTCGAGCGCGTCTTCGACAAGTTCTACCGGGTGAAGCAGGATGACGGGCGCAGCGCCGGCGTCGGCCTCGGCCTTGCCATTTGCCGCGGCATCGTCACGGCGCTTGGCGGCAGCATCAGCGCGGCAAGTCCGAGCGAGAGCGGCCGCGGCACGCGCATCACCATCCGCCTGCCCGTGCAGACGAGCGAAGGCAAGACGTGAGCGAGACCACTTGCGCCGCGACCCTGATGCTTCCCTCCACTCGGAAATGGTGTAACGTCGATTATTGGAGTGTCGGACTTTCGGCCCGGCACCAAATATAACAAGTCATGGGAGGGATAAGATGATCACGTCACCTGGCAGGCGCCTGATGTTGACGGCATGTCTGGCGTTTGCCGTTCAGTTCACGACCACCACCTTCGCGGCCGCGGACGAGCTCGACGACATCACCAAAGCAGGCGTTATCAAGGTCGGCATATTCGAGGACTTTCCGCCCTTTTCCTCGGCAGGCCCTGATCTCAAGTCGCAAGGCTATGATATCGATGTGATCAATGCGCTGGCGAAGTCTCTCGGCGTGACGCCGGAACTGACCGGCATCACCGGGCAAAATCGCATTCCCTCGCTTACCGAACATAAGCTCAACCTGCTGGTTAGCGTGGGCGTGAGCGATGAGCGCAAGAAGGTCGTCGCCTTCACGGCTCCCTATGCGCCCTATTCGATCGATGTCATCGGTCCAAAGTCGCTGGCGGTGAAGGGGCCGGCCGATCTTGCGGGCAAATCCGTTGCCGTCAACCGTGGCACACTCGAGGACACTTCGTTGACCGAGGTAGCGCCGGAGGGGACCGAAATCCAGCGCTTCAGCGACTACAATGGCGTGATCTCGGCGTTTCTTTCGGGGCAGGTGCAGTTGATGGTGGTCGGCAACGATGTCGGCGCTGCGGTCCTGGCCAAGCAGCCCGAGAGCCAACCGGAATCGAAATTCCAGCTGCTGAATTCCCCTCCGCCATGGCCGATCAACAAGGGCGAGGACCGGCTTGCTGGCGAAGATCGACGCGGCCTTGGCTGAGATGAAGAAAGACGGAACGCTCGACAGCCATTTCGAAGAAGTGGCTGTTCATTCCGCTGCCGCCCGAACTTTAGACCGCCTATGGGCTATCGGCTCGATTTCGGAGCCCTGGTCCAATATCTGGGTTTATTCCTCGAAGGCACGGCGGTCACGCTGGGCTTGACGGCGGTTGCCTCGGTTGCCGGCGTAGCTCTCGGCATCGCCGGCGCGCCGCGGCGCGGAGTCCGCATGACTGGCTCAGGCGGCTGGTTGCGGTCTATGTCGAACTGATCCGCAACACGCCCTTTATCGTGCAGATGTTTTTCCTTTTTTTCGGCCTGCCGAGCATGGGCTTAGGCTCAGCGCTCTGCAGGCCGCAGCCCTGGCGATGGCCATCAATCTCACGGCCTATGCGATCGAGATCATCTGCGCGCGGGGTTGGAAGCGGTGCCGCAGGGCAAGGCGAGGCGGGCCGGAGCATGGGTTTGCACACGCTCGCGATGTTCGGGCTCGTCGTCCTGCCGCAGGCGCTGGCGAATGTCTATCCGGCGCTGGTCGGACAAATAACGATCACCATGCTTGAATCCGCCGTCGTTTCGCAGATCGCCGTCGTCGATCTCACCCATGTGGCCGATATCATCCAGTCGCGCAACTTCCGCTGCTTCGAAACCTATCTGGTCATCACGATCGATCTATCTGATGCTGGCGGTTGCTGTTGCGGCCGTTGCTGGCGCTTGCCGGGCGGCGGCTGTTTGCAGGGCGCGTGCCATGACCGATTTCACCCTCTGGGATCATAGTGCGAAATCTGCTGCTGGCGGCGCGCTGGACGCTGTTGCTGTCGGCGATCGCCTTTGCCGCAGGCGGCAGCTTGGCGCTCGCGCTGCTGCTCATCCGCTTGGCCGCAGCAAATGGGGGCGGACGCAGTGATGCTCTATGTCGAACTGTTCCAGAGCACGCCGCTGCTGATGCAGTTGTTTCTGGTGTATTTCGGCCTGCCCAAGCTCGGCATTGATGTTTCGGCCTGGCTTGCCGCCGCGGTCTGCCTGACATTCTATTCGAGCGCCTTTCTCACCGACATCTGGCGCGGCGCCGTCGAGACCATACCGCGCGGCCAATGGGACGGCAGCTCCAGCCTCGGGCTGCATTATCTGGCGCAACTGCGGCTCGTCATCCTGCCGCAAGCCATGCGCATCGCCATACCGCCGACCGTAGGTTTCCTGGTCCAGTTGGTGAAGAGCACGGCGCTTGCATCGATCGTCGGCTTCCATGAACTGACCAGGACGGCCCAGATCGTGACCAATGCCACTTTCCAGCCCTTCGTGGTCTATGGACTGGCGGCGTTGATCTATTTCGCCCTGTGCTACCCGCTGACCGATCTGTCGCGCCGCCTCGAGCGTGGGCTGGCGATAAGCGCGCGGTGAAGAGAGTAGCGGATGTCGTCCTTTACTCCCGCCGGATTTCCTGCGCTGCGAGTGACACCGGTGGGCGATTGCCTACGCTTTTGCGCCTACTCAACAGCTCATCTCGATCGATACAGGGAACTTACAGGGAATTCGGCCTTGAATTAATTCCTCGTTATCGCCTCATGTATCGGCAACCGCATGACGCTTGACGTACAACGTCCAGACCAATATATTGGTGAAGCGTGATCCTGAGCTATCGAGACAAACGGACCGCGCAGTTCGCGAGGGGCGAGTTCGTCAAAGCCTTTAAGGGTTTTGAAGATCAGGCTGCCCGGCGGCTGTCGATCCTGAATGCGGCACTCTCGCTCGATACGCTGCGCGCCTTGCCGGGAAATCGGCTGGAAGCGCTCAGAGGAGATCGTGTCGGACAGTATTCCATTCGCATCAACCAGCAATGGCGCATTTGTTTCGAATGGCCGCATGGTGGGACCGGACCGAGCAATGTCGAGATCGTGGACTACCACTAAGCAAGGAAATAACGCCATGTTCATGAGAGCCGTTCATCCGGGCGAAGTCCTCAAGGATGAACTCGACGAGTTGGATATTACGCCGACCGAGTTTGCGCGGCAGATCGACGTGCCGGCAAACCGGATCAGCCAGATCATCGCGGGCAAGCGCGCCGTGACGGGCGACACGGCGCTGCGCTGTGGACATTGGTTCGGCACCGGGCCGCAGTTCTGGCTCAATCTGCAAAGCGCCTACGAGATCCGCATCGCCGAGGAGAAGGTAGGGCGGGAAATCGCAAGGCTACCGGTGCGGGCATAAACGCTCAGCGGGCCTTCATGTATTTCGCTCACTCATGATTTTCCCGAGGTAAGTCGCCTCTCGCGCAGAGGCGTGGATCGAAACCTCCAAGCCTTGAAAGCATTGCGGCGGCGCAACGCATTGGGAGCCGGTTCGCAGATGCGATGGATCAGCCCTCGTGCGCCTTGCGGATGGATTTCGCCGCGGCTCCCTAAGCCGAAAGAAGGTCGAGCGCAACCCGCCTGGCATGAAGAATGTAGTCGCGATTTCCGCTGATGAGCGACAATGACACTGCCCCATCCAGGATCAAAGCCAGAGTGCGCGCGTCGCGCTTGGGCTCGCGGCTTCCGCGGGCGCGGAATTCCGCTTCCATCCATTTTTCGAGCTCGGCCTTGTGGCGTGCCGCAATCCGGCGGGCGGGGTGACCCGGCAGATCGGCAAGCTCCATCGCGAGCCGGGTGAAGCCCGATCCGCGCCAGCGCACGCTTGAAGCCCAGGCCGCGGTCTTGGCGAAGAACTGGTCGAGAAAACCAGCGACGGTCTCGTCCGCAGTCGCCGTCCAGTCCTTGAAGCGGCCAAGCGAGCGCCGGTTCTGGCTCTCGAGCACCGCGCCCAGCAGCTGGTCCTTGCTGTCGAAGTGGTTATAGAGAGTGCGCTTGGTCATTCGGGCTTGCGCGGCGATCATCTCCATGCTGACCCGCGCATAGCCTTCGCGAAAGAACAGGCGAAAACCGGCCTCCAGGATCCGCTCCCGCGTCCGCTCGGTGGTGCGCGACATTTTTTCACCCATTAGTGAAATTTCTGGCGGAGGCATTGGGCTAGAAACGGACCTCGTTGTCAATTGCGGGGAATGGCCATGGCGCCACTGAACATCTCGAAGATCACGGCGCGGCCGGTCATCGTCCCGCTGCCCCGGCCCATCACCACCGCGGTCGGCACCATCCCCAACGCGCCCCTCGTCCTCATCGATCTCCATACGGATGCAGGCGTCAGGGGGTCAGCCTATATTTTCACCTTTACCACGCTGGCGCTCGCGGCATCGGCGAAGCTCGTCCTGGATATCGGGGAAACGCTCATCGGCCGCCGCCTTGCGCCCGCGGCCATCCATAGCGAACTCGGCGGCAGATTCCGCCTTCTCGGACGGCAGGGCCTGGTGGGCATGGCCATGTCCGGCATCGACATGGCGGCCTGGGACGCGCTGGCACGCCGGAATGAGAGCTCTGTCGCGGCACTGCTCGGGGCAGAGGAGGTGGCGCTTACATCCTATGACAGTTTCGGCATCATCGATCCCGGCAAGGACCGCGATGTGCTCGAGGCGTCGCTGCGCAAGGGTTTCGGCGCGATCAAGATCAAGATCGGCGGCGGGCCTGTCGACAAGGACCTGGCGGCGATCGCCTTCGTGCGCGACGTGATCGGGCCGGGCCCGAGGCTCATGGTCGACTACAATCAGTCGCTGGCGGCCCCGGAAGCGCGCCGCCGCATCGCGCTGATGTCAGAGAAGCACCAGCTCGATTGGGTCGAAGAACCCGTCGGGGCCGAAGACTTCGAAGGGCACCGCACGGTGCGGGTTCATTCAGCCATTCCCATTCAGTCGGGAGAGAACTGGTGGATGCCCGAGGGCGCAGCCAGCGCCATGGCCCAAGGCATCAGCGACCACGCGATGCTCGATATCATGAAGATCGGCGGCATCACGGGCTGGATGCAGGCGGCGGCAATGGCGGCGGCGCATTCGATGCCGGTTTCGAGCCACATCTTCGTGGAGGCGAGCGCTCATGCGCTGGCGGTCACACCCAACAGGTACCTGCTCGAACATCTCGACAAGGCGAGTCCCATCCTGATGGATCCGGTCGAGGTCAAGGGTGGAACGGTGACGCCCAAGGGCCCGGGGCTCGGCATGAGCTGGAATGAAGAGGCGGTCATGCGTTATGCCGCATAGGGGTTGAATGGGCGCTCACTCTCGCCGACAATCGGGCGAGAAGAGGAAAGCAAATGCTAGCACCCTGGAAACATGACGGCGTATGCGTGATCCCCGCGGGCTCGCTCGACACCAATACCGCGCAGACCCCCGGCATGGACCGGCGCGCGGCCATCAACTTCGCCCGTGTCGGCGCGCAGAAATTATGGGCGGGCACCGTCACCATCCATGCCAATGCGAAGACCGGCGCCCATCATCATGGAGCGCTCGAAAGCGTCATCTATGTCGTCAAGGGCAAGGCCAGGATGCGCTGGGGCGAGAAGCTCGAATTCGTTGCCGAAGCAGGCCCGGGCGATTTCATCTATGTGCCGCCCTTCGTGCCGCATCAGGAGATCAATGCCAGTCCCGACGAGGTGCTGGAATGCGTGCTGGTGAGGAGCGATGGCGAGGCGGTCGTCGTCAATCTCGACATCGAGCCGGTGGAGAAGCCGGAATCGGTCCTGTGGATCGATCCGATCCATCGCCCGCCTGCGGCGTAAGCACTGGTACGCCCGCATCCAGGCGCGGCTTCGGCATCAGTTTCCTTCTCCCGCGCGGCACGCGTGGGAAGGTGGCCGAACGCCGGATGAGGCTCTTCCATGCCATCTGCTCTTATCTCAACGAGAATTCGTGCTGAAGAAAGAGCCCTCACCCGCCCTTCGGGCACCCTCTCCCATTGCTTCGCAACGGGAGAGGGGGAAGGATGGAGGCAGCCCGCTCTCCCATTGCTTCGCAACGGGAGAGGGGGAAGGGTGGGAGGCGGCGTGCTCACGCCGAAAATCACGGCGAAGACAGGGCTCGGCGCGCGGCGACGGCGGTGATCAGACCTGCGTGACTCCAGGCGAGGTTCTTTGCCGAGCTCTGCTGTCCGCTGCTGCGGTCGAATTGCTCGGAAAGCTCGCCGTTCCCGGGCGTGAAGGCGCGCACCGTTTCGAGGAAGCCATCGCCGCGCCGTTTGTGGGCCCTCGACATCTCGCCTGAGCTCGCCCCCGCCAGGCGGTAGTAGAATTCAGCCGCTATCAGCGTCGAGAAGTAATAGGCGCCGCCCGAGAAATAGACATCGTCCGAATAGCGGCCAAGGGCGGGCGCGCGCCCCGCCGGGAGATCATGATTGATCGCGTAGTCATGGGCGAAGAGCGCCTCGAGCCGGGCAAGCGTCATGAGCATGCGCGGATCGCGAAGCCCGTGGAGCGGACCGTCTTCGCCGCAATGGACGACGGCGAAGACGACCGAAATGTCGAGATGCTTCGCAGGCGTGCCGGCAAGACGCGAGCGATAGAAGCCCTGGCTTTCCAGCCAAAAGTCATCGAGCCTGCGGGCTATATGAGCGGCGGTATGCCGGCAGGCTACGGCTTTGCGGTTATCCTCGTTGCGCCCCTGAAGATTGAGCCAGGCCGCGGCCTGTTCAAGCGCCGATGCCATCAGCCGGTCGGTGTAGTAATTACGGCCCTTCTCCTCTTCCCACATGTCGAAATCTGGCTCGTCCCAATGCGCGAGGATGAAGTCGACGTCGCTGTCAAGGAGGAGGGCCGCCTGCCGGCGGCAATCGTCATCGAGCGTGCGCTGCATGAGCCAGCGCAGAACGACCAGAATGCGCAAAGCCGGCCCGTCATGCTGCGGCCTGGACCAGCGCGAGATATCGAGCGTGCCGTCGGGATTGACGCGCGTCTCGGCGACGACCCGGTCCGGCGTCACGGCGGAAAGCTCCGCATCGGATCTCAGATATTGCTTGAATTCGGCGGTTGTCCGCGCCCGCCAGGAGCTGTCCTCGACCAGGCTTTTTCCCTCGAGATGCCGCAGAGACAAAGAGAAGCCGATGAAGTCGCGGAAATCCGCAAGCGCCTCCGCGCCGACCGACCCATCCAGATGAAGGACGCGCAGCGCGTCGATGACGATGGCCGAGTCGCGGAACCAGTGGAAAAAATAATCGGGATCGGGATCCCAGGAGGCGAGAACGGGCGAGGCGACGATGGCGCCCGGTTTCGGCTTGATCGTCTGGCCGAAGCCCGGCCGCGTCTTGACGATATGGGTCGCCGAGATGGCGCTGCGCATCGCCATGGCTGAGAGGCGATACTGCCGGTCGATCCAGTGTTGCAGAGTGTCGGAAATCTGGCGGTTGGTTCGCATAGACGGCCGCTAGTACGCAGAACTTTTGAAGACTGTTACGTGCAAGTCGCTGCTCTTTCCACCCATCGTCATCCCGGCGAAAGCCGGGATCCAGTAAATTCGTGCAATATCGGCAGCGCTGCTCGCATAGAGAGCCCTCAATGGATCCCGGCTTTCGCCGGGATGACGGATTATGGGAGAGGGCAAACGCTTCACTAGCTCGCCGGCGCATCGAGATGCGGGCTCGAGAAGCCGAGCTTCCGGAGACCCGCCTGGATTTCCGGAATGCTCATGAAGAGATTCCACAAGAGCCCCGAGCGGTAGTTCTCGATCATGACGATGATCGGACCTTGATCCACGGCAAGGAAGCTTTCGGCATGCCAGTTGCGCTTGTCGTTGAAGGCATCGACGAAGCCGTAGCGCCCCCAGAGTTTGTCGCCTTTCTTGAGGAAGTGGCGCAGCGCCCGCATCGCCTCCTTGGGCGCATAGGGAAAGCTCGCCAGCGCCGCGGTCGGCGAGATCGTGCCATTGTCGTTGTCGGGTGCATGAGCGGCATAGCCGTCGGGATCATCGCTCGCGCTCAGGCCCCAGCAGGCCTTGCCATAGTCCTTGTAGCCATGGGGATTGCGCACGCAATGCTCGTAGTTGATGCGCACGTGGCGGACATTCTGCTCCCAATAGTCGGCATAGCGGTCCTCGAGGCCGCGCGGATCGAGGCCCAGGAATGAATAATGAGCGAAGAACAGTGGTCCGCCGAAGGCCGGGCCCAGAGGCAATTCATTGCCGTAATAAGACTTGCCATTCAGGAAATCCCGGCCATTGGCAAAACCCTTATGGTAGGTGTCGGCATCGATGCCATAGCGCGGCGCCGAGGCGGCGAGCACATAGGTGATGAGGCATTCATTCCAGCCGCGGATCTCGTGATCGAGGCTCCAGCCATTGTTCGGACTCCAATGCCAATAAAGCACCTTGCGCCCGCCTTGGGTGTGCCAGCTCCATTCGACCTCGTGCCACAGGAAATTGATGCGGCCGCGCAAGCGCCGTTCCTCGGCCGTGTCGCGATCGAAATACTGCCTGGCGCAGAGGAGGCCCTGGAAGAGAAGCGACGTCTCGACCAGATCCGCGGCATCATCCTTGCGCCAGAAGGGAATGGTGGCCCCGGTCACGCCATTCATGAAATGCGGATAGACGCCGTGATAGCAGGTTGCGATCTCGAGCACGTCGAGCATGCGGGTGAGGCGTTTGAGCGCTGCCTCGCGCGTCACCCATTGGCGCTCGACGGCGACGATCATGGCCATGACGCCGAAACCGGTGCCGCCCGTGGCGACCTTGTCGTCCTCAGGATCAGAGGTCGTGAAATTCCGGTCGCGCGCCAGGAAGCTCACCGGATGAGCGCCTTCCCAGAAAAAGCGGAAGGTCCGGCGCTGCACGGCTTCGAGCAGTCCGTCATCCGCGAGCCTGGGATCAGGCCGGGAGGCCTTCCGGGCTTTGAGCGGGCGCGGTATGTTCATCGCACGGGTTCCGAAAAGCGCGCCTTGGGTCTGATGTCCGGCATCTTCTTGCGCGGCGCAAGGCGGTGCGCCTCGGGCACTTTCTCGAGATGGAGAACGCGCTTGAAAATATGATCATGCTTTTCCTTCTTCCCGATATGAATGATTCCGGTTTTCTTCAGATCCTTGGCCAGCATCGCCATGACCTTCTCATGCGTCGGTTCATCCATCGAATCGAGGACCTCGTCGATCAACAGCCATTCGGGCTTCTGCAGGCGGACGCGGGCGAAGCCGAGCGCCTGCTGCTCGTCATCGGAAAGCTTCTTGTCCCAGCGCTTCTGCATGTCGAGCTTGCCTTGCAGATTGTCCAGGCCGACGCTCTTCAGGGCGGCGGCAAACTCGTCAGGCTCGAAGCTGTCGACGGCAGAGGGATAGGCCATGACCTCGCGCAAGGTGCCGGGCGGGAGATAGGGCGTACGCGCCATATGGAGCACGTTCTCGCCCTTGGGCCAGCTGATCTGCCCGTCGCCCCAGGGCCACAGGCCGGCCAGCGTCCTGAACAGAAGCGTCTTGCCGTCGCCGGAATCGCCGATGATGAGGATGCGCTCGCCGGCCTTGATCTCGACATGGCGCTCCTTGAGCATGGTGCAGCCGCTGGGCGAGGCGATCTCGAGATTTTCGATGTGCAGCTCGCCTCTCTCGCCCTCGGAAAAGTCGATGCGGCTTTCCACCGTATGCAGCACGTCGGTCTTCATGACGGCGCTGCGGAAGCTGGCGATGCGCAGAAGTGTCGCGCGCCAATCGGCAAGCGCGCTGAAATTGTCGATGAACCAGCGCAGCGAATTCTGCACCTGGTTGAAGGCGCCAACCGCCATCATCAGTCCGCCGAAGGAGAGGTTGCCTGAGAAATAGACGGGTGCAGCGACCAGAATCGGCGCCACGATGGTGATCCAGCCATAGCCGGCCGTGATCCAGGTCAAGCCGGTGAGCCGCATGACGATGCTCTGCGTCGCCGCCAGCACGGCAAAGAGATGAACCTGGATGCGCCGGTTCTCATCCGACTCGCCGTCGAAGAGGGCGACGGAATCGATGTGCTCATTGACGCGCATCATCGAGAAGCGCAGGTCCGACTCGCGCTGATAGCGCTCGGCATTGCGCTCGATCAGCGGCCTACCGACCCAGTAGCTGAGCAATGAGGCGGATCCGGCATAGATGATCGCCGCCCAGACCATATAGCCCGGGATATCGAAAGTGCGCCCGCCGAGATTGAAGATGAAGCCGGACGACAGCGTCCACAGGACGCCGATGAAGCTCAGCAGCAGGATCGTCGCCTGGAACAGGCCGATGCCGAGATCGGCCGAGAGTTCGGTCAGATGACGGGCGTCCTCATGCAGGCGCTGGTCCGGATTGACGCCGATCGGTCCGGCATTGGCCAGCCTGAAGGCGCGGCGCGGGGCGAGCCATTGGCCGAGCAGGTCGAGCACGAGACCTTCCCTGAGCTTGAGCTTGGTCATCTGGTGCAACCAGGTCTGGAAGACATTCAGCACCAAAAGACTGCCGGCGATCATGGCGAAGACGCCGAGCTGGACCACGAAATCATTGATGTCGCGGCGCGCCAGCGCGTCATAGAAGGGCTGGTTCCAGCTGTTGAGCCGGATCTGCCCGAAGGCAGTCAGGAGAATCACGACAACCAGGCCTGAGCCCAGTATCAGCAAGGTGTTGCGCACGGGCGACGCGAAAAGGGCGCCGATCATCATGGAAAGCTGCGGCACGAGGCCGGCATTTGCGGCTTCGTCGATGTCGCTCGCGGCATCGGCGAGCTGAGCGGACTGATCTGTCATCGCGGTTCCAATTCATCGATGTGGTGCGGGCTATCCTCGCACCTCACATGAAAGGAATTTATCGAGCAGATTGAGGCGCTAGAGCATGATAAATTTAGCACGACCCAGGACCCTCGCCCTGAGGTGCACGCCGAAGGCGGGCCTCGAAGGGCGGCAAGCGGCAAGCGCTTTGTACCTGGATCATGCTTCGAGGCTCGCTACGCTCGCACCTCAGCATGAGGGTTTTGAGCGGACCTTCTCTTGAGATCGGTCCGGCGCTCTATCTCTTTGATTTTGCGCATCGGCTTGCCCGAAAACCGGGATGCGGGTTCAACCCGGCCACATGCTTTTCGGGTTTGAAGCGCTATTCTGCCGCTTCGAGGGGGCGTGCGGGCCGGACTATCGCAGCGTCAGCGCCCATCGGGCGAGGGGCGGTGTCCATATGACGGGCCATCCGCAGCCGCCTGGCAAAGAAGCCATTGAGAGCCGGCGAGTTGCCGACCCCGATTACCGCCGAAGCCGAGAGCTCGCGGGTGAAGACCGAGCGAAAGACGCCCAAATCCCGCTCATTGGCAGTCGTCGCGATATCCTCGAACAGCACCCAGCCAGGCCGGTGCAGGACAAGGCGCGCAAGAACCAGGCGCTGCTGCTCATGGGCCGGCAAGGCCCGGTCCCAACGGCCCTTGTCCTCGAGGCGCTCGACCAGATGCATCAGGCCGACGCGCACAAGCGCCGCCGAGATCATGGCATCATCGAAGCCGCCTTCCTCGGCGGGATAGATCATCGCGTCGCGCAAGCTGCCGATGCGGAAATTGGTGCGCGCGGGAATGAACATGATGCTCTCGGCGGGGGGCAGCAGAATGGAGCCGGTGCCTTCCGTGCACAGGCCCGCCATGGCGCGCAGGAAGAGGGTCTTGTCGCACTCGGCGGCGTTCTCGATGAGCACGCGCTCGCCCTGGCGCACGTCGATGCGCGAGGTCGCGAAAGATACCGTGACGCCCTGCTGGTCGAGCGACAGATTCTCGAAGCTCATCTGGCCTGCGGGATGCGGCCCGACAGTGATGCCGCTCGGCGTGCTCTCAGGATCGGGCTCCAGAGAGGAGAGGCCGTTGCGGAAGCGCGAGACGCGCAGCAATGTGGCGCGCCAGTCGGCGATGGCGGGGAAATTGTCGACGAACCAGCGCAGCGAGTTCTGCACCTGGTTGAAAGCGCCGACCACCATCATCAGGCCGCCAATGGTGAGCTTGCCGGAGAAGAAGCCGGGCACCGCCACCAGGATCGGCACGATGATCGCAAGCCAGCCATAGCCCGATGTGATCCAGCTGAGTTTCGACAGGCCATTGGCGAGCTTGCAGCCGAGATCGATCACGCTGGTGATCGAACCGTCGGCGGTGCGCCGCTCATCCGCCTCGCCGCGCCCCAGCGCCACGGTCTCGGCGGTCTCGTTGATGCGCACGATGGCGAAGCGCAGATCGGCCTCACGCGCATAGCGCTCGGCATTGAGCTTGATCAGCGGATGGCCGACCAGCCAGGTGAGCCAGGAGCCGGTGATCGCATAAACGAGAGCACACCAGACCATGTAGCCCGGTATGGTGAAGCTCCTGTCGTCCCAGGTGAAGACGACCTGGCTCGACAGCGCCCAAAGCACGCCGACGAAGCTCAGCAGCAGAAGCGTCGCATGGAAGAGGCCGATGGCGAGGCTTGCCGACATCTCCGCCAGATGCCGGGCGTCGGCCTGGATATATTGATCCGGATTGGACCCGTCCTCACCGGCCTGGGTCAGAAGATAGGCGCGCCGCGGCTTGAGCCACTGGTCCATCAGGTCATGGGTCAGCCACTCGCGCAGCTTCACTTTCAGCGTTTCCTGCAGCCAGGTCTGCGCCACGACGAGACATAGCAGGCCGCCGACAATGAACAGGAAGATGAGAAGCTCATGCGCCAGCGTGCTCAGCGAACGCTTGACGAGCGTGTCGTAGAATGAGCCGAGCCAGGCATTGAGCTTGATCTGGCCGAAGGTGTTGGTGATGATGACGAAGGCAATTGCGCCCGCCATCAAGGCAAGCTTGTTGCGGTAATTCGAGGCGTAGAGGGCGCGCAACAGGGGGAGTGCCTGCAGCCAGAATTGGCCATGCTTCGTCTCGGCACTGACTTTCCCCTGCGCCGGACGTGCCGCGTCCGCCGCCGCATCAGCTAATCGCATTAGTCTCGTGACCAACCCTTTAGTAACGTCTTTTTCTAGTTCTGATTCTCACCCACTCGCAGCAAGCATGTTAGTCGAAGATGATGATCCGAGCCAGTAAACGCTTTATGTAAACTTGCCCGACGCGACCAAAAGCTCCATTATTCGGCGAACTGTGACGGCAAAGACACAGGTTCCGTGTTGGAACTCCATCAATTGCCAGGCAAATAGCCTGCCAGGACTCGGCTGAACGGCACCTGAATGGGAATTCCCGGATAGCCGTCAGCCTGCGGAGGAATTATGTCATCGAGATTGAGCGATCGCGTCGTCCGGCTCATGCGCGCCATGACCATCGATGAGAAGATCGGGCAGCTCAATATGCTCTCGTCCAACATGGTCATCACCGGACCGGGACAGCCTGGCGACTATATGGCGGCGCTCAGGGCCGGGCAGGTGGGAAGCCTGCTCAATCTCTTCGGACGCGGCCAGGTGCGCGAAGTGCAGCGCATCGCCGTCGAGGAGACGCGGCTCGGCATCCCGCTGATCTTCGGCTATGACGTCATTCACGGCCACCGGACAATCTTTCCCATACCCTTGGGCGAGGCCTCGGCCTTCGATCCCGATCTATGGGAGCGCACCGCGCGCATCGCCGCACTCGAAGCCGCGGCCGAGGGCCTGACGCTCACTTTCGCGCCGATGCTCGATGTGTCGCGCGATCCGCGCTGGGGGCGCATCGCCGAAAGTGCGGGCGAGGATCCGTGGGTCACCCGGCGCTTCGCCGCCGCCAAGGTGAAGGGCTTTCAGGGCGATGACTTGAGATCGCCTTTATCGATCGCAGCGACCGCGAAGCATCTTGCCGCCTATGGCGCATCGGTCGCGGGGCGCGACTACGCCGAGGTCGAGGTCTCCGAGCGCAGCCTGCATGAGGTCTATCTGCCGCCCTTCGAGGCAGCGGTCGCCGCCGGCGTCGCCGCGATCATGCCGGCCTTCACCGACATCGACAATGTTCCGCTGACCGCCAATATAGCCATCCTGCGCGATCTGGTGCGCCGGAAATGGGGTTTCGATGGGGTCATCATCAGCGACTACAACGCCATTTCCGAACTCATCCCGCATGGCGTCGCCGCCGATGTCACCGAGGCCGCAGCGCTCGCACTCAAGGCCGGCGTCGATATCGACATGGTGGGACTTGCCTATGTGCAGGGCCTGCCGAGCGCGCTGCAGAGCGGCGCCGTCACCATGGAGCATATCGACCAGGCGGCGGAGCGCGTGCTGATGCTCAAGGAGAGCCTCGGCCTGTTCGACGATCCCTATCGCGACGCCGCGGTCAAGTTCGATCACAAAGCGCGGCGCGTCGAGCATCGCGACATCGCGCGCGATGCGGCGCGCCGCTCGATCGTGCTGCTCAGCAATCGCAGCAATGTCCTGCCCGTCAGGCAGCCGCCGCGGCGCGTCGCGGTGCTGGGTCCGCTCGCCAATGCGCAGGCCGAGATGCTGGGGCCGTGGTCGGGAGCCGGCCTCGTCGAGGACATGGTGCCGTTCCTGCCGGGCATCAGGGCCGCCTGGCATGACAGCGAGATCCTTCATGCGCCAGGTGTCGCGATCGAAGGCGGCGACAGGACCGGCATCGCGGCGGCTGTCGACATGGCAAAGGCGGCCGACCTCGTTCTTCTGTGCCTCGGCGAGGAGCGCTATATGAGCGGCGAGGCGGCGAGCCGCGCGAGGCCGGGCCTTCCGGGCCATCAGGAAGCGCTGGCGGCAGCGATCCTTGACACGGGCAAGCCCGTCATCGTGCTGCTTTCGTCCGGGCGGCCGCTCATCGGCAACTCGATATTCGAAAGGGCGCAGGCGGTGCTCGCCACCTGGTTCCTCGGCAGCGAGGCCGGCCATGCCGTTGCCGACATCATCACCGGCCGATGGTCGCCTTCGGCCAAGCTGCCGGTGTCATGGCCTGTCGATGTCGGGCAGATTCCGCTCTTTTATTCACAGCGTCCGACCGGGCGGCCGGCCGATCCCAAGGTGCATTATTCCAGCAAGTATCTCGACATGCCGAACGCGCCCTTGTTTCCCTTCGGCCACGGGCTTTCCTATACGCGCTTCACCTATTCGGCCTTCACCGCAAGCCCCAGCGAACTGCGCGCCGGCGCCAAGGTCACGCTCGAGGTCACGGTGCGCAATGCGGGGGCCGTTGCGAGCGAAGAGACGGTGTTCTTCTTCCTGCGCGATCCGGTGGCGAGCGTGTCGCGGCCGCGGCTGGAGCTCAAGGGCCTGGGCAAGGCGTGGCTCGAGCCCGGGCAGGACAAGACGGTCGCGGTCACTCTGTCGAGGGATGATCTCGCCTTCCCCGGCAACGACTATGAGCCGCGGCTCGAGCCTGGGCCATCGAATTCTTCGCCGGAGCTTCGGCAAGGAAGGAGGATCTGCTCAAGGCCGAAGTGCGCGTCGTGGCGTGAGACGTCGCGACTTACTTTTTTCGCCGGTGAAAAAAGGGGACAGAGCCGGCAGACTTATGAGCTTTTACGTGGCGGAAGGAAACGCCATCGAGAGCGGCGGCAAAACGGAAAATTCGGTAGATCCTGTTTCCGATTTTCCTTTTGGGCACCACGGACCGGGCGGCCGCAGGACACATCAACGTATCGTAGGCGCCTAGCCACGGTCCTGCCGACGATCAACCACCGTGTGCTCATAAAGGTGTTCGTCCATCCGCAGACGAGACGGAAGCTTCCAATCGAGTTGCAGCAAATCCAACATCGATTGGGCATTGGTAGCCATCTTGGACATGCCGGTCCCTCCCTCGCCGAATTTGCAGATCGCGTTGTTGGCGAGTTGGACGATCTGTCCATTGTTTGAAGAATTGATTGCGCGGCTGCACGGCCATGCGCAGACTACCTCCTCAAATTCAAGGCCGGTTTCAGGTCCTATCACGCGCAAGAGGCTAGCCATGGCACTTATGCCATAGCTGCGGCTATATACCGGAAGCCCTATCACGCCACCGCATGTCAGTTTCATCAAGACATGAGATCTAGTCCGGCCGATCTCGACGAAATGCGTCTGTTTCATTCCGGTGAATGGCAGGTTCATGGTCTTGTTCTTGTCGACTATCCGGAACAGTACCTGGGCGGATAGACCCGTCGCGATTGTTTGATAGGGAACGGGGAGCCCAATC
>CAWJDZ010000034.1:0-122500 GCA_963841765.1 uncultured Alphaproteobacteria bacterium
CTTGCTCCTCGAGCCAGTTTTTCGCTTTGTCGATCATGGCCGTTGCCGGGGAAAGGACCAGCTTCCGGCGCACCCCCGCCGACTTCATGAAGGCCGCGAGCGCCTTGCGCCTCTCCTTGAGCGGCTGGTCCATGACCGACTTGCCGTGAGGATCGGCCAGCATGTCGAAAAGAATCAAGCGAGCGGGCGTTTCGCCTGCCAGCTTGCGGATTCGGCTCTCGGCCGGGTGCAGGCGCATCTGCAGCGCATCGAAGGCGAGCCGGCCATCGATTTCGATGACGAGCTCGCCATCCACCACGAATTGCCTGGCCGGCACATCCTTCAGGAGAGCCACGACTTCCGGAAAGAAGCGGCCGAGCGGCTTGCCCGACTTGCCGCGCAAATCGACCGCACTGCCGGATTTGAAGGCGAGACAACGGAAACCGTCCCATTTGGGCTCATATTGCCAGGGACCTCCCTGTTCGGGGAGAGTTTCGGCGGTCCGCGCCTCCATGGGCCGCGTCTGCAAGGAAAGGGGAAATGTCGCCATGCGTCAAGAACGACTTCGCGGCGACTTTTGTTCTCTCCCCCGATGTGGCATCGAGGCGTCTGACATCGCCCGGTTTGAGCGGCACGCGTCTATGCGCGGACGCGATGGCGGCGAAGGCCAGAGCCAGGCTTGCGAGATTGCCGCGGGCCCCGTTCAGCGGCTCGCGATTGTCCTCGATGGCGCACATGAGCTCGCCCATGGCGCCATGAAACCCATCATTGAACCAGCTGCCGCTGAGCGTCGGCATAGCCACGCCGGCCTCGGTAGCGAGCTCCACTTTCTGCTCGCCGAGATTGGGACCGACACTCGTGACGCTTCCCTTGGTGCCGGCGATATAGGTGCGGTCCTGGGGGCCATAGGGAGTTGCGCCATCGAAGATGAGCGAGGCCTGGCCGTCGTCGAATTGCACCAGGGCCGAGGCGAGGAGCGGTGGCTTGACCTCCTGTCCGAAAGCGCGGCTGCGCGTGGCGAAGACCGCCGCCGCGCGCTCGCCGATCAGGCTCGTCAGGAAGTCGAACCAGTGGATGGCGAAATCATAGAAGACGAGATCGTCGATCTCTTCGAAGGGCGTGCCCTTGATCCAGCCATGGTTCCAGTGGATGGCGACATGGCAGGAGATGAGATCGCCGATGAGACCGGCGCGCAGGGCCTCCCGCATATAGGAAAGATGCGGCGCCCAGCGGCCATTCTGATTGATGGCGAGCTTGACGCCCTGGACTTCCGCAAGGTGGACCAGGCGTTCGCCGGAATCGAGATCGAGCACGAAAGGCTTTTGCGACAGCACATGCTTGCGGGCATTGAGCGCCGCTTCGATCATGCCGAAGCGCTCGCGCGGATGAGTGGTGATGTCGACAATGTCGATGTCTGAGCGCGCGAGGACGGAGGCGAAATCGCTGGTCGCCTCCGCTTGCGGAAAATACTGGTCGCGCCGCGCCTCGGCCTTGGCAAGGGTGCGGTTGCAGATGACGCGGACATCGAAGCCGCCAGTGCGATAGGCATCGAGATGGGCAAAGGAGATGCCGCCGGCGCCGATGAGCGCGATACCCGGCAGCATAAGACTTCGGTCGAGGCGGCCGGTAGGGAAGCTCGGGCGCCGCAACTCTCTTGGCCGCGGCGCTCGCCAGCGCATAGGCGTCTTTGCTTGGGGCTTGCGCCTCGCTCATGGCAAAAGCGCCACGGTACGCTTCTCGCGCGCCGAGAGCACGGCACTGTCGGTAATCTGCTGGCCGATGCGCGACAGAGCGGGCGACAAGGGCCCGGCGACATCCGCGTCATTTGCAATGCAATCGAGCATGTATTCGACCGGCGCCCGACGGCCGGCCGGCAAGGCGTCCGCCGCGATCGCCCGATGGGCAGGCTCTTCCCGCGTCTGGATGGTCACGATGGGGTCATAGTCATAGCTCGACAGCGTGCCTTGCGTTCCGACGACGATGAAGCCGCATTTGGGCTGCGGCTGCTGCGTCCACGGATCGGAGAACGTGCCCCAGCGGGTCTCGAATTTGGACAGGCCGCGCGTATAGCGGCAAACGGTCACCGATTGCTGGTCGACCTCGATGCCCGGTGTTTCATCGACGATGCTCGTGACTTCGGTCGGCTTGTCGCCATTGAGGAACCAGGTGCCGAGCGTCACGCCATAGCCCAGATAGTCGAGCAGGCTGCCGCCGCCCGAGGCGCGCTTGTACCACCAGGAGGTGGGCTTCGCCGCTTCCACTTCCTCAGGCGTCACTTCGATCTTGTCGGCCAGATGATAGAGTGGGCCGCGATTGCCGTCGTAATAATGCACCTCGACGACATCGCCGATGGCGCCCTCATCGATCAGCCGCTTCGTGGTGACATGACAAGGATACCAGGCGAGCGGCCAGTTGATGGCGAGCTTGCGCCCCGCCTCGCTCATGGCGGCAATCATCCGGTCGGCTTCGGCGATCGAGGCGGCGAAAGGCTTCTCGACCAGCACATGGACCTTGTGCCTGGCGACGCGGTCGACATGATCGGCATGCTCGGCGGTCGCCGCGCAGATGAGGGCAAGATCGGGCTTGCTCTTTTCAAGACATTCATCGAGATCGGTGAACACCCGATCGTCGGGAATGTTGAAGTTGGCGATCGCCGACGCCATGCGCTCGGGACTCTTGTCACAGATCGCGGCAATCTCGGCATCGGGATGGTTGAACACTTCCCGCAAAAGATCGCCCATATGCATATGATCGAAATTGATGCCGGCCACGCGCCATCTGCTCATCTTCCCTCCTCTCCGTCCGTTCCAACTTTCCACCGTCTCCCGCTGCGAAGCAATGGGCAGGCGCGATCAGGCAGAGATCACTCGGCGGGCTTCAGCACGGCGCCGTAGTTATAGGGAACGGTCTTGGCACCCGACGGCAGTTGCCGCACGACGTGATAAGCGGGTTCTCGCACCTGACGAAGTATGGTGGGAATGATCTCGCGATAGGCCGCAATGGTGCTCGCATAGGGTGCGGGGCAGTCGGCTCTTGATCGCTTCATGCAACCGGGGCAGCGCATGATAGGGCACCATCGGGAACATGTGATGCTCGACGTGATAGTTCATGTTCCAGTAAAGGAAGCGAAACAGCGGGTTCATATAGACGGTGCGCGTATTGAGGCGATGATCGAGCACGTCTTCGGCAAGGCCCGCATGCTGGGTGAGGCCGAAGAAAATGGTCATGAAGCCGCCATAGAAGGTCGGCAGCCCAACCAGCATCGCCGGCAAAATGCTCCCTATCGAGAAGCATACCGCGGCGACCACAGCGAAAATGGCGAGGTAGACGCGCGCCACCAGATAGACTTTCCAGCGCTCCATCTCGGGAATGAAGGTCGCTTCTTCGGCAGTGAGCCGGCCCGCCGAATGGATGAACAAATGCCGGATTGTGCGCAGACTGCTCTTGATCGCGAATATGTTGAGCAGGAGCCCGAACACATCGGGCGGGCGCGGAACGGCGATCTCCGGATCGCGTCCGACAATAATAGTGTCGGTGTGATGGCGCGTATGGCTCCAGCGCCATACCGTCGGCTCGCGCAGGATCATGAAACTCGCAAGGTGATAGACCACGTCGTTCATCCAGCGAGTCCTGAAGGCTGTGCCATGGCCCGCCTCATGCCAGCGGCTGTCGCTCGATGAGCCATAGAGCACGCCATAGGCGAGGAAGAACGGCACCGCCCACCAGCTGCCCCAGGAATAGACGCCAGCGGCGGCCGACAAAATCAGAGCCGCAAGCCACAGTGCCGTATCGCGCAAGGCAGGCCCGTCGGACCGCTTCATCAGCTCCTTCAGCACCTTGCGGGGAATGGGACAGGAATACCATTCCGCCGCCGCGAGGCCGCTCGCTTCGGCCAGCGTAGAATCGCGCCCCACCAGGCTATAGTCCCTCGCCGACGGCATCACTGGCACCTCATCAACGACCGCAGACACCGCCCCCAATCCGCACAGCGCGCGTCCCGGCGAAGTAGAATTGCTTCGCCGATGAGGATTTGCGCCAAACCAACATGTTGGAGCAAATCCTTATCGCCAAAGTCTTCAACCCCGGATCAAGTCCGGGGCAGGCCTTTCGCGGGATTTGCTCTAACATCAATTTGATGCGGGTAACATCCGAAATGGGCTAATTCAAGGGCATTCAGTACATCCAGTTAAACCTCATTTTGAGGACTTCCATTGACCGTTGCCCCCTGCTCCCGCTAGTGTCCCGAATCCGAAGTTCGCATCACCGCGCGGCGTCTTCCGAGCGAACTTCGGATTCGTTCAGCACACTAGGTTCCACAAACTGGAAAGCTGAAAGGACGGCCTTGGCCCAGGAGCGACCGAAACTGGACGAGATTGCCCGCGCCGCTCGCGTCTCCAAAGCGACGGTCGACCGTGTCCTCAACCAACGGCGCGGCGTCCAGGATCACACCCGCGCCCATGTGTTGGCCATCATGGCCGAGCTTGCCGGCGAGAAATCGGCCCTCACTGCCGTCAAGACGGCCAGTCTCGATTTCGTCCTTCCGGGCGGCGGCAACGCCTTCATCTCCGATCTCGCCCGCCATATCGAGCAGCAGGCCGCGGCGCGCCGTGACATCGACGTCATCATTCACCGCTTGGGGAGCATAGAGCCGGAAGAGATCGCCGCCCGGCTCTCGGCGCTGCGTGCCACATGCAAGGGTGTGGGCCTCATCGGCCTCGACAGCCCAGCCGTGCGCGAAGCGGTGCGCAAGCTCATCGCCCAGGGCATCGTGGTCATGACTCTGGTCTCCGACATCAGCCACGCCGGGCGCGTGAACTATGTCGGTATCGACAACCGCGCGGCGGGCCGGCTCGCCGGCTACCTCATCGGCCGTTTCGTGCCGGGCTCTGCGGGCAAGGTGGCGTTGCTGGCCGGCGCCCTCGCCTATCGCGGCCACGAAGAGCGCGAAATGGGCTTCCGCCACATATTGCAGGAGAATTTCCCGCAACTCACCATCGTCGCGGCGCGCGAAGTGCGCGAGGATGCCGACCGCGCCTATCGCGAAACGCGTTCGCTTCTCGACGAGCATCCCGACTTGAGCGCGATCTACTGCATTGGAGCCGGCCAGGACGGCATCGCGCGCGCTTTGATCGAACTCAAGCGCGACAGATCTGTCGTCTTTGTCGGCCATGACCTGACCGAGGAGACGCGCCGATATCTGCTCAGCGGTGTGATGGATGTAGCAATTGATCAAAATGCCCGGGTCGAGGCGCGCGAGGCGGTCGACCGGCTTGTCCGCGCGGTGCGGGGCGAGACCGACATCCCCACCGCCACGGTTCGCATTCAATCGGTCTTCCGCGAAAACATCCCCAATGAAAGCTAGGCAATGGACACCATAAGCACCGACGGCATTTCCCTCACCTTTCGCGCCGAAAGCGGCATCATCGACGATCTCGTGATCGCATGCGAGGGAGCGCAGGCACTGCGCCCCTTGCATCGAGCCCCCTGGCTCGTTTCCGGCGAAAGCCTGCCAGACGAAGTTGCTCCCGTCGAAAGGCGGCTTGCCGGAGACTTCTTCTGCGCCCCTTTCGGCAAGACCAATCCCGATGTTCCGATCCACGGCTGGGCCGCGAATGGCACGTGGGAAAAGGTCGGCACCGAGCACGCCACGACGGGTGCAGTCACCGCGACTTACAAACTGCGCGAGAGTGTCGATGGCGCGGACCTCATCAAGCACCTGATCCTCCATCCCAATCATCCGATCGTCTATCAACGCCACGTGTTCGAGGGCGGCACGGGCAAAATTCCTGTCGCGCATCACGCCATGATCCGCGTGCCGGGCGGCGCCCGCCTGAGCTTTTCAAGCAAGGCGTCGTACTTCACGCCCATCAACCCGCTCGAAACCGATCCGAAGCGCGGCCGCTCGGTGCTTCTCTATCCGCAGCATTTCTCCTCATTGGCCGAGGTCAAGCGCGCCGATGGCGGCTCGAGCGATGCAAGCCTCTATCCGTTCGACACAGGCCACGAGGATCTCATCATCATGACCGAGACGCCGGGCACGAAACTCGGCTGGTCGGCCGCGCTCGCGCCAGCCGAGGGCTTTTTGTTCTTTGCAGTCAAGGACGCAATCCTTCTGCCGCACACCGTGTTGTGGATGAGCAATGGCGGGCGCTCCTACACGCCCTGGAATAGCCGCCACCGGGCGGTCATCGGCATTGAGGAAGTCATCACTCGATCACCGCCTGATCGAGGATCCGAAAGACAAGCCCACAGGTCTTGCGCTAGGTAAGGGAAAGATCACGGCGGTTCGCTATGCCTTGGGTGCCATCCCAGCCCCAAGGGATTGGACGGCAGTCAAAGATATGCAGCTTGGCAAGGACCAGCTCACGCTCATCGACGCGAGCGGCGACAGGCGTCACCTGCCATTCCTCGCCGGCTTCTTCTGATGCGCCTTGACTTCCCGCTTCGCCTTTCCATCAGGATGACGCTTCTCAATTGTCTTTTTGAGCACGCGGCCGGCCTGCCCGGCCACCCACCGATACCTCGAAGAAACACGCGCAAACATTGGATGGGAGGACGAAAATGCTGAAACGAATCGCGATCTGTCTCAGTGCCGCACTGGTGGTGCTGAGCCTGGCCTTGGCCTCGAGCGTCTCGGCCGAGGCGAAAAGGACATTCTACTGGATCTCGCATGGATCGCCCGCCGATCCGGTATGGACCTATTTCCTCGCTGGCGCAAAGCAATGGGCGGAAGATACGGGCAACGACGTCAACACCTCCTTCCACAATGGCGATGTGCCCGCGCATCAGGAAGCAGTGCGCGCCGCCATCGCCGCCAAGGCCGACGGCATCGTCACCACGAGCCCCGATCCCGGCAGCCTGATCGCGGTCGCCAAGGAAGCGAATGATGCCGGCATTCCGATCATCAATTTCAACACGCCTGACCCCAAAGCAAGCTTCGATGCCTATGTCGGCGGGGACAATGTCACCTTCGGCAGGCATTGGGCGCAATATCTGGTCGACAAGAGGTCTGGTGAAATCGGGCGATTTCGTCTGGATGCCGGTCGAAGTGCCGGGCGCCACCTATGGCGTGCAGGAAGAAGAAGGCATTGCCAGCGTCTTCAAGCCGCTCAACATCACCTGGGAAGTCACCGACTCCACTCTCGACCAGGCGGAGATCATCACCCGCATGTCGGACTACCTGACCGCCAACCGCGCCAAGATCAAGGCGATCATCGGCCTCGGCGATCTGGTCACCGGCAGCATCAAGCGCGTATTCGACCAGGTCGGCGTCAAGGCAGGCGAGATCCCGGTGGTCGGCTGGGGCAACTCGACCGACACGACCCAGGAAGTGCTCAATGGCTATGTGAATGCCGCGCAATGGCAGGACCCACAGGCGACGAGCTATATGGCGCTCTCCATGGCGGCCATGGCAGCGAGCAAGATCCCGCCCGGCTTCAACATCATCACCGGCGCCCTCTACGAAAAGAACACCGCCGAGGTCTATGACAAGATCCTGTCGGGCAAGTGATCTCACTTAAAGTGAGCGGGCCCGCTCCAGTTCTCCCCCTCTCCGTTGCGAAGCAATGGGAGAGGGGGCTCGAGGCGGGTGAGGGCTCTTTGTCAGCAAAGCGATAATTTTGCGATACTTATCGCTGCGCGAAAGAGCCCTCATCCGGCCTTCGGCCACCTTCTCCGACGCGTGCCGCGCGGGAGAAGGGAATGATCGCAAGACCGTGATGCGGGCCCGTTACTGATGAACATCGCTCTTCCTGCAGCGCCTTGATCGCTGCGCCGGAATTCGGCCCTCTGGTCCTTCTGGTCGCTCGAGCTTCTGGTCTTCTGGTCGATCAACCCGAGCTTTCTGTCGCTTCAGAATATCAGCAACACGCTGGCTTTCACGGTCGAGCTTGGTCTCATCGCTCTCGCCATGACCTTGCTCATGACCGCTGGCGAATTCGACCTTTCGGTGGGCTCAGTCTTCGGCTTCTCTGCTGTCCTCATGTGGACGCTCTTCAACAGCGGCGTCCTGCCCATGGAGCTTGCCTTCCTGGTCGCCTTCGGCATCGAGCCTCTTCATCGGCTTCGCCAATGGCTGGTTCGTCACGCGGCTCGAACATTCCCTCCTTCCTCGTGACGCTCGGCATGCTGCTGGTGGTGCGCGGCACGGCGCTCTATATCACCGACGGCTTTCCGCAGCGGACCTGGAATGCGGAAGGCAAATGGCTCGCCGATGTCCTGGTCGGGAGCTTCTACATCGGCAGTTTCCGCGTCTATATGTCGGTCTTCTGGTTCGCGCTGGCCGCGATCGCACGCACTATCTGCTGACCGAGACCAAGGCTGGCAACTGGATCCAGGCATCGGGCGGCAATCCGGCGCGGCCCTCGCCCGCGGCGTCAATGTCAAGCGCACCAAGATCCTGTTGTTCATGTTCGCCTCCGCCATGTCGGCGCTTCGCCGGCATCATCTCCTCGATCCGCACCTCGGCGGCCAATCCCAACAGCGGCACCGGCTATGAGCTCGAGGTCATTGCCATGGTGGTGATTGGCGGCACGCTTCTGACCGGCGGCCGCGGCACCATCTTCGGCACGGTGCTCGGCATATTCATCCTGCGCGTGATGCGCAACGGCATCGTGCTGGTCGGCGTGCCGGGCTTGCCTACAATATCTTCATCGGCGCCATCATCCTCGGCATGATGGCGCTCCATTCGTGGCTCGAACGCCGGCACAATGCGGGGACCTGACCAAGTGGCGGACGAACTCATCCGCATGGAGAAAATCAACAAGTTCTATGGCCGCGTCCATGCGCTTGCGCGATGTGAGCTTGCGCATCACTGCGCCGCGAGGTCGTTGGCCTTCTTGGGTGACAATGGCGCGGGCAAATCCACCTTGATCAAGGTGCTGTCGGGCGCCGTGCCGATGACCAGCGGCGAAATCTTCGTCAAGGGCCGCAAGGTCGAGATGAAGAGCACCACCGATGCCATCGCCAACGGCATCGAGACCATTTACCAGGATTCGGCGCTTGGTGCCGCAGCTCTCGATCGCCCGCAACCTGTTCCTGGGCCGCGAGCCGGTCAAGGGACCGGGTTTCCTCAACCGGCTCGATCATGCGGCGATGAACGAGGTGGCGCGCAATCTCTTGAAGAAGGTCGGCATCACCAAGGAGATCCCGCCGGAGACGCCGATCACTCGCCCTTTCGGGCGGCGAGCGCCAGGCGGTGGCGATCGCGCGCGCCATGCAGTTCGACAGCGACCTCATCATCCTCGACGAGCCGACCAACAATCTGGGTGTCGCTGAGACCCAGGGCGTGCTGCGCTTCGTGCGCGAGGCGCGCGATACCGGCCATTCCTGCATCTTCATCGCGCACAATATCCACCATGTCTTCCAGGTGGTCGATCGCATCATCGTCATGCGCGGCGGCCGCATCGTCGCCGACGACATCGATCCCAAGCAGACGAATATCGAGGAGGTCGAGCGTGTCATCACCGGCGAAGCGATGATCGCGGCGGTCAGCGCATGAACGCGCCCGCGGTCGATTGTGTCCTCGACATCAAGGCCGATCTCGGCGAATGCCCGGTGTGGTCGCCGGAGGAGCACGCGCTCTATTGGGTCGACATTCCGAACGGCCGGCTCAACCGCTTCACGCCCGCAACCGGCGCCAATGATGTCTGGACGTTCTCGGAGCCGATTGGCTCTTTCGCACTTTGTACAGACGGCGACGTCCTCGTTGCGCTCAAATCCGGCATCTGGCGCTATGATCTCAAGACAAGGCAATCGACGCGCTTGGCGCGGCCCGAACCGCATCTGCCGGACAACCGTCTCAATGATGGGCGCTGCGACGCCCAGGGCCGTTTCTGGGTCGGCAGCATGGAAGAGCCGGTCAATCCGGGCCGCCGGCAAGGCACGCTCTACCGCTTCGATGCCGATCACCGCATGACGCCCATGGTGCACGACCTCTTCGTCTCGAACGGCCTTGCTTTCAGCCCGGACGGACGCACGCTCTACCACTCCGATTCCTATATGGCGGTGCGCACCATCTGGGCCTGGGACCTCGATCCCGATGACGGGGCGATCAGCAACCGTCGCGTCTTCGTCGACACCCACGGCATGCCAGGCCGTCCCGACGGTGGTGCCGTCGACGCCGATGGCTGCTACTGGACGGCCGCCAATGACGGTTGGGAGCTCGTGCGCTTCACGCCCAAGGGACAGATCGACCGCCGCATCAAATTGCCCGTCGCCAAGCCCAGCATGCTGGCCTTTGGCGGTCCCAGGCTCGACATCATCTATGTGACATCGATACGGCCCGCTTCCGGCCTCGAACAGCAGCCTCAGGCCGGCAGCCTCTTCGCCGTTGCGGCGGGCGTCACGGGCCTGCCGGAGCCGCGCTTCAAGGGATGAGGAGCCGGCGAGATCCGCCGTCGACAGCAGCACTCATGACGGTGCCGCCATGGCGGAAAATTCCGCCGTATCGCGTCGCTGTGCTCGCCGAGCGCCGGAACCCGGGCGCGGCCGACATCCGGATGGAGTGGCGGTGCCGCGAGCTCGAACGATCCGCCCGGAACGTCGCTCACTGTGCGCCGCAGCGCCGGATGCCGGGAGAGATCGGCAACCGTCGAGACCCGCCCCCAGGCGAGTTGAGCTCTCGAGGATTCCGATCGCCTCCGCGACAGTGAGTTCTGGCGAAGGCGGGCTTGATCTCGGCATCGAGCGCATCGCGGTTAATGAGGCGAGAGGGATTGTCGCGGAAACGAAAATCGTCGACGAGTTCGGGCCGCTGCAAGACCGAGTCGCACAGGCGCGTCCATTCGCCGGCGTTCTGCGCAACGATCACCACTTCGCCATCGCGGCAGGCAAAAGGCCCATAGGGATAGATCGCCGCATGGGAAAGCCCCACGCGTGGCGTGGCCCGCCCCGCATAGTCATGATGCAGCAAAGGCACATTCATCCAGTCGGCGAGCCCGTCGAACATGGCGATGTCGATGGCGGCACCACGGCCGCTGCGCTCGCGCTCGAACAGCGCCTCCACGATTGCCGCATGGGCATTCATGCCGGTACAGATATCGGCCGCCGAAATGCCCACTTTCGCGGGAGCATCGCGACTTCCCGTCACGGCGCAGAGGCCCGACTCGGCCTGGACCAGCATGTCATAGGCACGCATGCCGGCATAGTCCGTGTCCTGGCCATAGCCCACAATGTCGAGCGCCACCAGCCTGGGGAAACGGCTGACGAGATCCTTGGAGCCGAGCCCGATGCGCTGTGCGGCACCCGGAGCCAGGTTCTGGATGAAGACATCAGCCTTGGCCAGCATGCTTCGAGAAGGCTCCTGTCGGCTTGAGCCTTGATATCGAGGACAAGGCTCTCCTTGCCGCGGTTCAGCCACGCGAAATAGGCGCTGGTGCCCTGGACGGTCGCATCATAGTGGCGTGCCGTGTCGCCTTCCGGACGCTCGATCTTGATGACCCGCGCGCCCGCATCGGCGAGCCGCACCGTACACATCGGTGCGGCGACAGCCTGCTCGATGGCAATGACCAGAAGACCTGCAAGCGGACGGGTCATGCGAGCCTCAGATAGGAGCGCGGCAGGCCGAGAACATGCTCGGCGAGATAGCCCAGGATCAGATTGGTCGAGATCGGCCCCACCTGATAGAGCCTGGTCTCGCGGAACTTGCGTTCGATGTCGAACTCCTCGGCAAAGCCGAAGCCGCCATGGGTCTGCACGCAGACATTGGCCGCCTCCCACGCGGCATCGGCGGCGAGCATCTTCGCCATGTTGGCCTCGGCCCCGCAATCCTTGCCGGCGTCGAACAAGGAGGCGGCCTTCTCAACGCATGAGCCCTGCGGCCCGCATGCCGGCGTAGGCCTTGGCAATGGGGAATTGTACGCCTTGATTCTGGCCGATCGGCCGGCCGAAGACGACGCGCTCCTTGGCATAGGCCGCAGCCTTCGCGATGAACCAATTGGCATCGCCCACGCATTCCGAGGCGATCAATATGCGCTCGGCATTCATGCCGGAAAGGATATGGCGAAAGCCCTTGCCTTCTTCGCCGATGAGGTTCCTTGCTGGCACTTCGAGCCCGTCGAAGAACACTTCCGTGGTCGAGTCGTTCATCATCGTCCGGATCGGCTTGATGCTGAGGCCATGGTTCAGCGCTTCCCGCATCTCGACGATGAAGACGGAGAGCCCGTCCGTCCGCTTGACCACCTCATCGCGCGGCGTCGTGCGCGCCAGGAGCAGCATGAGGTCGGAATGCTCGGCCCGCGAGGTCCATAGTTTCTGGCCCGTAACGACATAGCGGTCGCCGGTGCGCCTGGCGAAGGTGCGGATCGAGGCAGTATCGGTGCCGCTCGCAGGCTCGGTGACGCCGAAGGCTTGCAGCCGCAATTCGCCCGAAGCTATGCGCGGCAGATATTCGCGTTTCTGCGCCTCGCTGCCATGATTGAGCAAAGTGCCCATGATGTACATTTGCGCATGGCAGGCGGCGCCGTTGCAGCCATTGCGCTGGATTTCCTCGAGGATCGCGCACGCCGCGGACAGCGGCAGTCCCGAGCCGCCATAGGCCTCGGGGATCAGCGCCGCGAGCCAGCCGGCATCGGTCAGGGCCTGGACGAACTCCGCCGGATATTTGCGGTCGCGGTCACAAGCGCGCCAGTATTCACCGGGAAAGCGAAGACAGAGCTTGCGGATCTCGTCCCTGATTTCGCGGTGCGATGCCTCGTCTTCGGTGTCCATGGGCGCTCCCTGAGGTCGGTCCTCAGGCCTCTTCTACTCGGCACTGCGGAACAGCACCAAGACATAGAATTTCGGGGGACGCCACAATCGGCGGGGTCACGGGAATAACAGGCGGCAAGCTGGCGGCGACGATCTTCATTCGTCACAGTATTTTTGCTAAAGTGAGCCTAACGGCAGAGGTGCCCGGACCACGGCTGAGCCGCTTTCGGAAGATGGAGGTCCCTATGTTGATTGCCCGTCTTACCGCGCTTGCCGGTTTTGCCCTGGCAGCGACAGCCTTTGAGGTGATGCCCGCCGAGGCCCTGTCCACGAAGGAATGCAGCGCCAAATATCAGGCCGCCAAGGAGGCCGGCACGCTTGGCGACATGAAATGGAACGATTTCCGCAAGACGCAGTGTGCTGCGGCTGCAACGGATGATGACGACAGGCGACGACCAAGAAGAAGGCTGCCGCCACGGACGACGATGCCAAAGGCCTGACCACCAAGCAGTGCAGCGCCAAATATCAGGCGGCCAAGGAAGCGGATGCGCTCGGCGACATGAAGTGGAACGACTTCCGCAAGGCCGAATGCGGCCCTGGCGCCGCGGCCGAGATCGAGCAGCCTGCCAAGGCCAAGAAGAAGGCCGCCGCCACGGATGACGATGCCAAAGGCCTGACCACCAGGCAGTGCAGCGCCAAGTACCAGGCCGCCAAGGAAGCCGGCACGCTCGGCGAAATGAAGTGGAACGATTTCCGCAAGGCGGAATGCGGCCCCGGCGCCACCACGGCGAGCGACACCAAGACCAAGAAGACGGCGGCGAAGTCGGATGAAAATGACGACGCCAAAGGCCTGACGATGAAGGAGTGCGGCACCAAGTACCAGGCGGCCAAGAAGCGGGTACCCTCGGCAATAAGAAATGGAACGACTTCCGCACGGCGGAATGCGGCCCGGGCGCCACCATGGAGGTCCGGTCGTCGAAGTCCACCAAGGCGGTTGCCAAGGCCGATACCTCGGGCGGGCTGACGATGAAGGAATGCGGCGTCAAATATCAGGAGGCCAAGGCTGAGGGCACACTCGGCGGACTGAAGTGGAACTCATTCCGCAAGGCCAAGTGCGGCGCCGATGCCGCCGATGACGAGACCGTCCCGGCGCCTGACGAGGCGAGCTTACACGAACGAGCCGCAGATGCCGACGGTCAACGCGCCGCGCGGCGTCAAATTCCCCCGGGCCATTTCGCGCAAATACTCGAACGAGTCGGAAGGCAGGGCGCGCATGCATACCTGCCTCGACCAGTATTATGCCAACAAGGAGAACAATTCCTTGGGCGGCCTGAAATGGATCCAGAAGGGGGGCGGCTTTTACAGCCTGTGCAACGCCAGGCTGAAGGCCGGTGTATAGGCCGTTCCCATCCAACCGCTGAATATCCAAGGCGCCGCTCCGGTCCATGGGGCGGCGCCCTTCATTCGAAGGGGAACGGCATTCGGGTGGCCGAAAATGGCTAGAGTTGCCAATTCTTTCAATCAATCATACTGCAACTGTTCTTCCCATCTCGCTGGCCTGCCTTTGGGCGTCAGATCGAACATGTTCCAGAGGGGTTCGATGGTGCCGCAATGGCGGGGATCCTGGCGCGGATCGGGCTTGGTCCAGAACATCTCCGAACTCCAGAAGTGCCGGATAGTTTTGCCCCTCCGTTGGAAAACGGTCATCATTGGCATCTGATGTCCTTCCAGCGTCTCGGCATTATAGTCGTGCTTGAAGCTATTGCCTGCCGAGGACAGCAAACGGAGACCATTCCATCCCCGATCCTTGGCGAAGTCGATCAATTGGCTCGAGCGGCGCGGCGGCGGCGACGACGAAATTGAACCCTGCAGCCTCGATGTGCCCTGCCGCGCCATCGAGCGCGTCGAGAAAGGCAGTGCAGGATGGACAGGGGCCATCTTCACGCTTGAGCCGAGCGGTTACGCCTCCGGTGGGACCTGGCCGGTCGTCCTTGGGATAGCGCGGAAACATGAAGCTGTAGATGATGAGCGGAATCTTTTCCCGGTGCGAAAAGATCCGAAAGCTTCATCTTCGTCGCGTTGCCGTCCGGGCCGAGGCCGTCGAACACATAGTCTTCAGGCACGATGCCGCCTTGCGGCAAAGCGCGTCGCTGGGCCGCCACTGCTTCCATTGAGCGCCTGAGCTCGATTTCTTTCGCCAGAAGCTTGTCGCGTGCTCGGCGATAGGCGGCACTTTCGTTAGGGAATCGACGGTCGTTTTTCTGCACCAGTTTACTAGCCGGAACAAGTTTCTTCGCCTACCATGATTTCACCCATGCAGATGAAAGCGAGCTTCGCCTTCAACGGCAGCCTTGCAGATTGGTTCCCGCACGGGACCTTCTTAGCGCTCAGGCAGCGGGATGAACTCCGTTTCCTCCGGCACCGGGCTGAAACGCCCGGTCTTCCAGTCTTCCTTGGCTGCCTCGATGCGCTCTTTGCGCGATGACACGAAATTCCACCAGATGTGGCGGGGGCCTTCGAGCGCGGTGCCGCCCAGGAACATCATGCGTGTTCTGGCTACCGCCTTGATGGTGATGCGGTCGCCGGGGCTGAAGATCAGCAGTTGCGGTGCGCGAAACTGTCGCCCGCGATATCGACCTCGCCTTCGACCAGATAGACGGCACGCTCCTCATAGGTCGGATCGAGCGGTACCGACATACCGACCTCGGCCGCGACTTCGACATAGAACCAGTCTGACACCATGTCGACTGGCGCTTTCGAGCCGAACGCCTCTCCTGCGATGACGCGCGCTCTCAGACCTTTTTCTTCGACCACCGGGAGAACGGCAGCATCGAAATGCTGAAAGGAGGGCGCGATCTCTTCCTTGTCGACAGGAAGCGCGATCCAGCTTTGCAGGCCGAGCATGTGCTGTCCCGTCCTGCGCGGCACATCCGGCGTGCGCTCCGAATGGGCAATGCCGCGGCCCGCCGTCATCAGATTCATGGCTCCTGGCACGATCTCCTGGATATTGCCCTCGCTGTCGCGATGCAGGATCGAGCCGTCAAAGAGATAGGTGACGGTCGCCAGCCCGATATGGGGATGCGGCCTCACATCCATCCCGTGCCCGGCGATGAACTGCACCGGCCCGAAATGGTCGAAGAAGATGAAGGGCCCGACCATCTGGCGCTTGCCATGCGGCAAAGCGCGGCGCACCTGGAAGCCGTCGCCCAGATCGCGCACGCGCGGCACGATCACGAGATCGAGCGCATTGCAGGATTTCACATCGCCGAGAATAGGATCGTTTGTTGGAAGCCAGCTCATGATACTCTCCTTACAAACGCATGTGCCCGCTCTTTCAAGCGGACACCGTCGCGCAAATGAGGCGACCAGAGCTTAAGACAGTTTGCGCTTGCGGCAAATATCGTAAGTCTGCTGCCAGGGTCGCAGACGTTCGAAGGCAGCACTTACCGCAAGGACATCACTGTCGGCATAACGCTTGCCGATGATCTGCATGCCGACCGGAAGCCCTTGGCCAGCCCCGCGGGGATGGAGGCCGCCGGATTGCCGGCAGAAATTGATCGGGAAGGTCAGGCACCAGCCGATCAGCCGGTTGACCTTCTCTCCGGCGACCGTCTCCGGCCCCAGAGTATTGCCGTTCTTCGCATTCTCGACCGGCAGACAACCGAGCGTCGGCGAGATGAGGATATCATGATCAGCGAACACGTTCTGCACGGCATCATAAATCTCGGTCCGTACCGACTGTGCTTCATACATCTCTTCCCAGCTCATGCTCTTGTAGCGGTCATACCAATAGAGGAATTCCGGCGGCAGGTCGTCGCGATGCTTGCCGAGGAGATCGTATCCCGCGGCCTTCATGCCGAGAAAGCCATAGACATTGAGCGGTATGATGATCTTGCACCAGAGATCGGCGAGTTCCATATGCGAGCGCTTGATGCCGAGCTTGACGTCGGTGACCGTGGCGCCCGCTTCGCGGAAGGCATCGACCGCCTTGCGCACGGTCTCGGCAACTTCGGGCTCGACCGGAAAGACATCGAAATTGGGGCTATAGGCGATGCGCATGCCCTTGATCGGACGATCGAGAGCGCCCAGGAAATCGACCTCCTCATCGAGCGCGAACGGATCGCGCGCGTCATAGCCCGCAAGCGCCGACAGCGCCAGGGCGGCATCGCGCACGTTCCGTGTAATTGGTCCTTCGAAGATGAAGGGTGTATCGGCCGAGAAGCCGTTGGGCCTTCCCCACAGAGGCAGGCGGCCGAAAGCGGCCTTGTAGCCGTAGCAGCCGCACCAGGATGAGGGAATGCGGATTGAGCCGCCGCCATCGGTGCCCTCGGCCAGCGGAAACAGCCCATCGGCCACGGCCGCGGCACTGCCACCCGAAGAGCCGCCGGGATTGCGCTTTGTGTCGAAAGGATTGCCGGTCGGGCCGAAGAGATAGTTGTCGGTCACACCGCGAAATCCCATGACCGGACTGTTCGTTTTGCCGATGATGATCGCCCCGCCGCGCTGCTCGATCCTCTCGGAAAAAGGACAGAGATAATTCGGCTTGAAATCCTTGAGCGCCCGGATGCCGCCGAGCGTTGCCGGCCAACCCGGCTTGAAATCGAACAGGTCCTTGATTGCGATCGGCACGCCATGAAGCGGGCCGAGCTTGTTGCCCGACATCACCGCCGCTTCCGCCGTCTTCGCGGCCTTGCGCCCTTCTTCCGGCGCCATGTGCACGACGGCATTGAGGCTCGGATTACGTTCGGCGACGCGCTTGATGAAATGGTCGACCACTTCGACCGGTGACAGTTTCTTGGTCTTGATCGCCTCCGCAATGCTGCCGGCCGAAGCAAAAGAAAGTTCGTCGCCCGTCATGTTTCCTCCCTCGCAGATGTTCTAGTTAGTGTACTGAAGCTCGGCTGTGACAGCAATGTTAAGCGTTACGCCCGATTTGACATCCGGCGCTCACGCAGGAGGCGCTTTTCCAGGACCGCCTTTCGCGCAATGTGAGCCGCACCAACTAGGATGCAACCCATGATCGACCGAAAGCGAAAGCCGTATCATGAGCTCGCGGCGCTAGTGTCCCGAATCCGAAGTTCGCATCACCTCGCAGCGTCTTCCGAGCGAACTTCGGATTCGAAAGGACACTAGAAAATCTAATAATTCTAGTGTGCTTTTGAACGCGAAGTTCCTGTCGGTATAGCGGTTAGATATCAGGAACTTCGCGTTCAGCACACTAGTTTTCGTCGCCGGTGATCAGCCGCGCACCACGCGCGAAAGAGAAATAGGCGACGATCCAATCGAGGAAGACGATGAGGCGGTTGCGGAAGCCGATGAGGAACCAGATATGGGCAAGGCACCAGACCATCCAGGCGGGGAAGCCGGAGAGGCCGAAGCGGCCGAAATCAGCGACCGCCGATTTGCGCCCGATGGTCGCCAGGTTTCCGTAATTGCGATATCGGAATTGAGCGACGGGGCGGTTGTCGATGAGCGCCATGATGGCTTTCCCCGCGAAATAGCCCATTTGCTTGGCGGCCGGCGCGACGCCCGGAATGACCACACCATTGGCGTCTGTCACCGTCGCTGTGTCGCCGATCACAAAAATATTGTTCACGCCTGGCAAGCGCAACGTCGTGTCGACGATGACGCGGCCAGCACGGTCGCTTTTAGCTTTGAGCCACTTCGCCGCCGCCGACGCGGTGACACCAGCCGCCCAGACGATCGTGCCGGCGCCAATCCGCTCGCCATTCTTCAGATCAAGACCTTTGCCATCACAGCCTGTGACGGCGGCGCCGGTCATGACCGTGACACCGAGCCGCGCAAGCTGGTCGGCGGCCGAACGCGACAGTCTTTCCGGGAAGGTGGTCAGTATCCTGTTGCCAGCCTCGATCAGGATGATCTTCGCCTGGCCTGGATCGATGTGGCGGAAATCCCGCACGACGGTCCGATGCGCAAGCTCGGCGATGGCGCCCGCCATTTCGACGCCCGTCGGCCCGCCGCCGACGACGGCGAAGGTCAGAAGGCGGCGGCGCTCGTCTGCGTCCTCCATCGTCTCGGCCTGCTCGAAGGCCAGGAGAATCCGGCGGCGGATCTCGGTCGCATCATCGATCTTCTTCAGGCCGGGCGCGAATGACTCCCATTCATCATGGCCGAAATAGGCATGCCGCGCCCCTGTCGCGACGATCAGATAGTCGAATTTCAACCGCCGCGTCGCGGTCACCACTTCCTGGCGCTCGCGATCGACGTCGGTCACTTTGTCCATGAAGACAGTCGTGTTCTTCTGGCGTGCGAGGATCCTTCTGATGGGAGATGCGATCTGGGCCGGCGACAGGCCCGCCGTCGCCACCTGATAGAGAAGCGGCTGAAACAGATGATAGTTGTGCCGGTCGATGACCGTCACATTGACCGGCGCATGGCGCATGGTCTGAGCCGCGGTAAGCCCGCCGAAGCCAGCGCCGAGGATGACGACTTGCGGCTGCGCGTTCAAGTCTCAGCCGCCGGCGATGCGCGGCAGCAAATAGACCTCGGCATTCTCCGGGATCTTCTCGCCCCAGGAATCGCGGAAGATGCGGCCGTTGATCGAGACGGCGATGCCGCGCTCGATATGGGGCTTGAGGCCGGGATATTCGGCCTCGAGCTTGCGCGAACAGATCGCGGATATCGCGCGCCTCGATATCGACCGCGGAGGCGCCGCCGGGCGGCGGATTTGAGCGCCCCCCACAGCACGACATTGACCATCAGGCGGCCTTTGCCGCTTTCCGCTCGGCCTTCTCGTCGAGCGCCTTGAGGATGCGCGGCGGCGACATCGGGATATGCGTCATGCGCACGCCCGCGGCGTTCGACACCGCATTGGCGATCGCCGCCAGCGGCGGAACGATCGAGGTCTCGCCGACGCCGCGCACGCCATAGGGATGGTTGGGGTTGGGAATCTCCAGGATCACCGTGTCGATGAACGGCAGGTCCGAGCAGACCGGGATGCGATAATCGAGGAAGCCCGGCATTCTGCAGCCGCCCGTCCTTGCCATAGATATATTCCTCGTTGAGCGCCCAGCCGATGCCTTGCGCGGCACCGCCCTGATACTGGCCCTCGACATAGGAAGGATGGATCGCCTTGCCGGCATCCTGGATCACCGTATAGCGCATCACCTTGGTGGCGCCGGTTTCGGGATCGACCTCGACGTCGCAGATATGCGTGGCGAAGGAAACGCCGGCGCCATCGGCGACGAACTCATTGTGGCCGGCGATCGGCCCGCCGGTATTGGCGGCCGCCGCGGCGATCTCCTTGAGCGAGAGCGGCGGGAAGTTGCCGGCATTGGCGCCGGCGGGCTTGGCATAGCCGTCCTCCCAGGTGACCGCGTCTTCCGGAATGTCCCACATCTTGGCGGCGCGCTGCGCACAGCACCTTCTTGGCGTTGCGCGCGGCAATCACCGTGGCCATGCCGGACGAGAAGGTGACGCGGCTGCCGTCGCTCATGTCGTTGTGGCCGAGCGAGCTCGTATCGGCGACGACGCAGCGCACATTCTCATAAGGAATGCCGAGTTCTTCCGCCGCGATCAGCCCCATGGAAGCGCGCGAGCCGCCGACATCGATCGTGCCGACCGCGACCGTCACCGTGCCGTCGGGATTGACGTTGAGCGAGGTGCAGGTCTGGCCGCCGAAATTGAACCAGAAGCCGCAGGCCATGCCGCGGCCCTGGTTCTTGCCGAGCGGCGCCTTCATATGCGGATGGTTCTTCGCCGCTTCGAGCGTCGGACCGATGCCGATCGGGCCATAGGTCGGGCCGTAGGACGACTTGGTGCCTTCCTTGGCCGCGTTCTTGATGCGGAATTCGACCGCATCCATGCCGATCTTGTGCGGCGAGCTCGTCGATCGACGCTTTCGACCGCGAAGGCCGCCATGGGCGCCGAGGGCGCGCGATAGGCGGCGACCTTCGGCCGGTTGACCAGGACTTCATAGCCGACCGTCTTGACGTTCTTGAGGTCGTAGCAGGCATAGGACGTCATGGCGCCGAGCTCGGCCCACATGCCGAGGAACGGGCCGCCCTGATAGCGCAAGGTCGCCTGTGGCGGCGGTGATGCGTGCCGTCCTTCTTGGCGCCGATCTTGACGTCGATCGAGGTCGAGCTGGTCGGGCCCGAAGCGCGGAACACTTCCTCGCGCGTCATCACGAGCTTCACCGGCCGGTTGGCCTTGCGCGACAGGGCGAGCGCCAAGGGCTCGGCCCAGATATGGGTCTTGCCGCCGAAGCCGCCGCCGATCTCGGACGCCGTGACGCGCAGCTTCGCAATATCCATGCCGAGGAGCTGGGCGCATTGGTTGCGATAGACGAAGTGGCCCTGCGTGCACACCCACATCTCGCCCTGGCCGTCAGGCCCGACATTGGCGAGGCAGGCATGCGGCTCGATATAGCCCTGATGCGTCTGCTCGGTCTTGAAGGTGCGCTCGACGATGACATCGGCTTCCTTGAAGCCCTGCTCGACATCGCCATGGCCGAATTCGGTGCGCTTGGCGATGTTGGAGGGCTTCTTGGGCTTGGGCTCGACGCCTTCGGTGAACATGTCGTCATGGAGGACCGGGGCACCGCGGCTTCATCGCCTCATCGACATCGGTCACATGCGGCAGAATTTCATAGTCGACCTTGATGAGCTTCAGCGCCTTCCGCGCGGTCGTCGGCATCGATGGCGGCGACGGCGGCGACCGCATGGCCGTCATAGAGCGCCTTCTCGCGCGCCATGCAGTTGTCCAGGATGTCATACATGCCGCGATCGCCATTGGTGAGATCGGGCAGGTCGGCGCTGGTGATGACGGCTTTCACGCCGGGAAGCTTCTCGGCTTTCGAGGTGTCGATCTTCTTGATCCGGGCATGCGCATGCGGCGAGCGCAGCACGCGGCCGACGAGCTGGCCCGGCATGAAGGCATCAGCGCCGTAGCGGGCGCGGCCGGTGACCTTGTCGACGCCATCGGGCCGCAGCGGCCGCGTGCCGACGAGCTTGAATTTCTGACCGGTGTAAGCTGGTATCGTAAGCGGCATGGTCAGGCTCCTCTCATTTCTTCGGCCGCGGCCTGGACGGCGCGGACGATCTTGTCATAGCCGGTGCAGCGGCAGAGATTGCCGGCAAGACCGAAGCGGATTTCTTCTTCGGTCGGATTCGGGTTCTTGTCGAGCAGCGCGCTTGGCCGCGATCAGGAAGCCCGGCGTGCAGATGCCGCATTGGAGCGCGGCATGCTCGATGAATTTGCGCTGCAGCGGATGGAGCTTGTCGCCATCCGCCATGCCTTCGATGGTCTCGACCTTGCGGCCTTCGGCTTCGGCGCCGAGCACGAGGCAGGAGCAGACGAGGCGGCCGTCGAACGGTGACGCTGCAGGCGCCGCAGTCGCCGGTGCCGCAGCCTTCCTTGGCGCCGGTCAGGCCGAGCCGGTTGCGCAGCACGTCGAGCAGCGGCTCGTCGGCATCGCAGACGAAGTCGACGGCATCGCCGTTGATCGTGGTTGAAACATGAACGCCAGACATTATTTTCCTCCTGCGCGCTTATACGCGATTTCTGCGGCGCGCCTGGCCAGCACGCCCGCGACCTTGGTTCTGAATTCGATGGTGCCGCGCTTGTCGTCGATGGGCTTGCAGGCGGCCGAGCAGGCGGCGGCGAGCTTTTCCAGCGCCTCGTCGTCGAGCTTCGGTCCCGATGATGGCCTTGGCGGCGGCAGCGACGAGGAGCACGGTCGGCGCCACGGCGCCCAGCGCCACGCGCGCGTCGTTGATGACGCCCTTGCCATCGAGCGACAAGATTGACGCCGGCGCTGACACGACCGCGATGTCCATCTCGGTAGCGCGGGATGAAGCGCAGATAGGCATCGCCCGATGCGCGGCGGCCGCTTGGGCAGCAGGATCGATTCGATGATCTCGCCCTTGGCGAGCGAGTGCGGCCCGGACCCACCGGAACCTGTCTCGACCGGAATGGTGCGCTTCTTCTTAGGTCCGGCGATCACCGCCTTGGCGCCCGCGGCGATCAGCGCCGGCACGCTGTCGGCGGCGGGCGAGGCGTTGCACAGATTGCCGACCATGGTGCAGCGGCCCTGCACCTGCTTCGAGCCGATGAGATTGGCAGCTTCGACGACGCCTGGCCATGCTTTCTTCAGAGCGGCATGCTCGCCGAGCTCGGCGCACGAAACCGCGGCGCCGATCTCGAAACCGGAGGCGGTCTTCTTGATTTCGCTGCATCGCCTTGATGCGCTTGATGTCGACGACGAGGTCAGGCTCGATGAACTCGCCCTTCATGCGGACCAGCAGATCGGTTCCGCCGGCGAGAATGGCGGCTTTTCCTCGTTCCTTTGCCAGAAGAGCGACGGCGGCCTTGGTCGAGCTGGGTGCTTCGTATCGCATAAATTCTGATCCACCTGGGTTGCTGCGTGTGGTCCACGCTTAGGATTTTTCGCAGGGCAAGAAGACGAGGCCCTTCGCGAACAATCGATTGTCGTCGATGAGCCCCTTTGCCGTCAATACGGCGCGACAAAGTATATCTGCTTGCCGCGCTTTCCTTTGGGCATGAATCACGGCGATGACAAGGAATGATTCACAAGCGCAAACCTCTCACCGCTAGACGTGGCCCGGTTTTCCGTCATCCAAATCGATCGAGAATTACACGAACATTGTGCTTCCCAAGACGACCGTGAGATCGGTTTCAGAATTTCATCACCCGCCCCAAATGCAGTAGTGGCACTGCGGCGCAGCATGTTCGCGGATTCAGGGAAGATCAGGGAATTGGGGCTCTGTTTTAGCGAGCTGAATATTGCAGCGCACAAGAGTTCAATCTTGACTTTTATATTTTATACAATGTACAGAAGCGTTAAAATGCAATATGACCGGAAACTGACTCGTGGCGAGATTTACATTTTTTTGCATTGACGCGCATACCTGCGGCAATCCGGTCCGGGTGGTGGCGGGCGGCAGCATCCCTTTGCTCGAGGGTGCGACCATGTTCGACCGCCGCCAGCATTTCCTGAAAGAGCATGACTGGATCCGCACCGGGCTCATGTTCGAGCCGCGCGGTCATGACATGATGTCGGGCTCGATCCTCTATCCCTCGACGCGCGCCGATTGCGACGTCGCCATCCTCTTCATCGAGACGTCAGGCTGCCTGCCCATGTGCGGCCATGGCGCCATCGGCACGGTTACGGTGATCATAGAGCAAGGCCTGGCCGAGCCGAAGACGCCGGGCGTCCTCAAGCTCGATACGCCGGCAGGCGTCATCGAGGCGCATTACGAGAAAAACGGCGATCACGTCGAGGCCGTGCGCATCGTCAATGTCCCCTCTTTCCTTTTGGGGCGCGGCTATCCGGTCGAGGTCGAAGATCTCGGCGACATCACCGTCGATATCGCCTATGGCGGCAATTTCTACGCCATCGTCGAGCCGCAGCAGAACTACCGCGACCTTAGCAACGTCAAGCCCGCCGATCTGTTGCGCTGGTCACCGAAGCTCCGGGCGGCATTCAATGCCCGCCACAGGATCGTGCATCCGGAGAATCCGGCAATCGACCGCCTCACCCATGTCCTGTGGACCGGCAAAGCGCAGACGTCGGGCGGGACGGCGCGCAACGCCGTCTTCTATGGCGACAAGGCCATCGATCGATCGCCTTGCGGCACCGGCACCTCGGCCCGCATGGCGCAGCTCGAGGCGACAGGCCGGCTTAGCCAAGGCAACGACTTCGTGCATGAATCGATCATCGGCTCGACCTTCACCGGCCGCATCGAGCGCAAGACCAGCCTCGGCTCGATCGATGCCATCATTCCCTCGATCGAAGGCTGGGCCCGCATCACCGGCATGAACACGATCTTCCTCGACGACCGCGATCCTTACGCCAAGGGTTTTCAAGTCAATTGAGAAACACCCTCGCCCCTGACGCCGGGAGAGGGATTGTGTCAGATCGCCAAATTGACCTCGCTGACGAACACCCGGTAGTGGTCGACATTGGGCGGGCGGTCGAGAAGAAAGCGGTCGTCGTCGGGATAGTAGCGGGCGACTTCCGGCTCATCGCCGGCATCGAGTTCGCTTCACGTCCCGGGAATATTGGAGAGCGCGCCTATGAAACCTTTGTCAATTGCCTGCAGCGTGGCCTACTGATCCGGGTTATCGGCGACACGATCGCGCTTTCACCGCCCCTGATCGTGGAGAAAGCTCATATCGACCGGATCGTGTCCACACTCGTAGAGACGTTGAAGGGCATTTCTTGATCAGCTTCCGTGGCCATGAGCCAGTCCGATCATACGACGGGTGGAACGAAGAAAAACAGCGCAATGGCTTCCGATGTGTCCGACGCATTCGCGAAATTGTGCGGCTGCCGGGGATTGAACTTCAAAGCATCACCTTCATTCAAAAGAACGACTTCCTCGTTGATCTGAATGCGCACGCTGCCCTTGAGCACAAAGACAAACTCTTCATCCGCCTGCAATGAATAGAGATCGGCACCGGCGCTGCCTCCGGGCTGCATGCGGCTCAATATCGCTTGCATGCGCGATCCCTTGAGCGGCGTCAGCAGGAAATCATCGATGCCCTCGCCGCCGAATTCGATGGGTGGTCGCTCCGACGCGCGGACCAGCAGCGATTCGGGCTCTTCGAAGAGCGAGCCGACCGACACACCGAGTTCACGGCAGATCGCAAGCAATGATGAAACTGACGGCGATGCGGTGTCGCGCTCGATGGCGCTGATATGGCCTTTGGTCATGCCAGTGCGGGAAGCGAGTTCGTCGAGCGTCAGCTTGAGTGTGAGCCGGCGGTCCCGGAGCTTGGCACCAATGCGGAAGGTCAGCTCTTCAGGAGATGCCATTTTTGCTCATCGCTGCCTGCCATGGGGTCAGGAGACGTCCCGGCCCGCCCGCAAGCCCCCTGGAATAGGTAATTAAAACAGAGACATGAAGGTAGAGTTTGACAGAGGTATGTTAGAATCATACTTTGTCATTTATAAAAATACAAAGCTTCAAGCAGGGAAGAACCTCCATGGAAATCGCACATTCTTGGACTTACTCATCACTTACACGACGCAGATTCGCAAAACTACTCGCAGCAGGCGCTGCGGGAATAGCTGTGACCCCCGGAATGCCCAGTGCGCGGGCCAGGAAAGGCGGGCTGCTGCGCATGGCGGTGGGGCATGGATCGACCGCGGACAATTTGGATCCGGCAACCTATCTCGACTATTACACCGGCACTACCTTCTGGGGTTCGCTCTCCAACAGCCTGACTGAAGTCGATGTCGACGGGAATATCACGCCGGATTTGGCCTCGTCTTTCGAGCAGACCGAGAAGGCCCAAAAATGGGTATTCCAGCTTCGGGATGGCGCCGAATTCCACAATGGCAAGTCCGTCACGCCCGAAGATGTCATTGCCTCCATCCGACACCACATGGGCGAAGCATCAAAATCGGCGGCCAAGTCCATCCTGGCCGATATCGAAGACCTCAAGGCCGACGGGACATCGGTTGTTTTCATTCTCAAGAATCCGAATGCCGATTTCCCCTTCCTCCTGAGCGACTGGCATCTCCCCATCATGCCGGCAAAGCCGGATGGATCGGCGGACTGGTCATCAGGCATAAGGACCGGTCCCTACAAGCTTGAGAAGTTCGATCCAGGCGTCGTCACCAAGCTCAAACGGAATGAAAACTACTATCGCGACACCTGGTTCGATGAAATCGAGATCAACGCTGTCATCGATCCCACGGCACGCACCAACGCGCTTCTGTCAGGCGCGGTCGACTTTATCGATCGCTGTGATCTCAAAACTCTTGCCCTTCTGAAGCGCAACTCGGACATCGAGATTGATGAGGCCACCGGCTACGCCCATTACATGTTCGTCATGAATGTCACGCAGGCACCATTTGATCGCGTGGAGGTTCGACAGGCGCTGAAATATGCCATCGATCGGCAAGCCATTCTCGACAAAGTCCTGCTCGGCCATGGTGCGGTCGGCAACGATAACCCCATTGCACCGTCGATAAAATACGCCGTCAATCCGGCGCCCATCCACAGCTATGATCCCGAGAAAGCGCGCAGCCTCCTGGCCAAAGCGGGGATCGACAAGCTCAAGATCGAACTCTCGACCGCCGAGGCGGCATTTGCCGGAGCCGTGAGCGCCGCCGAACTCTTCAAGGACAGTGCCGCCAGAGCAGGCATCGAGATCTCCGTCGTTCGCGAGGCCGACGACGGGTTCTGGGACAATGTCTGGATGAAGAAGCCTTTCGTCGCAATGTATTGGAACGGCCGCGCCACTTGCGATTGGATGTTCACGACCGCCTATGCGGCCGATGCCGCCTGGAACGAAACCTACTGGAAGAACGACCGCTTCAATGAACTTCTCATCAAGGCGCGGGCCGAACCGGATGATTCGGCGCGCCAGGCGATGTATGCCGAGATGCAGCAGATCGTACACGATGATGGCGGTTCTATAAACTTCGCATTCAACAACTACGTCACCGCGCATTCCAAGCGGATCGCGCATGGAAAACTGGGCGCCAACTGGGATCATGACGGAATGAAGCTGACCCAGCGCTGGTGGCAGGCCTAGCTCCTCGCTTTTCTTCAAGATCATCAGGTGACCCAGAATGATATTTCCGGCCGAAGATCCAAGTTACGTGAAAGACCAGATGGATGTTCTGTACTGGTGGGGAATACCCACCCTGTTCAGGGCGCCTCATGATCCGGATCCAGGCAATTGCGATATCGCGCTTGTTGGCGTGCCCCACAGTTCGGGAAACGGCTCGACCGAGCGCGACCAGCATCTCGGGCCTCGCTTTGTCCGCCATGTATCGGCACACAACCGCCGCTATCACAAAGTCTTCGACTTCTCACCTTGGGAGACGTGTAGGATAAATGATCTGGGTGATGTCCCTTTTCCCGAAGCCATGGACAATGAGAAATGCGTGGAGAGGATCACCAGCTTCTATCGCCGCATAGACAAAGCCCGTGCCCGACCGGTTTCCATTGGCGGCGACCATTCGGTGACGGGCGCTATCGTGCAGGCCATCTCCGGTCCTGAGAGCGATCTCTGTGACGGAAAGAAAGCTTCTCTTCTGCATATCGATGCTCATATCGATGCCTATGAGACGATGCCCCATTGGCTGGGCGCGAAGAAGTCGAGCGCTCACTGGGCCGCCTATCTCGTTCGCCAAGGCAATGTCGATCCCAGAACGAGCGTGCAAATCGGAATAAGAGGCAATCCGCGCTCACGCGGCTTCCTGCAACCTTCCTATGACCTGGGATACAACGTGGTGACCATGCAGGATTATCGCCGACGCGGCCAGGCTGAATGTGCAGAGCTCATCCGTAAGGCTATTGGCGATAACCCCGTCTACATTACTTTCGACCTCGATTCGCTCGATCCTTCTATCGCACCAGGAGTGTCGAACCTCGAGATCGGAGAGACCGGGTGGACTATGGATGAGGCGCTTTATCTCATCCGATCCCTGCGCGGCGCAAATGTGATCGGAGGCGACGTCGTTTGCCTGATGCCGACAAAAGACAGCCCCAACAACATGACATCGATGGCCGCCGCAGCCATTGCCTTCGAGATTGTCAGCCTGATAGCCGATCGCTTGCGGCCGAAGAAATAGAGCCAACACGTGAGCGACACAGCCCGACAGCGCTTTCATGGCGTCATAGCGGCCCTGGTGACGCCCTTCGACGACCGAGGCCAGATCGCCCTCGATATCTATGGAGATCTGATCGATCATGTCATCGACCAGAAAGTGACCGCTATCGTCCCGGCAAGCTTCTCCGGCGAATTCTTCAACCTTTCAGTGGAGGAGCGAAGCCAGCTCCTGGAATTCGCGTCTCACCGTGCCGCTGGCCGGGTCGGCGTGATTGCCAGTACCTTCAGCGTCAATATCCACGAGACCCTGGCGCTTTGCCGGCGTGCATCCGATCTGCAATGCGAAGCTGTTCTCGTAGCACCGCCAATCGCGGTCAGCCTGACTGAGGATGAACTTGTCGACTATTTCACCTGGATTGACGACCACGTGAAGCTTCCGATTGTCACATACAACTACCCTGCCCGGTTCGGAACCGACCTTACTCCGCGGACGCTCGAGCGCCTTTCGCTCGCGAAGCATATTCATGCCTATAAGGATACAACCGGCTCGGTGAGCCGACTGCAGGAATTCTCGCCCCTCCAGGACCGCTTTGAATTGATTTGCGGCTATGACGACATCGCGTTGGAGAGCTATCTGTGGGGAGCTCGCTCGATCCTCGGCGGATCGGCTTGCTTTCTCGCAAACTATCACAATGCCCTCTTGACAACGGCTCTTTCGCGAAATGGTTCGATGGCGGCCCTTGCCATGATGAAGAAGCTATTACCATTACTCAATTTCATGGGGTCCGGCAGCTATATTCAGCTTTGCCGGCTCGGTTGTGAACTCTCCGGAATACATGTCGGCCCTTCCAGACGCCCGCTCATGCCCCTGACAACATCTGAAATCGGAAGATTCCGCGAGCTGTGGAGTTCTCTTGCTACGTGAATCTCCAGCGCCCCGGTCGCTACAGAAGGTGCTTGCCACCGATGTGGAAAGCTGGAGAACGGCCCCTCACCCAGACCCTCTTCCCCCGTAGGGTGAGAGAGGCAAAATGGGGAGTTACGACGTCTAGATCGCCAGATTCACTTGCGCGACGAACACCCGGTAGTGTTCGACATTGGGCGGACGGTCGAGAAGGAAGTGGTCGTCGTCGGGATAGTAGCGCGCGACTTCCGGCTCATCGCCGGCGAAGCCCTTGATGGCCTCCATCGAGTTCCCACCAGCTCAGCGTCGTCACTTCGCTCACCCCGTCGCCCAGCGCCCGCATGACGATCTGAAAGCCGCGATTGCCGGGCGTCTCGGCATAGTCCGTGCCACCGGTGCGCTTTACATAAGCGACATAGTCGGCTTCATCGGCCGTCCTGATGCGCCCCACCCAGCGGCGCAGGATCACGTGCTTTCCGTCCATGACGCTCACTCCTTCAAGTTTGCTTCAGCGCGGACCGCGGCCGTCGACTTTCCACATTGCCTCGATGCGCCCGTGCCGCAGGAGCGCGATCTCGTCCTGTAGCGCCAAGGTCGGGTCGCAATGACCGGGAATCAAGTGATCGCGGAGCATTTGTGACTGTTGGCATGCGGTCTTAGCCTTGCGCCCGCTTGCTTGGCGAACTGCGCCAAGCGCGAGAGATTGCGCTCGAAGGGCTCGGCATCGATGATGGCGATCGGTGTTTCAACGCTATTCACGTGCACCCTCCGCGACCGAGTTTATGAGGAGCTCAGATCCTCGATCAGACCGATGAAGCGATCGACCTCCTCCGGGGGCGTCGCATAGGAGAGCACGAAGCGCACGAAGATCTCGTCATCGGCGATGCCCTTCGGACCAAGACTGTCCGGCATCCAGTCGAAATAGCGCGCGCCTGCTGTTTGCGCTTTTTCATGCAGCGCTCTCGGCATCACCGCGAAGACCTCATTGGCCTCGGTCGGGATGGGAAAGCGGATGCAGTTGGAAGACTTGAGCCCTTCCGCCAGGCGCTTCGCCAACCCGTTCGCCTTGCGCGCATTCTCGAGCCATAGATCATTTTCGAGATAGGCCAGCATCTGGGCGCCGAGATAGCGGCTCTTGGAGACGAGCTGACCGCCGCGCATGCGCCGGTAGAGGAAGTCCTCAGCCAGCTTCGTGTCGAAGAAGACGACGGCTTCGAGCAGCATGCCGCCATTCTTGGTGCCACCGAAAGACATGACATCGATGCCCGCCTTCCAGGTGATCTCCGCCGGCTTGACCCCGAGGCTCGCCACCGCATTGGCGAAGCGCGCGCCATCCATATGGAGCTTCATTCTGCGAGGACGCCTCTGAGCCTCGTTCTCGTGCACTTCGCCTTCAAGCATGTGCGGCGGTGGCGCTTGCGGAACGGCCGCCGCCGCAAGAGCCTTGATCTCGTCTGGCGCATAGACGCGGCCGAGCTCGGTCGAATTGGTGATCGAGATAGCCGAGGGCTTCGGATCATGCTCGCCGCGGATGAAGCCCCTGAGCGTCTTCTTGATCATCTCGGGCGTGATCTTGCCCGCAACACCGTGCAGCCCGATGACCTTGGCACCGCCCGTGAACATTTCCGGGCTGTTGCATTCATCCACCGCGGCATGCGCCTCGGCATGGGCGATGATTGCGCCATAAGACGGTGCCAGCGCCGAGAGCGCCAGCCCATTCGCCGCCGTGCCCGTGGTCACGAGGAAAGCGCGCACTTCCTTCTCGAACACTTCCGAGAGCTTCGCCTCGGCGCGCTTGGAGTAATCGTCATAGCCATAGGAAGAAGACGTGCCCTTGTTGGCCGCCTCGATGGCGGCGAGGATCTTGGGATGGACCCCATAGACATTGTCGGACGCAAAATTCATGGAAAGGCCCTGAGGTGGAGGGAGGATGCTTTAGGCCAAGGCTCGAGGCACTGCCAACCCCCAAACCGGGACAAATTGATAAGCCGCGTAATATTGTGTCGAAATTCCTTGCGTGTTCAGTCTTTGCTTGCGCCCTTTGATGTTCTCTGACATAAGAAGAAAGGACAGTCATGCTGTCCTTTCGCAGTGCAACAGGTTCAGGAAGTGCCCGGATGATCCGGACCGATGCCAGTAAGGCTCTGAACAGGACGGCCCGAAAAGCCGCCGACCGCCTGCGCCTGTCCCGAGCCAACACGAAAACCAAAAAGGATTGAAGCTCCGGGACGTCCCTTGAAGGGTGCCGGAGGTTCGATCCAGGTCAGCTACGCAGGGGAGACCCCGCGATGGCGCCAGCAGCCGGAACTCCAGCACCAACACCCTGAACGGTTTCACAGCTCGCTCAGGGGTTTATAAACCTGACCTGGATCATCAGATCGTCACGATCTGAAGTGATGACGTGATCCAAATCTAAATTTTGGCGCGCGATCGGACGGAAAACCGGTGCCCACTTTTCCTGATCGCGCACTAAAAACCGTGAAAGGCTTGAAGGCCATGGCACACGCGACCCATCTCCTTCCTGAAGGCCTGCCGGAGGCACAAGGCCTCTATGACCCGCGTCGCGAACATGATGCCTGCGGCATCGGCCTCATCGCCAATATCCATAATATCCAAGAGCCACAAGATCATTGCTGATGGCCTGAGCATCCTGCGGAATCTCGAGCATCGCGGCGCCGTCGGCGCCGATCCCAAGGCCGGGGACGGCGCAGGCGTTCTCTTGCAGATCCCGCATGAATTCTTCCTTGAAGAAGGCAAGCGCCTGGGCTTCGCTTTGCCTGTGCCGCAGCACTATGCCGTGGCCTAGCTCTTCATGCCGCGCGAGCCCGTCTATCGGCAGGATATCGAGCGCATCTGGTGGGAGACGGCGCGCGAGGAAGGACTCAAGGTCCTGGGCTGGCGCGACGTGCCGGTCGATGAGACGGTGCTGGGCTATTCGGTGCGCCCGACCGAGCCGTTCCACCGTCAGCTCTTCATCGGCCGCGGCCCGACCATTCGCGATGAAGCGCATTTCGAGCGCAAGCTCTTCGTCTGCCGCAAGGTGGTGTCGAACCGCGTCCTCGAGGTCTTAGGGACGAAGAGCCGCGCCTATTATCCGGTCTCGGTCTCCGAGCCGCACCATCGTTTATAAGGGTCTCGTCCTCGGCAAGGATCTAGGCCTTTACTACAAGGACCTCGCCGATGAGCGCGTGACCTCGGCTCTGGCGCTGGTGCATCAGCGCTTCTCGACCAACACTTTCCCGTCCTGGCCGCTCGCGCATCCTTACCGCTTCATCTGCCACAATGGCGAGATCAACACGCTTCGCGGCAACTACAATTGGATGGCGGCCCGCCAGGCCAATATGAAGTCCGACATACTCGGCGAGGATCTCGAGAAGCTGTGGCCGATCTCCTATGAAGGCCAGTCGGACACCGCCTGCTTCGACAATGCGCTCGAACTTCTCTTCATGGGCGGCTATTCGCTGCCGCATGCAATGATGATGCTCATTCCGGAAGCGTGGGCCGGCAATCCGCTGATGGATGAGGACCGGCGCGCCTTCTATGAATACCACGCCGCGCTGATGGAGCCGTGGGACGGTCCCGCCGCCATGGCCTTCACCGACGGCCGGCTCATCGGCGCCACTCTCGACCGCAACGGCCTGCGCCCCTCGCGCTACATGGTTTCAGACGACGGCTTCGTCCTGCTCGCTTCGGAAATGGGCTGCCTCCAGTTTCCCGAAGAGAAGATCACCCAGAAGTGGCGACTGCAGCCCGGCAAGATGCTGCTCATCGATCTCGAGCAGAAGCGCATCATCTCCGATGAGGAATTGAAGAAAACGCTTTCAGCACTCAGCATCCCTACAAGGACTGGCTGAAGCGCACCCAGCTCGTCCTGCGCGAGATGCCGCCGGCCAGGACGAAGCGGCCGAAGATCGCGGTGCCCCTGCTCGATCGCCAGCAGGCCTTCGGCTACAGCCAGGAGGATCTGAAGCTCCTGATGGCGCCGATGGCGCAGACCGGCCAGGAAGCCGTCGGTTCCATGGGCAATGACACGCCGATCTCGGCTCTGTCCGACAGGCCGAAACTTCTCGACACTTATTTCAAGCAGAACTTCGCGCAAGTGACCAACCCGCCGATCGATCCGATCCGCGAGGAACTGGTCATGTCGCTCGTCTCCTTCATCGGTCCGCGGCCGAATCTTCTCGACCTCAAGGGCACCTCGACGCATATGCGCCTCGAAGTGCCGCAGCCTATCCTCACCAATGAGGAACTCGAGCGCATCCGCACCATCGATGTGGTGAAGGACAATCCGTTCCGCACGGTCACCATCGACATCACCTATGATGTCGCCAACGGCCCCGAATATATGGAAGCGGCGCTCGAAGCGATCTGCGCCGGTGCCGAGCGCGCGGTGCGCGACGGCTACAACATCATCATCCTGTCGGACCGCGCGGTCTCCGCCGAGCGCGTGCCGATCCCGTCCCTGCTCGCGACCTCCGCAACTCATCACCATCTGATCCGCCGCGGCCTTCGCACCTCGGTCGGCCTCGTAGTCGAATCTGGCGAGCCGCGCGAAGTCCATCAATATCTGCACGCTTGCCGGCTATGGCGCAGAAGCGATCAATCCCTATCTCGCCTTCGAGACGCTCGAGGACATGATCGCCTCGCTCGATGAGAAGATCACGCCCGATGAAGCCTACAAGCGCTACATCAAGGCGGTCGACAAGGGCATATTGAAGGTGATGTCCAAGATGGGCATCTCGACCTATCAATCCTATTGCGGCGCCCAGATCTTCGATGCGGTCGGCCTCTCGAGCGAATTCATTCGGCGTTATTTCACCGGCACGGCGACGCCAGATCGAAGGTATCGGGCTCGACGAGATCGCCGAGGAGGCTTTCGCCGCCATGCCGAGGCCTTCGGCGAGAGCCCGGTGCTGACCTCTTCGCTCGACGTCGGCGGCGAATATGCTCTATCGCATCCGCGGCGAGGCGCATGTGTGGACGCCGGAAACGGTCGCCAACCTGCAGCATGCCGTGCGTGGCAATTCGCACGAGAACTATCGCGACTTCGCCAAGCTCGTGAACAATCAGAGCGAGCACTTCATGACGCCGCGCGGCCTGTTCCGCATCAGGACGGCGGAGGAGATCGGCAAGACGCCGATCGCGGTCGATGATGTCGAGCCGGCCAAGGAAATCGTCAAGCGCTTCGCGACCGGGGCCATGTCCTTCGGCTCGATCAGCCGCGAGGCGCATACGACTCTTGCCATCGCCATGAACCGCATCGGCGGGCGTTCCAATACCGGCGAAGGCGGCGAAGAGCCGGATCGCTTCAAGCCGCTGCCCAATGGCAATTCCATGCGCTCGGCGATCAAGCAGGTGGCCTCCGGGCGCTTCGGCGTCACCGCCGAATATCTGGTCAATTCCGACCATGATGCAGATCAAGATGGCGCAAGGGGCAAAGCCCGGCGAGGGCGGGCAATTGCCCGGCCACAAGGTCGACGCCACCATCGCCCGCGTGCGCTATTCGACGCCGGGCGTCGGCCTGATTTCGCCGCCGCCGCATCATGACATCTATTCGATCGAGGACCTGGCCCAGCTTATCTTACGATCTGAAGAACATCAACCCGCAAGCGCTCCGTCTCGGTGAAGCTCGTCTCGGAAGTGGGCGTCGGCACGGTCGCCGCCGGCGTCTCCAAGGCGCGCGCCGACCATGTCACGATTTCGGGCTTCGAGGGCGGCACGGGGGCTTCGCCGCTGACTTCCATCAAGCATGCCGGCAGTCCCTGGGAGATCGGCCTCGCCGAGACCCAGCAGACGCTCGTCGCTAACCGCTTGCGTGGCCGCATCGTCGGTCCAGGCCGATGGTGGCATTCGCACCGGCCGCGATGTCGTGATCGCCGCCCTGCTCGGTGCCGACGAAATGGGCTTCTGCGACCGCGCCGCTCATTGCCGCGGGCTGCATCATGATGCGCAAGTGTCATCTGAACACCTGTCCCGTGGGCGTCGCCACCCAGGACCCGGTGCTGCGCAAGCGCTTCAAGGGCGCAGCCCGAGCATGTCATCAACTATTTCTTCTATCGTCGCCGAGGAAGTGCGCGAGCTGATGGCCGCAATGGGTGTGCGCCGCTTCGACGAACTCATCGGCATGAGCGAATATCTCGACAAGCTCGAGGCCATCGATCACTGGAAGGCCAAGGGCCTCGACTTCACCCGCGTCTTCGAGAAGCCGCGAGGTCATCGGCAAGGTCGTCGATCCGCCGCGATGATCCGCCGAAGCACGATCTTTCGCAGATGCTCGACGCTCAACTCATCGCCGAAGCGAGACCTGCGCTCACTTCCGGAACGCCGGTCGAGATTGAAGCCAAGATCACCAATGTCCATCGCACCATCGGGGCCATGCTCTCGGGCGAAGTCGCCAGGCGCCATGGCCATCAGGGCCTGCCCGAGGACACGATCCGTATCACGCTCACCGGCATCGCCGGCCAGAGCTTCGGCGCCTTCCTGGCGCATGGCGTGACGCTCGACCTCACCGGCGAAGCCAATGACTATGTCGGCAAGGGCATTTCCGGCGGCAAGATCATCATCAAGCCGCATGAGCAAGATCGGTTTCGTGCCGGAGAAATCGATCATCGTCGGCAACACGGTGCTTTATGGCGCGATCGGCGGCGAATGCTATTTCCGCGGCGTCGCCGGCGAGCGTTTCGCGGTGCGCAATTCCGGCGCCATCGCGGTCGTCGAGGGCGTCGGCGATCATGGCTGCGAATACATGACCGGCGGCTTCGTGCTGGTCATCGGCGAGACCGGGCGCAATTTCGCCGCCGGCATGTCGGGCGGTGTGGCCTATGTGCTCGACGAGAAGGGCGACTTCGCCCAGCGCTGCAACCTCGCGATGGTCGATCTGGCGCCGGTTCCGGCCGAGGAGGAAACGATCGAGCGCCTGCATCATCATGGCGGCGATCTCGAGCATCACGGCCTCGTCGATGTGACCGCCCATATGGACCGCCATGATGCCGAGCGCATCTGGCAACTGCTCGCCCGCCACCTCAAATATACGGCCTCAGGCCGGGCGCGCGAGATCATCGACCATTGGGGCGACTATTTGCCGAAATTCGTGAAGGTGATGCCGGTCGAATATCGCCAAGCGCCCTGCGCGAGCTCGAGAAGGCGCAGGCCACGAGCGACGGCATGACCATTGGCATGACAGCGGAGAGCCTGAGCATGAAGATCTATGGCGACAGAGGCTCGGGCAATTGCCAGAAGGTGAGCATCACCGCCGACTATCTCGAAGATCCCCTATCAATGGATCGATATCGACATCACCAAGAACGAGAGCCGCACGGAAGCTTCCTCGAGCAAAAGCCCGATGGGACAGGTGCCGATCGTGGAACTGGATGACGGCCGCATCATCGCTCAATCGAACGCGATCATCCGCTATCTTGCGCGCGGCAGCTCGTTGCTGCCGGCGGATCCCTTCCACCAGGCGAAGATCGACGAATTGCTGTTCTGGGAGCAATACAGCCACGAGCCCTATGTGGCGATGAGCCGCTATCACATGGTCTATCTTGGCCGCAGCAAGGCCGAGCGCGACGACTGGCGGGTCGAGCGCGGTGAGAAGGCGCTCGATCTCATGCAGGCGCTCATCAAGGGCAGGACATGGTTCGTCGGCGACAGCCTGTCGATCGCCGACATCGCCCTTCTCGCCTATACGCGATTTGCCGATGAGGGCGGCTTCGATCTCTCGTCCAGGCCAAATGTGAAACTATGGGTCAGCGCGCTGCGGAGGAGGCACTCGGCCTGCCGCCTGTGGAAGTGCATTAGGAGAAGACTATGGGAAAGATCACCGGCTTCCTCGAGATCGACCGGCAGGAGCAGAAATACGCTCCCGCTTCCGACCGCGTCCGGCATTTCCGCGAATTCGCCATTCCGCTCGATGACCGCGACACCGAGAAACAGGCGGCGCGCTGCATGGATTGCGGCATCCCCTATTGCCACACCGGTTGCCCGGTGAACAACCAGATCCCCGACTGGAACGATCTCGTCTATCAGGGCAACTGGCGCGAGGCGGCGCGCGATCTCCATTCCACCAACAACTTTCCGGAATTCACCGGCCGCATCTGCCCTGCCCCGTGCGAGGAAGCCTGCACGCTCAACCTCGAGAACGTGCCGGTGACGATCAAGACGATCGAGCAGGCGATCGCCGACAAGCGCCTGGGCGGAAGGCTGGATCAGGCCTGAGCCGCCCGAAGAGAAAACCGGCAAGAGCGTCGCCATCGTGGGCTCGGGCTCAGCCGGCCTCGCCGCCGCCCAGCAACTGGCGCGCGCCGGCCATGAGGTGCATGTTTTCGAACGCTATGCCAAGGCCGGCGGCCTTCTGCGCTACGGCATTCCCGACTTCAAGATGGAGAAGCATCCGATCGACCGGCGCGTCGCGCAAATGGAGGCCGAGGGCGTCACCTTCCACTTCAATGTCGATATCGGCGTCACGCGTCCCTTCCGCTCGCTCACCGATGTCTATGATGCGGTGCTGCTGGCGGGCGGCGCCGAGCGGCCGCGCGATCCGGGCCTTCCGGGCATGGATCTCGATGGTGCGCATTACGCCATGCCCTTCCTCATCCAGAGCAACCGGCGGATCGGCGGGGAAGACATTTCCTCCGAACGCCCGCTCGTCGCCACGGGCAAGCATGTGGTGGTGATCGGCGGCGGCGATACCGCCTCCGACTGCATCGGCACATCCTTCCGGCAAGGCGCCTTGTCGGTGACGCAGCTCGATATCCGCCCCGTAGCCGCCCGAGCAAGAGGACAAGATGGTCATATGGCCCGATTGGCCGACCAAGTTCCGCACCTCCTCATCGCAGGCCGAGGGTGCTGCGCGCGAATTCTCCTGCGCGACGCTCACCATCGTCGGGCGAGAAGGGCAAGGTCAAGGGGGTCAAATGCGCGCGCGTCAATCAGAAGCGCGAGCCACTGCCCGGCACCGAGTTCATCCTCAAGGCCGATCTCGTGCTGATCGCGATCGGCTTCGCGGGGCCTGAAGAGAAGGGCCTGCTCGAGGAGACATCCTTCGAGCGCGACAAGCGCAGCAATATCAAGGCCAATACCGACGACTACAAGACTTCGGTCGAGAAGGTTTTCGCCGCGGGCGATATCCGAAGGGGCCAATCGCTCGTCGTCTGGGCGATCCGCGAAGGCCGCCAGGCGGCGCGCGCCATCGATGAATATCTGATGGGCGAGTCGGAATTGCCACGGTAGACGCGAGCGACAGAGTACCAACCTGAAGTTATTCGTACCGGCCACGTCCCGGGGAACGGCGCGACCAGCGGCATCGGTCTATCGCGCGAGGAAATCAGGCCCCAACCAGCAAGGAATCCTTGGGTCGCGATCATCTAGCCATATTGCCAGAATAAGAAGCCGCCCGTGATGAGGGCCAGCGACGCCATCCCCAAAAGCCCGCTGCTAGCGCCACGAAACTTCTGGAACGGTCTAAGAGCAAAACCACATATGGCCGTCATGAATGCGAAACAAAACGCAGCCGTCGCTACAAATGTCACGGCATTCCCCTCCTCATCCGTGAAACTCGGCGCCCAAGGCAGATTGAAGCCACACCCCCTATTGGCTCTGCGTTGACCCTAGGATAACCTTAGAGAATTCTCAAATAAAAAGCGGGGGTCACGACCGCCGATAGGATTGCTTTGGATGTCCCTGTTGGCGCGCTTGTGCAATGCTTAGCTATTGCGCCGGCGTGAAATCGTCGAAGCGGCCGGGCCGTGCGGTGACCGCCTCGCCGCGGCTGAACAGGCGCGAGGCGTCCGTGCCGGGCATGGTCGTGCGGGCAAGCTGCGCCATGGCCGGATCGTTGGGTGCGGGCAGCGCGCCCGCATAGTCCGATTTCGCTTGTGATGACGGCCCCGGTCCGCCCAGGCCGGGCGCCGCTTCGGGCAAGTCGGCGGAAGGCTGGCCGAATCCCGGTACGGGCTGGCTCTCCCTCGTCGCGACCGGCGCCGGGGCTGCGGCGACCGCCACCTCGATGTCCTTGTTGATCGCGGCCATGACCAGACTCGCCAGCTTGTTGTTGCCCTCTTTCAGGAAATGCACGCCGTCGCGCGAGCGCAGCCGCACGAACTCGCCAGTGTCGTCAAAGCCGGAGTCGCTGTATTTGCCATTGTCCAGGAGTGGCGCGCGCGTTTCGACGAAGCGGATGCCGACCGCTGCCGCGCGTTCCTTGTGGATGGCGGCGACGGTTTTCATCGACTGATCGTATTTATCCGCCTGCATCGGCGGCATCTCCATCCAATAGACCGCAGCTCCCGCGGCCTTGAGGCTCGCCATGAGCTCATCGACCTGCCTGACGTAGGCCGCGCGCCACTCCGGAGTGTCGAAGGCATAGCGCATCGCCCCGTCACGGATCGGCTGCGCGTCATTTGATCCCAGCATTACGACGGCGATGTCGATCTGGTTGCTGGCGAGAATTTTCGGCAGTGCCCCGTTCCAGTCGTAATATTCCGGACGCGAGAGGCCTGAGTCCTCCTTGTAGCGCCCGTTGAGCGATATTCGCATGTCGCCGTCGATGCTGCGCGAGACGCCCGACCACAGGCCGGCGGCGAACGAGTCGCCAAGGACGAAGACCTGATAGAGGTCCTTGGCGTCGAAATAGGGCTTGTTTGCCGCCAGGTCTTGCTTGGTCTCTTGGGCATGGAGCGACAGGGAGAGCACCACGGCCGCACAGACGATGAGGAATGCGCGCTTGATCATGTCCCGATCTTACCCGTCTTGGCGCAGGCGCTCAAGCAGCGCCACGGTCGGGGTTCCGTCGAGGGCGATGCCGATCTTGCGCTGGAAACCGAGGATCGCCTCATAGGTTCTGGCGCCGAAGCGCCCATCGGTGCCGCCGGGGTCGAAACCATGGCTGTAGAGCCGCTTTTGCAGTTCGACGCGCTGAGCGAATGTGAGATCGTAGTTGATGTTGGGCCACGAGCCGAGGAAGGGCTGGCCGCCCTTGATGCGGTCCGCAAGATGTCCGACCGCCACCGCATAGGAATGCGACTGGTTGTACTCCATGATGGCCATGAAATTCTGCGTGACCAGGAAAGGCGGACCGTTGACGCCTTGCGGGACCATGACGAAGGCTTGCACATTGGGCGAGCCGAACGCGCCGCCGCGCGCCGGCGTGACGCCGAGCTCTGACCATTCAGCGACCGTCCGCCAGTCCGAGCGCCCTATCAGTCCGCGGTCGAATTTTGGCGGAAGCTTCACTTCCCAGCCCCAGGGCCGGTCGTTCCGCCATCCGTTCTTGGCGAGATAGTTCGCGGTGGAAGCGAGCGCGTCGGCGCTCGAGTTCCAGATGTCCTTCTTGCCGTCGCCCGTCCAATCGACCGCATAGGTGAGATAGGAGGCCGGGATGAACTGCGTATGGCCCATGGCGCCCGCCCAGGAGCCGGTGAAGTTCTCATACGAGACGATGCCGCTCTTCAGGATCTTGAGTGCTGCGATATATTGCTCGCGCGCATAGTCCTTGCGGTTGCCGGAATAGAGCAAGGTGGCGAGCGAGCGCATCACCTTCATCTGGCCTTTGTCCCTGCCGAAATTGCTTTCCATCCCCCAGATGGCGAGGAGGATGTTGCGATCGACCTTGTAGCGCTTCTCGATCTTGCCGAGGAGATCCGCTTCCTCGCTCTTCATGCTGAGGCCCGAGTCGATGCGGGGCTGTGTCACCGCCTTCGCCAGGTACTGCGACGTCGTCGTGGTGAATTCGGGCTGGTTGTTGGCGAGCTTGAGCACGCCGGGATCGGCATCGGTGATGCCGGCAAAGGCGCGGTCGAACACCTGGCGCGGGATCCCGGCCGCCTTGGCCCGGGGCCACATGCTCTGGATGAAGCTCTCGAACTCGGCATCTGCGCGTGCGGCTTGTGCCGTCGCTACCGACAGGCCAGCCACCAATAGGAGAACGGCCAGAGAGCTGAGCTTCGCCATCTTTTCCTCAATCAGCAGGTGAATCAATTCGCCCCGCGCAACTTATTATCAGAGGGCAAGCAAACCTGCCAAATGCGGCTCCTTTCAGGCGGCCCCGGTCGAAAGATTGTCGAGGACGACCGCTTACTCTCCGGCATGCTTCTGCACTACATGCGTTGACTACAATATTCTCAAGGTTCACGATTTGATCCGAAATACTGCAACAATGTGTCCGGCCTGCGGGTTGACGCAAGAACTGGTCCAGCAAGGAGTCATTCACAAATGCAGCGCCGCATCAAGAAGGCAGTTTTCCCGGTGGCGGGTCTCGGGACCAGGTTCTTGCCCGCGACCAAAGCCGTCCCCAAGGAAATGCTGACCATCGTCGATAAGCCAGTCATCCAGATCGTCGTCGATGAGGCGCGCGAAGCCGGCATTGAGCATTTCGTCTTTGTCACCGGTCGCAATAAGAGCGTCATAGAGGATCATTTCGACAAGCAGTATGAGCTCGAGGCCACACTGCGCCAGCGCAACAAGACCGCCGAGCTCGAGCTGTTGGAGAAATCGCTGCCGCGCGCCGGCGAAACGAGCTTCACCCGGCAGCAGGAGCCGCTGGGCCTCGGCCATGCCGTCTGGTGCGCCCGCGGCATCGTGGGCGACGAACCCTTCGCCCTCCTGTTGCCCGACATGCTGATCCACGCGAGGCCCGGCTGCCTTCGCCAGATGGTGGATGTCTATGAAGCGCAAGGCGGCGGCAATGTCATCGCGGTCGAGGAAGTGCCGTGGGAGCACGTGCACCGCTACGGCGTGGTGAAGCCCGGCGCCTGGTCGGGCCGCGCTTTCACGATCGAAGCGATGGTCGAGAAGCCGAAGCGCGAAGCGGCACCCTCGAACCTCATCATCTCCGGGCGCTACATTCTGCAGCCCGAGATCTTCGCCGAAATCGAGAAGCAGGAGCCTGGCGCGGGCGGCGAGATCCAGATCACCGACGCGATGATCCGCCTGCAGACGCGGCAGAAATTCTCCGGCCTCAAATTCACTGGCCGCACCTATGATTGCGGCGACAAGGTCGGCTTCCTTAGCGCCAATGTCGCCTATGGCCTGGAGCGTGACGACCTGTCGCTCGCCTTCAAGCGCGAGCTCAAGCGCATTGTCGATGAAGCTGGTGGCTTCGGATAGCCGGACGATTGTTTCCGTACACGGACTATCAACGTCAGCGAGTCGCCTATCTCCACAAGCGGGAGGTGAGCGAGGGCTCGCCAGAATCTCACGTTTTCTAACGTCCATGGTTAATGGACAGTTGACGAGCGCCGCAGACGGGTCGATATCCTCTTCCACTGTGGCAGCGGAATGAGCTAGTGTGCTGAACGCGAAGTTCCTGATATCCATCCGCTATACCGACAGGAACTTCGCGTTCAAAAGCACACTAGAATTATTAGATTTTCTAGTGTCCTTTCGAATCCGAAGTTCACTCGGAAGACGCTGCGAGGTGATGCGAACTTCGGATTCGGGACACTAGGGGAAGCCATGGCAAAGATCATCGAAGTTGATGCCGAGGGCGTTCGCGGCTGGATCACCTCGGCGCGGCGTACGCTTGGGATTGAGAGCGAAGCGCTCGCCAAGCTCATCGCGGCGCTGGACGGCCCGCTCGGCATCGCCTTTGGCGAGGCGGTGCGGCTGATCAAGGACGCAAGCGGGCGCTTGGTGGTGACCGGCATGGGCAAGAGCGGTCACATCGCCCGTAAGATCGCGGCAACCCTGGCCTCGACCGGGACCCCGGCCTTCTTCGTTCACCCGGCAGAAGCGGGTCATGGCGATCTCGGCATGATCGCGCGCGACGACGTCATCATCATGATCTCGAATTCCGGCGAGACAGCGGAGCTGCGCGCCATACTCGACTACGCCAAGCGCTTCGATGTTAGGATCATCGGCCTGACAAGTCGCGCCGAAAGCACGCTCTCGAGCCTCTCGGACGTGACGCTCTGCTTGCCCGACGCGCGCGAGGCCTGCCCGATCGGCATGGCGCCGACCACATCGACCTTGCTCCAGCTCGCCATGGGCGACGCGCTCGCTCTGGCCCTCCTCGAGGACCGCGGCTTCAATGCCGCTCAGTTCAAGACCTTCCATCCCGGCGGCCTCCTCGGCGCCGCCCTCACCCACGTGAAGGAGATCATGCACAAGGCGCCGCACCTGCCGCTCGTCGGACCTCATACTCCCATGGCCGAAGCGCTCGTGATCATGACCCAGCAGAGCTTCGGATGCCTCGGTATCGTCGACGATGTGGGCAAGCTTATCGGCATTCTGACGGACGGCGACTTGCGCCGCCACATGTCGCGCGGCCTCATCGACCAGATGATCGCCGATGTAATGACCCCCAGGCCGCACACGATCACGCCCGACACCCTCGCTTCCGAAGCGCTCGAGCATTTGAACACGGCAAAGATCACCGCCTTGTTTGTGGTCGATGACGAGAACCGGCCGGTCGGCCTGGTTCACGTCCACGATCTGTTGCGGCAGGGCGTCAAATAATCGTAGCCACAACCTCACCCTGAGGTGCGAGCGCAGCGAGCCTCGAAGGGTGTATCGCAACCGCCTCGCTTTATCCTGATGGACGCTTCGAGGGCCGCTTCGCGGCCACCTCAGCGTGAGGAATGTTGCTAACCAGGCTTGCTTACCGGCTCGACGACGAGCCGCGTGCCATCGACGTTCCTGACCTTGACCCATTCGCCTTTTTCGCGGTCGGTCCCGGTCACCACCCACAGCGTGTCGTCGATCCTGACTTTCCCGCGCCCATTCACGATCGCCTCGTGGAGCACATACGAGCGCCCGACATAGTCATACATGCGCTGATTGAGGTTTGAGGCTTCGCCTTGCGTGAGTTTCACGCGCGGGCGCACGAACAGCACCAGAAGAACCGAGAGCCCGGCGAAAAGCGCGATCTCGACCTGCCAGGAAAAATCGGCAAAAAGATCGATGACGCCGATGATCGCTGCCGAAAGCCCCAGCCACATGAAGAACACGCCGGGAAGCATCAGCTCGACGAGGAGCAGTATGCCGGCGATCACCCACCAGGTCCAGCCACCGAGAAAGGGAAGGAACTGCTGCATCGCCGGCCCTAGTGTCCCAAATCCGAAGTTCGCCTCATCTCGCAGCGCCTTCCGAGCGAACTTCGGATTCGAAAGGACACTAGAAAATCTATGATTCTAGTGTGGTTTTGGTTCAGAAATTCGCTCGCGTGACCGCAGCAAAATAGGGCGAATTTCTGAACCACCACACTAGAGGCTCACGGTTTTGGCGGGACCGCGGGGACGCTGCTGGCGGGGTTGACGCTGCCGCTTTTGCGCTTGGGCACTGGCGCCGTCTGATCGGAAGGACCACCGCCGAATGTTTCGCGCGCAATCTCGGCAATGCCGGTCAAGGATCCTATGACCGACGACGCCTCGAGCGGCAACATGAGCACTTTCTGGTTGGGCGAAGTGGCCAGCCCTTCCAGCACTTTCATATAATTGTTGGCGACGAAGTAGTTGATCGCCTGGATGTTGCCGCCGGCAATGGCTTCGCTCACCATGAGCGTCGCCTTGGCCTCGGCTTCGGCGGCGCGCTCACGTGCTTCGGCATCGCGGAAGGCAGCTTCGCGCCGGCCTTCGGCCTCGAGCACCACCGACTGCTTCTCGCCCTCGGCGCGCAAGATCTGCGACTGGCGATGACCTTCCGCCTCGAGCACCGAGGCGCGCTTGTCGCGCTCCGCCTTCATCTGCCGCGCCATCGCGTCGACGAGATCGCGTGGCGGGCTGATGTCCTTGATCTCGATGCGGTTGATCTTGATGCCCCAGGGCGAAGCGGCCTGATCGACGACACCCAGCAGACGGTGATTGATCTCGTCGCGTTGCGACAAAAGACTGTCGAGATCCATAGAGCCCATCACGGTGCGGATATTCGTCATTACCAGATTCAGAATCGCGTTCTCGAAGATTCTGCACCTCATAGGCGGCCTTGGCCGCCTCGATGACCTGGAAGAAGGCGACGCCGTCGACCTTCACCATGGCGTTGTCGCGGGTGATCACCTCCTGGTTCGGCACGTCGAGGACACGCTCCATCATGCTGAGCTTATGGCCGACGCGGTCGAAGAAGGGCACAATGATGCCAAGGCCTGGCGGCAGCGTGCGCACATAGCGGCCGAAGCGCTCGACCGTGTAATTCGAGCCCTGGGGGACCATGCGTATCGACCGCAACAGACCGAACAGGACCACGGCCAGCAGGATGATGACCGCTATACCAGCGCCTTCAAACATAAACCGTCTCCAACCCCTAATATAGGAAAGTAGTCAAGCGCCTCTCTGGGCAGCTACCATAGGGGCACGTCGATGAATCGCAAGCCCTTTCATAGCCATCCAGCGAGTTCCTTGCGGATTAAAGCTGCCATCATTGCGATGCCGATTTTTGAATCGTTAAGACAGGGTACAGCGGAAAAATTGATTCCGCCATTTTCCCGAAATGTCGCAGCCAGGCCAATCGCGACTTCCTCCAGCGTCTCGACGCAATCGGCAGCGAAGCCCGGCATGACCATCACCAAGTTGCGAATCCCTTCACCCGGCAGCCTCGCCACCGTTTCCTGCGCATAGGGCTTGATCCATTCGGCGCGGCCGAAACGGGATTGAAAGACGATCTTGAGCTTGTCATCCCCGAGGCCAAGCTTCTCGCGCAACAGCCGCGTGGTTTCCTGGCAGTGGCGATGGTAGGGATCGCCGGCCGCGACATAGCTTTCGGGCAGCCCGTGATATGAAGCGAGGACAATGTCCGGGATCCAATCCAGCGTGTCGAGGTGCGCCTTGATGCTTTGCCCCAGCGCCTCGATATGAACCGGCTCGGCGTAATAGGGCGGCACGAATCTGAGGGCCGGCTGCCAGCGCAATTCCGTCATGGCCTCAAAGACCTTGTCCGCGACGGTCGCCGTCGTCGCGGCGCTGTATTGCGGATAGAGCGGAAAGATCAGGATGCGCTCACAGCCCTGCTCCTTCAGCGCCTTCAGGCGTTCGCCGACCGGCGGCAATCCATAGCGCATGCCCCAGTCGACCAGGATCGATCCATCGGCACGAAACTCGCTTGCGAGCTTGTCCGCCTGCGCGCGGGTGATGGTCTTGAGCGGCGATTCATCGCGCTCGCGGTTCCAGATCTTCTCATAGGCATGGCCGCTGCGTTTCGGCCGCGTGGTCAGGATGATGCCGTTGAGGATGAGCCACCATAGGAAGGGGTTGGTCTCGACAACCCGGCGGTCGGACAGAAACTCCTTGAGATAGCGACGCACCGACCCGTAGGAGGTCGCCTCCGGCGTTCCCAGATTGGCGATGAGGACGCCTATCAGTCCCGTTGGCCGGGGACGGCCGCTCTCGGAAGGGTTCAGCATGATGGACTTCGTGAGTACCGGATTGTTAACCAAAGCGGAAGAACCGGCGACACCTTAACGCAACCCCAAGCCGTCCCGGATATTAGACTGCGGGGGCAAAGGGTATTGGGGCAGAGACGGCATCTACGGAGCCTGAAGCCTCTAGCGTGGCTTCAAGCTCTGTGTGATAGAGCGCGGATGAAACTCAAGAAGCCACCTGTAGCTTTTCTCGGCAGCCGCTTTGCCACCTCGGCACGCAACTTCGACGTGGCGCTGTTCGGCGCGCCGCATGGCACACCCTATCGCGGCATCGACAACCGGCCTTACGAGCGCGCGCCCAATGCGTTGCGCAAGGCAGTGAAGGCGGACCAGGCCTTCATCGAGTTCCTGGGATTTCGATTTCGGCGGTCCCTTGCTTGGAAAGGAGCACAAATTCCGCTTCGCCGATCTCGGTGATCTGCCGACGCAATCGAAGCAGGCGGCGCGCAATCGCAAGATGATCGAGGAATGCACGCGCGCCATCATCGCCAACGGCGCTGTCCCGGTCATGATCGGCGGCGATAATTCGACGCCCATCCCCTTCATCGCGGGCTTTTCCGAACAGGCCCCAATCACCATCCTGCAGATCGACGCCCATATCGACTGGCGCGAGGAGCGCTTTGGCGAGCCGCTCGGCTTTTCGAGCACCATGCGCCGCGCCTCCGAGATGAAGCATGTCGAGAAGATCATCCAGGTCGGCATGCGGGGCTTGGGGTCCGCGCGCCAAGTCGAAGTGCGCGACGCTCAAGACTGGGGCGCCGAGCTCATCACCGCCGCCGACATCCACCACCAGGGCATCGCCCTGGCACTCGATGAGATCGAGGCGGGCGTCTCGCTCCTCATCACGCTTGATTGTGACGCGCTCGACTGGTCGATCATGCCCGCTGTCGCCTATCCGACGACTGGCGGCCTTACTTATACGCAAGTGACCAGGCTGATCCAGGACGCCATTGCCAAGACGAGGTTGGTCGGTTTCGATCTTATCGAATTCGTGCCCAAGCGCGACAATGGCGGGATTGGCGCCTTCACGGCGGCGCACATCATCTGCAACGTCGTCGGCAGCTTGGCGAACCGCTGATTCCCCTCCCCCTTGCGGGCAGGGTTTTTAAAGCCCCAACGAGCGGCGCATGAAAAAAGGAAAATCGCACCGCGAATCCGACTAAGCTGCTCCCATGCGAATGGCTCTGAACCATGATATTGGCCGAGCGAAGTTCACCGATCGGCGGATTTCTTGCTGTCCTCATCGATTGCGACTTCGAAGGATGGAAGCGGGCCGAGCTCGGCTGACAGCTTGTTCGCCTTCTCCATGCGCCTCAGGGCCGCTGCCGCAGACTCAAGTGCTGTCTTCCGCACGGCGTTGCGCGCCGCATGATCGGCAACACTAACGGCAAAATCATGCAGCGCCAGCGCCCGCATCACCTGCCGGCTCATCAGGCTCAATGATTTGGGATCGGCCTTGGGTTTGCCGCCGACCGGGGTGGGAAACTCCGGCGGCCATCCCGCGTAAGCGGGAATGAGCGCCACTGTTTCGGGCGGCTTTTCACCCCACTCAATGACGGGAATGCCCATGCCGCCGGGTTCAGGTGCCCCGCATTTGATGAGGGATGCCTGAAGCGCATCGGCCGTGTGGCCAAATGCCGGCTCCTCGCAGAGAATGCCCGTGGGTTTGACGATGTAATACTGGGGCGTCACCGAATATTTAAGACCGGTATAGGCGGTCTGTATCTTGTACAGATCATCAGCGATGATCGGTATGATGATGTTCTCCTGCTTGCCATAGGCCACAACCGTTTCGGTTTTGCTACCGTTGCGGTAATTCACGATGACAAAGTGAACCGGGGGCACCGATTGATTGAGGGCATAGTCCCAGGCCACAGCCAGAAGATTGGGCAATCGGAGCAAACAGGTATCACACCACGTGTAGCCTTCGAAGGCGATGAAGACATAGGCGCCCTTGTGTTGGGCGAGATCGAAATCGGGTCCACCCAGGAGATCGGGGCCGGCGAAATGGGGAGCTTTCTTGGCCATTTGAGTCCTCCGTAAGCCGTCCGCTGATGGCCTACCGCGCGACCCTGCCGCCAATGAGGGAGATGATAGTCCACGGCTTCACCCAAGTCCATGTTGAGCCTGGCGGTCGACTTCAAACCGAACGATCCGAGACCTCAAGGCTGTCAGCGCTGATCCCTCTTGTAGCAGCGGGCCGCGGCAAAGACTTCCGACTCGCTCCCGGCCTGAGCCCGAAGGCGCCAGCGCTCCACACCGTTGCTGTCCATGAAGGGAACGATCTCGGCCCACTCGCCAAGTCCCTCAAACCTGCCCTGCAGCTTGGTGAAATAGCACATCGCCTCCTCGGTCGGGGCCATATCTTTCCATTTCAGGAAGAGGCTGACATGGTCCAATTTGTGTTCGTCTCCGAAAAACTTCGCCGCCTTTCGATCATGGGGCCAGGCTCCCGCATTACCCACGAAGAATGAGTATGCCCACGCCTTCAGAAATCCTGCAGCGCTGCCCACCCCCAGTTCTGATGGCCGCGTGATGTCTTGCGATTGGACGATCCGGGCGTGCTCGCCCCCGCCCCGGAGGTGACCATTGATGCCTGCGAGGAACGTCGCAGTGTGGCCGTTCCAGGTACGCACTCCGTGTTTTTCCCGGGCTTCGAAAATGGGCGAGACCTGGCGGTCCGGCCCGTTGCCGCTGAAGCCGCCCTTCCAGAAGCAATAGGCGGTTCCAGCAACCCCCTGATCAGAGTGGTTATCCACTTCGAGGTGCCAACGCTTGTCGGCCCCGACACGGACCCGCACGCTCTCCCCTCCTCCCCTGAACTTGCCGCTGACCCGTGTCAGGATGCAAACATGTGTCTTCTCGGGGTCCAGAGGAATCTGCATGTCTCCCAAGGTTTGTTTCAAGTAGTAAGGACCGCTCCTCCAGCCGTTTTTCACACCGGAGATGCAACAATTGTTATTGAGCGGCGGTGGCACCGAAGACTTCAAGAAACACAGGGCCTTCGGGGAATGGGCACCCTTGTAGACAAACGTGTAGGCCTTGCATGCCGCGTTATTGTCACATGCCCCGCGGCACAGTTCAGCATTGGCCATTTCCTTTCCCGGCCCCATATCGCCGCCCTTACGGTCGATACTCCACTCGGTCGAGGTGTGGGCGCGCGCCGGTGAGAGGGCGAGTGTCAGCGACAGGGCGCCGGCAGCAAGCGCAAGCAGCAACAATGTTCGACGACATAAGGAGCCTAAAAACGATCTCATGATCATGCTCCATTCAGTCCATCTTACGCCGAAGGCGCCTTCAAGTCCATGGATAAGGGGCGAAGCGTCGCTCCGGATCCAGGATCCGGGAGTTTGCCTCAGATTTCGTGAGTCCACGAGCATCGAGCGGGCTGCACGCGCCACGAAGAGGCAAGGCAATACTGATGTCCCCCATGATCTGATGCGTTGCGACGATTACCGGCAGACCTGGACCCGCTCCAATTTCCTGCTGAGCCAGAATTGTTGGCGCTGATCCGGAGTTGGCGGAGTGTCCACTCCCTTGTTGATCGCCGGCTTCCGCTGGCTGTCCTTGGAAGATTATGAGCATATCGGTGAAATGGAAGCTGCGGCCATCGGGAGCTCTCATATCGGCGCTTCTTCACCTACGAGGCCGAGATGCGTTTAGGAACAATCGTGTCTCAACATCCCTCATGCTGAGGCGGCCGGGAGCAGCCCTCGAAGCATCCATCAGAATAGTGCGCAAATGCTGAAGCACACTCTTCGAGGCTCGCTTCGCTCGCACCTCGGGCTGAGGTGCTGCTTCGACCTGAACGCATCATGCTCTAATCTCGGGCGTGCCGTGCACGAAGATGTAGGGGCGGCTATCTCCTGCTCCTCTTGCGGGAGCTCTCCATCTTCGAGCCTTTCTTCGGGGCGACCTTCTTGCCTTTGCGGCGCGCTTCCGAAAGGCCGATGGCGATCGCCTGCTTCCGGCTCTTCACGGTCTTCCCGCTGCGGCCGCTCTTGAGCGTGCCCTTCTTCCGGCGCCGCATCGCGCTCTCCACATCCTTCGAAGCGCTCTTTGATGTCTTGCGTGCCATGGTCCATCTCCATCGGCGACCAAGTGATCGGTGCCAACGCGACGCATGGTGTCTGCACATCTGCCGGGTGCAATGCCGCCCTAGATTATGATCCGGAAAAGTGGACATCGGTTTTCCGCAAAGATCATGCTCAAACAAAAAGATAAAGCGTGATGGCGACTCTGCCTAAAACCATCACGCTTTAGATTAGGGGTGGGGGTCTGGTAGTGTCGCAGAATAGCCTCACGACAGTTGCGACGAGCACGTTCGGAGAGACCATCAGACCTGCGGGCCGACCCTCCCCGCAAGGGAGCGTAATTTTCCCCTACTCCGCCGCCAGCGCCGCCGGCATTTTGGTCTTGCCGGTCCGGAAGGCTTCGAGCAATTCGGCCTTCGCGCGCCTTGGCCGCCTTGAGATGGCGCTCCTTGACGTGGCCATAGCCGCGGATCTGCTCAGGTATGCTCGCGATCTCGGCCGCAAGCCCGATGTTCTTCGGCGTCAATGTCGCGAGAAGCTCATCGACGACCGTCCGGTATTCGCCGATCAAGGCCCGCTCGCGCCGCCGCTCATGCGTGCGGCCGAAGGGATCGAAAGCCGTGCCGCGCAGGAATTTGAACCACGCCAGCACCGTAAAGGCGCGCTTCATCCACGGCCCGAAAGACATCTTGCGCGGGACGCCGGTTAGCGGATCGCGTCTTGGCGAGGATGGGCGCCGCCAGATGGAAAGTGAGCTTGCCGCCCTTGAAGCGCTTGCCGAGCTCGGCATCGAAAGTGCCATCGGTATAGAGCCGCGCCACCTCATATTCGTCCTTGTACGCCATGACCTTGAACAGATAGCGCGCGACCGCGCGGGAAAGCGCGGTCGATCTGGGCGCGATCTCGGCCTCGCGCTGGCGCACCTTGGCGACGAATTCGGCATATTGCGCGGCATAGGCATGGTCCTGATAGTTCGTCAGGAAGGTCTCGCGCCGCGCCACCATGTCATCGATAGTCTCTTCCACCTTGTTGTCGCGAGGGCCCAGTATCGTCTCGATCGCGGCGAGATCATGCGCCGCCCGCCTGCCCCACAGGAAGGCGTCGAGATTCATCTTGATCGCCGCGCCATTGAGGCGGATCGCCTGCTCGATCGATTCGGCGGCAAGCGGGATCAAGCCCTTTTGATAGGCAAAGCCGAGGGTGAACAAGTTGGCGGCGATGGAATCCCCGAGGAGTGCGGTCGCGATGCGCGTCGCATCGAGCGCATGAGCGGCGCCCTTCATCACGCGTGTCTGCGATCCTGAGTCGCATCTCCTCCGCCGGGATCTTGAGATCGGCATTCTGGGTGAAGGACGCGGGCATGATCTCGGCGACATTGAGCACGGCGTGGGTGCGTTCGGCCGATGCGCCGGAAAGCACCTTCTCGCCCGCCGTCGTCACGATATCGCAGCCGAGGATGAGATCGGCGGCGCCGGCGGCGATGCGCACCGCGGAAATGTTCTCCGGCTTGTTTGCGATCTTAAGATGGGTCACCACCGCCCCGTTCTTCTGCGACAGGCCGACCATGTCGATCATGCCGCGTGCCCTTGCCTTCCAGATGCGCGGCCATGCCAAGTATATGGCCGATGGTGATGACGCCGGTGCCGCCGATGCCGGTTACCATGATCGACCATGGACGCTCGAGCGACGGCAATTTGGGATCGGGCAGGACCGGGAAGACGGTGCCGCTGCCGGGCAGGCTCTTGACGTCGAGGCCGCGGACGAGCTCGGCCCCTTCGACGGTGACGAAGCTCGGGCAGAAGCCCTTGAGGCAGGAATAATCCTTGTTGCAGGCCGACTGGTCGATCTGCCGCTTGCGGCCGAACACGGTCTCGACCGGCGCTATGGCCACGCAATTCGATTGGACGCCGCAATCGCCGCAGCCTTCGCAGACGAGCTCATTGATGAAGACGCGCTTGTTGGGATCGGGATATTCACCGCGCTTGCGCCGCCGCCGCTTCTCGGCCGCGCAGGTCTGGTCATAGATGATGACGCTGACGCGCCTTCGACCTTCATGAACTCTTTCTGCACCGCCTTGAGATCGTCGCGATGATGGAAGGTGACATGGGCCGGGAAAGCGGCAGGCCGCGTATTTATCGGGCTCGTCGGAGACGATGGCGATGCGCTCGACGCCCTCGGCGCGCACCTGGTGGGCGATGATCGGCACGCTGAGCTTGCCGTCATGCGCCTGGCCGCCGGTCATGGCGACCGCGTCATTGTAGAGGATCTTGTAGGTGATGTTCACATCGGCGCCGACAGCGGCGCGGATGAGCAAGGAGGCCCGAATGATTGTAGGTGCCGTCGCCGAGATTCTGGAAAATATGCTTGCGCTTCGAGAACGGCGCCTCGCCGACCCAGTTGGCGCCCTCGCCGCCCATTTGCGTCGAGCCATGGGTGTTGCGGCTCGGCATCGACTGCACCATCCAATGGCAGCCGATGCCGGCATAGCCGCGCGCATCCTCGGGCAGGACCGTCGATGAATTGTGCGGACAGCCGGCGCAAAAATAGGGCATGCGCGACAGGAGATCGGGAAGGTTGCTCGCGCCGCCTTGCGCATTCTTGATCGCCGCGAGGCGCTCGGCGACCTCCGGCGAATGCTTGTGGCCCAAGATGCGCTCGCCAATGGCGATGGCGATCTGGTTGGGCTCGAGCGTGCCATAGACGGGGAAGAGATGTTTCGCCCTGCTCGTCCTTCTTGCCCACGATGATGGCGTGCTTGCGATCGTTGAACAGCAATTCGCGCACATGCGTCTCGAGCAGGTCGCGCTTTTCTTCCACGCAGATGATGAGATCGAGACCGCTCGCGAATTCATGCATGATGGCGGGATCGAGCGGCCAGATGATGCCGATCTTAAGGAGCCGCAGGCCGATCTTCGCCGCCATCGCCTCATCGATCCCGAGCTCTTCCAGCGCCTGGCGGATATCGAGATAGCTCTTGCCGACGCTGGCAATGCCGATCTTGGGGTGAGGGCCGCCGCGGAACACGATCTGGTTGAGGCCATTCGCCTGCGCGAAGGCGACAGCGGCCTGGCGCTTGAAATTGTGGAGCCGCTTTTCCTGGTCGAGCCGGTCGTCATTCGGCCGGATGTTGAGCCCGCCCGGCGGCATCTTGAAGATCGTTCGGCACCTTCGGGCGGATGCGATCGAGGCCCGCCTCGATGACGCCGGTCGATTCGACCGTGTCATGCACGCATTTGACGCCGACCCAGCGTGCCGGCGAAGCGCGACAGCGCCCAGCCATAGATCCGAATAGTCGATAAAGCTCCTGCAAACCGGCCGGATTGAGAATGGGGATCATCGCATCGAGCAGCGCGAATCTCGCTCTGATGCGGCACGGTCGATGAACTCGGCGCCATGGTCGTCGCCTGCCATGACCAGCACGCCGCCATGCTTCGAGGTGCCGGCCGCATTGGCGTGGCGCAGCACGTCGCCGCTCCTATCGACGCCCGGACCCTTGCCGTACCAGATGCCGAAGACGCCGTCATAGGCGCCCTCGCCCCACATTTCTGCCTGCTGGCTGCCCCAGACCGCGGTCGCGGCAAGGTCCTCATTGAGGCCGGGATGGAACTTGATGGCCTCGGGCTCGAGCAGCTTGTGGCCCGCTCGAAAGCCTGGTCGACGCCGCCAACCGGCGAGCCGCGATAGCCGGTGACATAGCCTGCGGTATTGAGGCCTGCCTCGCGGTCGAGGGCCTTCTGGGCGAGCGTCGCCCGCACCATGACCTGCGGTCCCGATGACGAAAACCCGGTCCTTCGTCAGATCATATTTGTCGTCGAGCGAAACTGGCTGGTCCATGCGCGGAGTTTATCACTCGTGAGCCCTGCGGTAAATAAGGTAGCGTATCTCGAGGCGAAAAAGAAATACCGCCCGGGAAGCAACCGCAACATGGGCAATCTGCTATCGCCCCGGCGCAGCGCCACGAAACGGACTTGCGCAACAGTGCGCCAAATCCGAATTTCTGAACCGCCACCCAGTTGACTTGAACCCGGATAACGGGCCTAATCTGCCAATGGGGCGAAGCGATCACCCCACAAGGCGACATGCCGAAGCATCGCGTCCTGCTTAACTTCTGCGGAGGACGCCTCATGCCATCACCCAACACTGTTTCTGTCGATAAATTGGCCCGTCTCGTGGGCCTGCCCAAATGCCCGCATCTCATCGATGTCCGCACCGATGAGGATTTCGCCGCCGATCCGCGCCTCATTCCAGGTTCGGTCTGGCGTCCGCACCCCTTGGCCGAGAGCTGGGGCAGCGAGCTTGGCGGCACATCCGCCATCGTGATCTGCCAAAGTGGCCTCAAGCTCAGCCATGGAACGGCCGCCTGGCTAAGGCATCTTGGCAAGGAGGCAAGCGTGCTCGAAGACGGCTTCGAGGCGTGGACGAAGGCAGGCCTGCCTCTGGTGCCCGATGCCAAATTGCCGTCGCCGTGACGGTAAGGGCCGCACCGTGTGGGTGACGCGCTCGCGCCCCAAGGTCGACCGCATCGCCTGCCCCTGGCTCATCCGCCGCTTCGTCGATCCCGACGCCGTCTTCCTCTACGTGGCGCCGAGCGAAGTCGTCATGGTAGGTGAACGCTTCGGCGCGACGCCCTTCGACATCGAGGACGCCTTCTGGAGCCACCGCGGCGAGAAATGCACCTTCGACACGATGATCGAGGAGTTCGGCCTGGCGACCGAGCCGCTGCAGCGACTGGCGACGATCGTCCGCGGCGCCGATACTGCGCGGCTCGATCTGGCGCCGGAGGCGGCGGGGCTTCTCGCCGCCTCGCTCGGCCTGTCGCGCATGTATGCCGACGATCTGCAGCAGCTCGAAGCCGGCATGCAGCTCTATGACGCTTTCTACCGCTGGTGCCGCGACGCGACCGAGGAGACGCATAATTGGCCGACCAACAAGCCGAAGCCGTAAGGGCGCGAAGGGCAGGACCGGGCGAGGCCGCCAGCAAGATCGGCAGCGATGCGCAGGCTCACGGCGTCACTTTTTCGGAAGCGCTGCGCGTGTGGACGCGCATCGCCGCCTTGAGCTTCGGCGGCCCCGCCGGGCAGATCGCGATGATGCACCGGATCATCGTCGAGGAGAAACGCTGGATCGGCGAGACGCGTTTCCTGCATGCCTTGAACTATTGCACGCTGCTGCCGGGCCCGGAGGCGCAGCAGCTCGCGATCTATATCGGCTGGCTCATGCACAAGACGAAAGGTGGCCTGGTGGCCGGGATCCTGTTCGTGCTTCCCGGCGCCATCGCCATCATGGTGCTGAGCTGGGTCTATGCGCTGTTCGGCAATGTTGGGGCGGTCCAGGCGCTGTTTTTCGGCCTGAAGACGGCGGTCCTCGCCATCGTGGTCGAAGCGGTGCTTCGCATCGGCCGGCGGGCGCTCAGAAACAATGTCCTGGTTGGTCTCGCCGCGGCAGCCTTCCTGGCTCTGGCGTTCTTCAAGGCACCGTTTCCGCTCGTCATCCTGGCGGCAGGCGTGATCGGATATGTCGGCGGGCGTCTCGGCTGGACCGCTTTCCAGGGCGGCGGCGGCCACGGCAAGATGAGCGGAAAGCAGGTCGCCGACATCAACTCCGTGCTCGGTGAGGAAGTGCCCGCCCATGCGCGGCCGCCCATCAGCTGGTCGCTCAAGGTCGCCGCCATCGCCTTGTTCCTGTGGCTCGCGCCGATCGGGGCGCTCTTCGCTGGCTTGGGACCGGGCAACGTTTTCACCGACATCTCGATCTTCTTTTCCAAGATGGCGATGGTCACCTTCGGCGGCGCCTATGCGGTGCTCGCCTATGTCGCCCAAGAAGCCGTCGAGCACTATCATTGGCTGAAGCCCGGCGAAATGCTGGATGGCCTCGGCATGGCCGAGACCACGCCCGGCCCATTGATCATGGTCACGCAATTCGTGGGCTTCATGGGCGCCTACCGGGCGCCGGTCGCGCTCCATCCATTGCTCGCCGGCACCCTCGGCGGCCTGTTGACCACCTGGGTGACCTTCGTTCCCTGCTTTCTCTGGATCTTCCTCGGCGCCCCTTTCATGGAGACGCTGCGCAACAACAAGGCGCTGTCCGCCGCCTTGTCGGCGATCACTGCTGCTGTCGTCGGCGTCATCCTGAACCTGGCCGTGTGGTTCGCAATGCATGTCCTGTTCGGCGAGGTCTATCAGGTTGAGACACTTGGCATGCTGATCGATGTGCCGGTGTTGAGCACGGTCAATCTGCCATCGCTGGTCCTCACTCTGGCGGCAGCCGTCGCGGTGTTCTGGCTCAGGATCGGCATGCTGCCGGTATTGGCCGGTTGCTCAATCGCCGGCCTTGTCTATGGACTGGCCGTTGGACTCGCTTGATATTGACGTGCCGCACCTGACGTCGGCAAGCAAGGAAACATCATGATCCGCCACACCGTCGTCTTTCGGCTGAAGTACCCGAAAGGATCGGAGCTCGAGAAGAAATTTCTCTCCGATGCGATGATGCTGGCCAAGATACCAGGCGTCAGGGCCTTCGAGCAGCTTCGCCAGGTCAGCCTAAAGAACGACTATCATTTCGGCTTCTCGATGGAGTTCACGGACCAGCAGGCCTATTCGGGCTACAATGATCATCCCGACCATGTGGCGTTCGTGCGCGACCGATGGGTGCCTGAGGTGGAGAAATTCCTCGAGATCGACTATGTGCCTCTCGCCTTAATTAGCTAGCGCATGATGAGTTTAGGCCTACCCGATGCGCTCACCTCTTCCCTGCTCGTCATGGCCGGGCTTGACCTGGCTTCGACCCGGCCATCCAGCCTCGACGCCAGACAGCGGCTGCACGGAAGGGCTGGATGGCCGCCTCAGGGGACCTCAGGGGCGGCCATGACGAGTTGGGTAGCGGCCACCTCGGCATGCGGCTCGGCCGGTCCGACCCGGTGCCGCGCCGTCATCAGGACGCGCTTGCCGGCCAGCAGATCATCCTTTGAGCATTGATCCCTAGATCACGATGGGTCTGGATTGAGCCGATCCAAACTCATGAACGTGATCGATTTCAATATTTTAGAGCGCGATTCTTGCGAAAAACCGATGCCCACTTTTTCGCATCGCGCTCTAACTAACCCCATTTCCAGAAATCGATGCCGTCCTTCGCCAAGCCGCGCGCGATCAGCATGCGATGCACCTCGGAGGCGCCATCGATCAGGCGCGCAGCCCGGGCATAGCGATAGATCCAATCGAGCACCGTGTCCTTTGAATAGCCCTTGGCACCCAGAAGCTGGATGGCGGCATCGGCGGCCTTGTGCAGCGTATCGGCGACATGGATCTTGGCCATGGAGACCGCACTTTGCGCCTTGTCGCCCTGGTCGAGGCGCCAGGCGGCGTTCATGGTGAGTAGACGGCCAACCTCGATGTCCTTGGCCACATCGCCCAGCATCATCTGCACGGATTCGCGGTCTGCAAGCTTTGCGCCGAAAGCCCTGCGCTCGCCGACATGGGCTTGCGCGATCTCGAGGCATCTTTTGGCGAGGCCGAGCCAGCGCATGCAATGAGTGAGGCGTGCCGGGCCGAGGCGCAATTGCGTCAATTTGCAAGTCCATCGCCTTCTTCGAGCAAGCGCTGCTCGACGCGGAATTTCGAGTCCGTCGAAGTCGAGCTCGCACACACCGCCATGCTCTTGCGGTCCCATGATGTCGATGCGCCGCACGATGCGCCAGCCCGGATCATCGCCATGATAGAGGAAGGCTGATAGCCCGCGCCGCGGGTCATCGGAGGTGCGCGCGATGAGGATGAAATGGCGAGCGAGCGCGGCGCCTGAGATGAACCATTTGCGCCCCCGGATCACATAGCGGTCGCCCTTCTTCTCTGCCTTGGTCAGCATCATCCCGCCGGGATCGGAGCCTGAGCCGGGCGCCGGCTCCGTCATGACGAATGACGAGCGGAGTTTGCCGTCGATGATCGGCTGCAGCCATTTGTCCTTCTCAGCCTCTGAGAGCACCTTGTTGAGGACGGTCATGTTGCCGTCATCGGGTGCCGCGCAATTGAGCGCAGCGGGACCGAAGATCGAGCGGTTGGCTTCCTCATAGATCACTGCCCAGCCGACGACGGAAAGGCCGAGCCCGCCGCGTTCCTTTGGCATCTGCGGCGCCCAGAGGCCGGCGGCCTTTGCCTTCGCCCGAAGCTCGTCCAGCCGGTCGAGGCTAATATTCTCGAACTCGTCATAGATCTCGGGCCGGGTCTCGAGCGGCAGGACTTCGCTTGCGATGAAATCGCGGGTCTTGAGGCGGAGCTTCTCGAGCTCGGGAGATAAGGTGAAATCCATGGATTAACGCCTGTGCGGAGTGAATGGGCAAGGTGGCGAAGCGTGCCGGGATGAGAACCGGCGGAGGAAGCGAGGATGGCGCATGCGGCACTCTCTTAAGGCTTGGAATTCCCCATTAAATCAAGGTGCCATGGATTTGCCGCCCATTCTAGGGTATCACTCTCCCACCATGATCAGACATCCCCTCGTCGGCCTCCCGTCCGACACCTATGAAAACAACCACCTGCTGTTCCATTCACTCGGCGACAAATACGTCCGCGCCGTCTCGGACGTCGCGCAATGCCTGCCGGTGATGATCCCGGCCATCGCCGAGGCCATGGATCTCTCGTCCCTGCTCGACCATTTCGACGGCATCCTGATGACAGGGGCGGTTTCCAATGTGCATCCCCCGCACTATGGCGGGGCGCCGACCCTCGATCATGAGCCCTATGACCATCATCGCGATCAACTCACCTTGAAGCTGATCCGTGCCGTGCTCGACCGCGGCATGCCGCTTTTGTGCATCTGCCGCGGCTTCCAGGAGCTGAATGTCGTGCTGGGCGGCACACTCGCGACCGAGGTCCAGCGCAGCGAGGGCCGCCTTGATCACCGCTCGCGCAAGGTCGAGGAAATGGATGTCAATTATGGTCCGGTCCACGCCATCTCGATTACGCCGGGCGGTCAGCTTGAAAGCATTCTCGGCAAGCGGGAGACCATGGTGAACAGCCTGCACCGCCAGGCGGTGGAGAAGATCGCGCCCGGACTTGTTGTCGAGGCACGCGCTCCCGACGGCATCATCGAGGCGGTGTCGGTCAAGGGCGCCAAGGCCTTCGCCCTCGGTACCCAGTGGCATCCCGAATACAAGGCCGCCAACAATCCCAACTCGGTCAAGTTGTTCAAGGCATTTGGCGATGCGGTGCGGCTCCATGCGGCGCGCCGCGTGAACGATAAGCTCGCCCGCGCGAGCTGAGCCTTTACTCATCGATTGCCGGCGTAAATCTGCCAGAGACCAGGAATTCTCTGAGCGCGGTCTCACCTCTATCGTCAAATTTGAATTCCGAGCCGACGAGCAAGTCTTTCATGTTCTTGAAACGAGAACATCTCCCTCTCCGGCGTGGGTGAGAACCACGACGCGGGGTGCACGGCAGGACCACTGATATAGCCTGCACGCACATTGCATCTCCAGTCTGAATGCCGGCGCCAATCGGCATGCCAACATCGGCCGCCCGATCAAGTCTTGCGGTCGCACAGTCGATTGCGGGTGTCGGACCGGGAAACGAGACGAGAAAGCCATCGCCGGTCGACTTCGCCCCTGTTCCGCCCTGCCTGTGAAACTCAGTACGCGCCATGTCGTGATCTTCTGGAGCAGCTCCTTCCATTGCCGGTCGCCCGTCCCGGCGGCAAGCCGCGTCGATCCGACAATGTCGGTAAACAGCAAGTGAGAAGCGCCCGCTCATAGGACTGGCGGGCGAACCCCCGTCACGAATTCCTCGATTTCTTCGACCAGCCATCCTGACCGTCACCCCAAATGATATGGTCCGTCCCGAGCAACAAGACGAATTTGGCTTGGGGTATGCTCGAGGCGCGATAACGGCCTTATTCCTGCTTTACCCATCTGTCGTGCTCTTTGTGCAAGACAAGGGTGGAAACCCGTATGCTCGATAGGATGTCCCGCACAACCGCCTCGGTACCGAGCTTCCGCATCGCCAGGGCAGACTTGGGCTCGCGGCGTACCCCCAATAGGCCGAGGACCATTCTGAGCCAGCTGATCGTTTGCGAGGCTCGGAGCCCCATCCGTAAGGTCGATGGCTGGCCCCACTCTCTTTCAATTTCTGGAGCTTTTTTCAGTGTCCTCCTTCCTCGGCGCCCAGGGATAGTCGGGCGCCCATTCATCTCGAGCCTGGCATCCGTGCAGTACCAAGCCCGCGGCTCGATCTGGATATGTAGCGGCGAAGAGGATGCACATATTGCCGCCCTCAGAGGAGCCGAACAGCACGGCGCGTTTCGAGCCCACGGCATTCATGACCGCGTGCACATCTGCCATGCGTGCTCCAGCGTAGGATATCCAACTTCCCGATCCGAAATCCCCGTGCCTCGTTTGTCGAAGCGTATGAAACGCGTAAATCGACTTAAGCGCTCGATAAGTCGCGCCAGGGGTGGATACTCCCAGTCATATTCTATGTTGCTGATCCACCCCGACACGAACACCAGATCGATCGGCCCATCACCAGTCACCTGATAGGCGATATTGATGTCCCCAGCCTTTGCGTAATGCGTTCTGGGTCCATGAATTGCAATGATCTACAGCAATCCCGGCAATTCGGCGAGCGATTTGATCAGAGCGCTGGCCTTGCCCGGTATCTTGTCGTCGGGCAGACCGAAGCGGTCGATGCGCACCACCTGGAAGCCGAATTGCGCCGCTGCTTGCGCGTCCCATGTATTGGCCGAGACGAAGCAGATGGACGGCGCGTCATGGATGACGAGTTTCTGCATCGCGAGCCGATAGACGCGCCGGCTCGGCTTGTAGATGCCGACATCCTCGACCGAGAGCACCTGATCAAGGAGCTTCTCGAGCCCCGCCGAGCGCACCGCAGCATCGAGCATGGACGGGCTGCCATTGGACAGAATGCCGGTGCGCATGTTTCGCGATTTGAGCGCCGTGAGCGCCGCTTTGGCGTCGGGATAGGCATCGAGCTTGAGATAGAGGACCATAAACTCGTCCTTGAGGCCCGGATCATCGACGCCATGCAAAGCGAGCGCGTAATCGAGCGCATCGCCGGTAACATGCCAGAAATCGGCATGCACGCCCATGAGGCTCCGCAGCCAGGAATATTCGAGCTGCTTCTGCCGCCACAGTCTGGAGATCGCATCGGCCTTCTCGCCGATCTCCGGCGGCAAGCCTGGCGACCGGCGCATGCACATCGAACAGCGTGCCATAAGCGTCGAACACGCAGGCCTTGATGCCTTCGAGCTTGGCCATGGAAAGGCTTCTCTCCCCGCTCCCCGGAGCAACATATTGATTTGGCGCGAATCCCTCGGCGAAGTGATTTCCACTTCGCCGGGATACGCAGTGGTTCTATGCTAGCGACCCGGGAGAGAAACACAATGCCGCATGCCCACCACCACGATCACCATCACGATGATGAGCACGAGGGTTCGGCCCTGTCGCCCATCGCGCTCAGGGTGAAGGCGCTGGAATCGCTTCTGATCGAGAAGGGCTATGTCGATCCTGCCGCGCTCGATGCCCTCGATCGAGACCTATGAGACAAAGATCGGCCCGCGCAACGGCGCCCGCGTCGTCGCCAAGGCCTGGACCGATGCGCACTACAAGGCCGGCTGCTCAAGGATGCAACCGCCGCCATTGCCTGCCTCGGCTACACCGGCCGCCAGGGCGAGCACATGGTGGCGTCGAGAACACGCCCGACACGCACAACATGGTCGTCTGCACTTTGTGCTCCTGTTATCCGTGGCCGGTGCTGGGCCTGCCGCCCGTCTGGTACAAGTCGCCGCCCTATCGCTCGCGCGCGGTGCATCGATCCGCGCGAGCGTGCTCGACGAATTCGGCCGTCGAATTGCCGAAAGAGGCTGCGGTCCGGGTGTGGGATTCGACCGCTGAAATCCGCTATCTCGTCTGCCCATGCGGCCCGAGGGAACCGATGGCTGGAGCGAGGAGAGGCTTGCCGACATCGTCACGCGCGATGCGATGATCGGCACCGCCCTCGCGTGCCGCCTGGAGCCGCGTCATGAACGGCCCGCAGGATCTCGGCGGGCAGATGGGCTTCGGGCCGGTGGCGCCGGAAAAGGACGAGCCGGTTTTTCATGCGCCCTGGGAAGCGGCGCGCCTTGGCATTGAACCTGGCCATGGGCGCCACACGGGAATGGAACATCGACAGATCGCGCCACGCACGCGAATGCCTGCCGCCCGCGCAGTATCTCTCATCGAGCTATTACGAGATCTGGATCGCAGGCCTGTGCAAGCTCATGCTGGCTCAGGGCCTCGTCACGGCCGATGAACTCGCCTCGGGGAAAATGGCGGTGGCGCCGAAGCAGGTGGCGGGCAAGCTTTTGGCCCACAAGGTGGCGACCGCCCTTGCCAAAGGCGGACCGACCAGCCGGTCTGGTGCTGTGCATCGCTACAAACTGGGCGACAAGGTCAGGACCCGCAACATGCACCCTCGGACCCATACGCGCTTGCCCCGCTATTTGCGCGGCCATGCCGGCGAGATCGTGCACTTGCATGGCGCGCATGTGTTTCCAGACAGCAACGCCCATGGCAAAGGTGAAATGCCGCAGCCTCTCTATACGGTGCGCTTCTCGGCTCGCGACATCTGGGGCGAAGCTCGCCATCCGCGCGACACCGTCTCGGCCGACCTCTGGGAGTCCTATCTTGAGCCCGCCTGAGCTTCCGCCGGTTGATCCGGTGTTCGACGAGCCGTGGGAAGCGCAGGCCTTCGCCATGGCGGTGAGCCTGCATGAGAAGGGGCTCTTCACCTGGCCGGAATGGGCGCAAGCACTCGCCCGCGAGATCGCCGCCGATCAGGATCGGAGCTATTATGAATCCTGGCTTTCGGCGCTCGAGAAGCTCATCGAGGCAAAGCAGATGATGAGCGCGGAAGAACGTCTCGCCCGCATCGCGGCCTGGGACCGCGCGGCGCGCGCCACGCCGCACGGAAAACCGATCGAGCTCAAATAGCTATCTCTGCCGTCCGTGCTGTACCAGCCACTCGATATTGCCGCGTGAGACGCCGATATCGGCGAGCATGGCGTCATCGGCGCCAAGCAGACGGCGGCCGGCACACCAGGTGTCAAAGGCGGCCCGCATCATGCGCTAGCCGATCCGCGAAAAAACGGGGAAGGTCTCGAGTAGCCAATAGGCGAAGTTCTGATGCAGGCCGGTCAGGAAAGCGAGGCCGGCAAGGACGAGGAGCACGCCCATTGCCTTCTCGACCATGTTCAGATGTTTGGCGAAGCGCTTGAGGAAGCCAAGGAACCTCCCCACCGCCAAGGCCGCGAGCAGGAAGGGTACGCCGAGCCCTGCCGAATAGATCGCCAGCAGGAAGGCGCCGCGCCCGACGCTGTCTTCGCTCGCCGCGACTGCGAGGATGGTGGCGAGCACCGGCCCGATGCACGGTGTCCAGCCAAAGGCGAAGGCAAGTCCGACCGCGTAGGCGCCGATCAGACCGGCGGGTCTGGTTTCCTGATGATAGCGCTTCTCGCGGTTGATGAAGAGCAGACGAAATAGGCCAAGAAAATGCAGGCCCATGAGAATGATAATGGCACCGGCCATCCACGTGAGATATCGAAAGAAGTCTGGATCCTGCCGAATGAATTGCCCCGCCACCGATGCTGTCGCACCAAGGAGAACGAAGACGGTCGAGAAGCCCAGCACGAAGGCGAGCGCCGCCAGCATGGTGCGCTGGCGCGAAACGGTGGCATTGCCGGTCAGGTCGTCGAGCGCTTCGCCGGTGATGAAGCAGAGATAAGGCGGCACGAGCGGCAAGACGCACGGGCTGAGGAAGCTCAGCATGCCACCGAAGATCGCCGTCACTATTGAAGCCGCCACCAAGAACCTCGTTGCACAAAACTGTGTGAGACACGATCGATCAGGGCGGCTCGCCCTTCCCAATATCCTCATGCGAGATTGCTGCAACCCTTCGAGGCCCGGCTGCGCCGGGCACCTCAGGGCGAGGAGTGACGCCGCGAGTCTCGATCTATCATGCCCGGGCGCAACTTGGCGGTTAGTAGCGCTCGGCACAACTCACGAAAGGCCGCAGGCTCTCTCACTTTAACTTGACACGCGCGCAAACCTGTTATGTTATAATGTTACACAAAGGAGTGATCCATGCCCGCGACCGTGCGCTTTGCCCTTGCCGCTATCTTCGCTGCCGCCTTGAGCAGCCCGAGCCTTGCCTCGCCCAAGGTGGTGGCCACCATCAAGCCCATTCATTCCATTGCGGCGAATGTAATGGCGGGCGTTGCCGAGCCTAAATTGCTGCTCGACGCCGCTTTATCGGAGCATACGGCACAGCTCACCCCTTCTCAGGTCGAAGCCATGCACAATGCCGATCTCATCATCGTGGTGGGCGAGAATCTCGAAGCCTTCCTTCACAAGGCGCTGGAAAATCCCGATATCGCCAAGAAGCTGTTCGAGGCCGGCGAATTGCCAGGCCTCAAAGTCCTGCCCGTGCGCAGCGGCGGCCTGTGGGAGCCGCATCATGACGAGGAAGGTGAGGAGCATCACAAAGGCGAAGAAGAGCATTATGAAGGCGAAGCAGAAGGGGCTCATGCGGATCACGATGAGCATGGCGGCAGTGACCCGCATATCTGGATGGATCCCGAAAATGTCAAAGTGATCGCCAATGAACTCGCCAAGGCCTTGAGCGACATCGACATGGAGAATGCGGCGAAATATCAGGCGAATGCCGGGAAATTTGCCGCGGACCTCGATGCCTTGTCGCAGGAACTCGCGACCGCGGTGAAGCCGGTGCGCGACAAGCGCTTTATCGTCTTTCACGATGCCTATCAGTATTTCGAGACCCGTTTCGGCATGAGCCCTGCTGGCAGCATCACGGTCAATCCGGAAGTGATGCCGGGCGCCAGGCGCATCAAGGAGATCCACGACCGCATTGCCGAGACGGGCTCTGTTTGCGTCTTTGCCGAGCCGCAATTCGAATCGAAGTATGTCGAGACCGTCATCGAGGGCACCAAGGCCAAAGCTTCGGTGCTCGACGGCCTGGGAGCCAAGGAACCCGCAGGCCCCGCTGCCTATGCCGGCAATGATGCACAAATTCGTGACAGACCTTACTTCCTGTCTTAAGGGTTCAACCAGCTAAAATAGGCGTAACTTCACTTTTCCGCCGTATTCCCCCATCATTGCTCAAGCCTTGAGGAACCGATGGGAAAAGGTCGAGGCATGCGGCGGGTTTTCGTGAGCGCAACGGCATTGGCCGCAACCTTCCTGTTGCCGCCTCTTTCCGCCAATGCGCATCCCCATGTCTGGATCGCCATGCGCTCGGACGTCGTCGTCAACGACAAGGGCGAGATATCGGGCATTGCTGTCGAATGGACCTTCGATGACAACTATACGCAGATGGCGCTCGACGGTCTCGATGCCAATGGCGATGGCGTCTACAGCCAGTCCGAGCTCGAGCCCCTGACACAGGAGAATATGAAGTCGCTGAAGGACTACAATTACTTCATCGTGCCCCGCGTCAACGGCAAGATCGTCCCTATCAACGATCCCGCGGAATACGGCCAGATCTACAGCAACGGCAAGCTCGAGCTGCATTTTACCGTGCCGCTCGCGATGCCCGTCAATCCGCGCACCGCCGAATTCCTCTACAAGATCTATGATCCTGAATTCTTCATCGCGATGGACTATGTTGAGGAAGACCCGGTCGGCGTCGTGGGCGAGATGCCGCGAGGCTGCCATCTCGAGGTCAAGCCGGTCGTCTCCGATCAGCAGCTCGATCAGACGCGCCAGTTGCTATCGACCAAGGGCACCGACTGGAAGCCCCCGCAAGATGAGGATTTTGGCGGCATGTTCGCGCAGCCGACATTGGTCCTGTGCTCCAAATGAAGCTGATCGCGGGAACTTTTTCCCTCTTTCTGCTGCTATGCGTCGCAGCGCTGAGTTTCTCAGCCCCGCTGATGGCCCAAGACCAGACCGGGCAGGCGACGCCCAAGATCGATCAGCGCAAACTTCTGGTCCAGCCGCGCAACGCCGACGGCACGATTCGGACGCCGTCCCTGTGGCATGAGCCCGTCCTCTGGGTAATGGACAAACAGAGAAGCTTCTATGGCGCGATGTCCCTGTCCATAAGACAGATGAAGTCGCAATCTCCTTTCGCCGCGGCCCTCACCCTGATGCTCCTCAGCTTCGGCTATGGCATTTTCCATGCCGCGGGGCCGGGGCATGGCAAGGCGGTGATCTCGGCCTGGCTGCTCGCCACCGAGAACGAGTTGCGCCGCGGCATCCTCATCGCCTTCATGAGCGCCGTGGTCCAGGCTCTCACCGCGATTGCCATCGTGAGCGCGCTGCTCGTCTTCGTGACGGCCGTCGGCACCACCGCGCGGAACGTGGCAGGCTTCCTCGAAAGTGCGAGCTACGGCCTCGTCGCGCTCATGGGCGCCTATCTGGTCTGGACGGCTTTCCGTCCACTTCGCCATGCCGAGGCCCAGCATGCCCATGATCATGGTCATCACCACCATGACCACGATCATCATCATCGCCATGATGCCGATTGCGCCTGCGCCCATGTCCCTAAGGCCCGCCAGGTCAAGGGCGAATGGTCATTGACTAAGGCGCTCTCCCTCGCTTTCGCCGTCGGCATCAGGCCCTGCTCCGGCGCTCTCCTTGTCCTGATCTTCGCCAATACGCTCGGACTCTATTGGGCGGGCATCACCTCGACCTTGGTCATGGCGCTCGGCACCGCCATTACCGTCTCGATCATTGCCGCCATCGCCGTCTACTCAAAGAAGCTCGCGCTGAGTCTGGCCAGGCGCGATGACACGTGGCTCGGCCATGCCGCTTTCGTCTTGCGCCTGGGCGGCGGCCTGGTGATCATCGCTCTGGGCGGCATCCTCTTCTGGGGCTCGCTCTTCTCCACCAATACGATGATGTGATCCCGTGTTGAACCGCCGGGCTTTTTTTCTTTCGACACTCGCGTTGCCCGTGGCCGCGAGCGCAAGGGCTCACTCTTACATGGTGGGTGAGATCGCCATCGGCCATGTCTGGGGCCTGCCCTCCGAGACGCACGAGACCCAGGTCTTCGCGCCTTTCTCCAATCGCGGCAGCGCGGCGGACGAACTCGTCGCGGCGCGCTCGTCCATCTGCTCCACCATCGAATTGCGCCAGAACAACCGCTACGACGACCCGCCGCTGAAGTCGATCGAGCTCCCGGCGGGAAAGCCGGTGGCCATGCGCAAGGGCGGTCAGCACCTCCGCCTCATCGGTCTCAACAAGTCACTGAAACCGGGCGATCGCTTCGACATGGTCCTCGATTTCCTCAATGCCGGCGAAGTGACCGTCGAGGTGATCGTCGAGCAAGGGCCAGGGCATTAGAGCACCCCACTTCAATTCGATCCATATTTGGCCCATATTCTGGTCGAAAGAGGTAATCGCATATGAAATTCTCCGAACGAGTGAAGCCTATCAGCCACCTCAAGGCACATGCTCCAGAAATGATCCGTGGCTTGTCCAACGGCGAGACGCCTGTCGTCATCACCGTGCATGGTAAGGCGAAAGCGGTTCTTCAGGATGTAGGTCACTATGACGAAACGCAGGAAACCCTGGCACTCCTCAAGGTGCTGGCGCTGACGAACACGGAAGTCGAAAAAGGCAGGACGCGGCCCGCAGCAGAGGCGTTCAAGCGGATTCGCGAGCGCGTCAAAGGCTGAGGCGGAAAAATGTCTCGCCGCGTTCGGTTGCAGAAGCGGCCGAGCGCGACATCGAAGACATATATCGCTACATCGCCATTCACAATTCGGTTGTGAGTGCTGATCGACTCCTCAAAGCGCTGGACGATGCGTGCGACCGCCTCACAGAGATGCGCGAGCGAGGCAATATCCCAAAGGAGCTGGTCCGGGTCGGCATCACCGACTACCGCGAAGTCCACTACAAGCCGTATAGGATTATCTATCGCGTCATAGGCAGCGATGTCGTCGTGTATTGCATCGTCGACGGTCGCCGCGACATGCAGAGCTTTCTCGAGCGCCGTCTGCTGCGCTGACCGCCTACAACGTCATTCCGTCACAGGTCGCCCGTCACGCATTTCCTCGCCAGCGCCTTGTACTGCTTCTCGCTGAACGGGATCGGATTGCCGCCGGCGGATGGATCCTTGATCGCCATCGCGCCACCTCGTCGAGCCGCTTGGTGTCGATGCCGATGTCGGCGAGCTTGTGCGGGATGCCGATCTCCTTGCGCAGCGCCAGGATCCATTTGAGGAAGCCGTCGAAGCCGCCCTTGATGCCGAGATAGGCGGCGGCGCGCTCGATATCCTTCTCGATCTTCCGGCGGTTCGCCTTGAGCACATAGGGCATGACGATGCCGTTGAGGAGGCCGTGATGGGCGTCATAGAGGCCGCCGAAGGGATGCGACAGCGCATGGATGGCGCCCAGTCCGCGCTGGAAGGCGGTGGCGCCCATGGAGGAGGCGACCAGCATGTTGCCGCGCGCGTCGAGATCGCTGCCCTTCTTCACCGCCTTGGCGAGGTTTTCCTTGACGAGCCGCATGCCTTCGAGCGCGACGCCCTTGGGCGAGCGGATGGTAGAAGGGCGCGCAATAGGCTTCGAGGCAATGCGCCAGCGCATCCATGCCGGTCGCCGCCGTGAGCTTGGGCGGCAGGCCGACCGTGAGCTCGGGATCGAGGATCGCCACTTTCGGCATGATGCCGGGATGGAAGATGATCTTCTTCTCATGCGTCTCGGGATGAGTGACGACGCCGGCGCGGCCGACTTCCGATCCGGTGCCCGCCGTCGTCGGCACCGCGATGACCGGCGAGATCTCGCTGGCATCGGCCCGCGTCCACCAGTCGCCGATATCTTCGAGATCGAACACCGAGATCTTCTGGCCGTGCATCAGCGCGATGAGCTTGCCGACATCGAGACCCGATCCGCCGCCGAACGCAATGACGCCGTCATGCTTGCCGGCCTTGAAGGCCTTGACGCCGTCATGGAGATTGCTCTCGACCGGATTGGGCCGGACATCGGAGAACAGCGCGACGCCTGAGCCCGGCCGATCTTGAGATCGTCGAGGATCGCCCCCACCATCGGCATCTTGGCGAGGCCCGGATCGGTGACGAAGAGCGGCCGCGTGATGCCATTGGCCTTGCACTGATCGGCAAGCTCCTTGATGCGCCCGGCGCCGAATTTGATCGCGGTCGGGAAAGTGAAGTTGCGGTTGGGAATGGTCATGCCCGATCCTCAGTATTGCTCGAAGCCGCGCCTCACTTCCCAATCGGTGATGCGCCGGTCATATTCGAACTGCTCCCACTTCGCCGTATGGACATAGTGATCGATGACATCATCGCCGAAGGCAGTGCGCAGGAACTTGGACTTGTCCAGCAGCTCGGTCGCCTCGCGCAGGGTCTTGGGAATTTCGCGCAGCTTCTTCTTGAGTATCATAGGCATCGCCCGAGAACGCCGGCTCGAGCTCCATCTTCTTCTCGATGCCGTCGAGTCCCGCGGCGATCAGCGCCGCAAAGGCGAGATAGGGATTGAGATCGGCGCCGCCTACCCGGCATTCGACCCGCACCGCCTTGCTGTCGGCGCCGCACAGGCGATAGCCCGCGGTGCGGTTGTCGAAGCTCCAGATCGCCCGCGTCGGCGCGAAGGTTCCGGCCATGAAACGCTTGTAGGAGTTGATATAGGGTGCGAGGAAATAGGTGATCTCGCTCGCATGGGCGAGCAGCCCCGCCAGATAGTGCTTCATCAGCGCCGACATGCCGTGATCGGCCTTGGGATCGTGGAACAGCGAGTCTTGCCGTCCGTCGACCACAGGCTCTGATGGATATGCGAGGAATTGCCGGCGAGCCCATAGTTCCATTTCGCCATGAAGGTGATGGACTTGCCGAGCGCACCAGGCGATCTCCTTGCAGCCATTCTTCAGGATCGACATGCCGGTCGGCCATTTCGAGCGCCTCGGCATATTTGACATTGATCTCTTCCTGGCCCGGGCCCCATTCGCCTTTCGAATTCTCGACCGGGATGCCGGCGCCATGCGAGGCCGTTGCGGATCGCCCGCATGACGCTCTCTTCCTTGGTCGTCTGCAGGATGTGATAGTCCTCGATATAGTTGCCGGCCGTCTTGAGATCGCGATAGCCCTTGGCGTGGGCGCTCTCGTAGCTCTCATCGAACAGGAAGAATTCGAGCTCGGAGGCCATGATAGGCCTTCATCTTCATCTTGGCGAGCCGCTCCAGCTGTTTCTTCAGGATGGTGCGCGGCGAATGCGGAACGGGCTTGTGGTGTGGTGATCGAGCACATCGCAGATGACGAGCGCCGTCTTGTCGAGCCAGGGCGTCGCCCGCATGGTGGCGAGATCGGGCTTGAGGACGAAATCGCCATAGCCCTTCTCCCAGCTCGCCGCCTTGTAGCCCGGCACCGGCTCCATATCGATGTCGTCGGCAAGCAGATAGTTGCAGCCATGCGTCTCCTCATAGGCGCCGTCGGCGAAATACTGGGCATGGAAACGCTTGCCCATGAGCCTGCCCTGCATGTCGGGGAAGGCCGCGACCACCGTATCGATCGCGCCCGCCGCAACTTCCTTCTTGAGCTGCGGCAAGCGTGAGCATGCCTGTGGTCATGTTGTACCTCTTCGGATTGCGCAATGAAAAGCGGCGCGGGCCAGCCCCGCGCCGCCGTCAATCGTCCGTCAAGCCTTGCTGCGATGCTCCATCGCGAACTCTTCCTCCGGCGAGAGGATGAGCTTATGGCGCCGATCAGCGCGAAGTAGATGATCGCCACGACGAACCACACGACCACCCAGATCACGCCCTTGAAGAAGTTCGGGTCCTTGATCTGGTAGAAGAGCGTCACCACGCCGATGACGATCGTCACGACCGCGCCGCCATTGCCGAGCGGGCTCACATAGGGCCGGTCCATATTGGGCTGGTTCTTCCTGAGCAGGATGAAGGATACTCGCCTGCAGGATGTAGGAGAACATCGCCCCGAACACCGCCATGTTGAGCAGCACGCTGCCGATCATGGCGCCGCCCTTCTCGGCGCCGAGCGAGAACCAGATGACCAGCATGATGCCGAAGGCCGACGATCGAGCCGACGATCATCGCGACATGCGGCGTCTTGTAGGTCTCGTGGGTGACCGACAGACCCGAGGGGAAGTAGCCCGCACGCGACAGCGAGTAGATCTGCCGTCCCTTGCGCGAACAGGATCGTGTGGAAGCTCGCGATCAGGCCGGTGAGCGCCATAATACCGAGCACGACCACGCCGACATCGCCATAGATCGCCCGGAAGCCGTCGAGCAGCGGCTCGAGCGAGCTACCGAGCTTGTGCGAGCCGACGCCGATGACCGACGGGTTGAGCAGCACGATCATGAAGGCCGAGACGATCAAGCGTCAGCATGCCGAGGATGATGCCCTTCGGCATGTCGCGCTTGGGATCGACCGATTCTTCTGCCGCGAGCGGCAATTGCTCGATCGCGAGGAACAGCCACACCGCGAAGGGCAGCGTGGCGAGGATGCCGGAGAAGCCCATCGGGAACCACGGCCCGTTGCCCTCCGGCAGCTCAGAACCGTCGGGCGCGATATTGAGCGCCCAGCGGCTGAAGTCCATATTCGGGAAGGCGCTGAACCAGAAGATGACCAGCACCGCCAGCGACAGGAGCGTGACGATGAGCGTGACGCGGAACGACAGCGCCACGCCGAAGATGTTAAGCGCGAGAAAGATCAGATAGGTGACGATCCACGATGATCGGTGAATAGACTGGATCGAACCCGAAGATGCTGTTCACATAGGCGATGATGAAGGTCACGATCACCGCCGGCGTCACGACATATTCGACATTTTCGCACAGGCCGGTGATGAAGCCGCCCCACGGTCCCATCGCGGTGCGCCCGAAGGAATAGGCCGCGCCCGTATGCGGCAGCGCCGGCGACATTTCGGCGATGCAGAACACGAGGCCGAGATACATGATGCGCGATGATGATGCCCGCCACCAGCAGGCCGCCCCAGCCGCCGGTCGCGAAGCCGAAATTCCAGCCCGAGAAATGCCCCGAGATGACCGCTCCCACACCCAGCGCCCATAGCGACCAGATCCCCGCATAGCGCTCGAGATGTCGTTTTTCGAAATAACCGGCGTCAGCCTTTTTGTAGCTGACGCCGCTACTTTCTGTTCCTGATTCCGCTAGTCATGAAATTCCCTCCTATTGTTGCTACGCACTTCTTACGAGGCCGCGCGCCGCGCCTCGGGCACGGTGAGCGCTCCCAAAACCTCGGCAAGCCGTTTCGCCCATAATTGTTGTCCCGCAGCCTCGGCGATGAGGTCATTGCGGATTTCCAGCATCGCATAGGGCAGCCCTCGGGGCTCGGCATGCAGATTGAGCGTGTGGCACACCCCGTCTTGCGGGCCGTAAGGCTCGTTGCGCTTGACGATGAAGTCCTTCATTGCGGCCGAATGACGCGATGAGCTTATCGGCCAAGTCGCGTGTCACGGTCGTAGAGCACGCCGAGATCAAGGATCCGCTTGATGCCTTTATAGACCGGCGTGAAACTGTGGATGGTCACGAAGATGGACGACGATGCCCCGGGCCGCCCGGTGATCGAGAAAGCGCGACACCGCATCGTGGAAGGGCCGATAGATGCCGCCGATGCGCGGCAAGACGCGCCTCAGGCGCCAAGTTCTCGTTGCCGGGAATGGGCGTCAGTCTCGCTCACCACCGGCATGGCATCGGGTGATTCGGGCGGGCGGTTGCAATCATAGACGAGGCGCGAATAGCGCTGCAGCAGGAGCGGCGCGTCGAGCGCTTGCGACAGGCCCCGCGAAACCGCCTCGGCGCCAATGTCCCAGGCGATATGGCGCGTGAGGTCGTCCGTGGAAAGTCCGAGTGTTCCCAACGACTTCGGAATGCACCTTGCCCGCATGCTCGCAGATCAGCACGACCGGCGAGGGCCCCTTCTCATTGACCAAAATAACCGGCTCGCCTTCATCGGGGCGCAAAAGCCCGCTCATGAAGATCCACTCCCCTGTCCCTCTGGAACGATAATTTCAGATTGCCCATAGGCTGTCAAATTCGTTACAAGTCCTGTGCATGACGCCGCGGGCACCCACGAAATCGCAGACCGTCGCCGAGCGCATGAGGCTCGCCTCGACGAGGCTGACGCCAGCCGAGCATAAACTCGTCAATGCGCTCCTCGCCAACTATCCGGTCGCCGGACTGTCGAGCATCACCGAATTCGCCAAGGCCGCAAAGGTCTCGACCCCGACCGCGCTACGGCTGGCCAAGAAGCTCGGCTTTGCCGGCTTTCCGACTTTCCAGGCGGCCTTGCGCGGGGAGGTCGCCGCGCAACTGCAGGATCCGATCGCACGCCACCAGCGCTGGTCGCGGGACGCGCCCGATGCCCACATGCTCAACCGCTTCGCCGATGCGGTGATGGAGAACCTGCGCGGCTCGCTCAAGCTCATCGATCATCGCAGCTTCGACCGCATTGCCGACCTGATCGCCGATCAGCGCCAGGCGGTCCACATTATCGGCGGCCGAATTACCATGCCGCTCGCCGAATATTTCCATACGCATCTGCACATGATCCGGCCACAAGTCACGCTGATGCCTTCACTGCCCGCCGCATGGCCGCAATATCTCCTCAACATGCAGCGAGGCGATGTGCTCATCGCCTTCGATGTCCGCCGCTATGACCATCGTCTCGCCGAATTCACCGAACTTGCGCATCAGCGCAAGGTGAGGATCGTGCTGTTTACCGACCAATGGATGTGGCCTATTGCCGGCACTAGCGACCCATGCCTTCCCCTTGCGCATCGATGCGCCGTCGAGCTGGGACTCCAATGTCGCAACTCTCTTCATGATAGAGGCGCTGATTGCGGACATCGTCAACCGCCGCTGGCCTGAGACCGAACAGCGCATCCGCGAGCTTGAAGGCCTGACCGCGGCGCTCCCCGGCAAAAACGCAAGCTCCGCGAGCCGCGCACGCCGCAACTCGTCTTCCTTGTGACGCATTGCGCAGGGCCCCGCCGCATGCCATCCACTAGGCTCGCGCGCTGACAAAAAGCAAAAGCGGGACGCGGCGTGAGGGGAGGTACAATGGAGTCGTTCGACTTCATCATCATCGGATCGGGCTCGGCCGGATCGGCCATGGCCTATCGTCTGTCGCAAGACGGGCGCCACAGCGTGCTCGTGCTCGAATATGGCGGCACCGACATGCGGCCCTTTGATCCAGATGCCCTCGGCGCTTTCCTATCCGATGAACATGTCGGCCTATGACTGGGGCTTCGTCGCCGAGCCCGAACCGGCGCTTGGCGGCCGGCGCCTGGTGACGCCGCGCGGCAAGGTCATCGGCGGCTCGTCCTCGATCAACGGCATGGTCTATGTCCGGGGCCATGCGAAGGATTTCGATGCCTGGGAAGAAATGGGCGCCAAGGGCTGGGGCTTCCGCCATGTGCTGCCCTACTACAAGCGTATGGAAACATCGCATGGCGGCGAGGACGGCTGGCGCGGCAGCGCCGGCCCGCTTCACGTCACGCGCGGCGGTGGCAGGAACCCGCTCTATCAGGCCTTCGTCGAGGCGGGCCGTGAGGCCGGCTATCCCGTCACCCAGGACTACAACGGCCGCCAGCAGGAAGGCTTTGGCGCAATGGAACGTACCATCTGGCAGGGCCGGCGCTGGTCAGCCGCCAATGCCTATTTGCGTCCGGCGCTCAAGCGATCGAATGTCAAGCTCGTGACCCGCGCTTTCGCCCGCCGCATTCTGCTCGAGGGCAAGCGCGCCACGGGTGTCGAATACGAGTGCGGCAGCAAGATCTTCACAGCCAATGCGCGCCGCGAGGTCGTGCTCGCGGCAAGCGCCATCAATTCGCCGAAGCTCTTGCAGATCTCCGGGATCGGCGATCCCGCCCATCTGAAGTCGATCGGCATCGAGCCGAGGCATGAGCTCCCGGGCGTGGGACAGAATCTCCACGACCATCTCGAAGTCTATTTTCAGATGAAGTCGCTGCAAGCCGATTTCGCTGCTGCCGAGCCTCAATCTCTTTTCCAAGGGTCTGATCGGTCTTGAATGGCTGCTGTTCAAGACGGGCCTTGGCGCCACCAATCATTTCGAGAGCTGCGGCTTCATCCGCTCAGGCGCGGGCGTCGAATATCCCGACATCGAATATCACTTCCTGCCGATCGCCATCCGCTATGACGGCAAGGCCGCGGCCAAGGGCCATTCCTTCCAGGTCCATGTCGGACCGATGCGCTCGAAATCGCGCGGCTTCGTCAAGGCGAAATCGGCGCAGCCCAGAGAAGCGCCCGGTCATCAGGTTCAACTACATGTCGCATCCTGACGATTGGGCAGAGTTCCGCGCCTGCCTGCGCCTGACGCGCGAAATCTTCGAGCAGGAGGCGCTCAAGCCTTATAAGGGCCGCGAGATCCAGCCCGGCACCCACCTCAAGAGCGATGCCGAGCTCGACGGCTTCATCCGCGATCATGGCGAGAGCGCCTACCACCCGTGCGGCACTTGCCGCATGGGTCGTGCTGCCGATCCCCTCGCGGTCGTCGACCCCGAATGCCGCGTCATCGGCATCGACGTCCTTGCGCGTCGCCGATTCATCGATCATGCCCCGAATTACCAATGGCAATCTCAACGCGCCCTCGATCTTGATCGGGGAGAAGGCGTCGGATCACATCTTGGGCCGCGATCCTCTGCCCCCCTCCAACCAGGAGCCCTGGATCAACCCCAACTGGCGCACCAGCCAGAGGTGACATCCCGCCCGGCCGCGAAACCATCGGCGATGCGGCGCGTTCTCCCAGACGACGCGAACATGAGAGGTTTGCCGTGCCGGAGACATCCCACATTTCGACATCTTCGCCGCAGCTTACCGGCAAAGTCGGGAGCTGCTGGCTTGCAGGCGCTCCATCGAGCAGCCGTCCCGCGCTCGCGGGATCGCTGCATGCCGAAACGGTTGTCATCGGTGCCGGCATTGTCGGCCTGACGACGGCACTTCATCTCTGCGAAGCGGGCCGCAGCGTCATCGTGCTCGAAGGCCTGCGCACCGGCGGACAGGTGACCGGCCGTTCGACAGCCAAGATCACGACCCAGCATGCGCTGATCTATCGGCACCTCATCGATCATGTGCGGCCTGGACCGCGCCCAATCCTATGCGGACGCCAATCAGGAGGGGGCACGACGGATCAAGCAATGGATCCGAGACTATCAGATCACCTGCAATCTCAGGGCCAAGGCCGCCTATACCTATACGACCGACAGCAAGAGGCGCCAGGAGATCGTCGCCGAGGCCGAAGCCGCGTTGAAGCTGGGGCTCAAAGCCGAAGTTCTCGACCGCGCGCCCTTGCCATTCCGTACCCTCGCCGCATTGCACTTTCCCGATCAGGCCCAGTTCAACCCGGCGCGCTATCTGGCCGGCCTCGCGCGCGCGGTCGAGCGTCGCGGCGGGCACATTTTCGAGCATAGCCGCGTGCGCCTCGTCGATGAGGCGAGCCGCTGGCGCGCCGTCACCGACAACGGCACGGTCCACGCCGAGCATGTCGTCGTGGCCACCAACATGACGATCAAAAGTCCCCTCGGCATGGCGCGCCGCACGCAGCCGCGCAGCCATACGGCCATGGCCTTCCGCGTCAGGAACGCATCCTTCATCGACGGCATGTTCATTGGCATCGACGATCCCACCCACTCTTTGCGCATGGGCCGCGATCCGGGCGGGTCTTTGCTGGTCGCGCTCGGACCCAAATTCAACACCGGGCAGGATGGCGACATCGCGCGCCGGTTCACCGAACTGGAGCGCTGGGTCAGATCGTATTTGCCGGTGGGCGAGACCCAATGGCGCTGGTGCAACGAGGACTACGACACACCAGACCGCGTGCCCTATGCCGGGGCGCCTGATCCCGCCAAGGCTGAGGGATTCCACATCGCCACGGGCTTCAATGCCTGGGGCATCACCAACGGCACCGCCGCCGGACTGATGATCGCAGAATTCCGTACTGGGCCGCTCGAGTGACTGGACGGAACTTTATGATCCCGCACGACCCTGTCCCGATGATTTTCACCAGGACGGCGACAGCCAATCGATCGTTGCCAGCCTCGACGACATCCTGCCCGGCCAGGGCGGCGTCCTCGTCAAGGGCGAGGACAAATTTGCCGTTCACAAGGACGCCTCAGGCAAGCCTTACATCCTGTCCGCCCGCTGCACCCACAAGGGCTGCACAGTCACGTGGAACAATGCCGACAACACCTGGGATTGCCCTTGCCACGGCTCGATCTTCACAGCTGACGGCTCGGTGCTGCACGGACCGGCACGCAAGTCCTTGGAGCCGGCCAACCTCTAGTCGTAGGCCGTGTACTCATTAAATGGGCATTGTTAGATCACGCACGTTTGTCTGCTGCTGAGGCGAATGCGGCCATTGTTGCCATGTCGCATAAGGGCAAAAACAGCCCTGGGAGCTGCAATCTAGGGCAAAGCCGGCCATGGAGCCGCTTCCGGAAGATTGGCAATTCCCAGCCACGCTTAAATTGGGAAGAACATCATTTATTTGCTAGTGTGCTGAACGCGAAGTCCCTGATATCTAACCGCTATACCGACGGGAACTTCGCGTTCACAAGCACACTAGAATTGTTAGATTTTCTAGTGTCCTTTCGAATCCGAAGTTCGCTCGGAAGACGCTGCGAGGTGATGCGAACTTCGGATTCTGGACGCTAGGATGGGTTCCAAGGATTGTGACAATGGACAGACGTACTTTCGCGACTCTGGGAACAGCTTGTGCGTTTTGCCTCGGGACAAGGAAGCTTGGTGCATATGTTCTCCCTCCAGCTGCGCCAGCCGAACAGCATAGCTCAACTCCTCCACACCCCTCACGTCCACTCGCCGAACCCGAGCGGTTCGCAGTCTCGATCGAGGAGTATAAGTCGATCGATCCCGAATTTTGGCCACAATTGGTCAGCTATGCGACCGCCGAATTGCCCGGCACAATCGTCATCGATACCGACAATCGCTTTCTCTATCTGGTGTTGGAATCGAGCCAGGCCAAGCGATATGGCATTGGCGTCGGGCGTGACGGATTCGGGTGGTCTGGCACGGCAACAATCGAGCGCAAGACGAAATGGCCGATGTGGTTTCCGCCGAAGGAAATGCAATACCGCGACAGGGAGGCACGCAGATGGCGCAGGGGCATGCCGGGCGGTCCTCGCAACCCACTGGGTGCTAGAGCCCTCTACCTCTTCCAAGGCAAGGCCGACACGCTCTTTCGAATTCACGGCACACGCGATCCGAAGTCGATTGGCAAAGCCGTCTCCTCAGGCTGCATCCGCATGCTGAATGCAGATGTGGTTGAACTGTTCGATCGCGTGGCGCTGGGGACCAAGGTCGTCGTACTTCCCAGTACCCGGCCTGTGGCTCAAAAGCGAAAGCGATCGAATGGAACCGTTGCGCAAGCGCAGAGGAGACGCCGCAATAGAAGCCGCTACGCGGCCTACAGGCGTTATTATCGTCGAAGGTATCGAAGATCATTTTTCGACTTGTTTTGGCGGGAAGACGGTTGGTAGGCTGTTTACGTCAACTTAAAGTCGGGGCCATGGCCGCTCCAGCCAGGCTTCAAGCGCAATGGCAGAGACCCATCTGCCTCAGTCCCTTCCTTTACCAGGCGCGCAGGCCGGTCGAACGGTTCTTCAATAAGATCAAGCAACCTCAGCTTCCTCGGACTGGGCCGAATGGACAACCTATTGAAAGCTCACAGCTAGCTCGTCGCTTCCTCGAGATAAATTTCCCTGAGCTTGCGCGCCACAGGACCAGGCTGGCCGCCGCCAATGCGCTTGCCGTCGATCTCGACGATCGGGAGCACGAAACTGGAGGCGCTGGTTAGGAAAGCTTCATCGGCCTGATAGGCCTCCTCGGGTGTGAACAAGCGCTCCTCGATCGCAACACCATGCTCCTTTGCAATGCGGAACAGCGCGCGACGGGTACAGCCGGCGAGGATCGCGTTCGACAGGGGGCGGGTGATGACCTTGCCGTCCTTGACAATATAGGCGTTGGAGGATGTGCCTTCGGTGATTTTTCCGTCCTCGACCATCCAGCCCTCGAAGGCGCCCTGCTCATAGGCCCGCTGCTTGCCGAGTACGGGGGCGAGCAGCATCACTGACTTGATGTCGCGCCTTGCCCAGCGGATATCGGGAATGGTGACGACCTTGACGCCAGCCGCCGCATGGGGATGTTCGCGAAGCTTTTGCACCTGGGTGAAGGCGATGAGCGATCGATTTTGCATCCTTGGGAAACCTGAAGTCGCGGTCGGCGGCGCCGCGCGTCACCTGCATGTAGATGCATGCCTTCATCGAGCTTGTTGCGCTTGATGAGCTCCTCATGCATCTGGCGAAGCTCGGCCTTGCTGCACGGCCAGGCCATGGCAAGTTCGTTCAGCGAGCGATCGAGGCGCTCCATATGCGGGTCGTAATCGACAAGCTTGCGGCCGATCACCGCCGTCACTTCATAGACCCCGTCGGCAAACAGGAAGCCACGGTCGAAGATCGAGACCTTGCCCTCATTTTCCGGCACATAGCTTCCATTCACATAGACGATCCGGCTCATCGGCTCTTCCCTCATGCCCCTAAGTTGCGGAGGCTGTCTCAAACCAGATTTTCACGCAGAAATCCATGGGGGTTGTGTCTGCCCCCCTGGCCCGGCTAGGAAGTTGGCCGAGTTAACAACCCGCAGGACATCATGCCCTCCCGGATCACGGACGCCTCGGTCGAGGCGATGCTGACGCGTGAAAGAGCCCTTTTTCTCCAGCGCAATCCGAAATCCCGGACCTTAGGCGAAGAAACTGCCAAAAACTGGCTGCGCGGCGTCCCTATGCACTGGATGGTCGATTGGGGAACGCCCTTTCCCTTGTTCATTGCCAAGGCGTCAGGCGTCGACCTCACCGATGCCGATGGCAACCACTATGTCGATTTCTGCCTCGGCGACACCGGCGCCATGTTCGGCCACAGCCCCAGGCGAGCTCGCCGCGACCCTGCGCGAAGCCGCCGAGGACGGCTTCACCACCATGCTGCCCTCGCCCGATGCACCGATCGTCGGGCGCCTTCTCGCCGAGCGTTTCGGCCTGCCATTTTGGCAAGTGACCGCAACCGCCTCCGATGCCAACCGCTCGGTTCTGCGCTGGTGCCGCGCCATCACTGGCCGCAGAAAGATTCTGGTCTTCAACGGCTGCTATCACGGCGCGGTGGACGAAACCTTCGTCGAACTCGAAAACGGAAGGCAGCGGCCGACCCCGCCCTCATCGGCGAGCCGCGCGATCTCAATGAGCTGACCAAGGTGGTCGAGTTCAATGACATCCCCGCGCTCGAAGGGGCGTTGGCGCCGGGCGATGTCGCTTGCGTGCTGGCCGAGCCCGTGATGACCAATATCGGCATGGTGCTGCCCGATGACGGCTTCCATGATGCGTTGCGCAAGATTACGCGGCGCACCGGCACGCTCCTCATCATCGATGAGACCCATTGCATGTCATCGGGGCCGGGCGGCTATTCGCGCGCCCATGGCCTCGAGCCCGACGCCATCGTCCTCGGCAAGCCGATCGCCGGCGGCATTCCCACTGCCGTCTACGGCTTTTCGGCAGCGGCCGCCGAGCGCATCGATGACTATCTTAGCCAGCGCTCGCCCGGCCATTCCGGCATCGGCACCACGCTCTCAGGCTCCAAGCTGCAGCTCGCACTGATGCGCACAATGCTCGAAACCTATTTCACCGAGGAGGCTTTCGCTCCATTGCACAAGCTCGCAAGATGGCTCGAGAAGGGCATCGCCGACGTCATCATCAAATATAAGGCGCCCTGGCATGTCGTGCGTGTCGGCGCGCGCGTCGAGTTCATGTGCAGCCCGAACCGCCCGCGCAATGGCGGCGAGGCCGGCCTCATCATCCATCGCCCGATCGACATGGCCGTCCATCACTATCTTCTGAACCGTGGCGTGGTCATCACGCCTTTCCACAATATGATGCTTGTTTGCCCCGCAACGAGCGAGGCGCATGTCGAAGCCCTGATCCAGGGCCTCGACGATTGCCTGGCCGAGCTCGCCTGACGGGATGGAGTTCCAGTCATGACCATCATTATCCCGGGCCGTCACGCCGAAGCGCAGACCTTCCTCGAGGCCCACTCTGCCATCGAAAGCTTTCATCTGATCTGGACCGATCTCGTCGGCATCCAGCGCGGCAAGATCCTGCGCCGCGACGAGGTCATGCCCGCCTGGCGCGACGGGCGTTTCCTGCCGATCTCGGCCCTGGTGCTCGACGCTACCGGACAGGACGTGCCCGAGACCGGGCTCGTCTTCGATGAGGGCGACCGCGACATGCTGCTGTGGCCGGCACCCCAGAGCATGGTGACCATTCCCTGGGCGACGACGCCCTCGGCGCAGTATATCGCGTCCGTCCACGATCTCGACGGCAAGCCGCACTATGCCGATCCGCGCAATGCGCTGGCGAGCATCGTCGAGCGCTTCAAGGAATTCAACATGACCCCGGTCGGCGCGGTCGAGGTCGAGTTCTTCCTCATGGACCGCGAGGCCGCCTTCGCCGGAACACCGCAGGCGCCAAAGGCGCTCACCAACGGCGCGCGGCCCCAGCACTACCAGGCCTATCACTTGCAGGACCTCGATGATTTCGCGCCCTTCTTCCAGGATCTATATGCCTTTGCCGAGATCCAGGGCCTGCCGGCCAAGACGCTCATTTCCGAATATGCGCCGGGCCAGATGGAGATCGTGCTCCGGCACCGCAGCCGACGTGATCAAGGCCTGCGACGAGGCGATCATGCTGAAGCGCCTCATCAAGGCGGCGGCCGACAAGCACGGCCTCGTCGCCACCTTCATGGCCAAGCCCTATTCCGAATGGACGGGCTCCGGCATGCATATCCATATCAGCCTCGCCGATGCAGCCGGGAAGAATCTCTTCGCCGCTGCTCGGCCCACAGAAAACAAGCTCCTCCTCAATGCGCTCGGCGGCCTCAAGGCGGCGATGGCCGAATCGATGCTGATCTTTGCGCCCAATGCCAATTCCTACCGCCGCTTCCGCCGCAATTCCTATGCGCCGGTTTCAGCGAGCTGGGGTGTGAACAACCGCACCGTATCCTTGCGCATTCCCGCGGGCGCGCCCGAGACCTGCCATATCGAGCACCGCCCGGCAGGGGCCGATGCCAATCCCTATCTGGTAATGGCGGCCATCCTGGCCGGCATGCACTATGGCATCTCGGAAAAGCTCGATCCCGGCTCCCCGGTGAACGGCAACGGCTATGAGAAGCGCGCCAAATATATTCCCGGCAACTGGTTTGCCGCCATCGACGCCTTCTGGCGCGCCTCCATTCTCAAGGAATATTTCGGCAAGAACTTCGTCGACACTTTCTGCACCTTGAAGGAGGTTGAGGCCGACCGTTTCTTCGCCGAACCTACGGCGCGCGATTTCGAGTGGTATCTGCGCACGATATAACTATGTTAAGGGTCAGCTATGTTTGACCAAGGAACTGACCCATGACCGCCATCATCGGCTGGGCGCATTCGAAATTCGGCAAGCTCGAGGCCGAAACGCTGGAGAGCCTTATTGCCGGCATTGCGGCGCAAGCGATCGCCGATGCCGGCATAGAGCCCAAGGACGTCGACACGATCTATGTCGGTAATTTCGGCGGCTTCGAGAAACAGTCCTTCCCCGCCGCCTTCGCGCTCGCCGCCGATCACCGGATCTGCGTTTCAAGCCGGCGACCCGCATCGAGAACGCCTGCGCCACCGGTACGGCCGCCATTCACGCTGCCGACACCTCGATCAAGGCCCACAAGGCGCGCTTCGTGCTGGTGGTGGGGGCAGAAAAGATGACAGTAGCGCCGGGCGATCAGATCGGCGACATCCTGCTCAATGCCTCCTACCGCAAGGAGGAAGGCGACACGCCGGGGGGCTTCGCCGGCATATTCGGGCGCATCGCCGAACTCTACTTCCAGCGCTATGGCGACCAGTCGGAAGCCTTGGCCATGATCGCCGCCAAGAACCACAAGAACGGCGTCGCCAATCCTTTCGCGCAATTGCGCAAGGAACTCTCGGTCGAGTTCTGCAATACGGTGTCGGACAAGAATCCGATCGTCGCCGGCCCGTTGCGGCGCACCGACTGCTCGCTCGTCTCCGATGGCGCCGCCGCCATCGTCATGTGCGATACCGAAACCGCCTTGCGCTTTCCCAAGGCGGTCCATTTCCGCGGCCTCGCCCATGCCCAGGACTTGATGCCGATGTCGGCGCGCGACATCGTGAATTTCGAAGGCTGCGAGGTCGCCTGGAAGAAGGCCCATGCGGCGGCCGGCACCACGCTCGCCGATCTCTCTTTCGTCGAGACGCATGACTGCTTCACCATTGCCGAGCTTATCGAATATGAGGCGATGGGTCTTGCGCGCAAGGGCGAGGGCCGACGCGCCATTGCCGAGGGCTGGACGCAGAAGGACGGCAGGCTGCCGGTCAATCCATCGGGGGGCCTCAAATCGAAGGGCCACCCGATCGGTGCGACCGGCGTCTCCATGCATGTGATGTCGGCGCTCCAGCTCATGGGCAAGGCCGAGGGCATGCAGATCAAGGATCCCAAGCTTGCCGGCATTTTCAACATGGGGGGCGCGGCGGTAGCCAACTACGTTTCGATCCTCGAAAGACTGCGCTAGTGTGCTGAACGCGAAGTTCCTGATATCTAACCGCTATACCGACAGGAACTTCGCGTTCAAAAGCACACTAAAATTATTGGATTTTCTAGTGTCCTTTCGAATCCGAAGTTCGCTCGGAAGACGCTGCGAGGTGATGCGAACTTCGGATTCGGGACACTAGATCACGATGAGTATGGATTGAGTCAATCCAAACTCATAAACGATTCTAATATTTTAGAGCGCGAATTCTTGCGAAAAACCGGTATCCACTTTTTCGCATCCCGCGCTAGGAGGCTCTCCTGCGAGAGATTGGGAAGCTCCCGCTGGTGTGAGGATCTATGTATTTTGTTCCGGCGCGATGGTCCTGCCGTGACCCGCGATATCGCCTTGCACGTCGCGAGTGAAGGCAAACCGCATGAGACCGATAAAACCGAGCGCTCGTCCTGTTGCACTGATCGGCGGCCTTTGTCTCCTTGCGGCTCTCGCGGTGACGCTTCTCGATCCTGGCAAGGCGGTGCGCAACCTGCGCGAGGGTGTTTTCGATCGCCTGCTCCTCTTGTCACCGCGTCCCAGTGCACCAAGTCCCGTGGTTGTCATCGACATCGGCCGTGACGCGCTCGACGCCATTGGCCTCTGGCCCTGGCCCCGCGAGCGGCTGGCCGAGCTCATCGGCAGGATCGCCGATGCCAGGCCCGCAGCACTCGCCGTAAATATCCTGCTTTCGCCACGTGAGCCGGCGCAAGCGGATGCGGCGGATGAACACCTCGCCCAGGCGATCGCCCGGGCACCAACCGTGCTTGCCATGCTGCTCGATCCCGAGCCAAATTCGGATGTCGCCCTAAGTTCGCCGACACCGATCGCTACCCAGGGCGAAGTCGTGGTACCCAACTTGATCCGGATGCCTGGTGTCGTGCAGCCAACAGCCCCCTTCGTCGCCAATGCCAAGGGTCTGGGAGTGATTTCGCTGCCCGCCGCCGAGGGCCGGCCGGTACGGTCGGTCTATCTGCTCGCCGTGGGAGCGAATTCGCTTTTCGCAGGCTTCGCCGTCGAAGCGCTGAGAGTTGCGGAAGGCGGCAGCACCTTGATCGCCTCCACGCCGCCGCAGGCCCTGCGCATCGCAGATCACTCCGTGCCGCTTCCTCCTGACGGATCGATGCGGCTTCATTTCACGACCAAGATGAACCGAGAGGCGCGGAAGTTGGGCGCCGAGATGCTGCTGGCAGGCGGCGTCGCGCCGCAGCAGCTCACTGGAAAAATCGTGATGTTGGGCGCCAGCGCACCGGAAGCCGGCGGCCTGCGGCTGACACCGGCTGATCCTTTCATGCCTTCCGTCGAAATCGAGGCGGAAGCTGTCGAACAGATGCTCAGCGGCCATATTCCCGTTCGAGCGGAGTCGATGGACTGGATCGAGGCCGGAGCCGGAGGCCTCCTCGGGCTCATCGGGATCCTCGCGGTCATCACACTTTCACCCGGGCGCGCGGCGACTGTGGTTCTGGCGCTCTGCGCCGTGTGGGGAACAATCGCCATCACGCTTAGCACAAAGCTGCTGCTGCTCACCGATCCGCTGATCCCTGCGCTCATCGCCTTGATCGCTCTCCAGGGGGCAGGCCTCACCCAGTTCGCCCGGACCCATCACCAGAGGCTCGCCATCGAAAGACGGTTCGCCTTCCATCTGCCGCCGGAAATCATCCGCCGCATCGTCGAAAATCCAAACGAGATCAGAGTTGCCGGCGAGAAGCGAATGATCACCGCTCTGTTCACCGACATCGAAGGCTTCACGGCGCTCACGGAGCGGGTCGGAGCGGAGGCGACTATCTCCCTTCTTGACCGCTATATCGACACGGTCGCCGGGATCATCGTGGAGCACGGGGGCATGGTGGACAAGATCGTCGGCGACGCGCTGCATGGTCTCTTCAATGCGCCGCTCGATCTGCCGGATCACGCAGAGAAGGCCGTAGCCTGCGCGTGTGCCATCCTCAAGGCGACCGAGAAGCTTCGCCGGGAGCCCGATCTCATGGCGGCGCAACTCGGACGGACCCGCATCGGCATCGAGACGGGACCGGCGGTTCTCGGCGATGTCGGGCGCGGATCACGGCGCGACTACACAGCCTATGGGCACGTCGTCAATCTGGCATCCCGTCTGGATGAGGCGAACAAGCGCCTCGGCTCATCGATCCTCATCGGACCAGGCACCGCCGCTCAACTTGCCAGCCGCGTTCCTTTGCGCAGTCGCGGCAAGATCCCGATCAGGGGTGTGGAAGAAATGGTCGAAGTGTTCGAGCCGGAATGTGGTGCGGCGCCAGCAGCGGGAGAAGGGGAGCGATGATGCAAGTTGCGTGCCCTACCGCACCAGCGCCAGGGCCTTTGCGATCTTGGGCGCGCCCCACATCTTGACGGGTCCCGGTGGATCGCCAGCCCGCGGAATGTCCGTGCCTTCACCAGCGTCAAGCCTGAGCGTCCTGCCGCCGGCCGTCACATCGACGGCTCCCCTCGCTACGAACACGCCGAATATGCCCTCGATGGGACCGGCGAAAAACCTCGTGCCGCGTACAGCGATGAGCGCGAATGGACTCTCGACCTCGAGGCTCTTCAGCAACTTGTCGCGCGTATCAATGAGGAGCACACCGCTGTCGAGGACGAGCTCACCACCCTGATCGACGATGAAGCGATCGATCCGGACGGTAGTCTGCGCCCCCAATCGCAAACTCGTCTTGCGGGCGAGCAGCGCGCGAAGCCGTGATCGCGCCGCCGTGCGCAAAGTCTCATTGAGAAAGATCGACGACTTCTGCTTGAGCTTTCGACGCTGACCATCGAGTTCGGCAACGACGTCGCCCACGGTTTCGGACACGGCGCCTATCGATTCGGCCGCCAAGACGGGCGGCGCCGCCCACAATGTCCCTGAGGCCGCCAATCCTTGCAACACACACCGGCGATCGATTCTCATGACTGATGCATCCTCTGAACCCTCGGTGTCCACGATAATACTGAATTGCGCCCCCGACTTCACCCCTGATCGCGCGGCCTTAAAGCCGCCGCGCCGGAAATTGGAACCGCACTGCCGTGTTTCGCGTTGAGGCGCGCGCAAGCGGGCTTTATGAAGGAGGACAGAACACACCAAGGGAGAAAACAATGTTTTGGAGATCCGTTCATATTGCATTCCTGACATCATCAGTTCTGGCCTGGCCGGCCTACGCCGCCGACAAGGCACAGATCGCGCGCGGCGAATATCTCGTTGCCATCTCTGGCTGCAACGACTGCCACACCCCCGGCTACTTCTTCGGCAAGCCCGACACGGCCCGCTTTCTGAGCGGCTCGGATGTGGGCTTCGAAATTCCCGGTCTAGGTGCCTTTGTCGGCCCCAACATAACGCCTGACAAGGAGACCGGCATCGGCAGCTGGGCCCCTGAGCAGATCAGCACCGCCATCCAATCCGGCATCAGGCCGGACGGCCGCACCCTCGCGCCCATCATGCCCTGGCAAGCTTTTGCGCATCTCACCAAGGAAGACGCGATGGCGATCGTGGCATTTCTGCAAGGCCTGCCGCCGGTCAAGAACAAGGTCCCTGGCCCCTTTAAGCCCGGGGAAAAAGTCTCGAGCTTCATGTTCCGGATCATGCCGCCGGGCGAAACGGCCGCTGTTGCGCCGAAATAGCTGCAGCGACACGAACTGGGGAGATTTCTCGAGCAGGCCTGCCTGGAGCTGCGTCTTAGCTGCGTTCACTTCCACACGGCCCCCTGACGATGGCGGATTGCCTACGATCATTGGGTTTGAGAAGCTCCGTAAGGATGCTATGCCAAAGTGATGCTTGGACCTTTCTGAGTCTCGACAACCGGAACAGTCCGATTTGCGTTGGTTTGGCCGAGCATGCACCGCGAGATAGCGAATCCTCTCCGGAAAGCTCTGCGTGCGAGCGAGGACAGGTAAGGGGCTTCAAGAGCAGATTGATTTTGGGGCGGGCAATCGATGCATAACAATGATGGGGCGCCTTTCGCTTTTCTCGCCGCGCGCGCCCTTCATCCCTCCCCTCTCTTCGTTAGGCGGCTGCCATATTCACATTTTGCGGCGGAAGCACAGTTGCCCTTGCCCCCATCGCGGGAGAGGGAGCGCCCCAAGGCGAAGCATTGGGAGGGCGAGGGGGAACTGACGGCAACTACTTTTGCATCTGAAAATCGGCTCGTTCCGCTCCCCCTGACCCTAACCCTCTGCCCCCCAGGGGGAAAGGGGATTGCTTTAAGGTCGCGGTCGAAACGATGTGTGAATCGGATAGCCGCTGCGTGGGGCGAAGGTTGCAAGCCAACTCTTCCGCTCATCGCTGCGCTCGCCGCGCTCCTCGTACCTGATGCGGCCTCGGCAGCCGACCTCAATGGCGCCGAGCTTGCCTTTCCCTGGGCGCTGCCCTTCTTCGGCATTCTCCTCTCGATCGCGCTCTTTCCGCTCCTCGCTCATGAATTCTGGGAGCATCACCTGGGCAAAATCGCTGCCGTCTGGGCCGCGCTGGTCATCATTCCGCTCTTTGTGCTTTACGGCTCGCAAACGACGGTTGCCACGCTGAGCCATGCGATACTGCTCGAATACATTCCCTTCATCCTGCTCCTGCTGGCGCTCTTCACGGTAGCGGGCGGTATCGTGCTCAGGGGCAATCTGCATGGCTCGCCGGCGGTCAATACGGGCCTCCTCGCCATGGGCACCGCGCTTGCGAGCTTCACCGGCACGACGGGTGCTGCCATGGTGATGATCCGGCCGCTGCTGCGCGCCAATGACGACCGCAAACGCAATGCGCACACCGTCATCTTCTTCATCTTCCTCGTCGCCAATATCGGCGGCTCGCTGACGCCGCTCGGCGATCCGCCGCTGTTCCTGGGCTTCCTGCGCGGCGTCGATTTCTTCTGGACCACCGAGCACCTGCTGTCCGAGACCTTGTTTCTGTCGATCGTCCTGCTCGCGCTTTTTTTCATCATCGACACCGTCATCTACCGCAAGGACGGCCATTCGAAGCCCGACCCCACGCCCGACGATGAGCCACTCAGATTGTCGGGCGCGCTCAACATCGTTCTCCTCGGCGTGATCATCGGCGCTATTCTGCTCAGCGCCGCGGCCGATCTCGGCACTTTTCACATGCTCGGCGCCGAAGTGGAGATCGAGAACGTGCTGCGCGATCTGGTGATGATCGCAGTGACCTTCGTATCGCTTGCCGTGACGCCCGAGCGTGACCGGCGCGCCAACAGTTTCGCCTGGGATCCGATCAAGGAAGTGGCCAAGCTCTTCGCCGCCATCTTCATTACGATCATCCCGGTGCTCGCGATGCTGAGCGCCGGTGAGGACGGCATCTTCGCGCCGATCGTGGCCCTGGTGACGGACGAGGCCGGCAATCCGAACAATGCCGTCTATTTCTGGCTGACCGGCATGCTGTCGGCTCTCCTCGACAATGCGCCGACCTATCTGGTCTTCTTCGAGCTTGCCGGCGGCGACGCGCAGGAACTGATGAACGCGCAGGCGCCGACCCTCACGGCGATCTCGGCTGGCGCCGTCTTCATGGGCGCCCTCACCTATATTGGAAATGCCCCAAATTTCATGGTCTATTCGATGGCGCGGCGCGCCAAGGTCGAGATGCCGGGTTTCTTCGGCTATATGCTGTGGTCATGCGGCATCCTCTTGCCGCTCTTCCTCGTCCTGACTTTCCTCTTCTATCGATAAGGCGGACGCTTCGTGCCCAGAGCAAATCCCGCCAAAGGCCTGCCCCGGACTCGATCCGGGGTTGAAGGCTTTGGCGGGGCGCGCGATCAGGAAAAGCGGAGGCCGGTTTCCGTCCGATCACGCGCCAACTTAAGATTTCGATCACGTCTATCACTTCAGATCGAAGCGATCTGAAGTGATCGTGATCTATATTTGCTCCAACATATTGATTTGGCGCGAACCCTTATCGGCGAAGCGATTCCACTTCGCCGGGATGCGCGCTAGTGTCCCGAATCCGAAGTTCGCATCACCTCGCAGCATCTTCCGAGCGAACTTCGGATTCGAAAGGACACTAGAAAATCTTATGAATTTAGTGTGCTTTTGAACGCGAAGTTCCTGTCGGTGCAGCTGTTAGATATCAGGAACTTCGCGTTCAGCACGCTAGTCGGCGCCGTGGCTTCCCTTCTTTGGCGACGACATCACCCTGTCGATGATAGCGAGGAAGATCGCCGAGACCACGAAGGCCATGTGCATGATGGTAAGCCACATGATCTGTACCGGCGTAAATTGCGCCGAATTGAGGAAAACCTGCAGCAGATGGATGGAAGAGATGGCGACGATCGTCGAGGCGACCTTCACCTTGAGGGAGCCCGCATCGATCTTACCCAGCCAATGGACCTCGCCCTGGTCGAAGCGGCTCACGAAATTCTCATAACCCGAGATGATCACCATCACCACGAGGCTCGCGACCAGTGCCGCATCGATGAGACCCAGCATCTTGAGGATCGTGTCGGTATCCTCGAGCACCATGACCACCGAGATGAATTCGAAGAGCTTCTTGCCGAAGGAAAAGGCATAGATCGCGAGCGCCGCCGCCAAGCCCAGATAAAATACGACGAGCAGCCAGCGCGAGGCCAGGATGATCAATTCGATCAGGCGTTCGATGGATTTCATGAGGTCCTTCCGCTATCTCCGTCTTTCTCATAACCTATCAATTCGGGCAAACAAGAGGCGAAATCATGCGCAGCCGCAAGGCCATCCAGATCATCGGCTGCCATGCCGAGGGTGAAGTCGGCGACGTCATCGTGGGCGGCGTTGCGCCCCCGCCCGGCACCACCATCTGGGACCAGTCGCGCTTCATCGCCTCCGATGGCGACTTGCGCAATTTCGTCCTGAATGAGCCGCGCGGCGGCGTCTTCCGCCATGTCAATCTGCTGGTGCCGCCCGAAGAATCCCAAGGCGCAAATGGGCTTTATCATCATGGAGCCCGAGGACACGCCGCCCATGTCCGGCTCGAACTGCATTTGTGTGGCGACCGTGCTGCTCGATGCCGGCATCCTGCCGATGAGCGAGCCTGTGACCGATCTCGTCCTCGAAGCGCCAGCCGGCATCATCCATGTGAAGGCGGAATGCCGGAACGGCAAGGCGGAACGCATCACCTTGCGCAACGTGCCAGCTTTCGCCGACCAGCTTGATGCCCGGCTCGACGTCGCCGGCATCGGCAGCATCACTGTCGACATCGCCTTCGGTGGCGACAGTTTCGTGCTGGCCCGCGCCAGGGACTTCGGCTTCGCCATGAAGCCGGACGAGGCCCGCGACATCGCCGCGATGGGCCGCAAGCTTTCCGATGCCGCCAACGAGCAACTTGGCTTCAGGCACCCCGTGCTCGCGGGCTGGAATCACATTTCCTTTTGCTTCATGGTGGGCGAGCTCGAGCAGGTAGACGGCGCGCTGTCGAGCCGCAACGCTTGCGTCATCAGGCCCGGCAAGCTCGACCGCTCGCCGACCGGTACCGGCTGCTCGGCCTTGATGGCGGTGCTGCACGCCAAGGGACGACTCAAGGCGGGAGAGGCCTTCATCGGACGCTCGATCCTTGAATCGCGATTCTATGGCCGGATTGAAGAGGAAACGGCGATCGCGGGCCGCAAGGCGATCATCCCTGCGATTTCGGGCCGTGCCTGGATCACCGGCAATTCGACCCTGCTGCTCGATCCCGACGACCCTTGGCCGCAAGGCTACAAGGTCGCCGACACCTGGCCCGGCGCTTGAACTGACTCGCCGTCACACAGAGCCAGAACAAAAATCCCGGCCGTAACGACCGGGATTTGATTGTCGCAGGCCGTCGACTGGCTCAGGCGCGTTTGATCAGCCTGATGATGACCAAAAGGATGATCGCGCCAATAGTTGCTGAGATGATCGAGCCGATAATTCCGCCGCCCAATGCAATGCCAAGCGCCGGAAACAGGAAGCTCGCAATGATCGCGCCGATGATGCCGACGATGATATCGCCGATGAGGCCGAAACCGCCGCCCTTGACGACCTGGCCCGCAAGCCAGCCGGCGATTGCGCCGATGATCAACGCGACGATGATGCCCGTAAGATCCATGATTCCCCTCCAGTGGTTGCCCCGGTTAATGAGCCTATCAGAAATAGCGCTTTGCGCCAGTGGTCCGTTTCCAACATTGTCCCGCTGACATTGCCTTCGCGCGCCGCGACGCGTTGCGAATGCCAGATCCGCTTGCCAGTCCGCCTCACCTGTGCCCCGGTTGTGATCGCGCAAACGGCGGCCTTGTATTGAGTAACCATATGGTTACTCTGGCATGCGCGTTTCGCGGGAAGGATGAAGGCATGGCGGCAACCCGCCCAAGGAAGCGCCGGGACGCCGCGGCGACGAAACATGACATTCTCGCCGCGGCCATGGTGGAATTTTCCCGCAAGGGCCTGGGCGGCGCCAGGGTCGACGCCATCGCGCTGCGCGCCAAGGCCAACAAGCGCATGATCTATCACTATTTCGGCAGCAAGGAGAAGCTGTTCAGCGCGGTCCTGGAAGAGGCCTATGGCCACATCCGGTCAGCCGAGCTCGCACTTCCCTTGGCCGAGCTCGAGCCGGAGGAAGCGCTCGAACAGCTTGTGCGCTTCACCTGGGATTACTATCTGGCCCATCCCGAATTCATCAGCCTGGTGAACAGCGCCAACCTTCACAAGGCCCGTCATGTGCACAATTCCGAACAATTCAGGGCGTCGGGTCCTCCTTTTGTCGGCCTGGTCAGGTCCATTCTCGACCGCGGCGTGGCCAGGGGCGTCTTCCGGCCGGGGATAGATCCCGTCCAGCTCAACATAACCATCGCGGCCATTGGCTATTACTATCTGACCAACCGCTTCACCAGCGGCATCCTGTTCGAGCGCGATTTCATGGCGCAGGACCGCCTTGCCGAGCGGTTCGCCTTCAATCTCGACACGATTTTGCGGCTGGTGTCACGATCCTGACACGGTTGGTGCGGAATGACGCGAAAGTGAAACTTTCGGGATTGCCATTTCAACCGGCCGTGATATTCGGAGCATGGTTTTGGCAAGGCACGGCCCGGTCAACAAATGTACGAGGGGAACCATGGATTTCACATTTCTGTCACGCTGGTCGCCGCAGCTGTTGAGCGTCCTGCGCATCATCACCGCTTTGCTGTTCTTCGCGCATGGATCAGCCAAATATTTGGGTTTTCCCTATGTTCAAGAGATGGCTAATCCGTCGCCGATGTCGCCCGGCGGCATTGCCGGCATTCTCGAGCTTATCGGCGGTGCCCTCCTCGTCGTCGGCCTGTTCAGCCGTCTCACTGCCTTCATCCTCTCGGGCCTGATGGCCGCCGCCTATTTCATGGCGCATGCGCCCGAGAATTTCTTCCCGATTCTCAACAGGGGCGAATTAGCCATCATGTTCTGCTTCGTCTTCCTCTATATCGCGGCCGCGGGTCCTGGCCCGTGGAGCGCCGATGCGAGCCGTGGCAAGGCCTGAGTCCCGGCCTCTGTTTCGCAGATCCGGCCTTTTCCCACGGAACGCAGGTGCTTCAATTTTCTAGGCAATTCCCCGAGTTTAAATTCCTCGTGCCCGCCGCAAATGGGGCTGGTGCGAGCGCTCCTTACCACCTAAGGTTCGAATGCCTCGATCGTGCCGTTTCGGAGGAAGCCTCATGTCCTTGGCCCGTTTTGTCGCTTATGTGCCGCTGTTCATCTTGCTCTGTGTGGTGACGCCGTCCCTTGCGGCGGACAACGAACAAGTCGCCGCTGAATTGCACAAGATCATCGATTCGGGCGAGCCGGTGATGGGCGACCAGCAAAGCGATGACCGCATTGTCGAGGTCTATATCTTTTACGCGGCCGACCGTGACTACAAGCCGCTCTGGGTGCGCGACAATGGCCCCAAGTCAAAGGCCAGGGACGTTCTCGACGTCTTCCGCAACGCCGGCAAGATGGGACTCAATCCCAACAATTATCACATCGCCGAGATCGAGAAGAAGATGACGGTGACGACGCCGCGCGAGCTGGCCGAGCTCGAGCTCCTGCTGACGCGCGCCTTCATCGATTTCGGCCGCGACATTAATCGCGGCGTCGTGCTGCCCAACCAGGCGAGCCGCGAGAACGCAATCACCTCGAAGGAGCTCGGCGCCCTCACCTTGATCGACGGCGCCGAGAACGCCGACTACATCGCCGACTATGCAAGGACGCTGGAGCCGCAGTCGCCCGAATATCAGCGCCTCAAGGGGGCGCTCGCCACCTATCGCGAGATCGCCAAGGATGGCGGCTTCCCCGTAATCCCCAAGGGCCCTGCCCTTAAGCCCGGCATGCAGGACAAGCGTGTTCCGCTCATTCGGCAATATCTGCTGCTGGTCGGCGATCTCCCCGCCGGCGCCCATCATGACGGCGATCTCTACGATGCCGATCTTGTCGCTGCGGTGAAATGGTTCCAGTTCCGCCACGGCCTCACCGATGACGGCATCCTGGCAACTACGACCTTCGAGGCGATGGCCGTACCGGTGGCGGATCGCATCCGCCAGATCGAACTCAATCTCGAACGCCGCCGCTGGATGGATGACGATCTCGGGCCCTACTACATCCTGGTCAATGTCGCCGATCAGGAGCTTAAGGTGGTCAAGGACGGCAAAACCGTGCACACGGCGAAGGTTGTGGTCGGCAAGCCCTATACGCGCACGCCGGTCTTTTCCGAGACGATGAAATATATCGTCTTCAGTCCCTATTGGAATGTGCCGCCCAATATCGCCAACAACGAATATTTGCCGAAGCTGAAGCGCAATCCCGGGGTCCTGGCCAAGGAGAATATCCGCGTCTTCAATGACAACGGCACCGAGATCAATCCCTACAGCGTGAAGTGGTCGGCGTTCACCCGCATGCCCTATTCGCTGCGCCAGGATTCAGGCGGCAAGAACGCCCTCGGCAAGGTGAAGTTCATGTTCCCCAACCGTTTCAATGTCTATTTGCACGATACGCCGTCGAAGAGCCTGTTCGACCGCGACCTGCGCATCTTCAGCCATGGCTGCATGCGGGTGCAGAACCCGCTCGATCTCGCCCTCCTCCTCCTGGCCGACGAGGGCTGGACCCGCGAGCGCATCGACAGCACGATTGCCCAGGGACGCCAACGCATCGTCAGCCTCAAGACGCAAATACCCGTGCATGTGACCTATCTCACGGCCTGGGTGAACAAGGATGGCGCCGTGAATTTCCGCCGCGATCCCTATAATCGCGACGAGGAACTCTCCAAGATCCTGACCGGCGCCCTCCTGGACGAAGAGCCGCTCTCGGTCTCCTCGCGCTAGCGCGGCCCGCGAGCCCGTTCAAGCTCCAATCTTCCGGACCCGGGCCCAGTGCAGACGTCGCGAACAAGACCGCGCAGCCAGCGATGCGTGGGATCCGCATCGAGCCGCGGATGCCAGAGCATTGAGATCGTGATCTCCGGAATGGTGACGGGCAGCAGAAAGCTGTGCATGCCGGTGCGCAGCTTTCCCGTATGTTTCTCGGGCACGCTGGCGATCAGGTCGGAAGGAAAAGCGCCGGTTTTCAATGGAACCGTGCTCACATCGATCCGTTACCTCAGCATGGCAACCCGGAAGCCTTGCGTGAGTGCGGGACAAACTACGAGGCGCGAATTTCTCGCTGGCGGCGTGGGGGCATTTGCCCTTGTCTCGGCGACCCGGCGCACACAGGCCGGCGACGGTGAGTTCATCCCCTTCACTTATCGTGCGTCTGATGAAGCTCTTGCCGATCTACGGCGGCGGCTCGAACGGACGCGATGGCCGGAAAGCGAGACCGGAGTGGGATGGGAGCAAGGGCCGCCCCTGGCAAAACTGCAAGATCTCGTTAGTTATTGGGGCGGGCAATATGATTGGCGCAGATGCGAGGCCACGCTCAATCAATGGCCGCAATATAAAACCAGGATTGACGATCTCGGCATTCACTTCATTCACGTGCGATCGCGCCATCCAAACGCTCTGCCGGTCATCTTGACGCATGGGTGGCCGAGTACGATCCTACTATTTCGCGATGTCATCGGACCGCTTTCCGACCCGACCGCGCATGGCGGAACCGCCAGCGACGCTTTCGATGTCGTGATTTCGTCGCTTCCCGGTTTTGGCTTTTCCGACAAGCCGGCTGCGCGCGGCTGGAACGCGACGCGCACGGCCAGCGCCTGGGCTGTCTTGATGCAAGGTCTCGGCTACACCCGCTACGTCGCGCAAGGCGGCGACTGGGGTGCATTCGTGACCACCGCGATGGCGCAACAGCGACCGCCCGGCCTCGCCGCGATTCACCTCAATTTCGCGCAGACGATGCCCGACAAGCTCCCGGCAGATCTGCTCCCGGATCAAAAGCGGGTGGTCGAGGCGATGAGGGAATGGCGTGAGAAGGGGACGGCCTATTTTGAGCTGCAAAGGACGCGGCCCCAGCTCGCCGGCTACCTGCTGGCGGACTTGCCCGTCGCACAGGCTGCGTGGATCTACGATATCTTCAATGGGGGCACCGGCAACACCGGTAATCCCGAAACTTTCCTGTCCCGCGATGCAATGCTCGACGAGATTACGCTCTACTGGCTAGCCAACAGCGCGGCATCATCGGCACGCTTCTATCTGGAACAGGGCGAGGCGCTCAATGGGCACAACAATCCGGGCCGAGTTGACCTGCCGGTGGGGGTAAGCGTCTTTCCCCACGATCTGCCGGCGGCTCGCAGTTGGGCGCCCGCCGTTTATCCGCGTTTGTTTTACTGGAACGAGCTCGGTCGCGGCGGGCACTTCGCATCCCTCGAAGTCCCCGATCTATTTACGGAGGAGCTGCGCCGGTGTTTCCGGACGTTGCGCAACACTTGACGATTGCCTCTCGCCGTCGCGCGCCTGCTTCAAGGCCTATGTCGACAAGGATCGGAGAGCCATCGAGGCACTGATCGCCAAGACGCAAATACCCGTGCATGTGACCTGTCTCACTCCCTGGATTTCCGCCGCGATCCCTATAAGCGCGACGAGGAGCTTTCCCAGGTGACCGGCGCTCTCCTGACGAAGAGCCGCTCTCGGTCTTCTTTCGCTAGCGGTTTCAGGCCGCGTTGCCGGCCGCAGTGGGCTACCTTGAGTATTATAATTGGGCTTTGAGGTTGCCCGCCAGTTTGGCCAACTGAACCGATTTGGAGGCAAGGAGGCTCTCAGGCCGTTTTCTTCATCTCGATGCGAATGCCGTGAACGGTCCGGCCCGAAGCATTAAGGCCGCGGCCTGCTGGCTGGGGCGCCATATGAACGATGAGGCAACCACAGCCATCCCACGCTTCTACGGCTTTCACCACATCTCGGTTGGGCGGCAGCTGGGTCCCATCCGGCGCAAAGTCGTGGATAGGCGGCTGGACTTGATCGAACACAAACACTGATGGCCAGCGATGGTGGTGAACGGGCTCTTCCTCGTCAGGTTCGAGTGTCACTTTCAAGAACACGGAGCGACTCGTTTTCAAACAAGACCCTGGTTTTTTGGCGCCGCGACGACGGCATCCAAAGCTGGATCCCAAGTGGATCGATCCGATACTGGCATGGGCGTCTCCCTTCAGCTAGCGCATCGCAGTTCCACGGTGTCCAAGTTGGGGGGCCAGAGCTTGGGAAGCGCGCGGACGTCGCGTCAAATCTGGCTCAATTCCGGTTTGATGTCACGTCCGAATTGCCCGCAACGCGTCAGTTTCCTGGCGGCCAGATCATGACGATTGATGTGGCTGAAAACATTCGGGGCATCCTGCAGACCGCAGAATGCCCCGATGAATGGTAGTAACGATGGTTGCGGGAACAGGAAACCGCAGACAATTGACGTTCAAGTGCTCTATCTGAATTTCCCGCTGCTTAGCTGAGGTATGCGGCGAGACGTCTTCCCCCGCCCCGATTGCGGCCGTCTCATTCTCTGCGCTGTGGACTTTTCATGATCACATACGTATTCATGAACGACTTGGCGGCCACCCGATAGGTGTCGTCCGGGTTCTCGGGATTCTGGACGATCGCGTCGCCCACTTCCACAATCATTTCCCTCCCCCACGGCGCGATGAACCTGAAACTGCCCTCGGCCTTACTCACGATGAAGAACCTCATTTCCGGTGCGATGGGGCGATATTCTCTCCAGCCTCCTGTGCCCGCACCTCCGTCCGCGGCACGATAACGTTTGGCGAACTCCTTGGCCGCTACCAGAATCTCTTCATTGCCGGTTTCGGGCGAGCGGTTGCGCACCACCATGTCGCCGGGTTGGGCTGGTTTGCTTTCCGTTTCTTTGATCCCGGCGATCATCGTTACGATGACCTCTCCGGGCTTCGCTTTGCGGGCATCCACCTGCTTGAACTTCTGTGCCGACCCGACGCGCCCGGCGGCCAATGCCGCGGCAAACATTTCTTTGATATCCCGCTCTGGAATGGAGCTGCTCATGCAGCCCTATGATACGCCCAATGCGATCCAGTTTCGACCCTAGTCAGCGGGATGTAAGATAATTGAGTGACAGGCATCGTCACCGTTTCGATTTCTTCCGCCCGGCCGGCTTTTTCTTGATCGCCTCCTGAATGCAGTCGATCGCGATGCCTTCATTGGCATCGGCAGTGGCCGACACGGCATGATGGAGGGCCACGACTTCCCAACTGCCCTCGGCATCGAAGACCGGACTGCCGGAGCTGCCTTTCTCGGTCGGGGTGCGATAGTGGACGAGGCGCACGCCTGGAGTGCGCGGCTTGCCGTTTGGCGGCCCTTCATAGCCGACCAGCTTGTTATCCTGCAAAGACAGCGCCAGGTCGCGGCCGCCTGGATAACCTATGATAAAGACGCGCGCCTTATCATGCAGGGTCGGCAAGCGCTTGGCCAGCGGCAGCGGCTTCACCTTTGGCGCCTTGCCGGCAAGCCGTAAGAAAGCCGCGTCATGCAAATCGACGCCGGTGGTCCAAATAATTTCGGACACCCTGTGTGAACTCGGTGGCGTAGCTGCCTCAAACCTGACCTCTGCCTGTTCCGGCCGGATTCCCGGAGGGACACCAAGCTCGTTCACGACGTGCCAGTTGGTGACGACGATCGCCTCGCCAGGGGCGATGTCCTTGCGGCCAAAACTGCCAAAGTCGCCTGCACGCACCAAAAAGCTGGAGCCAACGCGTATTTTCATGTCCGCCCTGACCAGCCAGACGGATGCCACCGACAGTGCGCGTTCCATGCCAAGCTTCATCGACTTGTAGGTGTCGGCTCCAAATTCGCCAAGAACGGCCTCAAGTGTCTTGGGAGAGGCGTCGAATTCCTGTATAGCCTTCGCCTCGCGCGGATCAACCCGCAATGCATGTCCCTCGAGATCCAAGAGGCGGGCGCGCAGCGCCGCGACGATCGAGCGCTCTTGCTTGCTTCCCTCATCAATATTCCAGACGTCGGTGAATTGCCTTAAGGTGGCAGCAACCGTGAATGCCTTGGCTTTCGGCCCGGCCGCGTATTTGCGGATCTCGCGCTCGACAGCTGACAGATCACGGAGGCCGAGATAGGCCTCTGCCAGCGTCGCAGCATGCCACTCATCCTGTTGCTCCGGATCAATCTTGCCAAGTTTCTTCACCACCGTCTGTGCGATCACCCCCGCGGAGAGATCACTGGGCACGGGCATCTTCAAGCGTGTGGCACGATGGATCAGAGCGACGAGATTGACACCATGCCAAGGGTTCTCGCTATGGTCCCACGGCACGCGGTAAGCACTCAAGGCCTGCTCGAGCGCGAGGCGTGCCTCGGGGCCCGTCTTATCGTTTGCGTCGCAAAATATCTGCTTGTATGCCCGTCCGATCAGCCCATAGGCTTCGGCCCAATCATCGCTGCCTTGCGGCAATGCGGACGCCGAGGCGCGCATCATGTCGATCGCGGCGGCGCAGTTTCCGGTCTCGACTAGATACTGTGCATACAATTTTCGATTCTTGTGGTCGCCCGGATCCTTGCGGCTGATGGCTTCAGCAAGCTTGCCCATGAGATCGTATTGCCGGAGATCGCGTAGTGGAGCGACGTCCGCCTTGATGCCCGAGAGATCGCCCGGCGAGCCACCGCGTAGCAGCCGTAGTGATATTTCCACTCTGGCACGCAGCTCCTCGACCGTCGAAGCACCTTTCATCGCTGCTTTCCCTTCGTGAGTTTGCACCCTCGCAATCCGTTCATCCGACTATCGTCGATGGGTTCATGCCATCTGTCCGGGCTATGGCCCAAAATGCTCAAGGAAGCGAAGCGCCACGACGATCGGCTGAGTGCCAATTGCCCGCGCAGGTGGTGAACATCCGATCTAAGAAACCTGGGCCAGCGTCGCGCCACGTCCCATTTCCCTCAGGACGCGCCCAAGCACCACCTCGGCGACCTCCTGCTGGCCAAGCCGGCAAGCCATCGTCTCGGTGCCGGCAAAAGTGCCAAGCTCGCCCAGCTTGTTCGAGGGCGCGCCGCCGCGACACAACGGAAAATAGGGGCAATCGCGAGCGCAGGCGGCGATTCCTTCGGATATCTCCGCCCACTGCGCCTGAAAGACTTGGCCATCGACGATATCCGTTAGACTGTCGCCGCCGACATGCCCGAGCGCCAGCGCCCCGAGCTCCGGATGCGCGACGCCCGCGAGTTCCGGCGAGAAGGTGTAAATCGCCCCGTCCCGCGTCACGGTAACGATGGCGAAAGGCATATTCTGGTCGTTGCCCGGCCAGTCCTTGTCCGGCAACTCCACCACCGCCCCGCCAAGGACACCGCGCACTTCACGTATGCTGACGCCAAGCGCGTCGGCGCGATCGACGGCACGTTCGAAGAAGGCCCGGAAGCGGGCACGACTGTCGTGTCCCGCCAGGGTCGAGCCGGTATGGATGCCCTCGATCTCCTCGATATTCAATCCGACATCGGTGATCCCTTCGTCGGCGAAGAATCCGATCAGCTCGTCCGGGCGCGCCAGCGTTGCTTCAGTGACGACACAGATGACATGAAAGGGAATCGCGTTGCGCTTGAGGGCTGCGACGCCGCGCATCGTCGCAGCATGGCTGCCGCGACCATCGCGCCTCTTGCGATGGAGATCATGCAGTGCCGCGGGGCCATCGAGGCTGACACCGACGCGCAGCCCATGTCCGGCAAAGAGCGCGCACCAAGCGTCGTCGATGAGCGTGCCGTTGGTCTGAAAGGCATGACGCTGCTGCCAGGATGAGGGTGCGGCTTCTGCCGCCACGGCGAAGGCCTCTTCATACCAGGCGCGAGGCAAGGTGAGCGGCTCTCCGGCATGCCAGACGACCGTGAGATCGTCCCGACCCAAGCCATTCTCGAATATCCAGCGGACCGACTCGCGAACCGTCGCGACAGGCATGCGCGCCTTCACGCTGCGCTCCGCCAGATAGCAGTAATCGCAATCTATGTTGCAGAAGGGCGTACCCTGCAGAACGAGCAGCTTGGTGCGCCCGCGCAAGCCGGCCGGCCGCAAGGCAGGGATCATCCGTTGCCCCAGTTGGTCCAGTTTGGCCAGTCCTGCGCGAGCAGCTTATTCAATCCTGACGGCTTGGCCGGCTTTGTGCCCTCTTTCAGGGCACCGCGCAGCACGGCGCGGATTTCAGGCAGCCGATCGATGGCCCTTGTCTCCTCCACCGATTTGCCATGGGAAGACATCGGCACACTCGCTAGTCCAAGCGTAAGGGCTGCAGCCGACCACAGAAGGCGCTTCTCTTGCTTGTTCATACTCACCTCACTACGTGGCGCTTCACCAGTACCAAGATGGCGACGCGGACTCCGCCACCGGTTTCCAGTCCTGGCACCTGGTCGTCCGACAGGCGGGCGACTCATTGAGCTCATCCAATGTCGAAGCTGCCAGACTTTTCACATGCTTGCCCAAGGGCTGGACGCCGATCACGGTCCGGCGCCACAGCCCGTCCATTGTATGGAAATCCATTAACTTTCCATTGGTCACTACGATATCGATGGGTGAGCCCGGCAGTTTCCACTTCCAGACCGGAAGGTATCCGTTGCCTTCAGATGGGACCGCCTCGACCGAAAGGCTGAGTGTGCAGCTGTCGCGCTTGCCGTCGGAGCAGTTGTTCTCCTTCTCGACGCGCACTTTCGATGACCGCAGGACAAACTCGCATATGGCGGCGGCGCATACATTTTGCAAATTCGATGCCGTGGAGAGGATATAGGGCGCTATCATTCCTGGGGTTGTATCGGCAATGAGCCATTTATCGTCGAACTTGAAAGCGAAGCCCATGCGCGGAGACGAATCAGGCACCGTTGAGCTTAGATCGTAGATATCCATGTTAGCCCACAATGATGCCCCGGCACCTCCTGCCGTCTTCGACCGCCATAGTTTCCGCCATGGTGGCTCAGCTCGCACATTCGCGTACTTGCCCGAATAGGTGACACGCAGACGAACCGGATCGGGCAGCCAGGAGGCACAACTGCTGCCCACGAATGTCCGACAGGTCAGGCTCAACATCCAGAATAGCGGCTCTTGTTCCTGTCCGGCCGGCCATACCATCACCAGAGGCATATGCCGGCTCAGGCAAATCATGTCGCCTTCCCTGGCGAGCGGATAAAGCCTCGCATCCGGAGTGGGTGCGGCGTCCTTGCTTGAAGCGGTCCTAACCCGTGGCCACCAGGATTTCTTGCTGGCGTCGAAGGCGACGCCGAAAGATAGGGCGCCCACCGGGCGCATGAGCTCTGGTCCGCTGATACTGCAATCGGCCTTCAGGATTTCGACTTGCGCATCCGTCGGATCGCGGATGACGACCGCTCCGGTGAATTGGCGCGCCGCTGTTTCCCAACTGCTCATCGACAATGTCATCTCGTTATATGGCGATGTGCCTTGCACCCAGGCCTCCGCGCTGCGGTGTTCATCTATCCGGTTATAAACACGCTCCAGATCGTAAGCGCTCGCTTCCAGCCAGCGCGGCACGTCCAGATTGACGGACGCCGCCACAGCCTGGAAAGACAGCCGGTTCTGCGAACGCGTTAGTTCGTTGTTCTTCGCCGCCAAATAGAGCCCTCCCCCGCCGAAGGCGAGGGTAATGATGCCGACGATGCCGGTCAGGAACAGCCAGCGCGGCAAATAGCGCTTCGAGGCCGCGGTGGCGCTTTGCCAGGGTTCGGCCATTTTCCCGATGCGGCGGCGCATCTCCCGCTCCAGCGCCTCGCGCTCGCGCGTTTCGGCCACTGTCGTCTGCCGGGTCGCAGTCCCATCCTCCCGGCGCGGAAATTCCCGCCTTTCGACGTCGGCCAAAAGGGCCGCGGCAAGACCGACGCTGATGCTCTTGGCCGGCCCCACCACCTTGCCGACATCCTCGCGAAAACGATCGGGAATCAACTCGCGGGCGCGAATCTCGTTACTCTCGCGAACCCAGTCCCAGGCCCAACCCCAGAGCGAGCGCAGCCTGCTCGCGCCGGCATCGTCCGCCTCTTCATTCTCGAGATTGGTGGCGACCTCACGCAGACTGTGGCCGAGAGCGCCGATCTCGCGCAGCCAGTCACTATATGTGCTCCAGTTGCGGATCAGAGCCTCGTGCGAAACGTCGAATTTCTTGTCCTTGCCGCTGCCGGTCCGGTTGAGATAACCGCTTCTCTTGAACGTCAGCAGCACGTCCTTCACCGCCGCCTTGTCTGCGGCGTCATTGTCGAGGAGCTCCGCGACACGCGCAGGAGACACGAAGCGGCGGGCCCAGTTGCCGCGATCGTCCCTGCGCGCCATGGCGGAGAAGGCGGCGCGTACCGAGCGCTCCGCTTTGGCGCGGGCATCGGGGCCGGCGTAGTGGCGGGCGGCCTTGTCGATCGCCTCGTCGCGCGCCTTGTCGGCGTATTTGTTGAGGCAACGGACAAGAAAGCCCGATTCTACACCGTCGGCGATACGCGCGAGATCGGGGACGCCGATGACGAAATCGACCGGCTTGCCCTCCTTGAGCTCGTCTTTCCAGCGCGTCATGGCGGCATCCCACAAATGCTGGAGGGCGTGCTGGAGCAAGGGCAGATAGTCGGACTTGTGAGCGAGCCCCGCCATGGCATGCTGGCTCTCTTCCATCAAAAGGCGAACCACCTCGGCATCGAAGGGGGCAGTGTCGCTCTGCGGCGCCGCTTCATGAGCCCATATCCAGTCGCCGAACACGGCCTGAGCCGGCCGAATAATGATCTCGCGCCGCGCATTTTCGTCGTCGAGCGGGCCCAGGAGATAGGCGGTCTCGGTGACGATATTGGCAAGGCCCGCCTCGGCGCAGCGATGCAGCTCCTCGCTCCTGAGCGTGAGCGCCAGGAACAATGACGGCGGACGCTCCTTGTAGGTCGCCTTGATCAACTTACACAGATTGTCCTGACCCTGCGGCGTCACTTCGGACCGGAAGGCCTCCTCGAACTGGTCGATCAAGATCAGAAGATTGGGGGGACCGGCGCGTGCGCCGCGGGATAGCTCGATATCGAGGCGGTCGAGCACGTCGCGGGTGAGACTGAAGACACCCTCGGTGGTGAGCGGGGCGGCGCGCAGCTCCTCCTGACCCACGTCACCGAACAGCCTCTTGCGGATCGCCGAGACTGCCTGGCCACGTAGCTGTTCTTCGGACTCCTGTGCTATCAGCGCTTCATCGAGATTAAGCGCCTTGACCAGAGCGCGTCGGCCGAGAGATGGATCATCAGGCGGCGCGAAGCGCGCCACCGGGGCCACGATGCTATCGCGGAAACCATCGACAAGGGCGCTGTTGGGATCGAGCCCCGGACGAAACTCGACGACATACCAACGCCCGGTGAGCCCGGGCACCGCGGCGGAAGTCGAAAGCCTTGGAATGAGGCCCGCTCGCACAAGCGAGGACTTGCCGCAGCCCGAGCCGCCGAGCACCACCATGATGTTGCTCTTGGCCAGACGCCGCACCAATCCGTTCGTCTGCGTCTCGCGCGCGAAGAACAGGGCCGATTCATCGGGCCCGAAGCTACGCAAGCCCGGATAGGGCGTGGGCGGGGTGAGCCACAGCAGCTCACGCCGCTCATCCTCACTTATTTCCGCCGCCGTCCTCTCCGGACTCTCGTCCTTTCTCTCCTTGATCAGTTCGTCCCAGCGCGAGACCAGGCGCTCGATCCGCTTGCGGCTCTCCAGACCTGCGCTGGTGACGTCATCACTCATGCCGACTGAGCCCAAGATCCCAATGCGCTGTCCAGTCTTTTGCGGCTCTGCTCCTCAGGCACAAATCTCTCGCCGGCATATTCGAGCTCGAGGATGATCCAGCGCCGCAAATGGAAGGTCGGCAGATGCGGGCTGCGCGGCAGGCCATGCCGGCCGTTGCTGATGCAGGCCACCCAGAAGACATCCTCTTTCCGCAATCCCTTGGCCTGCAGGATCTTGTCGGCCCGACCCTGGACATCAGTGAATTTGGCGAGGATCTCCTGACGCGGATCGCCATTGCCCATCATGACATTGGCCGATGCCTTGAGATCATGCGCGACGAGGATTGGCCGCTGGCCGGCAATGTCGCCGAAATGCACTTCGAACTCGCTGGGCGGAAACTCCACATAAGTGTTCTCTTCGGGCAAATATTTCCGCACACAGCCGAATATTTCTTCGGGCAGCTTTCGTCTGACTTCCGCCGCGCCATTACCGGGTTCATCGACGCTCTCGAGGGTCAAGACCGGACCGCGCTTGTCGCGCCCGAGCAGACGGGCGAGGACATGCGACAGCTCTGACGGGGCGTCGGTTCGGAAAGCGGGATTGGCCTCGCCTTCCATCTCGGCGCGCTTGCCGAACTCAGCATGCTGCTCGCCTTTGGGCAGCCACAGCATGATCCGCGCCTTTTCCAGGGCCGGCCGCGATTTCTCGGCCACTGCAACCGCCAGGTATTTCAATGTACGCCCCGGCTGCTCCACATGCCCCGGCGCATCTGTTGCCGACAGAGGCTGTACGAACAACGCGCCGGCATCGAGCGCTGCCTCCTTGTCGGGATCGCACCAAGCGTCCGGCCAGGACGTCAAATCCGCGCCACTTGCTTTCATCTCTTCCGTCAGCTTGTCCGCCGCCTGCCGCACGCCGTCCGAGAGCTTGCTCTTTGGATGACCGAGCAGGAACACCTGCTTTAGGCTGACGACGGGGCTGGTGGGGACAACGGGCTCCAGCAACGCGTTGCGGATTTTCACCACCACCTGGGCGTCGGGCGACTCCCAGTTCGAGCTTCCGGGCTGGAAAAAGGGCTGGTCCTTGATCTCCAAGCCATTGCTCTTCTTGTAATCGTCCCACCAGATCTTACCAGCCTGACTGAGGGTGATCGGCACGATCCTGGGAAACTGGCCGCTCTTGCGCAAACCCGCTCGGCGGTCGAGCTCATGTACGCAGGACTTTTCATATGTATTGCCTATGAAGGCGATGAATATATCGGCTGCGTCAATGCGTTTGGCCAGTTCGTCGCGCTCGACCTCGCCTGCCTCGATGGTCCGGTCGAGCTGCTGCAAATCCAGCTCATGGCTGAAGAAGTGCCGGGAAAACTCGTCGACAAACGGCTTCGTGTCATCGACATAGCTAAAGAAGACCTGCGTGGCGCTCATGGCGCACTCTCCTCCTTGGCCTATGCCCTTGAGTAAACTCCAATACAACTCTCAAGCATCGGCGCCGTCAAGATGTCCGCCCCCGGAGCATTGTTTTCTGTTTCACGAGCGATCGTCGGCATGTGATCTAGGCAGGAAATTTCTCGGCCAGGGACTTGCGCAGCCGCTGGATCGCCATGACGCCAGCCGCGTCGGGCAGCGACCAGGCATTGGTTCCCGGCTTGAAGAAGGGCTGGTCGGCGATGTCGTTAAGACCCGCCTTTTGCTTGACGCCCGTCCACCAGCTCCGTCCGCTGTGTCCCAAAGTGACCGGCACGATGATCAGATTCTGCCCGGCCTTACGCAACTCCAGTGCCTGGTCGAGTTCCTTCGCCCCCATGCGGCTCGGATAGTCCTTGCAGATAAATGCGATGAAAATACCAGACGATTTGATTCTATCGGCGATCTCGGTGGAGACCGCCTCGCCGGCATCGACATTCTCGACCAGCCAATCGATCCTGAGGAAATTGCCGCCGACCGTGAAGAAATGCTTGGAAAACTCCTCGACGAAAACGCTCGTGTCGCCGACGTAACTCAGGAAAACCTTTACCTCGCTCATGGTTGAGCCTCTCCTGCGGGCTTGCCAGAAGGTCGCCTGCATTCCACTCCGCAGCCAGCCTAGCGTCAAGCTCGATGCTTCCGATTATCGCAGATCTCTGGGGTGAATAATGTGCGATTTATCACCATCGGCTGCAGCCTTGCACGAGGTCGGCGGTGCCGCCGGGGCCGTCACCCCCTTGCCGGCCCACAGCGCGATCAGGTGATAGGCGCCATGCGCCCGCGCCAACTCGGAAAAGGGTACTGTCGCCCCGTGGAGGACTTTGGAACGCAAGTTCGATCACGGGTAATCGGGCCAGGAGAGGCGGCATCCTTTGGAACGAAATCTATCTCGGACGCCTACTCTACAATCGTCAGCGCTTCTTGACAAATCCCGATACGCCAAGCGTATCAAACTCAACCCATCAAAAGAACGGATTGCCAGTGACATGCCGGAAATGCGGATCGTCTCGGATGACGTCTGGCGAGACCGTGTCGCAGGAGCGAGCGATGGGCTCCCCTTCGGCTGGCTTGCTGCCTTTCGCTTGACGATGGGAAAGGTTTGAAGGTAACCTTGGGTCAAACAAGAAAAGTTCCATTTGAAACTCCTCAGCGTCGTTTGCTTGTTGCAACCCGCGCATCTGATGCATCCTGTGAGGATGCTGTTGGCGGAGCAAGGCTGGCGCGTCAAGATGCATGACAATGCACGATGCGAACTGCCCACGAAACGAAGGGAGCCGCCGGCATGATCAAAGACCTTGTCGATGCGGTCGTGAACGCCGCGAGTGGCGCGAACCTGGATGCATTGCGATCGTCTTGCTCGGCGCTGATCGATCGCCTGCCCCAGGAGCCCGAGTGCCATTGATCCGGTCGAGGCTCGGCGCGCCCTGACCGGGCTGCGCAAATATCGCCGTTTCGTCTTCATGCGGCGCCTGGCGCAAGCCTTTCCTCGACGATGGCTGCCGCGATCCCGAAGTCGTCCGGCACTTCGCGCAGGCGCTGATCGAGCGGGGCGAAACGATTCCCGCTATCCGTATTCTCGACACCTTGGTCGCCGACCCGGAAACTCCATTTGCCGAATGGGCCGAGGCCAAGGGCGCTCTGGGACGCGCCTGGAAGGATCGTGCCGTTCGAGCGCGTGGAATTCGAGAACGACGTGGCGAGGGAAGCCACACGTGCATCGTTCAACCATTACCGCGATGCATGGGTGAAGGATCGCAATCTCACCTATCAGGGCGTCAATCACGTCGCCATGGCCGCTTGGGACGGCGGAATCTTCCTGTCTGCCAACGACTTGAAAGGAGCCAGGGCAGCCGCTGGCGAGATATTCGCCCTGATCGAGGCGATGCCGGAGGCAGAGCGGACGTCTTGGGACTATGCCACCGCGGGCGAAGCGTTGGTCGGTCTGGGCCGGCATAGCGAAGCGCTCGAATGGTATGGCCGCTATGGCCAGGGTGAGAACAGCGCCTTCGCCCTCGCCGGAACGGTGCGCCAGCTGAACCAGCTCTGGCGCGCCGGTGAACACGATTGGGGCCGCCTGATCCTGGCGCCCCTCATCGGCAAGCTCGGTGAGCTCCCGGGCGGCAGCTTCTCCGTCTCCGCCGAGGTGCTGGGCGGCTTGGCAGAGGTCACGCAGAAGCAACATGAGAGCGTTCTGGGCGAGATCGGCGCTCACTCATACAGTTGGCTTCAGGAAGGGTTCGAGATGGCGCAATCCGTCGCCATGATCCACAAGAACGGGAAGCCGCATGGTACTGGCTTCGTGGTCCGCGGCCGCGATCTGGCGCCGGATCTGGACGACGAGCTGCTGGTCGTTACGAACGCCCATGTGGTCAGCGATCCGCCGCTCGAGAAGGCGGCGAGCCCGGACGAAGCGACCGTCACATTCGAAATACTGGGCAGGCAGCAAGTAACCAGGCGCTACAGCGTGTCGGCGATCGTGTGGCAATCGCCGCCCGATCAGCATGATGTCAGTGTGCTGCGTCTCGATGCGCAGCTTCCCGCCGCCGTTCAACCGTTGCGTATCGCGAGCGGCTTGCCGCGGCTGCAACCCGCACTCCGCGCGTCTACATCATCGGTCATCCCGGCGGTCGTGAGATCAGTTTCTCGTTCGAGGACAATCTGCTGCTCGACTACGAGCTCGCGATCGTCGCCAACGCCAATAGTCACTCGCCCTGCCGCGTCCACTATCGCGCTCCCACGGAATATGGCAGCTCCGGCAGCCCGGTCTTCGACCAGAGCTGGGGCGTTATCGGCGTGCATCATGCCGGCGGACGCCTGATGCCTATGCTCAACGGCAAGCGTGAGGTCTACGACGCCAATGAAGGACTCTGGATCGGCGACCATCAGGCGCGCCATGGCCGCAGCAAGGAAAGCGCTGGCCACACCGACCCGGTAGGAAAGGGAAGATCATGGGGCCCGCTCGCAATTCCGGCTACGAAAGTGCATCGCTTCGCTCGATCGAACGGCTCGATCCCAAGCTCCTCGACGAGGTTCGGGAAAAACTCGGCGTTGAGGCGCCTGTCGCCCGAAGCGATCGGCGCGGAGAGAGCTGGAATCGGTCCTGGCGAAGGCTTTGCCGCGCAAGGGCTCGCGGCCGATGTTCGAGTTCGGCTGCCTTCCAGGAGAAGCCGACGCCGCTTGGTCGCGGCCAGCTTGAAGCAATCGTGCTCGCGATCATACGGCCGCCGCTGCTGGTCCAGGGCGGGACTTTCGTTCGCCCGGCCGACATGGTTCCGAAAGTAAAGGCGATCGTCGACGGCCTGAAGGCCGACAAAATAGATCCCGTGATCGCCCGCACCGCGCGCGTTGAGCTTGGCAACCTGCCCGGGAAGCCTTTCGTTGGGACAGGGTGGATCGTCCGGAAACTGACCGACACCAAGGCGATCATGGTGACCAATCGCCATGTCGCGGAGGAGTTTGCCCGAGCCGACGGCAGGGGGGCGTATTATTTCAAGACATTGCCCAACTACCGCGACTACGAGGCGAATGTCGACTTCCTCGAGGAGCATCAAGGAACGGCGAACCGGCAGGCTCCGGTCATTAAGGTTGTGTTCATGGCCGGCAGCAACTCCGCGGACATCGCATTGCTGGAGGTCGAGGGCGACGAGTTGCGGGGTCTGGATGAGATAAAACTATGCGCCGTCAAGCCGAAAGTCGGCGCGCCGATCGGGGTTGTCGGCTATCCCGCCTATGACAGCCGCAGCGATCCCGAGGACGTCGCGGCCTATTTCGGCGACATTTTCGACGTCAAGCGCTTTGCCTTCGGCGATGTGACGACCGTATCCGACTCGCTGCCCGAGTTTACTCATGACGCGACGACGCTCGGTGGCAATTCCGGATCTGTCGTCATCGACCGCGAACTCGGGTGAAGCGGTCGGCATCCATTTTGCTGGCGATTACAAGATCGCCAACTATGCGGTGCCTGCTTCCGAGATCATCGCGGCGTTGCGACGGACTCTCCGGCACCAGCGTTGTGGCCTCAATGGCTGGCAGACAGGAAGCGGCCGGTGACGGTCGTCACGATCGGGAGCACTTCAAGAAACGCGACGGCTATTCGGAGGGCTTTTTCGGACCGAACGATGGCCTCGAGCCGCCGAAACCTGGCGAGCAATGGGAAAAGGACCTGACCGAGGTCGGTGATGTCGACACAGGCAAGCCTACGAATGAACTGAAATATCGGCACTTCTCCGTCTGGATGTGCAAGAGCCGCAAGCTCCCCCTGATGACGGCGGTTAACATCGACGGCAGCCAGGCCAAGCGCATGGGCCGCATCGACAAATGGTATATCGACGGCCGCATCGACAAGTCCTTGCAGGTTGACAATGCCGCTTACGCCAAGAACCCGCTGGATCGCGGGCATATGGTACGCCGTGAAGATCCGGTCTGGGGCTCGCTCGAGGAAGCCGCGGAAGCCAATCTCGATACGTTTCACTACACCAACGCTGCTCCCCAGCACGAGGATCTAAACCAGCGCGATTGGGTGGGCCTTGAGGATTACGTGCTCGCCAACGCGCGCACCCGCGGGCTCAAGGTGAGCGTCTTCACTGGACCCGTGTTCGGCGACCAGGACCGCGACTACAAGGGCCTGGTCAAGCTGCCAAAATCCTTCTGGAAGATCGTCGCCGTGATCAACGATGAAACCGGAAAACTATCGGTGACCGGATACCTTCTGTGCCAGGGAGATATGATCAAGGGCTTGACTGGCGAGTTTGTCTACGGGGCATACAAAACTTATCAGGTCGAGGTCGATCAGATTGGCCAGCTGGCGCGGCTGGATGTCGCGCATCTGTCGAAGCACGATCCCTTCGCCAAGTCCCGCAAGTCGGAAGGCCTCGACGGTCACAAGGGCGCTTTCCGCTCGATCAACGGGCCCTCGGACTTGGTCGTGTAGTCCCCATTAGTCGACTACGTGCTTTTCCAGTTGTGGCGCCAACGGAGCCCGCGCGTCCTAAAGGGGGACCAGCCATGCTTCATCAGAGCTCGCCTTTAGCGCTTTGAAGAGGCATCCGCCTTACCGATCTGATTGATCTTCGAGTTTTACTGCTGGCAAGAACAAGCGAAGGCGGCTGCAGCCGTGCCCCCATTTTCCTACTTCTGTCACTTCTTTCGGCAGATCGCGTGGTATGGGATCGCCGCAACCGCCGAGCGCCAGCCCCTCGAAGTTTTGGATTTTCCATGCTAATCTAAGCACGATCGGCAGCCATGGAGGTGTGCCATGCCTCTCCCGAACCCTGAGCCGAAAGCGAACCCCCCAGGTGCGTAAGGTCGTCATCAATGGCCTACGGTTAAGTGACGAAGTCGTGCACCAGTTGGAGCAGGCGTGGGGTGTCCGCATTCAGGACGCTTCGTATTGGTAGATGCGGCGTGCGGAGAGGGCCATGCTCGGGCTTCATCCCCGCCGGGTTGCAACTCCATGATCGAAAAGGTTACCGTCGCTCCCAGCTCGGGGCCGGAAGGCTACAGCGCCGTTCTCCATGGGGAATTGGCTGCCATCTTGGCGGTGAGCGAGAACGCTACAACTCCCCTATCCAAAGGCAAACTCCCCGGCACGCAGGTGCCAGGGAGTCAACTCTCAGTGGTTGCGGGAACAGGATTTGAACCTGTGACCTTCAGGTTATGAGCCTGACGAGCTACCGGGCTGCTCCATCCCGCGTCAAAACATGCTACTGACGACCCAGGGGATGCGCCAACGCGGGGCTTATGTAGCAACCGAAACTCCCTTTGTGAACCCCCATTCCCAAGAAATTTCAGCGGAAATATTGATTGTGACAATGAAGCCCGACAGGGTGCCCGGGGCGCGTTTCAACGTCAAGGTTGCTTGACTTGGCGGCGGAATGGCAGCCCAAAATAGGGGATAGTCGGCTTTTCCTGGCTGGGTGAACGTCGCTCGACGGGAACAGGCTCGCGGGGGAAACAAGGGGAAATACGTGCCGAAGATCTCGACGGATCGGCCGGCAGGTGAAGCGTTGCGCAGACTGATGCGGCGGACCATGCGGGCCCTGTCGCAGGACCTTGACCATGCCCGGGCCGGCCAAATGGTCCACCCCGCACGGCGCCGTCTCAAGCTAGCCCGCAGCCTGCTGCGCCTGATGAAGCCCGCTCTCGGCCAACAGAGCTTTCAACAGGAGAATCAGGCGCTGCGTGATGCCGCCCAAGTGCTGGCCAGCTTGCGCCGCACCGAGGCAATGAGGGAGGTCATCGCCAAGCTCAAGGCCGATGCCAAGAAACACGGCGATTTCGAGGAAGCCGTTTTCGCCGAAATCGAGACCGCGGCGCACAATCTCCGGCAAGATGTCGTGAGTCCCGAAGAAATCGCCCCCCGCATCGAGCAAACCGCCAGGCGGTTAGAAGAACTCCGCGGCCGCATCTCGGCCTGGACTCTCCCCAAGCGCGACATCGCCCTCTTCGTAGACGGCCTCAGGACCTGCTTCGCCAAGGCCCGCCGCTTGCTGCGCGAGGGGCTCGACAAGAAAGAAATGCCGCTTCTGCACGAGGCGCGCAAATCGGTCATCCACCATTTGCATCATGTCGAGCTTCTGACTCCGCTCTGGCCGAAGCTGTTCAAGGTCTGGGCCGCGGAGCTGCAGAAACTGCGCGAGGACCTGGGCGATCTCAATGATCTCGCCGATCTTTCCGCCGAATTCGACCGCCCGGAAAGTCCCTTTGTCGGGATCGCGCACAAGGAAAAGGCCCTCGCGCTGATCGACCGCCGGCGCAAGGCCATCCTCTCGCGCATCGACAACGAGACCGGCCATCTCTTCGCTGAGGAGCCGAAGAACTTCGCCGCCCGCATCGACGCTCTATGGCGGCATCTTGCTGTCTGACGGCAGTTACACCAACGCCGAGCTATTTTCTCATTCTCAGGAGCCGCAATGCATTGGCCGTGACCAGCACGGTGGCGCCGGTGTCGGCCAGGATGGCGATCCACAACCCGGTCGTGCCGGCAATGGTCGTGACGAGGAACACCGCCTTGAGGCCGAGGGCGATCGCGACATTCTCGCGGATCACCCGCATGGTCCGCCGCGACAAGCGGACGAGCGCTGCGACATCGCCGATCCTGTTGTTGAGCACTGCCGCATCCGCCGCCTCGAGCGCCACATCCGTGCCCGAGCCCATGGCGATGCCGACCGTCGCGGCGGCAAGCGCCGGGGCATCATTGATGCCGTCGCCCACTTTTGCGACGCCGCCTTCGCTCTGCGCGAGCTTGCGGATGAGAGCAAGTTTGTCCTCAGGCAGCAATTCGGCATGCACCTCGATATCGAGTCCCTCGCCGATAGCTTCTGCATTGGCGCGGTTGTCGCCGGTCAGCATCACGGTTTTGATGCCGAGGGAAGCCACATCCGCAAGCCCTTGCAGCGCATCGGCGCGCGGCTCATCGCGCAAGGCGATTAACCCCAAAGCCTTGCCTTGCGCGAGCACCACCGAGACGCTCTTGCCTTCTGCCTCGAGCTTCGCCGCCCGATCGAGGATGGCGGCATCGCTCACGCCGAGCCGCGCCGGCGCACCAATGGTCACGATCCGGCCATCGATCCTGGCGCTCACTCCTTTTCCGGGAAGCACTTCCGAATGGCGCGCGGCCGTGAAGGCGATGGCCCGCTCTTTTGCAGCGCCAACGATGGCAACAGCGAGCGGATGCGATGATCCCGCTTCCGCCGCCGCGGCCATGCGCAGCACTTCCGCTTCGCCGCTTTGCGCCAAAGGCACGATGTCGGTCACTTTCGGCTTGCCCTCCGTCAATGTGCCGGTCTTGTCGAAAGCGATGACTTGAACCTTGCCGATCGCCTCGAGCACGCCGCCGCCCTTCACCAGAAGACCCCGGCGCGCGCCGGTGGCAAGGGCGGAGGCGATCGCGGCGGGCGTCGAGATGACGAGGGCGCAGGGACAGCCGATGAGGAGAAGCGCCAGAGCGCGATAGATCCAGCTCCACCAGTCGGCGCCCCAAGCAAGCGGCGGCAAGAGCGCGACGGCCAGCGCCAGCGCGCAAATGGCCGGCATGTAGTAGCGCGAGAACGTGTCGATGAAACGCTCGGTCGGTGCCTTGGCCTCCGCGGCCTGCTCGACCAGCTTCACGACACGCGCGATGAGCGTGTCCTTGGCTTCCGCCTCCACCCGGCAGCGCAGCGTGGCCTCGCTGTTGATCGATCCGGCCAAAACCCGATCACCGGGCTCTTTCACTTTCGGAACCAATTCGCCGGTGAGGGCGGATTCATCGAGGCTCGAAATCCCTGAGACCACCGTTGCATCGGCGGCCACCCGGTCGCCTGGCCGCACCACGATGATGGCGCCGACCGCGATCTTTTCGATCGGCGTCTCGACCAGCCCGTCCGGCGTTTCCACCACTGCGGTCTTGGGGGCGATATCCGCCAGGGCCGTTATCCCTGAGCGTGCCCGGCCCGCGGCGATCCCCTCGAGCAATTCGCCGACCGCGAAGAGGAACACGACGAAAGCCGCTTCTTCCGTGGCGCCGATGATGACGGCGCCCACCACCGCGATGGTCATCAGCATCTCGATGGTGAAGAAGACACCCGACCGCGCCGCGGCGGTGGCGCGCCGGACGACAGGCAGAGCGCCCGCGATACCGGCGGCGAGAAATACAAAGGGCGAAAGCTGCTGCGCGACCAACGTCGCGAGATAGGCCAAGGCGATGAGCCCACCCGACAATAGGACAAGCCGGCCCTTCGTCGATCGCCACCAATGGCCTTCTATAGGATGGGCGCTGCGGTCATGATCGCCATGCGCAAGGTCGTGCCGATTGCTCGCCGGGTTCTCACGCCTTATTCCATAGCCAAGGCTCGCGACCGTGCGGGCGATCTCGCTTTCGTGCTCGGGCTCGGTGATCGTGACGCTGAGGGTCTCGCTGGTGACGCCGACCTTGACGGCGCTTGCGCCCGGAATGCGGCCGACCGCTGCCTCGATCTTGCGGGCACAGGTAGCGCAGTCCATGCCCGTGACCTGGAACTTGAGGGAAAGTGGCTCTCTTGACATCATGCCCAACGCCTACAATCTCTAGCGGCTGGAGATTCGAAGAGGAAATTCGCATGGCAGGTTTCACCATCGGCCGGCTCGCTGAAGCGACGGCCACCAAGGTCCCGACCATCCGCTACTATGAAAGCATCGGCCTTTTGCCGCCCTTCACCCGCACCGAAGGCGGGCACCGGCTTTACGATAGGGAAGACCAGAGCCGGCTGACCTTCATCCGGCATGCGCGCGAACTCGGCTTCTCGATCGAAACCATTCGCGAGCTACTGAGCCTTTCCGACAATCCTGAGACAAGCTGCGAGCGCGCCGACGACATAGCGAGCCGACGACTGGAGGAAGTGGAGCAGCGCCTGAGAAGGCTCAGGGCGCTCAGGAAGGAGCTCCAGCGCATGGTGGACGAATGCGGCCATGGCCGCGTCTGCGATTGCCGGGTCATCGAGGTCCTGAGCGACCATCGCCTCTGCCACACGGCGCACTAGCTAGATCACGATGGGTTTGGATTAAGTCAATTCAAACTCATAAACGTGATCAATTCTAATATTTTAGAGCGCAATTCTTGCGAAAAACCGGCGCCCACTTTTTCGCATCACGCTCTAGCATCATCCTGAAAAGTCCCAGACCCTTCGGGTGAGGAACGCGCCAAGAAATGTCAGCCCGAAAAGTTGCGGACTTTTGGAAGCGGGACCGCTACGATCAGTGCCGCAATCGCCACCGCGGCTTTGTCATGGCGTTGTGAGATCGCCTTTCCGAATGGCGAAAGGTTGGTGAACATGACCGATATTGCAGCTGGCGCAGGGGGCGGGCCGGGTCAGCATTCGCGTCCCGATCTCGACCAGGGAACCAACCTCATCACCGTAGTGCTCTTCGGCGGCATTCTCGCGGCCGGCCTGTTGTTCACGGCCTACAGTGTTTACCTCGACGTTTCCGAGGCCGGCGCGCCCATGCGCACCTATTTGCCCTTTCTGCTCCTTGGGGTGGCGCTGCTGATCGCGCTCGGCTTCGAATTCGTCAACGGCTTCCATGACACGGCCAATGCCGTCGCAACCGTCATCTATACGCATGCAATGCCCGCCAATGTCGCGGTGATCTGGTCCGGTTTCTTCAACTTCCTCGGCGTTCTGCTGTCGAGCGGCGCCGTCGCTTTCGGCATCATCTCGCTGCTCCCGGTCGAGCTCATCCTGCAGGTCGGCAGCAATGCCGGCTTCGCCATGGTCTTTGCCCTCCTCATCTCCGCCATCATCTGGAATCTCGGCACCTGGTATCTGGGTCTGCCGGCCTCGAGCTCGCACACCTTGATCGGCTCGATAGTCGGGGTCGGCTTCGCTAACGCCTTGATGAACGGCCATGACGGAACTTCAGGTGTCGATTGGAGCAAGGCCACCGAGATCGGCTGGTCGCTTTTGCTGTCGCCGCTCTTCGGCTTCATCGCCGCAGGCGCTCTGCTGCTGGCGCTCAGATTTGTCGTCCGCAACCCGGCTCTTTACCAAGAGCCGAAAGGCCATCAGCCACCGCCCTGGTGGATCCGCAGCATTCTGATTCTTACCTGCACCGGCGTTTCCTTCGCGCATGGTTCGAACGATGGCCAGAAGGGCATGGGTCTCATCATGTTGATACTCATCGGCACGGTGCCCACCGCCTACGCGCTCAACCGCGCCATGCCCGACACGCAAATGGTCGAGTTCAGCAACGCTTCGACCGCGGCGGCGGAAGTCATCGAACGCAAGTCCTCGGGCTTCACCATCTCGGGCGGCAATCCGCGTCCGGCGGTGACCGCCTATGTGGCGGAGCGTACTCTCAGTGAGGCCACCTATCCGGCGCTCGCCGGCCTGGTGAAGGAGATCTCGGGCCAGGTCAGCGAATATGGGTCGATCAGGAAGTTGCCCGCCGAGGCGATCGGCAACACCCGCAACGACATGTATCTCGCTTCCGAAGCGATCCGCTTCCTGCTCAAGGACAGGGCGAACGACCTGAGCAAGGAGGAGGTAGCGACGCTCGGCGCCTATAAGAAATCGCTCGATGGCGCGACCAAGTTCATTCCGCTCTGGGTCAAGGTGGCGGTGGCGATCGCGCTCGGTCTCGGCACCATGATCGGCTGGAAACGCATCGTGGTGACGGTCGGCGAGAAGATCGGCAAGAGCCATCTGACCTATGCGCAAGGTGCTGCAGCCGAAGTCGTGGCAGCTTCGACCATCGGCGTGGCCGACTATATGGGTCTGCCCGTCTCGACCACTCATGTGCTGTCATCCGGGGTCGCCGGCACCATGGCGGCGAACGGGTCGGGACTGCAATGGTCGACGGTGCGCAACCTGCTGCTCGCCTGGGTGCTGACGCTGCCCATCGCGATTCTGTTGTCGGCGACGCTGTTTTATGTGTTCGCCACGCTCTTCTGAAGCAGCTACTGCGATGTCTCGACCGGGCATTGCTTGCCGGTCTCGACTTCCCAAGTGGCCGGGTCGATCACCTGGCCCTGCTGGCAGGCGGAAGCCTTGTCGGTGAGCGTGCCCTTCACCCGGCCATAGGTGCCGGGAAATGGCGCCGGCTGTGCGGCCGATATGTCGTAGGTTTTGTCGCCATCTTTGATGACGATGCAGTTTGCTTCGACACCGGCCGAGGCACAGCCCGTGACTGTGACTTCGTCGGGGAGCGCCGGAACTGCCGCGGCGACGATGAGGCCGAAGCCAAGAATGAGACTGCGTTTCATGGGATCACACCTCCTCTCGAACAATTAGCCCGAAGGCGGATAGTTCCGCAGCCACACCGCTGTGAGCCTCGGCAACTCGTTGCAGCGGTCCGCCGCGGCGACAAGCTTCGGCGCATTCTCCTCGAACCACGGACGATTGGGCCGCCAGCGCGTCATGGCGCAGAGATAGATGTCGAGCGCCGAGAACCGCTCGCCCAGGAACCACGGGCTTTGCGCCGCGGGCTCGACCATGCGCCACAGTGCCTTCTGGTAGGTGTCGAGATGGGTGCGGAAGTCTTTCGCGGCTTGAGCAGCAGCCACGAAGCGTTCCGGCACGTCGCCATAGGTGAATGTCGGATAGATATTGGCGACGAGGAACACGAGCCAGCGCAGGAAGCCAGGCCGGGTCTTATCACCGGGTGCGGGCACCAGTTCGTGGCTTCCTGCCGCGTCGGCGAGATGGAGCGTGATCGCGGCGGTCTCGGTCATCACCTCGCCATTGGGGAGCATGAGCACCGGCACTTGCGCCAAGGGATTGAGCTTGGCAAGCCTCGCGCGAGCCGCGGAGTCCTCGAAGAGATCGCCGACATCGACGAATTGGAAGGGAAGGCCATACCATTCGAGCTGCGCTTCGGCGAGGACGGAGCCCCAGCCATAGCGGCCATGAAGAGTGTACCGGCTCAACCGCCGCCTCCGGCGCCTGCGCTCTTCGAGACGGCGAGGACAATTGAAATGACGAGCAGGATCGGGCCGATCCATTTGAGCATCTTTCCGAATCGCGCCTCCCACCGCTGCCGGGCAAACGGATCCTTCACCGGAATCTGCAGATAGCCAAAACCGGTCGCCGTCGCCCATGCGCCGACGCAAAACATGATGATTTCATCTATGTGGTTCGCAAGCATTTGAACTCCCTCAAACTCGTCTCGCATTCCGCCATTGGCGAACCGGCTCTCATATGATTCGCCTCGCGATCCGAAAGCGTGCATCCTGCCGGATGAGGAGAATTCAGCTCCATGCGGGCAGCTTTTGCAATAGGGGTTCTTCTGGTGATCCACTGGGGGCCAGGTCCGCAACCTCCAGCGATGCCCGAGATCGCCTCAGCAGCCCGACAAGAGACAAATAATACCATGCCAGCCGATCGCTTTTGGGAACTGATCGGCAGGACGACTGGATACGAAGCCAATCCGGAGCGGCAGCTCGAGGCCTTGCGGCAAGTGCTGCGCGAACTCACGGTCGCCGAGATCGAGGCTTTCGAGCGCGCCTTCCATCAGCAGCAGCGGCGCGCTTACAGCTGGGATCTCTGGGGGACCGCCTATATCATGAATGGCGGGGCGAGCGATGACGGCTTCGAGTATTTCCAGCGCTGGTTGGTTTCGAAAGGCCGCACGGTTTTCGACGCTGCGGTCGCCGACCCTAAGTCACTGGCTGAAACGATTGCTGCTGATACACAGGGCGACTACGAGTTCGAGCCGTTTGCCAATGTGGCTGCCGAGATATGGAGGGAAAAGACCGCCATCGATCCGGTGACCGATCAAGAACGCAGAATTCCCCTTTACCAGTGGGCCGCCAGCCTCTGAGCCTGCGGGAGTGCCATTCGAAGAAGATGCGGACTACCTCGCCAAGCGCTATCCCAGGCTTTGGGCACGTTTCGGCAAGACGTTGAGTGACGCGCCATAGCAAAACCCGCCGGCGACAAAATCGAAGGGAAGGCCATACCATTCGAGCTGCGCTTCGGCGAGGACGGAGCCCCAGCCATAGCGGCCATGAAGAGTGTCCATGACATGATTCACAATCGCTCCTCACCCGCAAGGTGGCCGCTAACGGATGGGTACTGTCCATGTGCAAGGTCCAAGGGCGCGGGGGCCGCCGCCGGCAATCGATCTGCAAAAACGCAAAACCCGCCGGCGATCGCTCGCGCGGCGGGTTTGCGTGAAATCACGTGAAGAAGTTGTTGCACATTTGCGTCTGTCTTTTGCAGGCCTGGCGGCGACCTACTCTTCCGCGTCTTAGGACGAAGTACCATTGGCGCTGAGGCGTTTAACGACCGAGTTCGGGATGGGATCGGGTTCAGACACCTCGCCATAGCCACCAGGCCGGCGAAAGACAGAGGGCAGTGATCAGAATCAAGGGGTCAGGACGACCGCTGCTTCGCACACTGCCAATCAACTAGCGCTTTCCGACAACACCCAAGGATCCCGGCGCCTGTTTCCTGACGCCTGGTCCCTGCAATGGGCATTGAAAATGAGAACGATCAAGCCGTTCGAACGATTAGTACCAGTAAGCTTCACACCTTACAGTGCTTCCACACCTGGCCTATCAACGTGGTCGTCTTCCACGGTTCTCAAGGGAGAAATGGTTTCGAGGTGGATTTCCCGCTTAGATGCCTTCAGCGGTTATTCCGTCCGCACATAGCTACCCTGCTGTACCGCTGGCGCGATAACAGGTCCACCGGAGGTGCGTTCATCCCGGTCCTCTCGTACTAAGGACAAATCCTCTCAATTCTCCTACAATCACGGCAGATAGGGACCAAACTGTCTCACGACGTTTTGAACCCAGCTCACGTACCACTTTAATCGGCGAACAGCCGAACCCTTGGGACCTGCTCCAGCCCCAGGATGTGATGAGCCGACATCGAGGTGCCAAACGATTCCGTCGATATGGACTCTTGGGAATCATCAGCCTGTTATCCCCGGCGTACCTTTTATCCGTTGAGCGATGGCCCTCCACACGTGGGGCCACCGGATCACTATGACCGTCTTTCGACTCTGCTCGACTTGTCAGTCTCGCAGTCAGGCAAGCTTATGCCATTGCACTCGACAGCTGATTTCCGACCAGCTTGAGCTTACCATCGCGCGCCTCCGTTACTCTTTGGGAGGCGACCGCCCCAGTCAAACTACCCACCATACACTGTCCCGGACCCCGATAAGGGATCGCGGTTAGACATCCATGTCAACAAGGGTGGTATTTCACATTTCGGCTCCACGAAAGCTAGCGCCTCCGCTTCAAAGCCTACCACCTATGCTACACATGCCAGCACGAATGCCAGTGTAAAGCTATAGTAAAGGTGCACGGGGTCTTTCCGTCTGACCGCAATTACCCCGCATCTTCACGGGGAATTCAATTTCACTGAGCCGATGCTGGAGACAGTGGGGAGGTCGTTACGCCATTCGTGCAGGTCGGAACTTACCCGACAAGGAATTTCGCTACCTTAGGACCGTTATAGTTACGGCCGCCGTTTACCGGGGCTTCGATTTGGAGCTTGCACCCCTCCTCTTAACCTTCCGGCACCGGGCAGGCGTCAGGCCCTATACGTCATCTTAGGATTTCGCAGAGCCCTGTGTTTTTGTTAAACAGTCGCCACCCCCTAGCCTGTGCCCCCCGCCGATGGTTGCCCATTGACGGGGCCCTCTTCTTCCGAAGTTACGAGGGCAATTTGCCGAGTTCCTTCAGCATCGTTCTCTCAAGCGCCTTGGTATACTCTACCTGTCCACCTGTGTCGGTTTCGGGTACGGTCTGATGCAGGGGCTATTTCCTGGAACTCATTGACTGCCTTCGGAATCCGATAACTTCAGACAGCTTCTTGAATTCGTCACCACCTGCTGGCCCACGAATATTAACGTGGTTCCCATCGACTACGGCTTTCGCCCTCGCCTTAGGAGCCGGCTCACCCTGCGCAGATTAGCTTTACGCAGGAACCCTTGGACTTTCGGCGGGAGTGTTTCTCACACTCTTCTCGTTACTCATGTCAGCATTCGCTCTTCCGATACCTCCAGAGGCCCTCACGGGTCCTCCTTCACAGGCTTACGGAACGTTCCGCTACCGCGTGTACTTGCGTACACACCCTAAGCTTCGGTACGTGGCTTAATTCCCGATACATTTTCGGCGCAAAGACCCTTAATTAGACCAGTGAGCTGTTACGCTTTCTTTAAAGGATGGCTGCTTCTAAGCCAACCTCCTGGTTGTTTTGGGATCCTCACATCCTTCCTAACTTAGCCACGATTTGGGGACCTTAGCTGTAGGTCAGGGTTGTTTCCCTCTTCACGATGGACGTTAGCACCCACCGTGTGACTGCTGCACATTACTTCCAGGTATTCGGAGTTTGGTTAGGTTTGGTAATCCTATACGAACCCCTAGCCTATCCAGTGCTCTACCTCCTGGAGTATTCATGCAACGCGATA
>CAWJDZ010000034.1:127500-224897 GCA_963841765.1 uncultured Alphaproteobacteria bacterium
CCTTTGGCCTCTATGCCCCGCTGATCCTCACCAATCTCCATGGCATGGCGCTCCTCACCACGGGCTACATCATCGCCTCGGAATCGATCGCCTGGTCGGCCCTATCGATCCTCGTCGCCAATGCGCCACCCGAGCGCGAACGCCTCATCATCACGGCCGGTGCGTTCATGATCGCAGCCGGCATCGGAGGCTTCGCCTATGCGGTGCCGCATGGCGACCTGCCGGTGATTCTCGGTTGCGCCATCCTGCAGGGCGGCGGCTTCGGCGTGGCCTGGCCTTTCGTCGCCCGCATGATCGTCGCCGCAGCGCCCCCTTCCGAACGCACCGTCGCCTCCTCCGCCGTGCCCACCATGCAGCGACTGGGCTATGCAGTCGGTGCCGCGATTGCGGGCATCATCGCCAATGCCGCCGGCTTTTCGAAGGGCCTGAGCCCAGAGACCGCCGCGAGCGCAGCCGCCTGGCTCTTCATTGCGTTTCTGCCGCTGGCGCTCGTCGGTTGCGTGGCCGCCTGGCGAATCGCCAAAAGTTCCTGATTTCTCCTGCCGCCCTCTTCCTGCCATTTTTTGTCACCAGTTTTGCCATCATCAGGAGGCCGCACTAGCGTTTTGGTTAATAGTTCGGAAACTCTTGGTTGTCACAATCCCTTCTGGAACAGTGCCTAACCCCATGGCGTGATTGGTTACTTCGAGACGATATCGTTGATGGCGGTTGACTTGGACTGATCTGAGAGGCAAATTCTTGTCGTCTGGTTCGTAGGCGGGGCCTCGGGCGGGACGAAAGCGCGACTGAGTCTAAAATTGCGCACCGAGGCGGGTCGGTGCAGAAGGTCAACTGGCCGGCTTGGCGAGCGGCACGATTAGGGGATTCGGGATTGATCGCGCGTGGTGGCAAAAATACCGGCAATTCGCCGGTTATCGGGAATGGTGCCAGCCAGCCCATGCATGTCGAGCAATTCGCCACCGACTTCGATAATCCATTCGATTCTGACACGCCGCGCGGATCTCATTGGCTGCTTACCACTTGCATCGCCGGTGTCGCGGGCACCCTCGTCGCGGGCGCGGCACTCCTCGGCTTCATCGGCAGCAACGGTTATTCGAATGACGCCCATGCCTCGATCAACTCGCGCGATTCGCTGCGCGGCAGCAGCGGCAGCGCCGGCTTCCTCGAATCGGTGACACTCAAGCCCTTCGGACAGGCGAGCTATCAGGCCCCCGAGGTCAGCGGTGAGTTCGTCGTTCCTGAGCGTGGCGAAGGCAACTATCCCGGCATCAATGCCGGCGATCTTCCCTATGGCGATGGCCGCACCGTGGTGCTCGATGCCGAGCTTGCCGTCGCCTCGGTCAATGCCGAGAACATCACGACCATATCCAAGACGCCGCCGCCGGAACCGGTCGACGAGACGATCAGGCTGGCGAAGGGCCGCTCTCTGGTCGATGAGATGGTGAGCCGCGGCGTGACGCGGGATGCGGCCCAGGCCCTTGTGGCCTCGATTGAGCCGATTTTCCCAACTCAGCAGCTCAAGGAAGGGGCCGAGTTCGAGCTTACCCTCGAACAGCAACAGGACTTCTATGGCCGCTATGTGATCTTCCCGGTACGGCTCGCCTTTAGGCCCGGTCCGACCGAGAACGTCGTCGTCGAAGCCGACGAGGATGGTCATTTCAACGCGCGCATCGACGGCGAGAAGGACGGCAGGGCATCGCGCTATGCCAATTACGATCATTTCCGAACGAAGTCGCGGGTCGGCTCTAGCCTTTATGCCACCGCCAAGGACTACAAGGTTCCCGACTATATCACCGCCGAGCTGACGCGCGTCTTCGCCTATGACGTCGACTTCCAGCGCCAGGTGAAGGCCAGCGACTCATTCGAGGTGTTCTACGGCAACCCGCTCACCGGTTCCTCCAAGAAGCGCAAGGTTCTGCACTACGCGCAGTTGATCCTGGGCGGCAAGGCCAAAACCTACTACCGCTTCACCACGGCCGACGGGCAGACCGACTACTATGACGAGAAGGGCCGCTCGGCCACCAAGTTCCTGCTCAAAACGCCGGTCTCCGGCTTCAAGCTGACATCGGGCTATGGCATGCGCCGACATCCGCTGCTGGGCTACAACAAGATGCACATGGGCGTCGATTTCGGCGTGCCTTATGGGACCCCGATCCGCGCCGCCGGCAACGCCAAGGTCGAGATCGCCGGCCCCTTCGGCGCCTACGGCATCGCCGTCAAGCTTCAGCACAGCGGCAAATACGAGACTCTCTACGCCCATATGAGCCGGCTGGCTGAAGGCATCCGTCCGGGCGCTCGGTCCGCCAGGGCCAGGTCATCGGCTATGTCGGCGCCACTGGCCGCGCCACCGGGCCGCATTTGCACTATGAAGTCCGCGTTGCCAATCGCCCGGTCAATCCGATGCGCATCAAGGCCTCGGGCGGACGCCAGCTCGCCGGCAAGGACCTCAAATCCTTCCAGGATCTGAAGTACCGCATCATCGCGATGATGAAAGTGGCGCCCTCGGGGACCCGCGTCGCGCAGGCTCAGCAGTAAGTCCATGGCCGGGCTTGACCCGGTTACCTAGCGCGCATCCCGGCGAAGTGGAAACGCTTCGCCGATAAGGATTTGCGCCAAATCAGTATGTTGGAGCAAATCCTTATCGCCAAAGTCTTCAACTTTGGCGGGCTTTGCTCTAAGAATTCATCGTTTACTTTAATTGCTGGACGATCGCCTCACTGGCATCCACGCAACAACGGCCGGACTGGACATCCGGCCGCGTTGCAGTCATTCAGGCTGAGCCGACACTCCTCAGTTGGAGCCTGAGCTTCCCTCATCTGCCGGCCGTGGCTCGGAAGCGGGAGCACTCTCAGCCGCGGAAGAGCCCGTCACCGCGGCGACTGCCGCCGTGGCCATGCGCTTGACGCTGCTCACCGCGCGTCTCACCCGGACCCGCTTTGCGCTTCTTGGCTGCCTTCTTCTTCGCCGGCCGCGCCTTGCGCGCCTTTACGGCTCGAGACGAACGGGCTGTTTTCCGGGCCGACTTCTTCGCCGCCTTCTTCGCGAACGCTTGGCGCCCTTCTTTGCTGAACGCTTGGCGCCTTTCTTTGCTTTCTTGGCGGCCTTTTTCTTAGCAACACGTCTAGCCATTTGACGTTTCCTTCTGATCAGCTGGGCACGGTCATTGTCCCCAATGCTGTTTGCTTATCTGAGTTTCTATGCACGATTCGGTCAAGCACGCATAAGCCAAACATTCCAACTTATACGCAGCTCACGTTATGCTATTTCAGATATAGCGCAACGACGAGCTGACGAAGGAGACTCTGCACATGAAATCGAGCGCGCGCAATGTCCTAAAAGGCATTGTCGTCGAAATCAACACCGGCGCCGTCACTTCGCATGTACGTCTCGAGGTCGGCGGCAACATCGTGACCTCCTCGATCACCAACGAAGCCGTCAAGGAATTGGGATTGAAGAAGGCAATGACCGCCTATGCCGTCATCAAGGCCTCCGATGTCATGGTCGCGGTGGATTGAGGCTATGCGCGCAGCCCTCGCGGCGTTGGCTCTGTCTTTTCTGACAACGGCAGCGCATGGCCAGGACGCCCCAGCCTGCGACCAGTTCAAATGGCCGCTCGCCACCGAGATATCCTGGTCTGCAGCAGGCCCGGCAAGAGCGTGCGCTTCGCCCTGAAGCAAGCACCTCTGCTTGTGCAGCTTTCTTCGGCTTCGTCCGCTTCGCTCAACGCCGCGTTCCGCCGCAATAGCCGGCGATCTATCGACAATCGGGAACCGGCCCTGCAATATGTGGCCGATCCATCGAGCGGCGCGCCGGGCGGGCCGCCTGCCCAACATTCGAGCGAGACATGCTTCGAGGCCACCTCCCGCTTTGGACCTGGCTCAGCCCGCTTGCCGGCTGGCTGCTGCTGGCCTCGGCCTTCGCTGTCGGTCATCATCCCCTGTTCAATCTGGCGCTGGGCGCAGGACTGATCGCCTGCGTGCTGGCGGCGGTGCATCATGCCGAGGTGGTCGCCCACCGGGTGGGCGAGCCTTTCGGCACGCTGGTGCTGGCGCTTGCCGTGACGGTGATCGAGGTGGCACTCATCGTTTCCCTGATGCTGGCGGGGGGCGAAGTCACGGCAGCCCTGGCGCGCGACACGATCTTCGCCGCCATCATGATCATTCTCAACGGCATGATCGGCCTTTGCCTGCTGGTCGGCGGTTCGCGTCATGGCGAGCAGTCTTTCGGCCTCTATGGCGTGAATGCGGCACTGGCGACGCTGGCAACCATGTCGGTGATCACCCTGGTTCTGCCCAACACCACGACGACTACCGAGGGACCCATGTATTCCTCGAGCCAGCTCGCGCTCATCGCTGTCGCTTCGCTCGTCCTTTATGGCGCTTTCGTGCTGGTCCAGACGGTCAGGCATCGCGACTATTTCCTGCCCGCGGGCGATGCTGCCCATGACCAGGATGCCCATGCCGCTCCACCCAGCGCGCGTATTGCGGCGGTCGGCGGCGCGCTGCTGCTTCTGTGCCTCGTCGCCGTGGTGCTTCTCGCCAAGTCGCTGGCGCCTGCCATCGAGGCGGGCGTCATGGGGGCAGGAGCGCCCAAGGCGGTCGTCGGCATCATCATCGCCGCCATCGTGCTCTTGCCGGAAAGCCTCGCCGCCTTGAAAGCGGCGCGCGTCAACCGTCTGCAGACCAGCATCAATCTGGCGCTGGGCTCGGCCCTGGCCTCGATCGGCCTCACCATCCCGGCGGTCGCCGTGGTATCGCTCGCGACCGGCTGGACGCTTGGTGCTGGGCCTCGACTTCAAGGGCATGGTCCTGCTTGGGACTGACCCTCATCGTCGCCACCTTGTCCCTGGGCACGGGCCGGACGACCATCCTGCAGGGCGCCGTCCATCTCGTGATCTTCGCCGTCTATCTGTTCACGACCATCGTTCCGTGAAGTCGGACCGGCTACTCCAGGGCTATGACATGCGCCGTCCCAATATCGCTCTTCGCCAGCGCTACTGACTTCACCACCGCGTAGGCCGCCTTTCCGGGCCTCACATCGAGTGCCTCGATGGAGCGTTGCGTGAGGCGTGCCAGAAGGCGATCCGAACCCGCCTGAAGTTGAACCGTTGCACCCGGCCCCTCGCCCAATCTCACTTCGTTTACCGTCACCGGCAAGATGTTGAGCGCCGAGAGCCCTTCGGGGCGGATGCGCGCCAGCATCACGTCCTGGGCCGGGATCCGCAGGCGCAGCACATCGCCCGGCTGAGCTTCTATCCGCGGCAGCCAAAGCGTGCCGGCCGAGACGGCGAGCTCGGTCAGACCGTCGTCATGTTGAGCGACAATCCGGCCCTCGATCACCGCACCCGCTTCACGGGGGCCGACGATGGGCACGGCACCCGGATCCGACAGGACATCGACCGCGGCCCCTGCCCGCAGAGACTCGGCCCCCGCGCAGCACCACCATGTTCTGCGCCAGTCTTGCGATCTCGCCCACCGAGTGGCTGACATAGAGAATCGGCACACGCGACTGATCGCGCAGGCGCTCCAGATAGGGCAAGATTTCTGCCTTGCGCGCGTCGTCGAGTGCGGCGAGCGGCTCGTCCATCAGGAGTATCTTTGGCGCAGTGAGCAGCGCACGGGCGACCGCCACACGTTGCTTCTCGCCTCCTGAAAGCGCTGACGGGCGACGCGGCAGAAGCCGCGCAAGATCAAACGCAGCGACGATTTCGTCCAAGCCCGGACCATTTAGGCCCCTCGCCCGCCGCACGGCGTAGAGCAGATTTCCCTCAACGCTCAAATGCGGAAACAGCCGCGTATCCTGAAACACATAGCCCACGCCGCGCCGCTCGGTCGGCAAGCGCCGACTTTCGTCCTGCCACACTTCGGAAGCCATCACCACGCGACCGCGGGCGCGGCTCTCAAGCCCCGCAATTACCCTGAGCAGCGTGCTTTTGCCGGACCCCGATTGGCCAAAGAGCCCAGTCACGCCCGCGAGGGCGAATTCCTGCGCGACTTCCAGGGTGAAATCGACATAGCTCAGCCGGATATCGACCAGGAGCGTCATGGCGCATCACACATGGATGGGAAATCTGCGATTGACCGTGTAGACGAAAAGCAGCACGAGGAAGGAGAAGATCAAGAGGCCCGCCGACAGCACATGGGCGCTCGCATAGTTGATGGTCTCCACATGTTCATAAATGGCGATGGAGATCACCTTGGTCTCGCCTGGGATGTTGCCGCCCACCATCAGCACCACGCCGAACTCGCCGATCGTGTGGGCGAAGCTCAAGACGGCAGCCGTCAGGATGCCGCGGGCAGCCATCGGGGCGGCGACGGTGAAGAAGCGATCGAGCGGCCCGGCGCGCAGCACCTGACCCGCCTCCAAGGGCGCGCGGCCCACGGTCTCAAAAGCCGCTTGCAGAGGTTGGACCGTGAAGGGCATCGAATAGAAGACGGACGCGACGATGAGCCCAATGAATGAAAAGGTCAGCGTAGTGCCGGTCACCTGCAGCCAGAAGCCGCCAATGGCGGAATTCGGGCTGAGGATGATCAGGAGATAGAAGCCCAGCACGGTGGGCGGCAATACAAGGGGAAGCGCGGTTAGGGCCTCCACCCAGGGCTTCACACGGCTCCTCGTATGCGCCAGCCACCACGCGATGGGCGTGCCGACGATGAGCAATATCGCCGTGGTGATTGCCGCGAGCTTGAGCGTGAGCCAAAGAGGGCCGAGATCAGGTAAATCCATGGTCTATTCGGTACCATAGCCGAAAGACTGCGCGATAGCCTTCGCCCTTTCGCCCCTGAGATAATCCATGAAAGCCTTGGCGGCGGCATTGTCCGCGCCCGCCTTCAGGAGGATCGCATCCTGCCTGATGGGCTTGAACATCTCCTGCGGCACGTCATAGCGCGAGCCCTTTGGTCGCCCCCTCCCGGCCTTTGCACGGCCGAGGTGGCGACAAAGCCCATCTCGGCCGCCCCCGTATCGACCAGCGCGAAAGCCTGGCCGATATTCTCGCCCATCACGATCTTGCCCTGAATTGTCTCCCACAGCCCCATTGCGGTCAGCGCTTCACGGGCCGCCACGCCATAGGGCGCCAGATCCGGATTGGCGATGGCGACATGAAGATGTCCTCGCCGCCGTCAGAGCTGCTTTGGGGTCCGAGCCGATCCTTTCGACATCGGGACTCCACAAAGTGAGCCTGCCCACCGCATAGGTGAACCTGTGAGCCGGAGACGGCCTTTCCTTCTTCTTCGAGCTTTGCCGGCGTCCTTGCATCGGCCGAGAGGAGTATGGTGAAAGGCGCTCCTTCACCAATCTGCGCATACAGTTTGCCAGTCGAACCCGTGGTGATCTTGAGCGAATGTCCGGTTTCCCTGGTGTACTGCGCACCGATGGCTTCGACAGCACCAGCGAAATTGGCTGCAACCGCCACCAAGGCTTCATCCGCGCGGGCCGGGGCTGCACTAATGAGTGCAACGCATGTGAGCGCCATCACGCGCAACGAGAAAGCACGAAACATGAGAGCTTTCCGATCGATGTATTCCGCCGGATATTACGATACGGAGCCCCGATGGCAAGCGCATATTTCAACGGACATTACAATGATCCGTTTCGGATCGACGACCGGTTGATGGCCATCAAGGATTAAGCGGCGGCAGGGCCGCAGGGACCGCGACCCGCGCCTGCCGCTCGAGCCATTTCCGTCGCGCCTCGGTCATGCCGGAAAGCAGCTTTCCCGCGTCATAGGATCTGCTCTCTGACCGGGACGCGAAGAGCCTGGCTTCGAGCTGCTCGTACGAGCCATGCCGGGATTCCTTCAGCTCACCGCCACCAGTTCGACGACCCGGTCGATCACCTGATTGGCGCTCACCCCCGCCGCATGCGCCTCATAGGACAGGATCAGCCGATGGCGGAACACGCCACGAGATCCTCAGCCGTGACATGGACTCCCTTATCGGGGCCCGCGGCGGCGGGGCTCGGCCGCGCGATACCCTTGGATCGTCCGAATGCCGCGAGCGAACGTGTTGATGCGCTGGTCGACGACGATCAGCGCCGGCCGGTCCTTCTCCTCGTCATAAATGCGCACGAAGGGCTTGCCGGTGCGCGCCGTCACCCGCCAGTCGATGGTGCGGATATCGTCGCCCGGCAGATAGTTGCGCAACTCCTCGAAAGCGAGGCCGCGTCCGCGCATATGAGAGGCATGCCGGCCGGCGAGCAGGCGGTCGACCGGCCGTGCTGAGGAAACCGAAATCGCGCGCCTGGGCTTCGAGCGTCATGCACCACCGCTTTCACGTCATCGGGGCTGACGTAATCGCGCCCCTCGAGCCAGGCCTTGGAGCGCGCCACCTTGTCGAGGCCGATCGAGCCGCGCCGACCGGAGCGCCGGGCACGCCGACCTTGGACAGCCCGGTGCGCCACGGGGTCTGGCCGGTGATGAAGGTCGAGCGCCCGGCCGTGCAGCTGTTCTCGGCATAACAGTCCGTGAACATCATACCTTCCTTGGCGATGCGGTCGATATTCGGCGTCTGATAGCCGACCAGCCCGTGCGTATAGGCGCTGACATTCGACTGGCCGACATCATCGCCGAAGATGACGAGGATATTGGGCTTGGCTGCGTCCTGGGCTTGGGCTTCCGAGACCGGCACAAGCGATGATGACACCATCATCGATGAAGCCAGCACCGCGCCGGCGAACAACCCTCCGGCGAGCCGGCGCAAGAGGCCATTCTTGCCGGGCTGGCCGGTATCCTCGATCGCCGCATTCCATTCAGGCGATCTGCTCTGCATGATCAATCCTCCTGCGCTTGCATTTCCGTTCATGACTCGAAGGCGAAGACGTGCTTCCAGTCGCGTTTCATGTCGACCACGGTCCAGCCCTTGGCATTGGCTTCATCGAGCGCTTTGTCGAGCGTCCGATATTCGACTTCCGGTCATAGGCCTATTCGCGCGCGGCGTCGGTATGGTGCACGAGCCCCATGAAACGCGGCCCGTCTCCGGCCGCCGTCCATTCCAGCATCTGCTGGTCGCCATCGGAGTTGCCGAAGGCGAAGACCGGACGCCGGCCGATGAACTTGTTGATGCCGACGGGCTTGCCTGGGCCGTCGTCGATGAATTCGACCTTGGCTTCCCGCACGAGCTCGGGCTTGCCGTCGGCGCCCATCTTGAATTTGGCGACGCCCGACGAACCGACCACCTGTTCGGGCGGAATGCCATAGACCGGCTCGGCGAAGGCGCGCATGAACTCGATGCCGCCGCCGGAGACGATATAGGTCTTGAAGCCCGTTGGCGCGCAGATAGGCGAGAAGCTCCAGCATCGGCTTGTAGACGCGGTCGGTATAGGGACGCTTGAAGCGCGGATGGCGCGCGCTGGCGAGCCAGTCGGTGACGGCCTTCGAGAATACCTCCGTCGTCATGCCGGTATGGGTGGCTGCCATGATCTGGAGCAGACCCTTCTCGCCCGCTGCTGCGAGCGCCTTGATGTCGCCTTCGAGCACCGCCTTGAACGGCTGCGTGTCCTTCCATTCAGGGTGTTGCGGCGCGAGCGCCTTCACCCGATCGAGCGCAAAGGCGAGCTGGAAATAGATCGGCTGCTCGGACCACAGCGTGCCGTCATTGTCGAAGGTGGCGATGCGTTCGGCCTGCGGCACGAAGTCGGCGCCGCCTTCCGTCGTGGCCCGGCTGACGAAATCGAGGATCGACTGCTTTACCGGGCCGTCGTTCCAAGACGGCAGCGGATCCGCATCATCGGCCAGAGCGCGCCCGGCCCCGCTTGCGAGGGACGCGGCGAGCACACCCGTGACAAAGGTCCGCCGATCTATCAGGGGCGCACTCCTCTTCTCAGCGTTCGGACACAGTTCCATCGACCCAATCTCCTCGGATTTAAGTCCGCCAAACTCTTTCACGTCTATGGGACGTCCTCCTAGTTGGACTAAAGGCCTATGCAGGGACCAGCCAACCGGGACTTTGCCCAAGGGCAAGCTCACTTTTCCGCCTGGTTCAATGGGGCCCAAGGTGACCGCGGCCTGCACTTTCGCGAGCGCGAGCGGCAAGCCCGCGGTGATCGGGTCTCTCACCGAAATCGATCGGCTGATTGCCGGCACGGCGGGTACCCGCGTGATGGCCGGCCTCGGCCCCTTGCTGTTCCGCTAACTCGCCTCTCCTCTCGGCGTCAGGCTTTTTTCGCTTTGCCGCGCGTTTCCACCTTATCCGCCGTGGCGCGCGTCACATGACCGAGCACCCGGCCCAGTCTTTTGGCGAGGATCTGGACGGAATCGGCCTCGACCGCGCGATAGGCGGCGATGAGGCTTTCGCCCAGCTCGGTGAGGCGGGCGCCGCCGCCATGGGCGCCGCCCGTCGCTGCGGCGATGACGGGTTCCTTGAACATGTGGTTCATCTCATCGATGAGGAGCCAGGCGCGCCTGTAGGACATGTCCATCTCGCGCGCCGCCGCCGAGATCGATCCGGTTTGGGCCACGAGTTCGAGGAGATGCACTTTGCCGGGGCCGATGCGTTGTTCGGGCCCGAATTCGATGCGCAGCGACGCCTTGGGATAAGCCATGATGGCATCATAGTTCGATATACAAAGGCCGGGGAGCGAGAATTCGCGGTACAATCCGTTCCCCTTGCCAGAAAAGCTGGCACCACGCGCCGGCTGGGCGGGAAGGGGCGCATCTGAGCGCTGGGCCTGGCGGCGCAGCCGTGGTGGCGTGTCCGGGTCAGTTGCCGAGCCCGGCGCGGACGGCGCCGTCGTGCAGGCGCTGCCAGAGCCCGGGCTCCCAGGGCCAGCCGTCCATGTAGAAGGCGAGGTCGAAGCCGGGGACGAGCTCGCGCAGCCGGTCGCCGGCCTGGCGGGCGCGATCGGTGTGTCCGAGCATGGCCTCGGCCGCCGCCAGGTACAGCAGGCGGTCGGGAGACGTCCGAGGGGTCCGACGCCAGCGCCTCGGCCGCCCGGGCATCGTCGCCCACGGCGAAGGCGGGGACGCCGAGCGCGGTGTGGTACCAGGCAGGTCCGCCGGGGTTGAGCGCCAGCGCGCGCTCCGCCCAGCTCACGCGCCTCCGGCCCGAGCGGCGCGCCCTCGGGACGCGGACCGATGCCGCCGCGGCGAGGATGTCGGCGTCGTTCGGCGCGCGCTCGACCGCCCGCCGCAGCGCACGCGCCACAGCCTCGGGGTCGCCGTCGCGTGCGGCCTGCTTGGCGACTTCGATCAGCGTTCCGGGGTCGTCGGGATCGGCTTCGACCGCCCTGGCGAGGTAGGCGCGGCGCTTTTCCTCGAACATGTCCAACTCGGCCTTGGTGGTTGCGCTGGCCTGCCGCAGGCCCTGGATGATTGGCCAGGGCCACCCAGGCCCGCGCGAAGTGCGGGTCGACTTCGACCGCCTGTCTCAGGTAACCCTCGGCAGCACTCAGGGGACCGCGATGGCAATTCCTGCTTGTACGCGGTACGCAGGAACAGCTCGTAGGCGCGCAGGCTCCCGGTTCCGGCGCCGCGAGCGGCGGGCGCGGTCGGCGCGGGCGAGCGCGCCGCAGTAGCGGCCGGCGAGCTCGCCGACCAGCGCCTTCGCGACGCCGCCGCCTGGATGGCGAGGAGGTCGCCGGTCGGCCCGTCCCACTGCTTGGCCCAGAGCTGCCGTCCGGTGGCGGCGTCGGCGAGCGCGGCGGTGACCCGCACGCGGTCGCCCTCTGCCTGGACGGTGCCGGTGACGACGCGGTGGGCCCCGAGCGCCTTCCCGACCGCCTGCGGCGTTTCCCCGGCGTGCTGGCGAGTGGTGGCGTCGGCCAGCACGAAGATCCAGGAATTCGCGGCGAGGTCGGCGATCACCTCCTCGGTCAGGCCGCGCGCCAGCCGGTCCCAGCGGCCGGGCTTCGGACTGGTTCTCGAACGGCAGCACCGCCACCGTGGGGCCGGTGGCCGCCGGCGGCGCGGCCGCACCCTGCGGGCCGTCGCGCAGCGACCAGAGGATCGTGCCCGCGATCGCGAGGACCGCCAGGGCGCCCATCGCCAGGAACCGCGGCCGCCACCACGGGGCGCGCGGCACGGCTTCGCTCTCCGCCGCCAGCCGATAGCCCCTGCCGCGCACGGTCTGGACCGCGTCGCGGGCAGCGCCAACCGCCCGCCGGATGTCGCCGATGCATTGCACCAGGCTGTCGTCGGTGACGGCGATGTCACCCCATACCGCATTGTGCAGTTCGTCCTTCGTCACGGTCTCGCCGCGCCGCGCCGCCAGCGCCCGCAGCACCTCGGCGGATTGGACGCGCAGCTCGGTCTCGGTCCCGTCCGGCGCGCGCACCCTTCCTGCCGCGAGGTCGATCGCCGCATCCCCGAGGGCGAAGCGTTTGCCTGTCATGGCCGGAGGCCCGGTTTCGGGCTGTTTCGGATCGATTTCGGCTCCGCTTCGGGACGGCAAGGCGCCGCCGCCGGCACGCTCTCGAGCACTCGGCGCGAGGCGCCGACCGCCCGATGCTGGAGAGGTTCGCCATGGTTGCCACGGAACACGACGACAGGACCACGCATGATACCACAATTCACCGCGTGTCGGCAGCGATCCTCGCTGCCGCGCTGCTCGCCGCGCCCGCGGCCGCGGAGCAGGTGACGCTCGCCGCGCCGATCCAGGCCGGGAGCCTGCACGACGGCCCGCTCGACATGGTGCTCTACTACCTGCCCGTCGCGGGCGGCCTGCTGGAGGTGACCGGAACCTACGCCCCGAAGGAGGGCGGCGAGGCCCGGCGCTTCGTCATGGGGCTGTCGGACGGCGACGCCGTGTCGTTCGCCATGCCGGGGTATCCGCAGGCCACGTACCGCTTCGCGCGGGCGGGCGCGACGGTCACCGCCGCGGTCGCGGTCTCCGGACCTCCCCGCCTCGCGGAGGGCCGGCCATGATCGAGCTCGTCTTCGTGGCGTGCCTCGCGACGGCCGCGGATACCTGCGCCGAGCGCAGCCTGCTTCGCCTGCCTGAGGCCGGGCTGACCGGCTGCATGGTGACCGCCCAGGCCCAGCTCGCCCTGTGGGGCGATGCGCATCCCGGCTATCGTGTCGTGCGCTGGTCCTGCCGCCGCGCGGGCGCATCCGACGTGGACGCTTGATCCGGGGGCCCTCGACGGGGCTCCGGGCCGAATTCGATGCGCAGCGACGCCTTGGGATAAGCCATGGCATCATTTTAACCCATCGGCTCGAAAACCTCGAAGCAGAAAAAAGATAATTGGTCATCCCGGCGCAAGCCGCTATCGGATTCACACATCCTATCCCCGAGCGCCCCTCTTATCCGTCATGCCGGCGAAAGCCGGCACCCCCTAAATCAGAGCAAGCGGGCGGCGTCGCGCATCTGTGCGCGACCGGAAGCACCGCCCGTCTTGACCTGTTCAGTAGGCCCCGACTTTCGTCGGGGTGACGAAATTGGAGAGACAATTGGCGGCTCACGCCACGCGACCTGCGGTTGACTTCGGCGGATCGCAATGTGTGAATACGACAGCGGCGAAAGCCGGGACCCATTAAATTCCTTCCACGCGAGCAGCGCCGCCCAGCTTGAGCTCATTCAGGGGGCCCCGACTTTCGTCGGGGTGACGAAGTTTAAGACGGCGAACGCTCGGCTCAATTCATATTCCAGCCATGGCTCACCACGATCGACTGGCCGGTGAGCGCGTTGGTCTCGAAGCCTGCGAGCATCAACGCCACCTCGGCCACATCCTCGACGGTGGTGAAGATCTGATCGACCGTGCTGCCGAGCATCACTCTCTTAACCACCTCTTCCTCGGAAATCTTGAGATCGCGCGCCTGCTCGGGGATTTGCTTCTCGACGAGCGGCGTGCGCACGAAGCCGGGGCAGATCACATTGCTTCTCACCCCTCGTGGCCCGCCTTCCTTGGCGAGCGTGCGTGCCAGGCCCAATATGCCGTGCTTGGCAGCCACATAGGCCGATTTGAGGGGCGACGCCTCTTTCGAATGCACCGAGCCCATGAAAATGATGCTGCCGGATTTCTGCTTGTACATATGGGGCAGGCAGGCTTTGGCGGTAAGAAAGGCGCCATCGAGATGAATGGCGATTAGCCTCTTCCATTCCTCGAAAGGGAAATCCTCGATGCGGTGGATGATCTGGATGCCGGCATTGCTGACCAGGACATCGACCGTGCCGAATTGTTGGACCACCTTGGCGACGCCGTCATTGACCTCTGCTTCGCTGGTGACATCCATGGCAAGACCGATGGCTTTGCCGGGTCCCTTTCTGCCGAGTTCGGCGGCCGCCGCTTTTGCAGCCTCTTCCTTGAGATCGGCAATGGCGACAATGGCCCCTTCCTCGACATAGCGCCTGGCGATGGCAAGGCCGATGCCGCTCGCGGCCCCGGTGACGATGGCGATCTTCCTGGCAAGCTTCATACGGACTCCGTGGGATTGACGATGCTGGCGGATGAGTTGGACCTAGGAGTCTAGCCCCGCCTTTTGTTGCAATGCAACATAACTCTCTTCATCGCGGCCGCGCGGCCAGGCGCAGGGTCTGGTTAAATTCGGGATTGCTGACAAGCTGAAGCCACGATAGGAACGCGCCTTCAAGACAGGGAGACCGAAATGAAAACTGCATTGCGCCTGGCGGCCTTGGCCTCGATGGCGGTCATCGGCCTGACACAGGCAGGCTTCGCCGGCGAGACGCTCGACCGGGTGATGAAAAACAAGGTGATGGTCGAGACCACCGATCGCGCTTATCCGCCCTTCTCCTATATCGATGACAAGGGCGAGGTCGTCGGCCTGGATATCGACGTGGCGCGCGAAGTCGCCAAAAGGCTCGGCGTCGACATGAAAGTCGAAACACCGTCCTGGGAGATCATCACCGCCGGCAACTGGAAGGGGCGCTGGGACATCTGCGTATGCTCGATGACGCCGACCAAGGAGCGCGCCGAGGTGCTCGACTTCGTGCTGCAATATTATGCGGCACCGGCGATCGTGGTGGTCAATGCCGACAACAGCGACATCAAGGGTGCTGCCGACCTCAACGGCAAGAAAGTGGGTGCGCAGGCCGGCACCACCTATGAGAAATACATCATGAAGGATCTGGTCATCGACATTCCGGGCGCCGAGAAGGTGACCTATCCCTTCACCGAGGTCACTCCCGTTCCCTATGATTCGGAAGACACTGCCTTCCAGGACCTGGCGCTCGGCGGCGGCAAGCGCCTCGATGCCATCGTCTCGAACTATCTGACCGCCATCGATCGGGTAAAGAAGGCCCCCGACAAGTTCAAGATCGTCGGCGATCCGGTCTTCGGCGAGCCGATCTGGATCTCGGTCGACAAGGGCGACCCCGAATGGCAGGCGAAGATCAAGGAGATCCTCAAGCAGATGTCGGATGACGGCACGCTGAAGACGATTTCCGAGAAGTGGGTCGGCCGGGACATCACGACCAAGCAGTGAGCAACACGCCATTGAGCGAGGCCGAAGTCCGGGTGACCCCGGCTTCGGCCTTTCCCAAAAGCGCCGACGCCAATTTCCGCCTACGCGTGCTCGCGGTGTGGGGCACGCTGTTCGTCCTCTTCGTCTTCTTCTTCCTGAGCTTCAATCTCAAATTCGAGTTCATCCTCGAGAAGTTTCCCTATCTCGCCGGGCTCACGCTGACGCGCGACGGTTTCATCCAGGGCGCAGCACTCACCCTCTTCGTGTGCTTCTTCGCCATCATCGCCTCGATCATACTGGGCCTCATCTCGGCGCTCGGGCGGCTGTCGAAGAGCGCCGTGCTCTACGGAATATCCACATTCTATACTTCCTTCTTCCGCGGCACGCCGCTCCTCGTCCAGATCTTCCTCATCTATCTGGGTCTGCCGCAATTGGGTCCTGTGCCTGCCGCCATACCGTCAGGCATTATCGCCCTGTCGCTTAATTACGGCGCCTATCTGAGCGAAATCTTCCGCGCCGGCATCGTGTCGGTGCCCAGGGGCCAGGTGGAAGCGGGCTCTTCCCTGGGCCTCCATCACTGGGTGGTGATGTGGCGCATCGTGATGCCGCAGGCGATCCGGGTGGCGATCCCGCCGACCGGCTCGCAATTCATCGCCATGCTGAAGGATTCGTCCCTCATCTCGGTCATGGGCGTGTGGGAGATCATGTTCCTGGCCCAGTCCTTCGGGCGCACCGCCTATCGCTACATCGAGATGCTGACCACCGCCGCGGTGATCTACTGGGTCCTGTCGATCGGCTTCGAGATCATCCAGGCGCGGCTCGAGGCTCATTACGGCAAGGGCTTCAAGGAAAGGCACTAATTTAGAACGCTTCCAACGCGGCGTTTCTCAGCCTTTGTCCCATGGATCGATGACAGGCAAGCCGGCAGCCTCGAATGGTCCGGTGTCGCGCGTCGCCACTGCAAAGCCATGCACCGCAGCCGTTGCAGCAATGTAACCGTCCGGCAGGGAAAATCCTTTACCCACCGCCCTGGCCTTGACGGCGAGCTCGGCGTAGCGTCGCGCCGCCTCTGCATCGAACGACAGGACACGCCGGTCAAACAGGTCAAGCAATCCATCCAAACTTACGGCAAGGGCAGTCCTGCGACGTCCATCGGGCAAGCTGCCAATTCCGTACAACAATTCAGCCAAGGTCACGCTGGTTAAATAGACCGTATCCAGGACCTGTTCGTTGAGCCACGCGATCACCGCAGGATTTGCCGAAGGCTTCATCGCTTCGGAAACAACATTGGTGTCAAGGACGATCATTCGAAACGAATGGGCTCGGAGGGGAGTCCTGTCGCGCTCAAAGGCCAGGTCGTCGTCTCGCAAGCCGGCGCGCCGCCCGATTTCGGCAAGCATGGAGCCAAGCTTGGCGCGTTCTGGCGGACGCACGGCTCTTTCAAGAATTTCACGGATCTCGGCCTCCGTGCTCCGCCCGTGCCGCGCCGCTCGCGCTTTGAGAGCACGATGCGTCGCTGCTGGCAGATTTCTGATGATGACGGCTGACATCCATTCCATCCTTGTTTGCCTGGATGATATCAAATTCGCAGTGAGATATCAACTATGGCACTGCCACACTCGAAATTCACTTTGAGAATGAAGGGATTTATTCTCGAATCACGCGAGCATAAGGAAAGGAGCGGGATTTCTCCCGCTCCTTCAGGCCGTAAGGACAGTTTCTTCCACCGGAACGGGCCGCATGTCCAATTTGCAATCTTGAGGCATGCCAGTTTGCGGATTCAAACAACATCCCTTTCGAAAGGGAAGGAGCGGGATTCCTTCTATTCAAGGCCGTCAGTTCAGAGGCGATCCTATACCCGCCGGTCAGGGTGCATCGGCAGGCCCGATCCTGCCTTGCTGGTTGCGCATCATCGCATCGTATGTCGCATATTTGTAAAGTTCGGCGAGGCTCGGGAAATTGAAACAGGCATCGATGAAGGCCTGGGAAGGCGCCTTCATCTGCATCGCCATCAGCCCGATATTGATGAGCTCGATCGCCTGCTCCCCGATCATGTGCACGCCGATCAGGCGCATGTCCGGCAGGGCATAGATGAGCTTAAGCAAGCCCGCATCATCACCGACGATGCCGCCGCGCGCGTTGTTGCGGTAGCGCGCCCGCCCGACCACGTGAGAAATGCCCTGGCGCTGTGCGGCGTCCTCGGTCTCACCCACCATGGCGCATTCGGGGATCGTATAAAGGCCATAGGGCAGCAAGCTCGGCGTCTGTTGCTTGTATTTGAGATCGAAGGCATGGACCATCGCCAGGCGGGCCTGCTCCATGGCGGTCGAGGCTAAGGATGGGAAGCCGATCACGTCGCCCGCGGCCAGAATATGCGGCTGCGCCGTCTGAAACTTCTCATTGACCGCAAGAAGCCCGCGCGCATCGGCGCCAAGTCCCGCTTTTTCCAAAGCGAGCCCATCGGTGTTCCCGACGCGGCCCGCCGCGACCACGATGGCGTCGGCTTTGAGCTCACGGCCGTAGCACCTGCGGAGCAGGATTGAGTAGCCGCCGAGAGAGCGGAGCGCGAAGCCCTTTTGGGGCAAAGCGCGCTCCGCCCGAGGCGGCCCTGAGAGTCAGGCATCTCTAGAATGTAAGTCGTTCAAACTCATTCAGGAGATGACCTCATGACCAAGACCAATGCTATTCCTGTCGGCGCGCTATTGGTAGCCATCGATGTGGCCAAGCACCGCAATGCCGTGCTCATCGAGCCCGCGAGCGGCAGACGGCGGCGCAGCCTGGTTTTCCTCAACACGCGCGATGAGCATGACCGGCTCGTGGCCACGCTTGCGGCCTATGGCTGCTCCGTGGTCTGCGCCCTGGAGGCCACGGGCCATTATCACCGGCCGATCGCCTGGCGGCTTACGGAGGCAGGCTTTGAGGTGCGGCTGATCTCGTCTCTGGCCATGGCCAGGACAAGGGAAGCTTTGCACAACAGCTGGGACAAGAACGATCCTAAGGATGCGCAAGTCATCCTGCACATGCTGAAGATTGGCGCGGTGCAGCGCTTCCATGATCCCTTGCGGGCCGGCATCAACGACATCCAGGAGCTATCAAAAACCCACGAAGCCATCTCGCGGGCCAAGACCGAGATCCAGCACCGCATCCTGACCCACTACTTGCCACTCTACTTTCCGGAAGTGGAGCGCTTCCGGGGGAATACCCGCAGCGAGTGGTTCTTTGCCTTCCTCGATGCCTTTCCGACCCCTGCCGTGATCACAGCTCTGGGCAAGGATGAGTTCATCACGGCAGCGTGGCATGTGGTCGGCCGGAAGGTGAGCAAAGAGCGTTTGCTGTCAGATATTTACGAGACGGCGAGAACCTCCATCGGCCTGCCGCTGCCGCCCGATGCAGCGGCCATCACCATGTTCCGCATGGTGATCGCCGAGGCCAGAAGCCTGATCCGCCAGCGCGATGAGATCGAGGCACTGGCGGACAGCTTGTTGAAGGACAATCCGGACTATCAGGCGTTGCGCAGCATCCCCGGCATAGGCCCCATCATTGCGCTCACCATCCTGGCCGAGGCGGGTGATCTCCGCCGCTTCCACCATTGCAGGCAGTTCCTGAAGTTCTGCGGCCTTGATCTCTCGACCCAACAGTCGGGCCTCTATCGCGGCCAGACCAGGCTGTCGAAGTTCGGCAATGCCCGTCTGCGCCGCTCCTTCTGGCAGGCTGCCCAGGTTGCCGTTAAGTACAAAGAGAATGGCTTCCGCGATAAGTTCGAGCGCTACATCGCCAAGGATCGCAACAATCCAGACCTGCGTCGCAAGGCCATGACCGCAATCACCGCCAAGATGGCCCGTGTCGCTCACGCCATCATCAAAAGCGGTTCCGATTACCGGCCCTTCTTCGAAGGGCGGGTGCCAGGTGGAAGAACCTCTTCGGCACGAGCCGTGAGGGCATCTCCCATGATGACCCTGTAGATAATGCTCAGGTCTTCCACTTGGATCAGAAGCCCGTGTTGAGGATGGTGAGGGCCGCGTTGCTGGACCCTGTGTTTGCTATGGACGGGACCTTGTCCGATCACGTGTGGAAGCCACCCGGCTCACTTGTCTGTTGCTCTCAGCGTAACAATAACACTATGCTGCAAGCGCAATCTTGCAGAAGGAGATGCTGTGACCTTCTCGCAAACCTGCTTCCCCTCGTAGGACGTTGTCGAGTGCCAGGGTGAAGGGCGGTCCCTCGCTGACGCGCTCGATTTGGCTAGCAGCGATGACGTCGATACCCGCATGAACAAGGCTTTCCTGCAGCAAGTTCGCAATCTCAGAATCGAGAAATGAGAGATAGGTCGCCGTCGAGTCGACCAGCGTGACCGAACATCCGAGCAAAGCCATCATGCAGGCATATTCGCAACCGATGGCGCCGGCGCCGACGACGACCAGGCTTTTCGGAATGCTGTCCGCCTGGATGAAGCTGTTGAAGTCGTAGATGCCGGCGCGATTGAAATCGAACTGCGAGGGATGATAGGGGCGTGAGCCGCAGGCGATCAGAAAGACATCCGCCGAGAGCAGGACCTCCGGCCTTCGTGGATGCTCGACTTTCACCGTGTGCGCATCGACGAACGAGGCGTGACCCGGCACGACATCGACATGGTGATGATCGAGATTGGCCATGACCTTGTGCTGGTAATCGCGCACCAGCGCACGCTCCTGGGACAGAAAATCCCGTAGCGTCGCCTGCTCATTGGCGTGAAGGTCCACGCCGCGCAGCTTGCGCGTCTTGAAACCGGCTACATAGAGCGCCGTCTCGCGCAATGCCTTGAAGGGAATGCTGGTATTCGCCACCGTCCCGCCCAGAGACGGAGCGCGCTCGATGAGCGCCACGCGTTTGCCGAAATAGGCGGCCTGGGCCGCGCCTTTTTCGCCGGCCGGACCACCGCCGATGACGATAAGATCGTGCCTCGCGGCCTTCATCACCCCAACTCACAATAACAGGCAGGGGGCGTTGCGATCGCTGTGCCCCCACAGCGCTTCAAGTCATGGCACTCCCAATCCGGAAGGCCTCTCTCCATCATAGCTTTGGCGACGCCCGATGAGGAGTGCTTTTTGCCCAACTCCGGGCAGCCTTCCCCGCCACAGCGATAGAGCGGGCTTTCACCCGCTCTATCAGGCCGTCAGATCAGTTTCTTTTATTTACCAGGAATATCTCACACCGGCATTGCCGCTCCAGGCCTCGTAGTCGTCCGCGAACATGTAGTTGCCGCGAATTAGGCCCGACCAGCCCTCAGGCGCGACGACGTTGAAGCCGATCGACAGATCGCCAAAGGTCTCGCCCGGATCGTCCGATGCTCCCGCCGGCCCGAAACCGGGTGAGAAGATGGTGACATCGTTGTCGCCATTGAACTCCTGCCAGACGCTCGCCATCACATCGCCTGAATAGATGGCGCCGTTGCTGCCGGTGTTTTCAAAGCCCAGCCGCAGACCCAGGCGGCCTCTGACGCTCGTCGCGTCGTCGAACTCGACCGAGCCGCCGAAGATGTCATCGACTTCGTCGATCTCGGTGTGGACGACGGCGAGTGTCGCCTGCGGATCGACGAAGAACGTCTCGCCGATCTTGTAGCCCGCGTCGATACGTCCGCCGATATTGACCGCATCGGTGTCGGCTTCGTTGTCGACGGGCGCCAGGTCGTCGGCATCGATGTCGATGTCGAGGAAGTCCGCCTTGACCAGCGCATCGACATAGAAGGCATGGTCGAGATAGGTGGCATAAGCGCCGACCGATGGGCCTTTGTAAGTCCATTCGGTATTGGTCGAGTCGAAGTCGAGATCGGAATGGATGTAGCCCGCAAGCAGCCCGAACAACAGCGCATCGCCCTGATCATGCAGGTTCTCGGTGCCGAAGTCGAAGCCGGCGAAGACACCGAACACATCCTGCTCGCGGTCGGTGAGGACGTTGTTGTCTTCCTCGCCGTCGCGCTCGATCCAGGCGCCCACCCCCTTGAGCCAGAAGCCGGGCGTTACGTTGGCGACCGGCGTCGGTTCAATCGGCTCGGCGAAGTCGGCGACCGGCGTCACTTGCGTCGATCCGATGATCAGGCGCAGATCCGCCTGCCGCTGCAACAGCGTGCCCGCTGTCTGGTACCAGATGTCCTGCATGCCGGTGATGCCGGCCGCGAACTCGAACGCGCCCGCACCGAGACCCGCGGTGTAGAGCTCATGCACGTCGAAGTCGGGATCGCTCGCGGTATCAAGCCTCAGATTCCAGGCGAAGAAGCCGGCATTGAGAACGCCGCCCGCGATGTTGAAGTCACTCTCGCTGGTGTTCCCCTTTTCGTTCACCAGAATCACCGGAATGCCCTCGGTGTTGGCCGAACTGCCGCCGGGGTTGGTCAGGTTGACGGAGACATTGGTGTTGCCTTCCGTCGTGCCGAAGATGATCAGCTTGTCCGACTTGCCGCCATCCGCGGTCGCCGCCAGGAAGGCGTCGACCCTCAGCCCGCCATTGTTGCCGACATACTGTGTCCGCACCGTTTGATCGCCGATGGTGAAGGTGTCGATATTGTTGCCGCCATCGACCAGCGAGATCGTGCCGCCGAAGTTGTTGAAGTGCTCGAGATTGATGAAGAACACTTGCTCTTGCGCGGTCGGATCGTCCGCCGTGTGCACGACACCGCCATTCGTGTTGTTGAAGACGTCGTTGCCGCCTCCCTTGAAGTCCGACGTCTGACGCGCTTCGAAGACGCCGCCGTCATTGTCGAACGTGTCGTCCTGATCGGTGAGATCGATCTTGCCCAGCGTCGTGCCCGTGTTGAGGATCTCGGTCGAAGCGCCCTCGGTATCGATCGCGAGCATCGATGGCGATGTCGCCGTCAGGAAGCCCGAATTGAAGATCTTGATATCGGTATTGACGAGGCTCGTCGTTGTCAGCGACAGGCCAACCGTGCCGCCGAAGAAATTGCCGGTGTTGTTCGCCACGATAGTGCTGTTGTCGCCATTGGCCGTCGCCAGGACGCCGGCGCCGGTGACTTGCATCAGGCCGTTGTTGTTGGCGGTGATCAAGGCGCTGCCGTTCGTGCCTGTTCCAAAGACCCCGCCGCCGCCACTCGTGTTGTCGCTCCCGTCCGCTCCGGGCGCGCCTGGAGGGCTTCCGGCTCCGCCCGCACCGCCGTCACCACCTACGCCGGGTATGCCAGCGCTGGCACCTGTAAGAGCGCCGGCCGCCGCCGTCCCGGTCGTCGTATTGATCACGATGCCGTTGGTGCCTGCGCCCGTGCCGAAGATATTGCCGTCATTGGTGACCGTAACATTGGCATTGCCGCCGGTCGCATCGCCGCCGTCGCCGAAAGCTCCACCGTAGCTGTTGTGGTCACCACCAGCGCCGCCGTCGCCGCCCGCCCCACCGGCCGCGCCGCCGGCAGCGCCGGCACCACCGGCGCCACTGTCGCCGCCCTCGGCCGTGCTGCCACCGCCGCCATCGCCGCCCGTGGCGTTGCCGCCCACTGCCGTAACAACGATCGCAGCGTTTCCGTCTCCAGTCGTCGTGATCGTGCCGCCATTGGTGATATCGACCGTGGCATTGCCACCTGTCGCATCGCCGCCGGCGCCGCCATCGCCGCCTGCTGCATTTGCGCTGCCGCCCTGGCCACCGGCCCCGCCATCGCCGCCGATCTGACTCGAGGCACCGCCATTGCCGCCGTTACCACCGTTGCCGCCGGTCCCGCCATTTGCGGCGCCACCGGCGCCGCCGGCACCACCATACGCATTGCCGCCATACGCATTGACGACAATAGTGTCAGCGCTGGTCTCCATGTTACCGTGATTATCTACGCTGATCTGGACGCTGCCGCCGGTGGCGTCACCACCAGCGCCGCCGTTGCCGCCGAAGCCATCGGCATTGCCGCCATTGCCGCCGGTGCCGCCATTGCCGCCGTAATTGGAGCTTCCTTCGGTAATTCCGGCGATCCCGCCGCCGGCGCCAGCGGCGCCGCCGCTACCGCCAGTGCCGCCCGTGCCGACGCCGCCATTGCCGCCGGCACCGCCCGCCGCACCGCCACCTATTGCCGTGATGGAAATAGAACCGTTGCTATAGCCACCGAGGCTGATGATGATCGGCTTTATATCTCCGCCAACGGCAATCCCGCCATCGCCGCCATTGCCGCCGGTGCCATTGGCGGATCCTCCGGCGCCGCCTGCGCCGCCGCCACCTGCCCGATTGAAACTACCGTCGGCAACGCTGCTGATGCCGCCGCCCAAGGCGCCGGTGCCGCCGGTGCCTCCGGTTCCGCCTGTGCCGTCGCCGCCGTCGTAGCCGGCACCGCCCTCGGCATCGCCGCCTACCGTTACAATGGTGATTTCCTCGGTTCCATTTGCCGTGATGGTGATCGCACCCGCATCGCCGCCATATGCTGCGCCGCCATCGCCACCCGCGCCGCCGGCGCCATTGGCATTGCCGCCACTACCGCCAGCGCCGCCCGCACCTGCAACATTAGAATCGCCATAACCGTTATCAGGACCCGCAACGCCAATGACCGCGATGCCGCCGCCGGCGCCACCCGCAGCGCCGGCGCCGCCGGCCCCGCCAGTGCCATTGCCGCCATAGCCGCCATCGCCGCCATAAGCCGGACCGCCGTAAGTCGAGATCGTTGTGAGGCCGAGCAGATTGCCGGCGACATAGATGCTGATCTGACCGGTGCTGCCGCCCGTCGCCGAGCCGCCCGACCCGCCTGAGCCGCCCGTGCCGTTGGCGCTGCCGCCATTGCCGCCGGCCCCGCCAGAGCCTGCAATGTTGCGATCTCCGTCAACGATGTCATCGATGCCGCCACCAAAGGTCCCGGCTGCGCCCGTGCCGCCAGTGACGCCGGCGCCAATTCCGCCGTGGCCGCCGTCGCCGCCATTGACCGCGCCGCCGCTGGCACCGGTACCGCCACCATAGGCCGTGATGGTGAGGCCGTTCTCTATGCTCCCGGCCGTGATGGTGATCGCGCCCGTGTCGCCGCCCCAGGCCTCACCGCCAGCGCCACCTGCCCCGCCCGTGCCATTGGCATTGCCGCCACTGCCGCCGGCGCCGCCAGAACCGGCGCTGTTGTCGTACGAAGTGATAATGGTTCCAAGGTCACCGAGCCCGCCGCCATGGCCGCCGGCACCGCCAGTGCCGCCGTCACCGCCAGTGCCATCGCCGCCGTAACCGCCGTCTCCACCGTAAGCCCGGCCGCCGCCCGTCGCGGTGATCGTCAAGACGCCAGTGATGGCGCCCGCAACATCGATGCTGATCGCACCCGTGCTGCCACCTGCAGCCGAGCCGCCATCACCACCCGCTCCGCCTGTGCCATGGGCGCTGCCGCCATTGCCGCCAGCGCCGCCATTGCCCGCATAGTTGTAGTCACCATTGACGTCGCCAGTGTCGCCACCAAAGTTTCCGGCCCCGCCATTGCCGCCGGAGCCGCCGGTGCCAGTTCCGCCATGATAGCCGTGGCCGCCATAGATCGCGCCGCCACTGGCATTGGTACCTCCGCCATATGCCGCGATGGTGAGGTCGTTCTCTATGCTCCCCGCCGTGATGCTGATCGCGCCCGTGCTGCCGCCCCAGGCCGAACCGCCCGATCCGCCTGCGCCGCCCGTGCCATCGGCGCTGCCGCCATTGCCGCCGGCGCCGCCGTCGCCCGCGTAATTGTAGGATCCATAGATATTGCCCGTGCCGCCGCCATGGCCGCCGGCCCCGCCATTGCCGCCGGTGTCGCCATAGCCATCGCCGCCATTGCCGCCATAGTCGCCAGAAGCATAGCCGCCGCCCGTCGCCGTGATCGTGGTGATCCCGGTGATGGCGCCCGTCACATCGATGTCGATGGCGCCCGTGCTGCCGCCTGAGGCCGAACCGCCCGATCCGCCTGAGCCGCCCATGCCATCGGCGCTGCCGCCATTGCCGCCGGATCCACCGGCGCCCGCGGAATTGTCGTATCCATGGATATCGCCGGTACCGCCGCCAGTGCCGCCGGCGCCGCCATTGCCGCCGATGCCGGCCTGGCCGATACCACCGCCGCCACCGTAACTGCCGTTCACAGCATTACTGACACCGCCGCCATCGGCTGTGATGGTGAGGTTGTTCTCTATGCTCCCCGCCGTGATGCTGATCGCGCCTGTGCCGCCGCCCCAGGCCGAACCGCCCGATCCGCCTGAGCCGCCCGTGCCATCGGCGCTGCCGCCAGTGCCGCCCGCCCCGCCGTTGCCCGCATAATTGTAGGATCCATAGATATTGCCGGTGCCGCCGCCATTGCCGCCGGCCCCGCCATTGCCGCCGGTGTCGCCATAGCCATCGCCGCCATGGCCGCCATAGTCGCCAGAAGCATAGCCGCCGCCCGTCGCCGTGATCACCGTGCTCCCGGTGATGGCGCCCGTCACATCGATGGCGATGGCGCCCGTGCTGCCGCCTGAGGCCGGACCGCCCGATCCGCCCGCACCACCCGTGCCATCGGCGCTGCCGCCGTTGCCGCCGGACCCGCCGTTGCCCGCTTCATTGTAAGACGCGAAAATAGTGCCGAACCCGCCGCCATTGCCGCCCGCACCGCCATCGCCGCCGGTGCCGGCATCGCCGTTACCACCGCCGCCACCGTAACTGCCGTTCACAGCATTACTGATACCGCCGCCAACAGCCGTGATGGTGAGGTTGTTCCCTATGCTGCCCGCCGTGATGCTGATCGCGCCCGTGCCGCCGCCCCAGGCCGAACCGCCCGATCCGCCCGCACCCCCCGTGCCATCGGCGCTGCCGCCAGTGCCGCCAGACCCGCCGTTGCCCGCATAATTGTAGGATCCAAAAATATTGCCAGTGCCGCCGCCATGGCCGCCCGCGCCGCCATTGCCGCCGGTGTCGCCATAGCCATCGCCGCCGGTGCCGCCATGGTCGCCAGAAGCATAACCGCCGCCCGCCGCCGTGATCACCGTGCTCCCGGTGATGGCGCCCGTCACATCGATGGCGATGGCACCCGTGCTGCCGCCTGTGGCCGAACCGCCCGATCCGCCGGCGCCGCCCGTGCCATCGGCACTGCCGCCATTGCCGCCTGCGCCGCCGGCGCCCGCTTCATTGTGAGACGCCGAAAATAGTGCCGAACCCGCCGCCATTGCCGCCGGCCCCGCCATTGCCGCCGTCGTAGCCATTGCCGCTACCACCGTCACCGCCGTAACCGCCGTTCACAGCATTACTGATACCGCCGCCATCGGCTGTGATGGTGAGGTTGTTCTCTATGCTCCCCGCCGTGATGCTGATCGCACCCGTGCCGCCGCCCCAGGCCGAACCGCCCGATCCGCCGGCGCCGCCCGTGCCATCGGCGCTGCCGCCATTGCCGCCGGCGCCGCCAGTGCCCGCGTAATTGTAGGATCCATAAATATTGCCAGTGCCGCCGCCAGTGCCGCCGGCCCCGCCGTCGCCGCCGTAGCTGCCATATCCATTGCCGCCAGTACCGCCATAATTGCCGTAGGCATAGCCGCCGCCCGACGCCGTGATCACCGTGCTCCCGGAGATGGCGCCCGTCACATCGATGTCGATGGCGCCCGTGCTGCCGCCTGAGGCCGAACCGCCCGATCCGCCTGAGCCGCCCGTGCCATCGGCGCTGCCGCCATTGCCGCCCGCGCCGCCAGCGCCCGCGTAATTGTAAGTCTCCAGAACCAATAATGCCGAACCCGCCGCCATTGCCGCCGGCGCCGCCATCGCCGCCGGTCTCGGCATTGCCGCTACCACCGTCACCGCCATAACTGCCGTTCACATTGGCACCGCCGCCATCGGCTGTGATGGTGAGGGGGTTCGCTATGCTGCCCGCCGTGATGCTGATCGCGCCCGTGCCGCCGCCAGAGGCCGAACCGCCCGATCCGCCGGCGCCGCCCGTACCATCGGCACTGCCGCCATTGCCGCCCGCGCCACCACTGCCTGCGTAATTGTAGGATCCAAAAATATTGCCAGTGCCGCCGCCATGGCCGCCGGCCCCGCCGTCGCCGCCGTAGCTGCCATATCCATTGCCGCCAGTACCGCCATAGTTGCCGTAGGCATAGCCGCCGCCCGACGCCGTGATCACCGTATTCCCGGTGATGGCGCCTGTCACATCGATGTCGATGGCACCCGTGCTGCCGCCTGAGGCCGAACCGCCCGACCCGCCGGCGCCGCCCGTGCCATCGGCGCTGCCGCCATTGCCGCCTGCGCCGCCGGCGCCCGCTTCATTGTAGGATCCAACAATATTGCCGAAGCCGCCGCCATTGCCGCCAGCACCGCCATCGCCGCCGTCGTAGGCATTGCCGCTACCACCGTCACCGCCGTAACCGCCGGTCACAGCATTACTGCACCGCCGCCATCGGCTGTGATGGTGAGGGTGTTCCCTATGCTCCCCGCCCCGATGCTGATCGCACCCGTGCTGCCGCCCCAGGCCGAACCGCCCGACCCGCCGGCGCCGCCCGTGCCATCGGCGCTGCCGCCATTGCCGCCTGCGCCACCGGCGCCCGCTTCATTTTGAGATCCAAGAATATCGCCGGTGCCGCCGCCATTGCCGCCAGCCCCGCCATTGCCGCCGGTGTCGCCATGGCCATTGCCGCCGGCCCCGCCATTGCCGCCGTAAACGTCGCCGCCGCCCGTCGCCGTGATCACCGTGCTCCCGGTGATGGCGCCCGTCACATCGATGGTGATCGCGCCCGTGCCGCCGCCCGTCGCCGAACCGCCCGATCCACCGGCGCCGCCCGTGCCATCGGCGCTGCCGCCATTGCCGCCCGCGCCGCCAGCGCCCGCGTAATTGTAGTCTCCAGAACCAATAATGCCGAACCCGCCGCCATTGCCGCCGGCGCCGCCATCGCCGCCGGTCTCGGCATTGCCATTGCCGCCGGTTCCACCCTCGCCTCCGTCAGCCTGGCTGCCCAGCGCAGTGATCGTGGTGATCCCGGCGATGTTGTCCGCCACATCGGTCACATCGATGGTGATGGCGCCCGTGCCGGCGCCCGTCGCCGCGCCGCCCGATCCGCCGGCGCCGCCCGTGCCATCGGCGCTGCCGCCATTGCCGCCGGCCCCGCCGGCGCCCGCGGAATTATAGGATCCAGAATCGATATTGCCGAACCCGCCGCCATTGCCGCCGGCACCACCGTCACCGCCGGTGCCGGCATAGCCGTTACCGCCCGACCCACCCGAGCCCGCGGTGGTGCCAATTATGTCGCCAGCCGTGATGGTGATATTGTCGTCGATCCCTTCCGTCGTGATGCTGATCAGAGCCGAATTGCCGCCGGTCGCCGCGCCGCCCGATCCGCCGGCGCCGCCCGTGCCATCGGCATTGCCGCCATTGCCGCCCGCGCCACCAGCGCCAGCGCTAAGGTTGCTGTACCCAGAACCAAGATCGCCAATGCCGCCGCCATTGCCGCCCGCGCCGCCCGCACCACCGGTGCCACCCATGCCATAGTTGCCGTTGCCGCCGGCACCACCTGTCCCGTATCCCCCGGCAGTGGTGATGGTCGTAGCGTCAACGATGTTTCCGCTGACGTCGATGGTGATCGGGCCCGCATTTCCGCCCGTGCCGTATCCGCCAGCACCACCGTCGCCACCTGTTCCGTTCGCATGGCCGCCCTGACCGCCGGCCCCGCCATCGCCGCCAAGGCCGGTCAGCAAATCGATGCCGCCGCCATCGCCACCAGCGCCGCCAGCGCCGCCCGTTCCAGCCGTGGCAAAGCCGCCATTGCCGCCGTTGCCGCCTTTTCCATAATCGCCATACGACTGGATGTCGGTGGTACCGGTGAGGTCGCCCGTGACAGTAATGTTAACTGTGCTCGAGGCGCCGCCCGTGGCGTTGGCGCCATTGCCTCCGGCGCCGCCATATGCGTTTTGATTCTCATTGGGCGGCAGGCCAGGATCACCGGGAAGGCCAAGCAATCCAGGCGGGCCATTGGCGCCTGGCAAACTCGAACCAGCCGAGTTATCAGCATCGCCGCCGTCGCCACCGTCGCCGCCATCGGCATTAGCGCCGGTTGTGTTGACAAGCTGATTCCCGACGGGATCCAAAGGGCCAATGTTGACAGGAGGTTGGGCCGCCGGCGTGACGTTGGGCGGAGTGGTGCCCGGGATGCCGGTCAAATCAGCCAGCGCAATTCCGCTGAACAGGATCGATGACGCGAGCGCCGTGCAGCACAACAGGACATGGCGGTTGACGGGAGAGGTAGGCCGCTCTGCCGTTGCCAAGTTGTTGAGCACGATCGGCTTGCGGTTACGGCGGGCCATGTCCAGGTTTCCCCTCTGAGCAATAGACGTCGTCACTGCTTTCGCAGCTTGTCGCGCGTCCCCCGAACGAACGACTGTAGGTTATGGGGAACCACACGGCACAGAGGACACATAAATATGGACAACAAATAGATAAAACGCCGCTTGACTGGTTAACAAATAGATAAAGAGCGGGATCTCTCCCGCTCTAGTCTATTCTTGTACAACCTTGGGTCTACGCCGCTTTGGCCTTGGACTTCGCGGCCTTCAGAATCAGTCCATCCTTGCCCACACCGACCTCGACGCTGTCGCCATCGGCGACCGCCGGACGTTCTGTTGGAATCGTCGCGGCGCTCTATCTCTTTAGCTGCGCATCGGATTATCCGAAAACCGCTTGGCACCTTTCGGTCCGTGCTCTAGCCGTGATCCTTCATGCAGGCAGGCGAGCGGGTTTGCCTACAGCCTTCATCAGCTTGATGGTTTCCTTGTCGAAGGAGACGAAAGTTTCGGCGCCGAGCCAGCTCCCTTCAAAGACGATGACGCCATCGGCAAAGTCGCCGCCCTTTTCCAGGAACGCGAGACCCGCCTCCGCCGCTGGCCGGTTCATTACGACATTGGCGGCATTCATCAGGCGCCGGATCACTTGCGCGATATCGGCAGAAGAGCGCTTGTAGCCTTGCGACAGCACCCAGACCATTTCGCAGAGCGCCGGCAACGCCAGCGCCACGATCTCGGCTTTCGCCAATTCCGCCTGAGCGGCTTTGCTCTGGCGCTCATCGTCCCCAGTGATGGCCCGGACGAGGACGTTCGTATCCGCCGTGATCTTCATCGCTTCCCGGCCCAGCCGCGCTTCGCGATCTCGCCGATTTCTTCAATCGACAGCGACGGCCCCTTCCGTCCTTTCAGAAGATTGAAGACATCCGATATCCGGCCTGAAGGCTCGACCGCCCTTATCTCGATCCGTCCATCGGGAAGCTTGTCCACCGCAATCTGCTCGCCGGGCTCAACTCCCAGATGCGTCAGCAGGTCCCTGCGCAAAGTCACCTGGCCTTTGGCGGTGATGGTGAGCTTGTTCATGCCAAATCTCCGGTTCGGCATCGTAAGGCAGAAATGCCTTACATTCAAGCCTTCTCAGGCATCAGATCACCAGGGTCAGGCGTCAGGACGCCAAAAAGTCCTGAAATCCCTGCCGCGTGATCACTGCCCCTGGTTACGCTGCCTTGCTTCTCCAGCATTGCCTTTTCCATTATGTACGGATATAGTCCGTACATTACCGAAAGCAAGGAGGCTGCCATGGCGGGAACCACAGCGGTCCGCGAAGACAGGATCGAGTTGCGGGCCACCAAGGAAGAAAAGAGGCTCCTGGCGACGGCCGCCGCCTATGAGCGGCTGGACGTGACCAGCTTCATCATGCGTAACGTGCTGCCCACCGCCCGCGATGTGGTGGACCGGGCCGAGCGTATCGTGCTCAGCGAGCGCGACACAGTGCGCGTGCTGGAGCTGCTGGAGAACCCGCGCAGGCCGACCCCGGCCCTGATGGCCGCCGCGCGTCGCCGTGCCACCCGGACCTGACCTCACCCGTGGACTGGCACGAGGAGCCCATCGGCCGGCACCACGACCGCAAGAGCTTCGATTGCGGGGCCGCAGACCTCAACGAGTATCTCGCCCGCTACGCTCGGCAGAACCACGAGTCGGGTGGCGCCAAGACCTTCGTCGCGGTCCCTCCGGAGGAACCGGCGCATATCCTCAGCTTCTATTCAATCAGCCCGGGCTCCATCGAGTTCGCCCGCGTGCCGGCGAAGCTGACCAGGAAGCTCGGCCGCTATGATGTGCCGGTCTTTCGCCTCGGGCGCCTGGCCGTCGATCGATCCGCGCAGGGCCAGGGACTGGGCGGCGATCTATTGTTGGCTGCCGGCGAACGGGCGCTAGCCGTGGCAGCGGAAGTCGGAGGCGTAGCCCTTGCCATCGACGCGAAGGACGAGAACGCAGCGCGCTGGTACGAGCGGTTTGGCGGCCTGCCGCTGCTGGACGATCCGCTCAAGCTGATTCTTCTGCTCAGCGTCATTGCCGATGCGATCAAGACAGCCGGAAAGCGGAAGAAGCGAGCAGAACCTGCAGGCCAATGAAAGCGGGCTTGATTTGGCGGGCTGTCTGGAAAGGGCAGCGAGATTCTTCCGCTGCCCTCTTTCCCGTTCGGCCGCCTACGCCGCCTTCGCCTTGGACTTGCCGGCCTTGAGCGTGAGCCCGTCCTTGCCGGCGCCGACCTCCACCGTGTCGCCATCGGCGACCTGGCCCGCGAGTATCTCCTCCGCCAGCGGATCCTGCAGCGACTTCTGGATCACGCGTTTCAGCGGACGTGCGCCATAGGCCGGGTCGTAGCCCTTGTCGGCCAGCCACTCATGCGCCGCCTTGTCGAGCACGACCCTGATCTTGCGATCGGCGAGCAGCTTCTGCAGCCGCTCGAGCTGGATGTCGACGATTGCGCCCATATGCTCGCGCTTCAGCCTGTGGAACAGGATGATCTCGTCGAGCCGGTTGAGGAATTCCGGGCGGAAGTGGCTTCTGACCACATTCATCACCTGGGTCCGCACCACATCGACATCCTGATCCTCGCTAAGGCTCACCAGATATTCGGAGCCGAGATTGGAGGTCATCACGATGAGCGTGTTGCGGAAATCCACCGTGCGGCCCTGGCCGTCGGTAAGGCGGCCGTCATCCAGCACCTGGAGCAGCACGTTGAACACGTCCGGATGCGCCTTCTCGATCTCATCGAAGAGCACGACCTGATAGGGCCTGCGCCGCACCGCTTCGGTGAGGGCGCCGCCCTCGTCATAGCCGACATAGCCCGGAGGCGCACCGATCAGCCGCGCGACCGAGTGCTTCTCCATATATTCAGACATGTCGATGCGCACCATCGCGTGCTCGTCGTCGAACAGGAAGGCGGCGAGCGCCTTGGTTAGCTCCGTCTTGCCCACACCGGTCGGACCCAGAAACATGAACGAGCCGATCGGGCGGTTGGGATCCTGAAGGCCCGCACGCGCGCGCCTGACCGCCGTCGAAACGGCCTTCACCGCTTCCGCCTGGCCGACCACGCGCCGGCTCAGGCCTTCTTCCATCTTGAGCAGCTTGTCGCGCTCGCCTTCCAGCATCTTGTCGACCGGGATGCCGGTCCAGCGCGACACGACCTGCGCCACATGGTTCTGCGGTCACCGCCTCCTCGACCATCTGCTGACCCTTGGCGGCTGCGTCTTCGATCTCCGTGAGCTTCTTCTCGAGCGCGGGGATGGTGGCATAGGCGAGCTCGCCCGCCTTGGCGAAATCGCCCTTGCGCTGCGCCTGCTCGAGGAGGGTGCGCGCATCGCCGAGCTCTTTCTTGAGCGTCGCCGCGGAAGCAAGCTTCTCCTTCTCCGCCTGCCAGTTGCGCGTCAGCTGGCTCGAGCGCTCCTGGAGATCGGCGAGCTCCTTTTCGAGCCGGGCAAGGCGGTCCTTGGAGGCGCGGTCGGTCTCTTTCTTCAGCGCCTCGCGCTCGATCTGCAGCTGCATGATGTCGCGGTCGAGCGCATCGAGCTCCTCGGGCTTGGAATCGACCTGCATCCTGAGGCGCGAGGCGGCCTCGTCCATGAGGTCGATGGCCTTGTCGGGCAAAAAGCGGTCGGTGATGTAGCGGTTGGAGAGCTGGGCCGCCGCCACCAGCGCCGTATCGGTGATCCGGACCTTGTGATGCTCCTCATATTTCTCCTTGATGCCGCGCAGGATCGAGATCGTGTCCTCGACCGAAGGCTCGGTGACGAAGACCGGCTGGAAGCGCCGCGCCAGCGCCGCGTCCTTCTCGACATGCTTGCGGTATTCATCGAGCGTGGTGGCGCCGACGCAATGGAGCTCGCCCCGCGCCAGCGCGGGCTTCAAGCAGGTTGGACGCATCCATGGCGCCATCGGCTTTGCCGGCGCCGACGAGGGTGTGCATCTCGTCGATGAATAGAATGATGCCGCCGGCGGAAGCGGTCACTTCCTGGAGCACCGCCTTCAGGCGTTCCTCGAACTCGCCGCGATATTTGGCGCCGGCGATGACGGCGCCCATATCGAGCGCAAGGAGCTTTTTGTCCTTGAGGCTCTCGGGCACGTCGCCATTGACGATGCGCAATGCAAGGCCTTCGGCGATGGCGGTCTTGCCGACACCCGGCTCGCCGATGAGGACCGGGTTGTTCTTGGTGCGCCGCGACAGCACCTGGATGGTGCGGCGGATCTCGTCGTCGCGCCCGATCACCGGATCGAGCTTGCCCGCGCGCGCCGCCTCGGTGAGGTCGCGCGAATATTTCTTGAGCGCGTCATAGGCCTGCTCGGCCGAGGCTGTGTCGGCGGTGCGCCCCTTGCGCAGGGCGTTGATCGCCTCATTGAGGCCTTGCGGGGTGACGCCCGCGGTCTTCAGCGCCTTCTGCGCGTCCGACTTCTCGATCGAGAGCGCCTGCAGCAGGCGCTCGGCGGTCACGAAACTGTCGCCCGCTTTCTGGGCGAGCTGATTGGCGGCCTCGAAGACGCGCGCCGTCTCGGGCGCGAGATAGACCTGGCCGGCACCGCCACCCGAGACTTTCGGCATGCGCTTGAGTGCCGCTTCGGTCTCGGCCAGCGCCATGCGGCTGTCGCCGCCCGCCGCGGCGATCAGGCTCGAAGCGAGGCCTTCCTCGTCGTCGAGCAGAACTTTCAAGAGATGTTCGGGGGTGAAGCGCTGATGGCCCTCGCGCAGGGCAAGCGCCTGGGCCGACTGGATGAAACCGCGAGCCCGCTCTGTATATTTTTCGAAATCCATGCTTACTCTCCTCCTCGGCACGTCTTAAGGGCCCGAAAGGCACCCCTTTTTCAACGCCGTCATAGGGCTAGTGTCCCGATCCTAACATTCGCTTCCGTTTGAGGCGGACATGTTGCGAATGCTAGGATCGAAAGGACACCAGCAAGATAGGATCCCAGTGTGGTTTTGGATTTGACATTCGCTTCAGCGCAAACCGAGGCATCGAGCGAATGTCCAATCCACCACACTGATTTGGAAAATCACGGCACGGACTGAACCCTTGAAAAGGCATCCCGTTCCGGCCGTTATTTCCGCCCGAGGATATGGGAATCAATTTCCGCGACCGCAAGGCCCGCATCGACGCGAGCGCGAAAAACATGAAAGAAACCGGCCCTGTGCAGCCCGATGAGGGACCGGGCATTTCCCGGCTGGAGCGCCTGCTCTTTCGCATCGATGCCCAGCACAAAAGCCTGGGCTGGGCCTTCAGCCAAATTGCCGGGATGCCCGGCGTCGTCTTCGAACTGGGCCTCGGCCACGGGCGGACCTATGATCATATGCGCCGCCATCTGCCAGGGCGCGAAATCTTCGTCTTCGACCGCGAGATCGACTGTTTTGCCGATTGCGTGCCCGACGATGCGCATCTCGTGCTGGGCCAGCTTGCCGACACATTGCCCGCAGCGCGCGACCGTTTTGCAGGCAAGGCCATCCTGGTCAATTCCGATGTCGGCACCTATGACGAGGCCTATAATATCGCCGTGGCCGAACTGGTGAGCCGGCACCTGCCGCCCTTGCTTGCGCCCGGAGCGATCGTCCTGTCGGACCTGGCGCTGACTCTGCCGCGAGCGAAGCAACTGCCTTTGCCCAAGGATGTGCGCAGCGGGAACTATTTCGTCTATCGAACGGGTGCCACGTAGAGCAACCTTGCGGTCATCTCCAAATTTTCCCCTTCTCCCGCGCGCAGCGTGGGAGAAGGTGGCCGAAGGCCGGATGAGGGCTCCGTCGCGCAATGTACGATGATCACAACGAGTATGCCTTGCTGAGGCAAAGAGCCCTCACCCGCCCTCTCGCCTTCGCGAGGGGGAAGCTGAGGCTCAGTCGGCTGGCGGTGCGTCGTCTGGCTTCGGGCGCGGCCGTCTTCCGCGGCCTGGGCCGCCGGCCGGACGCTTCAGGAAGGATGGCTGCGGACCATCCCATTTGTCGCTGGCACCATTGGCCTCGGCGGCTGCCGCCGGCGCGGGTTCGGCGCTCGGTGCCGGTGCCGGCCTCTCCGGTTCGATCACCGGCTGTGCTTCAGTTTCTTCCCGGCGCTGATAGGGCGGCTGGTTCTGCTGACTGCCGAAGCGGCCCTGCTCCGAACCCTCGCTACGGTTGCGGTCCCAGCGTGGCCGGAAGCGGTCGCGCCGATCATGGCGCTCACGCCCTTGTCCCTGCTGGTCCGGTCCGCGATTGGAATGCTGAAAATCGTGGCGCATCTCGCCTGGATCGAAACCTTCCGGCTGGTCGCCTGTTTCATTGGCGAAACTCGGCCGTTCGCCGATCTCCGGCTGCGAGTCGTCGGCCTCGCCACCCGCCTCCATCTCATCATCATCGCCGAATTCGTCTTCCGGCCGGCGATATTGCTGCTGCATCTGCTGCTGATAGGCCTGGGCCGCGGCGAGGATGCGCAGATAGTGCTCCGCATGCTGATAATAGCTCTCGGCCATCACGATGTCGCCGGAGACTTGCGCGTCGCGCCCGAGCTGGAGATATTTGTCGGCTACAGTTTGCGCCGTGCCGCGCACCTTCACATCAGGTCCATTGCTCTCATAGACGCGATTGAGCGGATTGCCGCCACCGCCGCCACTGCCACCACCATTGTGACGACGATTACGGCCGCGGCCCCGCTTGTTGTGCTGCCCTGGTCTCATTTTCCACTCATAATTTTTAGTTCAGATTCATATTGTCCGTGGTTTTCCCACACGCAGAATCGCCTTATGCCGCTCCGGCATAATTTCTGATCGACGATCGACTCTCAAACGAGCCCTGCCAAATCGGTCCCTGTGGTTTAGGTAAGGTCTGTCCTGCCTGAGAACGTATCCTGGCCCGGACCCGTTACATTTCAACCGCGCTAATCTTCACGTGGATGGGACTTTTCGCCCTCCAGGGCCGCCCCGTCACCTGCCGTCTAGCGCCAATCGCAACGGGCAGAACGAAATACCGGGAATTAAGGTAGCCCTTCGCCTCCTCATTTCCAACCCCTTTTTTGTCGCGCCTCAGGAATGGCTGAACCCCAGGCAGCGCACATGGCTCGAAAGATCCTGCCAGTTTGCCACCGACGTAAATCCCTGCCTGCAGAAAATGTTTTCTATTTCAAGCGCTTGACCTTCTCCGATCTCGACGATGATACGGCCTTCGGGAGCAAGAAAAGGCGCCGCCACAGTGGCGATCTGGCGATAGGCCTCCAGCCCGTCCGGTCCTGCCACAAGGGCTGTCTGTGGGTCAAAATTCCGCACTTCCGGCGCTAGTGTCGGGAGAATCGCTTGGGCGATATAGGGCGGGTTGGAAAGGACGAGGTCGAAGGGGCCCTGAGCGCCCGCGAACCAGCTGCCCTGCGCGAAGGAGGCGCGCGCCTCGACGCCGTGATGCCGGGCGTTCTCGCGCGCCACTGCCAGGGCCTCGCCTGAGATATCCGTGAGCACGGCCGTGGCCTGCGGGCGCTCGGCGAGCAGCGTAACGCCAATGGCGCCGGTTCCGGTGCCGAGGTCGATGATGCGGCGGGCCTCGCCGACCGGCATGAAGGCGAGCGCCGCCTCGACCAGCGTCTCCGTATCGGGTCGCGGATCGAGCGTCGCTGTGGTGACGGTGAAACGCCGCCCGTAAAACTCGCGATGGCCGAGAATGCGCGAGACCGGCTCGCCGGCGAGCCGGCGGGTCAGCAAGGCATGGAACGCCGCCGCCGCTTCCGGCGCGACCGGCTGTTGCGCGTCGGAAATCAGAACTCTCGTGGCTGATGCCCGCCGCCTGCTGCAGCAGGAGCCTTGCATCGAGCCCAGGGGTTGGATTGCCCTGGGCTTCGAGCGCGCGCTTGGCGGCGCGCAGGAGATCGTCGGCCCCACTAACCGTCGCCCCGGCGAAAGCCGGGGTCCCCTGAATAGAGTCAACCGGGCGGCGCTTCTCGCGCTTTCCCAATTTAATGGGCCCCGGCTTTCGCCGGGGTGACGGGGTGATGGGCGTGTTTTCATTCGTCATCACGCCGCGTCGGCCTCGGCCGCAGCGAGAAGTTCAGCCTGGTGCTCGGTCATCAGTGCGCTGATCAATTCCTCGAGCCCCGGCCCTTCGATCACCTGTTCGAGCTTGTAGAGTGTGAGATTGATACGGTGATCGGTAACCCGGCCTTGCGGGAAATTGTAGGTTCGGATGCGCTCGGAACGGTCACCCGTGCCGATCTGGCCGCGCCGCGCGGCCGAGCGCTGGGCGTCGAGGCGTTGTCTTTCGCGCTCATAGAGCCTGGCACGCAGGATCTTCATGGCCTTCGCCTTGTTCTTGTGCTGCGATTTCTCATCTTGCTGGGCCACGGCGAGCCCGGTCGGGAGATGCGTGATGCGCACCGCGCTGTCGGTGGTGTTGACCGACTGTCCGCCGGGACCCGAGGAGCGATAGACGTCGATGCGCAGATCCGCTTCATTGATCTCGATGTCGACCTCTTCCGCCTCGGGCAGCACGGCGACGGTCGCGGCCGAGGTGTGGATGCGGCCCTGCGCCTCGGTCTCGGGCACCCTTTGCACCCGGTGCACGCCCGATTCGAATTTGAGCCGGGCATAGGCGCCGGCCCCGGCGATGGTGGCGATGATCTCCTTGTAACCGCCGTGCTCGCCATCGCTCGCCGAGATCACTTCGACCCGCCAGCCTTTGATGCTCGAATAGCGCTGATACATGCGAAAGAGATCGCCGACGAAAATGGCCGCCTCGTCGCCACCCGTGCCGGCCCTGACCTCGAGAATCACATTGCGTTCATCGGCCGCATCCTTGGGGAGCAGGAGGACCTTGAGCCGCTGCTCGAGTTCCCCGAGGCGCCGCGCAAGCTCCGGCTTCTCGGCTTCCGCCATTTGCGCCATGTCCCTGTCGCCGGAGGCTATCATCTCATCGACGCCGGCAAGATCGGAGCGCGCTTTGGCCAGGGACTTGGCCGCATTCACTACCGGCCCCAGTTCCGAATATTCCTTTGACAGCTTGACGAAGGTCTCACCGCTCGCACCTTGGGCGAGTTCCGCCTCGATAACGGCGAAGCGCTGCTGGATGCGGTCGAGCTTGGCTTGCGGAATCATCAGGGGGGCAGATAACAGGGATCAGGGATCAGGACAACGATCCCGACACCTGATCTCTGATTTCTGATCCCTGTAGAGCGCGATGCGAAAAAGTGGGCACCGGTTTTTCGCAAAAATCGCGCTCTAAAATATTGGACTTGATCACGTTTATGAGTTTGGATTGACTGAATCCAAACTCATCGTGATCTACCCGCGCTTTTCGAGCGTCGGGATATCGAGTGGCTGGCCGACCAGGATTTGCCCGGGCGTACCCAGAACACCACGCTCCTTGCCGTCGATGATGTAAGAGAGCAGCCCGCCATCGCGCGCGATGACCACGAGGCCCTGACGGTCGGGCACGCTGTAGGTATCGCCGCCGCGCAGCATCCGCGTCATTACCACGTTGCCCTGCGCGTCCTCGATGCGCACCCAGACGGGCGCCTTGGCCTTGAGGACGAGGCGGGAACCGGCATCGGCCGGCGACGTCGCCTGTTTGCCAGGTGTGGTTTTCTTGGGTCCGGGCAGCGGAACTGCCTGTTCCGGCTGTGCTGCCGGCGTCGAGGGCTGGAAGCCGTCCTGAATGAAGGTGCCAATGCCCGAAAGCGAACCCTCTTCATCCGTCGGCTCCTTGCCGGTGGCAGGCGTCTCATCCTCGACCTTGGCTTCGGGCGTCTCTTCGGGCATCGGTTCTTCGCGCACCGCAACGGCGGTATCGCTCTGACCCGTCGAGGCCGTGGTCATCGGATCGCCGGCCGGATCCTGATCGATTGTGACATTCTGGGCGGTCTTGTCGCCCGTTTGTGGGCCCGGCACAGGCTGCATCACCCAGCTTGCCGCGGCGAAGAGCAGGACAGCAGCGAAGCAGGAGCCGATGACGCCGCCGGCACCGCCGGGAAGCCCTTGATGCTGAATTTCAGGATTTTGGCGCTCGACAGCGGCCCGGGATCGGCTGGATGCGCGCTCCCCTGGGGGGTCCGTGGGCGCGGCAGGAAGGCCGCATAGTGGGTGACGAGGGGCTCCGGCTCGAAGCCCATATATTCGCCATAGATGCCGATCATCTGGAGCGCTTCCAGCCGGGTCGGGAGCCGCGTCAGGTCGCCCATCTCGATGGCCTCGACATGCAAGGCATGGATGCCGGTGACCTCGCTGATCTGATCGACGCTCAAGCCGTGCTTTTCGCGCTCGCGCTGGAGATACCAGCCGGCTTCGCCGGCGGGATTGAGATCGCCATCCGGCTTTGGGCGGAAGAACGGGGTCGAATCGAGCGCGGGATCTTGATCTCGCTCATGGTCGGCGGAAAGAACATCCATGGAGCACTTCTCCGGACAGCCCGGCCCTTAACCAGCCGGTAACGCTAATGATCCCCTGAACATGCCTCAGAATGGTAAGCAGAAGGCTAACGCCGTACCCATTTTAAAGGTTAAATGCAGCCGGATGCCCTGGGACTTGGCGTAAGAGGTGAGCGCCGGGCGCAAAGAATGATCCGGCTTGTGAAGAAGCGGCTCCATAAAGGCCCATAATCTTGCCCGGTCGGTCGACAGGATCATGGTCTTGACCGGTCCGATCGCCGCAGGGACCATGGAGATCGATGTGAGGCCGAGGCCGAACGAGCGCCATCGCCTCGAGCGGCCGGCCCGCCATTTCGCCGCACAGATTGACATGGACGCCATGCGCCTCGCCCGCCTCGACGATCATGCGGATGGCCTTGAGGACGGCGGGAGACAGCGGATCGTAGCGCTGCGCCAGCCGTGGGTTCTGGCGGTCCGACGCATAGAGGAACTGGACCAGGTCGTTCGAGCCGATAGAGACGAAATCGAGCTCGGGCAGCAGCTGGTCGAGTTGCCAGACGAGGGCCGGCACTTCAATCATGGCGCCGAGCTCGATACCGGCCGGCAGCTTGTGGCCGCGCTGGCCTTGAGATGGGCCTTCTCCTCGTCGACCATCGCTTTGGCGGCGAGGAATTCCGGCACTTCCGCGATCATTGGGAACATGATGCGCAGTTTCTGTCCGGCGCCCGCCTTGAGCAGAGCCCTGAGCTGCAGGCGCAGCAAGGCCGGCCGGTCGAGCGCCATGCGGATGGCGCGCCAGCCCATGGCCGGATTGTCCTCCTTCACCTGCCGGAGATAAGGCAGCAGCTTGTCGGCGCCGATATCGAGGGTGCGGAAGGTCACGGCTCGCTCATTCGCCGCCGCCAATGATGCCGCGGTAATGCCGGACCTGCGTATCGAGGCGCGGGAAGCGCTGCGCCATCATGAACTGCAGTTCGGTGCGGAACAGGCCGATGCTTTCGGCTCCTGAAGTCGCGCAGATGCGGCAGGTCGACGAGGAGGCCGGCATTGATGCCGAGCTCGATCTTGCACGCCATCCCTGGTCACCGCCGGCGTGTCGCGCAGAGCCTGGCAACTGCGCCTGCCGCCTGCGCATTAGAAGCGCACCTTGTCGGCATATGCCCGCTCGATATCGAGCGAGGGCCGCACATAGACGTCACCCGATGCGCCATCGAGAATGATCGGCGTGCCGGTATCGACCACATCGATCAGGCCTTCGACCTGACCGGCGGCCGGAATGCCGAGCGCCCGGGCCACGATCGCCACATGGCTGGTGCGTGCCGCCTTCCTCGAGGATGACACCGCGCAGCTTGGTGCGGTCATAGTCGAGGAGCTCGGCCGGGCCCATATTGCGCGCCACGACAATGGCGTTCTGCGGAAGATCGCCGCGCGATGCGGTGGCGATCTGGCCGGTGAGGATGCGCAAGCAGCCGGTTGGCAAGATCGTCGAGATCGTGCATGCGCTCGCGCAAATAGGGATCGGGAGTGCGCATCATGCGGGCGCGGTTGTCGCTCTGCACGCGCTCGACCGCGGCCTCGGCGGTGAGGCCCGTCTCGACCGTCTCGCGCAGTCGGTTCACCCAGCCCCGGTCATGCGCGAACATGCGGAAGGTCTCGAGCACCTCCGAATATTCGCCGCCGCGCGTCTCGGTCCCCTCGACCAGCTCATCGACATGAGCGCGCAACTGCTCGATGGCGCCCTCGAGCCGCGCCTTCTCCTTGGGAATGTTCTCGGCGATCAGGTTCTCGACGACGACGCGCGGCTCGTGCAGCACGACATGGCCGAGCGCGACGCCATCGGCCAGCGCCTCGCCCTTGACGTGATGGCTGCGCACATGGGCGATGTCGGCGGCGACGTCGCGCGCCACTTCGGTGAGCTCGCCCGACGCGATGATCTCGGCCAGGACCATCGCCGTCGTCTGCAGCGCCTCTTCCTCTTCCTCGGTGTAGTGGCGGCGGGTGCGGTTCTGCACCACGAGCACGCCAATGACGATGCCGCCGCGCAGGATCGGCACGCCGAGGAAGGAGTTGTAGACTTCTTCACCGGTCTCCGGCAGGTATTTGAAGGCCGGGTGCGCCTGCGCATCGGCGAGATTGAGGAGCTGCGCCTCACCGGCGATGGTGCCGACGAGGCCTTCTCCGACATTCAGCTTCGACAGGTGGACGGCTTCGCGCTTCAAGCCCTCGGTCGCATAGAGCTCGAGCACCTGGCCAGGGCGCATCACATAGATGGAACAGACTTCCGCGACCATGTTGGCCGCGATCAGGACGACGATCTTGTCGAGGCGCTTCTGCGCCGCCTCCGGCTCCGCCATGACCTCGCGGAGCCTTCTGAGGAGGACACGCGGGCCTAGGGCGGATGTGACCATCAGGCGGTGTCCTCGGAGCGCTTCGCTTAAACATCGCTCGCGCTTGGCAGGGCCCAAGCGCCTTTACGATCGCCACTTTCCGAGCCGGTCGCCATTGCCAATGGCGTTTATGACGCGCGCAATCATCATTCGTCAGTTGGCTCCTTCGAGCCCATAGGCGGAATGGAGCGAGCGCACCGCCAGCTCCGTATAGGCCTCATCGATGAGGACACTGATCTTGATCTCGGAGGTGGTGATCGCCTGGATATTGATGCCCTTTTCGCCCAGCGTTTTGAACATCCTGGAGGCGACGCCGGCGTGGCTGCGCATGCCGATGCCGACCACCGACACCTTGGCGACGTCGAGCGAATGGCTGAACTCGTGATAACCGACCTTATCCTTGAGGCCCTGCAGGACTTCGAGCGCCTTGCGCAGATCCTTTCGCGCCACGGTGAAGGTGATGTTCGCCGTCTCGCCGTCGGCCGAGACGTTCTGGACGATCATATCCACGCTGATATCGGCTTCGGCCAAGGGCCCGAAGATCGAGGCCGACACGCCCGGCTTGTCCTTGACCCGGCGAATCGAGACCTTGGCTTCATCCTTGGAATAAGCGATGCCGCTTACGACATGCTGTTCCACGATACTGTCCTCATCGCATACGAGTGTTCCGGGCCCCGAGCCATCCAGTGTGCTCTGGCTGGCGTCATCGGGCGGCTCGAAGCTCGAGCGCACCTGCAAGGGTACCTTGTAAACCATGGCCAACTCAACCGAGCGCGTCTGCAGGACCTTGGCCCCGAGGGAGGCCATTTCCAGCATTTCCTCATAGGAGACCCGGTCGAGCTTGCGCGCCCTGCTGACGATGCGGGGGTCGGCCGTATAGACACCATCGACGTCGGTATAGATGTCGCAGCGCGCCTCGAGAGCGGCCGCCAGCGCCACCGCGGAAGTGTCGGAGCCGCCCCGGCCCAAAGTGGTCACCCGCCGGTCGGGGCCGATGCCCTGGAAGCCCGCCATGACCGCAACCTGGCCCTGGTCCATGCGCTTGCGTAGGTCCGCGGCATCGATCTAGACGATGCGGGCGGCGCCATGTACGCCGTCGGTCTTCACCGTGACCTGCCATCCCTGCCATGACCTCGCCGGTATGCCCATGTCCTGCAGCACGATCGCGAGAAGCCCTGCGGTGATCTGTTCGCCCGAGGCGACGATCGCGTCATATTCGCGGGCGTCGTGGACATGAGCCGCTTCCCGGCACCAGGCGACGAGCTTGTCGGTCGTGCCCGCCATGGCCGAGACGACGACGGCGACCTCATGCCCGGCTTTGACCTCGCGCTCGACATGGCGCGCGACATTGCGGATGCGCTCGACATCGGCAAGCGAAGTCCCCCCGAATTTCATCACCAAGCGGCCCATGGCCCAAAACCTCTTTCCTCACGCGCCCGAAGCCCCGAAACAGGCCCTGGCACGCCTTGTCCTCTAACCTCGAATCTGGGGAGGGATGCGGCGCGGCGTAGTCATAGATGAGGCCTCCTCTCTATGCAATAATAGGAAAGTAAATTCTGGAGCATAGTGTGCTGAACGCGACGTTTCCTGATATCCGGCCGCCTGCACCGACAGGAACGTCGCGTTCAAAAGCACACTAGATTTACTATAATTTCTAGTGTCCTTTCGAATCCGAAGTTCGCTCGGAAGGCGTTGCGAGGCAATGCGAACTTCGGATTCGAGACACTAGGATGACCCCTTCTTTCGACGCCAAAAGCCTTGATCCCGCCGAGGTCGAGAAATTCTCGAAAATCGCCGCCGAATGGTGGAATCCGAAGGGCAAATTCGCCATCCTGCATGTGTTCAACCCGGTCAGGCTCTCTTACATCAAGGAGCAGGTGACAGCGCGTTTCGCCCGCGATCCGTTCGAGCGCCGGCCGTTCGAGGGCCTCAGATTTCTCGACATCGGCTGCGGCGGCGGGCTCCTGACCGAGCCCATGGCGAGGCTCGGCGCCGACATCACGGGGATCGATCCCTCGCCCAGGAACATCTCGACCGCCAGCGTCCATGCGCAAGAGCAGGAGCTCGCCATCGACTATCGCGCCATGACGGCGGAAGAGCTGGCGCAACAGGGCGAGAGCTTCGATGTGATCCTCAACATGGAGGTGATCGAACACGTCATCGATCCCAAGGCCTTCGTTCAGACCTGCGGCTCACTGCTCAAGCCGGGCGGCCTCATCTTCATCGCCACGCTCAACCGGACACTCAAATCCTTCGGCCTTGCCATCATCGGCGCCGAATACGTCTTGGGCTGGCTGCCCCGCGGCACCCATCAGTGGGAGAAGTTCATAACGCCGGACGAGCTCAGGGCCTGGCTCGATGCGAACGGGCTGAAACAGCTCGACCGCATCGGCGTCACCTACAATCCCTTCTCCGGCGAATGGCGCCGGGCTCGCGACATGGATGTGAACTACATGCTGGTGGCGCAGAAGCCGGGGAACTGAAGCAACCATGTTTCCGGACAACATCAGGCCCGTTGCGCGATCAATTACCTTCTTCGGGCAGGATCGGCAGGGGATGGATCTCGATGCCTTCCTCGATGAGTTCTTCGGCGTCCTGCGCTGTTGTCTCGCCATAGATGCCGCGCTTCTCGGCTTCCTCATAGTGAATCTTGCGCGCTTCCTCGGCGAATTTTTCGCCGACATATTCGGCGTTCTCTTCGACCGCCTTGCGCAATTCACGCATCATCTGGACGAGCTTCTGCTGGCGTGGATCGAGGGCCGCCGCGAGTATCGGTTTCGCAGGGGGCTCGCTCTTGCGATTGCCTTTGACCGGAATGCCCGGGGCCATCAGCTGCTTTTCGACACTGGTCGAGCCGCAATGGACGCAGGAGACGAGGCCGTCGCGAGACTGCTCCTCGAAAGCAGCACTATTCGAGAACCAGCCATCGAATGCATGGCCTTCTTCGCAAATGAGGTCGTAACGGATCATGCCGCTTAGGTAGCAACCTCTCGCTGGGCCTTCAAGACAATCTGTCTTTCATGCCTGATAACCGGGATTTGCCGTCGTGCTTCAAGCACTTGACGCCGATCGATTTGCGTCATGATGACCTGGGGCTCCTGTCCGCCTTCTGCCGCTATCTCGCCGGTGGGCGAAACAGCAAGACTCATGCCGAAGGTTTCGCGGCCGGATTCATGCACGCCGCCTTGCGCCGGCGCCAGCACGAAGCTGCCGGTCTCGATGGCCCGCGCCCTGAGCAGCACATGCCAATGCGCTTGCCCGGTCACCTTCGTGAAGGCTGACGGCACCGTCAACACCTCTGCGCCCGCTCCAGCCAACGCTTTGTAGACATGGGGAAATCTGACATCGTAACAAATGGTGAGGCCGATCGTCGCGAATTCCAGCGGCACGATCGGCACCGGCAGCCCCGCCGCATAGGTGGCCGACTCCCGCAAAATCTGGCCGTCAGGCAGGTCGACGTCAAACAAATGCACCTTGTCATAACGCGCCGCAATGGCGCCATGGGGGTCGAAGAGGAGCGAACGGTTCACCAGCCTGTCGCGAGGCCCCTTGAGCGCGAATGACCCAGCGAGCAGCCACAAGCCCTGGTCGCGGGCGAGCGCGGAAAACGCGGCAACAGACGTGTCTTCCTCCTCCCGACGCGCCAGCCCCTTCAGCCGCTCGCGATCGGTCTCCATAATGTTGGTCATTTCCGGCGTCAGCACGAAGCGTGCGCCGAGACTGGCGGCCTCCTTGATCAAGGTCGAAGCGTCGGCGATGTTGCGCGCCATGTCGCGCCCCGAACGCAATTGAATGAGTGCTGTCTTGGTGGTCACGTCTTCCGGACTCAACCAGCGAGCAGCGGATCGAGCTTTCCTTGCCGCTCGAGCGCATGAAGCTCCTCGCTGCCACCGACATGCGTCTCGCCGATGAAGATCTGCGGCACGGTGCGCCGGCCTTGCGCCCGCGCCAGCATGCGCTGCCGCTCCTGCGGATCGTAGCTCACATCGATCTCGGAGAATTCCACGTTTTTGCGCTTGAGCAGGGCTTTGGCCGAATGGCAATAGGGGCAGAAGGGCGTCGTGTAGATGGTGACCTTGGGCATGTCGTCACTTTCGGCTTCCGGCCGCTAAATATGGAGGCGCTTGGGCTTGTGCACAAGCGCGAAGGTCAGGACGCCGACCTGGTCCGCTCCCGCTCGTTTGAGCGCCGTTGTGCAGGCTTCAAGCGTTGCACCCGTGGTGCGCACGTCATCGACGAGGACGAAGGATTTTCCGACCACCAGCGGACGGTTTTCTTCGGGCACGGCGAAGGCGCCGCGCACGTTGCGCTGACGCTCCTCCTGATCAAGGCCGGTCTGAGACCTGGTGGATCGCCGCCGGTGAAGGAGTTCGGGACAAAAGGCCTTCCGACTGTCTCTGGCAATATGGCGGGCGAGAATGGCCGACTGGTTATAGCGCCGCCGCCAGAGCCGCACGCGATGGAGCGGCACCGGGATGATGCCGTCGGCAACGGAGAGGATGTCGGCTCCTGCGCGCAGCATGAGCCGCGCCATGAGGATGGCGGCCTCATGACGGTCGCGATATTTTAGCGCATGAATGAGGCCGCGCGCGGCATCATCGAAGAGGAGCGCCGCGCGAGCGTGGTCCCAGAGCGGCGGATCGGCGAGAGCCGCAGCGCTTAGCGCCTCCTCACCCTGGTCATAGGAGAAGGGAATGGCGAGCTTGTCGCAGAAAGGCGGCTCGATGAAGGAGAGTTTCGACCAGCAGGCGACGCACAGACCTGAGTCCGCCGCCACCTCGTCCCGGCACGCAAGGCATTGCGGCGGTATGAGCCAGTCGAGCCCCCATCTGCCGAGGACGGACAGGCCTTCGGAAATCTGCGTCAAGGTCAGGGCCGCCATGCCTCATTCTATCATGGAATTGAACGGGCGCCTGGACTAGTGTGCTGAACGCGAAGTTCCTGATATCTAACCGCTATACCGACAGGAACTTCGCGTTCAAGAGCACACTAGAATTATTAGATTTTCTAGTGTCCTTTCGAAATCCGAAGTTCGCTCGGAAGACGCTGCGAGGTGACGCGAACTTCGGGTTCGGGACACTAGCGCGGCAAAGGCAAGCAGACAGGACATTCAGTATGCCGAGTTATCGTTCCCGCACCACCACCCATGGCCGCAACATGGCGGGCGCCCGCGGTCTTTGGCGCGCCACCGGCATGAAGGACCAGGACTTCGGCAAGCCGATCATCGCGGTGGCGAATTCCTTCACCCAGTTTGTGCCGGGCCATGTGCATCTGAAGGATCTGGGCCAGCTCGTGGCGCGCGAGATCGAGACGGCTGGCGGTGTCGCCAAGGAATTCAACACCATCGCGGTCGATGACGGCATCGCCATGGGTCATGACGGCATGCTCTATTCGCTCCCCTCGCGCGAACTCATCGCGGACTCGGTCGAATATATGGTCAACGCCCACTGCGCCGACGCGATTGTCTGCATCTCCAATTGCGACAAGATCACGCCCGGAATGCTGATGGCGGCCCTGCGCCTCAACATCCCGGTCGTTTTCGTCTCGGGCGGCCCCATGGAGGCGGGCAAGGTGATACTCAAGGGCAAGGAAGTGGCCCTCGATCTCGTCGATGCCATGGTGGCGGCGGCCGATGAAAAGGTCTCCGAGGAGGATATCAGGGTGATCGAGCGCTCGGCCTGCCCTACCTGCGGCTCCTGTTCCGGCATGTTCACCGCCAATTCGATGAACTGCCTCACCGAGGCCTTGGGTCTCTCGCTGCCGGGCAACGGATCGACGCTCGCCACCCATGCCGATCGGCGCCGTCTCTTCGTCGAGGCGGGTCACCTGATCGTCGATCTGGCGCGCCGCCATTACGAAGAGAATGACGAAACCGCCTTGCCGCGTTCGATCGCAGGCTTCGCCGCCTTCGAGAACGCCATGACGCTCGACATCGCCATGGGCGGATCGACCAACACCGTGCTGCATCTTCTCGCCGCGGCGCATGAAGCCGAACTCGATTTCACCATGACCGACATCGACCGCCTGTCGAGGCGCGTGCCGGTGCTGTGCAAGGTGGCGCCTTCCAAGTCGGATGTGCATATGGAGGACGTGCATCGCGCCGGCGGCATCATGGCGATCCTGGGCGAGCTCGACCGCGCCGGGTTGATCGACACAAGCGTCGCGACCGTCCATTCGGAAACCCTCGGACATGCGCTCGCGCAGTGGGACATCACGCGCAACGACAGCGCCCGTGTGCGCGATTTCTATCGCGCGGCACCCGGCGGCGTGCCGACGCAGGTCGCCTTCAGCCAGGAGCGCCGCTACGAGACGCTCGACACCGACCGCAAGTCTGGGGTGATCCGCTCGGCCGACCATGCCTTCTCCAAGGACGGCGGCCTCGCCGTGCTCTACGGCAATCTCGCCGAGGCCGGCGCCATCGTGAAAACGGCGGGCGTCGATCAATCGATCCAGGTCTTCTGCGGCCCCGCAATCGTGTTCGAGAGCCAGGATTCGGCGGTCGACGGCATCCTCAACGGCAAGGTCAAAGCCGGCGATGTGGTGGTCATTCGCTATGAGGGACCTCGTGGCGGCCCCGGCATGCAGGAGATGCTCTATCCGACGAGCTACCTCAAATCGAAAGGCCTCGGCAAGGCTTGCGCGCTCATCACCGACGGGCGCTTCTCGGGAGGCACATCGGGCTTGTCCATCGGCCATGCCTCGCCGGAGGCCGCGGAAGGCGGGCTTATCGGGCTCGTCGAGACGGGCGATCGGATCGAGATCGACATCCCGAACCGGAAGCTCCAGCTCAGCGTCGATGAGGCGGAAATCGCGCGCCGCCGCGCCGCCATGGCCGCGCGGAAGGACGGGGCGTGGAAGCCGGTGGAGAAACGCAACCGCAAGGTCTCTACCGCGCTCCGTGCCTATGCGGCAATGGCGACCAGTGCCGCCAGAGGAGCGGTGCGCCACATACCGGGTTGAGCGCGGTTGCGCCGATGTCCGCGGGCGTTCCACGAATTTTCGATCAGTCTTTGCGACGCACCTATCTCGGGCGCGCTGCCGTTGCGCGTCCGCGCTTCTATGCCCAAACGCTCGCGGCCGAGATCGAAAGCCGGCTCGCTCTGATCCTGCGCGATTTCAAGACCACGCTTCTCTTCGGTCCCGCCGCAGGCGAGATCCGCTCAAATCTCGCCGGAACGCATCGCCTCGGGCGCATCATCACAGCCGCGCCGGCACCTGGTCCCGCGATCGATCTCGTCTTCGAGGACGAGGCTTCGCCGCTTGCCGAAGCAGGCCTCGATTGCGTGATCAGCCTGTTCAGCCTCAACAGCGTAAACGACGTGCCGGGCAGCCTCGCGCAGTTCCGCATGGCGCTGAAGCCCGACGGGCTTTTTATCGCCGGCCTGTTTGCCGGCCGCACTCTCATCGAACTGCGCGAGGCCTGGCTTGCGGCCGAGGCGGAGCTCAAAGAAGGTGCGAGCCTCCGCATTGCCCCTTTCGCCGACATGCGCGACCTGGGCACGCTCTTGCAGCGCGCCGGCTTCGCGCTCCCCGCGGTTGATATCGATGTTACGACTGTCAGATACAAGAACGCGCTGGCGCTGATGCGCGAGATCAAGGCTCTCGGCTTTCAGCATTCACTCGCCGAGCGCTCACGTCAACCGGTCTCGGCATCGCTTCTCGCCCGTGCCGCCGCTTTCTATGATGCGCACTATGCCGATGCCGATGGCCGCGTGCGCGCAACTGTCGAGACAGCCTGGCTCATCGGCTGGGCGCCGCACTCCTCGCAGCAGCAGCCCTTGCGGCCGGGAAGCGCCAAGGCGCGCCTGGCCGATGCGCTGAAGGCCGAAGAGGTGAAGCTCAAGCGCGACTGATTGCCCCACTTTAGTCGGAAACCGTCAGGCTGGCTCCGCCCAGCCCTTCGATCGAGATCACCACGCTATCGCCGGCATCGAGCCACTTGGTTTCGATGAGACTGCCGAGGAAAACGAACTCACCGCGGCGCAATCCTTTGTTGTTCGCACTGCGCGCATTGGCAAGCCAGGCCAGAGCTTCGAAAGGATGGCCCATGACCGCTGCGCCATTTCCGCGCCCGACCTCGTTGCCATTGATATGCATTTGGCCAAGGACGGAGGAGAGGTCCAACCCCCTCCAGTCGGCGTGTGGCGCTCCCAGCACGCAACCTGCGTTGAAGAAATTATCGGCGATCAGCGTATAGGCGCCCAGTGCCCGGTAGTCGCCATAGCGATCATCGACGATTTCGATGCCGGCCATAACCGCCCCGACATGCGCCGCCACCGATTGGCGCGTATGGGCCTTGTGCTGTGGCTCGATATCGTCGCCGATCTCGACGACAATCTCGCATTCGACCCCGAGCTTTCGGTAACTGTCGCGCGAGATGACGCCTGAGCCGCAAATCACGGTGGCGGAAAACACCTCACCGGCGCAGGGGTTGGGTATTCCAAGAAAGTTCTGCATGACAGGTGTCGTGCAGCCGATCTTGTGTCCAGCGACGGCACCGAGCCACGCGCCCGTCAGAAGCGCATTGACCTTGTCCTGCAATGCGTAAGCCTCGTCCTCGCTCGCCGGCCGTTGATCGCCATCCAGTGCTGTCGGAGAAAGCGAAAGCCGTTGCCGGACAAGGGTCTCTGCCGCGGCTTGGCGGGTCATCGTTCAGAGCAGATCGATGAGATGCGGAATCAGCGGCAGGTCGGCCGGCGGCATCGGATACTCGCGCAGGCGATTGGGCTTGACCCATTTCAGCTCCTGGCCTTCAAGCGCCGTCACCATGCCCTGCCAGCGGCGGCACACATAGAGCGGCATCAGCAAATTGAATTTCTCATAGGCATGACTGGCGAACGTCAAAGGCGCGAGGCAGGCCTCGGTCACATCGATGTCGAGCTCCTCCTTGAGCTCGCGGATGAGGGAGAGCTCGGGCCGTTCACCCCACTCGACCTTGCCGCCGGGAAATTCCCACAGGCCGGCCATCGGTTTGTCTTCCGGCCGCTTCGCGATGAGCACTCTGCCGTCCGACATCGACGAGCGCCACGGCGGCGACCAAGACCATAGGCAGCCCCTCGGCCATCAGCTGCGATAGGAGCCGTTGATGTCGATATAGCGATGGGTGAGATCGCAGGTCCATACCGTGGCGTGGCCCTTGCCCACGCCGACATCGGTCTTGATGACGATCGAACGCCCCTTCATATGGGGCATGATCTCTGCCTTCGCGATAGTCGGACGCCCGCATGCCGTTCTTGGCGAGTTGCACGCCGCCGATCCAGATCTTGAGCTTGTCGCGGACCGCTTTCTCGCCGGATTTTCCGACCGCCATGACGATGCGGCCCCAATTGGCGTCCTCGCCCGCGATCGCGGTCTTTACCAGCGGCGAATTGGCGATGGCCATGCCGATCTTGCGCGCGGCCTTGTCGTTCTCAGCCCCGGTGACCGTGATCTCGATCAGCTTTTCCGCACCCTCGCCGTCCTTCACCACTTGCAAGGCGAGATCCTGGCACAGTTCGATCGAGGGCACGCGCGAAGTCCTTAAGCCGCGGATCGGTCTCCGATCTGAGGCCCGTGATTTGCGGGCCCGGCTTTGCCGGTGGCGAACATCAGGAGCGTGTCCGATGTCGACGTGTCGCCATCGACGGTGATGCAGTTGAAGCTCTGCCGGGCGCTCCTGCTCAGAAGCTTCTGCAGAAGGCGCGGCTGGAAGGGCGGCATCGGTGAAGATGAAGACAGCATGGTCGCCATGTCGGGGGCGATCATGCCCGAGCCCTTGGCGATGCCGTTGAGAGTGACCGTCTGCCCGCCCAGGCGAGCCTTGCGCGGTCGCGGCCTTGGGGAAGGTATCGGTCGTCATGATGGCGCTGCGCCGCGTCCGCCCACGCATCCGCTTTGAGGCCCGCGAAAAGGGCCGGCAGGGCATTCACGATCGGTGCCGGATCGAGCGGCTCGCCGATGACGCCGGTCGAGGCCTGGAAGATTTCACCCGGCTTGCACTTGGCAGCTTGGCCGCGACCGCTCTGGCGACTGCAGTCACCGTCTTCACCCCGGCGCTGCCGGTGAAGGCATTGGCATTGCCGGAATTGACGACCAGGCGCGGGCGCTGCCGCCCTTGAGCTTTTCGGCGCACCAGTCGACGGGAGCCGAGCGCGACTTGGAGCTGGTGAGCACGCCCGCGACCGAGGTGCCGGGAGCGAGGACGGCGAGCAGCACATCGGGCCGGTCCTTGTAGCGCATCCCGGTTTCGGCGACCGCGAAGCTGCACGCCTTCGAGCGAGGGAAGAACTGGAAAGTCGCTCCGGCGCCAGGGGCGACCGGACATTGACAGCCCGCCATTCTCCTCTCCCCGATGAATTTTACGCGCCGCTATTGCTGCGGCGGCTGCATGTCCGATTTACCGCTGCCTGTCGTCGGCTCATCACCCGTGAGTGCCGGGGCATCATTCGCATCAGGCTGATTGCCCTGCGGCGCCCCTGCGCCGCCCGCTTTCCGCTGCTGCATCACCTTCTGGCGCAGCTTGCGGGCCTCCTCGGCGAATTTCTGCAGGTCGGGATCCTTGATCTCGACCTTCGACTGGAGCCTCGCAGGGCAATGATCTTTTCCTGGGTCTTTTTGCGCAGGAGAATATTGCGGATCGCCGTCTTGACCTGGTCATAGGGCTGGGCCCCGCCCATCTTGCGGTCCTCGAGCCTGATGATGTGCCAGCCCATGTCGGTCTTCACCGGCTGTGAAGTCTCCCCGGGCTTCAACGCGAAGGCGGCTTTAGAGAATTCCGCCACCATTTCGGGGGCAGTGAAATAGCCGAGATCGCCACCATATTCCTTGGAGCCGTCGAGACTGTACTGCTTCGCCAGATCCTCGAATTTTTCGCCTTTGTTCAGCCGGGCGACGGATCTGCTTGGCTTCCTGCTCGGTTGCGACCAGGATATGGCGGGCGCGGACTCGTTCCGTCTGGGCCATCTTGGCCGACTCGCTGTCATAGGCCTTCTTCATTTCCTCTTCGGTGACGGTCGGCAAGATCGTCTGGGCGAAATAGGCGTCCCGCAGCGCCTTCGCCTGATAGAGCGCGAGGCGGCGCTTATAGTCCTCCGAATCGGCGACGCCTTCCTTGACCGCCGCCTGCGCCAGGAGATGACGCTCGACCAGGTATTCGACGATGAAGGGATAGCGCAGCTTCGGCGGAAGATCCGGCAAGCTGGCCAAGGAGGTCCTCGGCCGCCATTTGCACCTCGGAGGTCTTGATTTCATGGCCGTTGACGACGGCCACGACCTTATCTTCCTTCTGACCGGCGGTTTGCGCGAAGGCGGGCGTCGCGAGCATGAAGGACACGGCCGCGAGGGCGGCAAACTTTGTGAATTTCTCAGGTATTTGCATCGGAATTCCCATATCGGGGTCATGCGGCCTAGCAGCCTATGGGCCGCGGTGATAGCTCATTGGCGGCCAAATCCGGCAAGAATATGCCGCCGGCCGCCCTTTTGATCCATAAGTCCAGTGTCACGCGGCGGGACAATGGTCGCAATGTCGCACAACTTCAAGGGGATTTGGCAACATTTTACGCGATGTGACCTCCTTGCAACGCATTGAAGTCCTTGGGGAGACCGCCTACGTGGGATGACAGCGATTTTAGGAGACAGAGCTGATTTTCCCGCTGCCGGCAATTGCCCGTCAGCGTCAACTTGATTAAAAGGCGGCGCAGGCGAGTGTTCCGATCCTAACATTCGCCTCAGTTTATGGCGGGCATGTTGCGAATGTTAGGATCAAAGGGACACTCGAAATATAGGATTCTCGTGTGGTTTTGGATTTGACATTCACTGTGAGCGTAAACCGGAACACCGGAGCGAATGTCAAATCCACCACATTAGCGCCCTCGCCGGCGCGCCTCCCGAAGGAAACACACCATATGTTAGGACTGCGTTCGATCGCGTCGAAGATATTCGGCAACGTAAACGACCGCAAGGTCGCCAAATATGCCGGTAGAGTTGCCGAGATCAACGCGCTCGAGCCAAGTCTCGCTGATCTGTCGGACGAGGCGTTGAAGGCCCGTACCGTCGAATTCCGCGAACAACTGGCCAAAGGACGGCCCCTGGACGAGCTCCTCGCTCCCGCTTTCGCGACGGTCCGCGAGGCCGCCAAGCGCACCCTCGGCCAGCGCCATTTCGACGTCCAGCTGATCGGCGGCATGGTGCTGCATGAGGGCACGCATCGCCGAAATGAAAACCGGCGAGGGCAAGACGCTGGTCGCCACGCTGCCCGTCTATCTCAACGCGCTCGGCCGGCAAAGGCGTGCATGTGGTGACGGTCAATGACTATCTCGCCCGTCGCGACGCCGGGTGGATGGGCCAGGTCTACAATTTCCTCGGCCTCAACGTCGGCTGTATCGTCCATGGCCTGTCGCGATGCGGAGCGCCGCCAGCAATATGCTGTGCGACGTCACCTACGGCACCAACAACGAGCTTGGCTTCGACTATCTGCGCGACAACATGAAGTTCCATCTCGAGGAGATGGTGCAGCGCGGCCACAATTTCGCGATCGTCGACGAGGTCGACTCGATCCTGATCGACGAGGCGCGCACCCCGCTCATCATCTCGGGTCCGATCGAGGACAAGTCCGAACTCTACAACACCGTCGATACCGTTCATCCCGCAAGCTCGACCGGCGCGGACTTACGAACTCGACGAGAAGCAGCGCACCGTGACGCTGACCGAGAAGGGCAACGAGCATATGGAGCAGGTGCTGGGCGCGGCCGGCCTGCTCAAGGGCGAGACGCTCTACGACGCCGAGAACGTGACCATCGTGCACCACGTGCAACCAGGGCGCTCAGGGCCCACAAGCTGTTCCAGCGCGACAAGGACTACATCGTCAAGGACGACCAGGTCATCATCATCGACGAGTTCACCGGCCGCATGATGCCGGGGCGGCGCTATTCGGAAGGCCTGCACCAGGCGCTCGAGGCCAAGGAGCATGTGGCGATCCAGCCCGAGAACCAGACGCTCGCCTCGATCACCTTCCAGAACTACTTCCGCCTCTACGAAAAGCTCGCCGGCATGACCGGCACCGCCGTCACCGAGGCGGAAGAGTTCATGGACATCTACAGGCTCGACGTCATCGAGATCCCGACCAACGTCGCCGGTCGCCCGCAAGGACGAGGACGACGAGGTCTACCGGACGGCGCGCGAGAAATACAAGGCGATCATCGCCACCATCGAGGATGCGCGCGACCGCAAGCAGCCGGTGCTGGTCGGCACCACCTCGATCGAGAAATCGGAAATCCTCGCCGACATGCTGAAGACAGGACGGCATTCCGCACAATGTGCTCAATGCCCGCTATCACGAGCAGGAAGCCCAGATCATCGCTCAGGCCGGCGTGCCCGGCGGCCGTCACCATCGCCACCAACATGGCCGGCCGCGGCACCGACATCAAGCTCGGCGGCAATGCCGAGATGCGCATCGCGACCGAACTCGCCGAGCTCGAGCCGGGCCCCGAGCGCACCCGCCGCGAGGCCGAGATCAGCGCCGAGGTCGAGCGCAACAAGCAGGAGGTGATCAGCGGCCGGCGGCCTCTTCGTCATCGGCACCGAGCGCCATGAGAGCCGGCGCATCGACAACCAGCTGCGCGGCCGTTCCGGCCGCCAGGGCGATCCCGGCCGCTCGCTGTTCTATCTCTCGCTCGAGGACGACCTGATGCGCATCTTCGGCTCCGAGCGCATGGACAAGATGCTGCAGACGCTCGGCCTCAAGGAGGACGAGGCGATCGTCCATCCGTGGATCAACAAGGCGCTGGAGAAGGCGCAGCAGAAGGTCGAGGCGCGCAACTTCGACATCCGCAAGAACCTGCTCAAATTCGACAACGTGATGAACGACCAGCGCAAGGTCATCTTCGAGCAGCGCATCGGCATCATGCGCGGCGAGGATGTGTCCGAGACGATCGACGACATGCGCCATCAGGTGATCGACGACCTCGTCGCGAAGCACATCCCCGAGAACGCCTATGCCGAGCAGTGGGACGCGCAGGGTCTGCGCGAACGCCTGCGCGAGGCCGTCGCCATCGATCTGCCGGTCGATGAGTGGGCCAAGGAGGAAGGCATCGCGGATGAGGAGATCCGCGAGCGCGTCGACCAAGGCGGCGGACGAGCTCTATGCCGGCAAGCGCGAGAAATATACGCCGGAGATCATGCAGCCAGGTCGAGAAGGCGGTGCTGCTGCAGACCCTCGACCATCTCTGGCGCGAGCATATCGTCACCGTCGAGCATCTGCGCCAGGTCATCGGTCTGCGCGGCTATGGCCAGCGCGATCCGCTCAACGAATACAAGACCGAAGGCTTCAAGCTGTTCGAAGCGATGATCGGCGCGTCTGCGCGAGCTGACCACCGCGCAGATGATGCGCGTCGAGATTCAGCACGGCCGGCCGCCCGACGACATGCTGCCCGATGAGGACGAGCTTCCGCCGATGATGGCCCACCATATCGATGCCCGTGACCGGCGAGGACGATGTCGGCGAAGGCCCGATCTTCGGCCAGGGGCCGCCGATGCGCAGCAAGGCGCGCGCCGCCGCGGCGCGCGATCCCGAACGAACCCGCAACCTGGGGCAAGGTCGGGCGCAACGACGCCTGCCCTTGCGGCTCAGGCAAGAAATACAAGCACTGCCACGGCGCTTATGCTTAAGTCACGTCAAAGCTTGCGATGGGTCCGCGCCGACCTTCAGGTCGGCTGAAAACAATCGCTCCTTCAGCGAAACATGGCCGCGCGCCCGGCTTCAGAAAAGCCGCCTGGCCAAAGTCCTGCGGCGATCAACTACCGTGTGCTGACAAAGGTCTTCATCCAACCGGAGACGAGACGGCAGCTTCCAATCGAGTTGCAGCAGATCCAGCATCGATTGGGCATTGGTGGCCATCTTGGACATACCAGTCCCTCCCTCGCCGAACCTGCATACCGCATTGTCGGCCAGCCGGACGATCTGTCCGTTGTTTGAAGAATTGATTCCGCGGCTGCACGGCCATGCGCAGACCACATCCTCAAATTCAAGGCCGGTTCCAGGACCTATCACGCGCAAGAGGCTCGCGAGCGCACTTATTCCATAGCTGCGGCTATAGACAGGAAGCCCTATCACGCCACCACAGGTCAGTTTCATCAAGACGTGAGATTCAGTCCGGCCGATCTCGACGAAATGCGTCTGCTTCATGCCGGTGAATGGCAGGTTGATGGTCTTGTTCTTGTCGACTATCCGGAACAATACCTGGGCGGACAGACCCGTCGCGATCGTCTGATAGGGAACCGGCAGGCCAATGCTCAGCCGGTCCTTGATTCTGTAATAGGCCGCTGAAGGCTTGGGGTAATGGAAGGTCGCAGTTGGCCCAAGTGATAGGCCCAGGTAATCCACAGGAAGGCAACGTGATCTTGCCGCTCAGCAGGTCCTCGCAGACAATGCCCGCCGCCCTTACTATCGACTGCCTGCCCGCCGATTTTTCCACGTAGATCTCGCTGATCCTGGTTCTGTGATGATACTCCGAACCGAGTTTCGTCAGTTCCCGTCTGCAGATCTCATCAAAGCCATGACGGATACAGGCGTTCTCGGGGAAGATGTCGCCGGCGACAACCCGCTTCAGGATCTGATCACCATAGAGGCTGCTCAAGTGATCTTCGGTCAGTTCAATGGGATTGAGCCCAACGGTTTGCCGCAGTTCCTTGTTGTCGATCAGGGAATGCCCGTAGTGTTCCTCGGTGAAATACAGGAAGACGGCCCGTTTGACCTGGTTATCCAGGCGAAAGGAGCATCCGAGCTTGCTTTCGAGATATGACAGTATCTCCGTGGATTTTTTTGATGCGACCCGGCTCTTGTCGTGATCGTTCAACCGTCCAAGCGTTCGCCGCAAGGCCTGCATCCATCCGTGGATTTCGTTTCCAAAATATATCGGCAGATCCCTCAGGCTGACGGCCCCCGGCCAAAGATCGACCTTCCTGTAGCTGAATTGCAGCGCAACTGCCGGATCGGGCTCCCCGCGCAGGGCGCGGGAAACTGCCGACAGGAAAATGCCGGCGCCGGTGTTGTCGTGCTCGGCGTTCAGGGCATTGGCGTGATTGACGTGCTCATAGCTCGCCGAACCGCTTTCATTGGACTGTTCAGCGCCATCAAGAATAAAATGCACATCCGGTTGCTCGCTCGCCGATCCTTGTGGCAGCGCGCTGAGAATGGCAGCGATTTTTGCCGCGGGCCCGCCGGAAAAGACGGCGATCGGTCGCGCCGTACCGGCCAATCTCCGGCGCTGATGAGCTTCAATTGCTTCGCGATGGCCGTCCGGCGCGCTTGCCAATGGTTTGACCGTGACGCGGTTTTCTCCCCGCTGCCTGATCCGGCTGGAGTTGAAAAATCGGCTGTACGGACTTTCGCTGGCAAGATCGGGATTGGTCTTGACCAGAGTTCTCATACTGGCCGCGAACAACTGTGCTTGGATTGACCCATATCCCCTTGCCTGCTCGATACGCACCTTGCAGGAGGACATCCAGGAAGTCTGCGCCGGAATTCTTGCTCCGTGTCATGGCAGACCGCAGATCCTCGATGCTTCTGAATACGGGTTCGGGGTTCCTGTTTATGAAACGTGCCGGCCGCGAGTCCATCGCGGAACTCATTTCATTCGCATAGATGGCGTCTGAGCCTGTCCACGCAGTCTCTTTCAAAGTGTTCTTCTTCACGGCCTGTGGTGCTTTTTCAAAGGGAGTTATGAGGCAAGTTGACGTGTTTTCGCGACAAGGGCCCGCGCCGCCGCATCGTAAACCGAGAACTGATCCTTCATGCTGCGAATCAGTTCAGGCGATTCACGCCGCCTCTTCGCCCACATGCGCGACGCAAAGTGCCATGTGTTGCCGCCGGCATTCACCTCAAGAACATATGGCTGCAAACTTTTGTGATCCCTTACGAAATCAATGCCCAGCAGGGGCACCATCTCAAAGGCTCCGGCGACCTTCTTGGCCAGCGAAAAGAGTTCGTCGTTCTCGAAGAGTTCCATCCGTCTCTCGCCCTTCTGACTGAAATTCCCAGCCTCGATGACGCTATCGGCAGATGCAAGATCGGGCGACGGGACGAGTGCCTGGTACTTGAGCGCATAGATCAACTCGCCGAGAAAGGTCGCAACCCGATAGCTTGTTGGAAATTGGCCTGTATTCACCAGCTTCTGGACAATATAGCCTTTTCTATCGCGACGAAGAGGATGGTCCATCGCCACGTCGAAGGGACGGAGTTGCTCCAGCCTCGTCCGTCTCATGACCTGAATTCCCACTCCCTTGGAAGTCATTCGAAGGTTCATCGGCTTGATCAGAACGAATTCGCCGAACATGATGGGGTCGAGCCTCATGCCCGGCCTGAAAGGCAAGTCCGGCGGTGTCGGCACTCCGGCCTTTCGCAAAATCTTCGTTTGAACAAGCTTGTCAATCTCGAAGTTGCAGAGAACGGTCCCACGCACCACCCGAAATGCCCACCCTTCCAGCAGCGACACGACCAGCGTTGGTCTTTGCCATTCCCTGTCCGAAATGGGCGCTGGTGATAGAGCGTCGGCGGAGTAGGCAGCGATTTGGGGATCAAGTGCCTCCACCTTGGCGCAGATCTCGCCGAAATCGGCTTCGTATTCGGAACCTCGGCGATGGACCACGATCAAGGTGTAGTTCTTTTTCGGCATGGCTTCTATCTCCGGCGTCCGTCCATCTGGCGAAGCAGATATCTTGCGAATGGCATTTCAGGGACCTTGCGACAAATGCGATCGCCTGGGGCCGTTCCCGGCAAACTACGCATTCGTCTTCACGGCTCGTCGCGCTCATGCAAAACATGTCATGATGCAAACTGATGCGTTTTCGCGGCAAGCCCCTTGGCCACCGCATCATAGGCCGAGAACTGCTGCTTCATGCTGCGAATGAGTTCAGGTGATTCGCGCCGCCTCGCCGCCCACATGCGCGAGGCAAAGTGCCATGTGTTGCCGCCGGCATTCACCTCGAGAATGTATGGTCGCAAACTCTCGTAATCCCTTACGAAGTCAATGCCCAGCAAAGGCATCTTCTCAAAGACTGCTGCCACTCTCTTTGCCAGCGAAAAGAGCTCTTCGTCCTCGAAAACTTCCATCCGTCTCGCCTTTTTGTGTGAAATTCCCCGCCTCGATGACGCTATCGGGAGACGTGAGGTCGGGCGATGGGTCGAATGACTGGTATTTCAGTCCATAGAGCAACTCACCCAGGAAGATCGCAACCCGATAGGTTGTCGCAAATTTGCCCGTATTCACCAACTTCTGAACAATGTAGCCCTTCCTCTCCCGGCGAATAGGATGATCCGTTGGCAAGTCCGAGGGGCGGAGTTTCTCAAGCCTCGTCCGTCTCATGACCTGTATTCCCGCGCCCTTGGAGGTCAACCGGGCGTCAAGTGGCTTGAGCAGGACAAATTCGCCGAACAGGATGGGATCGAGCATCATGCCCGGCCTGAACGGCAAGTCCGGCAGCGTTGGCAGGCCCGCCTTCCGCAGCGCCTGAGTTTGAACAAGCTTGTTGATCTCGAAGTTTCTCAGAAGGGCACCACGCGGTATCTTCAATGCAAATGTTTGCATCAACGCGACGACCAGCGCCGGTCTTCGCCACTCGCTGCGCGGGATGGGTGACGGTTTATCGCTGTCGGTGGCATAGGCGGCGATTCCAGGATCAAGAGCCTCCACCTTGGCGCAGATCTCTTTGAAATCGGCTTCATTTTCGGGACCTCGGCGATGGACCACGATGAGGGTGAATTTCCTCGGCATGGTATGTCTCGGGCATTCCACACAATCTAACCTGCTCGCATCCGGCAGCCTCGAACGCTGGCTTCGGAACGTGTGGGGCCGCCGCCATTCGTTTGTCAAGTCCGCGACTTAGCCTTGACCATGGATCAGAAGAGCCGCCTTGTTACGGTCCTGCGACGATCACCTATCCGTTCGTCAGCCAGGAATCCGAACGATCCCGCGACCTGGAGCAAGGTCGGCCGCACGACCTTCCCTGCGGCCCAGGCAATTCAGTATCTGCATGCCCTGGTCAAGCTGACGGATGGCAAGAGCCCTGCAGTAAGCGGTGCAGACCGGGCACTCCCGGTCATAAGCCAGACGCATTCATGGCAATGCGAAAGTAGCAGTCTCGGATGGCAAAGTGGCAGTCTGGGTATGTACGTTGCCGCAGAACCTGTTGGTGTAGGTGAAAGTTTGGCTGTCCTGCCAAACCACTATGACCCCTCCCTGCGTCGCTATCTTGGTCGATGGAGGATCACGAACAAACTGTCGCTCTCTGTAAACAAACCCCAGATTTCTTCCGATCAGACCCCTGTTCTCTTCGAAGAAGGCGAGCAGAGCTGCGGCGGGTACGTCGGCGCAACGAAATGTTCTTGAGGCATTCGTAAATCGCGTCGCTGCGTTATACCGTATCGTGTTCACTCGGATGGGAGCGTCCGGAAGATCTGCGTCGTATACGTACAACCTTGTGCCGAGAGTGGGTACTGTATACATGGCGTATCCTCCCAGTTTCCACGGATTTATTTGGCTGCCGGCAATCCAGCGCATATGGTTTCCGATCCAGGCGATATGGAGAATCAGCACGCCCCAGACTGTCCATTTCCGGATGTCGATGTCACGCAGCATGATTGAGCACAAGGTCGATAAGCATGGAGACCCCCAGCGATCGAAAACGAGCAGCGCAATGCTGAGGGCAAGCAGCCACAGCGGGCATGCCGAACTGGAAGACGATGCACAGCAGGGCGATGTTCAGGACCTGGAAATTCATTTCATCGGCGTAGACACCGGCCCCCAGAAGGAAGCCGATCTCTATGGTAAGAAAGACGAGCGAGTTGAGTCCGAGCAGCAGGAGGATGCCGACGACAAGCTGCCAGGCAAGTATGAACAGGGAGGCCAATCGATAAACGATGCAGGGGTCGGGTGAGGTGCCGTCACAAAATAATGAGAACATTCTTTCCGACGATGCGCCATGCATGCTGATATAGGCAATGAAGGAGCCGTCAAGATAGGTGCCGGCCAAATCTTCTGGCCAAAGGCGGCGATCATCACGATCCCAAGGGTCGCCCTCAGATACAACGAGTAGAGGTCCGACTTCCACCACTCCCTGAACAGGACGGCTAGGGGGATGGTCCAAAGGGCAAGCCAGGTATGATTGGCAAGAATGATCCAATCCGGCAGTATTGCAATGACCGCGATCGCGATAAAAATTGCGACTGCCAATCTGCTCGTCCGGGCCGATGCAGCCAGCAAGGCACAAAGCAGCATACCCAAGCATGCCAGATCGAGGAGCACTCGGCCCATCTGAGAATACCCGGTCCGGATATTTCTGGAAGGCGACCGAGAGAATGGCGATCGCCAGCGATGCACGGTATCTGACGCCGCTTTCGGCGTAAATCCTCGAGAGCTTGGAAAAATAGGACTCGGTCTTTTCCGATATTCCGTCAGAAGTATGATCCACGGGGTGGGCAAACCAGCTTCGCATGTTTCGCTGCAGCATTTTTGACTCAATCAAACCAGGGATTCATGCACCAGGAAAATTCCTTTCGCGATCCGCGGCATTTCAAAGGCATTGCGACGAATGAGAAAGCGCTTGCCGGTGTCGACCGTATAAGGGCTCCGCAAACGCAGGCGTTTTTGCGGCGTTTTCTCGATTGTTCCCGGCGCATGATCGGATTTGGGGTTGGCGATTCTCGCCGCCTGCGAATGGCATTCAACCTCCACGACCTTAGCAGTCGGATGTGCTCCACTTTATTGATCCGAAGGAATTTCTGCGTTCGCCTCACCGACACCGGCCCGCCGGTTGATCCGGATGTCAGGTTAATCACCACTCGCCCTCTGATGGCCGAATATCGTCGCTGTAAAATCGTTCTGATCTGGGCAAACGCGTTCATGGCAATGCGAAAGTACCGGTCTCGAATGGCAAAGTGGCAGTCTGGGTATGTTCGTTGCCGCAGAACTTGTTGGTGTAAGTGAAACTGAGGGAGTCCTGCCAGGACACCAGGACCACCCCCTGAACCACTCGCTTGACGGATGGAGGATCGCGAACAAACTGTCGCTCTCTGTAAACAAACGCCAGATTTCTTCCGATCAGATCCCTGTTCTCGTCGAAGAAGCCGAGCAGAGCTGCGACGGGTACGTCGGCGCAACGAAATGTTCTTGAGATATTCGTAAGCGCCATACCATAATTCGTAATCGCCATACCATACCGCAGCAACTTCACCTGGAGGGGAGCGTCCGGCACATGTGCGTCGTATACCCATAACCTTACACCGGGACTGGGAATTGTGTACATGGCGTATCCCCCCATTTGCCACGGATTTATTTGGCCGGCGGCAACCAGGCGCATATGGTTTCCGATCCAGGCGATATGAAGGATCAGCAGACCGGCGATTATCCATTTCCTGATGTCAATTTTATCCGGCATGGCTGAGCACAACATCGACAATTTTGCTGATGGTGAAGACATCGATCACGAGCAGCGCAACGCTGAGGGCGCCCAGCCAGAAGGGCATACCGTAGCGGAAGACGATGCACAGCAGGGCGATGTTCAGGATCTGAAAATTCATTTCGTCGGCAAAGATTCCGGCTCCGAGAAGGAAGCCAATCTCTATGGCAAGAAAGACAAGCGAGTTAAGTCCAAGCAGCAGAAGGACGCCGACGGTTAGCTGCCAGGCAAGTATGAAGATGCCGATCATTGAATAGAAGACACAGGGATTGGTCGAATCACCGCTGCAAAGAAATGAAAACATTCTCTCCGTCGTCGCGCCATGCGCGCTGAGATGCGCAATATAGGAACCATCGAGATAGGTACCTGCCATGATTTTCTGAAAGAAAGCAGCGATCATTACTATCCCAAGGGTCGCCCTCAGATAGAATGAGTAGAGGTCCGACTTCCACCACTCGCTGAACAGAACAGCTACAGGGATGGTCCAAAGCGCAAGGTAGGTATGATTGGGAAGAGACTTCCAATCGGGCAAGATCACAAAGACCGCGATCGCGATAAAAATTGCGACGGCCAATCTGCTCGTCCGGACGAATGCAGCCAGCAAGCCACAAAGCAGGATACCCGCGCCCAACAGAGAGAGCAGCGGTCGGCCATATATCGCCTCTTTGACAGAATTCAACACCCAGGTCGGATATTCCTGAAAGGCGACCGAGAAAAGGGCGATCGTCAGCGGTGCACGGTATCTGATGCCGCTTTCGGCATATATCCTTGACAGCTTGGAAAAATAGGAACTCGGTCTTTTCTGACATTCCATCAGAGGTATGATCAGCGGTGTGGGCAAACCAGCTAGGCATGTTTTTCACTTCACTATTCGCGCTCAAGACCCCATCCCGCGGCCAGGCGTGCGTCTTCGAGCTTGTTGATCTCGTAAAATCGATACGTATGCCTCACCGCCATCGGTTTGCCGGTTGACCCGGATGTCGCCCTGATGGCGATGTTCTCCTCTGATGGCTCTACGGCGTCGCTGTAGAATTGGTCGGTCGGCTCCCTCATAACGGATCTTGGAGTTACCGGAATATTCTTCCGTGCGACGCGAATAGAAGGTGTCGGACTTATGCGACATTCCCGCAGAGGGACCATCCGTGTGCAGGCAAACCAGCTTCGCATGTGCTTGCTTCGTCGTATTTGTGCATCAAGGGAACAGAAAAGTTCCTCTTCGGAGAGTGTGGAATGAGAGTGATTTGATTGTCAAGTTCGCGACCAGATTTCTTGATGCCGTCTTGACCATGAGCAACGGAGAATTTCGGTCCATGGACTGATCGACCGGTTCATCACAAAACGCCAGACTGTGACCCTTGCTTGCCGACAGCCGAAATCAGAAGACCTGCGCAAAGCCGGTCGAGAATCGGCCGGCTGCACAAATTTGACAGGAGACATGCCCATTTTGCGGATATGCCCTGAAAGGCGACGGAATGGCAAGCGCCAAAGGCGCACGATCCCTCCGGCCGCTTTCTGCATACGCTCTTGAAAATCTTGAAAAAATAATCGGTCCTTTCCGACGATTCGCCGGTGGGAAATCCACTGTGCGGACAAGGCGGCTGCTCTAGATCGAGCTTCAGCATCGAGCACAATTCCTCGGCAGGACCTTATCGCCGCATTTCATCCTGATGTCCGCCGAGCCCTGCGCTGGACCACTTAGCAGAAAGGGCCCTTCCGGGCCCTTTCATCTCATTGCATGTGTGAGAAGCTGTATTACCAATCAAACCAATTCATGCGCCAGGAGAGGACCGCGCGGATCGTATCGCGCTCGAAATCCACCGAGGCTTCCTTCTGGCCATCTATGGTATCGCCGTCATCGTCGTCCTCGAAGAAAACGGTAGTCTGCTCAGCTTCCACATCGTCCAGGAAATCGTGACGATATTCGAGTTTCAAAGACACATTCGTCCAGAGCAAAGTTTCTAAACCGCCGCCCAGCGTCCAGCCATCGACATTATCATCCGCCTCGGCTTCTTCGGCTGCAATCTCATCACCATCAAAAACTGATGGAACGCTCAGCTTTCACGCTGGCGTCGATCCAGGTGTAACCGCCCAAGACATAGATCAGCGTTGATCCCGCACCGCCTGTATCGAGAAAGGACGGGGCCCAGCCCGCACGCGCGCCCAGGAACCAGGCATCGCCGGTATCCACCTTAAGGCGTTCGTTAAAGTTGAGCAAGGGTGGTATCAATCATCATCTTCGATCATCAAGGACATCGACATTGCGCTCGATATCGGCACCGGTATCGCCATTGAAGTCATAGCTGCCGAGAATGCCGAACACGAAACCCCCGTCGCCCCACGCGAAGTCGTAACCGGCTTCGACGGTCCCGAAACCATACCACGCACCGAGATCGTAGCATCGATGTTGTTGCTAAGAAGTGTCGAACTCTTCGTCCGCAATCCTCATCAGTAAACACGATCGAGTCCTCAACCTCCAAATCATAGAAGTTGTAGCCCGCGCCGCCGCCGATGCCGAGATGGAACCCGCACCAGACGCACACGGGCTCCGGCGGCACGACGTCAGCCGCCTGCGCGGCTGTCAACGCCCATCCCATGGCCCCCGCTGTCGTGGCTATCAGTAGAAATTTTTGCATCTTATGTCCCCTTCGCTTGATCGAACCGAACGTTTCGGCGACTTGTTTTACCGGAGGCCTATGGTTGCTTTCGGTAAATCTAATCCCGTACTCACAACGCTAAGTCAAAACTCTGCGCGCTGAAAGCCGATTTAGGCGGGATAAAGGCTTTTTTTCGAAGCTGTTGCAAATTTGCCGCACTGCAGATATCTCAAATAGGATATAATACCCAGAAATATGAATTTCTTATATCAGAAACCATATTTATCGAGAAATATCACACTCGCGGCGGCGATCCAACAAGGTCCTGAAGCCCCGTTTTGCAAAAAGTGCTACCTCGGGCGGGTGGGTTGCGATCCGGCGTCCGCCGAATCGCGCCACGGACGACCTTCTTAAGCAATCAGGCGGCGTTCACATAGGCGACCGCGCCCATCATGCCGGCATTCATGTGATAGAGATGATGGCAGTGGAAGGCCCAATTGCCCTGATTGTCGGCATCGAAAGCGATGGTCACCGCCGCATTGGGCGGCACCAGCACGGTGTCGCGCAGCGCGCCCGCGATCCGCTGCCCGTTGATGTCGATGACCTGGAAATGATGGCCATGCAGATGCATCGGATGCGACATGCCGGTCATATTGTGCATCATCACCGCGATACGCTCGCCGAGCCTCACGCCGAACAGCGTCTCATGCGCCATCGAGGCCTTGCCATTCAGCCCCCAGACATAGTCGGCGCCGCCGCCGGTCAGCATGAGCATCTCGGTGCGCGTGACGGGCTCTGGCCTCAGGCTCTTGCTGGCCCGCATCCTGGACTCCATGGCGAGATCGACAGCCGGCGCTCTCTCCCCTTCGCTCTCGACCTTGGCGATCCTGCCGTCGCCCGCGGCGATGATGATGCCGGTCCGTTCCGCCCTGCCTTCGGGACGGAAGAGGACCGGCCAGGCGCCGCTTTGGCGCGGCAGCTCGATCACAAGGTCGATGCGCTGGGCAATGGCGAGGGGGAACAGCCTGTCGCGCAAAGGCATGATGGCATTGCCGTCGACCGCGATGAGATCGGCCTCGAGGCCGCTGAGCTCCACCCACATATTCGAGGCGGCGGCGCCGTTGATGATCCTGAGCCTCATCCGGCCTCCGGCCTCGGCGCGCAAAATCTCGGGATCGTCGAGGGTCCGGTCATTGGCGAGATAGGCATCGAAGCTCACATCGTTGAGCATCGCTAAGGGCTCCGGCACCGCCATCTTGCCATGATCCATCCCGCTCATATCGTGCGAAGCGCCGGCGCGATGCGCGCCATGACCGCCGCCGCCCGCTTTGAGTTCGGCCAGGATCTCGTTCGGATCGCGGAACGTGAAGTCATGCAACAGGACGACATGATCCTGGATGTCCGCCTCGAGGTCGGCCTTCTCGCGGAAGATCATGGGAGCGGCGAGGAGCTTCTGCTCCTGGAGTCCGACATGCGAATGCATCCAGTGCGTGCCCGATCGCGGCCTGAATTCGTAAGCATGGCTTCCGCCCGGCTCAATAACCGCTTGCGACAGCTTGGGCACGCCATCCTGCGGGCTGGGCGGCGTCTGGCCGTGCCAGTGGATGAGGGTGGGCTCGTTCAAGCGATTGGCCAAGGTGAAGCGGACATCCTCTTGGGCATCGAATACGAAGCCGTTCTCGCTTTCCAGGCCGAAGACTGTCGCCGGCTTGCCCATAATCTCGATGACGCGCGTTTGAGCCCTGATCTCGCTCGTTGCCTGAGCCGCAAATGCCGGCCCGCAAAGGGCCGCAGGGCGGCAGTCGCCGCAAGACCGGCGATGAAATGGCGGCGCGTGAAATAAGTCATTGGTCGGAATCCTGTGTTCGGTTTTGAGCCGGAACCGAGGGATTAGTGTCCCGAATCCGAAGTTCGCATCCCCTCGCAGCGTCTTCCGAGCGAACTCGGATTCGAAAGGACACTAGAAAATCCAATAATTCTAGTGTGCTTTTGACCGCGAAGTTCCTGACGGTATAGCGGATGGATATCAGGAACTGCGCGTTCAGCACACTAACCCTCGACGACATAGCGCTTGTCGGCGATTTTCACCGCGGGGATGCGCCCGCCCTTTTCGAACCGGTCATATCCGGCCTTGAGGTCGCGCCAGAAATCAATCCAGGGTGAGTGTCCATATCGTATCATATTGGCGTTGGTCATGCGGAACGGGAAGGCATGGACGTCAACATTTCTCTGCCCGTGCTGCAACGCTGCGGACACCAGTCCATAGATGTCGTCGACCGCAGGATCGGTCATCGCATAGCAGCCCACCGAGCTGCAGCCGCCATGCACCATGAGAAAGGAGCCGGTGCGGCCATGGGCACGGTCATATTCATTGGGAAAGCCAAGATTGAACGACAGATGATGCCGGCTGTTGGGATTGAGCTGTGCCATCCCCACTTGATAGAAACCTTCCGGCGCCTGCTGATCGCCCTGCTTGAGCTTCGGCCCGAGATGGCCCGAGAACCGGCAGACCGGATAGGACTGGAAAAGCCGCCATCCCTGGTCGCCTTCCATCCAGAGTTCGAGGACAGCTTCCTGCTTGAAGATTCGCAAATAGACCGGCCGACCCTCGCGCAAGTCCTTGGCGGCGAGGCGCATTCGCAATGTCCGGCGCGCCTCGGCGACGGCGTCGTCATTGTTTTTCTCATAGACCGCATAGCCCGCCACAACGGCGGCAACCAGGATCAGGAACAGAGTCAGGATCCGCATGCGAGCGAGACTGACGAGGAATGAGGGCAGCTTTGCGGCGATCATGAGCGTTTGAAACCGGCGAACGCTCCAAGGGGCTCGACTTACCTCCATGCCGGTGTTGACATCATGATGCTCCGATCATAGCATCAAGATATGCGAACGACACTTACCCTCGATGAAGATGTGGCAGCCAAGCTCAAAGCGGAGTCACGCCGCGCCGGCCGGCCCTTCCGTGAAGTCGTCAACGAGACGCTGCGCCGCGGGCTGGCAAGCCGGCGCATTCCGGCTCGGCATCAACCCTTCAAGGTAACAGTCCGGGATCTCGGCAATCTCAGGCCAGGACTCTCCCTCGACAATGTGGCCGAGCTCATTGAGCATGTGGAGGGCTCGCTTTACCGGTGATTCTCGTCGACGCGAACCTGCTGCTCTACGCCTATCATCCGAGAGCGGAGCAGCATGATAGGAGCCGGGCTTGGCTCGAGGGAGCGCTGTCGGGGCCCGACCTCATCCGCTTCGCTTGGCTTACTCTGTGGACGTTCATCCGGATCGCCACGAATCCTCGCGTCTTTGCCCGGCCGCTTTCCGCATCCGAGGCTGAAGCAGCGGTTTCCTCCTGGCTTTCACAGCCCGCGGCCGGAATCCTCGAACCGGGTGAACGTCATTGGGACATCCTGCGCGAGCTTATGCGCGACGGCCAAACCGTTGGGCCACTCGTCATGGATGCTGTCCTGGCCGCAATCGCGCTCGAGCATGGCGCCACGATCTGCACAACGGACCGTGACTTTTCGCGTTTTTCGGGGCTCAAGTGGACAAATCCGCTCGTGACGAACGGTTGACGGACGATATGTCCGCCATTGCCTCTAGCGCGCATCCCGGCGAGGTGGAATCACTTCGCCGAAAAGGATTCGCGCCAAATCAATATGTTGGAGCAAATCCTTATCGCCAAAGTCATCAACCCCGGATCAGGTCCGGGGCAGGCCTTTGGCGGGATTTGCTCTAAAGATCCCGGCCGATGGCCAGAAACTTGTCGCGGCGCTGTTGCTTGAGCGCATCGGGCGGCATGGCGCCGAAGGCTCTGAGCGAGCGCGATATGGCCTCTTCGGTGGCAGCAAGCACCTGCTCGCGCTCGCGATGGGCTCCCCCTAAGGGCTCGGCGATGATGTCATCGATGATGCCGAGCTTCCTCAAATCCTGTGCGGTGATGCGCATGGAACTCGCCGCATCCTTGGCGCGTGTCGAGTCCCGCCACAGGATGGTCGCCGCCCCTTCCGGCGAGATCACGCTGTAGATTGAATGCTCGAGCATCAGCACGGCATTGGCCGTGGCAATCGCGATGGCCCCGCCCGATCCGCCTTCGCCAATGATCACCGAGATGAGCGGCACGCCGAGGCCCAAGCAGCAATCGGTCGAGCGCGCGATAGCTTCCGCCTGCCCCCGCTCCTCGGCATCGATACCTGGATAGGCGCCGGCGGTGTCGATGAAGGTGAGGACCGGTATGCCGAACCGGTCGGCGGTCTCCATGAGTCGCACCGCCTTCCGGTAGCCCTCCGGCCGCGCCATGCCGAAATTATGCTTTAGGCGGGCTTGGGTGTCGTTTCCCTTTTCCTGGCCGATAACCATGACAGCCTCGCCGCGAAAGCGGCCGAGACCGCCGACAATGGCATTGTCCTCGGCGAATTTACGGTCGCCGGCCATCGGCGTGTACTCGGTGATGAGACCCGCTATGTAGTCGGCGCTGTGCGGACGGTCGGGATGACGGGCGACCTGCGCCTTCTGCCAGGGCGTCAGATTCTGATAGAGATCGGCCAGGCTCTTCGCCGCCTTCTTCTCCAGGGCCTTCACCTCTTCGCTGATGGAGACGGCGGAATCCGGACCGGCTATGGCCTTGAGTTCCGCGATCTTTCCTTCCAGCTCGGCAAGGGGGGCTTCGAAATCGAGATAGGCGTGCATTGAACCTCAAATGGGGAAGCGCTCTATTTAGCGCGCATCCCGGCGAAGTGGAATCACTTCGCCGAAAAGGATTCGCGCCAAATCAGTATGTTGGAGCAATACCTATCGCCAAAGTCGTCAACCCCGGATCAGGTCCGGGGCAGGCCTCTGGCAGGATTTGCCCTAGATCACGATGAGTTTGGATTGAGTCAATCCAAACTCATAAACGTGATCAATTCCAATATTTTAGAGCGCGATTCTTGCGAAAAGCCGGTGCCCACTTTTTCGCATCGCGCTCTAGGAGTTGGATCCTTCTTATCCCAAACCGGTTGATCCAACCTGAATGGAAGGAGAGGCTCCCGCCAAATTGCGGCGCAAACTGGCTATCCGCGCCCCGGATGTCAACGGGACTTAGGTGATCACGATCACTTCAGGCCGATTTCGGCCTCAAGTGATAGACGTGATCGAAATCTTAAGTTTGGCGCGTGATCGGACGGAAAACCGGAGCCGACTTTTCCTGATCACGCGCCAGCGGGTGATGGGTCTCGACCGCCGTCCGCAGCCGGTCGGCCTCGACATGGGTATAGATCTGCGTCGTCGCGATGTCGGCATGGCCCAGCATTTGCTGGACGGCGCGCAGATCGGCGCCACCCGCCAGGAGGTGGCTCGCAAAAGCATGCCTCAGCACATGTGGCGAGATGCGTTCTGCAGCAAGTCCCGTCTCGGCCGCCAGAGCTTTGAGCTCAAGGGCAAAATGCTGGCGAGTTAGATGGCCGCCCTCGCCGTGCGAGGAGAAAAGCCAGGGGCCATCATCGGTGCCGTCCTGCTTCAGCGCAGTCAGGTATGCCGAGGCTGCTGCACTCGCCTTGCTCGACACGGGCACCAGCCTTTCGCGCCCACCTTTACCTTTGACGATGATGAAATCGAGCGGCCTTCGCCAATGCCTGCTTCCTCAAGCCAACGAGCTCCGACACCCTGAGCCCGCTCGCATAAAGCAATTCCAGCAGGCATTGGAGACGCAAGGCCCTGAGCCGTGCCTTGCCCTCAAGCCGGGCAATTCTCTTCGCCGCCACCTCGAAGAGCCGGGTGACGTCCGCTTCCGTCATCACTTTGGGCAAGGGACGGCGCAACCGCGGGGCTTCGATCGCCGTTGCCGGATTTGTTTTAACTATTCCCTCGCCATAGAGAAAATTGTGAAATTGCCTGATCGCTGAGAGCTTGCGCGCGGCACTTGACGATTTGAGCCCCTGGTTGGCGAGGCCGGCAAGATAGTTCCTTATATGTTCGGGCTGGGCCGTCTGAAGTCCGGCGCCCTTGGCCTTGAGAAAATCCGCATAGTCCGATAGGTCGCGCTCATAGGCCGCGAGCGTGTTCCCGGCCGCGCCCCGTTCAGCACTCATCATTTCGAGGAAACGGTCGATGAGCCGGCTATCCCGGCCTTGCTCATTGTTGTCTGATTTTCTCATGCGGCAGCGGCCTGACGATCTAAGTCGGTTCCGGAGGGTAGTTGGAAAGCGCCCAAACTGCCCCATAAACAGCCCCAGCCAAGCACGCGATGATTAACAGAAAGCGAATGGTATCAGGCACGTCACGTCCTTCCTCATCCGGCAGCCCTTTTGCCCTATTGCTCGACACTCGCCAAGAGATTCGGTCAGCCCACATCCCACACCAGCGACAAAAATTGGTGAAGCCCGTGAATTGGCGAAACAATCCCCTAAAGCCTGATGACTTTAAGAAGGATCATCTCTCGCCGAGATGGCAGCTTCCTAACTCGTCATGGCCGCCCCTGAGGCTCCCCTGAGGCGGCCATCCAGCCCTTCCGTGCAACCGCTGTCTGGCGTAAAGGCTGGATGGCCGGGTCGAAGCCCACGACTCGGGTAGGCGTAACCTCATCATACTCTAGCGCATCCCGGCGAAGTGGGACCACTTCGCCGAAAAGGATTCGCGCCAAATCAGTGCCTGGAGCAATCCTTATCGCCAAAGTCTTCACCCCGGATCACGTCCGGGGCAGGCCTTTGGCGGGATTTGCTCCGAGGCCGCATAATGCGCTAGCCATGATCGGAAACCTGCAAAACTTCGACAGATGGCCCGCCGCTCGCTCAGCAAGGATACGACGACCGTCCGCCAGCGCCTCGACGGCCATGCCATCGTGCTTGTCGGCCTGATGGGTGCCGGCAAGACGACCGTGGGGCGCCGACTTGCCGAGAAGCTCGGCCTCGCCTTCGTCGATGCCGACCACGAGATCGAGCTCGCCGCCGGCCAGACCGTCCCTGAGATCTTCGCCCAGCATGGCGAGGCCTATTTCCGTGACGGTGAGCGCAAGGTGATCGCCCGTCTGCTCGAGAACGGCGCCCAGGTGCTGGCAACCGGGGGCGGGGCCTATATGAATGCCGATACAAGGGCGACCATTCGCAGCCACGCCATCTCGATCTGGCTGCGGGCCGATTTCGATCTGCTGATGCGCCGGGTGCGCCGGCGCTCCAACCGCCCTCTCCTGCAGAACGCCGATCCCGAAGCGGTGATGCGCAAGCTCATCGAAGAGCGCTATCCGATCTATGCCGAGGCCGATCTTACCGTCGACAGCCGCGACATCGCGCATACTTCCGTCGTCAACACCATCATAAGGACGCTCGCGCGCTGGCCGGGCTGGGATCGTTTGAGCAATGAACAAGCCTGAACTTGCCAATGCCACCGTAGCCGTCGATCTCGGGTCGCGCAGCTATGAAATCGAAATCGGCGAAGGCCTGCTCAGGGAAGCAGGGCAGCGCCTGCGTCCGCTCTTCAAGCGGCCGCTGACCGCCATCATCACCGACAGCCATGTCGCCGAGCTCCACCTCGAGACCCTGCGCGCCAGCCTTGCCTCGGCCGGCATCGAATCGAAGGCGATCGTTCTGCCGGCCGGCGAGGCGACCAAGAGCTATCGCCATCTCGCCGATACCTGTGACGGCCTTCTCGCCGCCGGCATCGAGCGGCGCGACCTGGTCATCGCCCTGGGCGGCGGGGTTATTGGCGATCTCGGGGGCTTTGCGGCAGCGATCCTGCGCCGCGGCGTGGATTTCATCCAGATCCCGACGACGCTCCTGGCGCAGGTCGATTCATCGGTCGGCGGCAAGACCGGCATCAACTCGACGCATGGCAAGAACCTCATTGGCGCTTTCCATCAGCCGCGCGCCGTCCTGATCGACATCGCCCTTCTCGACACGCTGCCTCAGCGCGAGCTGGCCGCCGGCTATGCTGAGGTCGCGAAATACGGACTCCTCGGCGATGCCGAATTCTTCGCCTGGCTCGAAGCACATGCCGCATCGATCCTTTCTGGCGATTCGCAGGCCCGCATCAAGGCCATCAACAAGAGCTGCGAGATGAAGGCCCGCATCGTCTCGGAGGACGAAACCGAGACCGGCATGCGCGCGCTTCTCAATCTCGGACACACTTTTGGTCATGCGCTTGAAGCCGCGACCGGCTACTCCTCTCGCCTGCTTCATGGTGAGGCCGTCGCGATCGGCATTACGCAGGCTTTTCGTTTCTCCGAAAGGCTCGGCCTCATTCCAGAGGGAAATGCGGCGCGCATCGAGAGGCATTTGCGCTCGGTGAAGCTGCCGACGCGGCTGACCGACATTGAAGGCAGCCTGCCCGAGCCGCGCAAGCTTCTCGAGATCATGCGCCAGGACAAAAAGGCGGTGGCGGGCAAGCTCACTTTCATTCTCGTTCGTGGCGTGGGCGATGCCTTCATCGCGCGCGGCGTCGAGGAGAAGGATGTGCTCGCCTTTCTAGCCGAGGAGCAGGCCCAGGCATGAAAGCGCTCATTCGGGGACTGCGACGGCTCCTCGAAAGGCTAGGGCTCATTACGCCGCAGACCGCGCAAGAGGAATTGCGCGGCGCCATCGACCTGCATCACAAGGAAGGCTCCTTCGTCAAGAAGGATCGCGACATGCTGGGCGGCATTCTCGATCTCTCCGAGCTTGAGGTGTTCGACGTGATGATCCACCGCACCAAGTTGACGACAGTCGATGCGGCGATGAGGCAGGACGAGATCATCAAGGAGGTGCTGAGGAGCGGACACAGCCGCGTGCCGGTGTGGAAGGAGAGACCGGACAACATAATCGGCACCTTGCATGTGAAGGATCTGTTCGCCGCCCTGCTCGACAATGATGGCGAGGCCCAGAAGATCGATATCGAAGCGCTCGTCAAGCCGCCCTGGTTCGTGCCCGATACGCGGCCGCTGTCGGACCAACTGGCCGCGTTCTTGCGGCGCAAGAACCACTTTGCCTTGGTGGTCGATGAATATGGCGAGGTGATGGGCCTTGTCACTCTCGAGGACGTGCTCGAGGAGATCGTCGGCGATATTTCCGACGAGCATGATGCCGAACGCCCGCGAATTCGCAAGCAGAAGGATGGTTCGGTGCTCATCGACGGCACCGTGCCGATCCGCGATGTCAACCGCACGCTCGACTGGCACTTGCCCGACGGAGAGGTGACGACGGTCGCGGGGCTCGTGATCCACGAGGCGCGCATGATCCCCGATGCCGGCCAGGCTTTCACTTTCCACGGCTTCCGCTTCGAGGTTATGCGCAAGCGCCGCCATCAGATTACCACTTTGCGCGTGGTCCCCGCGGAGTAGACCCGTTCCATGCCGGTCCCGACATTCCGGTCCCCTGCTTGTGCCAGGGCTATCGCTCGACCCGGCAGTGATCGAACGGATCCGATAGGATGCAATCTGAAGCGGGCGCGATGTCTGCCCTCAAATAACCGCCTTCCGGTCTATCCTTGATCACGATGACTTGAGGTCATTCAGAGCCGAAGCCATAGAACATGACCGGAATCGTATATCTGGCGCGTCATCGGACGGAAAACTGGTATGCACTGTCCCTCATCACGCGCTGTCGTCAGCGATGAAAGACACAGCTGCCTATGACCTGGTGATCGTGGGCGCGAGCTTTGCCGGGCTGGTTTGCGCGAGGGCGGCCGCCATCCGCGGATTGCGCACCCTCGTGCTCGAAGCAAAGCGTGATCCAGGAGCGCGCATCTCGACCACGGGCATCCTGGTCAAGGAAGCGGCGGAGGAAATCGACCTTCCGCCCGAACTCACCCGCGCCGTGCACCGGGTCAGGCTCTATGCGCCTTCGCTCCGCTCGGTCGATCTTTTCGCGCCCGGCTATTATTTTCTCACCAGTCGCACTGCCGATCTCTTGCGCTGGCTGGCGCGCGAGGCCGAGACCGCCGGCGCTCACGTGCGCTGCTCGGTGAAGCTCAGCCATGCGGTGCGCCAGGGCGACGTGATATTCCTGCCGCAGCTAGGGTTGCGGACGCGATATCTGGTTGGCGCCGATGGCGCACGCTCGACCGTCGCCCGCCTCTTCGGGCTCGCCCGTAACACCCGCTTCCTGACCGGACTCGAAGCCGAATATCCGGAGCTGCCTGGAGCCGATCCCGACTACCTGCATTGCTTTCTCGATTCGCGTCTGGCGCGCGGTTATCTTGCGTGGGTGGCGCCAGCGCCCGGCCTCTTCCAGGTCGGCCTCGCCACCACCGAGGGCGCCAAGCCCGATCTCCGAGCTTTCCTCGCTCATACCGAGCGGCTCTTCGGCTTCTCGAAGTTCTCCGTAAAGGAGCGGCGCAGCGGCCGCATTCCGTGCGGCGGACCGGTCCATCCCTTTGCCGCGCCGCGCGTCCTGCTCATCGGCGATGCCGCGGGCCATGTTTCGCCTCTGACCGGCGGCGGCATCCGGCTTGCTTTCCGCTATGGCCGCCGCGCCGCGCAGCTCATCGCCGATCATCTGAGCCACCACGGCCCGCCCCCCGAGCTCGCGCTCGCGCGCGAAATCCCGTCCATGCGTCACAAGCTTCTTTTGCGCCGCATTATGGATGGAGCTCCGCCCAACTGGCTCTATGACATGGCGATCGGCACGCCCTTGATGAACTGGTTCGCGCGCAAGGTCTACTTCCACCGCCGCGCCCAGCCGGGCGACAGTCTCGAGGCCTTCGAGCAACGCGTCAAAAGTAGTATTTGACAATTCCTTGCCTCGGCATTGGTTCGATTGGTACACTCTCCCGGACAAGCCCCGTTCAAGAGGCGCAAATTGTGGAGGAACCCCATCATGTGCCGGATATTCGCCGGGCAGGATCCGCAGCGTTATTCCTATGAGACGCGCTCGGTGCGTATCTCGGGCTATACGACAAGCGTCAGGCTCGAGGCGCGCTTCTGGCGGATCATCGAGGAGATCGCCCACGTCCAAGGCATGACCGTAGGCAAGTTCCTGTCGCAGCTCCATGACGAGGCACTCGAGATCCATGGCGAGGTCGGCAATTTCGCATCGCTGCTGCGCTGCAGCTGCCTCGTCTATCTCGAACAGGGCCTGAATTCCGCGGAACCGCGCCGCGCCGCCGGCTGAAATTTTCGATGTAGTAGAGTGATAATACCCGCTTCGTTCTGAAACGTGCCTAGATTGAGCGGAATGAACCGCTTGATGGTCATGATGAGTGGCACAATCCTGATGATCGCCGGCGCCGCAGCTGCCGCGGCTGAGGATGGTGCCGCCCTTTTCGTCAAGAACTGCCAGACCTGCCATATCATCGCCAAGGACGGCCCGGTGCGCACCGGTCCGCCGCTCCGGGGCGTCATCGGCCGCAAGGCGGGCACCGTCGAAGGCTTCAGCTATTCGGCAGGATTGAAGGCTTCCGGCATCATCTGGACGCGAAGCGACGCTCGATCAGTGGCTCACCTTCCCGAAGAAAATGGTGCGCGACACCACCATGCTCTATCGCCAGAACAAGCCTGAGATCCGCAAGGCGATCATCGATTTTGTGGCAGCACAGAAGGATTGAAGATGGCGAAGCCCATTCACATGATGATCCGGGTCCTCGACGAAGCGAAGTCGGTCGCCTTCTACGATCAAGCCTTCGGCCTCAAGGTGAAGGACCGTTTCGATTTCGACGGCTTCACCCTCGTCTATCTCAAGAACGAAGAGAACGACTTCGAGGTCGAGCTCACCATCAATCACGGGCGCGGCGAGCCTTACACCCATGGCACGGGCTATGGCCATCTCGCAGTCTCGAGCGACGACATCGCGCGCGAGCACAAGCGGGCAGGCGACGCCGCTCTCAATCCAACGCCGATCAAGGAGTTTTTTCGCGACGGCAAACTCCTGGCCAAGTTCTTTTTCCTGCAGGATCCCGACGGCTACAAGATCGAAGTCCTGCAGCGTCACGGCCGGTACACCTGATGGGCCCCGGCCTTTTATGGGAGGAACTGCAATGAGATTGATCGACAAAAGAGTGAAGGTCTCACGACGTGAGATGCTGGTGAGCGGTGGCGCCGTGGCTGCGGCGGCAACCGTGATGCCGATGCGGATTGTCAAAGCGGCGGAGCCTGTCGCTCTGTCCAAGGAAAGCTTCGCCACTCTCGTCAAGATGGCGCGCGATGTCTATCCGCATGACAAGATCGCCGACAAATATTATGCCGCGGTGATCGACAGCCTCGACAAGGCCGCCAAGGACGATGCGGCCCTCAAGACCTTGCTCGAAGAGGGCGTCGCGCAGTTGAACGACAAGGCGGCCGGTCTCAAGCACAGCGGCTATGCCGGCGTTCCTAGCGAAGAGGAGCGCGTGGCGATCCTGAAAGAGATCGAGACCACGCCCTTCTTCCAGAAGGTGCGCGGCACCATGATCACCGGGCTCTACAACAACAAGGAGCTGTGGCCGCATTTCGGCTACGAGGGCGCATCCGCCGACAAGGGCGGCTACGTCAATCGCGGCTTCGGCGACATCGACTGGTTGTGAGGAGGATGGATCATGCCCGCACCTTTTGACCTTAATGATGATTCAGTTGTCGTCGTCATCGGCTCCGGCGCCGGCGGCGGGACGCTTGCCAATGAGCTGGCGCAGAAAGGCGTGAAAGTCGTCTGCCTCGAAGCAGGACCGCGAGTCGAGAACCAGGATTTCGTCAATGACGAATGGCCGGCCTTCAGCCAGCTCTCCTGGCTCGACAAGCGCACCACCTCGGGAAGCTGGCGCGTCGCCACCGATTTTCCAGGCCTTCCCGCCTGGATCGTCAAGGCGGTCGGCGGCTCGACCGTCCACTGGGCCGGCGCGTCGCTGCGTCTCCAGGACCATGAGTTCAAGGCGAAGACGACTTACGGCGACATCGCTGGCGCCACTCTGCTCGACTGGCCTCTGACGCTTGCCGAGATGGAGCCCTGGTACGCCAAGGCCGAAGACAAGATGGGCACAACCCGCACCAACAATATCCCTGGCCTGCCCGGCAACAACAATTTCAAGGTGCTCGAAGCCGGCGCGAAGAAGGTCGGCTATAAGGAAGTCCATACCGGGCGCATGTCGATCAATTCCGAGCCGCGCAAGGGCCGCGGGTCCTGCCTGCAGATCGGCTTCTGCTTCCAGGGCTGCAAGTCGGGCGCCAAATGGTCGACGCTCTATACCGAGATTCCGGATGGCGAGCTCACCGGCAATCTCGAGGTGAGACCTGATGCACAGGCTCTCACCATCACCCATAACGACCAGGGCAAGGTCGATGGCGTCATCTATGCCGGCAAGGACGGCAAGCAATATAAGCAGAAGGCGCGCATCGTCTGTGTCGCCGGCAATTCGATCGAGAGCCCGCGGCTTCTCCTCAATTCGCATTCAGCGAAATTCCCCGACGGCCTCGCCAATTCATCCGGCCAGGTCGGGCGCAACTACATGCGCCACACCACGGGATCTGTCTATGCGATCTTCGAGAAGCCAGTGCATATGTATCGTGGCACCACCATGGCCGGCATCGTGCAGGATGAGGCGCGCCACGACACGTCACGCGGCTTTGCCGGCGGCTATGAGCTCGAGACGCTGGCGCTCGGCGTGCCCTTCATGGCGGCCTTCCTCAATCCCGGTGAATGGGGGCGCTCCTTCGCCGAGGCGATGGACGCCTATGACCGCATGGCCGGCATGTGGATTGTCGGCGAAGACATGCCGCAGGAGAAGAACGCGATCACCTTGCATGCGAGCGACAAGGATCAGTTCGGCTTAGCCGTGCCCGATGTCCATTTCGACGATCATGCCAATGACACGGCGATGCGCGATCATGCCTTCAAGCAGGGCTCGGCGATCTATGATGCGGTGGGCGCGGTCAAGACCTTCCACACGCCGCCCTATCCTTCGACGCATAATCTCGGCACCAACCGGATGAGCGAGAATGCCAAGGACGGCGTCGTCAACAAATGGGGCCAGGCGCACGACATTCCGAACCTCTTCATATCGGATGGCAGCCAGTTCACCACGGGCGGTGCGGAGAACCCGACGCTCACCATCGTGGCGCTCGCCATTCGCCAGGCCGATCACATTGCAGATGAGATGGCGAAGGGTTCGCTCTAGCCGCTTCAGCTTTCCTCCTCCAAACTTGGGCGCCGTTCTGCAACGGCGCTCTTTTCGTTCCGCCACACACCAAGTGGTCGAAGTGGCACAACTATGAAATTTGGATGTTAGCCTAGTGGGCTAAATCGCCCGCTTGCGGGTAGCCTCGATCAATGCGTCTGTGATCGTGTCGAGGGCATTGAACTGGTTTTGGTAATCAAGGCCATACTTGCGCTGCTGTTCCAGGCCGAAATTTGACGAGATATGCCAATGACCGCCCCCGGCATTGTACTCGAGGGCAAATAACTTTCCGGTGTCATGCTCGCGGATGATGTCGATCCCCATTGACGGGAGATGGGGAAGCCTCGAGTGGATAGACTTTGCCAGTTCAATGATCTCCGGATCATAGTTCATCGTGACGACGCGCTCGACTCTGTTTGTCGCCACATCCGCCGGAAGTTGTCCTCCGGCAACAGCGAGGTATCTGTCCAGCGGACGTCCTTTGTCCGCTTCAGGCTGATGCCCTTCCCCCTTCCGCCCTTGATTGGCTTGACAACGGTGAAAGGCCCCCATTTCGATTCATCAAGCCGGGTGTCGGGTTCAATCACCACGGTTTCGGGCACCGGGGCTCCGGCCCGTTCCAAAATCTAGACTTCTTCCAGCTTCGTGACCCAAATTGAGATTAGTTTCGCGCCCCTGACTTTTTCGAGAGGTGTGCGAATGACCTAGGGGCAGAAGATGAGGGTCGGCCGCTGCGCGGCCACGTGCCAGAAGTGGGTCGGCCAAGGTATACCGGAAGAGAGAATATGAACCTCAATATCAGGTGCGCGCACGGCCATGTTATTCTGAACCGTTTCAAAATCGGAAAGGCTCTGCAGGCCCGGCCCATGGAGAAAGATGAGATTGTATTTTGCCATCTTCGCATGAGGCGATGGTTTTGGCATTGCTATCATCCCCGTTCTCCCACGTCCGGCTCGTCGGTCGTCATTCTTCCCCGTGGCCATGAGCGCAGTGTGCTGCAAATCGCTGCACAGCCGCAAGGGCCCGAGAGGCACCGGGCTGCGCCCGCAATGATTGACATAAGTCCTACGGTCGATGGCTTGAGGCGGAGCTATAAAGGATAGCAATCTTATTTCGGCGCTGAGGCCTGGATGGCGAGCGCGTGGACGCGCGATTTGAGTTCGTCGGCAAGAGCCTCATTCACCATGCGATGGGTTTCGAGGCGGCTCTTGCCGGCGAAGGCGTCAGACACAATTTTGACGCGGAAATGGCTTTCACCATCGGGATGCGACCCGGCATGGCCCGCATGCAGATGCGATTCATCGACGACGTCGAGCAGCTGCGGCTGAAAGACGCGTGCAAGCTTGTCCTTGATGTGCGTGCCTAACGGTCCGAGCGCCATGACTTGCTCCTCGATCAACAGATGCCCATAATTGGTAACGATGAAACTCGATTCAAAATATTTCGACAAGATCCGCGTCAAGCCTGGCGAGGAACGTCTGACGCGCGGCAAGCATCCGCACTGCGAATGGCCGGGCTGCACCAGGCCGGGCCGCCACAAGGCGCCCAAGGGCCGTGACCAGGAAGGCGAGTTTCATGCCTTCTGCCTCGAGCATGTGCAGCAATACAACAAGACCTACAATTATTTCGCCGGCATGAAGGACGACGCGTTCGCCGACTTCCAGAAGGATGCCGCGACCGGTCATCGCCCCACCTGGAAGCTCGGCCAGAACTCGCGAGCACCATGGACGCCAAGCGGCCGGCGCGCCAAGCCCGGCAGCTTCCGCGATCCCGTTCAACCTCTTTGGCAAGGACGGAGCAGCCCGGCAAGACAGCCGAACGGCCGCGCCAATTCGCAATGCTGAATTGAAGGCCCTGCATACTCTGGGCCTCGACGAAACGGCGACGCCAGAGAAGGTGCAAACCCAATACAAGACGCTGGTGAAGCGCCTTCATCCCGACGCCAACAACGGCAGCCGCGCCAACGAGGATACGCTGAAGGCCGTCATCCAGGCTTATGATTACCTGCGTTCGACCGGCTTTTGCTAGTCCGGAGCATCCGAATTAGGCCGCTTTTTAACTCCTGCGGAGCCAGGTTCTGAGCCTGGAACCTCAGCAGCCTTGCCCGGCACCATCGACCGTCTAGAACCCGCCGCACTCCAAAACTCGTTTGTTGGCAATAAGATATGACCGCGACCATGCCAATGGCGAAGCAGCCGGCCTGCCCGACATGAAGGTGTCGGTGCGCCAGCTCTTCGGCTTCGAATTCAACACTCGAAGTGCCGGCCTATTCCAAGGCCAGCGAGCATGTGCCCGATCTCGACGAGGACTATCTCTTCAACCGCGAGACCACGCTCGCGATCCTCGCCGGCTTTGCCTACAACCGCCGCGTCATGATCACCGGCTATCATGGCACCGGCAAATCGACCCATATCGAGCAGGTCGCCGCCCGCCTCAACTGGCCCTGCATCCGCATCAATCTCGACAGCCACATCAGCCGCATCGATCTCATCGGCAAGGATGCGATCGTGCTGAAGGACGGCAAGCAGATCACCGAATTCCGCGAAGGCATTCTGCCCTGGGCCTATCAGCACAACGTGGCGCTGGTTTTCGATGAATATGATGCCGGCCGCCCCGACGTGATGTTCGTCATCCAGCGCATTCTCGAATCCTCCGGCAAGCTGACCCTGCTCGACCAGTCGCGGGTCATCCGCCCGCATCCGGCTTTCCGCCTCTTCTCAACCGCCAACACCGTCGGCCTCGGCGATACCACCGGCCTCTATCACGGCACCCAGCAGATCAACCAGGCGCAGATGGACCGCTGGTCGATCGTCACCGCCCTCAACTATCTGCCGCATGCGCAGGAAAGCGGCATCGTGCTGGCCAAGTGCAAGAGCTACGACACCGAAAAGGGCCGCAAGATCATCGCCAACATGGTGCGCGTCGCCGATCTCACCCGCAATGCCTTCATGCAGGGCGATCTGTCGACCGTGATGAGCCCGCGCACCGTCATCACCTGGGCGCAGAACGCCGAGATCTTCGGCGATCTCGGTTTCGCCTTCCGGCGTGACCTTCCTCAACAAGTGCGACGAGCTCGAGCGCCCCATGGTGGCCGAGTTCTATCAGCGCTGCTTCGGCGAGGAACTGCCCGAATCATCGGCCCATGTCGCATTGTCGTGAAGGCACGATCGGCCATGGCTCAGGACCGCGAAGGACCGGCAGGCGAATTCAAGCGCGTCCTGACACTGGCGATGAAAACCATCGCCGACGAGCCGGAGCTCACCGTCAGCTTCGGCAACGAAACGCCGGCGCTTTCCGGCAACAAGGCCAAGCTGCCGCAGGTCACCAACGAGCTCACGCCCAAGGACGTGGCGATCACCCGCGGCCTCTCCGACAGTTTCGCCCTGCGCCTCTCCAATCACTCCGATCAGCGTTCACAGCCAGTACCGCCCGGAAGGCAAGAACGCCCGCGCCGTGTTCGAGGCCGTCGAGCAGGCCCGCGTCGAGGCGCTCGGCGCCCGCGCCATGCCGGGCATGGCGCAAGAATCTCGCCGCCATGCTGGATGACCGCTATCAGAAGAGCCGTCGGTCGACCGCGCCAGCGACCGCAAGGATGCGCCGCTCGAAGAAGCCGTGGCCCTCCTGGTGCGCGAGCGCCTGACCGGCCTGGCGCCGCCCGCAGCAACGCCAAGATGCTGGTCGATCTCTGGCGCCCCTGGATCGAGGAGAAGGCGGCACGGCCAGCTTCGACCATCTGGGCGATGCCATTCACGACCAGGCGGCATTTCGCCGCGCATGTCGCGCGACATCATCGCCGCCCTCGACATGGCCGACGAGCTTGGCGACGATCCCGATCAAGCGGACGAGAACGACGAAGCAGGAGACCGAACCCGATGCCGGCGAGCGCCAGGAAACGCCCGACGGCGAGGAGCAGGAAAGCCAGCAGTCGGCCGCCGAGGAGATGCAGGACGCCGAAGGCGAGACCGACGCCGCCGAGATGGACGCCCAGCAGATCGACATGGACGACATGCCCGACGACATGGAAGGCGAGGAGGAGCCCGACGGCGAAGAGCCCTGGCGGCCGCAGCTTGCCCTTCTCGTCGCTCTCGAACGAGGATTTCTACCAGCGTCTACACCAATCAGTTCGACGAGGAGATTGCCGCCGAGGATCTTTGCGATACCGAGGAACTGACGCGGCTGCGCAACTATCTCGACAAGCAGCTGTCCAATCTTCAGGGCGTTGTGGCGCGCCTCGCCAACCGCCTGCAGCGCCGCCTCATGGCGCAGCAGAACCGCTCCTGGGATTTCGATCTCGAGGAAGGCATGCTCGATGCCGCGCGCCTGCCGCGCATCGTCATCGATCCGATGCATCCGCTCTCCTTCAAGGTCGAGCAGGACATGCAGTTCCGCGACACCGTCGTGACGCTGCTGCTCGACAATTCCGGCTCGATGCGCGGCCGCCCGATCACGGTCGCCGCAACCTGCGCCGATATTCTGGCCCGCACGCTCGAGCGCTGCGGCGTCAAGGTCGAGATCCTGGGCTTCACCACCCGGGCCTGGAAAGGCGGCCAGTCGCGCGAAAAATGGCTGGCCGCCGGCAAGTCCGCCAATCCCGGCCGCCTCAACGATCTCGCGCCACATCATCTACAAATCCGCCGACCAGCCCGTGGCGGCGGGCCAGGCGCAATCTCGGCCTGATGATGCGCGAGGGCCTGCTCAAGGAGAACATCGACGGCGAGGCGCTGATCTGGGCGCATAACCGCCTGCTCGCGCGCATCGGAGCAGCGCCGCATCCTGATGGTGATTTCCGACGGCGCGCCGGTCGATGATTCGACGCTTTCGGTCAATTCCGGCAACTATCTCGAGAAGCATCTGCGCCAGGTCATCGCCGATATCGAAGGCCGCTCGCCCATCGAGCTCATCGCCATCGGCATCGGCCATGACGTGACGCGCTACTACAAGCGCGCCGTCACCATCGTCGATGCCGAGGAACTGGGTGGCGCCATGACCGAAAAGCTCGCCGAGCTCTTCGAGGAACAGGCCGCCGGCGCCGACGCGCCAAGCAGCCTGCCAAGACCGCGCCGGAGGCGCCGGCTCAATTGATGCAGTGGCGCTGGCTGCGCAGCGCTGGCGGCTTCTTCGCTTCCGCGCTCTCTTCCGCGCCAGGCCGCAGGAGGAAGCGCCCTTGCCGTCACGGCATGCCGGTCAAGTCCTTCACACCGTTCTCGCAGCTCGTCACCTTCGGCGGTCTCGAATGGCGCGGCGGCCTCGAGCTTGCGAGCGACTGACAAGCGTTTCGGCGGGCTGTCTTCGCTCGCGCTGTCCGCGGACGGAACGCGGCTCCTCGCGGTGAGCGACCAGCGGCAACTGGTTCAGCGCCGATCTCCTCTACACAGACGGCCATCTTGACCGGCCTTGACAGATGCCGAAATGGCGCCGATCCTCGACCCAACGGCAAGCCATACAAGGGCAAGGTCCGCAACGATGCCGAAGCGCTGGCCGCCTGGGAGCCCGGCAAGATCGACGGCAAGGTGATCGTCGGCTTCGAGAGCCAGCGCCCGCGTCGGCCTCTATGACATCGGCAAGAACGGCCTCAAGGCGCGTTTCAAGGCTCTGACATCTGCCGCAAGATCGCGATGAGCGGACCGCGTCAACAGCGAGCTGGAAGCGATCGGCCGCTTCGCCTCCGGCCCATTGAAGCGGCTCGATCCATCGCCGTCTCCGAGCAGAATATCGACGAGGCTGGCGATATCCGCGCCTGGATCTGGGGCGGCAGGAAAGCCCTTCGCCTTCACGATCAAGCGCGATCGAGGATTATGCGATCACCGATCTCGCCATCCTGCCCGATGGCGACATCGTGACGGTCGAGCGCAGCTTCGGCAGCACCGTGCTGCCCGGCATGGCCATCCGCCGCATCCGCACCGAAGAGATCGTCGCCGAGGCGCCGTTGCGCCGAGCCTCTTCTTTCGCCGGCCGCGCGCCCTTCTACCCCATCGACAACATGGAAGGCATCGCCGTTTCCGAGCTCAATGGCGAGACGCGCATCACCCTCGTCTCGGACAACAATTACCGCCCCGAATTCCAGCGCACCCTCCTGCTGCAGTTCGCACTGAAGAAGTGAGAAGCCCCTCTCGCCCTTACCTCAATACAGTCATCCCGGCGCAAGCCGGGATCCACTAAATTGCTTCAACGTGAGTAGCGCCGCCCAGATTGTGCTCATTCAATGGATCCCGACTTTCGTCGGGATGACGAATAGTCGAGGAGTCGTGCCTCACTCCTCCGGCAGCCGATCCGTCCCCGGCAGTGCCTTGCCGGTCTCGAGCAGGCTCTTGAGGCTTGCGAGGATCTGCGGCCAGCCTTGCGATACGGCGCCGATGAACTTGCTCGGGCCTTCCTTCTCGGTCTCATGCGTGATGGCGAGTTTCATCACATCGCCCTGCGGCTCGATCTCGATCGTGCAGCGCGTATAGCCCTCCGCCTTGAGGTCGGGCGTGATTTCGTGGCGCCATTTGATGACCATCCGGTGGGGCGGATCGATCTCGAGGATCTCGCCTGAATCGGCGAGCCGGCCGTCGGCGAAGAGGATCTGCCAGGACGAACCCTTCTTCCAGTCGGACACCTGATGCGCCCCGAACCAATATTGGCGATTGAATTCGGGATCCGTCAGCGCCTGCCAGAGTTTTTCGGCAGTGGTCTTGATGTAGGTCACATAAACGAAGCTCGGTTTACTCATCACGTTTTCCTTCCAGGGTCTTCTTGAGATCGGTGAGCGCTCTGAGCCGATTGCGCTCGAATTCGTCGATCCAGCGGTCGGCGATCTCGAAGATCGGCGCCGGATTGAGATAGTGCTCCTTCTCGCGGCCACGGCGCAGCGCAACGATGAGATTGGCGTCTTCGAGGATCGCCAGATGCTTGCTCACCGCCTGCCGTGTCATGTCCATCTCTGCGCAAAGCTCTGAAAGCGCCTGCCCGTTTCGCGCACGGAGCTTGTCCAGAAGTTGCCGGCGGGTCGGATCGGCCAGCGCCTTGAAGACGGCGTCCCTGCTCATGCACCTAATATGCAACCAAATAGTTGCATGTCAAGGGACAAAGTATCCACCGGCCAACTAGACGCTTGGATCATTGGGAATATTTCTCGACAAAGGCTTCCGCCGAGAGCGGGCCATGTCGTCGACCGCATCGGCAAGCTGGTCATGCGGCCAGTCCCACCAGCCGAGTCGCGCGATGCGCTCGCAGATCTCCGGCGCAAAGCGCTTGCGCAACGGGCGTGCCGGAACACCCGCAACGATGTCGTAGGGTGCTACGTCCTTGGCGACGACGGCGCCCGCGGCAATCACCGCGCCGTGGCCGATGGCGACGCCGGGCAGGATGATGGCGCCATGGCCGATCCACACATCATGGCCGATCACCACTTTTTTCAGAATGCGCTCGTCGCGGAAGCTCTCGTCGAGCTTCTTGCCGAGGAAATATTCGTTCGGCCGGTAGGTGATCTTGTGCTGGCTCACCCGCTCCATCGGATGGTTGAGCGCGTTGATGCGCACATCAGAGGCGATGGCGCAGAATTTGCCGATCTGCGAATAGATGATCTCGGCGTGACGCTCGACATAGGAGTAGTCGCCAAGCGTCGAATCCTTGAACGACACACGCTCGGCGAGCGCGGTGAAGCGGCCAAGCGTTGCTTTGCGAAGGCTGGCGCTCGGATGGACGACCGGTTCGCCGTCACGCGAGGCTTTGGGCGAGTGCCGTTTCGGATGGCCCTTGATCATGTGCCTCAGCACCACACCAAAGCAAAAGCCGCCCCGTCAAGAGTGGCTTTGCATGAACCAAGACCTATCGGATCAGGCGGCCTTCTGGGCGGCGATGCGCTTCTCGACACTCTTCTTGAGGCGGCGGGCCTTGAGCGAGAGGCTCTCGTCACGCGCCTTGATGAGGAAGGCATCGAGGCCGCCGGCATGCTCGACCGACTTCAGCGCGATGGCGCTGACGCGGAGATTGTAGCCCTGCCCCATGGCATCGCTGATCAGATTGACGCTGCACAGATTCGGCAGGAAACGCGTCTTGGTTTTGTTATTGGCATGGCTGACCTTGTGGCCAACCTGGGCGCCTTTGCCCGTTAACTCGCAACGACGAGCCATATCACTGCTCCAACTCAAAAATTCTGGAAAGAGGCGGCTCGTATAAGGGCAAAGGCCCTTCTTCGTCAAGCTTATGGCCGGTTCGTACCGGGCCATTCACGGGTCCAGGTTCACTTTATCGTCATCCCGGCGAAAGCCGGGACCCCTGGATAAGCGCAAGGTGGGCGGTGCTGCTCGCATGGATAGAATTTAATGGGTCCCGGCTTTCGCCGCCCCTCTCATCCGTCATGCCGGCGAAAGCCGGCAACCCCTGGATAAGAGCAAGCGGGCGGCGTCGCGCATCTGTGCGCGACCGGAAGACGCCCGTCTTGACTGTTCAATAGGCCCCGACTTTCGTCGGGGTGACGAAATTGGGGAGACAATTGGCGGCTTACGCCACGCGACCTGCGGTTGACTTCGGCGGATCGCGATGTGTGAATACGATAGCGGCTTTCGCCGGGATGACGGGGGATCGAATGTCCTCGATGAATGAGCTCCTTCCCGTTTTGGCGCAAAAAAGTAAATGCCCTTCCCTCAATGATCCGCGAAGCGAGGTTAACACGCAAATCTGGTCTTGTGTTCGGCGCCCGAATGCCCACAAGATATTGTGCTAACTTATTGGAACAAATGAGGAAAATCGAAGGGTCGCCGATTCGGACACCCTCTGTTCCGGAAGGGGAACACTTCCTTAACAGCGAGCCGCAATTTTGCCGTTGGCCGGTCATGTTTCCTAAATCATGGCACCGGCAGGCAGGCTCAAATTAACTTCTTGCCCGGGTTGCGTGTCGATATCTCCCTCAAGACTGCCGCGACCCAATAATCCTGCCGCAAGGAAATCGATATTCAGCCTACGGAACAAAGCCTGAATAGGGGCTTGGTCAGCGATTCGGACCGGGTTTGTTCGCCTTTGAATCCAAGCGTTAAAGGAGCGGCATTTTCACTGGGCGGATCACGATCACTTCAGGTCGTAACGACCTGAAGTTATAGACGTGATCCCTATCTTATATTTGGGCGCGTGACGGACGGAAAACCGGCGCCCACTTTTCCTGATCACGCGGCATAAAGCCTTGACCGCGACGGCCCCGCGCCTCAAGTGAAGACCAGTAATATGCCCGCCTCCCGTAGCGTAACGGCCGTCCTCGGCCCGACCAATACCGGCAAGACCCATCTCGCCGTCGAGCGCATGCTGGCGCAGGCATCGGGCATGATCGGCCTGCCGCTCCGGCTGCTGGCCCGCGAAATCTATGACCGGGTGCGGCTGCAAGGCGGGCGATCATGCCGTGGCGCTCGTCACCGGCGAGGAAAAGATCATTCCGGCCAGCCCGCGCTTCTGGGTCTGCACCGTCGAGGCGATGCCCGCCGATATCGATGTCGCGTTTCCTCGCCATCGACGAGATGCAGCTCGCCGCCGATTTCGAGCGCGGCCACATCTTCACCGACCGGCTTCTGCATCGCCGCGGCCGCGACGAGACGATGCTGCTCGGCGCCGCCACCATGCGGCCGATCATCGAAAAGCTTGCTGCCCGGCACCAGCTTCGTCTCGCGGCCGCGCTTCTCCAAGCTCACCTATGCCGGACAGAAGAAGCTGTCGCGCCTGCCGCGGCGCTCCGCCATCGTCGCCTTCTCGGCCGACATGGTCTATGCGGTGGCCGAACTCATCCGCCGCCAGCGCGGCGGTGCCGCCGTCGTGCTCGGCGCGCTCTCGCCGCGCACCCGCAATGCCCAGGTCGCGCTCTATCAGTCGGGCGACGTCGATTACATCGTCGCCACCGATGCCATCGGCATGGGCCTCAACATGGATGTCGATCATGTCGCCTTCGCCGCGACCCGCAAGTTCGACGGCTTCCATTACCGCAACCTAACCCCGCCGAACTTGGCCAGGTCGCCGGCCGCGCCGGGCGCTATCTCAACGACGGCACATTCGGCGTCACCGGCGAGGCCGACCCTTCGATGCCGAAACCGTCGAGCGGCTCGAGAACCACAAGTTCGACAATGTGCACGTGCTGCAATGGCGCAATCGCGATCTCGATTTTCGCTCGCTCGACGCCTTGCGCGCGAGCCTCGCGGCATTGCCCGCGCATCGAAGGCCTGACCCGCGCCCAGGCCGGGGCCCGATGTCAACGCGCTCGACAGCTTTGGCGCGCGATGCGAGCGTCGTCGCGTCTGGCGCAATTCGGGCCGCGCTCGGTCGAGCGTCTGTGGGAGGTCTGCCAGATCCCCGACTACCGCAACATCAGCGCCAGCGAGCATGCCGATCTCGTCGGCCGCATCTTCGAGTTCCTGATGCAGCGGCAACGGCCGCATTCCCGAAGACTGGTTCGCCCGCCAGCTCGCCATTGCGATCGCTCCGAAGGCGATATCGACACGCTTGTCGAACCGCATCTCGCCATATCCGCACCTGGACTTTCGTCGCCAACCGTGCCGATTGGCTCGAAGCGCCGCTGTTCTGGCAGTCGCGCGCCCGCGAAATCGAGGACAAACTATCGGACGCCTTGCATGAAAGGCTGACACAGCGTTTTATCGACCGCCGCACCAGCGTGCTGATGAAGCGGCTGGCCCAAAAGGAAGAGTTGATGTCGACAAGTTGAGGAAGATGGCGCCATTCATCGTGGAAGGCGAATATGTGGGGCGCATCAAGGGTTTCGATTTCGTGCCCGACGGGGCTGCCGACGACGCCACGGCAAGACGCTGAAGGCGGCCTCGCTCAAGGCGGTTGCCGCCGAGATCGCCGCGCGCGCCCAGACGGTTGCCGCCTGCCCCGATCCCGATCTGAGCCTCACGCGCGACTGGGCAAGATCATCTGGCAGGGATGCGCCGATCGCCAGGCTCGAACCCGGCGACACGACTGCTCAAGCCCCGCATCCAGGTCATTGCCGGCGAATCAGCTTTCGGCAGCCGAGCGCGAAGCGGTGCAGGCGCGGCTCGAGAAATTCCTCGGCCGTCACATTGCCAATGTCTCGAGCCGCTGGTCAAGCTCGAAGAAGGCGAAGGCCTTGCGGGCACGAGCACGCGGCATCGCCTTCCGGCTGGTCGAGAACCTGGGCGTCCTGCCGCGCGATCAGGTGGGCCGAGGAATCAAAAGCCTCTCACAGGAAGAGCGCGCAAGTCTTCGCGGCAGCTCGGCGTCCGTTTCGGCGCCTTCAACATCTTCTTGCCGCCGCTGCTGAAGCCCGCCGCGACCGAACTGCGCCTGCTGCTGTGGGGCTTGGAGCGAGCAAGGACGGCAAGTTCGATATCGCAAACCCTGCCCGAGCCGCCGGGCCAGGGCCTGACCTCGGCGCTCTTCGACCGCTCGACGCCGCGCGGCTTCTATGGCGTCTGCGGCTATCGCATTTGCGGACCGCGCGTGGTGCGCATCGACATGCTGGAGCGGCTCGCCGATATCATCCGCGACCGGGTGTTCTGGCGCCCGCGCTTTCCCGAAGAAGCCGCGCCCGCAAGGCTCGGTCGAAGGCGGCGGCTTTACCGTCGTCGCCCGACATGATGTCGCTGGTCGGCTGTTCCGGCGAGGAGTTCGAGGCCATCCTGCGCAGCCTCGATTTCCGCATGCAGAAGCGCAAGGTCCGAAGCGGCCGGCGGTCATCCTCGCGGCTCCGCCGAAGCTGAGGCGCCGATCACGGCGCAGGCAGCGGAAGCTACTGGCGGAACCGGCCGCTCCTGTCGAGACTGCGGCCATTGTCGAAGAACCGGCGGAGCCTCCTGCCCCTGAGCAGGTTTCGCCGCCTGAGCCTGACCCGCCGATCGAAAGTGCCGGAGCACCGGCGGAAGGAGCCGAGGCGGCGGTGGCTGGAGAGCCAGCCGCCGAAGCGGAAGGCTTGACGCCGCCAGAGAGCGTTGAGCCGGCTGCGGCGACCGCAGGCACGAGCGCCACGCCCTGGAGGAAATCGAGATCGATGTCTGGTGGCCGAAGGACACCGGTCCTTTCCGGCGCGACGCGCCAGAAGCAGGATGCCCGGCCGCAGCAGCGCAAGCGCAGGCAACGGCCTCGATCGCAAGCCTGAGAACATCGAAAGCCGGAACCTCACCGCCAGCCGAAGGCGCCAAAGCCGCAGCGGCCACCCCGGCCGGAGCGCCGGCCCGAAAAGCCGATCGATCCCAATTCGCCCTTCGCCGTTCTGGGCGCACTCAAGGCCAACTGCGGCTAAGAAATGACGTGACCGGGCCGCGCCAGCGCATCGACAAATGGCTGTGGTTCGCCCGCCTCGTGAAGACACGGACCTTGGCCGCCAGGCCATAGTGTCGCAGGGCCAGGTGCGGATGAACAGGGCAAGATCTTGAAAGCCCGGCCACGAATCGGGCCGGGTGACATCCTGACCCTCGCCGTCCATGGCCGAGTCCGGGTCATCAGGGTGGTGAAACCTTGGCACCGCGCCGCGGCCCGCGTCCGAAGCAGCAGCTCCTATATGAGGACCTGACGCCGCCCGCTCCGCGCCGAAAAAGATGTGCAAAGCGCTGAAGCCTTGCTATAGGCTCGTTCGTCATAGAGTACAAGGCTGGCGACATGACCTATATCGTCAACGAAAACTGCATCAAATGCAAATACATGGACTGCGTGGAGGTCTGCCCGGTCGATTGCTTCTACGAGGGCGAGAACATGCTCGTCATCCATCCCGACGAATGCATCGACTGCGGGGTGTGCGAGCCGGAATGCCCGGTTGACGCGATCAAGCCGGATACCGAGCCTGGCCTTGACAAGTGGCTGGCGCTCAACACCGAATATGCGCCGAAATGGCCGAATATCACGATCAAGCGGGATCCGCCGCCCGATGCCAAGGAATTCGAGGGCGTCGAAGGCAAGTTCGAAAAGTATTTCTCGCCCGAGCCCGGCGAAGGCGACTGAATGAACGGCCTGGCCGCGACCCGGCCATCAGACCGGGAACATTAACCTTTTCCCCAGCAAACATCGTTTGTTACGCAAAATTATACCGTACACGGACAGGCCGGACTTTAATTTTCAGTTAAAGCCATGCTATATTGCTGTTCCGATGTAGACAAGACTTACGGAAACGATCCCGGGCCCCCAAAGCTCGGATTTTTTTCGCCTAAAGTGCCTATCCATCGCAGGAATGCGGGCTCGAGATCCCCATCCGCTGGATTGCCACAGGGCGAAATCAGAAGATCGGCCGTTTGCCTGAGGCGCAGGTCAAAGCTTGCGCCATCGCTAGGTTGCGAGGCGAAGGAAAGCCATGACCAGATCGAAGACCAAGGCGAAAGCAAAAGCCCATAAACCCGCTGTGAAGAAGAAGAAAATCGTGAAAACCACTGCCAAGAAGAAGCCGGCCGTGAAGGCCAAGACTGCTGCCCATGCCAAGAAGCTGAAGTCCGCCGCCCGTCCGGCGAAGGCGGTGAAGCCCGTTCACAAGCCCGAGGCCAAGCCCGACCGGGCGACGGCCGTTCACGCGCCGAAGCCGCAAACGCACGCTCACGCGGCAAAGCCCGCAGGCCCATGCTCCGCGGCGAAGCCCGCGGCGGTGAAGCCCGTAGCGGCGCAAGCCGGCCCAGCCAGCCCCGGTTGCGCCACGTCCGGCGGCGCACCCGCAGCCAAATCACCAACATGGCCGACAGGCCGATCGTGGCGACGCCTGCCGCCAAGAAGCTTCGTTCAAGATCGGCGAACTGATCGTCTATCCGGCCCATGGCGTCGGCAAGGTGGTGCAGATCGAGGAGCAGGAGATCGCCGGCATCAAGCTCGAGCTCTACATCGTCGATTTCGAGAAGGAGAAGCTGCGCCTCAAGGTGCCGACCACCAAGTCGGAACAGAAGGGCATGCGCAAGCTCGCCGACAAGGCGCTGATCGATCATGCGATGAAGGTGCTGAAGGGCCGCGCCCGCATCAAGCGCACCATGTGGTCGCGCCGCGCCCAGGAATATGAAGCGAAGATCAATTCCGGCGACCTCATCGCCGTGGCCGAGGTCGTGCGCGACCTCTACCGCTCCGAGCGCCAGCCCGAGCAGTCCTATTCCGAGCGCCAGCTCTTCGAGCAGGCGCTCGAGCGCATGGCGCGCGAGATCGCCGCGGTGAAGAAGATCGACGACGATATGGCGATCAAGGAGGTCGATGCCTTCCTCGCCAAGAACGCCCATCGCAACATCAAGACCGAAGACGGTGTTCCGGCGGAAGAAGCCGCCTGAGACGCGGAACATATTTTGCGAAAAAGCCCGGCTCATGCCGGGCTTTTTGTTTGGCGTCGCTCGAACAATCGCCGCGCTACGCGCTCACTCGGTTTTGGTGTAGGATGCGCCGAAACCTGGCAGGTGAACATGAGCCGGCAAACCATCGTCAAGCCGCGCCTTAAGGTCAAAGCGACGGCCGCGCGCCCGAAGCTTTGGAAGGTGATCCTGCTCAACGACGATTTCACGCCGCGCGAATTCGTTGTCGTGGTGCTGAAAGCCGTGTTCCGGATGAACCAGGCCCGCGCCTATAGTGTGATGATGACCGCGCATCAGAAGGGCGTCTGCGTCATCGCTGTGTACACCAAGGACGTTGCCGACACGAAGGCCAAGGAGGCGACCGAACTCGGCAAGAGCAACGGCTTTCCGTTGTACTTCACGACCGAGCCGGAGGAGTGAGAACTCGATTTTCGGAGCGGCCGATGGGGGTTCCAACCGCCGCGCGAAGCCTATATAAGCGGCGCGGTGTGACCCCGTAGCTCAGCAGGATAGAGCATCAAATTCCTAATCTGAGGGTCGGAGGTTCGAATCCTCTCGGGGTCGCCAATAAAATCAAAGAATTAGCTAAAAAAATCCCTTAGAAACTACCAGGCTTACCTCCCTGGACAACAACTGGGACAACGTGAAGACGAACGCGGCCCATTAAGAAGCCGAGCTCTTTTTCTTGACGGAGTGGACAAGTATCTGGACCGCAGGCTGGGACGCCTACTTGCACGAACGCGCAGCAGCGACTTGCGTTAGTGGCCCCCAGACCTGAAATATCAGCGCGCGTGGCTCAACTAGATAAGCCAAAATCTGGGGGTCGGAGGTTCGAAATCCTTCCGGGCGAGCCATCAATAAAGTTCAATAAAATCAGGTACTAATCCAAACCTTTAAGCTGCAAGATGGGCCAGCATAAGGCCTTCGGGGTTCCGCTGGGGTTCCGTTCGTGCCCATTAAAGGTCTGGGATTATGTTCAATGTTGAACAGTTCGCTGACAAAAAGTCCCGTCAGCGGGGCTCCGCATCTCTTGTTCTGGTCATGGGTAAGTATTCTGCATGGGCTCTCGCTTTCGTAGCCGCGTGCGCGCCCGTTCTTCTTCGTGTCTACCGGCTCGGTACTAGCTTATCAGCAGTTTTCGGCGCTTTACTGCCCGGAACTCGGTGCCGAACCGCTTGATCAGTCCGGCCAGTCGAGGGCAGTCGACGAGCGATGCTGCTGCCTTGAGGTCGCAGCGAATGACTGATCGTTCGTCCATCTCGCGCCATTTCTTCATCTGCTTGCGGACGATGAGCAGATAGACGTCGACGGCAATCTCGACGCGGGGCTGCATCCGCTTATTGACCACGTAAGTAGCGAACGGCTTGCGTGCGACGTCTCCGATAAGCCCTGCTTCCTCGAGAGCCTCGCGCGCCGCAGCTTCCCCATGGGGTAAGCCCGCGCACTAGATTGCCCTTTGGAATGATCCACCGCCCGCTCCCGCGCGCGGTAACAAGGAACACATCGGCTCCTCCGCCCGCGCGCCTGACCAGCGGCAGGGCAGCGATCTGCGATACTCTGCGTGATTCACGCGCCGATAAGGACTATCCTCGGCCGGTGATCCGAATCACTTGCTTGATGACATTTTTATTGCTTCGATCGACTAAATCGTCGAACATTTCCGCGACCGAGAGTGGCTCTCGCCAACCCACGAACTTGCCCAGGGCCGCAAGCTCGATCAGGACGATAGCGCACGAGACGATGGCATCGAACCCTCTTGGAGTGCAAACCGTCGAGGCAGAGGCGCCTCGGGCTGCACCGGAAGCAAACCGAGCCGCCGACTGAGATCGAAGTCAAGTTCCGCGCGGCGGACGTGGACAGTAAGCGGATACTTGCATGCGAACTCCTCGCATCCGGTACGCCGCCGAAAAAGCAGAAGCTCAAGGCCATCAACTTTGACACTGCTGCGGACGATCTTGCGCGCAAGGGCATCTCGCTCCGCGTCCGCAAGGCCGGTCGATCCGGCGCCGTTCTCTGCGTGAAGGCGCCGGGCATGGCGGGTGAAGCCTTCGCGCGCCGCGAAAGCGAAGTGAAGGTGCCCGATTTTGAGCCGAGATACGAAATGCTGGACGACGCCACGGCGGGCGAGATCAAGCGCCACATCGGCGAAAGCCGGCTCGAACCCAGGTTCGAAACGCATGTCGACCGCTGGAAGCGTACGCTTCCCTACGGCCGCTCCGTGCTCGATGTTTCGCTCGACAGGGGCGAAATAATGCCGGTGACATGCGTCTACCGCTTGCCGAGGTCGAAATAGAGCTTAAATCCGGCGAACAAGCGGATCTCTATGACTTGGCCGAGAAACTTGCCCGGAAACATGCGTTGAGCCTCGACTTCGTCAGCAAGAGTGAGAAGGGCTTCCGCCTCAGCAGCGGAGAAGAGGCGGAGCCCCACAAATCCGAGGCCATCGAAATTGCCAAGGACGCAACGCTCGACTGGGCGATTGCCGCTGTCATTTCGAACACGTTAACGCAGTTCGTGAAGAATTGGGCGGCGCTACGCGAGACCGATCGGCCGGAGGCGATCCACCAGATGCGCGTTGCCCTTCGCCGCATGCGCAGCGCAATGTGGATGTTCAACCGGGCGGTGCCGTGCCTCGAGTTTCAGACCCTGCGCGCCAAGGCTCAGCGCATTGCGACGGCGCTTGGCGCCGCGCGCGAATGCGATGTGTTCCGCGATGACTGCCTGCACGGACCCTTGTCAAGCCCGGATTGCCCCAAGGGGCAGGAGAGGCTTCTCGCCACGGTGGAGGAGTACCGTGGCGTCGCCTATGCGCAGGCGCGGGCCGCAAT
>CAWJDZ010000035.1:0-18474 GCA_963841765.1 uncultured Alphaproteobacteria bacterium
CCTTCCGTCGGGCGCGGCCGCGGATCTTCGCGATGAACTCGTCCGGAGGCATATTGAGCTTATGAGGCGAGACCTTTTTGGCAAACTCCTTGAAAGAAAGGCGAAGCGCCATGATCCACGTTAATAGCCTCGTCGGGGCCCAGACCGACCCCGTCTTGCATGAAAGGCTGCATCAACTGGAACATCAGCATGCCGTCGAAACAGTGACGATCGCCACCGGCGATCTCGATCGCAGGCGGCTGCTCGTGCGGACGCAGGCGGGTGAGGAGATTGCGATTGCTCTGCCGCGCGAGCAAAGGCTCTTCGACGGCGCGGTCCTGGTCCTCGAGGATGAGCGGGCGATCGTCGTGAGAGCTGGCGAGCAGCGTTGGCTTCGCCTTTCGCCCAAATCGACCGATGCAGCGCTCGAGCTCGGCTACCATGCGGGCAATCTGCACTGGCGTGTTCGGTTTGATGGCAGCGACCTCATGGTCTCGCTGGACGGGCCGGCACACGACTATACGACCCGGATCGAGCCGTTGATAAAGGATGGCCGTATTTCGATGTCCGAGACGGCCGCATGAGCAATCTTCCCGTCGACAACCTGCTGCTCGCCCTCCAGCATGGCGATAGCCAGTTTCCTTCCGGCGGCTTCGCTTTCTCGCAGGGCCTCGAAGCTGCGTCGCAGCTCGCCGACCGGCTCGGAAACTTCGACTTCGCGAGCTTCCTCGCCGCGCAGATACGGCACCGCTGGGCCGAGGCGGACCGCGTTGCCCTCATACGCGCGCACCGGATCGGCGGCGATCTTCCGACGCTTGCCGCCCTGGATGCGGAGGTCGAGGCGTCCATCTTCATGGAAGGTCTGCGATCGGGATCGCGGCGCAATGGGATGGCGCTTCTCATTACTCACGCCAGGATAGGCACGCGCGGAGCGGACAGCTACCGCGCGATGGTCCGGGACAGAAGTGCCCATGGTCATTTGCCGGTTGTTCAAGGCATGCTGTGGGAAGCGCTAGGCCTCGATCAGGCGACTACTGTCGGAATCAGCGGCTATCAGGCAGCGGTATCCTTGACCACGGCCGCGATACGCCTGGGCCTGATCGGATCGATCGAAGCTCAGCACCTGATCGCCGGCGTGATGCCCCTCGTCCAGGCCCAGGGAGCTATACAAGTCGCGGACGATGAGCCGATCCGCTCGTTTGTCCCGTTGGCAGAGATCGCAGTCGCGCTGCACGGAGCCATCGGGCAAAGGTTATTTTCGAATTGACATAACTGGAGGAACGCACGCATGTTGCTGACACCCACCGAGATGGAGCGCCTCACCATCTTCTCCGCGGCTGAACTCGCCCGCAAACGCCGTGATAGAGGGCTTCTGCTGAACTATCCGGAGGCAGTGGCCCTTATCTCGGACGAGATACTGGAGGGTGCGCGGGACGGGCGGTCAGTCTCCGAGCTGATGTCGCTCGGATCACAGATACTCACTCAAAAAGATGTGCTTCCGGGTGTTGCGGCAATGCTTCCCATGCTGCAGGTGGAGGCAACGTTTCGCGACGGCACCAAGCTGGTCACGGTTCACGAACCGCTGCGACCGACCCCTGGCTTAAATGTCGATGCGTTGCAGCCGGGCGAACTGATTGTTGAAGACGGCGAGATCGAGCTCAACGCCGGGCGGCGCAAGGTGACACTGCGGGTCGTCAACACCGGGGACCGGCCGGTGCAAATCGGCTCTCACTATCACTTCTTCGAGGTCAACAAGGCGCTCGACTTCGACCGGGCGGCGGCATTCGGCATGCGGCTCGATATCGCCGCGGGAACAGCGGCGAGATTCGAGCCTGGACAGGAGAAGGAGGTCACACTCACCGCTTTCGGGGGGGAAAAGCGGCTTTCCGGCCTCAATGCGCTCTCCGACGGTTCCGCAGACGATCCTAGGGTCAAGGCCACCGCCATTGAGCGGGCACGCGCGGCCGGCTTCCTCGGCGCCTAGCAAGGAGTTATGAGAATGGCGATCTTGTCACGCAAAGATTACGCCGCCATGTATGGGCCGACCACCGGCGACGGCGTTCGGCTGGGCGACACCTCGCTTGTCGCCGTGATCGAGAAGGATTTCGCCGTTTATGGCGATGAATGTCTTCACGGCGGCGGCAAGACGCTCCGCGACGGCGCCGGCCTTGCAGCGGGCGTCACAAGTACCGAAGGTGCCCTCGACTTCCTGTTGTGCAATGTGACGGTGATCGACGCGGTGGTCGGCATCGTCAAAGGTGACCTTGGCATAAGGAATGGCCGCATCGTCGGCATCGGCAAGGCCGGTAATCCAGCCAACATGGATGGCGTCGACCCGCGCCTTATCGTTTCCGCGGCCACGGCGGTCCGCGACTGCGAAGGGCTTGTGGCCACGGCGGGCGGGCTCGACGTCCATGTTCACTTTGACAGCGCGCAGCTTTGCGAGCATGCGATCGCATCCGGCGTAACCACCATGCTCGGCGGTTCGCTCGGTCCGATTACCGTCGGGATCGACAGCGGCGGGCCGTTCAATGTCGGAAAGATGCTACAAGCGGCCGAACACTGGCCCATCAACTTCGGCTTCCTCGGCCGCGGCAACTCGCACAGGCCGGCATCGCTGGTCGAGCAGATCGAGACGGGGTGCCTGGGACTCAAACTGCATGAGGACTGGGGCACCATGCCGGCTGCGATAGACACTTGTCTCACCGTCGCCGATCGCATGGACTTCCCCGTTCAGATCCATACCGACACGCTCAACAGCGCGGATTCCTCGAGGACACCCTGGCGGCCATTGGTGGCCGTACGATCCATATGTACCACACCGAAGGCGCGGGCGGCGGCCATGCACCGGACATCATCCGCGTCGCCGGCGTGCCTTGGTGCCTGCCGTCCTCCACCAATCCGACCAATCCCTACACGGTCAACACTTTTGACGAGCACCTCGACATGACGATGGTGTGCCACCATCTTAATCCGGCAATACCGGAAGATGTCGCCTTCGCCGAGAGCCGCATCCGTTCCCAGACCATCGCCGCCGAAGATATTCTGCATGACATCGGTGCCATATCCATGCTTGGTTCCGACAGCCAGGGCATGGGACGCATCAACGAGGTCATATGCCGCACATGGCAGCTGGCCGACAAGATGAAGAAGCAGCGAGGCCGTCTGCCCGAGGAGGCAACCCGCTTGGGCGACAATGAGCGGATCAAACGCTATATCGCCAAATACACGATCAATTCCGCCCGTACCTTCGGCATCGCCGAGCACATCGGATCGCTCGAGGACGGAAAGATGGCTGACATCGTCGTGTGGCGCCCAGCCTTCTTCGGCATCAAGCCGGAGCTTGTGATCAAGGGGGGCTTCATCGCCTGGGGCGCAATGGGTGACAGCGCCGCTTCACTCATGACCTGCGAACCATTGATGATGCGGCCGCAATGGGGGGCGTTCGGTCGCGCGAAGCAGGCGCTCTCGGCGTGCTTTGTCAATCCGGCGGCACTCGAACGGAAGTTTGCGGCTTTTCTGGACCTGAAGAAGATGCTGCTGCCGTCAAGCGGCTGCCGCGGCCTAACGAAGAAGGACATGCTGCACAATGACGCCTGCCCGGAGATACGCGTGGATGCGCAGACCTTCGATGTGTTCGTCGATGGCGAGTTGGCGACCTGCGAGCCCGCGCAGGAGCTGCCGCTTGCGCAGCGCTACATGCTGAGGTGACGCGATGTTGGTGCAAGCCAAGGCGCAGGAGAGTGACGCTTCGCGGGTCGGCCCGGCACGTATCGGCATTGGCGGGCCGGTCGGTTCGGGGAAGACCGCGATTATCGAGCGGCTGATTCCCGCATTTGCAGCGCGCGGCGTTTCCCTCGCCATCGTGACCAATGACCTCGTCACCGCCGAAGACGCCGAACGTATACGTCGTTCCGGGCTGATCGATCCTGCCCGCGTTGCCGCGGTCGAAGCCGGCGCTTGTCCGCACACCGTCATTCGCGAAGATCCGACGCTCAATATCGCAGCCGCCGACGAGCTGGAAGCCCGCTTTCCGGATGTCGAACTCATCCTCATTGAAAGCGGCGGCGACAATCTGGCTTCGACATTCTCCCTCGACCTTGTCGATTGGTGGATGTTCGTCATCGATGTGGCCGGCGGCGACGATATCCCGCGGAAGAAGGGCCCTGGGGTGCTGAAATGTGACCTGTTGGTGATCAACAAGACCGATCTTGCCCCGCATGTCGGTGTGGACCTCGCCCGCATGACCATTGAAGCCGAAGCGGCACGTGCTGGTCGGCCCATATTGCTTACCAATTGCCGGAAAGGGGAGGGGATTGAAGAGGTCGTCGACCATATCATGCATGGTGTCCTGTTCCGATGACCAGTCACTGGCCTTTGCTCTGGGCGCCGCATGGGCCGATGCGTGAAAACTCAGGTCAGCATCGGACAGGGGTCTTCGACCTTGAATTCATGCGACATGGTCGTCGCACCGTGATCGGACGTCAGCATGTCTCTTATCCGTTCCATCTCACGCGGCCTTTTTTTATGGATGCCGCAATCCCTTCGCTGCTGACGATGTATCAGCAATCTTCTTCCGGCGGACTTTATCGGGCCGATGACCTTTCCTCCCGGTACAGGCTGGGGGCCGGGGCGGCATGCCACGTCACGACCCAGGCGGCGACGATCGTACACGACTGTCACGGCATGCCGGCCCAGCAGATTTGCAAGGCAGTGCTCGAGGACGGAGCCTTTCTGGCGCTCACGCCGGATCCCTATGTGCTGTTTCCCGGCGCATTCGTTTCCACCATGCTCGATGTCCGGCTTGCGCCCGACGCCGTGCTCCTTGTCGCCGAGGCCTTTGCCATGCACGATCCGCAGGCAGAGGCGCGGCCTTTCGATCAATTTGCATCCGACATCACCGTTCGCGATCCCGGCGGACGCCTGCTGGTTCGTGATTGCTTCCGCATTGCAGGCTCTGACCTCGCGCATGCCGCTTCTCCGATCGGGCGATGGCGCATCGTTGCCAATTTCCTGATGCTCGGCCCGCCAGCGCGCCTGCCTCCACGGGAAGAGCTCGTCGCCGTCAGTTCCGATCTGCGCGCCGTGACTGGCGTCAGCGCAGCGGCCAATGGCGCCGGCTGGGGTGTGCGCTGCCTAGCCGATGACGCGGTGGCAGCCCGCCGGATCGCCGAAATAATATTCTCGTTATGCGTCCATTCGGCCTTCGGTCAGCTGCCCGTCGAGAGGCGCAAGTGAGCCGTCTTCAATCGCCGCTTGTAACGCTTTTGTAATCCCGTCCATGTCAGCTGGCGTGGGCCGACAAAACAGGCACTCAACGATTTCACTAGGCGTTCCGGAGACTGTGACGATGGAAGCACCTAAGTCGCGGCACAAATACTCGTGACCCAGGTGAAACACGGATATACAATCCGCGTCTCTTCCACTTTTGGGTCGCTAGCTATATCTTGATCAACATAAGGTTTTTGAAACCCAATTAAACTCCCTTTTGATAGACACGAACCGGTCGAAAAGCGCCCGGGTTGCTGGGTCGCTTTCCCGATTGGGGACGACTCCCTGGATCTGTTCTCCCTGTCGAAGGGTATCGATGGGTCCATAGCTGGTGAGCGTTGTCCCGATATGCTCGTGGCCCAAATTAACACTCCAAGCCTTAAAGTGCTCGATCGATGGGGCGTTGCGCTCGCCATACTTAACTAGTGTGTCCCATAGGGTATGAGGATGAAAACCTTTCAATCCGCACCGGGCGAACGCAACGCCCCATATCCCTAATTGCGGCCTCAAACTGGTCTGTGCGATCCGAGGTCCCAACTGAGATCAGCAACGACTTGCTGCACCGCTCATATCCCGGCACGCGCGTGAACTTGACGGGCCCCAGCAACCAGCTCGAGAGCGCCGACCCAACCGCCATCCGCCGCCTACTTGACCGCGGGCCAGCGCCGACACAGGATAGCTCAAGGCAAGCGGGCGATCGCGAGGCCGACCCCGCCAGGCGGGCCGTCCCGTGTGCCAGGTGAGGCATGACGGGGAGACTGGGGGAGGCGCCAGACCTGGCCGGACGCCTGCGCTTCAGCGGGGATAGCGTCAATCGTTCCGATACTGAGCGCGCGGGCAAGCACACATCCACCTGACCCAGAGCAAGGCAGTGACCATGGCCTCCACCTCCCCCTCCGCCACTACTTGATGTTAACTATTTGTTTTTGCTGGATTAACTTTTTTAAACCCGCTGTTCGTCCTAGTCTACGTCCTAGTTTCGGCTTAGCGCAGCTGTGCGGCAATCGGTCGAGTGAGTTGCGGTGACAAAACGGGAGGGCGGGGCCACATGGCGTGTGTCGCCAAAATCATTTCCCTCTGCGCCATGGATGGGTAAGGCTGGTGCTAGAAGCTGCTCTAAATGACCATGCATATTCTTCGAAACATAGAAGGTGCCTCCCTTACTCATGCCGATCCAAAGATCCCTCCACTTGACGAGACGCAGATAGAATTGAGCAACTTTCGTCGCTGAAAAAAATAAGGTCAGCCAGCCCTCGATCAAACGTCTGCGCCAGCCATCGCGATAATTGAGCGCAATTGACCTGACGTACAACTTTCTTGCTGTTCGAGCTTTCCCACGCGCCTGAAGCTCCTGCGCAACCTTCCTGTAAAAGCCAGATTTTTCGCCTGTCGGTTACTCTCACAGCCCAGGGAGATCAGAGGTCCGGCCCCCGTTCAACGCTGATCTCATCTTTCTTGTTGCTGCTCCTTTCGCTTCGCTTGCGCTTGCGCTGGAACAGTCGATTAAGGAGCGAACGCTGGCGCTGCGCCCGTAGCTGGCGCTGCTTCCGCGGGCGGGCGCCGCCAACCGAGAGGTGCACGGGGTAGCGGGCTTCCAGCTTTGCATAGATGTCTTCGACCCGGCTGCGCCAAGGCTCGAGTTCCGGACGGTCGGCCGCCAGTCGTACATAGCCGTCGAGCACACCACTCCGGTCGATCTTCTCGCGCTGGGTAAAGAAAGCGAAGTGTGCGACGACGGCGCCAGTTTCCATCGCATTGAGCCGGCCGGCCCGAAGGGGAATTGTGCAACTCACGGCGGGCTCCTCGTCCTCGGGCACCTTGCCCCCGAAGGACGCAAAGTCGCGACCAAACCACGCGATGCAGTTGATGGAAAAGATGTTTCCCGACAGGGGAATGCGGCCGCAGTTGAGCTTCTGCACCTCGCCATCCGCCACGAGCGCCTGCAGGAACTCGTGCAGCGAGTGGGCGAAGTTGGGATTGACCCATCCGACCGTGTCGAAGCGGTCCGAGGAGAGCAGTCGTGGTATCCTGATCTTGCGGAACGTCTGCAGCAGGAAGGAGCTCATCGCATTGTTGATGATCAGGGGCGCAACGAGAAAGTATTCAGGATGCTCGAGCCGAAAGCGCAGCAAGGTGTCGAAGAACCGCGGATCAACCCACACAACATCGTCGTCGAAACGCACATAGACAGTGTCCACGTCGGTTGCGCCAGGCCAGAATGCGTGGATAGACGTTGCGCCCGGCGTCCTTCCCTCGGGCAGCGGCACGAGGCGGATGCGTTCATCGATCCCAGCTATCGCCTCCATGAAGGCGAGATCGGCGTTGTCGGGCGTGTTGACCCATAAATCGTAGCGATCGATCATTGGGCAGGCGAGCACATAGGGGATGAGCAGTCTGAGATAGCGCCGGCGTCCGGCCGGCGTCACGCAGACGATTTTTTGGCCATCCAGCATTCGGTTGAGGTCCCCCGTTGTGCAGCGGCTTGCCATAGGTCATTCTGCCCGGAAAGGCAATCAACGGGGGACAGTTGAACAACGGGCGAATTCTTGTGATCGGCGCGGGCCTTTCCGGCGCAACCATGGCGCGCGTGCTGGCAGAAAGTGGCTTTGCGGTCACTGTCATCGAGAGGGAAACCCATCCCGGCGGGCATTGCCATTCCTATCGCGACGCCGAGACCGGCATCATGGTGCACGCGCACGGCCCCCACATTCTGCACAGCGATAACTTGGAGGTCTGGGCGTTCTTGCAACGCTTCGCGCAGTTCAGGGCCTATCGACACACCGTCTGTGCTGTCACCGGCGAGCGGATCTACCCGCTTCCCATCTCGTTGCCCACCCTGCGCCAGTTCTTCAGTCGCGACTTCACGCCGGATGAGGCGCGGGCGCACCTTGCCGCGATGGCCCGGAAATATTCGCATGCTCCAGCCAACTTCGAGGAGCAGGGAAGAGCCCTGGTGGGCGATGCCCTCTACGAAGCGTTCTTCGACGGCTATACGCGCAAGCAATGGGGCATCGAGCCCTGCCGTCTGCCGGCCTCGATCATGAGGCGAGTTCCGGTGCGCTTCAGCGATGATCTCAGCTACTACCACCACAGCAGGGTGGCGATCCCGGAGCAGGGCTATTCGGTGATGATTGCCGGCATGCTCGACCATCCCGAGATCTCGGTCCGCTACGGGGCGTCGGCCGACCCGGAAATCGCTCAGGCCTTCCGGCATACGATCTACACCGGCGCCCTCGACGCCTGGTTCGGCCACCGATGGGGTCGGCTCAGCTATCGAACCCTCGATTTCGAGGTGTTTCGGGAAAGCGGCACCTTCCAGGAAGTAGCGCAGGTGAACTACTGCGATCTGTCCGTCCGCTGGACGCGCATCACGGAATACAAGCATTTCACGCCCTGGGAGCGCCACGACGCGACGATCTACGTGCGAGAGACCAGCCGTGCATGCGGCGCGGGCGACACCCCCTATTATCCATTGCGCCTGGCAGGCGACGAGCCGCTGGCCCGCCGCTATCTCGCAGAGGCGCAGGGCTGTTCCGGCACAAGCTTCGTCGGACGCCTGGCCACCTACCGGTATCTCGACATGGATGTCGCAGTCACCGAAGCGCTGATGGCGGCGCGGAGCATTGCTGAGGCGCTTAATGCTGGGGTCGCGCCGCCTGCTTTTGTCTGCGACTGAGGCGCGACTTCCGCCAAAACGCAATCAGGGCAGCGCTGTTCGTGATGTCGCTATTCCCGAAGGGGAGTTGAAAACGATGAAAAATCCGCCCTATGTGCTCGGTCATTCGGCATTCGAGCTTGAGCGGCTGGCGCGCCAGGAGCGCCTGATCGGCAAGATGACACGCGAGTATTTCGCGAACGGCCGGCATTGGCCCGGGCATGCGCGTGCTTGATGTCGGCAGCGGCACGGGCGTGGTCGCCTTCCACGCAGCTGAACTGGTGGGCCGTTCGGGCGAGGTCATCGGCACGGACCTGGCCCCTGAGGCGGTCGCGACCGGCAACAAGAATGCCGCCGAACTCGGCCTCTCACACGTCTCTTTCCGGCAGGGCAATCCTGTCGAGATGGTTTCGATCAGCCTTTCGACGCCATTGTGGGCCGCTACGTTCTGCTCTTCCAAGCCGACCAGAGCGAAATGCTGCGGCGCCTGGCAAAACTGCTGAAGCCTCACGGGATCATCGTCTTTCACGAACCGGACTGGAGTTTCGTACGCTCCGATCCCGTTGCGCCTGTCTATGATCGCTGTTGTGCGTGGATTACCTCCCGTTCCTCAACCTCACGCACAATAAATTTTCGTCCGCTTTGAACTTCGCTATAACCCAATTTGAGCCGTCCCACCTAAAGCCAGTGCTCAGATCGGCAACACATAGGTACTTTTCCAACGCCAACGCCGGGGATGCGAAAGCGCAGGCTGCGAGTGTAGCCCAACTTATGCCGATGAGAGCCGCGGTTATTTCCAGTGCCCACGCCGCTCTGTACGTCCACTGCCCGTAGACTGCTAGTTTGTTGTCGATTTTTAGCATTGGTAATTCAGCTTCATCTATACGGTGCCCTCCAGCGCTCCGACCGAGAACATCCTGGTCGAGGCCGACGAAGACGGCCACTTCACTGCGCGCATCGACGGCGAGGAGGAAGGTACGGCCTCGCGCTACGCCAAACGCATGTTCGGCCCGGCCCGAGGCACTGACCCGATCACTCCGGCCTTACGATTTTGGCCCAAATCGTTAGTTTTTGGCGCAGGTTCCGCGCCGCACTGATCAAGAGCGTGCCCGGCGACGGGAAGAAGGGCGCCGCTGAACGGGATGGCGATCCAGCAGATTGTCAGCCGGGCGGTGGTGTCCACGGAGATCGTCGACATCATGAAAGCGGCGGGATTGCAGAGCCCTGACATATCCATCCTATCGGATGAGTTCTTGGCCGAAGTTCGCGAGACCGACAAAAAGAACCTGGCAATCGAGGCCCTGAAAAAACTCATCAATGGCGACGTGCGATCACAGTCCAGGCGCAACGTCACCCAGGCGCGGGCGTTCTCGGAGCGGCTCGAAGCCGCCATTTCCCGCTACCACGCTAAGCCCTCACCACAGCACAGGTGATCGAAGAACTGATCCAGCTTGCCAAGGTATCCGTACGGCTCGTGCCCGCGGCGAGGAAACCGGGCTTACGGATGAGGAAATCGCGTTCTATGACGCACTCGCCGACAACGAGAGCGCACGGCAGGTGATGGGCGAGCCGGCCCTGCGGGTGATCGCGGCTGAGTTGGTCAAGAGCATCTAAGAGAGAGCCCAGTACCCTCCCTGAACTGTGACTTCGGCAAGAAGGCTCAAGGCTATGAAAACCCATAACCCCCAGAACGAGCGAATTAAGCGCGCGTACTTCACCTATCTGGTTGAGGCCAAAGGCTTCAGCGAGGCCACGCTCGACGGGGTCGCAAAGGCTCTGAACCGCTTTGAGACCTATACCAAGTTTCGTGACTTCAAGGCGTTCCACATCGAGCAAGCCAAGGGTTTCAAGGCGTGCCTTGCGGAGCAAATGATCTTCGGTCCAAAGATCGTCTCCGAAAGTCGACAATATTCGAGCGTCGAGCGTCCGAATCGGTTCTTCGTCTGGCTGGCCGGGCAGTCAGATGAAGAACCGAATTTCGTACTCCGACGCCGAATATTTCAATACAGTCAAGGAAGCGAGGGTGGCCAAGACGCACCGGGACGCGCGAGTGCCGACCCTGGAGCAAATCCGGCACGTCATCCTGACGATGCCGGCTGGCACCGAGATCGAGCGCCGCGATCGAGCCCTCTTCGCTTTCACGATCCTGACCGGTGCCCGGGACGGGGCGACTGCATCCTTCAAGCTCAAGCACGTCGAAATTGCCGAGGACGAGCTCGACCAGGACGCGCGGCAGGTGAATACCAAGTTCTCCAAGTCGTTCACTACCTGGTTCTTTCATGTCGGCGATGAAATCCGCCAGATCGTCATCGACTGGGTCAACTACCTTCGGCAGAAGAGGCTCTGGGGCCTCGATGATCCGCTATTCCCGGCAACAAAGGTCGTTGTCGGTAGCAATCAGCGCTTTGTGACCGCCGGCCTCGACCGCAAGCACTGGAGTAGCGCCGGACCCATCCGGCAATTTTCAAAGACGCCTTTGCGGCCGCTGGCCTCCCCTATTTCAACCCGCACAGCTTCCGGAAGACACTTGCCCTTTTTGGCGCGCAAGTCTGCAAGACTCCGGAGGAGTACAAGGCCTGGTCCCAGAACCTCGGCCATGAAAGCGTCCTCACGACCTTTTCGAGCTATGGTGAAGTCTCCCGACATCGACAAGCCGAAATAATTCGCGCACTGGGCACAGCCGACTAGGTACCCGATTGCCAGGTAGATGATTGTATGATCCTACTGAAGAACGGGACCAAACACAGCGAGGTGGTGGATGCCCAGAAGCGAGGGAAACTGGGCCGCCTTCTTTAAGCGCTCAGATCCAAAGAATATTTCACGGCGCAAGAAGCGCGGGGAAAGGGTCAAGACGAGGGCACCAGCATCCATGGAATTGGCGATCGGTGGGATCATATTGCCGCGGGTGTTCGGCGACGCGCAGATCTTCAATCACGCCTACAGCACCAGCCATATCCGAGATAGCGCCAGAAGCGGCAGGCGAATCCGACCGCGCTCAGACCGAACTTCAACGGATACTTAATTCGTTGAATGGCGGGGTCTTGCGGGTAGGTTCAAGCGCGAGCACGTCGTAAGCGGAAAATCGATTGTTGATTTTTTCTTCCCAGATCTCCGGCTAGCGATTGAAGTTGACGGCTCGGTCCACAATACGCGGGCTCAGCGAGCCAAGGACCGAGAAAAAGATGCGGACTGTAAGCGCTTCGACATTACGGTTTTGCGGCTACGCAACTCCGAAATCTTTGGGAATCGCGACCAGTTGATCAGGAGGCTTCGTGCCGGCTGGCGAACTGCGAAGTGCCGGCAAAACCGGATCATAGGGACATCAGGCTAGGGTATGGCCTTCTCAACGTAATCACGCTGCCTCGCCTAGGTCGAGATTGCGATTGAACTGCGAAATCCATATGGCCCATGCCGTCACATTTGACGAGGCCAGGGAATGTATGAGCTTCGCGGGAGGTCGAGCAAGTTCGCCGCTGGCCCGATGGCGGTGCCTTATGTTGAAGAGGAGCGTGCAATGCCGGAAGGGCTCATTGGAGCGGTGTGGGCCTTCTGCTGGGGGGTGGCTGCCGCGTCCGGCGGATTTGTCGGCGCGATTGTGGGACTACTGACGCAGTTCCGGCACCGGGCCATCGCTGCGTTCATGTCGCTCGGCGCGGGCGTGCTGCTTTCAGCCGCTTCGTTCAAGGTCGCGTCTGAGGCGCTCATCCTTGCCGGCGCGGTATCTACGACAGGCGGAATGATCGCCGGTGCCGCTACGTTCAGCATCGCGAACGCAGCTCTCATAACCGCCAAGGACCGCAAGCGCTGCGGGGAATGCCAGCCGCAGCCCAATGAAGCCGAGGCGCCAGGCGGCGGTGCCTCGATTGCGCTGGGTACTGCGCTTGACGCTGTGCCGGAGGCGCTAGTCCTTGGCGTCACCCTGCGGGTCGGGGGACCCGATCTGGCACTGGTCGTCGCGTTCGCGTTCGCGAACGTGCCGGAGGCCGTTTCCGGGACGGCCGGAATGCGCCTCGCGTCGCGGTCATCTACCTACGTGCTCAGCCTATGGGGCAGCACCACCCTCGTTACTGCGGGAATTACAGCTCTTGCCTTTTACTTCGTGAGTGACCTTGGCCCTCACACAACGGCAATCCTGAAGGCCTACGGAGCGGGAGCGCTTGTTGCCATGACGGCGGAAACGATAATCCCCGAAGCGTTTCATAATGGACCCCGCTACTCTGGCGTTCTCGCCGCTGCGGGCTTCGCAGCCCTCATGCTTCTTGGCGAACTCGCCAGGTGAAGCCAAGTGCGACAGCAATGCGCCGCGTCAGGTAAGCGCTCGCTTAAACGCCGTAGCGCTCAGTCTTGATCAGGGCGGCATCTATTCCGGCCGCCATCGTCCCCTCCGCCGCCGCCTCCACGAACGGATTTGAACCGCAAATCAGCACATGACGCAGAGGCGTTTCAATGGTCGAGCGGCCCGCTGGTCGGGGCGCTTTTGCTTTACACCGTCGTGCGCTGCGTGGAAGGGAAAGCGCGGCAGCCTCTTGGACTACGGGCGTGCATGCGCGTTCTACTTGAGAGGCCGCAGGTACTTCGCCACTACCAGCTCGCCAATCTGTTTGCCCATGGCCGTGCCGACTTCCGTGGAGTTGCGGTAGTGCACGCCGTCGTAGATGCGCGCATTTGCTACCTCCTGCATAAAGTCATCGATCTTCGTCCAACTCCGCGCCGCGCCTTTGGCGGTGACACTGGTCGTCGTCAAGGTCGGCATGGGACCGGTCCCGATCTCCGCTTGCAGCACCGTACCAACGGCGCTGGAGACGATGCAGTGCGCGCACGGATACTCGGGGTGCATGGGGGTGTCGATGAACGGCGTCCACGACGGATCCCGTTCGGTCGCGTCGTTGCCGTCGAGGTCGCCGTTGCGGATCGCGGTGACTGGCCGCCAAAAATTGTAGTGGTACTTGGCGTCGAAGACGGCGATCAGCGCGTCGTCTATAGCCTGCGTCACCGCTGCAAACAAGCGGGCGTTCTGCGTGACCTCCCGCCCGGGCACGGTGGCAACCGAGCGCACGACCCCGTGATAGATCGGGGGCAGCGTCGCTTCCCAGAAGCGGGCGATCTCGGTCTGCTCGGCGGTGCGGCGCGTGCTGCTCTTGCTGCCGAGCGCCTTGATTTCGGCGTAGTCGCGCGCCCACACCTCACTCGTGAGTGTGGGCGGCGGACCGGGACGGAACTGTGCAGAGCTCGTCATCAGCCACGGCTTGCGCTGCGGCCAGTGCGGGACTGCCGGGATGACCGTCGGCACGTAGACCCCCGCGGTGGTGTGCGGCCGATACGTCTCCCCCGTGGTGGCGCCGTCATCGGCGCGTCCTGCGAGGATCGCCGCCGCGGCCTTGTCTCCCACCGCGATGCCCGCGGTCTTCGCCGGGCCATCGGCGATCCCTGCCAACACCGCGTGGTAGGCGGTATCGATGGCCGCCTGTTGCGACGGCACGAGCTTCGCAAGCGTGGCGTGATTCGCCGCCGCAATCGCGGCCTCGACCGAGGCACCAGACGCTGCCTCCAGTTGCAGCTCACTGGCTGGGTAGCGCTTGGTGATGGCGTTCACAGCTTCGTACACGGCCGTCTGGACGATCGCCAGCACCCGGTTGGCAGGTGGCGGCCCCAGCTTGGCCTCAACGACGATCTCGCCGGCCTTGATGTTCCAGTCGGTGACCACATCGGCCAGCGCCATTGGAGCGGCGAGCAATGAGGCGGCGACAACCAGTACCGCAATCTGCTGATGCTTCTTGGTGTGGTTCATGATCGTTTTCTCCCTTTCCCATACTTTTTTCGCCTATCATAACGGCATGGCATGGAGGACTACACGAGTGACTTGCCATCTGAACCTGTGTGTACCTTGTTTGATCACGTCGCCGTATTTCATGGGCGTCATTTTGGACATCAGTGATTTCCGGGTGTCGACCTTGAGCCGCGCCCGCTGGACCGCAACGTTATTGTCGCCATTGAGCTTGTCAGAAATCTCAAGGATGTCCTCAGCTAAGGCGTGGCTCCGATCGGACTGCGCGCGTACTGCTCGCGAAAGACCTCGTGCCCGGAGCCGCTTCGGCGGCCCGCCCGGTGCCTGTGGCCGGCCCGGGGCGAATGTGAATTACCGATACTGAACAGTGATGCGGGTCAGTCCGATATCCTTAAGCACGTCGTCACGGATGTCGCACGGCATGCGGCTGCGGCTTAAGCGCTTCAAGAGATCGACCAGGATTGACATGGCATTTCTCTCTTCGAATTGATCCCAACTTGGAAGTGTGACTTGGTTAGCCCCAATGCTCGCTGAACTGAGCATTATCCGCCGTTCAGCTTTGCCGTTGGCCCTGAGGCGACGATGGCGGTAGCCCGATCGACAAGGTCGCGGCCATTGTCTAGATCGCCGACAAATCGGGCGCAGCTTTTCTTATTGGCTGCGCATGGCATAGCGGAGGCAGTCTCCGCGAATTGAGGCCATGAAGAGCGCGGACTAAGGATATTCCGTGCCAAAGGCTCTCCCCAGATCATCCGAGGGTCCTTCCCCCGTGCTAAACCATGCTGGCGAGTGCTTGATCGCCAAGGCGATCAACCGACCACGCCATGATCATGTCGAAGCGTCGTCGAGTGGCATCCTTACAGAGAACAGTAGCCGATATACGCGGCAGCAAGTTCCTCAGGCGATGCGGATTTGGCGAGTCACCTGGCCGTTGCTTTCCCAGTACGTGTGCTTCTTAGCGATCAAGGGGTCGTCCATTGCCGGTTGAATTTGCCCGGCGGTATCGATCGCGCGCGAGGTGACAGTGTGTTCTCCAGGGGAGGCACTTGCCGAATCGAAGGACCAAATCTTCCAGGCGTGTTCGGCCTCCTCGCTGTGATCGATGGCCGCCGGTGCCCATCGCAGCTTGGTCGATTTGCACTTCCACCCGGTCGATCGGCGGCCCCCAAGCCGCCCCCATGATCCGGTAGTCTGAGTTTTTCCGGGTGACCTTTGCGGGCGCCGACTTTATCCGGGCTCGGCCGACCGAGCTCTCGGTCCACACGGTCTCGCCGTCGTGCTCTTCCTCCCGGATGGTGACATAGTCGCGGGCCATCAGCAGGCTCATGAAGCGGGTGTCGCGAACCTCGATGCGCTTCAGCCATTTGACGTTGGCGATCCCGTACCAGCCCGGAGCAATCAGCCGCAGCGGGAAGCCATTGGGTGCCGGCAGGGTTGCTCCGTTCATTTCATAGCAGAGGAGATTGCCGGGGTTTATCGCGTCGGCGAGCGACATGCTGCGAGCGAACTCCTGTTGCATCTTCATGTCGCGTATTGCGACTTCCCCCTTGTCGGTGCCAAAAAAGACAACCTCGATACCTTTATCCAGAACGCCGGCCTCCTCAAGGATTGGGGCAGCGGGGCGCCTGCCCAACGTGCATTACCGATAAAGCCGGTGACAAAGGGGAAGCCATGGTTGCCCGAGCATTCCACGGTGAAAACGACCTCCTGGCGCGGGCGCGCCTTGATGTCAGCTAGCGTTAATTTCAAGGGCTTCTTGACCAGTCCCCCGATCTCGAGAGACCACGTCTTCTCATCAATCGTTGGTCGATTGAAATGCGAGATGCTGAAGAACTTGTCGTTCGGAGTTATCCAGCTATCCAGACCCTCCCAGACAAGCTGGGTCTGGACCGCTACCGGATCGGGAACTGCCGCCGGCTGATCGAGCCAGGGGATAACTTCCTCTCCCGGCCGCGCCGGAAAAGCGTAGACCAGACGAGAAGAATAAAGCCCGCGATTTCGGCGAGAGCCGCACTGCCTTGAACGATAAATTCTCTGCGTCGAAGATTAGGCATGTTTTTCCCTCCCAGATGCTCCGGAACGGGCTGCAGGGCGCCTTCGGCCGCAGCCCGAGCACAGATCAGCGCACGCCGTCTCACCACACCCGGTATGTCCCGAGTGAGGTCAAGCCTCAGCGGCGCAGATACTCTAAACATGTGAAGTACCGGACGCAATCTACTGCGTTTCCGTGCGTTGAGATTGCGCCTATGCAAAGAGAGAGTCCATAGTCATTCCCTAGTCATGGAACGACAAAAAAGTGCGCAGCCCCTGAAAGTTTTCGGCAGCAATCGGCGGGAGAAAAAAAAAAAAAAAAAAAAAAAAAAAAAAAAAAAATGACCGATGCGTTGCGTAGACCCCGCTGTGTTGCAGCAGTGTCCCGCGTCTCAATAAGGAAGTCAGTGCCGCCGCTCCCCATGGAGTGGCGGAAAAACAGGCGCTCGGCAGTTCTTCAACAACGCCAGGAGAGGGACTTTGCCCGTTCGCCGACGACTTCTGCAACAAAATCGTAAGCGCATCATTGGCATCGCCGCCATGGATTGGGCGCAAGGCGAACAATTTCCTTGTGATCGAGCCCGGCCAGGAGTTCATGCCGCCTCGGTCGTATTGGGCGACTGCCTTGGCATTGGCACCGCTCTGGTCGTCTTCTGGGAGAAGGGTGATCGCCTCGATGCCGGACAGAACGGGGAACTTGCCGATTGGGCCAACGCTGCCGAGAGCCCAGACCGGGCGATAGCCGAGCTGCCGGGCGGAAAGACAAGTTTCGATGCCTTCGCCGATATGCAGACCCATCGTCACGGTTTCGTCGGCGTCGATCTTGATGGCGCAGCCGCCAGCCGGTCCAAGCATCCACTTCGGGCGACCGTTGAAACCAGGATGATCCGACTTGCCGCTGCCATCCGGCGCGAGCGCAGTCCTGTGAATTGCGACTGGCTTATCGGTGACGATGTCTCTGAACAGCCCGATCATCGACGGCAGAAAGACCGTCTTGTCGTCGTCAAGTTTGAAGGGGCAACGAGGATGAAACCGCAATACCTCATCACCCGCAGGCGCGGTCAGCCTGCGCGAAGCGAGATAGGTTTCTACGATGGTGCCGTGAGCAGGATGGGCGGCGCTCCACAATTCGAGCGCGCGCGGATCGGGCGGCCTTTCTCCGGTAGCGGCTCGCGGCGATGAGGTTCTCGAAATCTCTGGTTGACCCTCATTCCAGACGTGACCTTGCCAGCCGCAGTTGTGGCAGTGCCAGAGGACGGCTTCGCTATCGATAGCGACGGCAAGACATGCATCATGCTGATGGATGGCCTTGCGCAGATGCGAGCATTGCGGGCATGTCGCGCGGTGTTTGCCGATGTCATAGGCCTTGAGATCGATCCCGAGTTTGCGACATTGATCGGCGGCGCTCATGACCGCCTCCGCATGATCGGTCTACGACGCATCCACATGGTACGGCGCTCAAAGTCGCGAGCGATGCGCCAGCTTCGGTCGGAAAGGCCGGCCGCAGGCTTGGCAAGGCCGAGGAAGGCCGCGGGCGATGCAGGAAAATGAGAGGCTGCCGACGCGGGCTCTGATCTTGAGCTTAGCCATGCGCGCGCCCTCCCCGAAGGTGGGCCGCCACAAGGCGGGCGTGATATTCCGTGATGATGCACCGCCGGGCCAGCCAGCGGATGCGCTCGTTATCGGGGAGCGCTTGCGAGCGAGGTTGAGTTGATGTAAGCATGAGATTGTTCCTGAAGAGTTGAAGCCAAAA
>CAWJDZ010000036.1:0-125748 GCA_963841765.1 uncultured Alphaproteobacteria bacterium
TGTGTTTTGAGGTGCGCGAAGCGCATCTCAACCCTCTTCCTCTCATCGCGGGACTTCTCGAACTGCGGCGTTCCCATCAGTGCACGAGCGCAGTCGCGAGCCGCTTCGTTCACATCGCGCGGCACTTGCCGCGCTGGCATATTTGGGCAGCACTTCGGCTTTAATGGGCATGGATCACAATCGAACTTGCTCGCCCGATAGCGGATCATCCCGCCGTCATGCACCCTGCCGGTCTTCTGCAACACCTTTCCAGCCGGGCATCTGTACTCGTTCTTGTCCTTGTAGAATGTGAAGTCGCTGCGCGAAACGTGCCGTCCTCACTTCCCTTCTCCCACACCGGGATGTGTGGCGTGATGCCGGTGTCGACAAGCCAGCCAAGGAACTTGCCCGTTCCATGGGCTGTATCGGCAACGAGCCGATTGGGTTTCAGATCGAGCTGTCTCTGGAGTGTGCTCGATCATCGTGTTGGTGGCCGCTACCTCGTCGTAGGTGCGTGCCGGTGTTGCTTCCACGTCGATGATCACCGCGTTCTCGATGTCGATCAAATAATTGAGCCCGTAGCCGAACTGTACCCGTTTGTTGGCCTTGGCGGTCCAGGCCGATGACGGATCAGACAGCGAGATCACCTTCGGTGATTTGCGATCCGGATTTGGCTCTTCTTGCTCAAGTGACGCAAGATATTCAGCAACCGCCCGACTCTCCCGGCCAGACTGCGTCCAGTCGATCTCGTCAGGCGTCTTGCCGCGATAGCGGCTGGCATTGGCCTCCATAACGCTGGCATCAACAGCAAAACCCTCGCCCTTGACCAGACCCTGCGCCATGCACGCCATGACCACGCGCTCAAACACATGACGCAAAATGTCGCTCTCGCGGAAGCGATTTAGCCGGTTCTCCGAGAATGTCGAATGATGTGGAACCGCATCATCGAGGTCGAGCTTGCAGAACCAGCGATAGGCCAGGTGCAGCTTGACCTCCTCACACAACTTGCGCTCGTGGCGGATACCGTAACAGTAGCCAACAATGAGCATGCGCATCATCAGCTCCGGATCAACCGAAGGCCGGCCAATGTCGCTATAAAAGGGCTGCAACTGTTCGTGCAGATCAGCCAGCACTGCCGTGACGAACACATCGAGCCGTCGCAACAAGTGGTTCCCCGGGATCACCTCATCGAGGTTGAATTCATAGAACAGGTTCGCCTGATCCCTATCCCGTCCACCCATCATTGCCGCCTCCGAACACCGCCCCGTTGGAGCAACCGAATCAAGTATTCGCAGGCAAACTCTAAGCCTCCTTTTTCGACAGCATCGGTCAGATTCGGACTTCATGACCATGTCGGCTGTACGGCAGCTTGCCCCTCAAGGCCGGGCATCGCAATTGGCAGCTGGGATGTCGCCTTGGGGCCACAATCGGACTCTTCGGCCGGGCGGGAAGCGAAGGGTTTGACGCCAAGGGTCTTGTTTCAGCTCATTCAGTCGCGCTTCCGCTTCCTGGGTCCTGGCGCGTCGAAGCCTTCGGTGAACCAGCAGTAGATTGGCTCGAGAGGATCGCGGCTTCGATGCGCCCACCATATACAGCCGCAATCGACGTTTCCCATGGGTAGCCGTTCAGTGCCTTCTGGTAGGCGTAGTCAAAGAGCGCTCGCATGTAAGCCTGGTCGAATTGCTCGTGCGGCTTAAACTGAAAATCGGTGCCGATGTGGGCGAGACGGAACTGCGCGCCATCTCGTTGCGCCGTCGCATAGATCCGTATCGCATCGTTGATGCCGCTGTAGTGTAACATCGTGCGAATAGTTCGTTGCGCGATGGTGAGGAAGGAGCGCTCCGTGGTCGCCCAATCGGGGTCGAAGCGGCCGTTGCGAATTACGTAGGCATTCCTCTCGCGCACTATTCCGCGGCGGCCCGCTTCGCGCGACAGCTCAAGGGCCTGTGGATAAAGAAAAGCCTGCGCAATCGCTCCCCCGTCGACGTGCATTTCGCTGTAGCGTCGTCCATCGATTTCGACCTCGATTAACACTGGCGGGAATGCGCCAGGAATGGCCGCCGAGGCCAGCAGGATCTTGCGCACAAGATCCAGTGCTCCAGGGTGTTGGCTCGCCGCGATCGCACCCACGTTCCAGATTACTGGCCGTTGAACGTCGAGGTTAGTGGTGCCGATGAACAGGAGCCGCCCCCTGGAGTATTCCCGGGCGATGTCGGCCAGCATCTCTGCATTCACAAATTCGGAGATCAAGGTGAAGAGCGGAGCGGTATCGGAGAGCGCATCGTCATAAAGCGCCGCCATGAGCCACCGTGCACTGAAGACGTCCTTCTGTGTGATGTCGGTGAACACGCGCCGGAGCTGCTGGTCGCGAGAGGGGCCCAGAAAAGCAAACGGAGCGAGCAGGGCTCCCGTGGAGACGCCGGTCACCAACTTGAACTCGGGACGCTGGCCGCTCTCGCTCCACCCCACCATGAGGCCGGCGCCGAAAGCGCCCTTCTCGCCGCCGCCGGAGAGCGCGAGAAAATTCGCGGGTGGGCGCTCGCCATTTGGGCCAGGCGGGACCGACGCAACCTCTCGATCCACAGCAAGCAAGCCCTCCTGCAATATCGCCTCGGTGGACCGATCCACAAAGAACCGGGCGTTCGGGAGTCCGAGGACTTGAATTTTTTCCGTCTCTGCGGCGGGTGGCGCATCGAGCCGCGTGTGGAGCGAGTAAGCCATTTTCCGTCAGCTCTTGGGTAGCGTCAATATCGGCGACCATTCACTCTCGAGTTTAGCAGCATCGGCGCAATCGGGCTACTTTATCAGTGTCATGTCGTGATAGACGACGCTCGGACTCCCTTTTCTGACTGACTTCCAGATACCAGAGTCAGTAAGGCTGGAGCGTGTGGGCCGCAATTCCAATAACTGCGCGCAACGGCGGTCCTCTCCCTCAGGACCGCTGTGGGTCAATTCGCGACATGGTTGAACCACCAGCAAATCCGGTCATGTCCGCTATGCCGCCGAATCCGGAAGTAATTTCACCATCAAGAGGCGGGGTATTCTTGTTTCGAGGGGGGTGGCGACAGACAACTCCAGGACGGCCGATCTTATCGGGGGGCCACCTGGATAGCCAAAATCGGAAACCGTCCTTGCTCGACCCTTACAGCGGAAAATGGCATGCTGTAAGTTGCAGTATACCAGGAGCGACTTGGGAGATAGGACGGTCTCCAGAGGGATCGAGCTTGCCATCTAACAACGGTATGTCACATCGCAGACTGCCGCAATCCTGGTTGCGGATGTCGTCGGCGATTCCCGGTCCATGGAACACGACGAGGCAGGAACGCTTGCAGTTCTAAAGGAGCGGCAAAAGAGCATCATCGAACCGGCGGCAGCGTCCTTTGGTGGCCGCATCGTCAAGCTTATGGGTGATGGGGTGCTGGTTGAATTGACATCTGCAGTGAATGCAGTAAAGGCTGCCCTTGAGTTACAGACGAAGTTCAGCCAGGCAAACGAGACGTCGCCTGAGCCGCTTCGGTTCAAGCTCAGGATCGGGATCAATCTTGGCGATGTCGTAGGTGAAGGCAGCGACATATTCGGCGATGGCGTCAATGTCGCCTCAAGGCTCGAGGGCCTTGCCGAACCCGAAGGGATTTGCATTGCGCCAAGGTGCATGACGAAGTAGTCGGCAAAATCGAATGCCACTTCGAAGATGGCGGAGAACAGAAGCTCAAAAATCTTTCTAAGCCCGTGCGGATCTATCATGTGCAAAGCGAAGCCAGGGCCCCTCTATTCAATGCATCCCCAACTTTGCCTGACCGCCCCTCATCGCTGTGCTTCCTTTCGTTAATTTCAGCTCGGATCCGGAACAGACCTATTTCGCCGACGGCCTCACCGAAGATCTGATCACAGATCTGTCTCGGAACGCCGGACTGTTTGTTATCGCCCGCAATTCCACTTTTGCCTATCGGGGAAAATCGCTGGACGTGCGACGCATTGCAAGTGAACTCGGCGTGCGTTATTTGCTCGAAGGCAGCGCCCGTCGAGCCCAAGACAGGGTGCGCATCAACGTTCAATTGATCGATGCGATCCACGGCGGCCACTTGTGGGCGGAACGTTTTGACAAAAGCCTGGCCGATGTTTTCGCCGTTCAGGACGAGATTGTAGAGAATATTGTAGAAGCTCTTATCGGCCGACTTAAATTGCCTCCTACTCGCAACCGGCCGAAGAGCATTGCGGCATACGACCTGTGTGTCCGCGCCCGAATGCTGACGGAGAAGTCTGAGCAGGACGCGAAGGAGGCTTATCTAATTTTTCAGGAGGCTATCGCGCTCGATCCCAGCTACGCCGAAGCATATCGCTGGCTGGTCTCATTTGCTCCTCCGATGGCTTCACTATGGTGCCGAAAGTCTTCGCCCTGCGGTCGAGACAGCCGGTAAATCGGTAAATCTGGATCCGAATGATGCCGGCAATCATTGCATTCGCGGTTATGTAATTGCACATGACGGTCGATGGCTCGAATTGGATGCCGAATTCACTACTGCCCATGAGCTGGATCCAAATCATGCCGATGCTTGGGCATTACAATCAGACCTTACAACACTACGTGGGCAGCCACTCGAAGCTATCAAGCAGCTTGAGAAGGCGTTCCGCTTGAATCCTTATCCATCCAGCTGCATTTCTTATTGTTGGGAAAGGCTCAGTACGCAGCTCATCAATATGATTTGGCGATTTAAACGCTGCGCCGTGAAGAAACCTACCGAACAATGTCACGACGATATCTGGCGGCGGCTTTGGCCCACCTTGGGCAATTGAGGAGGCCCGGCGTGAAGCCGATATTTAATGATAAGCAATCCTCATTTTACAATTAGCTCTTTTGTAAAGACGCAGCCGTTCCACGATGAAGCGGGATTAGCACACTTCATAGAAGGTTTTCGCAAGGCCGGTTTGCCTGATTGACCTGGTGAGTTATCGCGCCCTTGCTGACGCGAGACAGCCCGGGTGCAAATCGCCGTCCTGGCTGACCCGCTACAGTGGGAAAAGGCATCCAATTCGCGAATAAGCCCACAACACAGGCAGGTGCTCATCACACGAGAGTAATAGGGCACTGCCTTGCCAGAGCGCGTACTCATAAACCAAACTTGATCGGGGCGGTTTGATCAATGTCCGCTATTCCCTGATAGCGCCCGAATTCCGCATCGCACCGAAATGTCGCGATGGGCCAATTGCTGCCGTGAGCAGATGCAGCAAACTATCCTATGAAACCGGGCAACGGTCGATCAGAGGGTTGCGGCCGAAAGCAAAACGGCGTGGGGACACCCGATAGACTTTCTTGTGCGAACGCATGATGTTGCCGATGCCCGTCTGTTACGCGCCAAGGCCGTTTGTTTGCCTCACTCGTTACTGCACCTCCAACTATTGAGACGGCGGCAGAAAGGCCAGTATCGCTTCGGCAACGGCTTGTGGCTGCTCCTCCGCGACCCAGTGGCCGGACCCTTCAATATTGATGGCACGCACATCCGTAGCGACCTGCCGGAGGTAATCGCCACTGGCGAAGACAGGTCCGTATGATAAATTGAGTTCGGAAGGGCACGGCGTGGCGATCGGCTTCTTGGCTCGGTAGTTTCGTACAAGCCCGATGAGAGGTAAAGCGCTATGAACAGACGCACAATTACTTTGGCGTTCGCGGGTGTTGTGTCCGCGACGTTGATTTGGCACGATTTTGATGCGGCACGCGCCGAGTCGAACGCATTTACCGAGGAGCAGCTCAATCTGCTGAGCGATGTGTTCGAACGTATCCACTCCGACTTTGTCGAACAATCCAATGATGAAAAACTCATCGAGTCAGCGATCAACGGTATGCTGACCTCACTCGACTCCCACTCGACCTACATTGATGCCAAAACCTTCCGGGAAATGTCGGTTCGGAACAAGGGCAAGTTCGGAGGGCTCGGCATAGAGGGCATCATGGAGAACGGCATCATCAAGATCATTGCCCCGATCGACGATACGCCGGCTGCGAGAGCCGGGATCATGCCGGGGGACCTCATCATCAAAATCGATGGCGACAACATTCAGGATATGACCATGTTGGAGGCGGTCGGACGACTGCGTGGCATGATCAACACCCCAATCACGCTCACCATTCTGCGCGCGGGCGGGGCGCCTTATGATGTGCCGCTCATCCGCGAGGAAATTCTGGTGCAGTCGGTCAGGTCAGAGGTGGTGGGCAAAGAAAAGGATACCGGCTATATCCGCATCTCCTCGTTCACTGAGCAAACGCAGGAAGGGCTCGAGAACGCGATTTTTTCGCTTGAGAAGGAGTTGGGAGACAAACTCAAGGGCTACGTTATCGACTTGCGCAACAATCCGGGCGGCTTGCTCGACCAGGCAATTTCGGTGTCCGATGCCTTCCTCAATAACGGCGTGGTTGCCTCGACTCGTGGCCGCAATGCCGACCATACGCGGAGCTTTAGTGCCGACGAAGGCGATCTGTCCGATGGGAAGCCGTTGGTCGTGCTGATCAATGGCGGTTCAGCGTCGGGCTCCGAGCTTGTTGCCGGCGCCCTTCAGGATCATAAGCGAGCGACCGTGATTGGCACGAGGTCGTTCGGCAAGGGATCTATACAGTCGATCTATTCGCTAGGCAAATGGGGTGCGCTCAGGCTAACCACAGCCTACTATTACACGCCGTCCGGCCGCTCGATCGAGGCCGCAGGCATCCCCCCCGATATCAATATCGAGCTGGAACGCTCCTCCGAACCCCAAAGCGGTCACTCGCAGAATGACGTCGAAGTCAGGGATGTTTCCTCCGACTATGTCCCCAAGGACAAGAGCAATGACCTGCAGCTCAAGGCGGCAATCGATGTCCTCCATGGTCTAGAGGTCTCGCCCAATGACAAGCCCAGGAAAGCCAGGACTACCAAGGGCTCCGGCGCGGGCAAATCGGGAGACGATGCTAACTAAACTCGCGCTCAACGTAGCACTAAGGTTTCCCAACCGATCGGTCGTCCACACTTCCTCGGTTGGCACGAAGGGAACTGCCGTTTCTGAGATGCTGACTGTGATGCGTTGAAGGAGCGTAACCAAGCCATTTCCACCGGCGCCACCCCCAAGGCCCATCCGCCTGAGACAAGCCAAAGCAAGCGCTGAAGCCGTCCACCGACGTTAGCCCCCCGAGCGAGGAGCGGCTTTCGTGCTTTGCTCATTGGAGACCCCATTCTTGTTGGAAATTTCGCGCGGCTATGGCAGATTGTCAAGAAATCCAAAGCACGATTGCAGTAGAAATACGCACCTCCTGACGAGATCGCGGGACGAGTGCCGACACAGCCGGCGAGGAGACATGGAAGAGTTGAAGAAGGCGACAATGGCGACAATGGCGGCAGTGTTTCTCGGGGCATCTGCGAGCATCGCAACTGCAGCCGATCTCGTGCCACCACCCGAGCCTGAGAGCGAATGGACATTCACCGTTGCCCCTTATGGATGGCTCGCCGGCATGGATGGAGACGTCGCTGCGTTCGGAGCACCCGAGGTGGAAGTCGATTTGAGCATTAGCGATGTGCTTGACCACTTCGATATCGGTCTGATGGGGGTGGCTGAGGCGCGCAATGGCCGGTTCAGCTTCGGCGCCGACCTTATGTGGGTAAAGCTGTCGGCTCAAGAAGACACGCCGTTCGGAATCCTGGCCCACGATGTCGAATTGACCACCGAAATGCTGATGGTGACCGGAGTTGGAGCCTACAGCCTCGTCTATGAAGAAGGCGGAAACCTCGACATATTGGCGGGTGCGCGCCTGTGGTCCGTGGACAACGAACTCAACTTCAACGGCGGCCTTCTCAATGGGCGGTCGTTCGACGAGAGCGAGACCTGGGTCGATGCGGTGGTTGGCCTGAAGGGGCGCTTCAATTTGAGCGAAGCGTTCTTCTTGACCGGCTGGGGTGTGATCGGCGCCGGCGAATCCGACTTCATGTGGGATGTCATGGGCGGCATTGGCTATTCGTTCAGCGACAGTTTCTCCACCGTTGCCGGATATCGCGCGCTGGGTGTCGATTACAGCAACGACGGCTTCGTGTACGACGTTGTTCAGCAGGGTCCGATCTTCGGTCTCGAATTCCGGTTCAACTGACTGAAGAATCAAGTGCGATTCTCAGTGGTTGCGGGAAGAGGATCTGAATTTGCGACCTTCAGGTTATGAGCCTGTAGGTCGCGACCAGCCAGTTTCTGTTGACCAGCCTGGCGGCAAGTCGGGGCTCAGGCGACGTCCTCTGCTCGACCTTCCCACTGCTAGGATTTACCAGCAATTAGCCTGTGACATTGCGCGGCTAGAGACTTGCTGACACTCTTGGATTGACACATGGCATGGCCAACAGGTCCGCTAAGGGTCATTCGCGACATGGTTGAACCATCGGCAAATCCGGTCATGTCCGCTATGCCGTCGAATGCGGAAGTAATTTCACCTTCAAGAGGTGGGGTTTTCTTGTTTGAGGGAGTTTGCAAACGCTTCCAGAACGGCCGATCTTGTCCGGAGCTATCCAGATAGCCAAAATCCTCAAATCGGCGTCCTTGCTCGACCGGTTACAGTAGAAAACGACATTTCTCGAGGTGAAGGACCGGGCCAAGACGTCTTAGGTTGCTTGCAATAGGTTTCGCAATGCCAACTATCAACCATTCTAATTCGCGCCTTAATGCAGACGAGGCGCTCAGGAAACTTCAGGATGGCAATATTCGTTTTACCCGCGGGGAATTGACGTTCCCCCTTGCCCAAAATCAAATCCTGGCAAGTCTCGCCAGAGGCCAACACCCTTACGCAACGATCTTGGGCTGCAGCGACTCGCGCATTCCTCCCGAAGTCATTTTTGATGTTGGTCTTGGCGATCTGTTTGTCATTCGCGTTGCGGGCAATATATATTCTCTCGAGATCGCCGGTAGTTTGCAATATGCAGGTTCGCATTTGCACACGCCGCTTTTTGTCGTTCTCGGGCACAGCGGCTGCGGAGCCGTGCAAGCCGCCTTGGAAACCCAGCTGTTTGGGAAACAACATCTCTCACGAATCCAGGTTCTGATCAAAGATATCCTGCCGGGACTACCAGAACCCGACACAAAACTCTCACGATCCGCCCAGCTTGAGCGCGCAGTCGAAGCGAATGTGCTTTGGACAGTCCGGCAATTGCGTGAGACGATCGAGGTCAAAATGCGTATAGTTGAAGGACAAATGAAGCTCGTGGGTGCTGTCTGCGAAATGGAGTTAGGGCTGGTTAGGTTCTTGTTATAGACTACAATTCGTTCGGTTGGATATTTGCCGCCAGGATTTAGGTTCCTGTGGGGGAGCGGAACCGGTGCAACCTTCCAGAGGTTAACTTTTAATATCGTCCGGTACGGACGGAGGGTCGCCGTAACTTGAGTCATTGGCTGCGTCCCCGAGACGCGCCGTCGGCAAGGCGCTGCGCTCAACGCTACACAAACGCCTTCACCGATGAGCTCGAATCGCCGCCGCCGAAGGAAGCCGCGCCGGACGGCGCACCGGAAGTGCGAAGATCTCGATGCTACGAGTGGGGCGGTTTGGAAGACAGCATCCGGATGCCGAGGATGGCAAAGGCCATCGAGACAAGTGGGTTCAGTATGTTGAAAAAGCAGAATGGCACGAAGCTTATCGTGGCGATCCCGAGGGTCGCGGCCATGTAGGCTCCACAGCTGTTCCAGGGGATCAGTGGCGAGGTCACAGTCGCAGAATTGCCAAGTGCACGCGACAGGACGACCGGAGCGAGACCGCGATCCTGGAAGGCGTTGCGGAACATGCGGCCCGGTAACACGACGGCAATGTACTGGTCGGAAGCAAGGACGTTTGTCGCGAAAGCTGCACCCGTGAGCGCTGCCACCAGTGTGCCGACCGACCGGGCCGCCGCGATCACGGGGCCCATCAAACGCTCGAGTACGCCGGCCTTCTCGATGATGCCGCCGAAGGCGAGCGCGACGAGGATAAGCCAGACGGTCCCGAGCATGCTTTGCATGCCGCCGCGAGAAAGCAGCTGGTCGACCGCCACCTCGCCGGTATGAGAGATATTGCCGGTGGCGAGAGCTGACCAGACACCCTTGAGCAGTGCTAGACTAGGTGAGCCGGATCCTGCCAGAGCTATGACCCGTTCGGGAGCAATTGCGACGGCTAGCAGACCGCCGGCGAGCGCACCAAGAAATACTGTGACGAAAGGCGGCCAGCGCAGTAGGGCGAGCACCAATACGAGTGCCAGTGGCAGGAAATGCACGAGCGAGGGATGGAAAGCGGCTTCGATCCGCGCCGTCACGGCGGAGGCGTCGAAGTCGCCTGCCGAGCCGAAGCTCCAAAAGAGTGCAACGGCGATGGCAAGCGACGGCACCGAGGTCCACAAGGACTCCCTCACATGATCGTAGAGATTGGCACCGGCCGCAGCACAGGCGAGATTGGCCGTGTCGGACAATGGCGATGACTTATCACCGAAATAGGCGCCGGAGATCACTGCGCCAGCGGTGATGGCCGGGTCGAGGCCCATTTTTTGGGCGATGCCCATCAACCCGATGCCGATTGTGCCGGCGACGGTCCAGGAGCTCCCGATCGAGACCGCAACGACAGCACAGATCAGACAGGCGGTCATGTAGAAGTAGTCGGGACTGAGCAGCTTGAGCCCGTAGTAGACCATCGCGGTCAGCGTGCCGCTGAGCGCCCAGGTGCCAATCAGTGAGCCGACTGCGAGCAGGATGAAGATGGCGGATAGCCCTGTGGTAACGCTGGCGACCGCAGCGTCGCGCAGCTCCTCGATGGAATGCCCGTGGCGCCAGGCAACGAACACCGCAACAATTGAACAGAACACAAGAGCGATTTGGTTCGGGCCGGCAGCGGCGGCATCGCGGAAGAGATAGAAGGACAGGCCTAGCAGCCCCACCAACGTAACGACCGGGATGAGCGCCGCCAGCAGACCAAGCGGCCGGGGATCACTGTCGTTGCTCGCTCTGGTTTCCATCATTTCCTCCAGTTCCCTGTAGGTCCATGCCACAGCATGACATCTGACGCTTGGATAGAAAAGCCCGCGTGGAAAACGGCCGTTGGCGCTATCTATCGGCCTCAACGTAGCCGGCCTTTATTGCGTCACCGATGGTTAGGCATTGCCGATAGCTGGGCCGGTAACTGGTGGATTTGCGTTTCTGCTTTCCAGCCAAGGGGGCGGCCTTGGCTCGATACGGAGATCGCCTCATCCATCACCGGATGCTCGCGCCGCCCGCTTCCGTATTCGCCAGGGTGCGGATGTAACGTGTGAAACCCTCGTCTTCACCTTCGAGCAGGTCGGGCAGCGCTGACCGGAAGTCGGAACGCCGCACCCATTCGCGCATGTAATCCTCCCACGAACGCCAGAGGCGGCGCGTCTGTTTGTCCATGTCCTCCTCATAAACGATCAGGTAGGCACGTTCGAAGAGCGAGATGAGGATGCCAAAGATCGCGAGCCGCCGTTCCTTCTGCTCTTCGGTATAATCCTGCCGCACGCCATCTGGCCTGAGCAGGTGAAGATCGGAGTTGTCCAGGACGAGCTTGAGAAACTCGCGATATTCATCGGAGAGCCGCTGGAAAATCTCCTCCTGTTCGTTCTGCCGTTCTTTCCGCTGCTCGAGTATGAACACGATGATCGCGAACGGCAGGCCGATTACGGTCACGACGTAACTGAGCAGCTCAAAGATTTCGCGGGCATCCATGTTATTTTCTTTTCTCAGAAACGAATGAACCTGGCCGAGAAAGACCGAATATGTGACTGGTGATCATAGGCAAAATCGCGCTCGGCGCCCGCTTGGGCCCCGCTCAGGAACGGAATGACAGCCACACCCGCAAGAAAAGCGCGCCGGTCAAGGCAAGCGCGAGAAGGCACGAGTTTCTCCGTCGTCCTATCTGAGGCATTCCGCATGACCCGATCGCCTCGAAATTGAACCTCTTGGTCGATCATAAACGCCCAAGACAAACCATTCTAGACTAGCGGGGACGATCGTGACCCGCCGATGTGCTAGATTTGTTGGTCTGCTGCAAGGCCACGAACGGTTTTCTTCATGCCCGTCAATATCAGACAAGCCAAACCGGATGATGCCTTGGCGCTCTTATTGGCCTCGCATGGCATAGCGGAGGCAGTCTACCGCGACTTGCTTCCCGGAAAGGCAACGGACCAGATTATCGCCGACCGGAGGATCAGGCGCCTGAGGGACTTCATCCTCTTTCACCAACTGGAGGGTTGCCCAAGACATCGAGAGCGGATTGTTGAAAGGAAAAATGCGTATGCCCGAGATCAGAGGGGCCGCACAAACGACCCGCTGTCGCGATGGGCCACAAGCAGTCAAAGCTGTTTGGAGGCAATCTAAGCTGTTTCTGGTTCACGGCTTGCTGATAGTGACGATGCATTGTCTGGATGCGTGGGCAATGTGAAATGAAAAGTGGCCCCCTGGGATACGTTCGCGGACACCCACAATCGCCCCCCGTGAGCTTCGATGATCGAATGACAGATCGATAAGCCCATCCCCAGGCCGCCGGGCTTGGTCGTATAGAAGGCCTCGAAGACGCGCTCCAGGTTTGCCTGGGCCAGCACCGGGCCTCTATCCTGAACCGCAACCAGCACGCCGTCCGGTTCGGCTTGACCGGTACTGATCAGCAGTTCTCGCGAGTCCTCACTGACGCCCTTCATCGCCTCGACGGCGTTGACGATCAAGTTGAGGATCACTTGCTGCAGTTGCACTCGATCTCCTTGAAGGAGTGGCAAGCCCTCCGCGAGTTGCGTCCGCACCGAGACGCAGTTCTGCACCACTTCGCCTCTGGTCAGATCAATGACCTCGAGGATCGCTTCGTTGATCTCCAAGCCATCTTTCCGTGGCGGTGCCCTCTTCATGAGGGCATGGATCCGGCCCATGACGTCGACAGCTCGGTTGCTGCTTTCGAGGACGCGACCGAGCGCCTGCCGAACCTCCTCGAGATTCGGCGGCTGGGAGTCCAGCCAGCGCAGTGCGGCACCGCCATTGATTACTGTCGCTGCAATTGGCTGGCTGACCTCATGAGCAATCGTAGCCGACAGCTGCCCCATTGTCGTGACGCGATTGGCATGTGCCAGCTCGATCTGTGACTCGCGGTATCGCAGCTCGCTCTCGCGCAGGTTCTCCGCCGCCCGCTTGCGCTCGGTGATATCCTGGACAGTGCCGAACATACGGGGCTGGCCCGACTCGTCCTTCGTTACATGACCTTGGCTGTGGACGGTGCGCACCGCGCCGTCAGGCCGGACCACGCGATACATCACATCGTACGGCGGGCCGCCACGCAGCGCCTGCGCTAATGCCCCAATCACGCTCCGCCGATCCTCCGGGTGAATCAGTTCCTGCCATGCGGCAATGGTAATCTTGCGTTCTTGCGGCACCAGTCCATAGATGCGGTAAATTTCGTCTGACCAGGTGAGAAGATCTGTGTCAAGTTCACGGTCCCAGTAGCCGAGATGTGCGATGCGCTGAGCTTCTTCGAGTTTGGCCTGGCTATCCCGCAAGCCGTCCAACGTCTCCTTGAGACGGGCCGTCATCACGCTGAACGCGGTCGCGAGCACGCCGATCTCGTCGTTCCGTCGTGTATCTGGTACGGCGCGCCATTCTCCGCGGGCGATCCCTTGCGCGACGTTGGTAAGCGCGGCCAGCGGCTTAAGGGCAGCCCCGACCGCCCACAGTCCCAGGAGCAAGGCGGCAACAACGATCGAGGCGCCGGTCGCCAGCGAGAAATAGGCCGCACTCCACACAGGACCAAGGAAGTCCTCGGCCGGGAGTGCCGAGACGACGGTCCAGTCGATGCCGCCTGGTGCCTGGAACTGGTCGACAGCCGCGTAGATCACCCCCAGCTCGGGAACTTCGAACGAGACCGAATGTGGGCCAGCGGAAGTCTGCTTTACGATCTCGGGGTGGAGGCTTAGATGACGGGCCGTGCTTCGCACCACTGGGTCATCGGCCTCGGTCGCGCTGAGGAGCGAATGCCGGCCATCGGCATCGATGCTCACCGGCAGTACGCCACCCGAAGAGGCGATTAGCTGCCCGGCCGCGTCGACGAGGAATGTGCGCCCGTGGTCACCAAGCTGGAGCGTCCGCATGAGGCTGGCGAGCTGTGTCAGAATTAGATCGGTCCCGTACGCCCCGGCGAAGCTGCCATCCTTGTCGAAAACGGGGGCGGAGAGCGAAACGCCTGCGACGGGGTCGACGGCACCGAGATAAAGTTCAGTCCAGTACGGCTTGCTCGTCTCCTTTGGCCGCGTGTACCAGATCTTCTGGCGCGTATCGAACGCAGCTGCCGTTTTCCTCAGCCGCCCGACCCCACCGTTGGGCAACGCCTCGAACTCGCGCAGGATGCCGGCGCGGAACCCGTCCGTCATCAGAAACACCGTAGCTCCATCCGCCAGCCGCCCGACCGAGACGAGCCCACCTGCCTCGTTGCCGAAATAGAGCCAGTCCAAATCCCGCTCCGCGGTCAGCAAGCCATAGAGTTCCCGTGCCACAGCAAGTGGATCGCCGAGCGGCACGTCGTGACGGGCAAAATCGTTCGCCACCCGGGAAAGCGCTTTGTCGATGTCCTCTACAATATGAGCGACGTCGCGATGAACGGCCTGTGTCATCTCACGGATCAGGTGATCGGACATGATCTGTACGATCGTGCGACCCACCCAGAACCCGGCAGCAGTCAGGGCAAGGCTCAAGGCCAGTGCCATGACGATCGGCGGAAGCATCAGGCGCCGCCGTAACACTACCGTCGTTCCTTGACCGGGTGACAGTCCGCTCGGATCGGTGGCATCGTGCGGCGGCTCCTCCGCATATTTATGTCGCAACCGCCTTGATATACGGTATCGCCGCCAGGCTAGCTAGCGTTGCCCGAGGATGGCTAATTTCTCGAGTCCCGCTGAATTCCCGTGCAGGCCATCTCGTTGCGTTGAACCATGAGCGCCGTTGCGCCTCTGTTGCCAACCGCACCGCTTAATCGGAGTTATCTTCGCGCGGCCTTACTTCCGCTTCGGGTCATAAGCAGCGGTGAGAGACCCTTCATTGGAGAGTTTGCTTTCGCCCAATGAGCGGAAGTTACTTGGCTAAGCCTGAATGCTTGAGAAGGGCCATGTGTGGACGGCTCCGAGCTGTCAAGGCACTTCTTCACGTCGCAGCGCTGGTCGTAGCAGCCATGTGTTCGGCCTTTGAGCGCGGCTCACAGGGCCGCTGGCCATAATGCCTTCCGCGGATCAGGTCCCGGTCAAAAGCTCGCATTCGACAATGCAATGGCCCAAGTGGGTTGTCCTGATCACCGGATCGACCGGTTCTGCATTACGTGCTGTCAGTCCTTTCCAACCTTCACATCACGCCGTTGCCGGCGCGATCTCGTCGGAAGTCGCCTTGCCCTAGCGAGCCAGTGCGACGGGTTCCCTGTAACGCTCGCCCTTGGCCATCATCGCCCAGGCCATGCGCGCAATCTTGTTGGCGAGCGCGATCGCGGCCACCTTTGTTGGCCGCCGTTCCAGCAGCTTGGCAAGCCATGGCCGATGCTTGGTGCCGTGGATTTTGGCGTATCGGATCACCGCCAACGCGCCAGCGCAGAACAGCGAGCGCAGGTATCGGTCGCCCTGTTTGGTGATGTTGCCGAGCCTCTCCCTGCCTCCACTGGAGTTTTGCTTCGGCACGAGTCCAACCCAGGCTGAGAAGTCGCGTCCCGATCGAAACACTCTCGGATCGGGGATACTGGCGACCAGCGCGGTTGCCAGCGCCGGGCCGACCCCGGGGAGTTCGTCGAGCCGACGGCTAGTCTCGCTTGAGCGATGCCAGGCGTTGATACGCTGGTCGAACGTCAGGATCTGCCGCTTCAGCCGCCGTAGTTGACTGCCCAGTGCCTCCAGGCACTCGCGCGCAATCTCGGGCACGCGTCCATCGTCGGGATCGGCGACCACATCGAGCAGCTCCTCGACGCCATTGCGGCCGACCGGTGCGACAATGCCAAACTCGGCAAGGTGGGCGCGGATCGCATTGATCAGCGCAGTCTGCTGGCGAATGAACAGATGCCGCGTACGGTGGAGCATCAGACAGGCTTGCTGGTCGGGTGTCTTGGTCGGCACGAACCGCATGCTTGGCCGCTGCACCGCCTCGCAAATGGCCTCGGCATCGGCCGCATCGTTCTTCTGGCGTTTCAGATACGGCTTCACATAGGCCGGCGGCATTAATCGAACCGTGTGCCCGAGTGCCTGCAACTCGCGTGACCAGTAGTGCGAGGAGGCGCATGCCTCCATACCAACCACGCAAGGCGAAAGCTTCTTGAAGAAGCCGAGAACCCGTGACCGCCTGAGTTGCTGGCGAACAACGCCCTGGCCCTCTGCGTCAATGCCGTGAACCTGGAAAACAGACTTCGCAATGTCGAAACCGATTGTTGTCACCGCTTGCATATCGAGCTCCTCCGAATTGTGGTCACCTCACCAGCAACCAATCCTATGGCGCTTTTGCGCGCCAGGTGGAGGAGCCGTCCACAGCATCAAATGCGGATTTCATGTTCACGTTGGCTGGTCGGCAACTTTCCTCTCAAACCGGGCAACCGCGCGTCAGAACTTCAGTATCAGTTGACAGGCTCAATGTCGGTTGGGCGCCACTTCCTTGGTGAAGAACGGCTCCTCGAGCCCAGATAGGACTGGACTTTGCTGCCAAAGCAAGCATCCATGCCGCGTGAGCCGAAATTTGCTCATGGAATTCTCTGCCCAGCTAAGTCTGGGCTCGTGGCGGTACGAGGCGCCGGATTGGCCGGGCCCAAAATGGAGGTATCCATGACCGCCCACATCGCAACATCCGCTGCGAAAAATGCAACACTGACTGATACAGCCGTCATGATCCTGAGCGCTGCGGCCCGGAGGAATGATCGCCTGCTCTTTCCCCTGCCGAAGTCGATGACGTCATCGCCAAAGATTGTCAAGAAAACCATTGAGGGTTTGATCTCAAAGTCCCTAGCCGAAGAACGTCCTGCCAAACTTCAGGATACCGTATGGCGCGAGGATGAGGAGGAACGGAAATTCACCGTGTTGATCACGGATCAGGGAATTGCAGCCCTCGAGAATCCCCGGTTGACGCAGATCAGCAAGAGGAGCCCCGGCCCCTTGCGAAGGGAAGACCGAAAGCTCAAATCGCACCTCGAACGAAGGCGAGTAGGGCAAAGGAGAAGAATGATCAGCGCAAGACGTCTAAGGGCAAATTGCTGCAGGCAGGAAAGACCCGCAAAGACTTAAAGGCTGGCCAAGTACTGAACCTGCTTGGTCGCTCGAACGGCGCCACTATTGCCGAGATGATGAAAGCAACCGGATGGCAGCCCACAGCGTGCGAGGCTTTCTTTCGGGAACAGTGAAGAAGCGCATGGGCCTGAAACTCCTGTCCGAGCAAGAGGAAGGCAAGGACCGACGCTATCGGGTCACATCGTAGGGCCCGGTTTGTGGTCCGACACCCCTCGGGACTGGCGGCGCCGGATGCTCCGCCGGTCAATTCGATCGCAGAACGCGTGCGAAAGCAGATGGAGGAACTGCCCACGTGGCCCCGCTCAAAACTAGTGGAACGATGGATCGCCATCTATAGCCGCCCTCCCCCGAAGTTCATCAAGCGGCTGTTTCTGGAAAGAGCGATCGCTTGGCACATTCAGGCAAAGGTCTATGGCGGGCTGAAACCCGCCACCCGAAAATATCTGCTCAAGGTGGCCGAGGAAGATCAAAAGCGCCGTACGGCCGGAATCAAAGGCCGAGCCGCCGGCGACATAGGCCCACCCAATCAATATCCTGCAGTAAAACCTGGGATGCGTCTCGTCCGCGGCTACCGTGGCAGGTCTCACGTCGTGGAGGTGCTAGACAAGGGTTTTGCCTATGACGGGAAGGTATATGGCTCTCTCTCTTCGATAGCCAAGGCAATCACCGGCACTAGCTGGTCCGGCCCAAGGTTCTTCTCGCCATGAGCAATATTCTCAAATGCGCCGTCTACACGCGCAAATCGACAGAGGAAGGTTTGGACCAGCACTTTAACTCGCTCGAGGCCCAGAGGGAGGCCTGCGAAGCCTATATCCGATCGCAAAAGGCCCTGGGATGGAAGCTCGTTCCCAAGAAATATGACGACGGAGGGGTATCAGGCGGGACCATGGATCGCCCTGCTCTCCAGCAGCTCCTCACCGATATCAAGGCCAGGCACATCGATGTCGTCGTGGTCTACAAGATCGACCGTCTGACCCGCTCTCTCATGGACTTTTCGAAGATCGTAGAGATTTTCGACGCCAAAGGAGTGAGCTTTGTCTCGGTGACCCAGCAATTCAACACCACGACCTCCATGGGCCGGCTGACGCTCAATGTCCTGCTTTCATTCGCGCAGTTCGAGCGAGAGGTTACCGCGGAACGGGTCCGGGACAAGATTGCCGCTTCCAAGAGGAAGGGCATGTGGATGGGTGGCCCTGTCCCACTCGGCTATGATCTCCGGGATAAGCGCCTTTATATCAATGAGGAGGAAGCCGAGACTGTCCGGCGGCTTTTCAGGCTGTACTTGGAGATTGGAGGAGTGCGGGCTCTTAAGGTGGAAGCTGACAGGCTCAGCATCGTCACCAAGCAAAGACACCAGCAGAACGGGAAGGGGACCGGCGGCAAGCCTTTCACCAGGGGCAACCTCTACCGTTTCCTGTCAAATCGGATCTACCTGGGTCAGATCGAACACCGCGAGGCCACCTACGAAGGCCAGCACGACGCCATTATCGACAGAGAGCTCTGGGACCAGGTCCAGCACCAACTGAAATCAGGCGCCGTGGAACGAAATCGCTCGCACAATGCAGAAGGCATTCATCTCCTCACCGGCTTGATCTTCGATGATACGGGCGATCGCCTTTCGCCAACCTACGCGATTAAGAATGGTAAGCGTTACCGATACTATGCCTCCAACCGGCTCTTGCAGGCGCACCGCAAGCAGAAGGACGGTTGGAGAATACCTGCCCAAACGCTCGAACAGGCCACGCTCCACGGATTGGCTCATTTTCTCAAGGATCCAGATCAATACTTTGATCTGACTCAGTTTTCCGAACTCTCGTCAGCTGACATTGGTGCCTTCCATCGGGAGTGCGAAGACCTCGCGAGGTCCATATCGAACGCGACCCTCGTCGATCAACGGTCGCTTCTGCAACAGCTGATCACCCGCATCGATTTGCATCGTGAAGAGATCCTATTCAAGATCAATCAAATCGGTCTGCTGCGCCTCATCGGAGCGACAGGAAAGCGATTGCCTGAAGAGCATCTCGCGTCCGGCTCCATCCTTCTCTGCCTGCCCTTTACTGTGAGGCGACGGGGTGCTGAGGCAAAAATTGTGCTTGGTGGCAACAATCACAAGCCGGGAGTGGTGGACATGGCTCTGGTCGGCCTCATTGCCAAAGCGCATAGATGGCTAGATCTAGTCACTACCGGTTCGGTGTCGACCTTAGAGGGCCTTGCTAAAGCCGAGTATGCCGATCCCACCGACGTCAGCCGTATCCTTCCCTTGGCGTTTCTCGCCCCGGACTTTGTACAAACAATAGTAGAAGGGCGGCATTCGATCAGACTAACTCTGATGAGACTGAAGCGTCTTTCGCACCTACCTCATGACTGGACCGAGCAGCACAAAGCGCTGGATATGGACTTCCAATCCGCTGGAACCGTATGATCAACTCGGAGATTAAAGATGGCAGAAGGCAAAAATGATGGCGGCGACATACCCGGCCTCACCAAATTTGAGGTCGGGCGGCTTAGCAATGAATATCCAACAACGCTCGTGCTCACTCTGCACGCAACCGAGAACAACAAGCTAACGGTGAATTGCTCTGCAGAAAACCTGGCTTGGCTGGCGAAAGCGTGTGCTTCTGAGACAGACGGGCAAAGTGGACCGATGGGCGCATCGGCCATGATTTACGCGGCACCTATTCAGATAAAAGGCGCTATCGGCTCGCGCTGGCTGGCGATGACATTGGCCTCCTTGAAGGTGAACTTGCCGCCAAACAACGCGCGGCTGGTGATAACGCCCGAAATGCCGGGCAGATAGGAGAGCGTCGAGATATCGTCGATCGACTTAACAAGGCCGCTGGCAATGACCGGAATTTTTGCGTTCTTGGCAAGGTCGGTAGTGTGCGAGAAGCTGCTCTCCGCGAAGCCATAGGCGTAGTCGATGTCGGTGTAGATGATGGCGGCAAGGCCGGCATTCTCAAACTGGCGGGCGAATTCAACCGGCGTGAACTTGGTTGTTTCCGTCCAGCCCTCGACGACGACCCTGTGGCCCTTGGCATCGATACTGACCACGACGCCTTCCGGATAGGCGGTGGCTGCGGCTTTTACGAAATGCGGATATTTCACCGCCGCCGTAGCGATGACTACGCGGCTCGCACCCGCGCCCATCCACATATGCAACCTTTTCAATATTACGGATGGCACCGCCCACCTGCACCTTGCATCCGACCTTGCGGATAATCTCCTTGATGATGTCCGTGTTTTCGCCCTCGTTGAAAACCGCGTCGATATCGACGACATGCAGCCATTCGGCGCCTTCAGCGACGAGGTCCTTGGCGCATTTGACGGGATCTAAATCGTACACGATGGGATTTTCCATCTTGCCATCTAACAAGTTTACGAGACGTCCCTTGCGGAGTTCGAGATCGGGATAGACGATCATGCTTGTCCTCCCCTTTTAATCGTTGGGACGGATGAGTGTGCGCCAAAGCAGAGCACACGGAAAGCCTTCTTGTAATGTCTCTTCCGGGCCGTTCAACTTGGCGAAAGGGTTGTGTCCCGCAAGATTGACGAGAATTACAGCCAAGGCCCCTGACTGGTGCGATTGTAGTTGGCGACGAAGTCGTGGACATAGGCATCGCCACAAGCCGGTCCCTAACGGACGGCACGGAGAGAGCCCATATAACGGGATCAATCAGCGTTACATTCGTGCCGTAAGAGCATTTCACGTGGCCAAACACTTGGCTGCGGAAACCGGCCTCCTGAGACTACCGGTCAAAGTCGCCTTATCGGCGCGCAACTTTGCCGTCTCTCAGCCAACTGTTTACAAAAAATATCGCCTAAGTGAGGGAAATACCGCAGGTATTTCCGCGGCTCAGGAAACGGGTCTCACGCGACGAGACTTGGTGGTGGGCCCGGAGGGACTCGAACCCCCAACCAGACGGTTATGAGCCGTCAGCTCTAACCATTGAGCTACAGGCCCACGCAGGCGCGGATGGCTACAGCAATTCGCTCGCCAATGCCAGCGCAAGATTCAGCCGCAATTCTAGAAGCTTGAAAGTCCGGCGTTCGTGATAGGGGGCCGTCCAGCTACTGGGATTTGGGCATCCATGCTATAGCACCCGGCATAAATCGTCCCGAGCACATTGATACCACCGATTACCTGACGCCCGCGGCCGCCGTCGAGCGCCTGATCGCGCTGCATGAGGAAGCGGTTGAGGCGCTGCGCCTGGCGCTCGAGCGTTTCTTTACCACAGGCGAGCCGCCGTCATCGAAGGAGCGCACGCGCTTCCGCTATCCGGAACTGCGCCTCGTCTATGGCGCAGGCGAAGCGCAGCCATCGCTCTCCCGCGCCTATGCGAAATTCGAAAGCCCCGGCATCTATGCAACCACCATCACCCAGCCGCGCGCCTTCCGCGATTATCTCATCGAGCAGCTCGAGCTTCTGGTCGCCGACTATCCGACCACCATCGAAGTGAGCCGCAGCGACCAGGAAATCCCCTATCCATACGTTCTCGACAAGGGCGATGAGCTCGGCCGTGACGAATATATCGGCTGCGGAGCTTGCCCGCCATTTCCCCGGCCCCGGCTCTTTCTGCCGTCGGCGATGAGATCGCCGACGGCCTGTGGACGCCGCCCGGGGCGAGCCCATGCCGCTCGCCTTGTTCGATGCCACGCGCACGGACTATTCGCTGAAGCGCATCGTGCATTATACCGGCAGCGACTGGCGTCATGTGCAGCCCTGGATCCTGCTCACCAACTATCATCGCTATGTCGACCAGTTCGTGAATTGGGGCGTCGACCAGATCCGCGGCGACAGTCCTTATGACGCGCTGCTTCTGCCGGGCGGCATCATCCTGGGCCGCGACGGCGCTGCTGTCCATGAATGGGAGACCGCCGTCACTCATCGCCCTGGCACCGCTTCCAGATGCCTGCCTACCATTTGCTGCACAAGAATGGCGATGGCGGCGTCAGCCTCGTCAATATCGGCGTCGGCTCGTCCAACGCCAAGAACATCACCGACCATCTGGCGGTGCTGCGCCCGCATTGCTGGCTGATGATCGGCCATTGCGGCGGCCTGCGCCAGTCGCAGCGCATCGGCGACTATGTGCTTGCCCATGCCTATTTCCGCCAGGACCGCATTCTCGACGGCGCCGTGCCGCCCGATATTCCCATTCCGGCCCTGGCCGAAGTGCAGGTCGCCTTGCAGGAGGCCGCCGCCAATGTGACGGGCGACCGGGGCGAGGCGCTGAAGGCGCGGCTGCGCACGGGCACCGTCGTCACCAATGACGACCGCAATTGGGAATTACGCTGGTCGCAGGAGCGCCGGCGCATCAATCTCTCGCGCGCCATTGCCGTAGATATGGAATCGGGGACGGTCGCGGCCCAGGGCTATCGCCTGCGCGTGCCTTATGGCACCTTGCTCTGCGTCTCCGACAAGCCCCTCCATGGCGAGATCAAGCTGCCGGGCGCCGCCAATGCCTTCTATGACCGCGCCGTCGGCGAGCACCTGATGATCGGCCTCGCCGCGGTGGATCTGCTGCGCCGCGAACTCAAGCAACTCCACTCGCGCAAGCTCCGGAGTTTCGACGAGCCGCCGTTCCGATAATGTTCCAATATTGTCTGTAATCGTTGACTTTTGAATCGTGACGGTTTATGATTTTTATCACCGTTCAGAGGCGTCAATGGCTATTCAGGCTAAAATCAGTCCCGATGACACGCGGGCACAAATCATAGAGACCGCGGAGATGCTGTTCCGCCGCATAGGCTTTGCCAAGACCGCAGTCGCCGACATCGCCGGCGAGCTCCGCATGTCGCCGGCCAATATCTACCGCTTCTTCTCCTCCAAGCATGCGATCGTGGAAGCGATCTGCCAGCGCTGTCTTGCCGAGCTTGAGGAAAAGGCCTGGGCCGTGGCCCGTTCGCCAGGCACCGCCAGCCAGCGCCTGGAACAACTTGTCATGGTCATCGTCCATTATCACAAAGACAATTTGCTTACGGAGCGGCGTGTCCATGACATGGTCCTGGTGGCGATCGAGCACAGCTGGGATGTGATCCGCGCGCACCAGCAAGTGATACATTCGATCGCTGAGCGCATGCTGCGCGAAGGCATCGCGGCGGGCGAGTTCGAACCTGTCGATCCTGCGGTAACGGCAAAGCATATGATGCGCTCGCTCATCGCCTTCATGCACCCGGTGCTGATCGCCAAATGTCTCCAGGACGGTGAGGATCTCGACACTGAGCCGCGTGCCGCCCTGCGTTTCCTTCTCCGTTCCATCACGCCTAGGCCCTGATCCTATGGCGCACTTTTTTCAGCCTTGGCATGCGCAAAAACTGACGATCAATGCATTTCGTCACTTATCAGAATTCAGCCGCTCGTGGAGTACGATCATGCCCAGCACACCGCTCCAGCCCATCGCCGCTTTTGCCCTGTTGATCGTTCTCGCCGGTTGCGACGCCCAGACGGCGCCTGCGCCAAAGGCAGAGCGCCCGGTGCAGGTGCAAGCAGTAAGCTTCGGCATCGAGACCATGTCGCGCGACTTCGTCGGTGTGGTGCGGGCCCGCTATGAATCGGACCTGAGCTTCCGCGTCGCCGGCAAGATGATCACCCGCAAGGCGAATGTCGGCGACCATGTCCGCGCCGGGGATGTCATTGCGGAGCTCGACGCGCAGGATCTGCAGCTGCAAGCGCAGTCAGCCGAAGCTGAATCCGCCGCTGCCGCGTCGAACCTCGAGCAGGCCGCGGCGGATCTGAAGCGCTACGCGCAGCTGAAGGAGCGCGGATTTGCCTCCAATGCCGAGTTTGATCGCAAGAAAGCGGCGAATGATGAGGCGGAAGGGCGAATGGAGCGCGCAAGGCGCTCACTTGATCTTGCCCGCAACCAGCTTGCCTATGCGGAGCTCAAAGCCGACGCTGATGGCGTAATCACGGCGACGCTCGCCGAACCCGGCCAGGTCATCGCCATTGGCCAGGGCGTGGTGCGCCTCGCGCGTGACGGTGCCAAGGAAGCTTTGGTTGCTCTACCCGAAAACTGGCTCGCCGGAGCACGCAAATCAGCAGCGACAGTCCGGCTGTGGACCGATAGCGACAAGAGTTTTGCCGCGCATTTGCGCGAACTGTCGCCCCAGGCCGATGCGGCAACCCGCACTTATGCGGCGCGCTTCGATATAGAGGATGCGGACGATAGCGTGGCCTTCGGCATGACCACGACCGTCACGCTGTCACGGGCGAGCGACGAACCGGCCGCGCGATTGCCGCTCTCGTCCGTTCTCAATCGCGGCAAGGGTCCTTCGGTATTTCTGGTCGATGCCTCCGAAACGCTCGAGCTCCGCCCGGTGACGGTCTCATCCTTCACGGAGGATGCGGCAGTCGTCACCTCCGGCATCAGTACTGGCGACAGAATCGTGACCCTTGGCGTCCAGAAGCTTGAAGCGGGTACCAAGGTTCGCGTCGTTGAAACCCAGTGAGAGCCGGGAGAGCACTATGAGAGGGATCAATCTGTCCGAATGGGCGATCACGCACCGGGCGCTAGTCCTGTTCATGATTCTGCTGCTCGCCGGCGCGGGTACTTATTCTTACCTCAATCTCGGACGCGCCGAAGATCCCACCTTCACCATCAAGACCATGGTGGTGAGCGCGGCCTGGCCGGGTGCCACGGCCAGCGAGATGCAATTCCAGGTCGCCGACAGGATCGAAAAGAAACTGCAGGAGCTTCCTCATCTGGACCGCGTCGAAAGCTATTCGCGGCCTGGTGTTTCCTTCACTCGCGTCTTCCTCACCGATCAAACACCCCCGGCCGAGGTGCAGGACCTCTGGTATCAGGTCCGCAAGAAGGTCAACGACATCCGCGGCGACCTGCCTGCCGGAATCGTCGGGCCAAGCTTCAATGACGAATATGGCGATGTATATTCTGCCCTCTATACACTGACCGGGGACGGCCTGAGCGCAGCGGAGCTAAAGGCGCGGGCCGAAGACATCAGGCAGCGTCTATTGCGCGTTCCGAATGTGAACAAGGTCGATCTCATTGGTGAGCGGCCACAGCGCATCTTTATCGAATTCAGCCATGCCAAGCTCGCGACGCTTGGGGTGACACCCCAGCAGATCTTCGACAATGTCGCCCGGCAGAATGCCCTCGTTTCGGGTGGCGCCATCGACACCACGGCCGATCGCATCAATCTCAGGGTAACCGGCGCATTCACCGGCACCGAGGCGATTGCCGCAGTGCCGATCCAGGCCGATGGACGTGTCTTTCGTCTCGGCGATATTGCGACCGTGACACGTGGCTATGAGGACCCGCCGGGCTTCATCGTCCGCGAGGGCGGCAAGCAGGCGCTTGGTATCGGCGTTGCCATGGAGAGCGGCGCCAACATCCTCACGCTCGGTCACGATCTCGATCGCGAAATGACGGCGATCATCGCCGAGCTGCCGGTCGGCATCGATATTACCCAGATCGCCGATCAGCCGCATATCGTCGATGAGTCGGTCTCCGAATTCATCCATACCTTCGCGGAGGCCTTGGGCATCGTGCTCGTCGTCGGCTTCCTGTCGCTCGGCTGGCGCACTGGCGTCGTTGTCGCATTATCGGTGCCCTTGGTGCTGGCGATCGTGTTCATCGTCATGTACGCGACCGGGCTCGATCTTCATCGAATCACGCTCGGTGCCCTTATCCTCGCGCTTGGGCTTCTGGTAGACGACGCGATCATCGCCATCGAGATGATGGTTGTGAAGATGGAACAAGGCTGGGACCGGGCCCGCGCAGCCACCTTTGCCTGGACATCGACCGCCTTCCCGATGCTGACCGGAACCCTGGTTACGGCGGCGGGCTTCCTGCCAGTCGGCTTTGCCCGGTCGAGTTCAGGCGAATATGCCGGCGGCATCTTCTGGGTGGTCGGCCTCGCATTGATCGCCTCATGGATCGTCGCCGTTGTATTCACGCCCTATCTCGGGCTGAAGCTTCTGCCCGATTTCGCCAGGCATTCCGCTCATCATGCTTCAGAAACGATCTACGACACGCGGCTCTATCGGCGTCTGCGCGCATTGATAGCATGGTGCCTGCGCTGGCGTGTCACCGTGGTCATGATCACTGTAGCGATGTTCGCCGTCTCCATTGCGGGCTTCGGTCTCGTCCAGCAACAATTCTTCCCGAACTCCACCCGTTCCGAGCTTTTCTTCGAGATGCGCCTGCCAGAAGGCACGGCAATCGGCGTCACCGATGCAACCGCGAAGAAGGCAGAACGCCTACTCGAGGGCGATCAAGATATCCTGACCTACACGACTTATGTCGGGCAGGGTTCGCCGCGTTTCTGGCTGGGCCTGAATCCGGTCTTGCCGAATTACAACTTCGCCCAGATCGTCATCGTCACCAAGGATATTGCGGCACGCGAACGCGTCAAGACTCGCCTCGACCGGGCCGTGGCCGAAGGAGCATTGCCAGAAGCGCGTATCCGCGTCGATCGCTTTGTGTTCGGACCACCGGTCGGCTTTCCGGTGCAATTCCGTATCATTGGGCCGGATCCGCTCAAGGTGCGCACCATCGCAGAGGATGTTCGACAGGTCATGGCGGAAGATCCCAGGATCATCGAACCCCAGCTCGATTGGGGCGAACAGGTGAAATCGATCCGGCTCGAGGTCGACCAGGATCGCGCACGCGCCCTTGGACTGACACCTGAAGATGTCGCCGAACTTCTCCAGACGCTGCTTTCAGGCTACACCGTTACCAAATACCGTGAAGGCATCGAGAATATCGATGTGGTGGCGCGCGCCATCCCTGCCGAGCGTCTCAAGCTCGATCAGCTTCCGGCGCTGACCATCGCCACGCGAAACGGCGTCGTCGTCCCCCTGTCGCAGATTGCGCACCTCAATTTCGAATACGAGGAGCCGATTCTGTGGCGGCGCAACCGCGACCTCGTGCTCACGGTGCGTGGCGACATTATCGATGGTGTCCAGGCCCCCGATGTCAGCACCGAGATCCTGCCGAGGCTCGAAAGCATCAAGGCCGCTTTGCCATACGGATATCGGATTGAGACCGGTGGTTCGATCGAGGAGAGCGCCAAGGCGAACGCCGCGCTGGCTGCCGTATTCCCGGTGATGGCAATTGCCATGCTGGCGCTGCTGATGATCCAGCTGCAGAGCTTCTCGCGGCTCGCTTTGGTGTTCGTGACTGCACCACTTGGCATCATCGGCGCTACCGCCGCTCTCCTCCTCGCCAATAAACCCTTCGGCTTCGTGGCGTTGCTCGGCTTGATCGCTCTGGCCGGCATGATCATGCGCAACACGGTTATCTTGGTCGATCAGATCGATCACGACATCGCCGAGGGCCATGCACCATTTCAGGCGATCCTCGACGCCACGGTGCGCCGTGCCCGCCCGGTCGTGCTGACGGCGCTCGCCGCCATACTTGGCATGATCCCGCTGGCGCGCAGCATCTTCTGGGGGCCCATGGCCATCACCATCATGGGTGGCTTGTTCATTGCGACGGTTCTGACCTTACTCGTCGTTCCTGCGCTTTATGCCTTGTGGTTCCGGGTTCCGCGCAGCGAATCTGCCAAAGCGGCCGACGCTCATCATCACTCCCTTATCCCGCTGTCCACCCATATGTTTCTCGCGCGGGAAGCCGCCGAGTCAGGAACGCGCATGGTGGAACAATCCGCCTGCCCTGCCGTTTGCTGACATGCGCGCTTATTGGAAGGGACATTTGCGCCTGTCGCTGGTGGCGATCGCGGTCGAACTGCATGTGGCGACCGAATCCTCCGCCAGGCCCGGCCTGCATCAGATCGACAAGAAATCCGGCAAGCGCATCCGCTATGAGAAGATCGTGCCCGGCAAGGGCAAGGTCGCCGACGACAATATCGTCAAGGGCTTCGAACTCGGCTCCGGCAAGCATGTCATCCTGACGCCTGAAGAGCTCGACAAGATCAAGCTCGAGACCAAACATACCATCGAGCTGGCCCAGTTCGTCGACTATGACGACATCGATCCGCGCTATTTCGAGCGGCCCTATTATCTGGTGCCGGGCGATGACGTCTCGGCCGAAGGCTATGTCGTCATCCGCGAAGCGCTGAAAGCATCGAAGAAGACCGGTATCGGCCAGATGACCATGCGCGGCAAGGAGAACCTGGTCGCGGTGCGACCCTGCGGCGACGGGCTGCTGCTCGAGACGCTGCGCTATGCCGATGAATTGCGCAAATCCGACAAGATATTCGCCGACATTCCCAACAAGCGCCCGGCGAAGGATATGATCGAGCTCGCCGAGGAATTGATCGAGCGCAAATCGGGTCCGTTCAAGCCACAGGCATTCAAGGATCACTATGGCAATGCCTTGCGGGCGCTGGTTGAAGAAAAACGCAAGAAAGGCAAGATCACCGAAGCCGAAGAGGAAGAAGCGCCGAGACCCAAAGGCGACAATGTCATCGACCTCATGGAGGCGCTGAAGAAGAGCGTCACCGGCAAAGAGGAGAGGCCGGCCAGGAAAACCCGCAAGACGGCACGGAAAAAAGCACGGCGATAATCAATGGCCACGACCAATCACGACGCCCTCACCTCCTACCATCACAAGCGCAATTTTGCCTCGACACCCGAGCCCAAGGGGCGTGTCGCCAGGAAGCAGGGCCGCTCTTACGTCATTCAGAAGCATGACGCTTCGCGGCTCCATTTCGACTTTCGCCTCGAGCTTGACGGCGTGCTGAAAAGCTGGGCGGTGACCAAGGGTCCGAGCCTCGATCCCAGCGAGAAGCGCCTGGCGGTCAGGGTCGAGGACCACCCGCTGGACTATGGCGATTTCGAAGGCACGATTCCCAAGGGCCAATATGGCGGCGGCACGGTGATGCTGTGGGACAGGGGCGCATGGGAGCCGGAAGGCGATCCCCATGCGGGATTGCGGAAAGGCAAGCTCAGCTTCACCTTGAAAGGCAAGCGCCTCAAAGGCGGCTTCACGCTCGTGCGCATGCGCAAGGACAGCAGCGGCAGGTCGGCGCGCGAGAACTGGCTTCTCATCAAGCAGCGGGACGCTGAAGCGAGCACCGATGTGGATCCGGTTGCGGCCTGGCAAAAAAGTGTCACGACCCGGCGCAGCATGGAGGGGATCGCCAAGGCGAATACGCGGACATGGCAGTCGAAGACCGCCGAGAAGACCACCAAGAAGAAAAAATCACGAGGCGCGTCTCTGCCCCCTTTCGTAGCGCCGCAGCTCGCCTTTCTCGAAGACCGTCCGCCCGACGGTCCAAACTGGATACATGAGCTCAAATATGACGGCTATCGTGTGCTGGCCGCCGTCGCAGGCGAAGACGTTCGGCTCTACACACGAAGCGGGCAGGATTGGACCGATAAATTCAAGCCGATTGCCGAAGCCCTTGCGGGCTTCGATATCGAGGCCCTGATCGATGGCGAGGTAGTCGTCTTCGAGGCAGGCGGGCGCACCAGCTTCCAAGCCTTGCAGGAAGCTCTGTCGGAGCGCCGCAGCGCCGATCTGCGCTACGTCGCCTTTGACCTCCTCATCGAGCATGGCGAGGACTTGCGCAAAGAACCGCTGAGCGAACGCAAGAGAAAGCTGAAGAAGCGCTTGGGCAAGGCGAAAGCGCCTCTGACCTATGGCGATCATATTGCGGGAGACAGCGACAAGGTTCTCGCCGAAGCCTGCCGACTTGGCGTCGAGGGATTGGTCTCCAAGGACCGGACCAGCCCCTATGTGTCGGGACGCGCTTCGACCTGGATCAAGAGCAAATGCCTCGGCCGCTCGGAGTTCGTCATTGGCGGCTATAGGCCCTCCGACAAGAAGGGCCGGAGCTTTGCCTCTCTCCTCATTGGTGAATTCGGCAAGGATGGGCTGATTTATACGGGCCGCGTCGGCACGGGCTACAACGATGCCATACTGCGGTCGCTCGGCGCCAAGCTCAAGGCTCGAGAGATCGACCGCTCGCCCTTCACGGACGTGCCCCGCGCGATCCGCAGCCGCGCCCGCTGGGTGAAGCCCGGTCTCGTCGCCGAGATCGCCTTCACCGAGAGGACCAGGGACGGCATCTTGCGCCACCCGGTCTTCCTGGGCCTGCGGGAGGATAAGCGCGCCCGCGATGTCACGGGCGCCGACCGCAGGGCACCCGCGTCATGAGCCAGGATGAAGACGAAGTCGCGGGCGTGAGGCTCACCCATCCCGACAAGGTTCTCTATCCCGATCAGGGCCTCACCAAGCGCGAGCTTGCGGAATATCTCGAAGCCGTCGCAAAGCATATGCTGCCCTTCGCGACCGGGCATCCTTTGAGCCTGGTGCGCTGCCCGGACGGCATCGATGACAAATGCTTCTTCCAGAAGCATCTGAGCGCCAGCATGCCCAAGAGCTTCAAGACGGTGAGCATCCGCGAGAAGAACGGCGGCAAGGCCGACTATCTTTATGTCGAGGACGTGGCCGGCATTGTCGGCGCCGCCCAGATCGGCGCCCTCGAGCTCCATGTCTGGGGCGCGCCCAATGACGATCTCGAGCATCCCGACCGTCTGGTCTTCGACCTCGATCCCGATGAGAGCGTGTCCTTTGCCGAAGTCAAGGCCGCGGCGGGCGACCTGCGCTCGGTGCTCGAGGCGGGGGGCCTTCAGAGCTTCGCCATGATCACCGGCGGCAAGGGCATCCATGTGATCGCCCCGCTTTCCGGCCGCAATGACTGGGAAGAGGTCAAGTCCTTTGCCGCGGGGCTTGCCCGCAGTTTTGCCGAGCGCGACCCGGACCGCTTCATCGCAACCGCGAGCAAGGCCAAGCGCAAGAGACGCATCTTCATCGACTGGCTGCGCAATGAGCGGGGCGCCACCGCCATCCTCCCCTATTCGCCGAGGGCCCGCGAAGGCGCTCCTGTCGCGGTGCCTGTCGATTGGAGCGAGCTCTCCCGGCTCAAGACGGCGGCGGCATTCGACACGGTTGCCGTTCTCAAACGGCTGAAGACCGGAAAGGGCGACCCCTGGCCGGGCTACCGAAAGAGGCAGCATCTCGGCAAAGCCGCGATAGAAGCGGTCACGTCCTGATGCTTTCTTTCTGCCACAGCGTCGCCGCAATCGGCCAGCATGTGAAGACGGTCACCACTCGGAGTTCTTCATGGATCGCCGTTCTGTCGCTGCCCTGGGCCTCACTGGCCTTGCCGCTGCCGCTGCCCTCGCCATCCCCTCTCTAGCTCAGGAGTCCAAGCCTATGCAGCGCCTCATCTCACTCAACGGACATGGGGAGGTGAAGGCCAGGCCCGACATGGCCGTGGTCAATGTCGGCGTCATGACGCAGGCTGCGACGGCGCGCGAGGCGCTCACTCAGAACAGTGAGGCCATGGAGAAGGTCCTTGCCAGTCTCAAGGCCGCGGGCATGGAGGCCAAGGATGTCCAGACCTCCAATTTCATGATCAATCCGCGCTATCAATATGACCAGACTAATGCCCAGCCGCCGCGAGTGGTGGGTTATGATGTGTCGAACACGGTGACCGTCTCGGTGCGGAAGCTGGATATTTTGGGCGCCGTCCTCGACAAGGTGGTGGGCGAAGGCTCGAACCAGATCACCGGGGTCGTGTTCGCCATTGCCGACGACGAAAAGCTCAAGGACGAGGCGCGAAAGCTCGCCGTCGCCGACGCCGAGCGCAAGGCGAAACTTTATGCCGACACGGCGCGTATTACACTTGGACAGATCGTTTCAGTGAGCGAGGGCAACTACCAGCCCCCGCATCCCGTCTATGCCAAGGCGATGCGCGCCGAAACGGCATCGAGCGCCGTGCCGATCGCCGAGGGCGAGCAGACCGTGGCGATCGAGGTGAACATCGCATGGGAGATCAAGTAGAGGTTGCAAGCCTTTGATTTGACTCCCACATCGATAATCGGCGGGAACTTCTCCCGCCTACTGAAGGAGTATAAATCATGGCTCTGCGTCATCTGATCATTACAGTGATGCTGGCAAGCTTTACACCCGCTGTTCTGCCAGTCGTGACCGTCGGAAACGCCGAAGCGGCACAGACGGTGAAGAAGAAAAAGAAAAAGGTCGTCCAGAAGAAGAATCAGGAGGCGCGCGTGAAAAAGAACTATCGCGCTCCGCGGCCTGGCGAGCCCAATGCCGGCTGGACCGACGATTGCCTCTTTTACTACGATATCTATGGCAGGCTGCCCGCTTATTGCGAACCATATGGGCACGGCTTCCGATCGTTTGACTGGTAGCTCCGCAGGCACGACCTAGAGCGCGATGCGAAAGTGGGCACCGGTTTTTCGCAGAATCGCGCTCAAATATTGGAATTGCGTTTATGAGTTTGATTACAATCCAAACTCATCTGTCGGCATGAGGTGGATTATGGCTCTTCGTCACCTGATCATCGCAGCAGTGCTGGCGGGCTTCACCCCTGCTGTCCTGCCGGTTATAGCCATCGACAAGGCCGAAGCGGCACAAACGGTGAAAAAGAAAAAGAACAAGCCCGTGCAGAAAAAGCAGAATTCCGGGGTGAAGACGAACTTCAGCGGGCCCCGGCCTGGCGAGCCCAATGCCGGCTGGACCGACGACTGCCTGTCCCACTACAACGTCTATGGCAGGCTGCCTTTCTTCTGCGACAAGAATGGCCGCGGCTTCGGCAGGTGGGACTAACAGCGCCGTTCGCGCGCTGCGGCTATAGGGATGAGGTTGGATCATGGCTCTTCGTCACCTGATCGTCGCAGCGGTGCTGGCGGGCTTCGCCCCCGCCGTCCTGCCGGTCATAGCCATCGACAAGGCCGAAGCGGCAGAGACGGTGAAGAAGAAAAAGAAGAAGCCCGTCCAGAAGAGGCAAGATTCCGGGGTGAAGAAGAACTTCAGCGGGCCCCGGCCTGGCGAGCCCGATGCCGGCTGGTCGGACCAATGCATCTTTCTCTACAACGTCTATGGCAGAAAGCCGGCCTTTTGCGGGAAATATGGCCGCGGCTAAAACCGCCTTCTCTGCCGGGGAGTTGTGGCAAATTGCAATCGAAGTCATTGCTGACGCGTATTGTCAGGAGAATGGTGTAATTCGTGATCCTCGTGCAACGGTGCTAGAGTCCCCCAATGCCTGTCTGTGAAGCAGACCCCTGGCGCTTGCAGTACTTCGAAGCCGTCCCCTGCCCGGCCGATGTCATGATACCGACCGAGGATTGCGACGCCTGGGTGTGGTATCCGCACGCCGGCTGGATCTATGACAAGCTGCGGATCGCCCAGAGCCAGGGGCTCGATTGTGGCCCGCATGGCATTGCACCCAGGCGTTTCCCGGTCTTCTCCAAGCCGATCTACAATCTGAAGGGCATGGGCGTGGGCAGCGGTGCGCTGCGCTCGCTCGCAGAATATGAAGCAAGCTACACGCCGGGACATTTCTGGACCGAACTCCTCACCGGCGAGCATGTGTCGACCGACTGCGCCGTCGTCGAGGGCGAGGTGCACTGGTGGCGGCACGCGACCGGGAAACCTTTCGGACCGAACGGGATGTTCGACTACTGGACCGTCCATGGTGCGGGCCGTCCCGCGCTCGAGGACTATGTCGGCGCGTGGGTGCGCCAGCATCTGAGCGATTATACCGGCATGTTCAATGTCGAGACTCTCGGCGGGCGCATCATCGAAGCGCATTTGCGGTTCGCCGATCAGTGGCCCGACCTCTATGGCGAGACTTGGGTCGAGGCGCTTGTCCGGCTCTATGCCGAAAGGCGCTGGCATTTCCCTGAGGAAGGCCATCGCCGCGACGGCTATTCACTCGCGCTGTTCGGTCGCCATGGTCGGCACTTTCGTCATCCGCCGGCCGATTTGCAGCGCGCGGTGCGCGCCATGCCGGGCATCATGAGCCTTCAGATTACCTTCCATGAGACGAAGCCGCCGGAAGACCACGCCGCCCCGCCGGGCGGCTTCCGTCTCGCCATCGTCAACACCCATGACCTCGAGACGGGATCGGCGGCGCGCCGGCTCATCGCCCAAGGCTTTGCGTCCGAAGATCTGCTCTGGCCCGAAGGGGCGCGGTCCTACGCGCTGGCCACCGGCGCGCTGTAGTGTTCGACCAGCGGGAACGGCTCGTAGAAATGATGCAGCCGTTCTTTCCATGCGGCATAACGCTCTGATCCGCGAAAACCTTGCGTATGGGCTTCGAGCGTCGCCCAGGCGACCAGCAGAAGATACTTGCTTTTCGCTTCGACACAGGGCCTCACCTCGAGCTTGAGGAAGCCGGGCGTCGCCTTGATCAAAGGCAGCGCGTCCCGCATCGCCGTTTCGAACTGGGCCTCCATGCCCGGCCTCACCTGCAATAGCGCGTGTTCGAGAATCATTGCTGTTTCCTGTCCAAGTCCGGCGATCATCTATATGCTGCCTCTCCAGGCCGGAACCGCGAAAGAGACGCACTCGTGATCGACATATTCGTGCGACCCAGCACCGCCACCCAGCGGGCGACCGTGATGCTGGAAGAGTCGGGCCTGCCCTACCGGGCAATCCACGTGCCCCTGGGCTCGAAGGATGAAGCCTTCTGGGCGACCGGCTCGCGTGGGCGCACGCCGGCTCTTGTCGATCATGATACGCCAGATGGCAGGCCACTCGCGCTCACCCAGTCCAATGCCATGCTGCTCTATCTTGCCGAAAAGTCCGGCAAACTGATGCCGGCCGACTACATTGGCAAGGCGCGCTGCTGTGAATGGATGATGATGCTCGCGACGGACATCTATCCGCCTTTTGCCGCGGTTTACTACATGAGCTGGAACAAACCCAAGCCCATCATGGAGGCCGCCGCCTGGTTCGAGGATCGAACCATTGCCGAATATGAGGCTTTCGACCGCCACCTCGGCGGGAACGAATATGTGGCGGGAGGGGAATTCAGCATCGCCGACATTGCCGGCTACCCGCCGGCGGTTCTCGGCGTGGAGGATCTGCCGGCGCTCAGGCGCTTTCGCAATCTGCGCGCCTGGATGGATCGCATCGGCGCGCGCCCGGCGGTCCAGAGGGGCATGGCGGCCACCGGAGAAGGACGCCCGGCTGGCCTCATCGCCCAGCGCAACTAAACCACGGTCCAGCGGCGCTCCGCCTCGACATAGACATTGAGCTCGCCTTGCGAGACGTCGAACCATGCCCCGTGCAAAGTGAGCTGCTCCTTGCTTTCGCGGATTCTGATCCACGGGAAAGTGCGCAGATTGGCGAGCGAATGCTCGACCGAGGCCTGCTCGACGGCGGTGAGCCGCTCGGCCGGGCCGTGATCGTGATCATGCTCGACGACGGCCGCAACGTCACGCACGTCGGCGAGCCACTTGCCGATGAAGTCGCCGGTGCTCAAGGGGTCGCCCGGCTCGATGATCGCGCGGATGCCGCCGCAGCGCCCATGGCCCATGATGACAACATGCCGGACGCCCAGCTGCAGGACGGCGAATTCGAGCGCCGCGCTGGTCGAATGATGCCGGCCGTCCGGCGCATAGGGAGGCACCAGATTGGCGACGTTGCGCACGACGAAGATCTCGCCAGGTCCGGCATCGAAGATCGTCTCGGGTGCTGCCCGCGAATCGCAGCAGGCGATCATCATGATCGAGGGCTCCTGCTGGCCCTGGCCGAGGCTGAAATAGCGTTCGGCCTCGGCGACATAGCGCCCGGACCGGAAGCTCGCATAGCCCTCGAGAAGCCGTTGCGGGAAATCGACGCTCATGCACCACCCCTCAGCTTTGCCGATAGGGCGAGCTAAAGCAAAAGGTCGGGTGCCGCAAGCGTCTGAAAAGTGAGGGCGCCGTCCCTCACGGGAGCGGCGCCCTATGTCCTGCCCCTCATTCCGCTGGCTTTACGCAACGCTGCCGGCGAAACGAGGGCTCTCTTTAAACTTCACTCATCATCGCCCTCATTCACGACAGGGTTATGTCAACTTCGCGAAATCTTTTTTAAATCTGATTTCAGTCTCTCAGCAGGTGCTCTTGAGTAACGGCGGGGTGTCAATCAGCAGAGCGAAATTCCGGATTCACTTTTATGGCTTTACGCTTGCCGACTGAACTCGTTTTTTGTGAACGGCAGGCCGATACCGAAAGTGGTCTTGAATCCGTCAATGCCATGCGGCGTGAAGGTGACGGCACGGCTGTCCCTGCCGCGCTTGATCCAGCCGAGCTCGAGGCACTTCTGACAGAGCGCGGCGCCGAGCCTGCCCGCGAGATGCGAGCGCCTCTCGCTCCAGTCGAGGCAAGTGCGGCAGAGCGGGCGCGTGCTTTTTCCGCCCATATCGAGATCGAGGCCGAAGTCCCGGAAGAAGCGATGGCCCTCTTCCGTGATGGCGGCTGCCCCGTCTGAAAGGATGATGAATTCACGCGCGCTCAATCGATCGGCGAGTGCAACGGCTAGACGGCCGGCCAGATGATCGTAGCAGGTGCGCGCGGCCCGCATCGCCTCGTCGCGCGGGCCCGTCGGGCGATGACGCTTCGGGCCACTGGCGGCGACGAGCATCAAGGCCTCCATGGCCTCGGCGACTTCGGACGAGGCCAGGCGGAAATAGCGGTGGCGGCCCTGTTTTTTGAACGCGATGAGTTGGGCTTCGGTGAGCTTCGCCAGATGGCCGCTGGTGGTCTGGGCGCTGACGCCCGCATGCCAGGCGAGCTCGCCGGCGGTGAGGGCGCGCCCGTCGGCCAGGGCCTGGAGGATATTGGCTCGGGCCGGATCGCCAATGAGCGCGGCGACTTCGGCCAGGCTGTTGCCGGAAACGAAATTCGTCATGGCATGACTATAGGCCGCGGGCGCCTTGCGGTCAGCAGCAAACGCTTCGGCCGCGGCCGAAGCGTTGGAACAGGACTATGTCAAGCCGTCATGTCACACAGAGCGCCTGTCGCGGCACTTAGCATGGACCGTCATGGCCTCCTCTTTTCCTTCCCGACCGCTCGGCTTCGAGCTCTTACTTTTGGCTCTCCTGGCAACGCTCTGGAGCGCTTCCTACACCTTCATCAAGATCGGCGTCGCAACCATTCCGCCCGTCACCTTCATTGCCGGGCGCACGCTCATCGCCGGCCTGCTGTTGCTGATCGTGCTGCGCCTGCGCGGCCTCAGCCTGCCGCGCGCTCGCGCCAGCTGGCGCTTGTTCGCCACCCAGGCGGCACTCAACAGCGTCCTGCCCTTCACCCTTATCGCCTGGGCCGAGCTCACGCTTGATGCCGGTCTCGCCGCCATCCTCAATTCGACGACGCCTATCTTCACTTTCCTCATTACCATCGCCATCACCCACCACGAGCCCGCCAACTGGCGCAAGGCCTTCGGCGTGATCGCCGGCATGGCCGGCATCTGCCTCATCATCGGGCTGGAGGCGCTGAACGGCCTCGGGCATGAGCTTTTCGCCCAGCTCGCCATCATCCTTGCCACCATCAGCTATGCCGGCGCCTCGATCTTCGGGCGCAACTTCCGGCATATGGATCCGATGATGCCGGCCGCGGGCTCGATGCTCGCAGGTGCGGCGGTGCTCATCCCCTTGAGCCTTGTCATCGACAGGCCCTGGACGCTCGTTCCCTCCTCCGATTCTCTCCTGGCGCTCGGTGGCCTTTCCGTCTTCTCGACCGCTTTCGCTTTCTGCATCTTCTTCCGCCTGCTCCATACGCTGGGCTCGGTCGGCACGACGGCCCAGGCCTATTTGCGCGTCCCGGTGGGCGTCGCCATTGGCGCCTATTTCCTGTCCGAGCGGTTGAGCGACACGGCCTGGATCGGCCTCATCTGCGTGGTCCTTGGCGTTGCCGCCATGACCTTGTCCGGCCGCAACGCGGCCTCGGCTCATAAGCCAGCCTGAACAGGACCGCAGACCGGCAAGGGCGTGCCGGTCAGCTATTTCTTCCTCGCGCTCGGGATGCCTTCATCATCCTGGAGGTGAAATCTGTGCAGCATGCGGTGGTAGAGCGGCGCCAGCGCAATGCCGGCGATGCCGAAGATGACGATACCGGAGATGATCGCATAAAGACCGGCGAAGATCTTGCCGCCCACGGTGTTGAGCATTTGCACCGGTCCCATGCCGGACAGGATCATCGCCGCATTGACGAAGGAATCGACGAGACTCATGCCTTCGATGCCGCCATATCCCGCCATGCCGATGACAAGCCAGATGACGATGATGGCGAGGCTCCAGAGCACGTTGCGCAGGAGCCTTATCGCAAAATTGCGCGGGGCGGCAAGCGGCTGCCGTCTCGATTCGAACTGAAAGAGTTGGCGCATTGCCTTAGGCTTCGCATGGGGCATGGGTGGCGTCAATCGCAGCGACAGGCTAGGATCGCGCGATGACGGAGAGCAGCCATCAGCGCACGATCAGCCGTCTCGCTCATGCGGGCGAAGCGGGCAATTGGGAGATCTTGCGCAGCCTGCCTCATCCGGCACTAGTCCCTCATGTGATCGGCTATTCCGGTTATCGCGAGGCGGGCAGCAAGCCGGTGTGGCGGCGTGAATTGCCCGTGAGCTTCATTCCCGTGATCATCAATTTCGATGCGCCTTTCATCTTGCGCGATAAGCGCAAGTCGGAGACGCGCCATGAGAGCTTTGCAGCCGGCGTCTATGCGGAACCGGTGATGGTCGGCTCATCCGGCAGCGCCCATTGCCTGCAAGTGAATTTTTCGCCCCTTGGCGCGTTGCAATTCTTCGGCGTGGCGCAATCGGAAATCGCAGGGCGCATGCTGTCGCTTTCGGATCTCCTGGGTTCCGATGCGCTTCTCCTCATTCATGAGTTGCATGATGCCGATGATTGGGCACGGCGATTTGCGTTGCTCGACCGCTTCATCGCCCGCCGTTTCGAAAGGGCGAGAGCGCCGCATGATGCGGTGCGTGCGGTCTGGCATGGGCTCGAGCGCAGCAAGGGAGCTGCGTCCATCGCCAGCCTTGCCGGGGAGGCAGGCGTCAGCAGGCGCCATCTCGCCAAGCTGTTCCGCGCCGAGATCGGCACGACGCCCAAGACCATGGCGCGCATCCTGCGCTTCGAGCATGCCTTTCACTTGGCAGGCACTGTGCCGCGTCAAGGTTGGGCCGACATTGCCTATGAAGCGGGCTATGCCGACCAGGCGCATCTCACGCGCGAATTCAGGGAATTGTCCGGCCTCTCGCCGAGCGACCTGTTACGCCGCGGCCAAACGGAAACGGGTGTTCTGGAGAACAGTTCTGCCTGAGGTCACATTTCTTCAAGACGCCGTGACTTCAGGACGCCATGATCGCTGCAGCAGATGAAGGAGCTCGATCATGGCCGAGATGCCGACCACTCAAACCCCCATTCTCTATCCCACCATCACCTGTCGCGATGCCGCCAAGATGATCGATTGGCTGGAGCGCGCCTTTGGTTTCAGCAAACACGTCGCCTACACTTCAGACGACGGCAAGGTCATCCATGCCGAACTCGCCTTGGGTGACTGCCTCCTGATGCTGGGCGCCGCAAAGGACGATACCGCTTTCGGCAAGCTGGTGCGTCCGCCGTCCGATGTCGGCGTCGCGACGCAAGCGGTCTATGTCGCGGTTCCCGATACCGACAAGATCTTCGCCAAGGCCAAAGCGGCCGGCGCCGAAATCGTCATGGGGTTGACCGACCAGCCCTATGGCAGCCGCGATTTCATCTGCAAGGACCCCGAGGGCCAGGTCTGGTGCTTCGGCACCTATGCGCCGCGCGTGGCCGCCGGGGATTAGGGATCACACCGCCATTCCCGCTTTGAGACCTTCATAGACCGCCTCTTCGGCGGTGCGCGCGGCCAGACAATCGCCGATCAGATAATGTTCGAAGGCTTGCGCCGCCCCGGTCAGCGAATCTTCCGGCGCATTGGGACAAGCGAGCACGATCGTGTCGACCTCTTCCAAAACAACCGGCTCTTGCGCCGCGGTGTGGAGAAAATAGGCGGTCGTTGCATCCGCCCCATAGAGGCGCATCATCGGAATGACCTTGACGCCGAGACGATGCAAGCGGGCGAGATGCGCATCGCGCGTATAGTTCTGGATCGCGATGCCGGGGCTGAGCCCGTTGACCGCAAGGCGCACATCGACACCTTCGCTGGCAAGCTTCTCGGCGACGCCGAGGCCGATCCAGTCGGCCAACCAGTCATAGATCACGACCCGATTGCCGGTTTTCTCTCCTCTCAGCACATCGACCGCATGAATTACATGCGCTCCCTCCTCGATCTCGGCCGGCGGGCGTTGCGGCAGTGATCCCGACGCCAGAATGACCGCGTCGGGTGCTTCACTGTCGAGGAAATCCGGCGTGACTGTCCTGCCTTTGACGATGCGCACACCCGAACGCTCCGCCTCGCGCGTGAGATTGGTGATGATGCCACCGAATTCGGCGCGCGCCGGCAGAAGCTGGGCGAGCCGCGCCTGTCCGCCGAGCTGCGTGTCCTTCTCATAGAGCGTCACCTCATGATCGCGCTCGGCTGCGACCGCTGCCGCCTTGAGTCCGGCCGGTCCACCGCCCACCACCATCACGCGCTTGCGCATCGCCGCCTTGGGCTTTTCGCCATAGGCCACCTCACGCCCGCTCTCGGGATACTGGATGCAGGAAATCGAAAGCCCGAGCTGGAAATGCCCGATGCAGGCCTGGTTGCAGGCGATGCAGGCGCGGATGTCGTCGGTTGCGCCCGCTTTCGCCTTGTTGGCCATTCCAGGGTCGCAGATCATTGCCCGCGTCATGCCGCACATGTCGGCAGCACCTTCCGCGATCACCTTCTCCGCCTCATGCGGCTGGTTGATGCGCCCCGCCACGAAGACCGGCTTGCCGATCGCCTGTTTGAGCATGCGCGCATAAGGCGCCACATAGGCATTCTCGATCAGCATGGGCGGCACGATATGGATGGCGCCGCCTTGTGACGCGGATGTGCCGGCGATGACATTGAAATAATCGAGATCGTCCTTGAGCAGGCGGCAGGCGGCCAGCGTCTCGTCTTCCTTGAGGCCATCGGCATCGATCTCATCGCCCGAGAGCCGCAAGCCTACAATGAAGTCCCGTGGCACCTGTTTGCGCACCGCCTGTGCGGCCTCACCGATGAAGCGGATGCGGTTCTCGAGCGCGCCCCCGAACCGATCCTCGCGGCGGTTGACGCGGGGATTGAGGAATTGCGCCGGCAGATAGCCATGGCTGCCGACGATCTCGACGCCATCGGCGCCCGCTTCCGCCATGCGTCGCCCGACATCGCCATAACCTTGGATGATCTCCTCGACCAAGGCGAGCGACATCGGCCGGGGTGCGGTGCGGAAGCGCTCGGAGGGCGAGAAGGAAGGGGCGAAGGCCGCCTGCGCGACGCCTTCCGGCCTGCCCAGAAGCTCGCGGCCGGGATGGAAAAGCTGGACGAAGACTTTGGTGCCGTGACTGTGGATGGCCTCGATCATCCGCGCGAACGGCTTGATGCAGCCATCGTCCGTGCCCATCAGCAGATCGTCGGTATAGCGCGCCGATTCATGCACCCCCACCACTTGCACGACGATGAGGCCCGCACCGCCCTTGGCGCGCGCCACGTGATAGGCGATGAGCGTCGCGGACGGCAGGTAGTTCTCGGGAAGATAGGTGTCGTGGCCGGTCGAGAATATCCGGTTGCGGAACTCGGTCTTTTTGACTTGGTAGGGGGTGAAGAGATGCGGGAAGAGCTTGGACATGGGGAAAGCTTAAAGCAAAAAGGCCTCGCCTGCGGAAGAGATCGGGCCGCGACCACTTATCCCCGCTCCAGCAGGATCACCTCATCACCCATGAAGGCGGCGCGGGCATACTTGCGAAAGCCGTTCCTCGCCGCGAGCCGGAGCGATGGTTCATTGCCGGGATCGATGATGCACACGCTGCGCCCAAGGCCTTGCGCGTCGAGCCACTGGAGCGCAGCCTTGACCGCTTCCGAGGCATAGCCTTTGCCGTGGGCGTCCGGAGCCAGCACCCAGCCCATTTCGGGTATCCCGCGGATAGGCGGTTCGATCAGGCGGTGGAAATCGGCAAAGCCGACATCGCCGATGAAGCACCCAGACGCCTTTTCCTCGACCGCCCAATAGCCATAGCCCAGAAGCGGCCACATGCCGCGATAGCGCAGAAGCCTGGTCCAGCATTCATCGGGCCGCATCGGCTTGCCGCCTATATACTGCGTCACCGCCTCTTCCGACCACATAGCCTTGAGCGCCGGAAAATCATCGACAGAGTGCGCCCTCATCCTGAGCCGCTCAGTCTCCAGAACCGGTATATCCATGTGCTGGCTATCCGTTGCGACCGTCGAATTTCTTGATCTTCGCTTGTTCGGGCTCGAAGCCTTCGACGCAACGCATATTGATCGAGGCCATGGCGACGCCGTTCGGGGCCTTGGCTTCGCCGAACGGACCGACGCCGCAAGTGGGGCAGAAGTGATGGCGGATACGGTGCGTGTTGAACGTATAGGTGGCGAAATCCTTCTCCGGTGTCTTCAGGACCAGCATGTCGCGCGGCACGAAGGCGAGGAGATGCGCGCGCTTCGCGCACAGCGAGCAATTGCATTCGATCACTTCGGCGACCGGCGCCTCCGTCTCGAAGTCGAAGGCGATCTTTCCGCAATGGCATCCGCCGCTATACTGCATGACTATCCTCCTCGAACTGACCGATGGCCGAGCCATAGCTCAGCGCGCCGCCAAAGGCGAATGTTCCGTCCCGCGACACTGCAGGTCAAGATAGACGTGATCAGAGTCCTCGAATTCAGCGCGTGATCGGACGGAAAACCGGCTCCCACTTTTCCTGATCACGCGCTAGGCGCATATTCGTTGAAACAGCCGAGATGGCTTTTGAATTCGGCGATCAGCCAGGCGGCGGCTGGTCCTGGATTGCGGTCATTGCGGTGCATGGCATAAAGCGGCCCGCGCGCCTTGCTGAAGGCTTCGAGTTTGAGCTCGACCAATCGGCCGTTGCTCAGATCCTCGGCGATCATCCAGGGCGGCAAGTTGCCCCAGCCAATGCCCTCGCGCAGCATCAGATGCTTGGTGTGCATGTCGGTAAGTCGCCAGGTGCGATAGGCAAAGACGCCGAAGTCGCGCCCCTCCGTGCGCCGTGAAGGATCGGTGACGACGAGCTGGATATGATCGCGCAGCTCATCTTGGCGGATCGCTCGCCCGATCTGGGCAAGCGGATGGCCGGGAGCGGCGACCGGTGCCATCGACACATCGCCGATCTCGATGAGATGGACATCGGCATCCGTTATGCCGCCGACGCCGATGTCAGCCTCACCCTTCACCACTTGATCGACGATAAAGCCCAAGGTTCCGACATTGAGGCGCATCGACACTGTCGGAAATCGCGTCTCGAAGGCTTTGAGCACCCCAATGAGCACCGGCGCCGGCAGCGCCAAGTCGATCGAAAGCACGATCTTGCTTTCGAGGCCCTGCCGGAAATTCTCGACACGTGAGCGCAGGCGCTGCAGCACGTCCGTCATGCGCCGCGCTTCTTCCAGCACCGCTCGCCCCATCTCGGTGAGCTGCGGCTCGCGCGTCCCTTCACGCTCGAACAGTTTCACGTCGAGCTGCGCTTCGAGATTGGCGATCGTGTAGCTGATGACCGACTGCGCCCGGTTCAACCTGCGACCGGCCGCCGAGAAACTCCCTGTTTCGGCGACAGCGAGGAGGACGTGGAGCTGATCGAGGGTGGGATTGGGTTGCATGTATCGATGTAGTAGATGGAACAAATCGATATTATACCAGTTCTATCTATGGATGGATAGGCACACATTCAGTGCGTCAGTCAACCAACGCGGATGTCAACCATGTCCATCCTCCTCGTCACTTCGAGCCCGCGCGGCTCCGCCTCTCACTCCACCCGGATTGCAACCGAGCTCGCACATCGGCTCAAGGCAGCCGATCCCGAGGCGACCCTTGTGGTCAGGGATCTCGCCGCCCATCCCCTGCCCCATATCGATCCCGACTATTCGGCCGGCATCTATACGCCGCCCGAGAAGCGTAGCGGCCGCCAGGCGGAAGTGGTCGGCGTCTCGGATATAGCGGTCGATGAGCTTCTTGCCGCCGACACGATCATCCTCTCTACCGGCCTCATCAACTTCAGCATCTCCTCGACGCTCAAATCCTGGATCGACCATGTCGCCCGCGCCGGCCGGACCTTCTCCTACGGCAAGGATGGCCCCAAGGGTCTGGTCACCGGCAAGAAGGTCTACATCGTGCTCGCTTCGGGCGGCGTCTATTCGGACGGCCCTGCCGTGCCGCTGGACCACGCCGTTCCCTATTTGCGCAGCGTATTGGCTTTCATCGGCCTGACCGATGTCGAGGTCATTCGCATTGAAGGTGTCGGCATGGGCCCGGAAGCCACTGACGCCGCGTTGAAGAAGGCGACGGACCGGGTCACTGCTTTGGCCTTGGCATTGGGGGCTTCCCGCCCCGATGCCGCTGTCGCCGCCTGACCAAAGGCAATCGCATGACGAACGCCGTTCCGGCACTTTTCAGTCAGACCGGCGTTGTCATGTCATGGCGAAGAAACCTGCTGCGCAAGACCATTCCGACGCGCCGACCTTGGCGCAGATGCGCCGCGAGGCGGCGAATTGCCGCCGCTGTCCCCTCTACAGGTATGCCACCCAGACGGTGTTCGGTGAAGGCGGTGCCCATGCCGCCATCGTCTTTGTCGGCGAGCAGCCGGGCGATCAGGAAGATCTCCAGGGCAAGCCCTTCGTCGGCCCGGCCGGCAAGATCTTCGACCGCGCGCTCGCCGAAGCCGGCATCGCGCGCGAGGAGACCTATGTCACCAATGCAGTCAAGCATTTCAAATTCGAGCCGCGCGGCAAGAAGCGCCTGCACAAGCGGCCCGACCGCAGCGAGATCGAGGCCTGCCGCTGGTGGCTCAAGGGCGAGATCGCCCTGATCCGCCCCAAGCTCATCGTCGCCCTGGGCGCCACGGCGGCGCGCGCCCTGACCGGAAAGCCCCTCGTCATCGGCAAAGTGCGTGGCACCCCCGTCGACCTCATGGGACACAAGGGCTTCGTCACCGTGCATCCCTCATATTTGCTGCGCGTGCCCGACGCGGCCGCTCGCAGGCTCGAATATCGCAAATTCGTCGCCGATCTGCGCCTCATTGCGCGCGAGGCGGAACGCTCGTCTCTCGCCGCCTGAGTTACTCGCCGATGAGATGCAACATGACCTTGCGCCCGTGCGGCCCGGCACGGTGCTCAAACAGATAGATGCCCTGCCAGGTTCCAAGAGCGAGTTGCCCACCCACAACGGGAATAGTGAGCGACACCTGCGTGAGGGCCGTTCTGATGTGAGCCGGCATGTCGTCCGGGCCTTCGCTTCTATGGGTGATCCAGCCAGCATTTTTCGGCGCGACCCTGCGGAAGAATTCCATTAGCGCGCATCCCGGCGAAGTGGAATCACTTCGCCAATAAGGATTTGCGCCAAATCAATTATGTTGGAGCAAATCCTTATCGCCAAAATCTTCAACTTTGGCGGGATTTGCTCTAGGTCGCGGCGCACATCGGTGTCGGCATTCTCCTAAATCAGGAGCGAAGCCAAGTGTGCTGCACGAAGAGCGTCAGCTGACCCAGGGCGACGCCGCTCCGCCCTACGAAATCCTGAGCTTCGCCGGTGAACTCATAAAGGGCCTGTCCGCGCGTGGAGATGCCGATCTCATCCTGGAACTGACGCATGCCGGAAACCGTTGCCGAATGACGGATGTAATTCTTGCTGAACGGCCGGAGGATGTGAATGGTTGCCGATCGCGTAAATCACAAGGACTGGATTGTCGTGACCGATGGCGGGCGGACCCTGGTCCTGCGCAATGACGGCGATGCACAGAATTTATTGCTCACCGTGCTGCGCACCTATGAACGCGACACGCCGCCCACACGCGATATCGGCACCGACAAGCCTGGCCGCACTCATACCAGCCTGCGGCCGGGCCGCTCCGCAATGGAGCCGACCGATTTCCACCAGCAGGAAGAAGATCGCTTGATGGCCAAAGTCGCGGCGGATCTCGCTGAGGACCTGCGGCAGCAGAATTTCTCGAGCCTCGTGGTCGCTGCGGCGCCGACCGCGCTCGGCGCCCTGCGCAAGGAGATGACTGACGAGTTGCGCAAGGCGGTGGTCGCCGAAGTGCCCAAGGATTTCACCAACATGAATCTGGTGAAGCTCGGCGCCGCTCTCAGCCACGCGCTCGAAGCGGCGTGAGTTCTGAGGGTGTACTAAGAATGCCTCAACCCGGCTGCCGCCCACCAGCCGTGAAGCCCAGATACGCAAGGAAGCCAGCCACGATCGCGGCGATCCAGCTCGGCCAGATGGGCATGATCTCGCCGCCCACCGCGATCTCGAAGCCGCTGATGGCGCGCAGGAGTTGCAGGAGCGCGATGATGGCGAAGACGGCGGCGGCGAGGCGCGAAAAGTGTTGGGCAGTCATATGAACCTCTCGAAATGCGGAACCTGTCATTGCGCAGTCCTGTCAAAGGTTTGCGCGCTTATCCGTTGCCGAACATCCTCTCGCCCTGCTCGTCGATGATCTGGCGGCCTTTCGACAAGGAAAGATCGGCCGCTTCCTCGAGCGTCGAGAACCGGTCAGCGCGGACAAACTTGTATTCCTTCATCTCGCCGCCGATTTCTTTCACGATCGTACCGGCAGTCTGGAACTGGCCACCCTCCTTGTAGGGCGTGGCACGGATGATGAAGCCCTTATGCTCGGCTTCCTTGGCCGTGGCGGCGGGGCCGCTGCCATCTTCCCCCTTGCTGCCGCCAAAGCCGAACAGTGATTTGAGAAAGGACATGGGATCCTCTTCAGTCTATGGCTCGCAGATTGGACCACTGGCTGGCTCCTTGCAATCACCACCCTCAAAGGCGCGCAATCTCATGCGACCCCATGGATGCCGGAGCTCTCACATTCAAATGAAAAAGGCCGGCAAATGCCAGCCTCTTTCTGATCAATTGTCCAAAAAGCTCCTGAGCTTCCGGCTGCGGCTCGGATGCTTGAGCTTGCGCAGCGCCTTCGCCTCGATCTGGCGGATGCGTTCGCGCGTCACCGAGAACTGCTGGCCGACTTCTTCGAGCGTGTGGTCGGTGTTCATGCCGATGCCGAAGCGCATGCGCAGCACGCGCTCCTCGCGCGGCGTCAGCGACGCCAGCACCCGCGTCGTCGTCTCGCGCAGATTGGCCTGGATCGCCGCATCGATCGGCAGGATCGCGTTCTTGTCCTCGATGAAGTCGCCGAGATGCGAATCCTCCTCATCGCCGACCGGCGTTTCGAGCGAGATCGGCTCCTTGGCGATCTTCATCACCTTGCGCACTTTCTCGAGCGGCATGGAGAGCTTTTCGGCCAGCTCTTCCGGCGTCGGCTCGCGGCCGATCTCATGCATCATCTGGCGCGAGGTGCGCACGATCTTGTTGATCGTCTCGATCATGTGCACCGGGATGCGGATGGTGCGCGCCTGATCGGCGATCGAGCGGGTGATCGCCTGCCTGATCCACCAGGTGGCGTAGGTCGAGAACTTGTAGCCGCGGCGATATTCGAACTTGTCGACCGCCTTCATCAGGCCGATATTGCCTTCCTGGATGAGGTCGAGGAACTGCAGGCCGCGATTGGTGTATTTCTTGGCGATCGAGATCACGAGACGCAGGTTGGCCTCGACCATCTCCTTCTTGGCGATGCGCGCTTCGCGCTCGCCCTTCTGCACCATGGCGACGATGCGGCGGAATTCCGGGATCTGCAGGCCCGTGGCGGTGGCGAGCTCGTGGATCTCGTCGCGGATGACGCGGATCGATTCCTTCTCGTCATTGGCGAATTTCTTCCAGCCGAACTTGGCGAGCCGCGCCGACGCGCCGCAGCCAGTCCTGGTTCAGCTCCTCGCCCTGATATTCCTTCAGGAACACTTCGCGCGGAATCTTGTAGGTCTCGGCCAGCCGCATGAGCCGGCCTTCAAGCGAGTTGAGCCGCTTGTTGATGTCATAGAGCTGGTCGACCAGCGCCTCGATGCGCGCATTGTTGAGCGACAGCGATTTCACATCGACGATGATCTCATCGCGCAGTTTCTTGTAGCGGCGCTCCTGCGAGGGCGACAGCGCGGTCTTGTCGCCGACTTCCTGGTCTTGCAGCTTGCGCAGCGACTTATATGTCTTGGCGATGCGGTCGAAGGTCTCGAGCACTTGCGGCTTGAGCTCGGCTTCCATGGCCGAGAGCGAGACGCCCGGATCATCGTCCTCGTCGTCCTCTTCCTCCTCGATCTCCGGCTTGTCGAAATCCTCGGGCGACAGCACATCGCCATATTCATCGTCGCCGGCGCGGCAGGCTGGCGCGGCGCTCGTCGCGTCGGGCTCGGTCTTGATGCGGCTCGGGCTTCTTGGGCTCGGCGAGCTTCTCGTCCGACATCGACCGGCTGCTTGTTCTTGGCGTCGGGGCCGGCATAGGTCGCTTCGAGATCGATGATGTCGCGGAGCAGGATCTTGCCTTCGTTGAGTTCGTCGCGCCAGATGATGATCGCCTGGAAGGTGAGCGGGCTTTCGCACAGGCCCTGGATCATCGCCTCGCGGCCGGCCTCGATGCGCTTGGCGATGGCGATTTCGCCCTCGCGCGACAGGAGTTCGACCTGGCCCATCTCGCGCAGATACATGCGCACCGGATCGTCGGTGCGGTCGGCGGGCGTCTTTTCGGCCTCGACCTTGATGCGGCAGGTTCTCGGTGGGCTCGACCTCCTCTTCCTTGGCCGTCTTGGCGACGTGTCTCGGCTCTCTTCCTCGCTCTCGACGACAGTGATGCCCATGTCGTTGAGCATCGCCATGATGTCCTCGATCTGCTCGGAGATGTCTCCTCGGAGGGCAGGACGGAATTGAGCTCGTCGAGCGTCACATAGCCGCGCTGCTTGGCGGCCCTGATCATGCCGCTTGACGGCCGCATCGGTCAGATCGAGGACGGGCGAATCCTGGCCTTCGCCTGGCGTCTCCTGGCGCTTCCTGCTCTTCGGCGGCGGCCTGGGGCTTCGTTCTCTTCGGTCTGCGGTTCGCGCATCTGGGCTCGTGCCATGCGTCGTCATATCCTTATTGTCGGTCGGTCGGTGCACCCTCGTAGGGCCAATATTGCGGTGGTCATCGCGCCGCAGCTTATCCGGGCGCTTAACCCGCTCTTAACCATACTAGCCCTAGACGTCAGGAAACGGTCACCGCCCGCCCGAGGCCTCGCCGAAGCCCTCGATCTGGGCTTCCGAGCCCGCATGGGAAGCAAGCTCTTCGCGGATCTGGTTGAGCACGGCCAGATTTTCCTCCGTCGGATCGGCGGCGAATGCGGCCTCGGCCGCCTTGAGCTCCCGATCCAGAGTAACGCTTTTCCTGTGCAGGGCGAACATCTGACGAAGGCCTGTCCGGGCGTCCGCAGACGCAGCACCGGGGTCCAGGAACCATTCGTTCAGACGTATCGCCTGGCTTTCGAGGCGGGCCAAAAGCGGCCCAAAGCCTCGATCGTTCAAGTGGTCCTTAATGGCCGATCCGTCAAGGCCTTCCGCCAAGGCGGCGATATCTATGATTTGCGCGCCGGAGCGAGTCAAGCTCGCGGGAGGTGAACTCCGCTGCGGCAAAATCGTCCAGAAAATCATGCAGAAGCTCGGGGTGGTTGATGACGGCGAGGAGTAATCAGCCGCTCGCCGGCGCTCCTGCTCGTGCTGGCGGCTGCGCTGCGCCAGGGGACTGGCCCGGAGCGCCTCGACTTGGCGGCGCCGAATAGTCATGCGGCAGGGGCCGGGCCCGGCGGGCCGCGCCTTGCCTTGACCATCGGCTTGGCCGGGCGAAAAGCCGGTCCGGCCACGGCCGAAACTGCGCAGCGACGGCCCGCCCTGCGGTGCCAGATGCCGGCCGAGCCGGCGCCTTGAAGTCTTCCGCATAATAGCGCCGCACGGTCTCATCGCCGATCTCGCGCACCAGGCTCGGAAAGCCGCACCTCGAACAGGCCCGCCCGTCCGGCGTGTCGATGCGGGCCTGCCCGGCCTCGCGCGTCCACAACATGTCGGCGAGCGGCCGCGCATCAGCGATCACCGCCTTCACCGCTTCGGGCCCTTCCGTCTTCAGGAGATCGTCCGGGTCCTGGCCTTCCGGCAGCAGCGCGAATTTGAGCGAATGGCCGGGCTTGAGCAACGGCAAAGCGAGATCGAGCGCGCGATAGGCGGCCTTGAGCCCGGCCTCATCGCCGTCGAAACAGAGCGTCGGCTCAGGCGCGATGCGCCACAACAGCGCGAGTTGGTCGCTGGTCAAGCGCCGTGCCGAGCGGCGCCACCGCATGGCCGAGGCCCGCGCGATGCATGGCGATCGCATCCATATAGCCTTCGACCGCAATGATCTCGCCCGCCTCATGCGCGGGCCCCCGCGCCTTGTCGAGATTGTAGAGGATGCGGCCCTTGTGGAAGAGCGGCGTCTCCGGCGAGTTCAGATATTTGGCGAGCGCATCCTTGGACGAGGCCCGGCCGCCAAAGGCGATCACCCTTCCGCGCGGATCGCGGATCGGGAACATCACCCGGTCGCGGAACCGGTCATAGGCGACGGGAATGTCTCGCCGGTGATCACAAGCCCCGCTTCGGCCATCTGCTCGACGGTGACGCCTTTGTCCGCAAGATCGTGCGCAAGGCCGAACGATCGTCAGGCGCGTAGCCCAGCCGGAATTCCTGCTGGATCGGTCACCGAGAGCCCGCGATCGGCGAGATAGCCCCGCGCCTTGGCGCCCTCGGCCGACTGCAGCATCTCTTCGAAGAATTTGGCCGCGAGCTCCATCACGTCATAGAGCGTGGTGCGCAGCTTCTCGCGCCGCTCGTCCTCTTCGGAAGGACTGCGGCATCGGCAGGCCCGCTTCCTGGGCCAGCCGCTCGACGGCTTCCGGGAAAGCCAGTCCTTCCTTCTCGACCAGGAAGGTGAAGATGTCGCCCGAGACCTTGCAGCCGAAGCAGTGATAGCGGCCTTTGCGATCATCGACATGGAAGGACGGCGTCTTCTCATTGTGGAAGGGGCAGCAGGCCCAGAAATCGCCGCGTCCCGGATTGGATTTGCGCCGGTCCCATTGCACCTGTTTGCCCACAACGGATGAGGCCGGCACGCGAGCGCGAATCTCATCCAGGAAAGTGGGCGGGAATCTCATGATCTGACCTAACAACCACAAAAGCGGCGAGCGAACTCCCCGCAAGAATCAGTCATGAACAAAAATCAGAGAAACGCGGCGAACAAAAGGAGAAAATCTCCTAACCCGTCTTTTGGCTCTCGGGTTTGGGCGGCTGCCGCAACAGCCGCCGGATCGTACGGACCGCGAGCCAGCAGAAGAGGACGACCAGACCGACCGCGACGAAGGGCACTGAGAGCGCGAGGAGAGAGATAATGGTCGCGCCGCCAAGCTCGCCCGTCGCGATGACCGGATTGCCCAACCCGCCGGTGAGCATGGTCGAATTCGCCCGGATCAGGGTGGTGACGCCCTGGGTGATGCCCGCAGCACCCCCGCCCGCGATGACCGCGGCCGTCCATTTCATAAGCGGCGGCAGGTCGGCCATCACCGCGGCCGAGACCAGCGTCCCGGCGATGAGCGCAGCTGGCGTGGCTATCGTATCGAGCAAATTGTCGACGCCCGGTATGTAATAGGCCAGCACCTCGGCCAGAGCCGCGACGCCCAGCATGATGACCGCGGCGGGCGTGCCGATCCAGGCGAAGCCCTCGCTTACCGGGATGTAGCCGCCATAGGTCGCGATGCTGGTGATGAGGAGCGGCAGGAAGACCCTGAATCCCACAGCCGCCGCAAGCCCGATCCCGAGCGCGATCGAAATGGCAAGATCGAAGGGGGTCATGGCCAAGGCTCCATATTCAAGCGACTATATAGTGAACCACCCCGCTGAATTCTCAAGATTTATAGGGTAGCACCGGTCTTATTCGATCCATTGCGGCGCATGCGGAATAGTCGCGCATTGCTCAGTGTCATGATTGATCCACAGCTGCGCTCCTTCGGATTTGAGGATCCGATCGACCTTGTCCATGGACGCCTTGGTCTGTCCGGCGTCGAAGTTGAAGACCGGCACGCGCCGATGGACGAAGTTCCTCTCGAAATGCGCGACATCGCCGCTCAGTATGATCGTGCCCGATTTGGGCAGGCGAACCGCCAGCGACGAGTGGCCCGGCGTGTGCCCCGGCGTCGCGACGAGGCGGATCGATCCATCGCCGAACACGTCATGGTCGCCATCGACGACCTCGGTCGGATTGTCGCGGAGCGTATTGTAAAGCTCAGGGGAAAAGCCGTGGTCGGCAAAGTCGGGACCGAACATCGCATCATATTCCCTTCGCTGCACGGCCCACTTTGCCTTCGGAAACAGCCGCGTGTTTCCGACGTGATCGAAATGAGCATGAGACAGGATCAGCATGCTGACGTCGCCAGGATCGACACCGATTTCGGCCAACTGCGAGGCGAGCGTTCGCTTCACAACGCCGCGAATGCCATGGGCAATGATCTCGCCGCCCGGCACCTTCTCAAGCTCATCGTCGATGCCGGTGTCCCACAGGATCCACTGGCCGGCGCGGCGAATGAGATAGGCGTTGCAGCTGAGGCTCAAAAGTTTGCCGACATCTATGCCGGGTGAATAGATGGAGGCGTCGGCAACTTCCGCAATGCCCCCGTCGAGATCATAAATCCGTTCGACTGCTGTCACCACAATCGGTCTCTTCCTTCACATCATGAATGCGGCACCTCAACGCGATCGTCCTGGTTCATGCCGAATCTGTTCTGTCTTTGGAGAGGCGCTGCTTGCTCGACCAGGGCTATGGACAACCTATCGAGACAGCTGTGTTCGGTTGATAAGCGGCGGCATCTTGATTTCCAGGGCCGTGATCCAGCGGTCGTCTTCCTCAGTTCCGCAGAATTGGCCGTTGTAGCACCAGAACATCCCGGCGGATTTTTGTTCAAGCTCCTCCGGGCGTTGGTCGCGCGCCAGCCAGCACCGATAGTATATCTTGGACATGAACGCGATCTTCTTGATGTAGAGAGCGTCTTCCTGCGGACATCTGTCGCCCTCCAAGGCCTCACCGACAGCATCGGCTCCAGAGTCTTTCGGTTTGTACGAGCATTTGTATTTCAGTTTGAGAGGTATTGCGGAAGAAACAATCCGGAGGCTTATCCACTGCAATGCGGCGCCATTCGCCAAGCGCAGAAAAATCTTGCCCTGCCGCGATCTGACCTGCTGCGCTTGGGCGGTTATGCTGTCGCAATAGCTCAACTCGAAGACAGGAAGGCGTTCTTCGGACTGTTCAACGCTGGTCGCCATAGCTGCCTTCCTCGAAGTGCTGAACGCCATCCGAGGCGCCGCATCGACACCGCGGCGCGTCGAAGACGCGCGGAATGCAAGGCAATGTCGACCTGCCGTATCTCCCGCAGCGCAGCCGCCTATCGGCAAACCGTTGGCACGTCCAAAGGGTCGCCACGTTCGCGGGGCACTGACTATCACGCGTATGGTCTGGATTGCCTCTTCAACTCTAGTCTGTACTGCCTCTTCAAACTCTGTCAACTTGTGGAAAGAGGCGACGGACATGAAACGCGCCCAGCGTCCCCGGCGCCTCGATGCAGCCCGTTTGCGCTGGAGAACTCGAATGTCGCCCGAAACCTCACTACCACGGCGCCGGGTCCATGTCATGGGTGGGGGCCCCGTCGGCCTCATTCTGACGGCGCTGCTCCAGACGATGGATGTTTTCTCCATCCGCCTTTATGAGAAGCGGCGCAAATACACCCGTACCCGAATGGTTAAGCTCGATCCCTATCTCGTTGCGGATTCCATCGAGAGCTACTGCATCGACTACATCGATGAGGAAAATATCGGGGCCGTCTTCGATCGAACGGAGCTTGCTGAGAGCCTTGCGTTCAGGCGTTCGATCCCCTCGGACCTGATGATTCTTCTGCGCGACTGGACGCAGGGATTCTGCCCGCTCAACGCCATTGAACGCGCTCTCAGCGACCTTATCGATGAGCGCGGGACAAATTCTGTTGAGCGAATTGCGGTGGAAGTCGCGGTTGAGGACATGATTGCGATGCTGGCGCCGGAAGATATCGTGATCGACTGCACGGGCAGCAACTCACTGCTTCGAGATCACCTCGAACCTGCGGTCGAGGATCCCAACATCTTCAAGATCCGCCTCGAATACGCGCTTGTCATCACCTTCCTGTACAGCCAGACATATGTCTGCGACGAATATTGCAAATACTACAAGAACGCGGAAAACGAGCGTTACAAGTTCATCCCGGCAGTCCATCGCACATTCTTCGATAAGGGCGTCAGCCACATAACCGAAATCGTCAACATCACCCAGGCGGAATATGAGGCGATGCCGCCGCGGTTTGACGGCCAGTGGCTTCGTGACAATTTGTCCGGCGTTGCTCAGTCGATGGATCGCTTTATGGATCGGATCAAGCATGAAATCGGGGGCGAGATACTTGGCGAACTCGAAATCATCCGCATACCCCTGGACCTCTACCGCGCGCGCAATGTGACCAGCCGCAAATGGCATGCACCCGGAGTTGCGGACCACCCGTTTAGGCGCTCACCGGTTTTCCTGGCTGGTGACTCGGCTATTGGCTCGCCGTACTTTCAGTCGATCTCGCTGGGCTTCGAGTGTGCAATGTTTCTGGCGGGACTTCTCGGCCAGCGCGACCAGCTTCTGCAGGAAACATTCAACCGCTACGAGGTCTACATGTACAAGCAGTGGCTGCGCGTCTACATGCGCAGCAAGATGATCAAACATAACAAGGATTTGTTCGAGACTCTCGACGACACGTTCGCGCTCCTGGAAAAGCTGCATATTTACTAGCGTCGTGGCTCAGGAATTGTCGGCAGTATTGCTGTGTGGTCCTGATAGAATCAGCCAATGCGCCGGCGCCAGCAGCGCGACCTGCGCCGCCTTAGCGATTGATCCTGACAATCGCAGGGCCTCGCCTTTTCCACCGCCTCCCTCTCGCCACCGTGCTTCGCTTGCGGGCGAAACTGAACAGCGCCATGCGCCCGTTGCATGGTATCCGCTCAGGCTCGGCGCTGGCGCGCCTGCGGCCGGTCTGCGACCATCGGGCATGGAGAGACCCGACTGGTATTATGACGATCTGAAGCAGGTCGGCACCGATTTCGCCGACGCAGGCGAAGTCGCGACCTATGATAAGCGGCAGAATGACGACCGGACCAAGGACAGGGTGCTTCTCGCAAAGCTCGGGCTCAAGACCACAGACATGCTTGCCGATTGGGCTGCGGCACCGGCCTCCTCGCGTGCGCGGCGGCTGAGTTGTGCCGCACCGTCCACGCCATCGACGTTTCCGGGCTCATGCTCGCTGCCGCCAGGCGCCGCGCCGATGCGTCAGGACTTGCCAATGTCGTGACGCAGCATGCGGGCTTCCTGTCTTTCACGCTGCCGGATTCGAGCCTCGATGCTGATCACCACGAAATTCGCGCTGCATCATCTGCCCGATCAGTGGAAAGGTGTGGCGCTCGACCGCATGGCACGGGCGCTCAAGCCCGGCGCGACAAGCTTCATCTCATCCGCGATGTCGTCTTTTCCTGCGACATCATGCCGAACTGCCCGCAGATCGCCGAAGCCTGGATCGCCTGGATGCTGGAGAACACGAGCTACGACCGCGCCACGGTCGCCTGCCATCTGCGCGATGAGCACAGCACCTATGGCTGGATCATGGAGGGCCTCATCAAACAGGCGGGTTTCCATCTCCAGTCGGTGGAGTATTCGAACGGTGTCTATGCCGACTGCATCGCCGTGAAAACGCCGCGCTCAATGACCGTGGCAAATCACCGCCGTCGCGGCCGCCCGCTCTGGCTCATGCTGGCGCCTGCCATCTTTCTCATCCTGTGGTCGGGCGGCTTCAGCATCGCCAAGCTCGGCATCAAGCATGCCGAGCCCTTGACCTTCCTCGCTCTGCGCTATGCCATCGTCCTCGTCATCCTCCTTCCCTTTGCTGTCATCATGCGGCCGCGCTGGCCGCATAGCCTGCGCGCAATGGCTGCATGTCGCGATCGTCGGCTTCCTCATCCAGGGCGTCTATTTCGGCCTGTGCTATCATCGCCTTCAAAGCCGGCGCCTCGGCCGGCACCGTCGCCATCATCGTCTGCCTGCAGCCGATCCTGGTCGGCCTGATTGCGCCTTATTTCGCCGCGAGCGCGTCGGCGCCTTGCGCTGGCTCGGCCTCGTCCTGGGTCTCGGCGGCGCGGCGATCGTGATCCTCGCCCAATCCTCGATCGCGGCCGAGACGACATTCGGCGTCCTCTGCGCCATTGGCGGCTTACTCGGCATCACGGCCGGCACGCTGTGGGAGAAGCGCTTTCGGCAGCAACCATCATCCGATCGTGTCAAACATGATCCAATATGCGGCCGGTCTCATCGGCACCTTGCCCTTGACACTCTTGACCGAAACGCTAATGTCGACTGGACTCGCCGAATTTCTGGCGGCGCTCGCCTATCTCGTCATCGGCAATTCATTGATCTCGATGACCTTGCTGCTGGCGATGATCCGCTTGGGCGAGGTGTCGCGCGTCTCGTCGCTGTTCTATCTGGTGCCGCCGGTGGCCGCCTCGATTGCCTGGCCGATCCTTGGCGAGGCGATGTCGCCGCTGGCCTGGCTCGGCATGGCTGTCGTGGCGGCAGGTGTTGCGATTGCGAGCCGCAGACGGCATGAGATAGTTCCATCCATCAAATCAAGGAGGCTTGTCAGATGAAAGTTGCTTATACCGCACATGGAAGCGCAACCGGCGGACGCGACGGCAAAGGCCGCACCGATGACGGCAAGGTCGACGTCACATTGTCAGTGCCCAAGGAAATGGGCGGCACGGGCAACGGGACGAATCCCGAGCAACTGTTCTCGGTCGCCTATTCCGCCTGCTATCTGGGCGCCATCAAATTCGTCGCCGGCAAGGAGAAGATCAAGATTTCCGACGACGCCAAGGTGTCGGCCAATGTCGGCATTGGCGAGCGCGACGACAAGCAGGGCTTCGGGCTCACCGTGGCGCTCGAGGTGAGCTTGCCCGGCGTCGACAAGGCCAAGGCCGAGGACATCGTCAAGAAGGCCCATGTGGTGTGTCCCTATAGCCACGCCACCAAGGGCAATGTCCAGGTAACGACCAAGGTCGTGTGATCCATCCTTCTCACCTGCGAAGTCGCCGTTCAACTCGCAGGTGAGAGGGGAAATCTACTTCGCAACAGTTAAGACACGACCGTGCTCCTGCAAATCGCCTTCGACAAGCCGGAGCACCTCGCTCTCCTGCCGCAGGTGAAGCCTTTCGCAGGCATCATCGAGATCGGCACGCCGGTGCTGAAACGCGTCGGCATTTCGGCTATCGCAACGGCCCGCGAGCTGTGCCCTGTCGAGACCATGCTTCTCACTCATGGAAGCGGGCGCGCCAGTCTTCACACCAGATCAGGCGCGACCGTTTCCGTCGGCATTGCCCACGCGGCCCGTCCGATTGTCGATACGATGGGCGCCGGCGATGCGACACTCGCTACGGTGATCGCCTTCATTCTGCGGCAAGTCTTGCCGAAAAGCGCCGAAGCGTGGCGGCATTGCCTTTCGGAAGCGATGCAGGTCGCGGCGGCGACCTGCACTGAGGCCGGCGGCGGCTTGCGGCTACCCGAGGCGCCCCTGTTGGCGCGTGGCGGGCAAGAACATAGCTCAGGCGCCGAGCAGGCCCTTGATCACCGCCCCGGCCTTGGCGAAATCCATCTGCCCGGAATATTTCGCCTTGAGCGCACCCATGACCTTGCCCATGTCCTTGACCGAGGTGGCGCCGACATCCTTGATGATCGCGGCGATGACCGACTTCACTTCCTCTTCCGAAAGCTGCTTCGGCATGAAGCTCTGGATGATCTGCGATCTCCTCGCGCTCCTGCGGCGGCAAGCTCGGCGCGCCCGGCCTTCTCATAGATTTCAAGGCTTTCCTGGCGCTGCTTCACCATCTTGGCCAGGACCTCGACGATCTGCGCGTCGCTCACCCCGGCATCGGGACCCGCGGTGCGGTTCTGGATGTCGCGGTCCTTGATGGCGGAATTGATGAGCCTGAGCGTCGAGACCCGCCGCTTGTCGCCGGCTTTCATCGCCTCCTTGAGGCTGTCATTGATCTTGATCGCGAAGTCCCATGGACTCTTATCCTTTCGCTGAAATGCGGCGTGCTAATACGCCCGCATCGGCGCACAGCGCAACCTTGACGGGCCGGAAGCGGCCCCATAAGAGAGCGCCAATTCAAGGAGACAGATTCCCATGGCCAAAGAAAGCCCCTGCCCGGCCGGCGAAGCCGAGCGCGGCCAAGAATCCGCGCGCCCCGCTTTTCCGACTGGGAAGCGCCGCGCGTGACCGGGCTTCTGGTCCTTGCCGACGGCACCGTGATCGAAGGCCAGGGCTTTGGCGCCGAAGGCGAGGCGGTGGGCGAAGTGTGCTTCAACACCGCGATGACCGGCTATCAGGAGATCCTGACCGATCCCTCCTATGCCGGCCAGATCGTCACCTTCACCTTCCCGCATATCGGCAATGTCGGCACCAATGAGGACGACATCGAGACGACCAATCTTGCCGCGACATCGGGCGTGCGCGGCTGCATCGTCAAGGCGGCGGTGACCGATCCCGCCAATTACCGCAGCCACCGCCATTTCAGCCAATGGCTCAAGGCGCGCGGCATCATCGGCTTGTCCGGCATCGACACGCGCGCGCTCACCAACCTCATCCGCGAGAAGGGCATGCCCAATGGCGTCATCGCCCATCATGCCAAGGGCCAGTTCGATCTCGAAGAAGCTCAAGGCGCAGGCCGCCGCAATGGCCGGGCCTCGTCGGCATGGACCTCGCCAAGGATGTCTCGCTCACCCAGCGCATGGAGTGGGACGAGACGACCTGGGACTGGGACAAGGGCTATGGCCGGCGCAATCGGCGCCGGCCACAAGGTCGTCGCCGTCGACTATGGCCTCAAGCGCAACATCCTGCGCTGCCTCACTGCGGCCGGCTGCGAGGTGACGGTGGTTCCCGCCACTGCCGAGCGCCGAAGACATACTGGCGATGAATCCGGACGGCATCTTCCTGTCGAACGGCCCCGGCGATCCGGCGGCGACCGGCGAATATGCGGTGCCGCGAAATCAAGAAGCTCGTCGCCTCCGGCAAGCCCGTCTTCGGCATCTGCCTCGGCCACCAGATGCTGGCGCTGGCGCTCGGCGCCAAGACGCAGCAAGATGCATCAGGGCCATCACGGCGCCAATCATCCGGTCAAGGATTTCACCACCGGCAAGGTCGAGATCACCTCGATGAACCACGGCTTCACCGTCGATCGCGAGACACTGCCCAAAGGCGTCGTCGAGACCCATGTCTCGCTGTTCGACGGCTCCAATTGCGGCATCGCCGCTCGAAGGCAAGCCGGTCTTCTCGGTGCAGTATCACCCGAAGCCTCGCCCGGCCCGCAGGACAGCCACTATCTGTTCAAGCGCTTCGTCGAGCAGATGGACAAGGCGAAGGGCTGAGCGGAACTCCCGTGCAGTCAGCGAGCGCCGACTGAGCAGATATAGAAATCGAGCATCGCCATGAGATCGTTTTTCTAAGCCTTTGATTTCTGTTTGAACTCTGGACAAACCCGGCCATTCAGCCATGGAGCTCGGACTAAGCCGAGCGAATCCGGCATTCACACAACTGTCACATCCGCATGCCCTTCAGAGGCCATGCCCGATGCCGTGTCGCATATTGTCTCGCCTTGACGACGTACCGGGTTTCGTCTGTGCCTATCGCTTCGGCGTGGACGGCGTCGGCGATCAGGCTCCGCGAGAAAGACGTCGATCCGCGCCTCACCTGCAAGCCCAAGGCGAATGGCTGTGGCTCCATCTCAATTTCGTCGACCAGCGCTGCGCCCGCTGGCTGGCGAGCTCGGGCCGGTTCTCGGCCCTGGCCATCGATTTCATCGAGCATATCCCTTCCTATCAGGTCATCGACAGCTTCGGTGCGGAGACAGTCGGCAGCGTCGCCGAGCTGCGTCGCGACTTCGAAGGAGAGACGCATGAACTTTGCCGCCTGCATTTCCTCCTGGGCGAGAACCTGCTCGTAACCTTGCGCGCCAAGCCGGTCCGCAGTCGCCGAACTCATCCGCCGACAGCTCGATGCGGCCGTCGCATCGCCTCGCCGCCGCAATTGCTGCTCGCGTTCTTTGCCCACTACGCGCAAGGCATCGAAGCGGTGCTGCACGATCTTGCCGCTGAGATCGAGCTCATCGAGGACCGCGTTCTCGACGAGCGCGTCAGCGACGAGCGCCGTCGTGCCGTGATCGTGCGCCGCGAAGCCGCCATGCTGCATCGCCAGCAGCGGAGCCTAGGCGCGTGCTGGCGGATACGGCTCGCGCGCGGCCCTGCCTTTCCCGGCCGATCTTTCCGAGCTCCTCGATCTTCACCTTCACTCGATCAGGAATTCGACACATCGAGCAGCGCGCCAGGCTTTTTCATGACGAGATCGACGCCAAGCTCGCTTCGGAGACCAACCGCCAGCTTTACCGGCTTTCGGTCCTGACCGCTCTGTTCCTGCCGGCGGCTCTGATCGCCGGCCTCTTCGGCATGAATCTCGAAGGCATTCCCTGGACAGGTGTGCACTACGGCTTCTGGCTCGCGGCCGCTTTGGCTGTCGCCTCCTCCATCGGCACCTGGCTGTTCCTGCGCTATCTCGACCGCGACTAACCGCTTTGCCGCGTATCGGCCTTCACGCCTTGCTGGCGCCGTTGATTGGCGGGCGCCGCTTGCTGCCACTCACAGGCTTGCTCATAGGCATGGGCGGCGCGCAACACGCCCGCATCATCGAACATCCGGCCGATGACATGAAGCCCGATCGGCAATCCCGCCCTGGTGAAGCCGCAGGGCACGCTCGCCGCCGGCTGCTGGGTCAAATTGAAGGGATAGCTGAACGGCGTCCAGTTCACCCATTTGCCGGTGCCATCCTCATCGGGCGACAACTTGCCGGCCTCAAAGGCCGGGATCGGGCAAAGTAGGCGTCACCAGGAGATCGTATTTCTCCATGAACTGGCGCATCTGGGTGCCGAGCGCGCCGCGCGCCTTGACCGCATCGAAATAGTCTTCCGGCGTTATCTCGAGCGATTGCCTCAGCACGTCGGCAAGGTCGGGATCGAGCAAGGCCTTCTTCTCCTCGGGCAAGCGCGCCGAGCAAAGCGCGCGCGCCCGACCACCACAGGACGCGGAAGATGGGCCCAGGATCAGCAAAGCCCGGATCGATCGTGTCGACCTTGGCGCCGAGCCTGCGCAGCACTGTGACTGCCTTCCTCACGCCATCGGCAACCTCGGGATCGACCTCGGCATGGCCGAGCGCCGGGCTGAACGCGATGCGCAGGCCCTTGATGCCCTTGCCGAGACCTTTCATGTAGTCGCGCTCATCATAGGGCAGCGAATGCCAGTCGCGCACATCGGGCTTGGCGATGACATTCAGCATGAGCGCCGCATCCTCGACACTGCGCGTCATCGGCCCGATATGAGCAACCGTGCCAAAGGGCGAGAGCGGCCATGCCGGCACGCGGCCGAATGACGGTTTGAGACCGAAGATGCCGGAGAAGCCGGCCGGAATGCGGATCGAGCCGCCGCCATCGGTGCCGAGCGCCAGAGGCGCATAGCCCGGCGGCGACCGCGGCGGAGGAGCCGCCCGAAGAGCCGCCCGGGCGTCTTCGTCAGGTCCCAGGGGTTGCGCGTGATGCCCGTGAGCGGGGAATCGGTGACGCCCTTCCAGCCGAATTCGGGCGTCGTCGTGAGACCGAGGAGGACTGCGCCCGTTTCGCGCAGCCGGGCGACAGAAGGTCCGTCCTGGTCCCAGGCCTGGTTGCGGTCGATCGTCTTCGAGCCGCGCAAGGTCGGCCAGCCCTTGACGAGGATAAGATCCTTGACCAATGCCGGCACGCCATCGACGGCGCCGAGCGGCTTGCGCTTGTGCCAGCGCCCTTCGCTGGCCTTGGCCTGCTTGAGGGCCTTCGTCTCATCGACGAGGCACATCGCATTGAGCTTGGAATCATGCCGGGCGATCTGATCGAGCGAGGCGCGGACCACTTCGACAGGCGAGAGCGTCTTCTGCTTGTAAGCCTTGACGAGCTTCGCCGCGCTCAGCCAGTTGAGTTCATCCGCCATGTGCACCTCTCGCTTCGGGACGGCGAGACTAGATCAGGTCGCTCATGACATGGAGAGCCATCTGGACGCAGCAATTGCACTCGACGCCAGAATACAAGTTGACGTTGCGTTGAAAAATTTAAACGCAGGATGAACGGACCGTTCAGGCTCGATTACGGCGCCGTCCACTACTTTCAACTGCAGGTTAGGAGACTCACTTTGGAGGACGAAATGCGAAGATGCCCGGCCCCTGCAGCTCAGCTGTCGGATGCGACCGCCGTGGCCGTCCCGAGTCTCGTTGAAATGACTTTTCCCAATTCCGGGAAGCGGTTGCGCGGTCTAACACCCGCCCCTCTCGCAGACATCGTACCTGCTTTCCGGAACCTTCCTCCCCAGCGGCTCGCTGTCCCCCGATCCCCCCTATAGAGCCGCTCAACTCAAGGCCCCCTCAAAGGGGGCCTTTTTTGTTGCCGCGACACGGATATTTCCCAGATGAACGGCAGATGAACGGCTTATTCAGGCCGGGTTCGACGGCTCTGTGGCATGCAGCGCACAGTCTATTGTTAGTGCTGTAGAGGCTTTTATGAGAACCCTTGTCGCCACAGCCCTCCTGGCTGGTTTCCTGCTCAATGCCGGAGCCTTGGCCAGTGACAACCGCGCCTATTTGCGCGCCAGGGTCAAGGAGGCCAACATCACGGTCATGAACAAGAATCAGGCCTGGCCGCTCCGTCACCCGGTGACCCTGGCACCCTGCTCGCATCCGGGCTGCTTCGAGGCCTGATCAGGCGAATTTCCTGGCCCCGGCGACGCCGGCGACATTCCCCACGGTCATGACCAGCATGGCGAGGCTCACTTGCTCCTGCAGCAGGAGAGGCGCCAGAATCAGTCGAACACGGTTGCAGCAATTGCAGTTGGCCAGCGCGACCCGATCGGCGGGAAATTACATGCGCTTCAACGTGGCGCAGTCGCGCTCGGCGCGGCTGTTCACCGTGCTGGAAAAGGCGTTCAGTTCACGATGACCTTGGCGCCCACTTTGGTACGGCCGTAGAGATCGACCACATCGTCATTGGTGAGGCGGATGCAGCCCGAGGAGACGGCGCGGCCGATGGTCCAAGGCTGCGAGGTGCCGTGGATACGGTACTCGCTGGCCCCGAGATAAAGCGCTCTCGCGCCCAGCGGGTTGTCTGGCCCGCCTTCCATGAATTCGGGAAGATCCGGCTGGCGTTGCATCATCTCCGCAGGCGGATGCCAGTCAGGCCATTCGGCCTTCCGGCTGATGTGCTCGGTGCCTTTCCAGATGAAGCCGGAGCGGCCGACCCCGATGCCGTAGCGCAATGCCTTGCCATTCGCGAGCACCAGATAGAGGAATCTCTTGCGGGTCTCGATGACGATCGTGCCCGGCCGCTCGCCCGAGGAATAGGCGACTTCCTTGCGCTTGAAGCGCGGATTGATCTCGTAGGAATAGGCCGCGCCGGCGAAGTTGGCCTTCACTGCCGAATAGGCGCCGCGGTCGCTCTCGGCCAAAGCGGGTGAAGATGCCGCAGCTAGCGCAGCGATCGCAACGATTGCGGCAACACCAAGTTTAAGAGCCATGAGCCACCCCCCACGTCCATCCGTGTCCTAGTCATCGCCGCCTCTCCGGCATTTCGTCAACGATGAACGACGGATGAATGACCTGTTCAGCGTCATTTTCATGCCGCTGTGGCAAATGCGTCACTTCTGGAGTTGAGCACATGTATGTCCGCTTAGCCTTTTTGATCGCCGCCGCCCTGACCTTGTCCATGCCCCCGGCCAAGGCCGAAACGACCCGCAGCTTCTTCAACCCCGCTGTCTTCGGTAGGCCCGTGGCGCTGTGCATGGCGGACCGCGCGAGCTGCGGCAAGCCGACGGCGGATGCCTGGTGCCGCGACAACGGATTTGCCGAGGCTTTGACGTTCGAGCGGCTGCGGACGGCCGACAAGTCGCAGATCTTCCGCCAGATCAAATGCATCAACCGCGAAGCAGCGGTCGCCGCAGCCCCCGGGCAGCCGAACACGGCGACACCGTAATCTCGTCCTGATCGCGCAGCTTTGTTAATTCGGTCGTCATAAAACCGTAACCTCTCCGACACATAGCGGGACTAGACCCTGGGTCAAAGGGCCGGGGAAGGCTCGTCAAACCAAGGGGATCATCATGCTGCGCCGTCTGCTTGCTGCCACCGCTTTCATGTCGCTCGGGACGCTCGGCCTTCACGCCGGGGAGATCACCGTCTACACCGCCCTCGAGGCCGATCAACTGAAGGACTACAAGGAAGCCTTCGAATCTGCCAATCCCGGCACCATGATCAACTGGGTGCGCGATTCGACCGGCGTCGTCACCGCCAAGCTCATGGCCGAGAAATCCGCACCTGTAGCCGATGTAGTCATGGGCCTCGCCGCGACGTCGCTGATGCTACTCGACAAGGAGGGCATGCTGCAGGGATATTCGCCCAAGGGAGTCGACGGCATTTCGGCAAGCTATCGCGATAGCGCCAATCCGCCGAAATGGGTTGGCATGGACGTCTGGTCATCCGCCCTTTGCTTCAACACGGTCGAGGCCGAAGCCAAGAAGCTCCCCGCTCCCACCTCCTGGGAGGACCTGACCAAGCCCGAATACAAAGGCCAGATCACGATGCCGAATCCCGCTTCCTCCGGCACCGGCTACCTCATGGTGTCCGCCTGGCTGCAGCTCTTTGGCGAGGAAAAGGGCTGGGCCTATATGGACCGCCTGCATGAGAATATCGCCGCTTATACGCATTCGGGCTCGAAGCCCTGCAAGCAGGCGGCGGCTGGCGAATATGCGATCGGGCTTTCCTTCGAATATCGCGCCAATCAGAGCAAGAAGGCGGGCGCGCCCATCGAGATCGTGCTGCCGAAAGAAGGCCTGGGCTGGGACATGGAAGCCTCAGGCATCATGGCCACCACGCCGCATCTCGACGATGTGAAGAAGCTGATCGACTGGTCGGTGACCAAGGAAGCCAACGAGCTCTATGCCAAATCCTACGCCATCGTCGCCATGCCGGGCGTTGCCAAGCCCCTCGATCAGATCAATGCCAATATCGAGGGCCTTCTGATCAAGAACGACTTCACCTGGGCTGCTGCCAATCGGGACCGCATCCTGGCCGAATGGGCGAAGCGCTACGACGGCAAGTCCGAGCCGAAGTCCTGATCCCGATCGAGGGGAGTGCGCTGAGCACTCCCCTACTCATTTCGGCGAGGACCGGCGATGAATCACCAGCCCGCGCGTGTTGATGGCGACAAGACCGCGACGCCTTATTTGTCGATCCGCGACGTCATCAAACGCTTCGGCAATTTCACCGCCCTCAACAAGGTCAATCTAGACATCTACAAGGGCGAGTTCATTTCCTTCCTCGGTCCCTCGGGCTGCGGCAAGACGACCTTGCTGCGCTGCATTTCCGGCCTCGATATCCAGACCACCGGGATTATTCATCAGGAGGGCAAAGACATTTCGCGGCTGCCCGTGACGTCGCGTGATTTCGGAATTGTTTTCCAGTCCTATGCCTTGTTCCCCAATCTATCCATCGCCAGCAACGTCGCCTATGGCCTGGCCAGCGAAGGACGCCCGCGGAGCGAGATCCGGGAGCGGGTCAAGGAGCTTCTCGTTCTCGTCGGCCTCTCCGATCAGATCGACAAATATCCGGCTCAGCTCTCGGGCGGCCAGCAGCAGCGCGTCGCTTTGGCGCGGGCGCTGGCTTTGTCGCCGGGACTCCTGCTTCTCGATGAACCCCTATCCGCGCTCGACGCTCGGGTGAGGGCGCGCTTGCGCGGCGAAATCCGTGATCTCCAGCAACGTCTCGGCATCACCACCATCATGGTGACGCACGACCAGGAGGAAGCGCTCACCATGTCCGATCGGATCGTCGTTATGAGCAAGGGCAATATCGAACAGGTCGGCACGCCGGGAGAAATCTACGCGCGGCCGGCATCGCCCTTTGTCGCCGATTTCGTCGGGCGCATGAATTTCCTTGCGGGCCAACTCATCAATGAACACAGCGTCGACCTCATGGGAGCGAAGCTCTCTTTCGCTCAATCGACCGGGTTCGGGGCCGGCGGAAAGGTCACCGTTTGCATTCGCCCGGAAGACATCGTGGTCCGCGGCATCAAGCAGAAGGCGGGCAACTGTCTCGACATGAGAGTCGGCGTCATGGAATTCGTCGGCAATCATTTCACCACCGTGCTGCATGCCGAGGGCACCAGCCTGAATGTCACCGCCGATCTTTCGATGAACGACGTACGCGACATGGATATCGCCGCCGGAAAGACGATCGTGGTGCAATTGCCGCCCAAGCGCCTGCGCGTCTTCCCGCAGCAACCCGACCAGAACTGAGCGCCGACAGATGACCGCCGAGACCGTCCACTCGGATCGTCCGCTCAAGCAGGAGATGAGTCGCGACGACGCGATCATGCGGACCGGTCTCGTCGTGCTCGGTATCGCGCTTGTTCTCTTCGTTCTCTTTCCCATTTCCGCGCTCCTGAAGAAGGCCTTCGAGAACAAGGCCGGGGAGCTTGTCGGCTTTGCCAACTTCGTGCAGTTCTTCGCTACGCCCTCGTTGTCCGCCTCGATCGGCCATTCGATTTTCATCGCCGTGGTCTCGACTTTCCTTTCGGTGCTCCTCGCCTTTCTGTTTGCTTATGGCTTGACGCGCACCGCAATGCCCGGGCGCACGGTCTTCCGGCTGATCGCGCAGATTCCCTTGCTGGCGCCTTCGCTCTTGTCCGCCATCAGCCTTGTCTACCTCTTCGGCAATCAGGGCTTGGCCAAGGTCCTGCTCATGGGCGCCAGCATTTATGGGCCGATCGGCATCATCATTGGCGAGGTCTTCTGGACCTTCCCGCATGCGATGATTATCATCGTGACTGCCCTCGCCATTGCCGATGCGAGGCTCTATGAGGCCGCGAACGCGCTCCGCGCCAATTCCTGGCGGGTGTTCTGGACCGTGACGCTGCCTGGCGCGCGCTACGGGCTGATCAGCGCCATTCTGGTTGTCTTCGTCCTGGTGATCACTGATTTCGGCGTGCCCAAGGTCATCGGCGGCCAATACAACGTGCTGGCGACCGACATATACAAGCAGGTGATCGGTCAACAGAACTTCCAGATGGGCGCCGTGGTGGGCCTCCTGCTTCTCGTCCCGGCAGTCTTTGCGTTCATCATCGACCGGATCATCCAGCGCCGCCAGACGGCGCTTCTGTCGGCGCGCGCTGTGCCTTATGCGCCGAAGCCCAGTCCCGGTGTCGACCGGCTCTTCTTCGTCATTTGCCTCGTGATATCGGCGGCCATTCTGATGATGCTGGGCGTTGCCTTCTTCGCCTCGATCGCCAAATTGTGGCCCTACAATCTGACGCCCTCATTCAAGAACTACGATTTCGACAATATGGATGGCGGCGGTTGGCTCAGCTACCGCAACAGCCTCATCATGGCGGCTCTGACCGCCGTCATCGGCACGGCCGTCATCTTTTCAGGCGGCTATCTCCTGGAAAAGACCCGCGCCTTCACCCTGGTCCGCTCGGCGATCCAATTTCTGGCGCTGTTGCCTTTGGCCGTTCCAGGCCTCGTCCTCGGTCTCGGTTATATTTTCTTCTTCAACAACCCGGCCAATCCGCTGCACTTTCTTTATGGCACGATGGCCATTCTGGTGCTCTGCACCATCGCCCACTTCTACTCGGTATCCCACCTCACCGCGGCGACTGCCCTCAAGCAGATTGACCCCGAGTTCGAGACCGTTGCGGCGAGCCTCAGGGTTCCCTTCTACACGACATTCTTCCGCGTCACGCTGCCGGTCAGCCTGCCCGCCGTGCTCGACATCGGCATGTATCTTTTCGTCAACGCGCTCACCACGGTGTCGGCAGTCGTCTTTCTCTATGCCCCTTCGACCACGCTTGCCGCAGTCGCGGTGCTCAACATGGACGATGCGGGTGACACCGCACCTGCCGCTGCCATGGCGATGATGATTTTCTTCACGGCTGCACTTGTCCGGGTCCTCTACAATATCCTGACCCAGTCCCTCCTGGTCCGGGCCCAGAACTGGCGGCGGAAATAGCACCTCCGACCCGGCCCGGATCTTCGCCGGACAGCGCGATTTCAGGGGTTTCAACGGCTCGAAAACTTGGCTGATTCCCCCCTTGGCTTCCCGGGATTCCCCGTGTAGGGACCCCCTCGCATGCCAAAACGTACAGATATCAAATCCATCCTCATCATCGGGGCTGGACCGATCATCATCGGCCAGGCCTGCGAGTTCGACTATTCCGGCACCCAGGCCTGCAAGGCGCTGAAGGCCGAGGGCTATCGGATCATCCTGGTCAATTCCAATCCGGCCACGATCATGACCGATCCCGATCTCGCCGATGCGACCTATATCGAGCCCATCACGCCCGAAGTCGTCGCCCGCATCATCGAAAAGGAGCGCCCGGACGCGCTGCTGCCGACCATGGGCGGCCAGACCGCGCTCAATACCGCCCTGTCGCTCAACCGCATGGGCGTGCTGGAAAAATTCGGCGTCGAGATGATCGGCGCCAAGGCCGATGTCATCGACAAGGCCGAGGATCGCGAGCTCTTCCGCGAGGCGATGAAAAAGATCGGCCTCGAGACGCCGAAATCGATGCTGGCCAATGCCTCCGCCGCCAAGGAGGCCGATCGCGAGCAGTTCGCTCGCTGAGATCGAGCGGCTCACGAGCGAAGGCGGCGATGTCGAGGCCTTCGAGCGCGAGTGGGCTGCGACCGAGCCCGAGCGGCTCAAGAAATACCGCAACCGCGCACTCGTCGAAGCCTTCGAGGCGATGCTCGAGATCGGCCTGCCCTGCATCATCCGCCCCTCCTTCACCCTCGGCGGCACCGGCGGCGGCATCGCCTATAACCGCGAGGAATTTTTCGACATCGTCGAGAGCGGGCCTCGATGCCTCGCCCACCGCCGAAGTGCTGATCGAGGAATCGGTGCTGGGCTGGAAGGAATATGAGATGGAGGTCGTCCGCGACAGGGACGACAATTGCATCATCATCTGCTCGATCGAGAATGTCGATCCGATGGGCGTGCATACCGGCGATTCGATCACCGTCGCCCCGGCGCTGACCTTGACCGACAAGGAATACCAGATCATGCGCAACGCCTCGATCGCGGTGCTTGCGCGAGATCGGCGTCGAGACCGGCGGCTCCAATGTGCAGTTCGCGCGTCAATCCGGCAGACTGGCCGGCTGGTCGTCATCGAGATGAACCCGCGCGTGTCGCGCTCATCCGCGCTCGCCTCGAAGGCGACCGGCTTTCCCGATCGCCAAGATCGCGGCCAAGCTTGCCGTCGGCTACACGCTGGATGAACTTGCCAACGACATCACCGGCGGCGCGACGCCCGGCGTCCTTCGAGCCGACCATCGATTATGTCGTCACCAAGATCCCGCGCTTCGCCTTCGAGAAATTTCCCGGCGCCGAACCCACCCTGACCACCGCCATGAAATCGGTCGGCGAGGTGATGGCCATCGGCCGCACCTTCCAGGAATCGCTGCAGAAGGCGCTGCGCGGCCTCGAAACCGGCCTCAGCGGGCTTGAATGAGATTGACAATCGCCGGCGTCGGCGAAGGCGACGACAAGAACGCCATTCGCGCCGCCCTCGCGACGCCCACGCCGGATCGCATCCTCAAAGTGGCGCAGGCCTTGCGCCTTGGCGCCACGGTCGAACAGATCCATGCCGCCTGCAAATACGATCCCTGGTTCATTCGCGAGATCGACGGAATCGTGAAGATGGAAGCAAAGATCCGCGAGACGGGCCTGCCCAAGGATGCGGTCAATTTCCGCGCGCATCAAGGCCATGGGCTTTTCCGACCGCCGGCTCGCCGAGCTCGTTCGCGTCGAGCGAAGACAAGGTCGCGCACCATCGCCACAAGCTCGGGTGTCCGGCCGGTATTCAAGCGCATCGACACCTGCGCCGCCGAATTCGCCTCGCCCACCGCCTACATGTATTCGACCTACGAGACCGGGCTTGCCGGTCGACGACGGCAACGAGGCGCGGCCTTCGGCCAAGCGAGAAGATCATCATCCTCGGCGGCGGCCCCAACCGCATCGGCCAGGGCATCGAATTCGACTATTGCTGCTGCCATGCCTGCTTCGCGCTGCATGATGCGGGCTATGAATCGATCATGGTCAATTGCAATCCGGAGACCGTGTCGACCGACTACGACACCTCCGACCGGCTCTATTTCGAGCCCCTGACCGCGCGAGGACGTGCTCGAAATCATTGCCGCCGAGCAGTCGAACGGGCACGCTCAAAGGCGTCATCGTCCAGTTCGGCGGCCAGACGCCGCTCAATCTCGCCGCATGCGCTCGAAGAGCGCCGGCGTGCCGATCCTCGGCACCACGCCCGATGCCATCGATCTCGCCGAAGACCGCGACCGTTTCGCCAAGCTCTTGAAGAAACTCAAACTGCGCCAGCCCGAGAACGGCATCGCCCGCTCGGCCGCCGAGGCCAGGAAGATCGCCAAGAAGATCGGCTTCCCGGTCGTCATCCGCCCCTCCTATGTGCTGGGCGGCCGCGCCATGGAGATCGTGCGCGACGAGGAGCAGCTCGACCGCTACATCACCGAGGCGGTGGTCGTCTCGGGCGACAGCCCGGTGCTCATCGACAACTATCTTGTCCGAACGCCATCGAAGTCGATGTCGACGCGATCTGCCGACGGCAAGGACGTGTTCATCGCCGGCGTCATGGAGCATATCGAGGAAGCGGGCATCCATTCCGGCGACAGCGCCTGTTCGCTGCCGCCCTATTCGCTGAAAGCCCCGGTCATCGCCGAGATCGAGACGCAGACGCAGCGAACTGGCGCTGGCGCTCGACGTCGTCGGCCTCATGAATGTGCAGTTCGCCATCAAGGACGGCGACGATCTATGTCCTCGAGGTCAATCCGCGCGCCTCGCGCACCGTGCCTTTCGTCGCCAAGGTGATCGGCGCAGCCGGTGGCCAAGATCGCCGCCCGCGTGATGGCGGGCGAAAGCCTCGCGAGCTTCAAGCTGAAGCACCAGAAACTCAAGCCCATGTGGCGTCAAGGAAGCGGTGTTCCCCTTCAACCGCTTCCCCGGCGTCGATGTGCTGCTTGGGCCCGGAAATGCGCTCGACCGGCGAGGTCATGGGCATCGACCGGAGCTACGACATGGCCTTCGCCAAGAGCCAGCTCGGTGCCGGCATGCGCATTCCGCTGGCCGGCACGGTCTTCGTCTCGGTCAAGGATGCCGACAAGCCGAGGATCATTCCGGCCATCAGCAAGCTCATCGATCTGGGCTTCCGCATCTGCGCCACCGGCGGCACCCAGCGCTATCCTTGAAGCCAGGGGGCTCGACTGCACCAAGATCAACAAGGTGCTGGAAGGCCGGCCCAATGTGGTCGACGCCTTGAAGAACGGCGAGATCCAACTCGTGCTCAACACGACGGAATAGCAAGGCGTCGGAATCGGATTCGAAACCGATCCGCCAGACCGCTCTGCTGCAGAAGGTTCCTCACTACACCACGCTTCCCGGCATCCTGGCCGTCACCAAGGCGATCGCCGCCCAGAAGGCGGGCACCCTCGACGTCAGGCCGCTGCAAGATTATCATACCTGACGCCGGTCGACGGCCATCCTGCCGCCCTCCTGGGGCGATCGGCTCCGAGGCGGGGTGTTCTTTTTCTGGAAGCGGGTGAAGCGCGTCATCCTCGCCTTCACGCAGAGCCAGGCGGTCGCCACCATTCTCGACATGTTCACGCACCGCATGGTCCAGACAATCCAGCTCGACGCGCTGTTGTGCGTAGGCTTCATCGCGCTCCAGTGCTATGCCAACTGGAGCGATCTCACCCCCTTCGTCCTTTTGTTGTTTTGGCGCGGGCGGGTCGTGTCCTTCTATGACAATGCCTATCACTACGGCACCGACCCGCATGATGCCGCAGCGGCAAACAACCTGTCGGTGCCCGCCCTCTTGAAGCCTTTCATCCTCAACCACAATCTGCATCGGGTGCATCACCGCCATCCCCTCGCCTCGTGGGCGAGCCTGCCCGACCTCTTTGCGGCGGACCGGGATAGCTTCGCCGGCCCACTGCTCGAGGCCGGCCTGATGCAGCTCAAGGGGCCGGTGCGCCGGTCTCCCCTAGCCCCGCCCGCAGCCGAAATTCGTCAAGCGGTAGAGTGAGTTAACGCAACTCTTGAATTCCTGGCCGGGTTAAGCCATCTTTGAGGGCTGTTCCGGGGGATGACCCATCTAGCCGGGTCGTCCATCAGGAACAGGTTTCCGCTCACACGGATGCTTTTGACCCCGGCGCGGCCTTGGGCCCGCCGGAAAGAGTTGAACTGACGGATTTGAGACGCCATGGACAAGGTTCCGATGACCGCGGCAGGCCATGCCGCCATGATGGATGAAATCAAGCACCTGAAATCGGTGGAGCGCCCGCGCATCATTCGGGCCATCGAGGAAGCGCGCTCACACGGCGATCTGTCGGAGAATGCGGAATACCATGCCGCCAAGGAGCAGCAGGGTTGGACCGAGGCCCGGGTCGCGGAGCTCGAGGACAAGATCAGCCGCGCCGAGGTGATCGACATTTCCAAATTGTCGGGCGACACGGTGAAGTTCGGCGCCAAGGTCACCCTGGTCGACGCGGACACCGAGGATGAGGCCGCCTATCAGATCGTCGGCGAGTTCGAGGCCGATGTGAAGAAGGGCATGATCTCGGTGACCTCGCCGATCGCGCGCGCCATTATCGGCAAGCGCACGGGCGATTCGGTCGAGGTCTCGACGCCCGGCGGCGGCAAGAGCTACGAGATCCTGAAGGTCCGCTATAACTGATCGCAAAGCGATCAGGCGAATGACGAGGCCGGGTGCTTAGCCCGGCCTTTGTGTTTCTTGATCGCGCAAGACGAGGAACAAAGTTTATGACCACGATCACCGGCTATCATGCCCATGTCTACTATGATGCCCCGCAGAAAGCGGACGCCCAGCGCCTATGCGAGACCTTGCGCGACCGTTTCGGCATTCCGATGGGACGCATGCACGACGGCGCCATTGGCCCGCATCCGCGCGGCTCCTGTCAGCTCACCATCACCCCGGAGAAATTCTCCGACGTGATGCAATGGCTCATCGCCAACCGGAACGGCTTCACCATCTTCGCCCATGCGCTTTCGGGTGATGAAGTCAAGGATCATACCGACCATGTGATCTGGCTCGGGCCGTCGGAAACGCTCGATCCTTCGAAACTCTGATCTCGCAATCCCCGGATTGCTGGTCCCCAAGCCCGATATCGCGCAGCATCCGGTCGTTCAGAAAATCGATCCTGGCAGAGGGCCGCCTGATCCGGACAAGCAGCCGCGCGCGCCATCCGCCTCTGCCGGCGCTTTCCCCATGCCGTGACACCACCTTCACAGGCCTCGCCATTTTCGAACCTCGCTCGATTTCATGCTAGAATGGACCAAGCGGCCTGCTCGTGACTGTGATCTGGCTCACAGTCCGCTCATTCAAAAGCTGCCAGATAGTGTCGACGCCACCATGCTCAAGTCCGATCCCGTCTTCGCCATCATTGCGCGCACCGAGCCTTTCTCCGAGCTCACGACGCCGCATGCGCAATCGCTCGCGGGCCTCTGCCGCATGCGCCGCTATCGCAAGGGCGAGATCATTTTCCTCATGGGCGAGGCGGGCGATGCGCTCTATGGCATCAAGACGGGGCGCGTGCGCACATCGATCGTCTCGTCCGACGGCAAGGAGATGACGCTCAACCTGTTTGGACCGAAGAGCACCTTTGGCGTGGTTGGTTTCCTCGACGGCGGCGCGCGCATGGCGACCGCGACGGTGGTGGAGCCTTCCGAGATCTTCCGTTTACCGCGGAACACCTTCCTCGCTTTCATCGAAGAGAACCCTGAGGTCGCGGTGCATGTGATCGCCTATCTCTGCGGCAAGCTGCGCCAGATCAAGGAGCGCGTCGGCGAAACCGCCTTGCTGCCGCTCGCCGCCGCCCTCGCCCGCCGTCTGCTGACGCTGGCGGAGGAATTCGGCGACGAGATCCCCTCCTCACAGGAAGAGCTCGCCGGCCTCGTCAGCGCCAGCCGCGAAAGCATAAATCGCCAATTGCAGGCATGGAAGAGAGAGAAGATCGTCAGCCTGCATCGCGGCGGCCTCACCATTCTCGACCGCTCTCGCCTCGAGCAGGCCGCGACGGCACTCGGCGTGTGACAGCGCCGGCTAGCTCAGGATGTTCGCCAGCGCCTTGCGCATATTGGTACCCCCGGGTTTCGTCCGGCTCGAGAACCACGCAGCGAAAGAGCCGTCGCGCGATGAGATATTTGTGGAATTTCCACTTCGGCTGGCCGGAGCCTCCCGCCTCTTTGTTCGCCCATTGATAGAAAGGATGCGCGTGCGTTAGCCATCGGATTGTCTTGTTCGTCGAATGCGGTGGACACCATGGAAGACACCATGGAGCATGAGCCCGGCCACAAGGCCCCAGAAGGGGGCGCTCACGCCATAGAAGGCGATGCCTGAAGCAGAGACGAGGAAGGTCACCAGCGCGGCTTCGATCTGCCCCCTCTCTGCGAACATCGCGATGGCGCTGCCGAGCAAAGGCGCGAAAAGTGCCAAACCCGCAATCGCGGTGATGATCGGCTTGGGCAGGCCGCCCAGGATGGTCACGAAGCTCGCCGCGACGAGCCCGACGAGGAGATAGAAGACGAGATAGGGCCACGCCGCGAGCCAGCGCTTCTGCGGATCCAAATGAGCTTCGGGTCCCGTCAGGATCGAGGCCGTTATCGCCGCGAGATTGAGCTGATGGGCGCCGAAGGGCGCGAGCAGGATCGAGCCAAGTCCCGTCACCCACAATGAGCCCGTGACCGGCGGCTCGTAGCCTGAAGCTTTGAGCACGGCGAAGCCCGGCAGGTTCTGCGAGGCCATGGTGACGAGATAGAGCGGCAGGCCGAGGCCGACGAGGACCGGCCAGTTGAAGCTTGGCGCGGTCACCACCGGCTCAGTGATGGCGAGCGCGCAGCACTCGAAATTGAAAACGCCGGACATGGCGGCAAGTGCGATACCGGCAACGACGGCGACGGGCACGGCGAAGAAAGGCTGCCATACGCGTAGTCCGAAGAAGATGACGATAACGGGTAGAACTTGCCAGGGAAGCTCGATGGCCGCTCCCGGCACACCCATCGAGTAATGCAAGAGGACGCCGGCCAGCATTCCGGCGGCAATGGAAGCCGGGATCTTCTCGATCGCGCGCGCCATCGGCCTGAACATGGCGGTTGCGCACATGAGGACGCCCGAAGCGATGAAGGCGCCGATGGCGCTCCTGAAGTCGATGCCCGAGCTGGTGGCGATAAGCGCCGCGCCCGGCGTCGACCACGCAGTGATGATCGGCATTCTGTAGTGCGAGCTCAGGACGAGGGTTGTGATCGCCTGGCCGATGCACAAAGCGGCCGCCCAGGAGACTTTCTCGGCGGTACCGGCGCCCACCGCATCCGCCGCTTCCATGATGAGCAGGATGGTCGAGGCGAAGCCGACCACAACCGCCGTCAGTGCCGCCGAGGTCAGGCTGAACCAGCCCTTGGCCGTGGTGCCGGCCATGGCGCCCGTGGCGTCGCTCATGTGATCGGTATTCCGGGTTCGTATTTCTCCTGGCGAAGGATCAAGGTCGTCTTGACGCTGTCGACATTGGCGGCCGCGGTCAGCTCCTTGATGATGAAATCCTGCATCGTGTGGAGGTTGGAGCCGACACATTTGAGCATGAAATCGGCTTCGCCCGACACCGCATAGCATTCGCGCACCAGCGGCCAGCGCTTGACCTGCTCGATGAACTGGGTGAGCTCGCTCTCCGCTTGGCTCTTGAGGCCGACCATGGCGAAAACCATGACCTCGAAGCCCAGCTTTTCGGCATTGAGCATGGCCCGGTAGCCGGCAATGTAGCCCGATTCTTCGAGGGCCCGGACGCGGCGCAGGCATGGCGGGGGCGACAACCCGACCTTCTCGGCCAGTTCGACATTGGTGATACGGCCATTGTCCTGGAGGGTCCGCAGTATCCTCCAGTCTATGGCGTCAAGCTGCCCGGTGACGGTCATGGCGGCGCACTATAGCAATAAAATTTCAAGAATGCGCTAGCGTGCTGAACACACAGTTCGTGCACCCCTTCCGGCACGCAATTTCAGGAGCTTTGAGTTGAAAGGCGCACGAGAGTCATCAATTTTCTGGTGTCCCTGCGGATCGTAACATTGCACTCAGACAAGCTATGCACAACCGATAGCCAAAGGTTGAGAAAACCCCTAAATGAGCTATGCTGTACCGGCATATCACCAGGGTGCTTTCCGCCAAAAGAGCTCGTTTTGGCGGCAGGGAAGCGTTCCCGATAATATATTACGGAGTCTCTGCCGAGGCGGATCATGGTGGTCCGAAGAGGCGAGTACTGAGGAGAAGCCATGACCGACCGTCATGCCCGCGTCGTGATCCTTGGGTCAGGCCCGGCCGGATATACCGCCGCCATCTATGCGGCGCGCGCGATGCTGAAACCTGTGATGATCCAGGGCATCCAGCCCGGCGGCCAAATGACGATCACGACCGACGTCGAGAACTATCCAGGTTTCGCCGATGTCATCCAGGGCCCCTGGCTGATGCAGCAGATGGAGGCGCAGGCGCGCCACGTCGGCACCGAGATGATCTCCGATCATGTCGTCGAAGTGAGGCTCAACCAGCGTCCGTTCTGGCTCAAGGGCGATTCGGGTCAGGTCTATACCTGCGACGCGCTCATCATCGCGACCGGCGCTCAAGCCAAATGGCTGGGGCTTCCTTCTGAGCACCGCTTCCAGGGTTTTGGCGTATCGGCCTGCGCCACCTGCGACGGCTTCTTCTATCGCGACAAGAAAGTGGTTGTGGTCGGCGGCGGCAACACCGCGGTCGAGGAAGCGCTCTTCCTGACCAATTTCGCGAGCGAAGTCACCGTCGTGCATCGCCGCGACCATTTCCGCGCCGAAAAGATCCTGCAGAACCGGCTCTTCTCCCATCCGAAGATCAAGGTCATCTGGGACTCGGTCCTCGAGGAAGTCGAAGGGGCTGATGATCCGAAAGGCGTCACCGGCGCCAGGATCCGCAATCTCAAGACGGGCAGCGTTCAGAAGCTCGCCATTGACGGCGTCTTCATCGCTATCGGCCACAAGCCCGCGACCGAGCTATTCGTCAATCAGCTGCCGCTCAATGCATCTGGCTATATCATCACCGAGGGCCGTCCGACCGCGACCGCCATTCCGGGCGTCTATGCCGCGGGAGATGTGACCGACGATATCTACCGGCAGGCCGTGACCGCCGCCGGCTTGGGCTGTATGGCCGCACTCGAGGTGGAACGATGGCTCGCCGCGCAAGAACACATAAGGGAAGCGGCCGAGTAGATGAACCGGCATTGCGGGGATAGCAATGCAAAGAAAAGAAACAGCATTGCTATGGATTGGGATAAACTCAGGATCTTTCACGCCGTCGCGGAGGCGGGCTCGTTCACGCATGCGGGCCATGATCTAGGCCTTTCGCAGTCGGCGGTGAGCCGGCAGATCAGCTCGCTCGAGCAGGATCTGCATGTGGCGCTGTTCCACCGCCATGCCAGGGGCCTCATCCTCACCGAGCAGGGCGAGGTCCTCTTTCGCACCGCCCACGACGTCTTCGCCAAGCTCGCCGCGGCGCAGACCCGCCTCATGGATTCGAAGGACAAGCCGACGGGTGAGTTGCGCATAACCACGACAGTCGGCCTCGGCTCGGTCTGGCTTACGCCGCACCTCACCGAATTCACCGATCTTTATCCGCAGATCCAGGTGACGCTGTTGCTCGATGATCGCGAGCTCGATCTTGCGATGCGCGAGGCCGATGTGGCGATCAGGCTGCGGCGGCCAGTGCAGCCCGACCTCATCCAGCGCAAGCTTTTCACCGTGCATCACCACATCTACGCCGCGCCCGAATATATCAAGAAGTTCGGCATACCGAAGTCCGTCGATGATCTCGACAACCACCGCATCGTCACCTTCGGCCAGGCGCCGAGCTACCTCACCTCGGTCAACTGGCTCGAGACGGCGGGCCGTGCCGACGGCGACATCAGGCGCCCGTTCCTGCGCGTGAACAACGCCTATGGCTTGCGGCGCGTGGTCGAGGCCGGGGTGGGAATAGCCTCGCTCGCCGATTACATCGTCGGCAACAATTCCAAACTGGTGCAGGTCAACCTGCCGGTCGAAACGCCGCAATTCGACACTTATTTCGTCTATCCGGAAGAGCTCAAGGAACTCCAAGCGTGTTACTGTCTTCCGCGATTTCCTGGTGTCGAAGGCGAAGGAGTGGAGCTTCTGACCGGCGAAGATGGAGCTGCCAGCGCGCCTTCGCCACGCCGTCGATCAAGCCCTTGTGGGCGTGACCCTTCCCGAGCTCACGCAGGCCGTAGCCAGATTGTCAGAACGCTACCGCGGCGAGACGCTGGACGGCACACTTCACATTTCGGACGATCTCGCCGCCAAGGCCTATCTGGTGACCCGGCTTCCGGCCACCTACGCGGCCGTCCGCGACGCCATGGCGAAGCTCGCCGAACTCAGGCCGGATTTTGCGCCTGAGAGTCTGCTCGATGCAGGTTCTGGTCCGGGCACGGTCCTCTGGGCGGCAGCAGATTGCTGGCCCAGCCTTGCGGACGCCGTGCTGCTGGAAAGCTCGGCTGCCATTCGCAAATGGGGCGGAATCCTCAGCGGTTCGGGACCGGTCAAGCATGTCGAATGGAAGTTCACCGACATTCCGGCAGGCCTGCCAATCGATGAGCCGCGCGACCTCGTGTGTCTGACCTATGTCCTGAGCGAGCTGCCCGAGGATCGGCGCTCGCGGCTTATCGACGATCTGTGGCGTATGACGGCGGACACCTTGCTCATTGTCGAGCCTGGCACTCCTCGAGGATGGCAGCGCATCCTCGCCGTGCGTGACAGGTTGATCAGAGCCGGCGCCTATATCATCGCTCCCTGTCCTCATCACGAAGCCTGCCCGATCGTGGCCCCGGATTGGTGCCATTTCTCGCGCCGCCTCGCCCGCTCGCGCCCGCATCGACTGGCAAAAGGTGCCGACGTGGCCTGGGAGGACGAAAAGTTCATCTATCTCGCCGCCTCTCGCCATAAGGGCGCTGCGGCGGCGGCGCGCATCGTGGCACCGCCTTTCGCCGGCAAAGGCCGCATCGATCTCAAGCTTTGCTGCGCCGACGGAGAGCTTCGCGGCCGCCTGATCGCTAAGCGCGACGGCGCCTCGTTCAAGACGGCACGCCGTAGCGATTGGGGTAACGCGATTGAAGACTCCGTTGGAAACCAACAGTCGACCCATTAAGGCGGAAAATGAAGCGCCGTGCGGCTTTCGGAAACTTCGCCATTTGCGGCAGTTGGTCTGGCAATGAGCTTGTTTGGACATGTGTCCAAATTCATTAGAATTCAACGCCATGCAACTCCAGCATGACACCCATGAGATGTGTCAGCTTGTCTGACATAAGGGGATGGCGCATCCTCGCAGGCGTCGCATTCATTGGGAATGCACAAGCAGCGGAAGTTACTCCCTCCCCTTGTATCGCTCCGCTGTATTCCGGACCACCCTCACCCGGACCGGAAGCGTCCCTTTACGGGGACAAGCCCATATCTTGGCCGGACAGATTTGTCCGGCCTTTTCTTTTTCAGGATCACATATAGAGCTTTTCGTTGTCGAGCCCGGCATAGAGAGCGGCGACGAACTCGCCATAGCCGTTGTAAATCTGCGTAGGGATGCGCTCGCCCGTACCCAAAACCTGCTCGGAGGCCTGACTCCAGCGGGGATGCGGCACTTCCGGATTCACATTAGCCCAGAAGCCATACTCGGAAGGCTGCAGCTGCTCCCACATGCCAATGGGCCGCTCCTTCACGAAGCTCACCTTGACGATCGACTTGATGGATTTGAAGCCGTATTTCCACGGCAGATGGATGCGGATGGGGGCGCCCATGGATTTTGCCACAGGCTTGCCATAGGCGCCGGTGACGACGAAAGCGAGATCATGCATCGCTTCCGCCATGGTCAGGCCCTCGACATAAGGCCACGGCATGGTGCCGAAGAGGGCGGGCTGCTGGCCAGAGGCCATCTCTGGATCGTTGAAGGTCTCGAAGCGCACATATTTGGCGTCTGCCTTCGGCTTTGCGAGTTCGACGAGAGCCTTCAGGGGGAATCCCGACCAGGGTACCACCATGGACCAGGCCTCGACGCAGCGATGGCGGTAGATGCGCTCTTCGAGCGTGACCTTCTTCAGGAGATCGTCGAAGCCGATCGAGAACGGCTTGTCGATCTCCCCGTCGATGGCGATCTCCCACGGCCTGATCCGCAGCTTCTCGGCTTCCGCGGCTATGCCCTTCGAGGTCCCGAATTCGTAGAAATTATTGTAGTTGGTGTTGTATTTCTCGTCCGTCACCGCGCGGCCGGCATCCTTGTAGGCGGGGTTGAGCGTGGCCGGATAGAGCCCCTGCGAAGGGTCGTCCTCGGCGCGGGCCGGAGCTCCCGCCGGCGCCAGTGCCGCCCCGGCGAGCCCGGCCAGGAGCAACCTGCGGTTCAAGAAAAGTGCCTCGGACGTCACGCGGGTTTCCGGAATAGCCCAACGGGGTTTGCGTTTGATCAGCATTTTGTCAGTTCCTGGGTTGTAGCCGGAGGCTAGAACGCACGACCGGCACTTGCAACTCACGCCGGATCACGCTCACGAGAGGGCATGAACCTGGCGGCCTTCTACCTCAATCATACGATTGAGGGGAGCTCCGCATTACAAGGGTTGCTGAAAAATACCCGGCAGCTCATTTACGCCCTCGCGGGAGACTTCCTGCGGCCGGACCGGCCCGCCGTGGACTTCAAAGGCCCCGGCATCCACGCGAGTGCGCTTGCGCCCGCTGGCGCTGCGGGAATTTGGCGACATCCTTGGGCGCAGCTCCGCTGCATCAGGTCCTGGTGGAGAGTCGCGCGAACGAGGTGGGTTGGAGAATTGCTACGGCGCTATATTCGATGGCTAGCGGCGCTCTTGGGAAATCAGCTTCAGGGCAATGTCGAGACGCTGAATGGACCGCAGTAGATACGCTCGATCGATGAGATACGCTTTCCGGCACTCGCTGCAACGCGTGGTGAAATGCGTCATTGCCCACGAAAAACTCTTGGCGGATGTGGCGCCGCAATGCGGACAGGTGATCGCAATCGTCTCGGTATCGGCCATCGGGACGGCTCTTTTCCCCGCTTGTTGACGATCCATCGCTGTCAGGTGAACCTCGATGGATCGTCAATTGACTTGGCCTGTCCCACGCCTATCCTTGCTCTTCTTTTTCAACGAAGCAAAGAAAACGTTTCCACGCATCAGCTGCTTTAGATGTTTCAAGCACTGCTGGCTCCGGACGATGTGAGACAGGCGGGCGCGATACTTGGCCTTGTACGTCGGATCAATACCGTCGGTCTTTCGCTGCAAAGTTGACGTGGAGCGAGTGTTACCGCTTCAGGCAAAATCAGCCTTTCGCGCGGGAACGGTGGAATAGAATTCGGCCAGACGCGGCTCGATGTTGCCGGACAACGTCGAGCACTTCTGGATATCCTCCGCCAGCCGATCATCGCTCTTCTTAGCCAGTCCTCCGACCAACTCCTCATGTGCCGCGCGCAGCTCCGCGAAAGCGGCAGACTGCGCCACGGCCTCGTCGCCGACGACCGCCCATATCTGCATGAGCGTCGAGCGGCCGGCCATGGCGACGCGCCCTGCCGGGAGCACCGCGAGCTTTTGCGTGGCGGCATCGAGAGCGCCGGCGATGACGATATCATACTTGGCGCGCTTGCTCGCCGTCTCGGTGCGCGCCGCGATATTCACGGTCTCACCGACGGCGGAATAGTCGAAGCGCGTCTGCGATCCCATGTTGCCGACGCAGGCCGGGCCGCTGCACATGCCGACACCACATTCCAGCGGCCATCTTTGGCGCTCTCTCAATATGTTGCCGAAGACCTCTTCGTCATTGAGCTCTGCGGTCGCCCTGCGGATGCCGAGACCGGCGAGAGCTGCGTGATACTGATGGTCGCTCTTCGTCAGCGGGGCGTTCCAGAACGCCATGATCGAGTCGCCGATGAATTTGTCGATCGTACCGCCCGTGGCGATGATGGCGCTGCTCCACCGGTCGAGCAGCGTGTTGATGAGCGAAACAAGATTGTCGGGCGGCAGCGTTTCGCTCAACGCCGTGAAGCCGCGGATATCGACGAACAGCACGGTAATGTCCTTCACCTCACCGCCGAGCTCGAGCGAATCGGCGTTGCGCTCGATCTCATGCAGGACGTCGGGCGACACGAAATGCCCGAAGGCGTTGCGCAGCATGCGCCGGTCGCTGTCGAGGACGAGCAGACGAAATGCCAGCGTCGCCAGGAAGGTCAAGGTCATGGCGAGAACCGGAAATGTCGCATCGATCAGGATGCCCAGCGACCTGAAGCCATAGGCGGAGGTGATGGCGAGAAGGATGACCATTGCGGCGCCTGCAGCGGTGCCGATGAGAGGTGAACGGAACATGACAACGGCGATGAGCAGGATGCCGAGCAGGCCATAAGCCAGGAGCTCGGCGCCGCCGACCCATTGCGGGCGGATGAGAAAGTTGTTGCTCAATATCTGCTCGAGCACCTGCGCGTGGATGAGAACGCCGGGAACAGTCTCGCCGAGGCTTGTCGTGCGCACGTCGAGAAGCCCGGCGGCGGAAGTGCCGACGAAGACGATATGCCCGTTAATCAGCGGCGCGAGCGCCTCGCGCTCGGCGCCTGAGATCACCCGGTAGGCCGAGACATAGGTGTCGGGCGAATTGCGCCGGTAATGCACGGTGAAATCGGCATTCTCCGCCACCGGCAGCTCGAAATCGCCGACCCTCATGCTCTCGATTGCATCGTCCGTCGTTTCCGACGCGTTGACGATGATCGTGGTCGCTCCTTGTGCGACCCGTAGCGCCTCGAGCGAGAGGCCCGGATAAAAACCCGTTCCATCCGTCCACAGCATGGGCACTCGCCGGGCGACGCCCTGTTCGCTGCCAAGGTCGAGATTGATCCCGCCGAAGCCCGCCGCCGCCGCTTCGAGCTTGTCGATATTGGCGGCGACGCTTTGGATCAAGGGCGGCGCTTTGCTCGCATCGTTGCCCGTTTGGGCGAAGCCCGCCGTGCGGGGCGGCGTCTTGCGGGCATTGCCCGGGGCATTGGAGAAAGCGAGCACGACAGGCCGTCCCCTGATTGCCGTAGCGAAGATTTCATCATTGTCGGGGAACGAGGCGCTGATTTCCTGCCGGGCGGCAGGGCTCAGGCCTCCGACCAGATCCTGGTCTCCGGCAATGCGACTCGGCGACAGCCGGTCAGGCTCGGGGAAGACGATATCGAAGGCAATTGCGGCCGCCCCCAACGTGCTCAATTCATCGACGAGCATGCCGAGCTGCTTGCGTGACCACGGCCATTGGCCGAGCTTGGCAAGGGAGGCTTCATCTATGTCGATGATACGCACAGGCATGTCGGCCGGCTTTTCGCGCGGCCATATGCGCTGCAGCTGATCGAAGCCGGCACTGCGCATATATTGCAGGATCGGCGGATCATAGCCGCGCAGGATCAGGAGACCGATGAGAACAACAAGGCCGGTCGCGACGCCGGCCCAGGTCTTGCGCGTCACCGAGCCGGTCATGGCTGAAGCCCGACAGCCCGTTGTCGGGCTGCGGTCGCGACCAAGGTTCGAAGCAACGGCAACACCGGCTTCGGAGAAAACATTCCTGAGCAAAATAACTGCACAAGAACGAGTTGTGAGGACAAGAGACGAATAACGCCCGCCCCGGCATGGCGCCCAATTCTAGCCATCAAGTGATTCCGCCTGAACCCTGCGTAATCATCCTGCTCTATACGTCTCAATGAGGCAATAAGGTCACATTCCTGGGACGCAGCCGGTTCTTTGAGTCTTTTGCCGCATCCCGACCCGGCTCGAAAAGCTAGCCAAAGGCAGAGATCGCTCATAGGGTTCAGACAGGACTTTCTTGGCGTAGCGGGCTGAACGCAAAGTTCCTGCGGGCGGTTGAGATTTGTTCGACGCCACTGCGTTTGTCAGCCCAGGCAGCCTGGGAACTCGGGGAAGCATTAGATGAACAAGCCAGATGACATTGCCAACTTGGTTCGAGCCGTCCGCGCGCGCGTGCCCATGGATGCAGCGCAGATGCTCGCCAAGGAAACACCCGAGCGGATTGGGGCGGTGCTGGCCGAATTGCCGTCAACGCTGGTCGAGCGAATCAAGACTTATCTCCCTCCCGAACTGCAGTTGCAGGCCTCGGCGGCTTTGACGGAGGCTACGGTGAACACGGTCGGCGAGATGATGGACCCGGCACTCGCCGTGCTTCCGCAGACCACAACAGTTGCAGAAGCGATTGCCTTTCTGCGAAATCACGAGACACCACACCTCATCACCTATCTCTATGTCACCGATGCGGAGGACAAACTCATCGGGCTCACGGTAATTCGCGATCTGATTCTGGCACAGCCCCATCAGACATTGGCGGAGGTAATGTTGCCCGAGCCTTTTGCGCTGACGACCGATATGGAACTTGCCGATGCCGTCAAGGCGGCGATCCATCGGCACTATCCTGTATATCCGGTCGTGGACCCGGACCGGCATGTGATCGGCATGGTGCGCGGCTGGCGCCTGTTCGAGCGCCAGGCGATCGAGATCAGCGCGCAGTCAGGCCAGATGGTGGGTGTCGACAAGGAGGAACGGCTTTACACAGGAATCTGGCGGGCCTTCAAGATGCGCCATCCATGGCTTCAGGTGAACCTGTTGACCGCTTTCATGGCGGGCTTCGTCGTCAGCCTGTTCGAGGGAACCATCACCCAGATCGTGGCGCTGGCCGCCTTCCTGCCAATTCTTGCGGGTCAAACCGGCAATACCGGCTGCCAGGCGCTTGCCATCACCTTGCGTGGGATGACGCTTGGCGACATGGACAACTATCCCGTGCGCAAGCTGGTCGCCAAGGAACTGATCCTGGGGGCGATGAACGGCGTGCTGACGGGTATCGTTGCAGGCCTAGCGATGTATTGGACTTCGGGTGGCGACGGCGGCGGCGACCCATTCATGCTCGGCCTCGTAATCCTCCTCGCCATGACCGGTGCTTGCATGGCCTCCGGTCTCTTCGGTGTGCTGACGCCGCTGATCCTGAAGCGGCTCGGCGCCGATCCCGCAACCGCGTCGAGCATATTTCTCACCACGGGCACCGATATCGCCGGCATGGGACTCATGCTGGTATTGGCGACACTTTTGGTGCTTCGGCATTAGCGCGCATCCCGGCGAAGTGGAATCGCTTCGCCGATCGGGATTCGCGCCAAATCAGTATGTTGGACCAAATCCTTATCGCCAAAGTCTTCAACTTTGGCGGGATTTGCTCTAGGGCCTGAATTTGCTCCACCCGCAGCACATCCGGTGTTGCGGGTGGGGCAACGGATTCACGCCGCCAGCGTGGCCTTGCGATTGGTCACCACCTGGTCGGCAAGCCGGCCGGTCAATTCCGACATGTGGTCGTGCTTGAACACGAAAGTGCCGACACCGGCGGTCGCCGATCTGAGCTCGATGATGAGCGAGCCGATCTCGCTTTCCGGCATATGCGCCCTTACCGTATCCCAGCCCGGCCAGTTCTCGCGGCTGTCGAAGCCCAGGAGCTGACCGCGATGTCCCGAGACAATCTGGTTGACCTTCGAGGTCGCATCACTGGGCACATGCAGTTCGACCGCGACGATCGGCTCGAGCAGCACCGGCGAGCATTGCGGCATGCCGTCGGTCATGGCGATGCGCGCTGCGGTCTTGAACGCCATTTCGGATAAATCGACGTCGTGATAGGAGCCATCCGAGAGATTGACGTTGAAATCGACCACCGGGAAACCCAGAGGCCCCTGCCCCATCCAGTCGCGAACGCCGCTTTCAACTGCCGGAATATACTGTTTCGGCACCACGCCGCCGGTGATCGTGTCGGTGAACGTGAAGCCCGAGCCACGCGGCAATGGCTTGATCTCGACCACCACGTCGCCAAATTGCCCGTGTCCACCCGATTGTTTCTTGTGCCGGCCGCGGATCTGCACCGGCTTGCGGATGGTCTCGCGATAGTCGATGCGCCGGGGCCGCGAATGCGCCTGAACGCCGAACTTGCCCATGAGCCTTTCCAGCGCCACGCGCAGATGCATCTCGCCTTGACCCCATAGCACCATTTCATGCGTGCTCTGGTTTTGCTCGAGCGACAACGAAGGGTCTTCCTCGATGAGCTTGGCGATGGCGCTCGTCAGCTTCACTTCGTCCTTGCGGTCGGCGACGGAGATGGCGAGACCATAGACGCCGGGAGCGACCGCGAGCTTGGTGAGCTGCTTTGCCGTGCCCTTGGCGGTGGAGATCGTCTCGCCGGTCGCCATGTTGTCGAGCTTGCCGAGCGCGACCATATCGCCGCTCTCGGCCTTTCCGATCTTCTGCGGCGTCGAACCCATCAGCGTGAACATGCCGGCGATGCGCGCATCCTGTCCCTTCCCGCCATAGAGCGTGGCGCCGTCCGGGAGCGTGCCGGAAAGGACCCGCGACAGTGATAGTTTCCCGCCGTGAGCGGTGTGGAAGGTCTTGACGATTTGCATGACGGCGGAGCCCTTCGCCTCCGCGAGCCCCAGGCGCTTGGCCGTTGCGGCAACTCCCGGCGCTTCGTGCCGCAGCGCCTTCATGAGACGAAGGATGCCGTTGCCGTTTTCGGCCGACCCGAACAGGACCGGCGTGACCAGCCCTTCCGAAAGATCGCGGGTCAAGTCGCCGAATACCCGGTCACGCGGCGGCTCGATGTCGGAGAGCAGCTGCTCCATCAGATCATCATCGTAATCGGCGAGCTTCTCGAGCATGGCGAAGCGGGCTTCCTTCTCGAGGTCGAGCATGTCGGCTGGCATGGCGACGACTTCGCTCGGCGCATGCTCGCGATAGACGAAGGCGCGCTCGAGAGCGAGATCCACGAAGCCGCGTACGATATCGTCTTTCCAGATCGGGATTTGGCGCAGCAGCAGCGGCGTCGAACTCGCCGGCTGGAGATAGTTCAGCACATCGCGCAGCCTGCCTTCGCTGCGGTCGATCTTGTTGATGAAGATGAAGCGGGGAATCTTGAGGTCGTCGAGCTGCTTGAGGATCAGTTGCAGCGCGGGCACTTTCTTGTCGTCGGCTTCGCAGACGACGACTGCGGCGTCGCAGCCGGCCAGTGCGGCGCGCGCCTCCTGGCCGAATTCGATCGAGCCCGGGCAATCGAGGAAGGTGAAGCTCTCGTCCATGAACTGGACGGTAGCAGCGTTGACTTCGACGCTCATGCCGTGCGCCCTGGCCTCGGGGGCAGCATCGCCGACGGTCGTCTTGTCGGCGACCTTGCCTTGGCGCGCGATGGCGCCGAGGCGGAACAGGATGGCTTCGAGAAGCGTTGTCTTGCCACTCAGATAGGGGCCCACAAGTGCGATACACCTGGGACCCTGACGTTCTCTGCCGTTTTTGCTCATGCGGACCTCCCTGTGACGATACCGTCCGGGACCGCCCGTCTCGTGCCGAGGAAACCCCGTCGGGGGCGGCTCCTCAGACTCCTATGCTCGCGCCGATTTGCAAATATGACAAGTGGCAATCGCGAGGCCCCGCGATTGCAGGGCCCGCCCCCATGGACCTTGCGGCAACCAAGCACGAAAAGGGGGCCGATCGGCAGAATGGAACGGGACAATCCCGGTCTGACCACTCTCCTGCAAGAGGGGCATGGACATGAGCTGAATGGCTATATCATAAGGAATGACCGCAAAACTCGCGGGCTGCAGCAACTCATCAAGCTCGACGCACTGACCAAGCCATCATCCTCGTCGTTGACATTGTCAACAGCGGCAGCACCTGGAAAAGCGCGCCTGGTTCTGGTAGGTGCCGGCCGCTTTACGGCCAATCGGCAAAGGTTGAGCCGAGCGGAAGGGTTAAGGGCGCTCGAAGTCCAGATAGAGACCCGCGACACCGGCGGCGATATTGAGACCGGTCTGCATTTGGACACTGAGCGGCTGCAAGGAGATAGTTTTCTTGAATCCTCCTATGAGGAGATTGGCGCCCAGGCCAGCGATCACTGTGGCTTCGGCGCTGGCTCCGACATAGGTCCCCTCGAGCGCGCCGCGCCTGATCTTGCCAGGCGCAAAAACCGCCCAGGCCAGGATGGCTTGATTCGTCACCCCGATATCCACTCCCAATTTGCGAATGCGCCCTTCATAACGCTCTACCCGACCGCCGCCTGAAGGCTGATAGACGCAATTTACTCTCTTTGAGGACGTCAGAATGAGGCCGACGCCGCCTTCCACCGAACACGTCAGAACGCCGATCTTGACTCCTGTTTTCGCTTCTGCCGCCGCGGCGGAGAGGCCGAGCGCTGCCACGACAGCGGCGGCCAGAGCGAGTTTGCGCATATGATCCCCTTATCCTTGAAGGCTGGCCGAATCCTACCACCGATTGCTTCTCCAATGCGACCTGGCATTGACGCCGCGCGAGAATTTGGGTGAGAACTGGAAACGGGAGATGCATGATGAATGATATTCTTGTTGTCGGCGCAGGTCATAACGGCCTGGTTTGCGCATTCTACCTTGCCGCTCGCGGTCTCAAAGTCAAGGTTGTGGAAAAGCGCCCTGTCGTGGGCGGCGCCGCTGTCACCGAGGAATTCCATCCAGGCTTCAGAAATTCCGTTGCCGCCTATACGGTGAGCCTGCTCAATCCGAAGGTGATCGCCGACATGAATTTGTCCGTACACGGACTAACTGTCGTTGAGCGCCGCGCGGCGAACTTCCTGCCGCAGCCCGATGGCCGCTATTTGCTTACCGGCCCCGGACGCACGCAAGCCGAGATCGCGAAATTTTCAGCCAGGGATGCCGCTGCCTATCCACTGTATTCCGCCGAGATCGACGCCATCGCCGATGTGCTGCGGGATCTCGTGCTGAAAGCTCCGCCCAATGTCGTCGAGGGCGGGCTCATCGCGGGCCTGCCGGAGCTCATCAAGGCCGGCTCCCTGGCGCGCCGGCTCGGGAAGTTGCCGCTCGCCCGCAAGCGCACGCTCTACGATCTCTTCACCCAGTCGGCGGCGGACTTTCTCGGCGGCTGGTTCGAAAATGACAGTGTGAAGGCCGTCTTCGGCTTCGATTCGATCGTCGGCGCATTCGCCAGTCCGCAGACGCCAGGCACCGCCTATGTCCAATTGCATCATTGCTTCGGCGAGGTGAACGGCAAGAAAGGTGTGTGGGGCCACGCGCTGGGCGGCATGGGCGCCATCACTGAGGCCATGGCCAAGGCCTGCCGCAACAAGGGTGTGGAGATCGAGACGGATGCCGGCGTAAGCGAGATCATCGTGGAGAACGGACACGCCCGGGGCGCCGTGCTCGCCGATGGCCGCGCTTTGCGGGCCAAGGCGGTCGTGTCGAATCTCAATCCCAAGCTGCTCTTCGGCAGCCTCGTCCCAGGAGCTTCGCTGCCTGCGGATTTCCGCTCCCGCATTATGCGATGGAAATGCGGCTCAGGCACCTTCCGCATGAATGTGGCGCTGTCAGAGCTGCCCTCCTTCACCTGCCTGCCCGGCCGCGAGATCGGCGATCACCATGCTTCCGGCATCATCATAGCGCCGACGCTCGCCTATATGGACCGCGCCTATCACGATGCCCGCGAATTCGGCTGGAGCCGCAAACCGATTGTCGAGATCCTCATCCCCTCGACACTCGATCCCTCGCTCGCTCCCAAGGGCGCCCATGTGGCGAGCCTGTTCTGCCAGCATGTAGCACCTGAGCTCCCCGACGGCGCCTCGTGGGACGACCATCGCGAGGAAGTCGCCGACCTGATGATCAGGACCGTGGACGACTATGCGCCGGGCTTCGCGAGGAGCGTCATCGCCCGCCAGATCAACTCGCCGCTCGATCTCGAGCGCATCTTCGGCCTCATTGGCGGGGACATTTTTCACGGCGCGCTGTCGCTCGACCAACTTTTCGCCGCCCGCCCCATGCTCGGCTATGCCGACTATCGCTCGCCCATTGCGGGCCTATACATGTGCGGCTCGGGAACCCATCCGGGCGGTGGCGTCACGGGCGCCCCCGGCCACAATGCGGCGCAGAGTGTTCTCAAGGATTTCCGCCTGCGCTAGTGGAGGGCATTTGACATTCGCGACCCCGCCTGCCGGCATTCACGACGCGAATGTCAAATCCAAAGCTCCACTAGGAACATATATTTGCTGGTGGTCCTTTGATTCTAACATTCGCAAAAAGCCGCCCCCAACAGGGATGCGAATGTTAGAATTGGACCACTAGCCCGTTCCCCGAGAAGATCGTGCGCGACATGGAAAAACGCGACGGCACGTCATTGCGTTTTAGTCCTTGGAATCGGCGCCAAACTCCCTCATATCGGCAATGTCATGGATTATTTGCTGGGCAGCTCCGTCGCCATCCTTCAGATCATTTGGATCGATCTCCTCCTCTCGGGCGACAATGCCGTTGTGATCGCGCTGGCCTGCCGCTCGCTGCCGCCCAATGTGCGAACCTGGGGCATCGTGCTGGGCGCCGGCGTCGCCATCCTGCTGCGCATCATTTTTGCCGCCGTCATCTCCCATCTCCTGGTCATCCCTTTCCTCAAGGTCGTCGGCGGCCTTCTTCTGTTGTGGATCGCGGTGAAGCTCGCCAAGGGCGAGGAAGCGGAAGAGAAAAACATCGCCTCCTCCGACAAGCTTTACAAGGCGGTGTGGACCATCGCCATCGCCGATGCAGTGATGAGCCTCGACAATGTCGTCGCCATTGCCGCAGTATCGAAAGGCGACGCCTGGCTATTCGGCTTCGGCCTCGCTCTGTCAATTCCGCTCATCATGGTGGGCTCGCAACTCATCATGAGAATGATCGAGAAGCTGCCGATCATCGTCTGGGCGGGCGCCGCTCTTCTCGGCTGGATCGCCGGTGAGATGATCGCCACCGACTACATCGTCGCCAATCGCTTCGACATCGAGCCGCATTCCAATATCGTCTATGTCACCGCCGCCATCGGCGCCGCCATCGTGGTCGGCCTCGGCTACTGGCTCAAGTCGCGCGCCGAGGAAACCGAGGCTAACGGTCGCGAGCGCATGTGACGACCGCCTGGCGTTCCTACTTCATTTCTCCGGCAGGCATGGCCTTTAAATGTGCCAGCAGGTCCGTAGGCAAGGGAAAGACGATGGTCGACGACTTTTCGCCGGCGATGTCATGGAGCGCCGCGAAATAGCGCAGCTGCATGGCCTGCGGCTCCTGGGCCAGCATCCGGCCCGCTTCCACCAGCTTCTCGGCTGCCTGCTGCTCGCCTTCGGCATTGATGATCTTGGCGCGCCTCAGCCGCTCGGCCTCCGCCTGCTTGGCGATGGCGCGAATCATGCTCTCATTCAGATCGACGTGCTTGATCTCGACATTGGTCACCTTGATGCCCCAGGCATCGGTCTGCTGATCGAGGATCTCCTGGATGTCGCTGTTGAGCCGGTCGCGTTCCGCCAGCATTTCGTCGAGCTCATGCTTGCCGAGCACCGAGCGCAAAGTGGTCTGGGCAAGCTGGCTCGTGGCCGCCATGAAGTTCTCGACCTTGATGATGGCGCGTTCGGCATCGACGATGCGGAAATAGAGGACGGCGTTCACCTTGACCGAGACGTTGTCGCGCGAGATCACGTCCTGCGAGGGCACATCTTGCACCACGACGCGCAGATCCACGCGGACCATCTGCTGCACGAAAGGAATGAGGAGGATGAGCCCCGGCCCCTTTACGCCGGTGAAGCGCCCGAGGGTGAAGACGACGCCGCGCTCATATTCCCTGAGTATGCGGATGGCGGAGGTCAAAAACAGGATCACGATGACCGCGAGCACCAGATAGGCGATGAAATCGAGCGTCATGGCGGTTCTCCTAGTTTTGTCTGCGCCGCACGGTGAGGGTCAGATCCCGCAGTTCCGCGATCTCGACCCGTTCGCCGACGTTGAATGTTTCCTCGCTCCGCGCCTGCCAGCGTTCGCCTTGCGCCAGCACATGGCCAGAGCGCTCCGACCAGTCCAGCACCTCGGCCATCTGGCCGCTCATGGCATGCGCGCCGACGCGCGCCGGATTCTTCCGCGTTGTCCATAAAAATCGGCCGGTGAGCAGGATGAGCGTGGCCATCGCCGCCGCGGCGATGCCGATGACGGTCCACGACAGCCGGTAGCCCGGAGCTTCGACCTCCAACAGCATCGCCAGCCCGAGGAGAAGGGAGATGAGCCCGCCAATGCCGAGGACGACGGTCGGATTGAAGGCCTCGATGGCGAGAAAGACTATCCCGAGCAGCATCAAGGCGAGGCCGGTGTAGTCGATGGGGAGGAAATTGAGCGCATAGAAGCCGAGCACCAGGCTGATGGTGCCGATCACGCCGGGGGCCACTGCGCCGGGACTCATGAACTCGAACAATATGGCATAGACCCCCACGAGCACGAGCAGGGTCGCGATGTTCGGATTGGTGATGACGGCGAGCAGCCGGTTGAGCCAGCCAGGGTCCAGCGTCTCGACCGGCAGGTCCTTCGTCTTGAGGATGCGCGAGCTGCCCGCCAGATCGACCTTCCTGCCGTCGATGGCAGCGAGGAGCTCGGCTTGGTCGCGCGCCACGAGATCGATGACATGCGCCGCGTGAGCGGCGCTCGCCGACAGGCTCGCGGCTTCGCGCACCGCCTTCTCGCCCCAATCTGCATTGCGCCCGCGCAGTTCGGCGAGGCTGCGAATGAACGCCACGGCATCATTGGTGATCTTTGCCGACATCGTGTCTTGAGGCGCCGCGGCAGGATTCTTGTTGTCCTTTTCGCCGGGTTTCCCGCTATCTCCCGGAAGGCCTGGGAAAGGGTTGCCAATGTCTACGGGCGTCGCGGCGCCGAGATTGGTGCCGGGCGCCATCGCTGCCACATGCGTCGCATAGAGAATATACGTGCCGGCGCTGGCGGCATGCCCGCCCGAGGGCGCGACATAGCCAACGACCGGCACCTTCGAAGCCAATATGTCGGCAATGATCTCACGCATGCTGGTGACCAGTCCGCCCGGCGTATTGAGGCGCAGAATGACAAGTTCGGCGCGCCTCTCATCCGCCACGGCGAGGCCCTCCTTCACCTGGCGCGCGGTGGCCGGACCGATGGCTCCATCGATCTCGATCAAAAAAGCAATGGGGCTGCCTGTCTCTGCCGCCCCGGCATTGGGTACAGCGAGTGCCGCCGCCGTAAGAACGGCCGCCAACAGAGCCGCGCACATCAGTTTCATGGTCAGCGCTCCAGCCATTAATATGGAACTTCGGCCGCGCTATTTCCAGTTGGCGCTCTGAGCCTGGTCCCGCTCCATCGGGGCCCTTCAATCGCTGAGGAATCGCGCTTCGCGACATGATCGACCGAGATGCGATGACGATGTCCGCCATCGTCTCGCTCGTGGCGCATTGCGCGGCGAGGAGATCATAGAGCCACGTTCACGGTGAGCGCATCTCGCGCCCCCGCCCGTCGATCGCATAACCCGTCCGCGACGATGAGGACACGCATCTGCCCGTCCCACGAAGTGAATCCCGCGAAACCGCTTGTGGCATTGGCAGCTTCATGACAGGATTCGAGCTTAAACCCGCTTCCGGCATAGCACACCAGGCCGCGACAAGATGGTCGCATGTCGACACCGACACCAGTGGAGGAACTCGATGAAACGCAGAACCTTTTTCGCCAGCACCGCAGCCCTCTTGCTCGCTTTGGGCATCCAATCAAATTTCGTATCGCCTGCTTTGGCGCTGGATGAATTGCGCATCATCGCACCGGCGGGTCCGGGCGGCGGCTGGGACCAGACCGCGCGCGCCATGCAGGAAGCGGTGCAGTCGGCTGGCTCGGTGAAGACGGTCACCGTCGAGAACGTGCCGGGTGCGGGCGGCACGGTGGGTCTGGCGCAGCTCGCCAGCCAGGAGGCCGGAAAGGACAATGTGCTGATGGTCAACGGCCTCGTCATGGTCGGCGCCATCCTCACCAACAAATCCGCCGTCACGCTCGAAAACACCACGCCCATCGCCAGGCTGACCGGCGAATATGAAGTCACCGTCGTGCCGGGCTCGTCCGAGATCAAGACGCTGGCCGACCTCATGGCCAAGCTCAAGGCCGATCCGGGCTCCGTCGCCTGGGGCGGCGGCTCGGCCGGCGGCACCGATCATATCCTCGCCGGCCTTATCGCCAAGGCCGCGGGTGCGGATGTCTCGAAACTCAACTACGTGCCCTTTTCGGGTGGCGGCGAAGCGCTGGCTGCCGTGATGGGCGGCCATGTGGTGGCTGGCATCTCGGGCTACGGTGAATGGGAAGGCCAGATCAAGTCGGGCGAATTGCGGGCGCTCGCCATTTCGGCACCTGAGCGCGTTTCGGGCATCGATGTGCCGACGCTGAAGGAACAGGGCGTCGATGTCGAGCTCGCCAACTGGCGCGCTATCGTGGCTCCGCCCGGAATCAACGACGAGCAGAAGAAGGCCCTGCTCGCGACCGTCGATGCCGCCGTCAAGAGCGACAGCTGGAAGAAGACGCTCGCCGCCAAGAACTGGACCGACCTCTATTTGCCGGGCGATGAGTTCGGCAAGCTGATCGGCGCCGAAAATGCCCGCGTGACCGAGATCCTGAAAGGCATCGGCCTCGTCCAGTAGGGCAACAGCGTGGACGGCAACGCCCCCAGATCCGGAGCCGGTCTCGCGATCGGCTTCGGCCTTGTCGGGTTGGGCCTCATCGTTTTTCTGGACTCGATCGGCATGCAGGTGCCGCCTTCCTATGCCCGGGTGGGCCCGCAGGTTTTTCCGTATTTCATCGGATTCGCGCTCACCGCCGTTGGCGTCTATTTCATCTGGAACGCCAGCGCGCCAGGCGCCAGGCGCGAGGTCGTCCCCGAAGGCTTCGACACCGATTGGCGCGCGCTCGCCATCATCGGTGTCGGCCTTCTCATCCATCTTAATATCCTGAAGCCATTGGGCTTCGTGATCTCGGGCGTCTTCCTGTTTCTGTGCGTGACCTTCGCCTTCGGCAGCCGCAACTTCCTGCGTGACGGTATCGTCGCGATCATTCTTGTCCTCGTCAGCTATCTCGGTTTCACGCACGGCCTTGGGCTGCAGCTGCCGGGCGGCATTCTCGCAGGGTTGTTGTAGCCATGGATGTTCTGGGCTCGCTCCTGCAAGGTTTTCAGACCGCGATCACCCCGATGAACCTCCTGTGGTGCCTCCTCGGCACGACGCTCGGCACCGCCATCGGCATCCTTCCCGGCATTGGCCCCGCCCTCACCATCGCGCTCCTCCTGCCGATAACCGCGAAGCTCGACCCGACCGGCGCCTTCATCATGTTCGCCGGACTCTATTACGGCGCCATGTATGGCAGCTCCACCACCTCGATCCTGCTCAACACCCCAGGTGAATCGGGCTCGATCATCACCGCGGTCGAGGGTAATGTAATGGCCAAGAAAGGCCGCGGCGCGGCAGCGCTTGCGACCGCCGCCATCGGCTCCTTCGTCGCCGGCACGCTCGGCACCATCGCCATCACCTTCCTCGCTCCGCTCTTCGTCAAGCTCGCTCTGCTCTTCGGGCCAGCCGAATATTTCGCGCTCATGGTTCTGGCCTTCACCACGGTTTCGGCATTGCTCGGACTGTCGCTGTCGCGCGGCGTCACCAGCCTCCTGCTCGGTCTCGCTATCGGGCTCGTCGGCACCGATGTGCTGACCGGCCAGCCGCGCCTCACCTTCGGGCTGTTGGATCTCTTGCGCGGCATCGACATCGTGGTGGTGGCGGTCGGCCTGTTCGCGGTCGGCGAGGCGCTCTATATGGCCTCGCGGCCCGACATGCGCGCCGCCGAACTCATCCCGATCCGCGGCTCGCTTTTCATGACCGCCGAGGAATGGCGGCGCTCCTGGAAACCGTGGCTGCGCGGCACCGCTCTCGGCTTCCCCTTCGGCGCGCTGCCCGCCGGCGGCACAGAGATCCCGACCTTCCTGTCCTATTTCCTGGAGAAGCGGCTGTCGAAGCGGCCCGAGGAATTCGGCAAGGGCGCGATCGAGGGAGTCGCCGGACCCGAGGCCGCCAACAATGCCGCCGTGGCCGGCGTGCTTGTCCCGCTCCTCACCTTGGGCCTGCCCACTTCGGCGACCGCAGCCATCCTTCTCGCCGCCTTCGAGCAATACAATCTGAAGCCCGGGCCGCTGCTCTTCTCATCCTCATCGACGCTGGTGTGGGGCCTGATCGCCAGCCTCTATATCGGCAACGTGATGCTGCTGGTGCTCAACCTGCCGCTCGCCGGCATCTGGGTCAGGCTGCTCGCCATTCCCCAGCCGCTCCTTTATGGCGGCATCCTCCTGTTCTCCACCTTGGGCGTCTACAGTCTCAACAATTCGACCTTCGACCTGATCCTGCTGTTGCTGGTCGGGCTCCTGGGATTCCTGATGCGGCGCTATGATTTTCCGGTGGCGCCTTGCGTCATCGGCCTGATCTTGGGCCGCCTGGCCGAAGCGCAGTTCCGCCGCGCGCTGACCATCAGCCAAGGCGACGCGTCGGTGTTCTTCACGCATCCCTTGTCGCTGGCGCTGCTCGTCATCTCGGCCATCGTGTTCCTCGGGCCCTTCTTCTATCGCTGGCGGGCGTCAAAGCTCGAAAGCCGTCAGTCGACCTGAGAACGGGCTGATTCAAAATCTCAAGGCTTCGGCGCCAGCGATTAGCGCGCATCCCGGCGAAGTGGAATCACTTCGCCGAAAAGGATTCGCGCCAAATCATTATGTTGGAGCAAATCCTTATCGCCAAAGTCTTCAACCCCGGATCAGGTCCGGGGCAGGCCTCTGGCGGGATTTGCTCTAGAAAAACTCAACCTTTTGCGGACTTGCTGCAATAGGCTTCAAGCCGGTAACCCTCGGGATCGACCACGAAGGCGGCGTAATAGTCGGGGCCGTAGTCGGTGCGCAGGCCCGGCTTGCCATTGTCACGCCCGCCCGCCGCCAGCGCCGCTTTATGGAATGCCTGCACGCTCTCGCGCGTCGGGGCCGTGAAACAGAAATGCAGGCCGGAATTCTCATCCGCCGCGACCGGACGCTCGCTCGCGCTGATCCATAGCGCAACACTGCCGCTGCCATAGCCGAGCGAGCCCGGGCCGTCGCTGAGGCAGGCATAGCCGAGGGGCTTCAGGGCCGCGTCATAGAAGCGCTTGGCGGCAGCCACATCGCGCACCCCTATCGAAACATGATCGAGCATGGGAAGTCTCTCCTTCAGAACTTGTCAGCAGTGTCGGCATGTAACAGTCTCGGCGATTGGCCGGCTTGGGGAAAATTGCTATTTTCAGGCATGGCCGCCGTATCTCTTCACGACACGTCACCGTCTCTGCCCGTGGCCCGTATCCTAGCCAAAGGCGAAGGCTGGTCGGTCAGTGACGTGGTCTGCAGACTGGGACCTTGTGACCGCGCCATCGAGGAACGGCATGAGGATATGGCGATCGCCGTCGTCCTCGGGGGCTCATTCGTCTATCGCGGCGATGGCGGGCGGACGTTGATGTATCCGGGCTCTTTGCTGCTCGGCAATGCCGGCGCCTGTTTCGAATGCGGCCATGAGCATGGGACTGGCGATCATTGCCTTGCCTTCAGTTTCGCACGTCCGTTGTTCGAAGAGATCGCGGCGGCGGCCGCGGGCTCGCACCGGTTCCGCTTCCCGACCACCATGCTCCCCGCATTGCGCGAGCTGGCCGGGCTGGTCGTCAAGGTGGAAGCCGGGAGCCGGGACCGGTGCCCTCTACGGGTTGAGGAACTCGCGATCGGACTCGCCGAAGGCGTGCTGGCAACTCTGGCCGGCGGCATTCCCCGGACGGCCGATCCGCCGGCGCGCGACCGGCAACGAGTCAGCGATGCGGTGCGACATATCGAGGCCAGCGCCGATGAGCCGCTGGGGCTCGGCGATCTCGCGCAAGTGGCGCGGATGAGCCGGTATCACTTCCTGCGTACCTTCAGGCGGACACTCGGCGTGACGCCCTACCAGCTGCTCCTCAACCTTCGTATGCGCCGCGCGGCCATGGCGTTGAAGACATCGCCAGCGCCAGTTGCCGGAATCGCCTTCGCGTCGGGCTTTGGCGATCTTTCGACCTTCAACGCCCGCTTCCGCGAAGTCATGGGCATGACGCCGCAAGCCTTTCGCAGAAGCTGACTGGGCTCAACCCGCCGCGTTCAACACTGCTGCGATGGTTTTGCGGCTCGATCGCGGCGCGCAGCAACACATCGAGCAGCAGCCCGTTGCCGATGCCTCGCAGGTTTCCTGCGGAAGCTGTCTCAGCTCAAGCTGCGCGCCAGGAAATCCGCCTTGCCGATCTCGATGCCATTGTGGCGCAGCAGCCCATAGGCCGTCGTCACATGGAAATAGAAATTCGGCAGGCCGACATTGGAGAGATACTGCGCTCCCTTGACAGTCAGGTCCTTGCCTTGCGCCTTGAAGGTGATATCGCGCTCGGCGCCTCCGGCGAACTGCTCCTTGTTCAGGCTGCGCAGGTATTCGACGGTCTTGCGAATGCGCTCATGGAGCTCGTCGAAGCTCTTCTCTTCGTCCGCATGGCTCGGGGCCGTGACGCCGGCGAGCCTGGCGCTCGTGCCCTTGGCGAAATCGCAAGCCAGCTGCACCTGCTTGGTGAAGGTGAGCATGTCCGGGAACAGGCGGGCGAGGAGGAAAGCGTCGGGATCGAGCTTCTTCGCCTGCACATGCGCCTCTGCCTTGCGCAGGAGCGCGGCGAGGCCGTTGAGAAAGTGGATGAAGACCGGAACCGAAGCGTCGTAGATCATGGGTTCACCTTAAATTGCCACAGAAGCGCTGGATGCGACGGCAGGCGTCCTCGAGCACATCGGTCGCCGTCGCATAGGAGATACGAAAAAAGGGCGACGTGCCGAAGGCTGCGCCATGGACAGCCGCGACGCCTTCCGCCGCGAGAAGCTCGGTCACGAAGTCCTCGTCCGTCTTGATGACATTGCCGGATGGCGCCGTCTTGCCGATGGCGCCCCCGCAGGAGGGATAGACATAGAAGGCGCCTTCCGGCGTCGGGCAGGACAGGCCCTTCGTCTGGTTGAGCATGGACACGACGAGATCGCGCCGCTCCTTGAACACCTTGTTGTTGGCCGGGATGAAGTCCTGCGGTCCGTTGAGCGCCTCTAGCGCCGCCCATTGCGCGATCGAGGACGGATTCGAGGTCGACTGCGACTGGAGCTTCGACATCGCCTTGATGAGAGGCTCGGGGCCGGCGCCATAGCCGATCCGCCAGCCGGTCATGCAATAGGCTTTCGAGACGCCGTTCATGGTGAGCGTGCGCTCATAGAGACGGGGCTCGACCTGGGCCGGCGTGGCGAAGACGAAGTCGTCATAGACAAGATGCTCATACATGTCGTCGGTCAGCACCCAGACATGCGGATGCCGCATCAGGACGTCGGTTATCTTCTTGAGCTCGGCCTTGGTATAGGCGGCCCCGCTCGGGTTGGAGGGCGAGTTGAAGATGAACCACTTGGTCTTCGGCGTGATGGCGCGCTCGAGCTCGTCGGGCTGCAGCTTGAATCCGTGCTCGAGCGCCGTCTCGACGAACACCGGCCTGCCGCCCGCCAGCATGACGATATCGGGATAGCTCACCCAATAGGGGGCGGGGATGACGACTTCATCTCCCGGATTCACCGTCGCCAGCAACGCATTGAAAAGAATCTGCTTTCCGCCCGTGCCGACCGACACCTGCGAGACCTTGTAGTCGAGCCCGTTCTCGCGCTTGAACTTGGCGGCGATGGCCTTCTTGAGCTCGGGTATGCCATCGACATTGGTGTATTTGGTGTAGCCCTTGCGGATCGCCGTGATCGCCGCTTCCTTGATGTTGTCGGGCGTGTCGAAATCGGGCTCGCCCGCCGACAGCCCGATGATGTCGCGGCCCTCGGCCTTGAGCGCCATCGCCTTGTTCGAAATGGAGATGGTGGCCGACGGCTGGATGCGGTTGAGCGAGTCTGAAATAAAGCCCATTCCAATGATCCCTGGTTTCGGCCGGGCATCTGGTAGCGCCCTGACCGTCCAACCGCAAGGGTCGCATTGTCATGGCGACATTGCGCCCGCCGGATCATCTCCAGCTTGCATCGACGGCGACGGGCGGCGGCCGGCGCAGCGTCTGGTAGACCACGCAATAGCGCTCGGTGAGCTTGATCAGGCTCGCTTTCTGTTCGTCGTCGAGCTTGCCGCGGATGTCGAAGGTCAAGCGGATGTCGCGGAAGCCGACGGGCGCCTCCTTGGCGACGCCCAGCGTGCCGCGGAAGTCGAGATCGCCCTCCGCTCTGACGCTCGCTTCACCGATCTCGAGGCCAAGCGCGGTCGCCACCGCATTGAGCGTGACGCCGGCGCAGGCGACGAGCGCCTGGAGAAGCATGTCGCCTGAGCAGGCATGGACGCCCGAACCGCCGGTCGCCGGGTGAAGACCGGCCTCAACCAGGGCCTTGGCCGTCGCGACCGAGCAGGTAACGCCCTCGCCGATGCGCCCCTCGGCCTTGAGCGTGATGAGCGCTGCCTTGTCGTCCCGGCGGTAGAGGTCCTTGAGCGGGGCCTGGAGGGCCTTGAGTTCTGCTGCCTGCATGGGTCACCTGTCATGTCGTGTTGATCCACCCATGTTACGAGATCGGCGTTGGATTGCCACGACCGATCGGCGATAAGGGTTCAATGCCGACCCATCCAATTCTCATCGCCGGCGGGGGCATCGCCGGGCTCGCTGGCGCTCTGGCCCTTGCGCGCAGCGGCCGCGCAACTCGGGTGCTCGAAAAAGCCGGCGCCTTCGAGACGGTGGGCGCCGGCCTGCAGATCGGCCCCAATGCCGTCAGAGCGCTTCAGTATCTCGATGTGTGGGACAGTGTCGCTCCCGCGAGCTTCGCGCCGCCCCAGATCATTGTTCGCGATGGCCATAGTGGCAGGACCCTGCAGGAGATCGCGCTCGGCGCCGAATTCGAACGGCGCTTCGGCGAGCCTTATCGGGTCATCCACCGGGCCGACCTCCTGGGCGCGCTGGTGGAGCGGGCGAGGGAAACGAGCCGGATCGAGCTCATGACCGATGCCGAGGTGAAGGACTTCACCGACAAGGGCGGCTATGTCGAGGTCACGACCCAGGCTGGTGCCCACCATGGGGAAGCCTTGCTCGGCGCCGATGGCATAAGATCGGTCATCCGCCGCGATCTCGGCGGGGCGGACGTGCTGCGCAGGCATGGCCAGATTCTTTACAGGACCCTGACCTTCCTCGATCGACCTTTGCCTGATCATCTCACCGCCATAACGCTTTGGCTGTGCCGGCGCGGCCACGTCGTCCACTATCCGGTGAAGGGTGGCAGGGCGCTCAATGTCGTCGCCGCGACGCAGGGGCGCTGGGAAAGCGAGGAATGGTCGGCGCCGGCCGCCCGCCAGGAACTCATGGCCTGTTTCACCAGGATCCATGAGGATCTGGTTCATATGCTCGCGATCTCTCCCCACTGGCACAAATGGGCCGCCGCCGACCTGAGACCCCTTGCAAGCTGGTCGCGCAACCGGACGACGCTGATCGGCGACGCCGCCCACGCCGCCTTGCCCTATCTGGCGCAAGGTGCGGCAATGGCGCTCGAAGACGCGGTGGCGCTCGCGAACTGCACCACGCGCGGCGACAGCATCGCCCAGGCCTTCATGGCCTATGAGAACCTGCGGAAGACGCGCACCCGCAAAATTGCGGCGGCATCGCTCAATCTGAGCCGCGCCTACCATGCGAGCGGGCCATTGCGGCTCGCACGCAACGCGCTGCTGCGCATGACCGATCCGAAAGGCTTTCTCGACCGGATGGCCTGGATTTACGGCTTCGATCCCAGCGCGTGATCGCGTTCGTTTAATCATCCGTTAACGGAAGATCATCATTTCGCCACAGGCGCGGCGTTAAGCGCGCACAAAGCTTTTTCATATAAGCGCCATTGGATCGTTTGGATTTCAGATTGGATCGCCTTCATGCGCGGACGCCAGGTCATAAAGCGCTATCGTGAATTTGCGGCGCGCACCCAACTCCTCATGGGCGTCTTCGCTCTGGGTCTCATCGCCGCGATCATCGCACTGATGATCGTCAGCGCCGTTCCATCACAAGCGGGGTTTCTCGTGGCCGAGGCGAAGAATCTCGTCACCCTGGCGCCGACGAGCGACATGCTTCTGGTTGCGGCTGCCGCCCTTGTCTTTCTCACAGTCCTCTTGGTCAAGATCCTGGATTACCGGAATTCCGCCGAATAGAGCGAAATCCCGGGAACTTCCCGCCGGTCCGGATCATGTCCGGTTGATGGCGGAACATGACAAAACCGTCATGAGCCTGCCTTGAAAAGAAACTCATCACGAGTTCATGATCGCTGGGCGGCAAAATTCCAGGCTCCTGGATTTCCGACTATCCTGGATTGGCGGCTCAGATGAATTCGCGGGTTTGGAATGCAACCGGGCCCCAAAACGTAGTAAAGTCACATTTTTCCTGGAGGACAGGTTATGAAGAACTCATTTCGCGTTGGCCATGATACTGGCTTTGACCTTCGGCGCGGCCTCGGTCGCGCCGTCTTTCGCCATGGACAGCGGCGGAACCAGCGACACCAACCCGAAGCCGAAATGCAAGAAAAACGAAGTCGTCAAGAAGGGCAAATGCGTTCCCAAGCACGCTGGCGTCTTGCCCGATGAGGAACTCTATCAACAGGGCCGCAATCTGGCGCTTTCCGGTGAATATGACTGGGCGATCGGGGTCCTGGAAACGGTCGGCAACCAGAACGATCCCCGCGTCCTGACCTATATCGGCTACAGCCATCGCAAGGCCGGGCGCTTCGATGAAGCTTTCGGCTACTACAAGAAGGCCATCGATATCGACCCGAATTCCGTGCTTACGCGCGAATATCTGGGCGAAGGCTATGTGGCTGTCGGCAAGATCGACCTTGCCAGGGCGCAGCTCAGTGAGATCGCCAGCCGCTGCGGCACGACCTGCGAAGAGTATCAGGAACTGGCCGAGCACATCGAAACCGGTGTGAATTGACCTTTCGGGCGCCTGCCGGCAACGCGCGGGCGCCCCCCACCTGTCTTCCAAAAGTTTGTCGGCCTCCCCAAAATGGGGATTGTGACCTGATGGCCCACTTGTCACTCTGGTCACGCTGATGAACCGAATAATGCTGAGAAATTCGGACCAGAGCAAATCCCGCCAAAGCCTGCCCCGGACCTGATCCGGGGCTGAAGACTTTGGCGATAAGAATTTGCTCCAACATATTGATTTGTGCCGCTTTCATGGCCTTGGCCAGGGAGTTGCCTATGCAGATCCGTTTGTCGCAGCCCAGACAATCCATCCAAAGCCAGCCCGGCCGCTGGCCCTCTCTGCACGCACCGGCCCTGATCGTGGTGCTTGTCGTCGCGGCGATGATGATCTGGCTCAGCGCCCATCTGGCGGTCAGCGGTTACGACGCCGCAGGCTTCGTGACGCTTCTTGCCTTCATGGGCTTCGCCTTCGCCCTGGCGACCGCCTTGGGCATCGTGGCGGTGAAGCTGTTGGCCAAAGACGAGACGTGACCCTCCTCCACCTTTCGGTTTTCTCCCGCCCCTTCATCCGGTACCGACGCCCGGAATGAGGGGGCTTTATCGAGGAATGAAGTCAGCCGCGGCGGAGATAATGCGGCCTGAGTTCCTGCGCATTGTCGCGGACATAGGCCACGATGCGACGTCGCTTCTCCTGGCCGCGGCCGCCCTCTCCGGCCACCACCTGGCCGCGATCGATGAGATCCGGCATCACCTGGATGACGTGATCATAGATCGACCGCCAGGTCTGTTTGACCGCATCGCGCGATACGTTGAGCGTGCCGGCGATCTCCTCATCGGTCAGCCCCTCGATGGCGCGCAGCAGCATGCGCTGTTCGCCGGCGGTGAACCGGAAGCATGGCGGCAGATAGGTAAAGACGGCAGAGACCGGCGTCGAGGGCGGCATGTCCGCGGCCATGTCGCGTTGGAATAGATACACGGCCCGTTTCGGCGGGGTGGCCGCCGGCACGGGCTCCGCCGGAGGATCGCTGTCGAGGTCGAGCGTCTTGTACAGCCTGAAGCCGGCGCTCAGCGCCATCTGCTCATAGACGGCGCCCGCCTCGACGATCATGGAGTTGAGATTGTAGCCGCGATGGACCGAGAGGAAGAAAGGAAAGAACACCGTCATTATTCGGCGGCCTTTCGGGGAGGTGAAATCCATAGGCGACTGGATGTAATCCAGCATCACCAGGTCGAGGCCGGTGGCGAGATTGCCCTGGCCTTGCCGGGCGCGGTCGAGGAAGAGTTCCGTGTCACCCTTGAGGCATCGCAACAGCAGCCAGTTTGTGAGGCAGGGCCAGGGTCGGTCGAGATAAGCCTCGCGGAATTCGGGCGGCACGAAGGCCGAGAGAGTGGCCGCGATGGCGGTACGGTCTCCCGCTGCGTCGTAGTCTTCGATCAGGCCGCCGATCAAACGCTCCTCTTCCAGAAGCCTGTCGAGGATCCTGGGCAGTTCGCGGTCGAGCTTGTCGTCGAGCGGCGTAACCTTGCGCATCAGACGCGCGCACGCCTTGCCGTCTCCAGGCAAGAGCATGCGTGGCCTGAGCGCGCTCGCCTGCTGCGAAGTCAAGGCTTGTTCCCTCTCTCGCCCCGATTCTCGCGCCGTTAGGTCCGGTGTCAAGTCAAGACGGCGCTACTCCTGTTCGGTGAGCCAATCGAGCAACCATTGCGCCCCGTCATTCTGCTGCAGGCGATCGCGCAGCGCCGGTCCCATGAGGGCGAGTTCGTCCGCCAAGGGCCAGGGTGGATTAACGAGGATGAGGCCCGAGCCCGCCAGGCCGCCCTCGCGCACGGCTTCACGCACCCTGAGCTCGACCTTCAGCATCTTGGCGAGGCCGAGCGCCTTCGCTTGCGCAACGATGTCTTCCGACAAGCCATCGCCGGTCACCGGATACCACAGGGCGAACGCGCCGGTGGCGAAGCGGCGATAGCCCTCGCCCAGCATCTGCACGGCTTTGCGTGCTTCGTCCTCCTGTTCATAGGGCGGGTCGATCAGGATGAAGCCACGCCGCTCGGGCGGCGGCAGATGCGCCTTGACCGCGGTCGCGGCATCGCCTTCGGTGATCTTCACCCGCCGGTCACGCGCGGCGAAATCGGCAAGACGGCCGTGATCCTCGGGATGGAGTTCGTTGAGGAGTACGCGGTCTCCTTGGCGGAGACTCGCCAGGGCAAAGCCGGGCGATCCCGGATAGTGCGAGAGCGGCTGTCCGGTCGCGTTGACGGCGGCGACCGCTTCGCGCCAAGGCGCGAGCAGGGTCTCGTACTCGGCCGAAAGGAGCACCGGTTTGCCGGAAGGACCATAAAATCGCCCTACCCCGTCCTGCCATTCGAGTGTCTTCAGCGCCTCATCGCCCCATAGCGCATAGAGGCCGATGCCGGCATGCGCGTCGAGGAACAGTAAGGGCTTGTCCTTCTTCTTCAGCTGTGTGAAGGCCCGCATCATGACGATATGCTTGAGGACGTCGCCATGATTGCCGGCATGATAAGCGTGACGATAGTTCATGGCCCGTGCGTTCTATGCCTTGGTCCCTTCCTGTGCTCCGAGTGCAGGCTGCGGGCTCTTGCGGTCAATAGTCATAGATGTGCTCGACGCGCGCTCCGCTCGGTCCGATCCTGCGGATGACATCGAGCAGCAATGTGACCGGCACCGAGAGCCCGACCCGCTTGCCGCCGAGCCCGGAAAGGATCTTCGTCTCGAACAGGACCGGCGACATGTCCGCTTGCGGCTTCCAGTTTTCCGGCGCCGTGAGCGTGATGAGGATGTTGCTGTTGCCGCTGATCTCGAGGAACGTGGCATTGCTCTGGCCGAGCTTCTGCACGATCTCGGTGAAGGTCTGGCCGCGTGGCAGCTTGACGAGCTGTGTGCCGTCCCGAAATGTCTCCACGATCGCGATACGCCGGTCGATGGGCGCGGTGTCGATCGACAGCCCGCGCATCAGCACAAGGATGTCGGACGGCGCGGCTTCATCGGCCATCCCGGTGCCTGCTCTGACGAACCACGCGAAGGCCCCCTTGATCGACAGATCGGCCGAGATGCCGAAACGCCGCTCGACCTTGCGCACCTGGCCCGGCCCGGCAAACGGTACTGTCGCCCACAATTGCATCAGGCGTTCGCCGAAGGCGAAATCATACCACGGTATGGTGCCGAGCCACTGTCCATAGTCATGGGCATAGTTGCGCGCGAACAGGTCTTCCGGCGCGGGCGGCGCCGGCGCGAAGAGTCCGCTCAGCCGGCCAATGGTGTTCTCGTAGATGCCTTTGATCACATATTCGACCGTATGGCTGATGCCGATCGCAAAAATCCTCAGGTGAGTGCCGAGATTGATTTCGTAGCGCGGCGTCACCCACTCGGTGAGGGCGCAATAGCTGGTCCAGAACTCGGCGGCGGAGCGGAAATAGCCGAAGCCGCTCGGATTGGCCTTGTCGACATAGCGCGCGAAATCCTGCGCGGTGTAGACGAGGTACCATTCGGGAAAAGCCAGATAGGACTTCTGCTCCGGGGAGCGGTAGTTCGGTTGGCTATCGACCTTTCTGCGCGCCTCGGGATCGATCACCGGCACGGTTACGCTGCTGCCGATATCGGACAAGCCCCGGCACCCGACGCTTATATAGAGCGCCGGCACGGCCAGCAGGATGGCGACCGCCAGGAGAACCCGCTTGGTCTTACGCAGTTTCGCCATGGCGCTTCGACAATACCTTCCCAGAATCGGCGACGAGCTTATCCCGTCAGGTTCCCTTTGTCGTCATGACGCTGCATGCTGCCATCGTACTGTCAGCAATGACGCCTTCGGCCCTTCCGGCTGGCATTCGCCCGCCCTATATTTGGCCATCATGGGACATTCACGACAGGACGGCGGTTTCTCGGAAGCCCCGCAGAAGCCGCTCGAAGGCTTCCCGGAAATACCGACCGCCGACGCCTTGCGTCAGCGGCCCGACCCGCGCGCCGACATGTCGGGGCCGAGGGCCGGCCTCGAGGGTCTGCGGCCTGATTTTGCGCCGCTCGAGACCTTCATTCCCTATCGTCCGCCGCGGCCGGCCAAATCCGAGGGCGGCAGGCCGCTCAGGATCGTTTCCGATTTCGAGCCGCAGGGCGATCAGCCGCAGGCGATCGGCGACCTCGTTTCGGGCGTAAGCACGGCCGAGCGCGACCAGGTGCTTCTGGGCGTGACCGGCTCCGGCAAGACCTTCACCATGGCGAAGGTCATCGAGCAGACCCAGCGCCCGGCCCTCGTGCTGGCACCCAACAAGACGCTCGCCGCCCAGCTCTATGGCGAGTTCAGGAGCTTCTTTCCCGACAACGCCGTCGAATATTTCGTCTCCTACTACGACTATTATCAGCCGGAAGCCTATGTTGCCGCGCACCGATACCTATATCGAGAAGGAATCATCGATCAACGAGCAGATCGACCGCATGCGCCATTCGGCGACCCGCGCATTGCTCGAGCGCGACGATGTCGTCGTGGTCGCTTCCGTCTCCTGCATCTACGGCATCGGCGACGTCGAGACCTATTCCGCCATGACCTTCACGGTGAAGCAGAACGAGCGCATCTCGCAGCGCCGGCTTCTCGCCGACCTCGTGGCGCTCCACTATCGGCGCAATGACGGCAATTTCGTTCGCGGCGCCTTCCGCGTGCGCGGCGACACGGTCGAGGTGTTTCCCTCCCATTTCGAGGATCGTGCCTGGCGCGTCTCGCTGTTCGGCGACGAGATCGAAGATATCGCCGAGTTCGATCCCTTGACCGGCCACAAGACGGCCGAGCTGGCGCAGATCAAGCTTTACGCCAATTCGCACTATGTGACGCCGAAGCCGACGCTCGAGCAGGCCGCCTCCCGCATCAAGGAGGATCTGCGTCTGCGGCTCGCCGAATTCAATGCGGCAGGCCGGCTGCTCGAGGCCCAGCGCCTCGAGCAGCGCGTTCTGTTCGATCTCGAAATGATGATGGCGACCGGCTCCTGCGCCGGCATCGAGAACTATTCGCGCTATCTCACCGGCCGCAAGCCGGGCGAGCCGCCGCCGACGCTCTTCGAATATCTGCCCGACAATGCCCTCGTCTTCGTCGACGAAAGCCACGTCACTATCCCGCAATTGGGCGGCATGTTCCGCGGCGACTATAACCGCAAGGCGACGCTTGCCGAATTCGGATTCCGCCTGCCCTCATGCATCGACAACCGGCCGCTGCGCTTCGAGGAATGGGACGCGATGCGCCCGCAATCGATCTATGTCTCGGCGACGCCCGGCGCCTGGGAGATGAACCGCACCGGCGGCGTCTTCACCGAGCAGGTTATTCGGCCGACCGGCCTCATCGATCCGCCGGTCGAGATCAGGCCGGTCAAGAATCAGGTCGACGATCTTATCGCCGAATGCCGCGATGTGGCGAAGAAGGGCTATCGCGCGCTGGTGACGGTGCTGACCAAGCGCATGGCGGAGGACCTCACCGAATACATGCATGAGCAAGGCGTTCGCGTGCGCTACATGCATTCCGACATCGAGACACTGGAGCGCATCGAGATCATCCGCGACTTGCGGCTCGGCGCCTTCGACATATTGATCGGCATCAATCTGCTGAGAGAAGGCCTCGACATTCCCGAATGCGCCCTCGTCGCCATTCTCGATGCCGACAAGGAAGGGTTTCTCCGCTCCGAGACCTCGCTCATACAGACGATCGGCCGTGCGGCGCGCAATGTCGACGGCAAGGTCGTCCTCTATGCCGACCATGTGACGGGCTCGATGGAGCGCGCCATGGCCGAGACCAGCCGCCGGCGCGAGAAGCAGCGGGCCTTCAACGAGGCGAACGGCATCACCCCGGCGAGCATCAAAAAGAACATCGCCGACATCATGGCTTCGGTCTATGAGCAGGATCACGTCACTGTCGATTCAGGCCTTGGCGAGGACGGCGCGCCGCTCGTCGGCCACAATCTCGAGCGCGTCATCGCCGACATGGAGAAGCGCATGCGTGAGGCCGCCGCCAATCTCGAATTCGAGGAGGCGGCACGGTTGCGTGACGAGGTCAAGCGCCTGCGCGATGTCGAGCTCGCCGTGATGGACGATCCCCTGGCGCGCGATCCCCTGGATGAGCCGCGCCGCGGTGCTTCCAACCTCAAGCCCGCCACCGCCTCCTGGCCCTCGCCAAAGCCGGCGCGCCGGGCCGGCTCCAAGGGTGGCAGGCCGGGCACACGGACCTTCAGGAAGAGCGGCAGGTAGCCCGGCTAGTGTGCTGAACGCGAAGTTCCTGATATCTAACCGCTATACCGACAGGAGCTTCGCGTTCAAAGGCGCACTAGAATTATTGGAATTTCTAGTGTCCTTTCGAATCCGAAGTTCGCTCGGAAGACGCTGCGAGGTGATGCGAACTTCGGATTCGGGACACCAGCCCGTTTGTTGCAGCAACCACCGCATATTGAACGCGGCCGGCTGCCGGGGCTAGTCTTCGCGGCTTCGACAACAAGCGAGGTTAGGATGCCCCCTGCCGCCACCCAGCTGTCGGCCATCGGGTTCGATGCCGATGATACGCTGTGGCAGAACGAACAGTTCTTCCGGCTGACCGAGAAGCGTTTCACCGCTTTGCTCAAAGAGTTTGCCGAGCCTGGTCATCTGTCCGAACGGCTGCTCGAAGCCGAAAAGCGGAATATCAAAGCCTATGGTTTCGGCATCAAGGGCTTCACTCTGTCGATGATCGAAACGGCCATCGAGGTGACGGAAGGACGCGTGCCCGCGAGCGTCATCCGCCAGATCGTCGAAGCCGGGCGCGACCTTCTCAGCCATCCGGTCGAGCCTTTGCCGCATGCGCGCGCCGCGCTCGAAGCGCTGAGCAGCCACTATCGTCTCATCCTGATCACCAAGGGCGACCTGTTCGACCAGGAGCGCAAGCTCGCGCAATCGGGGCTGGGCGAGCTGTTCGCCGCCGTGGAGATCGTCAGCGACAAATCGGCCGACGTCTATGACCGGGTTTTCGCGCGCCATGCCGATGGGCCGAAGCGCAGCATGATGGTGGGCAACTCGCTCAAATCCGACATCGTGCCTGCACTCAAGGTAGGCTGCTGGGGAGTCTATGTGCCGCACAGCCTGACCTGGGCGCTCGAGCATGACGAGCCACCGACCGGCAATCAGCGCTACCGGCTGATCGACCATCTGGGCGAGCTTCCCGACATCGTGCGCCAGATCGGCTGACCGTTGCCCGATTCGGGGCTTTGCCCTGTTTTTGCCCTATCCGGTCGCCAGTGTCCCCCGTCTTGCCCTTGCGGTGTAACTGTGACACATGGCGCTCGGCATAGGGGTAAAGGATTGAGGGAATGATCAATTTCGTGCGCTGGGCACTGACCCTGGGGTTCGCCCTGATGATTGCCGGCTGCAGCTCCGAGGACAAGAGCGGCATCAAGTTCCTGAGCAGGGGCTCAGCCACGTCCTCCACCAATGCGGCGCAGCCCCAGCCGATCCGCATGCTTTCCGCCGAAGAGATCCGCACCACCCTGAGCGGTAAAGCCTGGCAATACACCCGTCCCGATTCGAGCGGGTTCGTCACTTACAACGCTGATGGCTCTCTCAACTATCAGGATGACATGAAGGGCGAGGGCCGCGGCACCTGGTCGGCGGTCGAAGGTCAGTTGTGCCAGAGCATTGCCGGCCAGACCACCGAATGCAATGACTTCAAGAGCACCGGCGATGCCTATAGTGCCGGCAAGATGCGCCTGTCGACATCGGGCTAGCCCAGTTCCGCCAGGAAGGGGTTGCCGCGCCGCTCCTGGCCGATCGTGCTGGCGGGCCCGTGACCCGGTATGAAGCCGACGTCATCGCCCAAGGGCAGCAGCTTGTCGCGGATCGAAGCGATCAATGTCGCATGATCGCCATAGGGGAAATCGGTGCGTCCGACCGATCCCTGGAAAAGCACATCGCCCATGAAGCAGAACCGGTTCGGGTCATTGAACAGCACCACCGAGCCCGGCGTGTGGCCGGGGCATTGCAGGACCGAGAATTCGAGGGCACCGACCGTCACCTTGTCGCCCTCCTTGAGCCAACGGTCGGGCGTCACTTCACGCGCCTCATAGCCATATTGCGCGCCTGATTCCGGCAGCTTGGCGAGGAGAAACGCATCCTCCGTATGCGGACCTTCGATACCGACCTTGAGCTTGTCACGCAATTCGGCGGCGCCGCCGGCATGGTCTATGTGGCCATGGGTGAGGAGGATCTTTTCGACGCTGACCTCAGATTGCGCGATAGCCTTGAGAATGACATCGACGTCGCCGCCGGGATCGACCACGGCGCCGATGCCGGTGTCTTCGTTCCAGATGAGAGAGCAGTTCTGCTGAAATTGCGTCACCGGCACGATCATGATCTTGGGGCGTTTCATGGCCGCAGTGCATAGCGGCGTCGGGCGTCATGCGCAAGGCACAGGGCCGACCCGTTTGCACGCCGACTTGCGGAAGCGGCAACCAAACCGCTAGAGGAGGCCCGTGGAGCAACCATTCCAGAGCGCTTCCCGCCAAAGGCCTGCCCCGGACTCGATCCGGGGTTGTTCGACTTTGGCGACAAGGAAGCGCTCCAATATTTTTTGTCGAGCCTTTTATCCCATTCGGATTGATACAATCCGAATGGGAAGGCTCGAGAGGGAAAGCAATGTCGGCGTCACTGCCATTCGCGCAGCGCTACGGGACCATTGTCGCGGCTATCGCGACCGTGGCTTGTTGCGACATTGCCATGGGCCTTACCTTGCAGCTCCTGCCGCTCTTGATGGAGAAGCGCGGTATTCCGGCGTCGCTCATGGGGCTCAATGCCGCCATGGCGGCGCTCGGCATCATGCTCGGCGGACCATTTCTGCCGCGCATTGTCTCGCATTTCGGCTCGAAGGCCGTCGTCTATGCCAGCATACTGGTGATCATCGCCATGCTGGCGGCGTTCAAGCTGTTCCCCGGCATCTGGGCGTGGTTTGCCATACGCTTTGCCTTCGGCTTTGCGGCAGGTACGCTGTTCACGGTGAGCGAGGCCTGGATTCTCAGCGGCGCCAATGAGGCCAATCGCGGCCGCGTCAGCGGACTTTATACGAGCGTCCTCGCCGTCACCTTTTCCATTGGCCCGCTTATCATTCCCCTGACCGGGCTCGAGGGATGGCTGCCCTGGCTGATCGGCATGGTTTGTGTGGCGGCGAGCGCCATCCCGCTCGCCTTGCTCAAGGTCTCGGAGGACGCTTTCCAGCACAAGGATGGCTCGGGCTTCGTCGCTTTCGTCCGTCGCGCGCCGATGCTGCTTTTCGCCGTCGGCACGCTGACATTTTTTGACGCGGTGATTCTCTCCTTCTTTCCGATATTCGGCCTGCGCTCGGGATTGAGCGTCGAGCAAGTGACGCTCATCCTTGGCGTCTCCATCATCGGCAATGCTCTCTTGCAGATTCCGATCGGGCTCATCGCCGACAAATGGTCGAGGCGCGGGGTCATAACCGTGGCCACTTTTATGACCTTTGTGCTCGCCTTGGCGATGATCTGGACGATCAGGTCCTGGCTGATCTGGCCGGTCATGCTCGCCATCGGCACCAGCGCCTTTGCGATCTACACGACCGGGCTCACCATTCTCGGCGACAATTTCAAAGGCCCCGATCTCGTCGCTGGAAGTGCGGCCTTCGCGGCCATGTGGGGCATTGGCGGCCTCCTGGGTCCGCCGATCGCGGGAGTGGCGACGGACGCCTTCGGCATAGACGCCATCCCGCTCACCGTCTGTGCGATCTATGCCCTTCTCCTCGCCGGCCTCGCCTTCACCGGCGGCAAACTCATTCGCGATGCGGCCCATGGATAGGCAGCGCTGGATCAATCTCTCCGCTGCCATCGCCGCGATCACCGTGTTCGGCTTCGCGCTCGGGCTCATGTTCCCGCTTCTGTCGCTGATGATGGACAAGAACGGCGTGTCGCCGAAGGTCATTGGCTACAACACCGCCATGCAGCCGCTCGGCATATTGATCGCGGGCTTCTTCCTTCCGCATATGACGCGGCGCTATGGAACCAAGCCGCTGGCGATCGCTGCCGCCCTTCTCACCGCGACGCTCGTCGTCATTTATCCCTTCGCGCCAATCTTCTGGGGATGGTTCGTCATGCGCCTCATCCAGGGCTTTGCGGTCGCCGTCCTGTTCTCGGTCAGCGAGGCCTGGGTGGTCGAAGCGGCGTCAGGGCCGGCGCGTTCGCGCATCATGGCCGTCTATACCGGCGTATTGTCCTTGAGCTTCGGCCTCGGGCCGACGCTCATCAGCATCACCGGCATCGACAGTCTGCTGCCCTTCATCATTGGCGCTCTCGTTCTTCTGGCCAGCACCGTGCCCATGTTTTTCTATCGCCTCACCAAGGCCTTCGCGCCCGAAGAGGGCTCAGGCACGCTCACCATCGCCGGTTTCGCCCGCGCCGCGCCGATCCTCATCGCCGCCGTCGGCATGTTCGGCATCATCGATGCCGCCAATCTCGGCCTCCTGCCGGTCTATGGCGTCAAGAAGGGCCTGAGCCAAGAGACCGCTTCGCTCATGCTCACCGCTTTCATTGTCGGCAATGTCGTCCTGCAATTCCCGATCGGCTGGATCGCCGATCACTGGAGCAAGCGCGGCATGATGGCGGTCTGCGCCATCGTGACCGCTTCGGGCAGCGCGCTCGTGCCCTGGGCTTTCGGGACCTGGCTCATCTGGCCGATCCTCGTCGTGACCGGAGCCGCTTCCGCCGGCATCTATACGCTGGCGCTCGCCGAATTGGGCGAACGCTTCACCGGCCATGATCTCTTCGCCGGCACTGCCGCCTTCTCCACCATGTGGGGCGGCGCGGCTCTTGTCGGGGCACTCATCGGCGGCTGGGCCATCGAGCGGTTCGGGCCGGACGGCCTTCCCTATGCGATGGCCATCGTCTTCGCCGTTTTCATCGTGATGATTGCAGCGCGCGCGCGTCTTACTTCACGAGCCCCGAAGCGGATTTGAGGTTGTCGTAGATGCGCTGCGCCACGGCGCCCATTTGCGGCATCAGCGGATAGGCTTCGGCACTCACTTTCGCATAGGCGCCTTCGCCGAGTTCGCGTTCGAGGGCGGCGATATAGCTCGGCATCGATTCCCAGCCGGCCACTGTCTGCGCCGAGAACTCGGCATGAAACTGAAGGCCAATCGCGTGATCGTCGATGGCGATCGCCTGCACGGCGGTTCGCGGCGATGAGGCCAGCACCGTCGCATCCTTCGGCGGCTTATTCACTTCCGCATGATGCCACTGCATGACCTTGTAACTGCCGCTGAGGCCCGCGAACAGCCGATGATGATGCGCCGCGCCATTCACCATGATGTCGTGCACCCCGACCTCGCCCTTTGCCGCAAGCCCGACCTCGCCGCCCAGGGACTTGGCGAGCAGCTGATGGCCGAGGCACAGGCCGATATAGGGCTTGCCGTGTTCCGCCACCCATTCGCGGATGGCCTGCATCTCACCTTCGAGCCAGGGATTTTCTTCGAGCTCCCACACATCCATGGCCCCGCCCAGGACGAACATCAGATCGAAGTCCTTGAGCGCCGGAATCTCTTGGCCCTCCCACAGCCTGACCGATTTGGGCTGAATGCCGTCGGCGACGAAGAAGTCGAGGAAACGGCCAGGCGTGTCGTGGTCCATATGCTGGAGGACGAGCGCATGCTTCACGATTTACTTCTCCCCACCCGCGGCAGACCCGCCAGAAGCTACTCCGAGAGGGGTGGCAGCGCGGCGACCGGCAGAGAGACGAGCGCGGCAAAAGGCGGGCGTGGGGTGAGTTGCGCTTCCGGGCATATGTCGGCGATGATTTGCCATGTCGGGACATTCTGGTTCATCTGGCATTGGGAAAGCTTGCCGCGAATGCAGGCGATCTGTCCCTGGGCAAAAGCCTGACCATTGGCCCGGCACGTGCAATTATGCGCACCGGCCTGTCCGGCGAGGCCGGTCACCCCAACCATTGCCAGGATGACCGCAAAGAGTGAGTTTCGACCTACCCCATGCCGCCAGCATAGCACAGACGGGTCCTTCGCGGAAATTGCGGCTCAGAGGAGCTGCAATTCGACAGCCTGGGGGCCGCGCCCGCGCTTGTCCGCCTGGACCTCGAAGCTGATCCTCATGCCCTCGTTCAATTCGGGGATTCCCGACCGCTGAACGGCGGTGACATGCACGAACACATCCTTGCCGCCGCCTTCCGGCGACACGAATCCATAGCCTTTTGCCTGATTGAAAAACTTGATCGTTCCATTCTGGCGCATGCGGGGAATGCTCCTTGTCCCGTTTTCCCAACTGACCTGCTACGGAATATGGACATCCCGACGCAGGAGGCACAGCTCGTCAAATCGACGGGAAAGGCAGGTGCGGACACAAGTTTTGTGCGCCGTTGACAGTCTTCACCGGGGTTCGAATGCTTGCCCGACCAGCTCGTCATCTCTACGAACCGGCGCGCGACTATGGCAAAAGGTCGGTTTCTCGGCAAGGCTCTTTAAGCGGCAACCAAATTGCGTCTTCGCACTTGCCGGATCGCCTCACCTGCCGTAACTTTCGCGCATCAACTTCGTGAGGCGGCGATGCGGTCAATCATGAGGGTCGCGGTTGGGGCGGCTGTTTTGTTGTTATCGTGGGGATCCCAGCAGGCGTTTGCGGCGCCGGCCTTCACGACCAAATACGTCTACTACAAAGTCTCTGGCGACAGCGCCGCGGGCGTCTATCTTTCGATGCTCAAGCGCGGCCCCCATGTCGGGGGCGCCAAGGCTTATGCGGCGACCTCCGCCGAATCATCGCAGCGCGGGAAGCTCGAGCTTAGGAACAGCTGCCGCATCACCGACTATCAATACTCCGTCGCTTTCACCATCCGACTGCCGAAGCTCGCCAATGAGAGTTCGCTGTCGTCGAAAGCCCGTGCGCGCTGGCAGCAGTTCTCCGGCTTCCTGCGCCAGCACGAAGAGACGCATCGCGCCATCTGGATGGGATGCGCTCGGGAGATCGAAGCCAAGGTGATCGCTCTGCGCGGAAGCAGCTGCGATGAGATCGACAGGAAAGCGCAAGCGATCCGTGAAGCGATCCAGAAAGCCTGCAACCGCAAGCACGTGGCGTTCGACGCGGCCGAACAGAAGCGTCTTGCCAAGCATCCGTTCGTGAACATGGTGATGGCGCCGGTCTATAGGCCGAGCAAGGTCACCACCAACTCCCTTGCAGCGAAGAAGCGGAAAAAGTCGGCGGCGCTGTTCAACTAGAGTATGATGAGGTTCTACCCGATGCCCTCACGCTTCCCTGCTCGTCATGGCCGGGCTTCGACCCGGCCATCCAGCCTCGACGCCAGACTGCGGTTGCACGGAAGGGCTGGATGGCCGCCTCAGGGGACCTCAGGGGCGGCCATGACGAGTTGGGTAGCGGCCACCTCGGTGTGAGGCGCGTCGAGAGATGATCCTTCTTAAAGCCATCACGCTCTAGAGCAAGTCCCGAATTGATTGAATCGGAATAAGGATTCCCAAATCAGTGGAATTCTGATTTAAGATGGCAGCTGGGTTGGAGGCCAGCAGCCATGGTTCGACCTCTGTCGCTGGATATCCGCAAGCGCATGGCGAAAGCTGTTGGAGCAGGTGCGTCGTGCAATTCTGTTGCCAAAAGGTTCGATGTAGCCACCAGCATCGTGATCAAGCTGATACAGCATGCCAAGGTGACCGGCAGCCTTGTGCCTAAGCGCATGGGTGGCTACCGCAAGTACAAGCTCGCCGCCCATGACGGGCTGGTGCGCGAGCTTGTGAAGGCCACGCCGGATGCTACCCTGGACGAACTGGTCGAAGATCTGGGCAAGCGAGGGATCGAAACCAGCCGGTCCGGGCTTGACCGCTATCTCGGCCATATCGGCTTGAGCTTCAAAAAAAACTCTGCACGCATCCGAACAGAACAGACCAGACGTCAGGGCAGCGCGTGACGGCTGGCGCGAGGAGCAGCCGGCCCTCGATATCGCAAGTCTTGTCTTCATCGATGAGTTCGGCTTCACCACCAACATGGTGCGCCGCTATGGCCGTTGTCCCATCGGCCAGAGGCTTGTCGCCAAGGCCCCATATGGCCACTGGCGCACAACCACCTTCATCGCTGCGCTGCGCCGTGATGGTCTCGACGCGCCCATGACACTCGATGGGCCGATGAACGGCGAAATCTTCCGGGCTTGGACAGAACAGTTCCTGACACCCGCTCTCAGGCCAGGCGACATCGTTATCATGGACAATCTGCCCAGTCATAAGGTCTGCGGCATTCGCCAAGCCATCGAAGCGGCCGGAGCACGCCTTATCTACCTGCCCCCGTACAGTCCCGATCTCAATCCAATCGAACAGGTGTTCGCCAAGTTCAAAGCCGCCCTCCGAAAGGCCGCAGCCCGCACCGTCACCAGGCTATGGCAGGAAATTGCAAACGCCCTTAAGACCTTCTCGCCGCAGGAATGCGCCGCATACCTCAAACATTGCGGTTATGCCAACTAAACGGAGATGTCTAGTGTCCCGAATCCGAAGTTCGCCTCATCTTGCAGCGCCTTCCGAGCGAACTTCGGATTCGAAAGGACACTAGAAATCTATGATTTTAGTGTGGTTTGGTTCAGAAATTCGCTCGCGTGACCGCAGCAAAATAGGGCGAATTTCTGAACCACCACACTAGCGCGCTAAGTGGTCCTCGCCTACTGCTGGATAATGACCAGCGGCTCTCCGCCGTTGCCCGCGACCTCGTCCTCCTCGAACATCTCCTGCGGATCGGCGGGTAGCACGGTGACGCGCGTGCCGATCGGAGTCATGCGATAGAGTTCGACCACATCCTGGTTGAGCATGCGGATGCAGCCCGACGACATAGCCTTGCCGATCGATTTCGGCGCGTTGGTGCCATGGATGCGGAACAGCGTGTCCTTGGCATTCTGGTAGAGATACAGAGCCCGGGCACCCAAGGGATTGTCCGGTCCGCCGGGCTGCCCATCGGCCCATTTCGCCGCGTTGGCATCGCGCGCCACCATCTCCGCCGGCGGAATTCCAGGTCGGCCACATCTGCTTCGCGCCCACTAAGGCTTCGCCCGACCACGAGAAGCCTTCGCGTCCGACGCCGACGCCATAGCGGATTGCCTGTTGGCCCGGCAGAATCTTGAACAGGAAGCGATGCTTCGTGTCGACGACGATGGTGCCTGGCCATTCATGGCCGAGATATTCGACCGTCTGGCGACGGAATTGCCGCGGTATTTTCTTCAGGTCGACTTCTGGGATTGGAAAGGGATCGGCTGTTCCGTCGGTCGTGCCCATGGTGTCTTCCTGGGCAAAACCTGCACTGCTCGCAACAACTAAGCCCATCCCCGCCAGAGCCGTCCGGCCGAGGAATGAGCGACGCGTGATTACCTTCGTCAAGTGACCCTCCGTCGACATTCGCTGTTCCCCTCAACGCACGAGGGCGCCGGATGGTTCACTAGCGCGAGACGTCGCGGAGATTTTGACCGTCTGAAGGCTTTATTGCGACCGATTGAGCACGCGCCCTGCCACCGCGTCGAGCTTGCGCAGAAGCTCCGGGTCGCGTTTCTCCGGCGCCGTCATGATCGCAAATTCGAGCGCCTGGTCCGAGCCGACCCGGCAGGTCCGATGCTCGCGCGGAAAATCGCGCGCCAGCCTGGTCACGAAGCGGCGCGCATTCTCGCTGTTGGCCTTGAGCACTTTGAGGATCGACATGATGTCGACCTCGCCATGATGCGGATGCCAGGAGTCGTAGTCCGTCACCATGGCGACAGTGCAATAGGTGAGCTCGGCTTCGCGCGCGAGCTTGGCCTCGGGCATGTTGGTCATGCCGATGACGCTCAAGCCCCACGACCGGTAGAGATGCGATTCGGCGAGCGTCGAGAATTGCGGCCCTTCCATAACCAGGTAGGTGCCGCCGCGCGCATATTTTATCGCCTCCGCCTTGAGCGCCGCCTCGGCCAGGTCCTGCAGCGTCGGCGACACCGGATAAGCCAGCGAGACATGCGCCACGCAGCCGGTGCCGAAGAAGCTCTTCTCGCGCGCGAAGGTTCGGTCGACGAACTGGTCGATCAGCACGAAGCATCCGGGCTCCAGCTCCTCGCGCAGCGAGCCGCAGGCCGACAGCGACACTACATCGGTGACGCCGGCGCGTTTCAGGATGTCGATATTGGCGCGGTAGTTGATGCTGGTGGGCGAGAAGCGGTGGCCACGGCCATGGCGCGGCAGAAAGACTACCGGCAGGCCGTCGATCTCGCCCCGCCTCACCTGGTCGGAGGGCTCGCCCCAGGGCTGAGGCGATCGTCTCCCATCGCGCCTCCGCCATTTCGATGTCGTAGACGCCCGATCCGCCGATGACGCCCAGCACGGATTTTGTCATGAAACCAGCTCCCGCCCGCAATAAGAGGGAGGAGCATAGGGGATTCGCGGGCTCGCCGCTATTTAACCGCCGCCATTTCCGTCAACCTGTCCGCCGCCCTCACCCTGCGCCGGCCGTGTTCAAAGGACGCGCTCGAGCTGGAAGCATCCGTTATGGCTGCTCAGCGGCCCTGCGAATAGCGTTCCAAGATTGGCGCATACGTATGGGCCACGCTTCGCCCCTTGGCACGATTTTTCAGAGGAACATTCAGGTAAGTCCTCGCGTTTGCCGCATTAGGAGGATTTCCATATGCCCAAAGAAACTCTGCGCCAAAGACGAACGGCTGGACGTGTCATGCATGAATTCAAGCATGGCGAGCTCAAGAGCGGTCCACGGGGCAAGGGCGGCAAGGTCAAGAGCCGTAAGCAGGCAATCGCCATCGCGCTTAGCGAGGCCGGCGCGTCAAAATATGACAGCGCAAGGCAAAACCGCCGAAATCGCGCCAAGGTGGCGCGCAAGGAAGCGGCGGGCCGTACCGCCCAGCAGGAGCGCGAAGGGAAGTCGCATATCGGCGCCCGGGGCCAACGCGAGAGCACGCGAGCCCAGGGCGGCAAGAACGCGGCGCATCGGACCGCTGCTGGAACGCGGGCCGCCCGGTCGCGGGCCCGCGGCAATAGCCACACCAAGGCCGAGCTCTATGAGAAGGCAAAGAAGCGCGGTGTCGAGAACCGCTCGAAGATGACGAAGCAGCAACTTCAGAATGCGCTGGCTCATTAGGACCGGTTTTTTGAGAGCTGAGACATGGCGGAGACTGTCCTAGCGCGCGACCGTATGGTCGATGCCCAGCTTGGCCGGCGCGGCATCCGTGATCGATATGTGCTGGATGCCATGCGGCGTGTGCCGCGCGAAGCGTTTGTCTCTCCTGGCTTTGAGGAGTTCGCTTACGAGGATAGCGCACTTCCGATTGAAGAGAGCCAGACAATCTCGCAGCCCTACATCGTTGCGCGGATGATCGAGGCGGCCGAGGTAAGGCCGGGAGAGCGCGTTCTCGAAGTCGGTGCGGGCTCGGGCTATGCGGCCGCGGTGCTCAGTCAAATCGCGGATCAGGTCTTTGCCGTCGAAAGGCATGCTCCTTTGGGCGAAATCGCGCGCCGCCGGTTCGAGAAACTCGGCTACGACAACATCGATTTGCGCATCGGCGACGGCACCAAGGGCTGGGCCGAGGCCGCGCCTTTCGATGCGATCGTAGTCTCCGCAGGCGGGCCGGGCATTCCCTCAGCGTTGAAGCAACAGCTTGTAATTGGCGGCCGTCTCGTCATCCCGGTTGGAAGGGAGGCAGGGAACCAAACTCTGCTGAAGCTCACGCGCGTTGCCAAAGATCAGTATGAAGAGGAAAGTCTCGGCGGTGTGCAATTCGTGCCACTGATCGGCGAGCAAGGCTGGGCGGATTTGGGCAAGCCGGCACCTAGAGCCACTCTCCGTAAGGAGAAAAGCCTTCCGGAAGTGATCGCGGATTGCGCGGTACCATTACCGGAGATCGATGACCCTCAATTTAGTGCGCTGTTCGATCGCTTCGCCGGCAAGCGCGTCGTGCTGCTTGGCGAAGCAAGCCACGGCACGTCCGAATTCTATCGGGCGCGCGCCGCCATCAGCCGGCATTTTATCGAAGAACATGGCTTCACGGTCATTGCAGTCGAGGCCGACTGGCCCGACGCCGCAAGTATCGACTGCTACGTCCGCCATCGCCCCTGCCCCGCGCGTGCCGAACCTCCTTTCCAGCGCTTTCCGGAATGGATGTGGAAGAACACGGATGTCCTTGACTTCGTCGAGTGGCTGCGTACTCACAATGGCAAAGTCAACGGGCCCAACCGGCAAGCCGGCTTCTATGGGCTCGACCTCTACAACATGAACGGTTCGATTGCAGCGGTTCTCGCCTATCTGGACAAGGTCGATCCGGAGGCCGCGAAAGTCGCGCGCGAGCGCTATGGCTGTCTGACCCCTTGGCAGCGCGAGCCGGCAACTTATGGCCGCGCCGTTCTGACGGCGGGCTACCGCAAATGCGAGGAGGCTGTCGTTAAGCAATGCCGCGACCTGCTGGGACGCAGGCTCGACTACACGGCTGATGACGGAGATTCCTTCCTCGACGCGTCGCAGAATGCGCGTGTCGTTGCATCTGCCGAAGAGTATTACCGCGTGATGTATTATGGCGGCGCCGAATCCTGGAATTTGCGCGACCGCCACATGTTTGAAACACTCGAGCATGTCCTCGATGCTCGCCGGCCGAAATCAAAGGCGATCGTGTGGGCCCACAATTCTCATATCGGCGATGCGCGTTACACCGAAATGGGTGCGGTGCGCGGCGAATTGAATATTGGCCAGCTGTGCCGCGAGAAATTCGGCGATGATTGTGCGCTGATCGGCTTTGGCACCCATGGCGGCACCGTGGCGGCGACGACCGATTGGGATGGCGACATGGAGGTGAAGCGCGTTCGCCCGTCACGCGAGGACAGCTATGAGCGCCTCTGTCACAATTCCGGCGTGCGGCGCTTCCTCCTCGATCTCGGCGATGATCAGGCGCTCCGGCAAAGACTGCGGGAGCCGCGACTGGAGCGCTTCATCGGTGTCATCTACCGGCCGGAGACGGAGGTGATGAGCCACTATGCTGAAGCGTCCCTCTCGCAGCAGTTCGATGGCTTTGTGTGGTTCGATGAGACGGCCGCCATAACGCCGCTCGGGAAAGAGCATCACCGTCCGGGGCCGGCGGATACCTTTCCCTTTGGCATGTAAGGGATTGGCACTTGTGCGACCAAGGCGCCCGTCGGCCGATCAGGAACATGCGCTCAGTCAACCACGCACTACCAATGCCATTTTCGTCTCGCCACCTTGACCGGGTTCATGAGCGGAACGCATCACAGGCACACAGTTCATCGAACGGCTTCTGCCAAAAACGCAAGCCCACGGATTCTGCAACGGGAAAGGTGGCCTTCCAGAGAGGGCCTATTCACTATCCAGGAATTGGCGGGGGGAAGCGAGTGCCACCCACCGCCTAGACCTTCAGAACACGCTGTCGGGGTTGTAGAACCTGATCGCGTTCTCCTTGGTGATGATCGGCGAGGGCAGCACCGTTTCCTTCGGAGCTTCGGCGCCGGCGAGGATCGCCATCAGCCGATGGAAGCCGGCACGTCCGATCTGATCGGAGTTGTTGAGGCCTGTGGCGCCGTAGTTGGTGCCTTCGGTCATGATCTCCTTGAGCGTGCCTTTCTCGCCATCGACCGACCCCAAGAAAATCTTGTCGCTACGGCCGGCGTCCTTGATTGCTTTCTGAGCGCCCTGACACATCAAGTCATTCTCGCAGAAGACCGCTGAGATATCGGGGAACTTGGTTAGCATGTCCTCCATGAGCTTGAAGCCGCCATCGACGCTCCAGCCGCCAAAATCGGGCGCCTTTTCGACCTTGAGACCGGCCTTCTCGACCTCCGACAGCATGCCGTCGGTGCGGGCGAGGCCAATCGAATTGTCGGCAGGGCCGCCGCGCAGCACCGCGACCAAGCCTTGTCCCTTCGTGCGATCGACGATGTATTTACCGACGCCAACGCCGATGGCGTAGTTGTCGGGGCCGATCCAGCTTGTGAAATCTCCACCCTTCAGCATCCGGTCGACGAGAACGACGGGCACATTCGCCGCCTTGATGGCATCGAGCGCTTCGGGGGCGGCTTCGATCCAGGCCGCGCTGACGATCAGCCCGTCAACCTTCTAACTCAGCAGATCTTCGACATTGGCGGTGAGCTTCGCCGCATCACCTTCCGCGTCGGTGGAGATGACGGTGATGTTCGGATAGGCCTTTGCCTCGTCCTTGATGGCGAGGTCCATACCGACGAAATACGAGCAGCAGAGTGACAGATTGACGATGCCAATCTTGATATCCTTCGCTCCGGCGGGTGCGGCGCTCATCCATGCAGCGATGAGTGCCGTGAGACCAAGAGCAGCAAGCTTGCTGAGATAGTTCATGTTTCACTCCCTTTTGTCAGCGATACCGTCCGCGACAGCGGCGCCTTGACTTTCATCAGGGTTTTTCCGCCTGGCCAGAACCGCGACCAGGATTATCAGGCCTTTCAGGAACTGTTGGTAGTAGGATTCGACATTGAACAGATTGAGCACATTGTCGACCAGGGCAAGGGCAAGCACGCCTCCGAACAGGCCCTGAACAGTTCCGCCGCCGCCACCCAGAATGCCGCCGCCGATCACCACGGCGGCGATCGCATCGAGCTCGTAACCGACGCCGACGCTCGGTTGCGCGATGCCAAGCCGCGAGGCGAGCAAAACGCCGGCAAGTGCGGCGAGCAAGCCCGAAGCCATATAGGCGGTGATGATGTGCTTATGGACATTGATGCCGGCGAGACGAACTGCTTCCTGATTGACGCCGATGGCATAGACAGCGCGGCCCGACGTAGTGTGATTAAGATAGAACCAGACGATCGGCAGAGCCACTAGGAACAGCAAGGTCGGCACCGGCATCGGGCCGAGGAAGCCGCCGCCAAGCAAGCTGCGGAACAGCGGGTCTTCGGAGTATTGCGGCGTATTCGAATACATATAGAGGAGGCCGCGCAGGCTGCCCATGGTCGCAAGGGTAACGATGAAGGGCTGAAGGGAAAAACGGGCAATGACGAAGCCGTTGATGAAGCCGACAAAGCAGCCCATCACAAGCGCCGCAAGGATGGCGAGAGGGAATGGCACGTAAGCCTGAAGGCCGGTGGCGAGGAGGCCGGCAAAGGCGAGTACGGAGCCGACCGAGAGATCGATGCCACCGGTTAAGATCACCAGCAGCATGCCGAGGCTCAAGAAGCCGTTGGTCACGAGCTGGCGCGAGATGCTGACGATGTTACGCTCGGTGAGGAACGCTTCGGTGGCGAAGCTTGCGAACAGAATCAAGATTGTGATGGCGACGGCGAAGGCAATGTTTGGGACATCGGCGCTGCGATAGAGACGCATGCGGAGGTCTTGCGCGTTCATGGGGTCCTGCGTCTACGCGGTCAGTCGTCCGTGTTCGACGCCAGCGGCGTGAGCGAACACGGTTTCCATCGAAAAATCCTGGCGCGCGAACTCAGCCACGACCCCTCCCGCGCGCATCACGATGAGGCGGTCGCTCATGCCGAGCACTTCGGGCATCTGGATGAGATCAGCAGAACCGCGGTACCTGATTGCGCAAGGGCGGCGATCATTCGGTAGATCTCGACCTTTGTGGCGATGTCGACGCCCCGGGTGGGCTCGTCAAAGATGAATAGGCGCACATTTTCGACGAGCAGCCATTGGCGAGCACGATCTTCTGCTGATTGCCGCCGCTGTACCGCCGGGCCAGGCGTAAGTGGTCGCGTGGCCTGACCGTGAGCTGGTCGAGCTTGGCCCCGACGGTTTTCGCTTGTATGCCGCGATTGACGACTTCAGCGCGCGATACCGAGGCCATCGAAGCGAGGCCACCATTGTCGATGGCAGTGAGATCGAGAGCCAAACCGTCGCGCTTGCGGTCCTCGGTGACAAGCACAATGCCCTGCGCGATGGCATCACGGGGGGTAGAGATGTTGACGATCTTGCCGTTGATCAGGATTTCACCGGAGGTGGCGGGCGTGGCGCCGAACAGAGCCCTGGCAACATCGGTGCGGCCGCTGCCGACGAGGCCGAACATGCCGAGGATCTCCCCCGAGCGGATATCAAATGAGACGTCATGGTAGATTCGCGTCTTGTAGGGCGCGGATCGAGAACGACCTGGCCGGGATTTGCGTCGCGCATGGGATAGATGGCAGCGAGAGGCCGGCCGACCATCGCGCGGATCAGTCGATCGCGATCCAGTGTCGCGGTCGCTTCGTCGAGAACGGCGGCGCCGTCCTTGAGCACGACCACGCGATCGGCAATCTCAAAAATCTCCTCGATGCGGTGGGAAATGTAGAGGACGGTAGTTCCGAGGCGGCGAGCTTCCGCACCTTGGCGAAGAGCAGTTCGGTTTCCGGGCCGAGAGCACCGCGGTCGGCTCATCGAGAATCAAAATTTTTGGCGTATCGATCAGCGCCTTGGCGATCTCGACGACCTGCTGAAGTGAGACGCTAAGCGTGCTGGTGCGGGCATCGACATCGATTCCCCCAAAGCGAGACCGGCGAGAGCAGTGCGCGCCGCGGTGCGGGTCGCATCCCAGTCGATCCTCCAGGAGCGGCCTCGA
>CAWJDZ010000037.1:0-180029 GCA_963841765.1 uncultured Alphaproteobacteria bacterium
ACGTTTTCGACGAGCAGCCATTTGGCGAGCACGATCTTCTGCTGATTGCCGCCGCTATTGTCCACCAGGGCAGACGTAAGTGGTCGCGTGGCCTGACCGCGAGCTGGTCGAGCTTGGCCCCGACGGTTTTCGCTTGTATGCCGCGATTGAGGATTCCGGACCGCGCGATACCGAGGCCATCGAAGCGGAGAGGCCACCATTGTCGATGGCAGTGAGATCGAGAGCCAAACCGTCGCGCTTGCGGTCCTCGGTGACGAGCACAATGCCCTGCGCGATGGCATCACGGGGGGTAGAGATGTTGACGATCTTGCCGTTGATCAGGATTTCACCGGAGGTGGCGGGCGTGGCGCCGAACAGAGCCCTGGCAACATCGGTGCAGCCGCTCCCGACGAGGCCGAACATGCCGAGGATCTCCCCCGAGCGGATATCAAATGAGACGTCATGGTAGATTCCGCGTCTTGTGAGGGCGCGGCATTCGAGAACGACCTGGCCGGGATTTGCTCGCGCATGGGATAGATGGCAGCGAGAGGCCGGCCGACCATCGCGCGGATAAGCCGATCGCGATCCAGTGTCGCGGTCGCTTCGTCGAGAACGGCGACACCGTCCTTGAGCACGACCACGCGATCGGCAATCTCAAAAATCTCCTCGATGCGGTGGGAAATGTAGAGGACGGTAGTTCCGAGGCCGGCGAGCTTCCGCACCTTGGCGAAGAGCAGTTCGGTTTCGCGGGCCGAGAGCACCGCGGTCGGCTCATCGAGAATCAAAATCTTCGGCGTATCGATCAGCGCCTTGGCGATCTCGACGACCTGCTGAAGTGAGACGCTAAGCGTGCTGGTGCGGGAATCGACATCGATTCCCCCGAAGCCGAGACCGGCGAGAGCAGTGCGCGCCGCGGTGCGGGTCGCATCCCAGTCGATCCTCCAGGAGCCGCCTCGATACGGCATGCGGCCGAGGAGCAGGTTTTCGGCAACGCTCAAGTGCGGCAGAAGGCTCAGCTCCTGGTAAACGGCGCGGATGCCGAGCGCAATCGCTTCCTGCGGTGTCGCCATCGAGACGCTGCTGCCTTCGAGGACAATCTTGCCTTCATCGGGCATGACGGCGCCCGAGAGAATCTTCATGAGCGTTGATTTTCCGGCACCATTCTCGCCGCACAGAGCAACAACCTCACCGGCAGCGGCCTGAAAAGAGACATTCTTGAGCGCCTGGGTGCCGTCGAAATTCTTGCTGATGCCGGTGACGCTTAGTCTCCCCATCAGGGCAGGTTAGAGGGACTATCTCAGTAGGTCAACGAACCACAGGCAATCCGGCGAAACGCGCGCGACATCAGCTGCGGCTCTTTCGGGCCGGTCGTTGGCTACGACCTTGCGCCATTTCAGAACCGCGACGGACATGGCTCTTTGACACGGGCCGGCGCTCTCCGACTGGAAGGAAACCTTTGGCCCAATGCCGACCTCGCTTTCGCGACATCGCTCTGGGAGCCGACACGGAGGTCGACCGGCAGAATCACGAAAGCCCCGGCGCCGACGCGGAAACCGCCGGCGCGTCGAGAGATGATCTAGTCAGGGGCTCCATCGGCGTTAGTTTCTCGGTGCCTTTGTTTGAAGGGTGGCGTCCATCCACCATGTGCCGTTCAACTCGCCGTTGGCGGAGCGCGTGTATTTAACAACGCCGGAGCCGCCGGTTGCGAAGGTGAAATAGATCGTCAAAACCCCGCCTGTGTAGTCTCCGGTCCCCTCGCTGTCATTCGGCGGGAACCATTTCATTTGGCAGCCCGTTCCGCTTGCCGGATAATTGCCTCGCCTCGATAGGGGCTTGCAGCTCCCGGTACATAACCTTCGACCGAATAGCGCCCCGCGATCGGGCACTGGGGGCGACTATTGTTTGCGCGGCAATGGGCGACAAGGCGAAGACTGTCCAGGCGCAAATCGAAATCGCTCTGCCGAAGAACGGCATCACGGACTCAGACGTCACAGACTGAACTTTGCTCACGGTCCCCTCCATCAGCGATCGATGGCCGGCATCATGCCCTCCACCCAGCGACGAAGCCACATCAGTGTTCGGGATCTCAGGCAAGAATGAGGCGACGCACAAGTCTGCTGTTGTGCCATCGCGTCACTTCGCTGCGCTGCGGAATTTGGCCGCTATCGGCGCTGCAAGATGAAGCGAACTCCGGATTCGGGACACTAGCGCGGGATGCGAAAAGGTGTGGATACCGGTTTTTCGCGAGAATCCCGCGCTAAAATTTTGAAATCGATCACGTTTATGAGTTTGGATCGATCCGATCCAAACTCATAGTGATCTAGTGTTCGACCTTTGCCCAGACCCTCTGCTTCACCAGATAAAGCAGCACGGCAAGGACCGCGAGATAGATGATCGTCGAAAGCCCGTGGACTTGCGCTCCTCCATCTTGGGTTCGGCGGTCCAGGCGAGGAATGCCGACACATCGCGCGCCATGTCGTCGACTTTGTTGGGCGCGCCGTCATCGAAGGTCACCTGGCCGTCGACGAGCGGCGGCGGCATGCCGATCCACGGCCCATTGGCGTAATAGGGATTGTAATGCTTGCCTTCGGGCATCTCTTTGGCGAGCTCCGCCGGCGCCTGCTCATAGCCGGTCAGCACCGAATGGACATAGTCCGGTCCGCCAATGCCGTTGATGAGCTGATTGAACGTGCCGGTCCAGCCCGCTCTTGCCTTGGTGATGAGCGACAGATCCGGGGGATACGCGCCGCCGTTGGCGTTGCGCGCTGCCTGCTCATTGGCGAAAGGCGACGGGAAGCGATCGGAGGGCAGGCCCGGGCGATCGAACATCTCGCCATCATCGCCCGGCCCGTCTTTCACCGTGAAGGTCGCCGCCAGGGCCTTGACCTGCTCCTCGGTGAAGCCTGGACCGCCATGGTCGGCGAGATTGCGGAAGGTGAGGAGATGCATCGCATGGCAGGCGGCGCAGACCTCCTTGTAGACCTTGTAGCCGCGCTGCAGCTGGCCCTTGTCGAAGGTGCCGAACGGCCCCTCGAAGGAGTAGAAAATGTCCTTGGCCTCCCTTTGGCCTTCGGCGGCCAAGGCCGGCACGGCGGCAAGGAGGAGCGCTCCGGCGGCGAGTGTCGTCAAGAGTTTCATGGGTCGGTTCTCCGGATCACTCGGCGGGCACGGCCTTGCCTTCCGGCAAGACGGGTTTCTTCTTGGCGAGCACATCATCCGAGATCGAGGACGGCAGCGGCTTCGGCGTCTCGAGCAGGCCGAGCAGCGGCAGGATCACCAGGAAATGGAAGAAGTAATAGAAGGTGAGAAGCCGCGCCCAAAACACATAGGCACCCTCCGGCGGCTTCGATCCGAGATAGCCAAGCCCAATGCAGGCGGCGATGAAGAGCCAGAAGAACACCTTGAACAGCGGCCGGTAGGTTCCCGAGCGCACCTTCGACGTGTCGAGCCAGGGCAGCACGAACAGGATCAGGATCGATCCGAACATGGCGATGACGCCGCCGAGCTTGTCCGGGATGGCGCGAAGGATCGCGTAGAACGGCAAGTAATACCATTCCGGCACGATATGCGCCGGCGTCGCCAAGGGGTTGGCCGGCTCATAATTGAGCGGGTGACCGAGATAGTTGGGCGCGAAGAACAGGAACAGCCCGAAGAAGATGAGAAACACGACGATCCCGAAGGTGTCCTTCATCGTGTAATAGGGATGGAACGGCACCATGTCCTGTCCCGATTTCACGCTGACGCCGGTCGGGTTGTTGTTGCCCGGCACATGCAGCGCCCAGATATGGAGGACGACCAGCCCGGCCAGCACGAAGGGCAGGAGATAGTGCAGCGAGAAGAACCGGTTGAGAGTCGGACTGTCGACCGCATAGCCGCCCCAAAGCCAGGTGGTGATCGCTTCGCCGAAGAAGGGGATGGCCGAGAACAGGTTGGTGATCACCTTCGCGCCCCAGAAGCTCATCTGGCCCCAGGGCAGCACATAGCCCATGAAGGCGGTCGCCATCATCACGAGATAGATGAGGACGCCGATGATCCACAAAACTTCGCGCGGCGCCTTGTAGGAGCCGTAATACATGCCGCGGAAGATGTGGATATAGACGGCGATGAAGAACATCGAGGCGCCGTTCGAATGCATGTAGCGCAGCAGCCAGCCGTAATTCACGTCGCGCATGATGTGCTCGACCGAATTGAAGGCGACATCGGCTTGCGGGGTATAGTGCATGACGAGCACGATGCCGGTGATGATCTGCACCACCAGCATGAGGGCGAGGATGCCGCCGAAGGTCCACCAGTAATTCAGGTTCTTCGGCGTCGGAAAGTCGATCACCGAGCTTTTGACGAGCTCGACGATCGGCAGGCGCTCATGCAGCCATTTGGCCGCGGCGCTCTTGGGTTGGTAAGTCGAATGTCCGCCCATCGCGTGCCCTCTGTTAGCCGATACGGATCTTGGTATCGGAGATATATGCGTAGATCGGCACCGGCAGGTTCTGCGGCGCCGGACCTTTGCGGATGCGTCCGGCCGTGTCGTAATGCGAGCCGTGGCACGGGCAGAACCAGCCGCCATAGTCGCCCTGCTGGCCGAGCGGCACGCAGCCCAGATGCGTGCACACGCCCATCATCACCAGGAACTGCTCCTTGCCGCCGACCACGCGATTGACGTCGGTGGCGGGATCGCCCTCTTTCACATTGGCGTTGCGGGCATCGGGATCGGGCAGGTCGGTGATCGGCACCGCCTTGGCCTGGTCGATTTCCTGCGCGGTGCGGTGGCGCACGAAAACCGGATTGCCGCGCCATTTGAGGGTGATGCTCTGGCCTTCGGCGATGGGCGCGAGATCGACCTCGATCGAGGCCAGCGCCAGCACCGAAGCGTCGGGGTTCATCTGGTCGATGAAGGGCCATGCCACCAGGGCCGTACCCACCACACCGGCCGCACCGGTGGCTATATAGAGAAAATCGCGCCGGTTCGGATCGGCATGTTCGGCTGTGGACACGTGGCAGTTTCCTCTCGCAAAAGAGACATGAAGCAGCACCCGCGCGGAACGGGCCGGCGCATGAATTGGTGTGTTTTTGGCATCGGGTTTCCGGAATGTCTAGCCATCAAGTGTCGCAGTGACACCATCCTTTGCGCATCTCGGCAGCTGCGGCTAAAGACCTGATATCCATGATCGAAATTGCCCTTTACCAGCCCGATATCCCGCCCAATGCGGCCACCATCATGCGCATGGCCGCGTGCTTCGGCCTCAAGGTGCGGATCATCGAGCCGGCGGGATTCACCTGGTCCAATTCTTCCCTGAAGCGAGCCGGGATGGACTATCTCGACCGCGCTCTGGTGATCCGTCACCCCTCCTGGGCCGCCTTCCGCGAGGCGACGAAAGGTCAGCGCCTGATCCTCGCCTCGACCAAGGCCGATCTGCGCTACACCGATTTCGCCTTTCGCCCGGGCGACATCCTGCTCATGGGCCGCGAGAGCTCGGGCGTGCCGGGCGAGGTACATGCGGCGGCCGACGCCCGCCTCCTGATCCCCATGCGGGAAGGCCTCAGATCCCTCAATGTGGCGCTCGCCTGCGCCATGATCGCGGGCGAAGCGCTGCGCCAGACCGGCGGCTTCTCCCGCGCCTCACTCAGCTAGTTAGCGCACGATGAGTTTAGGTCTACCCGATGCCTCGCCCCTTCCTCTCGTCATGGCCGAGCGCTTTCCCTTGATAATTTTGGATGCGAAGCCAAACAAAGAACGGCAGAATGCGGAATAGCGACCAGTCGCAGCGGCTTTACTCTTTCCTAGGTGCTGGACCAGATAAATGCGGTTTTTATTCACGCTTATCGCGGCCGTCCTGTTGTTTGGCGGACTTCCAGACTTGCCCGCTGCTGCTCAAACATCCCTTGATGATGAATTTGACGCCCATGATCTGAATTGGCGGTACTGGTGCCCCTGCCAGATCGACATGAAGAATGCGCCGGTCGAATTGGTTCGCAATCTCAATGGGAGCAATGATGGTATCGCACGGATCACCGTCAATGACGCATCTCTTGGGGGAAATGCGTGTCGCTACAAGTCCGAATGCCCATCGCCCGCCAATTCACTTTTGGCAGACTACGGTCGACCGAAAGTTTGGAAAAGGTCACACGAGTCGAAACTATCGGGTGAGAACCTGTTCCGGCCATCGGACAAAAAGCTCCTGAAGAATCCTTATTGCACCGAAGAGGTCATGCGTCGTGCCATTGCCGCCGGCCAGGAAGATCTGTGCATACAACGTCAAGAGCTGCGGCTGCAGAAACCGTACCAGCATGAAGCCGACAAGCCTTATCTCTATTCCATGCGGTTCCGCATGCCTGCGAACATCGAAGACAGAACGAATTCGATACGCTGGGTTATCGCCCAATGGAAGCAGGAGCCTTTGAGCGACTACTATCAGAGTCAATTCGGGAAGGGAGGGGGACCCAGCCCGTTCCTGGCGCAGCGTTTTGACGACGGGGTGCTCCACATCACCGTGCAGGATGAGTTCTGCCGCTGCACGGTAGCGTCGGCACCGAAGCCGGACGGTTCGACAGACGACTGGAGGGACGGCCCGGCGCAATACTGCGTGTGGACGAAATCACCGGGCGAAGGCAAACCTTGCCGGGCGGACCTCCAGGTCAAGTACGGAGCGAGTCCCATTCTGCCCTCACCTCTCGGGCAGTGGGTCGAGATGAGCTATCGCGTCGAGGCGGGACGTTCGGGTAAGGCCGCCATCGAAGTCTATGCCGGAAAGCGTTTCATTGTGCGAATAACGGGTAAAATCGGTTATGAACCCAATCCCCGAATGCCGTCACTGACAAAATTCAAGGTGGGCCATTATCGGGACTATATGCCCTTCCCGCATGCCATGGAAATCGACTGGCTGAAGGTGCAGCCGGTCAGCGATGAGAACTGGCCACCTGCACTATTGGCTACGCACCGCTAACTAACGCACGATGATTTTTGGTCTGCCCAACCCCTTCCTGCTCGTCATGGCCGGGCTTCGACCCCGGGCTTCGACCCGGCCATCCAGCCTCGACGCCAGACAGCGGCTGCACGGAAGGGCTGGACGGCTTCAGGGGCGGCCATGACGAGGTGGGTAGTGGCCACCTCGGCATGAGGCGCGTCGAAAGATGATCCTTCCTAAAGTCATCAGGCCTTTAATGCGGGCAAGACCCCATCTCGGGGCGGCTATCGGATTCACACATACTATCCCCGAGCGCCCCCTCTCATCCGTCATGCCGGCGAAAGCCGGCACCCCCTGAATGAGAGCAAGCGGGCGGCGTCGCGCATCTGTGCGCGACCGGAAGCACCGCCCGTCTTGACCTGTTCAATAGGCCCCGACTTTCGTCGGGGTGACGAAATTGGGGAGATGATTGGCGGCTCACGCCACGCGACCTGCGGTTGACTTCGGCGGATCGCGATGTGTGAATACCATGGCTCGGGGCGGGAAGGCATTGCTGCCTGGCCGGGACCAAGAGGGTGTGTCGAGAAATCGCTTTGTTTTTGTTCCCGTCATTCGCCAAAATCGCGCCGTGACCGACACTTTGGCAAAAAGACAGGCTATGGTGCGCGCCTGGTTCGAAGCTTTGCGCGATGACATTTGCGCCGAATTCGAAAGACTGGAAGACGAATCGGGCGGCAGTCAGCCCCCCGGCCGTTTCGTCCGTAAGGATTGGAACCGAAAAGATCATGCCGGCGCCGATGGCGGCGGCGGTGTCATGTCAATGCTCCATGGCCGCCTCTTCGAGAAGGCGGGCATCCACTGTTCCACCGCCCATGGCGTGTTCTCGCCCGAATTCCGCGCGCAGATGCCGGGCGCCGAGACGGACCCGCGCTTCTGGGCTTCCGGCATCTCGCTTATCGCCCACCCGTGCAATCCCCATGTGCCGGCCGTCCACATGAACACCCGCATGGTGGTCACTTCAAAATCCTGGTTCGGCGGCGGCGCTGATCTGACGCCCATGCTTGAACGGCGCCGTACGCAGGAGCATCGCGACACCCGGGCTTTCCATGCGGCCATGCAACAGGCATGCGATGCGCACCGCATCGCCGACTACGCGAGATTCAAGAAATGGTGCGACGAGTATTTCTTCCTGCCGCATCGTGGCGAGGCGCGCGGCATTGGCGGCATCTTTTTCGATTATCTCGATTCAGGCGATTGGGATGCCGATTTCGCCTTCGTTCAGGAGGTCGGCCGTGCTTTCCACGTGGCCTATCCGCCGATCGTGCGCGCCAATATGATGGAGGCCTGGACGGGGGTCGACCGTGAGGAGCAGCTCATCCGTCGCGGCCGTTATGCCGAGTTCAATTTGCTCTATGATCGCGGCACGATCTTCGGCCTCAAGACCGGCGGCAATGTCGAAATCGATTTTGTCTTCGCTGCCGCCCGAAGTGAAATGGCCCTAGGCGACACGAAAAGTGGGAGGGGAAAGATGGACCTGCGGAACGGCTTCGACATCAAGCGCTACATCCGGACGATCCCGGACTACCCGAAGAAGGGCATTCTCTTTCGCGACATCACCACCTTGCTCGCCAATCTCCACGCCTTTCGCGCTGCGGTCGATGAACTCGCCTGGCCTTTCCTCAAGGGCGATATCGACTATGTCGCCGGCATCGAAGCGCGCGGCTTCATTCTCGGTGGTGCGGTGGCGCATGTGCTGGGGCGCGGTTTTGTGCCCATTCGCAAGAAGGGCAAGCTGCCGCACAAGGTCATCGGCCAAGATTACGCGCTCGAATATGGCGTCGACACGATCGAGATCCATGCCGATGCGATCGCCTCGGGCGACCACATCCTCCTCATCGACGACCTGATCGCGACCGGCGGCACGGCCAATGCCGCCATCGACCTCATCCGCAAATCGGGCGGCGACGTCGTGGCGGCGGCCTTCGTCATCGACCTTCCCGATATCGGCGGCAGCAAGCGTCTGCGCGACAAAGGGGTCAAGATCCACACGCTCGTCTCCTTCGAGGGACACTAAAGCCTGATGAGTCTAGGAAGGATCATCTCTCGACGCGCCTCATTCTGCGGTGGCCGCTACCCGCCTCGTCATGGCCGCCCCTGAGGCCCCCTGAGGCGGCCATCCAGCGCTCCCGTGCAACCCCTGTCTGACGTCGAGGCTGGATGGCCGGGTCGAAGCCTGGTCGAAGCCCGGCCATGACGAGCAGGGAAGGTGTGAGGGCATCGGGTAGACCTAAACTCATCGTGCGCGAGCAAATCCCGCCGGTTCGATCCAAACTCATCGTGATCTGAGGAACAGGCTTGCCTCAAAGCCCTGCGGGATTGGCGCGGCTGGCATGCCGATCCACATGCGGCGAGGAACCCAATTCCCGTGTAAGCGGAATCATGACCGAAGCCACCGCCGACAGCGCCTCATCCGCGGCCACGCCGCTGCCATGGCTGGGTTATGGCTTTACCGCCATCGGCGCCGCCCTCTTCTCCTCCAAGGCGATCTTCATCAAGCTGGCCTATCTCGAGAAGTCGGATGCCGCCCTCATGCTCGCCTCGCGCATGATGATGTCGCTGCCCTTCTTCGTCGCCGTCGGGCTCTATGCGCTCTATCTGCATCGCCGCGCCGGCCGTCCCTATCCCGGCTGGCGCGCCGTCGCCATGGCCGCGGTCAATGGCTTCATCGGCTATTATGTCGCTTCCTATCTTGATTTCGCCGGGCTCATCTTCATCACCGCGCAGCTTGAAAGGCTGGTGCTCTTCACCTATCCGGTTTTCGTGATGTTCCTGGGCTGGCTGTTCTTCCAGGGCCGGATCACCATGGCGGGCCTCACTGGTGCCGCGATCACCTATGGCGGGCTCGCCCTCATCTTTTCCAACGGCATTGCGATCGATGGCCGGAACGCAGCCATCGGTTCGCTCCTGGTCCTCGGAGCGGCGCTTGCTTTTGCGCTCTATCAGCTCCTCGCCAAGAATCTCATCCGGGCTATGGGGCCCACGCTCTTCACCGCCATCGCCATGTCGACAGCCGGTGTCGCGAGCCTCGTCCATTATGCGATCACCTCGCATGGCGTAGGCCCCGCCGTGTCATGGAACTATATCGGTCTCGTCGCCGGCTGTGCCTTCTTCGCAACCGTCATACCCTCGTTCCTGATCAATGCCGGCCTCGGCCTTATCAGCCCGCAAGCCTCATCGATGATCTCGACGATCTCGCCTCTCGTGACCATCATCCTGGCCGTGATCTTCCTCGGCGAGGAATTCACCTTCGTTGATGCGATCGGCACGACGCTCATCCTGCTCGGCGTCGGCTTCTATGCCTGGTCCGATGCCCGCGCGGCCAAAACCCCGGCCAGGACTTGAGTCACCAGCTTCGACATACGTTTTCGTTGTTGACATACTTACGGAAAAAACGTAAGCATGGGCTGCGAAACGACGGACGGAGTCTTGGCCAATGCCGACAATCACCATTCAAGGCAGGGAAGTACCGGTTGCTGATGGCCTGATCGGGCAAGCGCCGACGGATCGTGCGCCGCCGCGTCCAAAACATTCCTGGGCTGAGTTGCGCAGAAACATCGTCCCCTCCGCCATCGACAATGCAACCGGCCTTTGGGACATGGTTACTCATCCGCGGCGAACAGCAGAAGGCATCATCGATGCGGCGCAAGGCGGTGTCGATCGCATGATGCCGGAAGCCGTCACAGACTTCTTCGACACCTATGTCTCGCCGCGCAGTGCTGAAACCAGGGAGCGGCAACGCCGGGTTTCGGGTGAGCTCATTCAGGCGCTGAAGGATCGCTATTGGGGTCTTGAGAATCTCAAGAACACGCTCATCACCGACCCGGTCGGCAGCGCGCTCGATGCGGGCGGAGTTGCTGCCGGCGGGCTTGGACTGCTCCGCCGTTCAGTCACCGCCATGGCCAAATCGCGGGTCAACGGGCTCTTCAACCCGAAGCCAAAGCCACAGCGTCCCCTCTTCGAAGACTATCCCGATGGCGTGGAACTGACGGAAGACGGGAGCATTGCGATGGACATCGAAGGCAGGCCGCTCGAGTCATCGTACATCGCGGGAAGGACGCGAATCCATGGTCCCGATCACGCCCTGACACCGCTCGATATCCAGCTCGCCGGAGAGATGGGCATCGAAGGACCCGTAGACAGGATTCCGGCGAGCCAGTTTGGGCCGGGAACTGTGGGCCGCACGCGCCTGGAATTTGGCAAGCCGACGAGGATCGAGGTTTTGGACAGCTTGCCCAAAGCAGACATGGACATCGCAACGGCTCACGAGGTTGGGCACGTCATAGACGCCCTTGCCGGCCGCATTCCGACGCACGGCCTCGAAAAGGAGTTGGACTTCAACTACAGCGCTTTGCGGACCGGCGAAGAGCGCAAATTCTTCCAGAGCAGACCCAAGGATTTCGGCTACGAAGACCCCCATCTCATCGACCGGGAAAGAATAGCGGAGGCGATCCGCGCCTACATGGTCGATCCCAACTATATGAAGACGGTGGCGCCCAAGACGGCGGCGCGCATCAGGGAATATGTCTCGAACAATCCGGAGCTCTCCAAGATCATCCGGTTCAACGGGCTAGCTGCCGGCGGCGCGCTGGCGCTCGATGCGACCGGACAAAGCGAAGACGCGCAGGCTGCCGGCACCGCTGGCCTGGCCAGGCTCGTGCAAGCGATGGCGCGCCGCGGCCTTTCTGCGCGGGCGCCGAGATCCGCCGAGCAGAACGCCCTCATACGTGCACTCATGGCGCGCGAAACACGGCAGAAGAGCCAACAACTCGGCTTCGACAAGTGACGCTACGTAAAAATCCTTCACGCAACGCTGTCGGGCAGCTTTTCCTTGCGCTTTGCCATGAAAGCCTGGAGCGCCTCGTCGAGGCCGGGATCGATCGCCGGCGCCTCGTAGTCGCGCAGCATCCTCTTCCAGGTCTCGTTGGCGCGCTGCGCCGCGTCCTTGCCGCCATCGTCGCGCCACTGCTCGAAGGAGTTGTTGTCGGCGATGGTCGAGCGCCAGAAGGCCGTCTCGAAATTGGCCTGGGTGTGGGCGCAGCCGAGGAAATGCGAGCCGGGTCCCACCTCGCGAATGGCCGACAGGCCCTGGCCGTTCTCGGAGAAGTCGACACCCTCGGCGAAACGCTGGAACATGGTGAGCTGGTCGGCATCGATGACGAATTTCTCGTACGAGCTGACGAGTCCGCCCTCGAGCCAGCCCGCCGCATGCAGCATGAAATTGACCCCGCCGAGAAGTGCGGGCCACAGCGTGTTGGCGGTCTCGTGAGCGGCCTGCGCGTCGGTGACCTTGGAGGCGCACAGGCCGCCGCCCGAACGGAAGGGCACGCCCAGGCGGCGCGCGAGCTGGGCCGCGCCGAAGAGGACATGCACAGGCTCCGGCGTGCCGAATGTCGGCGCGCCCGATTGCATCGAGATCGAGCTCGCAAAAGTGCCGAACACGACCGGCGCGCCTGGACGGCAGAGCTGCGCGAAGGCCATGCCGACCGAGGCTTCGGCGAGAATCTGGGTCAGCGTGCCGACGACGGTCACCGCCGACATGGCGCCCGACAGGATGAAGGGCGAGATCGACCGTCGCCTGGTTGGCGCGGGCATAGACCTTGAGTGCCCCCACCATGGTGCCGTCGAAGACCAGCGGCGAGTTGGCGTTGATGAGGTTGATCAGCACGCAGTTCTGGTCGACGAACTCATCGCCGAACACCATCTTCGCCATGCTGACCGAATCTTCGGCGCGCTCGGGCGCGGTGACCGAACCCATGAAGGGTTTGTCGGAATAGCGGATGTGGCTGTAGACCATGTCGAGATGGCGCTTGGCCACCGGTATGTCGACCGGCTCGCACACCGTGCCGCCCGAATGATGCAGCGACGGCGACATGTAGGCGAGCTTCACGAAATTGCGGAAATCCTCGATCGTGGCATAGCGCCGGCCTTCATCGAGATTGCGGATGAAGGGCGGGCCGTAGACGGGCGCGAAGACCGTGTTGTTGCCGCCGACCGTGACCGAGCGCTCGGGGTTCCTGGCATATTGCACGAATTCGCGCGGCGCCGTCTTGAGAAGCGAGCGCACCAGGCCCTTGGGAAAACGTACCCGGTCGCCTTTCACATCGGCGCCCGCCGCCTTCCACATGGACAGGGCCTCGGCGTCGTCACGGAAATCGATGCCGATCTCCTGCAGCACGGTCTCGGCATTGGCCTCGATGAGCTCGAGCTGTTCGGTGGTGAAGGGCTCATAGAGCGGGACGGCGCGGCGGATGAAGCTTTGCTGCTTGGCGGTGCCCGAGCTGCGCGCCGCGCGACGGGCCTCGGCGCCGCCACGGGACCGCCGGCCGCCGGCTGAAGGAAGGGTCTGGGCTTCGGACATCGTCACACCGTTGAATTTACCTCACCTAGCGGGGTGATACGCTCAACTGGCCCCGAAAGACGGCGCATTTCCGCCTTGGCATGGCGCGGAAGCGACCCTTACCAAGTGACCCTCAAACTTTCGAGCCCACGGAAATGGTAGCTGTCGCGATAGCGCGGCGCCTCCATAAGCCGCATGCCCGGCAGGCGCGCGAACAGGATCGGCAGAGCGACATTGAGTTCGAGCCGCGCCAAGGGCGCGCCGACGCAGAAATGGATGCCGGCGCCGAAGCTCACATGCGGATTGGGTGTTCGCCCGGGATGGAACTCGTCGGGCTCGGCAAAGCGCGCGGGATCGCGATTGGCGGCGCCGAGCAGCAGGCCCACGGTCTCTCCCTGCTTCAGCTTGAGATCGTCATAGTCGACATCCTCCAGCGCGTAGCGGGTGAAGAGATGCAACGGCGCATCGAAGCGTAAGAGCTCCTCGACATGGCCTTCGCCCAGCTCCGCGCCCGCCTGCCGTGCCTCGATCAGTGCCTTGACGCCATTGCCAATGGCATGGACGGTCGCCTCGTGCCCGGCATTGAGCAGCAGGATCGCGGTGGTGATCAACTCGTCCTCGCTCAGCGAGTTGCCCTGCATTTCGGCAGCGATCAGATGCGAAAGCAGATCATCACCGGGGCGCGAGCGTCTTTCCCGCACATAGGCGCGCATGAACTCGCTGAAGGCGACGGCTGACGATACCGCCTTGCGCTCGACCGCTTCATCGCGCCGCGCCTGATACATCGCCACCATGTCGTGCGACCATCGAAGAAGCTGGGGACCGAGCTCGCCCGGAACGCCTAGAAGCTCGGCAATGATGAAGATCGGTATCGGCGTGGCGAAGCTCTCGAGCAGGTCGATTTCACGCCTTGGCGCGAATCCATCGATCAGCTCACGGGCGACCTCGGCGATGCGCAGGCGCAGTCTTTCGACGCTGCGCGCAAGGAAGGCGCGGTTGACAAGTCCACGCAGGCGCGTGTGCACCGGCGGCTCGGTTTCGAGCAGCGAGTGGCGCTCGACGTCATAGAAGGGCTTGAGGTGCGCCGGCGTCTCGGACCAGCCGAGCTCTTCGCGCGACATCACATGCAAAATCTGGCGGCCGAAGCGCCGATCGCGCAGCAGTGCCGCCACATCTGCATGACGCGCGAAGCACCAATATCCATACTGCTCCCATTTGAACACCGGAACCGCGGCGCGCAACTCGTGATAGGCTGGATAGGGATCGTTGACGAAATCCGGATCGCGCGGGTCGAGACTGACGCTTCGAATTGATCTGTCGATCTTCATGGGTATTTGGCCGAGCCCTCGCTTTGCCCTGGGCATAACATGAAAATCCATATCAGTGTCGCATGATCAACGGGGATGACAGGCGATCTCTCGCCCGCTATTGTCCGCGCCGTTCGCGAAAGTTCCCATGACAGCCTTCGGATCCAAACGCTCGGGCGCCGAGTTCATCGCGCTCATCGCCCTCACTTTCTCGCTCATCGCGATGTCGATCGATTCGATGCTGCCGGCGCTCGGCAGCATTGCCGCCGATCTTGGCGCGCGCGATCCGAATGACCGTCAGCTCGTGCTCACCGCATTCTTCGGCGGCCTGACCCTGGGCCAGCTCATCTATGGGCCGATCTCCGACAGCACCGGCCGCAAGCCGGCAATGTATGCCGGCATCGCCTGCTTCATCGCCGGCGGATTGATCTGCGGCTTCACCACCGACTTCACCGTCATGATTTTCGGCCGGATCCTGCAAGGCTTCGGCGCGGCGGGCCCGCGTATCGTCGCCATGGCCATGGTGCGCGATCGCTTCGCCGGCCGCGCCATGGCCAGGATCATGTCCTTCGTCATGGCAGTCTTCATTATGGTGCCGATTTTGGCGCCGTCGATCGGGCAGCTCGTTCTGCTCGCCGCGCATTGGCGCTTTATTTTCTATGGTCTGGTCGCCGTCGGGCTCATCGATTTCCTGTGGCTCGCGACCCGCCAGCCCGAGACCCTTCTGCCCAAGGACCGCGCGCCCTTTTCGCTTGGGCATATCCTGCGCGCGGCCCGCGAGGCGATCACTAACCGGGTCACGCTCGGCTACACGCTGGCGACCGGCTGCATCTTCGGCGCCTTCATCAGCTATCTCGGCACCTCGCAGCAGATCTTCCAGGAGCAGTATGGCACCGGCAAGCTCTTCGCGGTTTATTTCGGCATGCTCGCCGCCGGCATCGGTCTCGCCTCCTTCGTCAACGCGCAGCTGGTGATGCGCTTCGGCATGCGCAAACTGTCGAAATGGGCGTTGCGAGCGGGCTGCTGCCTGTCGCTCTCGTTTCTTCTCTTCGCCTGGCTCGTCGACGGCCATCCGCCGCTGTGGGCCTTCGTCGCCTTCATGATCGTACTGTTTTTCTTCAATGGGCTTCTCTTCGGCAACTACAACGCGCTCGCCATGGAGCCGATGGGCCATATTGCCGGTGTTGCCGCCGCGGTGGTGGGATCGCTCTCGAGCCTCGTCGCGGTCAGCGCCGGGACGCCGATCGGGCGCTTCTATGATGGCACGGTCATTCCGCTGGTTGCCGGTTTCGCCTGCATGGCACTTGTCGCCCTGTTGGTCACCGAATGGGCGGAAAGAGGCCGCGCGGCGCGTGTTCTGACGCCGAGCTGATTCGCTTTGCGACTAGAATGTCTTCAGTATCGGCGCTGTATCGGCAATGGCAGAGCTTGCCGCCTCCATGTTAAACTTGCGGGAAAAAGGAGATCCGCTCATGGACCGCAATGCCGAGATTCGTGCTGCGCAAGAACGCATCATCGCCGTCTTTCGCAAGAAACCCGCGACAGCCTTCAGCACGACGCACGCCAGCGCCCATATCGAGGATGGCCTGACCTGCACGTTCCGGCAAGGCGATCACCAAGCGGTCATGGATATGAGCAAGAGCCTTGGCGGCGACAAGAAAGGTCCCACACCCGGCTTCTTTATCCGGGCTGGGCTCGCCGGCTGTGTTGCCATCGGCATCAAGCTCGCTGCGGCACGTGAGTTGGTTGCGATCGGCAGGCTGGACGTCGACATCGAAATGGATTTCGATGATAGCGCCATGTTCGCGGTCGGCAGCAACTCGCCAGCACCGCTCGAAACCCGCTTCGTGATCACGCTCGAGAGCCCGGCGCCTTGGCACGAGGTGACGGCGATGGTCGATCGTGCGCTTGCCGCCGACCCTTATTTCATCGCGCTGCGGGACGCGCAGAAGGTGACCGCCCGGCTCGTTGCGAACAAAGGATAACGTCTTGGACCCGAAGCTTCAGATCCGCGTGCAGCGCTATGGCTGGGATGCCGCTTCGGCTTTCTACGAGGACGGCTGGCAAGGGCCATTGCGGCCTGCGCACCGCACTCTCATCGAGACGGCCGCCCTGAAGCCCGGCGAGCGCGTCCTCGAATGCGCTTGCGGCAGCGGGCTGGTGACCAGGATGATCGCCGATGCCGTCGGACCAAAGGGTGAGGTCCTCGCCACCGACCTGTCGCAGAACATGGTGGACATGACGGCGCGCCAATGCGCAGCCGAAAGTCTCCACTGGGTGACAGCGGCACGCATGAACGCCGAGGACTTGACCGTCGAGGCGGAGCATTTCGACGCGGCGCTGTCCGCGCTCGGCATCATGTATGTCCCCGACCCGCCGGCGGCCGTGGCCTCGATGCGGCGCGCGGTCAAGCCAGGCGGCCGTGTCGTCGCGACGGTGTGGGGTCAGCGCAGGAATTGCGGCTGGGCCGAGATCTTCCCCATCATCGATGCGCGCGTCGCTTCAGAAGTCTGCCCGATGTTCTTCGCGCCCGGCACTGCCGGCAGCCTTGCTCGGGATTTCGCGGCAGCGGGCCTCAGTGATGTGCGCGAGCACAGTCAGAGGGAAGAGCTGGAGTTCCGCGACGAGAAAGCGCTGCTGACTGCCATGCTCATCGGCGGACCCGTGGCGCTGGCGGTCAAGCGCTTCACCCCTGAGGTGATGGCGGCAGCTCAAAACGAGTTTCTCGCCTCTGTTCAGCAGTATCGCGGTGGCGACGACCGCTATCTCATTCCCGGCGAGTTCGTCACCGTCTCAGGAACGCGCTAATCACCCACGCATGCGCTCACCCTTGGGATCGAACAAGGGCTCGCGCTGCGGCAGAGCCGTGTAGCGCTTGCCGATGATCTCGATCTCGAAGCCGTCATCTTCGTCCGCGATTTCCTTCGGCACATAGCCGAGTGCCACGGACCTTCCGACGTAGTGGGCAAAGCCGCCCGATGTGATCCAGCCCACGACGTTGTTCTTGTGCCAGATCGGCTCATCGCCGATCACATCGACATCCTTGGTATCGACGGTGAAGGTGACGAGCCTGAGCTTGCCCCCCGTCTCCTTTTCCCTGAGCGCGCCGTCGCGGCCGATGAAATCGTTCTTCTTGAGCGACACGAAGCGTCCGAGGCCGGCTTCGAAAGGTCCATAGATCGGGCGGTATTCGCGTGCCCAGGTGCCCCAGGATTTCTCGAGCCTCAGCGACATCAGCGCCCTGCCCCCGAAGTGGGCAAGCCCCAGATCGCCTCCCGCCTCGATGATCGCGTCATGCAAGGCGAGCAGGTAGTCGGGGCTGACCCAGATCTCATAGCCGAGATCGCCGGTGAACAGACGCGCCCGATTTTGGCCGGCACAAGGCCGATATCCATCTCGCGGAAGGCCATGAAGGGCAGCGCCTCGGTGGAGACGTCCTGATCGGTAAGCCGCGAGAAGAGCTCGCGCGACTTGGGACCCGCGATCGAAAGGCCGGTGAGCTCGATGGTCAGCGGACGCACCTTGACGCTGCCGTCCTTCGGCAGGTGCGCCTCGAACCAGCGCATGTGATAGTCCTCGGCCGGCCCCGATCCGAAGATATAGAAGCGCTCGTCATCCGCTTTGGCGACGGTGAAATCGCCAATGAGCTTGCCGTGCGTCATTGAGCATCGGCGTCAGCGCGAGATGGCCTTTGGCCGGCATGCGGTTGGCGAGGAGATGCGACAGCCAGGTCTCGGCACCCGGACCTGTGATCTCGTATTTGGCATATCCCGTGATCTCGATCACACCGACGCCGTTGCGCACCAGGCGGCACTCATCGCCGATGATCGGAAAGGCGTTGGAGCGCCGGAAAGTGATCTTCTCCTGGGCCTTCTTGCCCTTGGGCGCGAACCATAGAGCCTGCTCGAGACCATAGGCCGCGCCGAAGAAGGCGCCCTGGTTCCTGAACCGGTCATAGAGCGGGCTCGTCCGCAAGGGCCGCGCCGCCGGCAACTCCTCATTCGGGAAGGTGATGCGGAAGCGCCGCCCGTAGTTCTCGATCACCTTCTTCGAGGTATAGGACATATTGGCCCATGAGCCGTAGCGCGACACGTCCATGGCCCAGATGTCGAAGCCCGGATCGCCGTCGATGATCCAGTTCGACAGAGCGAGGCCGACGCCGCCGCCCTGGCTGAAGCCCGCCATCACGCCGCAAGCGACCCAATAGTTGGCGAGCCCGCGGATCGGACCCGACCAGCGGATTGCCGTCGGGCGCGAAGGTGAAGGGACCGTGGATGACGTTCTTGATACCGGCCTTGGCGAGCGCCGGATGATGCTGGAAAGCGCGCTCGAGATTGTCCGAGATGTGATCGAGATCGGGCGGCAGAAGCTCGGTCGAGAAATCCCAGGGTGCGACCTTGGGCGACCACGGGCGGCCATTGGGCTCATAGGTGCCGACGAGGACGCCGGTCCTTTCCTGGCGCATATAGAGTTCGCCGTCGAAGTCGATGCAGTGCAGCATCTCGCGCCCGGTATCCTTGTTGAAGGCGACGACCTCCGGGATCTCCTCGGTGATCAGATACTGATGCGCCATCGCGAGGATGGGCAGTTCCAGGCCGACGAAACGTCCGACCTCGCGCGCCCACAATCCCCCCGCGTTGACGACATGGTCGGCCTGAATCGTGCCTTGCTCGGTGACCACATCCCAGCGCCGTCCTTGCGCTGCACGGTATCGGTGACGCGGTTCTTGCGGATGACCTCGGCGCCCTGGACGCGCGCTGCCTTGGCATAGGCATGGGTCGTTCCGGCAGGATCGAGATGCCCCTCGAGCGGATGGTACATGGCCCCGATGAACTGCTTCTCGTCCAGCAGAGGCCAGTGCTTCTTCGCTTCCTTCACCGGGATCAGCTCGGTTGGCAACGCCGAGATAGCGGTTGCGCGCATGCGCCATCTTCAGCCAGTCCCAGCGGTCGCGGTTGGAGACCAGCATGACACCGCCCGTCAGATGGACGCCAGTCGCCTGGCCCGAGATCTGCTCGATCTCCTTGTAAAGGTTGATCGTGTATTCCTGCAGTTTCGCGACATTGGGATCGCCGTTCAGCGTGTGGAAGCCGCCCGCCGCATGCCAGGTCGATCCCGAGGTCAGTTCGTCGCGCTCGATCAGCACGACATCCTTCCAGCCGCGCTTGGTGAGATGATAGAGCACCGACGCACCGACGACACCGCCGCCGATGACGACAACACGAGCATGACTGCGCATGAGTTTTCCTTGAAAAGACCAGAATAATCCGTGCGTTTCTAGCCAATGCCGGAATTGCCTGCAACGGCGGTCCTGCGCTTCACCGGTGAGAAGTTTTCAACCTGCCGTCCAGACTGTAAGCTTGGCTTGTGATGCGCTGCCTGCTTGCTCTGTTCATATGGGTGAACCTGGTGCTCGAAAGCCAGGCTGGTGATGCTGTCGTCGATCTCAAGCTTGCCCTTGCGGTCAACTCCTCGGGCAGCGTCGATGCGGAAGAATATGCATTGCAGGTCTCAGGGATTGCCGCAGGTTTCCGCGATCCCGATGTCCGCAAGGCGATTCGTTCCGGACCGGCCAAGACGATCGCAGTCAATCTGGTGGTCTGGGCGGAGCCCCAGGTGCCGAAGGACATGACCGGCTGGTACATCATTGCCTCGGATAGCGACGCCGAGAATTTCGCGCGCATCGTCGAAGCCTTTCCGCGCGGGCAGACGGGTGCGACGGCGATTGGCGAAGGTATCGCCAGCGCCCTGCGCAGCATTGCCGCGAGCGGTATCGCGGCGCCACGCGAAGTCGTCGACGTATCGGGCGATGGCCGCGAGTCGGTGGCGCGCGAATACACCGTCCTGGTCGATCAGGCGCGCGCCATGGCTTTGAGCCGGGGCGTGGTCGTCAACGGGCTTGCGATCCAGAATGAGGTGGGCGATCTCGCCGACTACTATCGCAAGAATATCCAGACGGGGCCTGAGAGCTTCGTGATGGCGGCGAAGACCTACCAGGACTTCGCCGAAGCCATGCGCCTGAAGCTCTTGCGCGAGATCGAATACGATCCGCGCATTACCAGCCTCGAGCCTAGTCGGTGAGGTTAATATTGTACGGCTTGTGCGATATGGCGGCGAAGCCCACATAAGTCACGATCAGGACAGGAGAAGACCATGAAAGATCGCAAGCTCGGCGCCGACCTCACCGTCTCCGCCATTGGTGTTGGCTGCATGGGCATGACTTATGCCTATGGCGGCCAGGAGGAGGCAAAATCCATCGAGACCTTGCACCGTGCCGTCGATCTCGGAGTCACTTTCTTCGATACTGCCGAAGTCTATGGCCCTTTCGACAATGAAATACTGCTCGGCAAGGCGCTCAAGGGCAGGCGCGACAAGGTAGCGATCGCGACGAAATTCGGATTCACCTTCGACAAGAACCGGGACAGTCCTTCGCCGATCACCGGCGTCGACAGCCGGCCTCAGCATGTGAAGGAGGTGGCCGACGCCTCATTGCAGCGCCTGGGCATCGACGTCATCGATCTCTACTACCAGCACCGTGTCGATCCCAAGGTGCCGATTGAGGAAACCGTGGGAGCGATGGCCGAGCTGGTCAAGGCCGGCAAGGTGAAGGCGCTCGGCCTGTCGGAAGCGAGTGCGACGACCATCCGGCGGGCCCACAAGGTCCATCCCATCGCCGCGGTGCAGAGCGAGTATTCGCTCTGGACGCGCGACCCGGAAGCGGAGGTGCTGAGGGCCTGCCGCGAACTCGGCATCGGCTTCGTGCCCTATAGTCCGCTGGGCCGCGGCTTCCTGGCGGGCGCCATCCGCAGCACCGAGGCTTTGGGCGACAATGACTGGCGCCGCACGCTGCCGCGTTTCCAGGCCGACGCCATCAAGGCGAATCTTTCGCTGGTGGAGATGCTCGAGGACCTTGCCCGCGACAAGGGCGTGACGGCGGCGCAGCTGGCTCTCGCCTGGGTGCTGCATCAAGGCGATTTCATCGTGCCCATCCCGGGCGTGCGCAAAGTGAAGCACCTCGAGGACAATGTCGGCGCTGTCGATGTCAATTTAACGCCCAAGGAGCTCGCTGCCATCGCCGCGGCAGTCCCCAAGGAAGCCGTCGCCGGCAAGCGCTACACTGAGGAAGGCCTCAAGATGGTCAATGCTTAGTGCTGCCGAAGGGATTTGCACTTATGCCGCGACAAATGGGTTGACGATTGTGAGTCGTTTCTCAATCATCATTCCGTGCTGCATCTCTTCCGACCAGAGCGTTCTACAATCCGCCTCAAGCGCGGCGGCGACGATCATGGCGTCACAGATCGACAGCTTGTGTCGCTCCGCCAGTGCGAGACCGCTATCGTGAAGTTCCTTTGTGAGGGACCGAACTTCAAGAAGTGAGCAGACCAACGATAGGAACGGACGCAGCTCACTCCACGGCAACGCCATCTTCCGGCGCGCCACATTGGCGAGTTCATTCAACACTTGCACGCTGATTGTCCCACCATCTTCGATAAGCATCTCAGCACGATCCGCTCTCGCCTGATCACTCGACATCAGATACACGACGACATTCGTATCAAAGAAACTACCGGGCATTTGCATCATCGCGGTCAAACTTGAAGTCAGCCGGCAGCCGACCGCGGAACGCACGAAGCCGTTTCAGAAGGTCCTTCCTGCTGGGCTTGCGTTCTATCTCAAAGGCGCGTGAACCCTTGACATGGATTTCGATCTCATCGCCCTCCCTCAGCTCCAGCGCTTCGACGACTGCGGTAGGAGCCGTCTACGAATGCGCGTGGGCTAATAAAGCTTCACGCCATTGGGCACTTTCCGCTCGATGGCGGCCAGAACCACTTCTCCCGCTTCATCGGGAAAGCCCAAGGTCAACACTTCCGACATGAATTTGCCGATCTGGCGCGGCGGGAAATTGACGACCGCGGCGACTTGGCGTCCCACCAGCTCCTCGAGCCGATAGTGCTTGGTGATCTGGACGGAGGATTTCTTGACGCCGATCTCCGGCCCGAAATCGATCTGGAGCTTGAAGGCTGGCTTGCGCGCTTCCGGGAAGGGCTCGGCCTTGATGATGGTCCCGGCTCTGATATCGACCTTGAGGAAATCGTCGAAGGTGATCGGTGCTGGCGTGTCAGTCGGCTGTGTCATGGCCTGGTGCTTTGGAGGATGTCCGCTCTTCCCTGAGGCTGCGGAAGACGCGGGCAAAGCCTGAGCACAGGGCGATCGGCGTTTCAAGCCGTTTCATCAGCGCTTCACCGTCGCGAAGCTTGCGGTCGAGGGCGGCCATGGTGCGCGCCAAACCGGCATCATCGTCCTTGAGCCAGACGCGCAAGGTGTCGACCGCAATCTTGGCCAATCCCAATTTGGCGGCATCGCCGGCGAAGCCGGCGAGCTTGATGTCGGCGCCGGCCAGAATCCAGCCTTGGGTCGTGAGCGAGGATGCCAGGAGATGCAGCCATTCCGCCGGCCCATGGGCCGGGGCCTTGGCGATGTTGGCGATTGCCGCCTTGTAGGGCGCCAGCAATTCGAAACGGCGGAGCATGACATCGAACAGGCGGTCATGCGCCTCGCCTTCGACGGGCTCACTGGCGAGCGACGCCAGAAGCTGGCCGTCCATCCTGCGGGCGAAGGCTTCCAGGATCTGGGCTTTGCCCGAGACATGCCGGGCAAGTTCCGCAAGGCTGACGCCGGAGGCCTCGGCGATGGCGACAAGGGTGACCTCCCCCCACGGCTTTTCCGCCGCCAGGCGCAATGCGGCATCGACGATAAGGTCGCGTGTCTCGGTGCTCATGACGGCAGTTTAGCGGACGGGGAAAGCGGCGTCAGCTTGCCAATTCGCGCGAGCGGCGCGTTGCCGCATCGACAGCTTTTCGCATCAGGGGATCGAGCCCGTCATCGGCCATCAGCACTTGGAGCGCCGCATAAGTCGTGCCCTTGGGCGACGTCACATTCTGCCGCAGTGTTTCAGCCGGTTGTCCTGACACCCGCATGAGTTCCCCGGCCCCCGCCACGGTCGCGCGCGCGAGCTTGATCGCGACCTCCCGTGGCAAGCCCGCCGAAACGCCAGCCGCGGCAAGACACTCGGTCAGATAAAAGACATAAGCGGGACCTGAGCCCGAGACCGCCGTAGCAGCATCGATGAAAGTCTCGTCGGGAACGGTGACCACTTCGCCGATGCCCGACAGCAGGTCGCTGGCCAGAGCCAACTGGGCCGCCGACACGTTGCCATTCGCCGCGATCGCGGTGATGCCGCGCCCGACTGCGGCCGGCGTATTCGGGATGGAACGGATGATGGCGGCATCGTCGCCAAAATGGCGGGCGAAAGTGGAGATCGTCTTCCCGGCAGCGACCGAAATCACCAGCGGCCGCGACGCCTTGAGGCTGGCGACGCTGGGCAGCACGTCCTCCATGATCTGCGGTTTGATCGCGATGAGGACGACTTCGGCATCCTTGATCGTGGCGACCGCCGGATTGTGCCGAATATGGTGTTTTTGCAGGAGCGCCAGCGTCTCGGGCGGCGGTGCGGGATCGAGCGCTATGATCTGCTCGGACCTAATGCCGCTCTTGAGCCAGCCCTCGAGCATGGCGCCGCCCATCTTGCCGGCGCCAACCAGGACCAGGGTACCTTTTAGTGACGTCGTCATGCCTCGCCCACGGTATCGAGAAGGCTCGCTTCCAGAGCTTCCTCGGCGCTTTTTCCGGCCCAGTTGACGAATTGTAGAGAGGGGAAATAGCGCTCGCAAGTTTCGATGGCGATATGGATCAGCGCCTCGCATTGTGCATCGTTGGCGCGGGCGCCTCCGGACAGAATAAGATTGTTGCGCCAGAGGACCGAGCCGTCCTGGCGCCAGATATCGAAATGGCCGAAATAGAGCTGTTCATTGATCAGCGTCAGAAGCCGGCCGATCTCCTCGCGCCGGTTCGCAGGCACCTTGAGATCATAGCTGCAGGCAAGGTGCAGGCTCTCGAAATCTTCCCGCCAATGGATGCTGACGCTCAGATCACCCCAATTAGCGGCGACGATGAGGTTGACTTCGTCTTCCGAGGAGCGATCGAAAAACCATTCGTGCCCATGCGCGATCTGCTCCAGGCGGTCGAGCGGGTTAAACGTGTCCTTCGAAAGCGATTGCAGTCCCGCCATTCACCAGTTCCCAGAAAACAGATAGCACGAATTCAAATCGTCAGTTCTGGGACGGACCGTGCCCAAGCGTTTGAGTCGCTTCAAGCCGCGCGTTAACCATGGAGGTGATTCCTCCACAATTTAGGAAATAAAGGTGATGCCGTCAGTGAGTCGCAGTCTCGCCAGGCGATTCGCCCTGCTTTTCGCTCGCCGGCGAGGCCACGCCGAGACGCGCCTCCAGCACGGCGATGCGCTCATGAAGGCGATCATTCTCCTCGCGCGCCTTCTGCGCCATCTCGCGCACGACCTCGAAGTCCTCGCGCTTGACGACGCCCACATCGTTGAGGACGCGCTCGACCTGCGCCTTCACCAGCGTATCGATCTCGCGCCTGATCCCTTGCGCCGCACCGGCGGCATTGGTGGCGAGCTTCGCAAGTTCGTCAAAGAACCGGGATGATGTCGTGGTCATGGCCAGCACTCCTGCGCCCTGACAATTAGGTATGGGAACGATGCTATTCAAGGACAATTGCTTGACCCATGGCGGCCGGCCCTTAAGTTCAGCCGCCATGATCGACTTCCCCAGTATCGATCCCGTCGCCTTCTCGATCGGCCCCTTCGCCGTGCGCTGGTATGCGCTGGCCTATATAGCCGCCCTCATCTTCGCGATCTGGTATACCAAGCGCCTGGTCGGCAACAAGGCCCTCTGGGCGGACCGCAACCCGACCCTCACGCCCCAGCAGGTCGATGATCTCTTCATCTGGCTCGCGCTCGGCGTCATCCTCGGCGGCAGGCTCGGCTACGTGCTCTTCTACAATCCGGCGCATTTCCTGAACAATCCTCTCGACATGGTCAGAATGTGGGAAGGCGGCATGTCCTTCCATGGCGGTTTCCTGGGCGTCGTCGTGGCGCTGCTGATCTATGGCAAGAGGCATGGCGCGACGCTCGATCGCCTCCTGGATCTGGGCGCAGCCGCAACACCCGTTGGCCTTGGTCTCGGGCGGCTCGCCAATTTCATCAATGGCGAGCTCTATGGCCGGCCGGGCAATGTGCCCTGGGCGATGGTCTTCCCCAATGATCCGCTGCACGTCCCGCGTCATCCGAGCCAACTTTACGAGGCTATCCTTGAGGGGCTGGTGCTCTTCCTGATCGTGCGCATCGCCACCCACCGCTTTAAGGCGCTCGCCCATCCCGGCCGCGCTTCCGGACTTTTCGCCCTGGGCTATGGCCTGTCGCGCATCACCGTCGAATTCTTCCGCGAGCCCGACGCGCAGCTTGGCTACTTTCTCGGGTTCGTCACGATGGGCATGATTCTATCGCTGCCTCTGGTCGCCATTGGCGTATGGCTTCTCTTGCGGTCGCGCCACACATGAAAAAGCCGACACCGCTCGAAAGCCTAATCGTCGCGATGATCCGCGAGGACGGGCCGATACCCCTCGACCGCTACATGGCGCTTTGCCTCGGCCACCCGCTCCATGGTTATTACACATCGCGCGATCCCTTCGGGCCGGATGGCGATTTCATCACCGCGCCCGAGATCTCGCAGATCTTCGGCGAGCTCGTCGGCATATGGTGCGCGGCGGCCTTTCAGGGCTTGGGCGCCCCTCCTCAATTCAACTTGATCGAGCTCGGACCAGGGCGCGGCACATTGATGAGCGATATCCTGCGGGCGACGCGTGTGATGCCCGGCTTCCGCGAGAGCGCCCGCATCCACCTCGTCGAGACAAGCCCCGCGCTGCGCAAGTTGCAGGCCCAAAAACTCGGTGATGCCGCCACTTGGCATGAGACCATCGACGGCGTCCCGCGGGGTCCTGCCATCACGATCGCCAATGAGTTCTTCGATGCATTACCCATCCGTCAGTATGAGTTCCATCAGGGACAATGGATGGAGCGGCGAGTCGGCTTGAGTGCGGATGACCGGCTGGTGATCGGCCGCACGGCATTTGCCTTTTCCGGCCCGCCGGCAACCGAAGGCGCTATCCTCGAGACCGGACCCTTGCGCGATGATATCGCCCGCCTGCTCGGGGTGCGCCTCGCGCAATCGCCTGGCGCCGTGCTGGTTTTCGACTATGGGCATGCAGCTTCCGCGCTCGGTGACACGTTGCAAGCCGTGCGCCGGCACGAGTTCTGCAGCATCCTCGACCGCCCGGGCGAGGCGGACCTCACTTCGCATGTCGACTTCGCAAGCCTTGGCCGGGCCTTTGCGCATGGCGGCGCCGCCACCCATGGACCTATCACGCAGCGGCAGTTCCTCCTGAATATGGGGATCGAGGCTCGCGTCACCCTGCTCATGGGGAAGGCCCAAGCTTCCGATCGCGAAATTATTGCCCGCGCCGCGGAACGGCTTGCCGGGGAGAATGAAATGGGTAACCTGTTCAAGGTCATGGCGGTCACATCGCCTGGACTAGCAACGCCCTATCCTTTCGGTTCGCCATGATCGAAGCGCCAGAGCTCAAATCCGCAAGATCCGTTCGCCATGGTTTCTTCACTCGCCAAGGCGGCCATTCCGGCGGCCTCTTCGCGTCGCTCAATTGCGGCTTCGGCTCCGGCGACGACAAACCCACCGTCACCCGGAATCGCGCCGAAGTGGGTGGACAACTGGGGGTTGATGAGGGCAAGCTGCTCACGGCATGGCAGTGGCATAGTACCGATGTCGTCGTCGCCGATGCCCCTTGGGACGTGCTGAAGCCGCCCAAGTCGGATGCCATCGTCACCACCAAACCCGGTCTCGCCATTGCGGTCCTCACCGCCGATTGCGCGCCCATTCTCTTCGCCGACACGGAACGGGGCGTCATCGGCGCGGCGCATGCCGGATGGAAGGGCGCCCTTGCCGGGGTCAGCGATGCGACCATCGCTGCCATGGAAGTGAACGGGGCGCGACGCGAGCACATGACTGCCATCATCGGCCCGACGATCTCGCACGCGGTTTACGAGGTCGGACCCGATTTCGCCACTCAGTTCATTGACGAAGCCGCAGACAATGCAGACTTCTTCAGGCCGTCACCGCGGCCCCACCACCACATGTTCGACCTGCCGGGCTATCTCAAGCGCCGCATAGTCCGGCAAGGCGTCGGCCAGGTCGTCGACCTGGGCCTGTGCACCTATTCCGATGAGGAACGCTTTTATAGCTTCCGCCGTGCAACCCACCACCATGAACAGAACTATGGCCGCCAGATTTCCGCCATCGTGCTCTTGCCCTGAGCCAGGATCGAGAATGTCGAAGGAAAACCTGTGAGGTTGCATGGCTCTCCATTTTGATCGCAGCGAATACAAGGCCCGTATCGCAAAGGCACGCCGCGCGCTTGACGCCGAAGGTCTCGATGGCCTGCTGATGTTCCAGCAGGAAAGCATGTATTATCTCACGGGCTACGACACGTTCGGCTTCTGTTTCTTCCAGTGTCTTTATCTCGGTGCGGATGGCACGCTCGCGCTCCTGACCCGTGCGCCCGATCTCCGTCAGGCGCAGCACACGTCCATCATCGAGGAGATCAGGATCTGGACCGATGCCGCAGGCGCCGAGCCTGCCGCGCAGTTGCGCGACATGCTTGCGAGTCTCGGGGCCAGGAGCAAGCGTCTCGGCATCGAGACCAATTCCTATGGCCTCACTTATTTCAACGGCAAGGCCGTCGAACGCGCGCTTTCAGACTTCTGCACCCTTGCCGAGGCCAGCAATCTCGTCGACCGCATCCGGCTGGTGAAATCGGAAGCCGAACTCGATTATGTGCGCAAGGCCGGCAAGCTCGGCGATCTGGCGCTCAAAGCGGGGATCGAGGAAACGCGTGCCGGCGCCGATGAGGGCCGCATTCTGGCGGCGCAGCAGGCGGCAATCTTCGCCGGCGGCGGCGACTATCCGGGAAACGAATTCATTATCGGCTCGGGCCGTGACGCGCTGCTCAGCCGCTACAAAGCCGGCCGCCGCAAGCTCGCCAAGCGCGATCAGCTCACCCTCGAATTCGCCGGCGTCTATCGCCACTACCATGCGGCATTGATGCGCACGCTCATCATCGGCAAGCCGAGCAAGACGCATGAGAAGATGGACGCGGCCTGCCGTTCGGCTCTCGCGGCCTGCGAGGCGGCGCTTCACCCCGGGAAGACGGCGGGCGAAGTGTTCGATGCTCATGCCCGCGTCATGGATGAGCAGGGCATGAAGGCGCACCGCTACAATGCCTGCGGCTATTCCCTGGGCGCCAAGTTTACGCCGAGCTGGATGGACTTTCCGATGTTTTTCGCCGGCAATCCGGTCAAGCTCGCGCGCAACCAGGTCTTTTTCCTGCATATGATCCTCATGGACAGCGACAGCGGCCATGCCTTCAGCCTTGGCAGGACTTATATCGTCGGCCGTGATAAACCTGAGCCCTTGTCAAAATATCCGTTGGGGATGATCCTGCGCTGAACCATGCGAGCCGTCCTGACCATAATTCCGGCCTGGTTGCGTCAAGGCAGCGTCCTTCTGATGATGGCCCTGTGCCTCGCCCTGCTCAGCGCCTGCGCGGGCGGAGGATCGAAGCCCTTCGCCAAGGGCGAAGGGACGCCGGGTCCGAGCGGCAAGACCGTGCCGCCGATCGCGCTTGTCCAAGTCTCAGGCATTCCTGCCACGCAGCTGTCGCAGTTCAGGGATGCTCTCGCCCTTGCCGCCGGCAAACGCGACATGGCCATCATCGACAGCAAACTCGATAACACCACTTTGACGCTGACCGGGCGCTTCACCATAGCACCCGAAGCTGCGGCTGTGAGGGTCGGTTACAATTGGACGCTGACCGATCCAACCGGCGCTGTTCTCCACACGATTTCAGCCGATGAATCGGCGCCGGGCTCGCCAGGGGGCGATCCATGGTTGCAGATCACACCGACGGTGCTGCAGCGTATCGCCGCCTACACGGCCGAGAGCCTCTCGAGTCGGCTTTCACAGCTTGGCTATGCGACTGAAGCAGGCGGCATCCCGCCGCCGCTAGAAACCTATGCCAAAGCCGGCCCCGATGCCGACAAGGAAATCGACTACGAGACGCTCTATGGACCCGGAAAGGGCCCCTCTTCGCTGGCCGAAGCGCCCGCGCCACCTGTCGGCACGGCCGTGGCCGAGGCTGAGCCATCCGTAGCCGACAAGACTGTCTTGACTGCCGCTGAAACAGAGGCTCCCCCAACGCCGACGGACAAGGTCGCCCTGACTGGCGCAGAAGCCAAGGCTCGCCCAGCCGCGACAGAGAAGGCTGACTTTGCTGCCGCAGAAGTCGAGGCTCCCCCGGCCGCGACTGAGAAGGCTGACTTTGCTGCCGCAGAAGCGGGTCCCCCAGCCGCGACCGACAAGGCCGACTTCGCCGCCCCAGAAACCGAGGCTCTCAAGGCCGACTTCGCTGCCGCAGATGCCGAACCCGCCAATGACAAGGTAACCTCGCCCAGACTCACCAGGTCAGAACTCGGCGGGCGCAAACAGACCAGCGCTGTCACCAAGCGCGAGCAGATCCGCGCCATCGCCGCGCGCAAGCAGATCAGCGCTGCTGGCGCACGTAAGCAGATCAACGCTGTCGTCGTGCTGCCGGTGGTGGGCGCGCCCGGCACCGGCAATTCCGACCTGACCAAGGCCATGCGCCAGACGCTGTCCGAAGCCGGCTGGCCTGTGATTACGAAGCCGCGCGACAATGCGATCACCATTCTGGGCGATGTGAAGCTTGGACCGAAGCAGGCCCAAAACCAGCAAGTGGCACTGGCCTGGACGGTGAAGACCCCCGATGGCAGGACGCTCGGGACGGTGAAACAGGCCAATACCGTGCCTGCGGGCTCACTCGAAGGCGGCTTCGGCGACAATGCGCTCTTTGCCGCACAGGCGGCAGCCTCGGGCATCTACGATCTGGTGAAGAAATACCGCTGACTTTGCCAGAGCTTGCCCCCATCTCTCGGCTGTGGATGTTAAGGAAAACCGCTGCGCCGCCCTTTGCGTAAGGCGCAGGCTGTTGATATAGAGCCGCCTGAGACTCCCGCCAAAGAGGGCCGGCCCTTCATGAAAATCATCAGCGGAAACAGCAATCGGCCGCTCTCCGAAGCCATTTCCTCTTATCTTAACCTGCCGCAGGCGAAGGCCGTGGTGAAGCGCTTCGCCGACATGGAGATCTTCGTCGAGATCCAGGAGAATGTGCGCGGCCAGGACGTGTTCATCGTCCAGTCGACGTCATTTCCGGCGAACGACCATCTGATGGAATTGCTCATCATCATCGATGCGCTGCGCCGGTCTTCGGCGCGCCGCATCACCGCAGTCATCCCCTATTTCGGCTATGCCCGCCAGGATCGCAAATCCAGCCCTCGCACGCCGATCTCGGCCAAGCTCGTCGCCAATCTGATCACCCGCGCCGGTGTCGACCGCGTATTGACGCTTGACCTTCATGCCGGCCAGATCCAGGGCTTCTTCGATATCCCGACCGACAATCTTTTCGCTGGCCCGGTTCTGGTGCGCGACATCAAGGACCATTATGACGTGCGCAACACTGTCGTGGTTTCGCCTGATGTCGGCGGCGTCGTTCGCGCGCGAGCCCTCGCCAAGCGCCTCGGCACGCCCCTGGCCATTGTCGACAAACGCCGCGACCGGCCGGGCGAGTCTGAGGTCATGAACATCATTGGCGACGTCAGGGCCCATTCCTGCATCCTCATCGACGACATCGTCAATTCAGGCGGCACCTTGTGCAACGCCGCCGACGCCTTGCTGGCGCAGGGGGCGAAGGACGTCACGGCCTATATCACTCATGGCGTGCTGTCGGGGGGAGCGGTGGCGCGCATCACCTCATCCAAACTCAAGTCCCTGGTCATCACGGATTCGATCCAGCCGACTGAAGCGGTCAAGGTCGCCCGCAACATAAGGGTGATCTCGATTGCGCCCTTGATCGGCGAAGCGATCGGGCGCACCTCGCGCGAGGAATTGGTTTCGAGCCTGTTCGATTGATTTAGAGCAAACGCTGTTTTGGCTCGCGGGTGAGAATTGCGTCGATTCCGCCCATCACCTTCTCGAGAAAGGCCTCGAACTCCCGCGCCTCAAGGAAGTTGAGTCCCTGTTGGCGGCCGCGCAGAAATCCCTCGACTGAAAAGTCCAGTTGCTCAATTCGTGTCACGGCCGAGGGCGAAAGCTCCGGGATGACGATGATGCTCTGTCCCATCTGGAAGGCGCCGAACCCACTGCCCTTCACCATTCTTGGCCGCAAAATATGGATGGCGTGGAAGAGGCGCATGGTCCTGATCCGCTCAAGCAGGCGGCCGGACTCGAGCGTTGGCGTCTCGACGAAGAAAAGTTCGAGGCTCAGGCCCTTCGCCCGCAACTCGCGCCCGAACTCGATGCTCTCGGCAAGCGAGAGGAACCGATGAATATCCCGCGGGGACAGGTCGAGCACAGCGTCGTGCGACGGCATGCCCAGCACGCGATCGAAGAATGCCATCTGTCCCTGCACTTTTGAGAAATCGGACAAGAACGTGCGTCCTGGCCAACGCTTCTTCATATGCTGATGCGGCCATCCCGCATCGAAGACGATGGGATTCCGCTTGGCCAATCTTAAATAGTCGACGAGAAAGCGCGCAAACAGCGACTTGCCGTTGCGCGCTTCGTCGGACGTTACGACGTAGATCGTCGTATCGGTCATTTCCTATTGGGCAGCGACTACTGCAGGCCGCGCTTTGGTCAAACTCCGCACTGTCTTCAGCTTGTCGAACTGAGCGTCGATGTCCGAGATCCACCTCCGCACATAGCCGCGCAGCACGAAGGAGAAATTACCAGGCGAACCGTCGGCAGCCTTGTTGTCGATAAAATCCCTAAACGGCACCTTCGCGAGATCGACTTGCTCGAAGGCCATTTCATTGAGTTTCGGGATTTCTATATCCTGGGCCGCATGGTTGAAATAGTGCTTGTAGGTCTTCTGATCCCACTCGAAGAAATTCGTCTCGTTAATGAAGTTGCGGGCGAGAACATAATCCGCGCCGGTCACGTATTTCGCAATTTCACTGATCTCATTAAGCGACGAGATCGAGGGCGCCATGACATGTATCAGGCAGAGGTTGAACATCCCGTCCCTCGCGGCCTCGAGCACGCCGATCTTGTTGAAGATGTCGAGCGCATAGGTCAGACTCCCTGCCCTCAAATCGACGATCGTCACGGGAACCTTGGCGGTCTCCATGGTATCGAGAACCTTCATCTGCATCGCGACGTTCTCCAGGTCTATGATCTCGGTACTACCGGGATAGAAGCGCTGGAGTGTCCCTCGCGGATACTCGGTGTCAAAGGCGCGAGTGAGAACATTGCGGCGCGACAGATGATCCATCATTGCGCGCGAGATCGTGGTCTTTCCAGTGCCGCCCTTGTCGCCGCCCACTAAAATCAATGTCGGTTTCATTTTACCTCCCTTGGCTGTTTGTCGAGATCTTTCATCCACCGTCCACGGGGGTACTATATCGCCGCCGACCGGCCAGTGCGCAACCGGCTGAGTGGCATCACTCAAATACAGTTTTAAGTTGTAGAAGTCACTATTCGGGCGGGGCCACAGTAAATTCATGCAGAGTTGCGAAAACTCGATGAAGTCTGTATATCCGCCCGCGCGCGGACGCCGGTCACCCCTGGAGGAAGGTTCGCGCGCCGGCCGGATCATGAGGTTCCGGCCCATCATCAATTGGAGTTGAGAATGTCGAAGATCATCAATCTTAAGGCCACCGCGCGTGGCGGGGCCGGCAAGGGGGCCGCCCGGGCAGTCCGCCGCGAAGGCCGTGTCCCCGGCGTCGTTTACGGCGACAAGAAGGAGCCCCAGAACATCTCCTTCGCCTATAACGAGCTGCAGCAGCATGTGAATACCGGCCGCTTCATGTCGACCCTCGTCGACCTCGAAGTCGACGGCATGGTCGTCCGCGCCATTCCGCGCGATATCCAGTTCGAGCCGGTGCGCGATTTCATCAGCCACGTCGACTTCCTGCGCCTCGGCAAGGGCGCGCGTATCCACGTCGAAGTCCCCGTCCACTTCAAGAACCACGCCGAGTCGCCTGGTATCAAGAAGGGTGGCGTGCTCAACATCGTGCGCCACGAAATCGACCTCTATTGCCCGGCCGATTTCATTCCCGATGAGATCACGATCGACCTGACCGGCCTCGAGATCGGCCAGTCGATCCACATCGATGCGGTGAAGCTGCCGGAGAACGTGACGCCGGCCATTCGCGAGAAGGATTTCACCATCGCGACCATCGCCGCGCCCGCCGGCCTCAAGGAAGAAGAGGAAGCTGCCGCTGCTGCTGCCGCCGCCGAGACGCCGGCTGTGGAAGTCCCGGCAACCGCCCAGAAGGCGCCGCCTACGGCGCCGGGCGCAGCACCTGCCGCCGGCAAGGATGCCAAGGCCGCGGCGGCGCCTGCCGCCGGCAAGGCGGCACCGCCTGCCGCCAAGGACGCCAAAGCCGGCGACAAGAAGAAGTAACTCTGCTCTCCGCGCTCGCGTGCGAGCGGGACGAATGGGGAGAGCGAGATGCTTCTTTTGGTCGGGCTCGGCAATCCCGGGTCCAGATATACGGCCAACCGGCACAACATCGGCTTCATGGCGGTGGACGAGATCGTCCGCCGCCATGGCTTCGCCGCTTGGCGCAAGCGCTTCCAGGCCCAGACGGCGGAAGGCAATCTCGGCGGCGAGCGCACCTTGGCGCTGAAGCCGCAGACTTACATGAATGAGTCCGGGCGCGCCGTCGGCGAGGCAATGCGCTTCTACAATTTGACGGCCGATGACGTTGTGGTTCTGCATGACGAGATCGACCTTCCGCCCGCCAAGGTCAGAGTGAAGACCGGCGGCGGCAGCGCCGGCAACAACGGCATCCGCTCGATCGATGCCCATATCGGCAATGACTATCATCGCGTGCGGCTCGGTGTGGGCAAGCTCGAGGCGAAGGGCACCGCCCACATGCATGTGCTCGCTGATTTCAGCAAGGCCGACAGGTCCTGGCTCGAGCCGCTCTTTGCGACAGTCGCCGAGAACGCACCGCTTCTTGCAGGGCATGATTTCGCGACCTTCCAGAACAGGGTGCATCTGGCGCTCAACCCCGAGCCTGAAAAACCGAAACCCGCCGAGACGGAGAAAGAATGATGGGTTTCAAATGCGGCATTGTCGGCCTGCCGAATGTCGGCAAATCGACCTTGTTCAATGCCTTGACGCAGACCGCGGCGGCGCAGGCGGCGAACTATCCCTTTTGCACGATCGAGCCCAATGTCGGCGATGTCGGCGTTCCCGATGAGCGGCTCGAGAAGCTGGCTGCCATCGCCAGGAGCGCGCAGATCATTCCGACGCGGCTGACTTTCGTCGACATTGCAGGTCTGGTTCGCGGCGCCTCCAAAGGCGAAGGCCTCGGCAACCAGTTCCTCGCCAATATTCGCGAGGTCGACGCCATCGCCCATGTGGTGCGCTGCTTCGAGGACGGCGATGTCACGCATGTGGAAGGCGGCGTCGATCCGATCCGCGACATCGAGACGATCGAGACCGAATTGATGCTGGCCGACCTCGACAGTCTCGAGAAGCGAGCGAGCAATCTCGAGAAGCGGCTGCGCGGCGGCGACAAGGAAGCCAAGGAGCAATTCGACCTCGTCAGGCGCGCCCTCGTCCTGCTGCAGGAAGGCAAGCCTGCGCGGCTCGTCGATCGTAGCCTTGAAGAAGAAAAGAGCTTCCGCATGCTGGGCCTCCTGAGCTCGAAGCCCGTGCTCTATGTCTGCAATGTCGAAGAGACTTCCGCCGACAAGGGCAATGAGTATTCCGCCCGGATCATGGAGCGCGCAAAGCAAGAGGGGGCCGAAGCGGTCGTCGTTTCGGCCAAAATCGAAAGCGAGATCGCGGTCCTGCCGGCGGCGGAGCAGAGAGATTATCTCGATGCCATCGGTCTCGCCGAGCCCGGCCTCAATCGCGTAATTCGGGCGGGCTACGAGCTCCTCCATCTCGTCACCTATTTCACCGTGGGGCCAAAGGAGGCGCGTGCCTGGACCGTCACCCGCGGCACCAGAGCGCCGCAGGCGGCAGGCGTCATCCATACTGATTTCGAGAAGGGCTTTATCCGCTCCGAAACCATAGCCTATGACGACTATGTCGGCCTTGATGGCGAAGCCGGGGCCCGCGACGCCGGCAAGCTCAGGCTTGAGGGCAAGGACTATGTCGTGCAGGACGGCGACGTGCTGCATTTCCGCTTCGCCAACTAGTGTGCTGAACGCGAAGTTCCTGATATCTATCCGCTATGCCGACAGGAACTTCGCGTTCAAAAGCACACTAGAATTATTGGATTTTCTAGTGTCCTTTCGAATCCGAAGTTCGCTCGGAAGACGCTGCGAGGTGATGCGAACTTCGGATTCGGGACACTAGGTTCTGTCGATGACCGACCTTTTCCATTATGAGGATTTCACCGTGGGCGAGAGCTGGGACCTCGGCGCCTATAGGGTGACGGCGGAAGAGATAAAGGATTTCGCCCGCGAATTCGATCCGCAGTTCTTCCATCTCGATGAGGATCGCGCCAAATCTTCCGTGCTTGGCGGCCTTTCGGCGTCAGGCTGGCACACTTGCGGCATGCTCATGCGTCTGATGGTCGACGGCTATCTCAGTCGAACCGCGGCAATGGGATCACCGGGTCTTGATGAGGTGAAGTGGCTGAAACCGGTCTATGCCGGCGAGACGCTTGCCGGCCGGATGACGGTTCTCGCCAAGCGCCAGTCTAAGAGCCGGCCGGAGATGGGTCTTATCACCATGCGCTGGGAAGCGCGCTCCGCTGACGGCGAAGCCAAGATCGACATGACCGGCATCAATCTCATCAAGGTGCGCACGCCATGATGGGGCTTTACTACGATGAGACCCATGTCGGGCAGAAATGGCAGCTCGGGTCGTATCATTTCACCCGCGAAGCGGTGCTGCGCTTTGCCCATGCCTACGACCCACAGAGTTTTCACATCGATGATGCAGCCGCCGCCGTAAGCCATTTCCGCCGCCTCGCCGCCTCGGGCTGGCATACGGCGTCGGCGTGGATGCGCTGCTATGTCGAGGCGGATGAACGAGCCCGGGAGCAGCGGATTGCGCGCAAAGAAATCCTGCCCGAACATGGTCCCTCCCCGGGCATCACCAATCTCAAATGGATCAAGCCGGTCTATCCGGGCGACACGGTTACCTATTGGATGGAGATCACCGGCAAGCGCGAGATGTCATCGAGGCCGCGCTGGGGCCTTGCCAGCAAGCATAGCGAAGGCTTCAACCAGAATGGCGAACTGGTCTTCGCATTCGACGGCAAGGTGATGATCCAGCGCAAGGGCGCTTAAACCGGAATTTCCACCACGGCGCGCAATCCTCCGAGCGCACTGTCCTCGAGCTTGATGTCGCCGCCATGCGTGCGAGCGATGTCGCGCGCGATGGCAAGGCCGAGCCCGGTGCCCCCCTCGTCCTGGTTGCGCGCCTCATCGAGCCGGAAAAACGGCCGGAAGACATCCTCGCGCATATTGGCCGGAATGCCCGGACCATTGTCGTCGACTGTTATGCGCAACCGATTGCGCTTCTTCTTCGCCGCAATGGCGATCGTCTCGCCATAGCGTGCCGCATTGGCGACCAGGTTGACGATCAACCGCCGGAACGCATTGGGTCTGACCTTGGCGGTCAAATCCTGCGCCACCTCGACCTTCACCTTCGAATGCGGGCGGGCGCCCGTCTTCACAGCGCCCGCGACGATTTCCGCGATGCTTCGCGCCTCGGCCTTCTCGCCGCCGGCACCGCGGGCGAAGTTCACATAAGCTTCGAGCATTGTCTGCATTTCCTCGACATCGCTCTTGAGCGCCTTCACTTTTGCGTTGTCGCCGAGGAACGCGAGTTCGAGCTTGAAACGTGTCAAGATGGTACGCAGGTCGTGGCTGACCCCGGCCAGCATCGCGGTGCGCTGCTCGACATGGCGCTCGATGCGGTCCTTCATATTGAGAAAGGCCTGCGCCGCCTGACGCACTTCGGTCGCGCCCCGTGGCCTGAAATGGCTGAGATCATGACCGAGACCGAAGCCTCTGGCTGCGTGGGCAAGCTCGAGGATCGGCTTGATCTGGTTGCGCAGGAAGATGACGGCGATGACGAGCAGGACTACCGATGAGATGAACATCCAGATCAGGAGCTGGTTGGTGTTCGCCGCATAGGCGCGATCGTCATCGGCCAGGAAGCGGAAAACCGTGCCCTTTTCCGCCTCGACGCGAATTTCCACATATTTGGTATGGCTGGTGCTGTCGATCCAGAACGGCCGGCCCGTCTCATGGTCGAGATAACGGGTGAGACGCGTGTCGACAATCGAAAGCCACGGCACCGGCCGCGGCGCCGGCAACTCGGCATTTTGCTCTACGCTGAGGCGAAGCCGCAGACGGTCATTCGTCAGCGCCTGCAACCCCGCGACTGCCTGGGGGGATTTGTCGGAGCGGTCATAGAGCTCGATGATCATGGAGATTTCGCGCGCCAGCGATCGGGCGAGGACCTTGGTGACGTTGTCCCAGTGCCGATCGAGGACGATGCCGACCATGATGCTTTGCAGGAGCACGATCGGTATGACCAGGATGAGGAGCGAGCGCTGATAGAGTCCCGCCGGAAGAAAGCGCTCGAGCAGCCGGTTGAAGCGCCAGTAAAGTGTTGGGTGCTGGATCTTTCTTTCGGTCTCGGTGGCGACGCTCATGGTCTTGGCCCGATCAATCGATGTAGAGAGTATAGCCTGCTCCCCGCACCGTTTGCAGATAAACTGGATTGGACGGATCTTCCTCGATCTTCTGACGCAACCGGTTGATCTGGACGTCGACGGTGCGCGCATTCTCTTCCGCTCCGTCGGGCGAGAGCTCGGCCCGGGTGATTGCCCGGCCGGCATTCTGGATGAACAGCCTGAGCAGATCGCGCTCGCGCGTCGTCAGCTTGATAAGCTCCCCATTGCGCCGGAGTTCACCGCGCGGCACGTTGAACAGACAGCCGCCGAAGCGCACATCGGTCCGCTGGTCGGCCGGCGGCGCCGCCCGGCGCAAGAGGTTCTGCACCCTGAGGAGCAACTCCCGTGGCTCGAACGGCTTCTGCAAATAGTCGTCACTTCCGGCCATCAGCCCATTGATCCGGTCCTCGATCTCCGAGAGCGCCGACAGCATCAGGATGGGGACGCGTTCGTTGATGCCGCGCAAGGATTTCGTCAGCGCCGTGCCGCTCTCGCCCGGCATCATCACATCGAGGATGAGCAGATCGAACGCGAGCCCGCGCATCCTCTCGCGCGCCGCGGCGGCGGTTGGGGCCACGCTTACCCTGAAACCGTTCTCCGCGAGATAGGACTGCAAGAGCTCGCGGATGCGCCGATCGTCATCGATCACCAATATATGCGGATTGTCGTCGCTCATTCCCTCGCCTGCGCCTTGCGGCTTCTCAGCCATTCGCTGACGCCCTTGCGGTTTTCCGGACTGATGAGATGATGCAGCACCTTGCGATAGCCGGGCTCCGCCGCATCGCCCGCCTCCGCAAGCGCCCGAATGATGCGCTTCGCCTGTGGCGCCATGAGCTTGAGACGCAGGCTTTCGCCCTCCTTGGTGAGAAACAGGAGCCGCTGCCGCCGATCCAGGTCGCCGGGGCGCTGATAGACGAGATCCTGCTCGATCAGGTCGCGCAAGACCCGGCCGAGGCTCTGCTTGGTGATGCCAAGAATTCCGAGGAGCTGTGCCACCGTCATACCGGGATTTCGGCCGACGAAATGCACCACGCGATGATGCGCGCGCCCGAACCCCCATGCCGACAGAATGGCGTCTGGATCTGAGGTGAAATCGCGATAGGCAAAGAACAAAAGCTCGATCAGGCTGACAATTTCCTCATCGCCGGCCTCCTGGTCAGAAATTATGTCAGCCATATTGACGTATTTTGCGAAGTTTGTTACAAATCATCTCAGTCATAGGCAACCTTGTTGCGTCACCGTGGCCGAACATTCGGACAGCCGTCGTGACATATAGGCCGAACCGCCGCTGCGTGCAAAAATGCTCACAAATCGGCGAAAATTGGGAGAGCAGTCATGTCGATCGTTCCTTTTGACCAGCGCGAAGGCGTTATCTGGATGAATAGCGAGTTCGTGCCGTGGAAGGATGCGAAGATCCATGTACTGTCCCATGGCCTGCACTACGCCAGCGCCGTCTTCGAGGGTGAGCGCGCCTATGGCGGAGAGATTTTCAAGCTCACCGAGCATACTCAGAGGCTGTTCGAGTCGGCTGAGATCCTCGACATGAGAATCCCCTATACGGTGGCCGAGATCGATGCCGCCTGTCGCGAGACCTTGAAGCGCCAGGGCCATAGGGATGCCTATGTCCGCCCTATCGCGTGGCGCGGGTCGGAGATGATGGGCGTCTCAGCTCAGAACACCAGGATCAACGTCGCCATCGCGATCTGGCAGTGGCCGGCCTATTTCGATCCGTCGCAGCTCGAAAAGGGCATCCGCCTCGACATGGCCGAATATCGCCGGCCCGATCCCCAGACCGCGCCGGCCAAGGCGAAGGCCGTCGGGCTCTATATGATCTGCACCATCTCCAAGCATAAGGCGGAGCGTAAGGGCTGTGCCGATGCCCTGATGCTCGACTGGCGCGGCCAAGTCGCCGAGTGCACCGGCGCCAATATCTTCTTCGTCAGGAATGGCGAATTGCATACGCCGACGCCCGATTGTTTCCTTGACGGCATCACCCGGCGCACCGTGATCGGTCTGGCCCAGAAGCGTCAGATCAAGGTGGTCGAGCGCGCCATCATTCCGGACGAGCTCAACACCTTCGAACAGTGCTTTATCGTCGGCACCGCCGCCGAGGTCACCCCGGTCGGCGAGATCGGACCCTACAAGTTCAAGGTCGGCGACCTGACCCGCAATTTGCGCTCGGATTATCTCGACGAAGTGCAGCCGAAGAAGAAGGCGGCCTGAGAGTCAGTCTTTCCTACGGGCGCGGCCGAACTGCGCCCGCAACTCGTCCTTGGCGCGCTCCAGCACGGACTTCTGCGTCTTGGGCAAGTCCTTTCCGCCGCGATTGACGTAGAAGGTCAGCATGGACATGGCCGAGCGGAAGGCGCCCGACTTCCGCCTTTTGCTGTGTTCAGCCGAACGCTTGAGCGATGCCGCGATGCGCTTCGGGTTCTTCCATGTGAATACGCCCTTGTCGAGATCGAGCGCGTCGCTCTTATCGGTCACCTCTTGCGACCAGCGTTTCTTGCGAGCTGTGGTCATGATCAACTCCTCGCTTTGGGCCGACAACCACCGCAAGCGAGAGAGGTTCCGGAAACTCCGGTGCTCCAGGGCCTATTTAATAATTTCCAAACCACCTTTCTGGACGAGAATCCGTGCCTTCACGCCTCATCTCAGATTTCCGCTACCCTCCCGTTACCGGCGGGAAAAAGGCGATCTCGCGCGCACCCGCGATCGAGCGCATCGAGCGGCGCATGTGCCTGGTCGATCGCGGCGCGCACGATGCGCAGATCGGCGAAGGCCGATGCATAGGCATCGTCGCGCTCTTTGAGACAATCGATCAGCCGGCTGACGGTCGTGACGTCGGCCGGAAGGTCGATATGCTCCTCCGACTTGCCGATGATCTGGCGCATGCGGGCGAAATAGAGAATCTTCGTCACTTGTCTTCCATTACATGGCCGATGCCGGCGCGGAAATAATCATAGCCCGTATAGAGAGTGAGGGCGGCCGCGATCCACAGGCCGGCACAGGCCGAATTCGGTGACATAAGGCAAGATCTTATCGCCGGCGGGTCCGGCAATGAGAAAGCCGACGGCGATCAACTGAACGGTGGTCTTCCATTTGGCGACCTTGGTCACCGGCACCGAGACCCGCAACTCCGCCAGGAATTCGCGCAGGCCCGACACCAGAACCTCGCGCGACAGGATGATGATCGCCGGCCCAGAGATGAGCGCCAGCGATCGTGCGGTCGGCCGCAAGCACCAGAAGCACCGCCGCCACCAGCACCTTGTCGGCGATCGGATCGAGCATGCGGCCCAGGGCCGATTGCTGGCCCCATTGCGCCTGGCCAGATAGCCGTCGAAGAAATCGGTGATCGCCGCGCCGATGAAGAGAGCGAGCGCCGTCCAGCGCGCCGCATCGCCGCCCCAGAGGAGGAGGCCCGCCACCACGGGCACCGCGACGAGCCGGCCATAGGTCAGGAGATTGGGCAGGCTCAGCGCATGGCGCTGGCTTTCCTGTTGGGCCAGTTTGGTTACCGCATCGCTCATGGACGCGCCCTCGTGGAAGTGGTCATAGATAGCCTGCGCCAAAGCGTGATTCACCCCTTCGACCTTTGCCAGATCGGCAACGCTGGCCCGCGCCACCGCCTTGGCCGACCCAAAAGCCTGCAGCAAGCGCTTTTTTGCGAGTCGGGCCAATACCGGCTATCTCGTCGAGCGGATTGAGAGCGATCGCCTTGGCTCGCTCTGGCCCGGTGGCTGCCGATGGCGAAGCGGTGCGCCTCGTCCCTCAGCCGCTGGATATAGTAGAGCACCGGGTCACGCGCCTCGAGCATGAAAGACGTCTTGTCCGGCACGTAGAAATGCTCCCGGCCGGCATCCCGGTCTGGCCCCTTCGCGACACCTGCGATGCAGAGATCGGCAATGCCGAGATCGGCCAGCACGGCACGCGCGGCATTGAGCTGGCCCTGCCCGCCGTCGATCAGCACGAGGTCGGGCCAGGCCTGCGGCCCATCGGGATTAGTTTCATTGGCGGGCTCGCGCTCGCCATGCTCCTTGAGGAGCCGGGCGAACCGCGGGTCAAAACCTCTCGCATCATGCCGAAATCATCTCCAGGCGTCAGGTCCTCGGACCTGATGTTGAACTTCCTATATTGCGATTTGAGGAAGCCTTCCGGGCCCGCCACGATCATGGCGCCGACCGCCTGGGCACCCTGGATGTGCGAGTTATCATAGACCTCGATGCGCCGCGGCGGCTCTGCCATGCCAAAGCACTCGGGCGACGCCGGCCAGGAGCTTCGCCTGCGACGAGGATTCCGCCAGTTTGCGGCCCAGGGCTTCGCGCGCATTGGTGACGCGCGTGATCGACCAGCGTTCTCTTCTCGCCCCTTTGCGGCACCGCGATCTCGACCCTGTCGCCCGGCATGGGTCGTGAGCGCCTCTTCGAGGAGTTCTCGCTCCTCGATCTCATGCGACAGCAGGATCAAGGCGCGGGATGGGCTTGTCGTCATAGAACTGCGCCAGGAACGAGCCCAGCACTTCCGCTACCGGCAATGACTTGTCGGCGCGCGGGAAATAGGGCCGGTTGCCCCAGTTCTGGCCGGCGCGGAAGAAGAACACCTGGATGCAGGTCTGCCCGCCGTCTTGCGCGAGGCCGAACACATCGGCCTCCTCGACGCCTTGCGGGTTGATGCCCTGTTCCGAGGTGACGAAGCTCATCGCCTGGATGCGGTCGCGATAGCGCGCCGCGCTGCTCGAAATCGAGCTTTTCGGACGCTTCCTCCATCAATTGGGCCAAGCTCCGCCTTCACCGTCTTGCTCTTGCCGTCGAGGAAAGCCTCGGCCTCATTCACAAGCTCATTATAGGCCGGAAGCTCGATCTCGCCGGTGCAGGGCGCCGAGCAGCGCTTGATCTGGTAGAGCAGGCAGGGCCGCGTGCGGTTCTCATAGACGCTGTCGCTGCAGGAGCTCAGAAGGAAGGCCTTTTGCAGCGCGTTGATGGTGCGATTGACGGCGCCCGCCGAGGCGAACGGCCCGAAATAGCTGCCCTTGTGCGAGCGGGCGCCGCGATGCTTGACGATCTGGGTGACCGGATGGTCCTTGCGGATGAGGATATAGGGAAAGGACTTGTCGTCACGCAGCGTGACATTGAAGCGCGGGCTTGCAATTTCTTGATCAGATTGGCCTCGAGCAGCAGCGCCTCCGCTTCCGTCTCGGTGGTCACGAATTCCATATTGGCGGTGAGCGCGATCATCGCCGCGATGCGATTGGTGTGGCCGCCGAGCCTCACATAGTTCGCCACCCGGTTCTTCAGGCTGCGCGCCTTGCCGACATAGATGGACGTCGCCCTTGGCGTCGAACATGCGGTAGACCCCGGCCCGGTTCGGCAGCGTCTTCAGATGGGCACGGATGACATGGGGCCCCGGGCCTTCGCCCATGCCCTCTTCGATCTCATCCGGCACGATGTCCTTGGGGTCGTCCATGAGGCCCAATATCGTGATTCTGACGGCTGAGCGCAAATAGCACGGGAGTGCGCCTGGACCTGGCAGGACGCCGTAATTCCATTGAATTATAAGTCATTCAGGCCGCCGCCTGCCCTGCCCTAACGGCATAAACATGGTCGACGAGCCCCCAATCCCTGGCCTCTTCCGCCGTCATGAAGAAGTCCCGGTCGAGGGTGCGTTCGACCTCCTCGAAGCTTCGCTTGCAATGCTTGGCATAGAGCCCGATCATCCGCTTCTTCATTTTGACGATATCTTCGGCGTGGCGCTCGATGTCCGAGGCTTGTCCCTGGAAGCCGCCCGAGGGCTGATGCAAAAGAATGCGGGCATTGGGCAGCGATATGCGCCGGCCAGGCTCGCCGGCCATCAGAAGGAACGACGCCATCGAGGCGGCAAAGCCCATGCAGACCGTCGAAACCGGGCATTTGATGTATTGCACCGTGTCATAGATTGCGAAGCCGCTCGTCACCACGCCTCCCGGCGAGTTGATGTACATCGCGATTTCCTTCTCCGGCCCCTCGGCCTCGAGGAACAGCAATTGCGCGCAGATGATGGCCGACACATTGTCGTCGATCGGACCGTTGAGAAACACGATGCGCTCGCGCAGCAGCCGGGAAAAGATGTCGAAGGAGCGCTCGCCGCGGCTCGATTGCTCGACGACGATCGGGACGAAATTGGTCATGCCGCCCTCATCACCACACTGGCGCTGTTGTCATTGGCGGCCGCGGCCATCGCAAAACCTTCATGCACGATGCGCAGATGCGTGCCGCCTTCATCGGTCGGGCTCAATTCGAAGGTGACGATGGTGTCGAGCCGGTTGCCGAGGCCGTCGCGTTCATCGCTGCGCCAGGCGAAACGCAACAACCGCTCAGGCTCGGATTCGATGATCCGGCAGTCGACCTCTTCCGGCACAAGCCATTGGGCCGCGAGCTCAGGGTCGGTCAGCGCCCGCCACACCTTGCCCGGATGATCCTCGAGATCGCATTCCGTTACGATCTGATCGTCTGGCTTGGTTTCGTTGCTCATGGATCCATTCCTTTCAGCACATCTTTCAATTTCTCGATCCGCTTGGGCCAGAAGGCGCTGTGGCGCTCGATCCAGCTGGCAAGCGGGGCAATGCCCTTCGGATCACCCCGATAATAGGCGAAGCGACCCTTACGCCTTTCACGTACGAGCCCTGCTTCCTTGAGCGCCGCCAGATGCTGCGAGATGGCGGGCTGCGACACGGCGAAATGGCTTTTGAGTTCGCCGACACTCATCTCACGCGCCGCGACATGTTCGAAAACGGCGCGGCGGGTCGGGTCCGCCAAAGCACGGAATATCTCGGTTTCGCTCATGTCCATTATATAAGCAAACACTTATGCAAAAAGCAAGGCCATCACAATCTCGGGAGCTTTGCCCTTCGACATTGCCGCGTGGCTGCGAGACATTAAGTTGGGGAAGGACTGCCAGTGGAGGACCGCATGTTGAAGAAATGGACCGCCGCAACCCTGTTCCTCGTGACCGCTGCGATCGCCGCCTCGGCGCATCACGGCTGGGGCAGCTATGATTCAGCCAAGAAGTTCACCATCGAGTCGCCGATCGAGATGGTGGCATGGCAGAACCCGCATGCCCATGTCATGCTCAAATACGAGAATGCGACCTGGGAAGTGACGCTGGCCCCGATCTCGCGCATGACGCGCCGCGGCCTCAGCGAGGAGATGCTGAAAGCGGGCAGCGTCATTGCGGCGGAGGGTTATCCTTCGACGCGCCGCGAGCACGAGATGCGGGCCGAGCGCATTACAGTTGCCGGCAAGGTTTACGAGATGCGCTGACCCCGAATGTGGGATGCCTTTCTCCAGAGCCTGGAATTTTCTGCTCTTGGCTTTGCCGCACGCAGCTCGGTCTGGCTTTATCCGCTTGCCAATCTCACCCATGTGGTCGGCGCAACCTTGCTGGTGGGCGCCATTGTCGTCTTCGACATCCTGCTGTTGCGCAACCGCTTCGAGATGGCGGCCAATGTCTCGCGCGTGGCGCTCGGCGTCGCGGCGACCGGCCTTGCTCTCCTTCTGGTGAGCGGCCCGATCATGTTCAGCGCCGAAGCGACCGCCTTCGGACGCAATCCCGTGTTCCTCGTCAAGGCGGGGCTGATCATCGCCGGGTTGATCAATCTCGCTCTCTATCACTGGGCGAAACGCCGCGTGCTCATGTACCCGCCGGTTCCGCCGCGAGCACGTCTCCATGCCGGCATCTCGGCCAGCGTGTGGATCCTGGCGGTCATTGCCGGACGTTCCATCGCCTATGTCTGATGGCTAGAGCTATGCTCGAACCCAAGAGACATCATCGCCGAATTGATATCCCATGAACAACGTCTCGCCGGGAAGTTCGGACGACGAGAGGGCCGCGAAACCGAGATTGCTATAGAAGGCTTGCGCGGCAGTGTTCCTTGGATGCACCTGGAGGTGGACGCCGCGCGAGCCAAGTCGCGCCAGCTCTTCCATAATGGTCTGCATCAGATGCCGCCCGATGCCGTGACCGCGCGCCTCAGCCAGGAGATCGATATGGGCATGCGAGGGATATGGCTTGAGGACCGCCGGCACAGCGAGGAACGGGTAGTGCACCACATGACGCACCCAGTCGCTGCCCCGCCATTGCTCGCGGTCATCACCCGGATCGGCATGCAGCCTCTGCAGTCTTGGCAGCCATTCGGATTTAAGCCGCTGATTGAAGCTTTCAGTGTCGAGCGCGCCCAGGACATAGCCGGCGGGGTGGCCCCCGCCCTCGAGCGTAAAAGCAAGCTCGGGCTCGAGCATCACATAAGGTCCGACAAAGACTTCGCCCAGAAGATCGGGATCATCCTGCAGATGCGTCGCATCCTTGCCGGCATCGCCGGTCCTCAGGCAGACGCGATAAAGCGCCGGCAGATCGTCCGGCGTTGCGGGACGCAGGCGATAGGACTCGAGATCTATGGAGTTAGTGTCCATCGGGATCACGCCGCAGCGGCTGCTCGTCTCCGGATTGACGCCGAATACTAGACAGGTGCCGGCACGACCAAGCTATTTCTTGTCGTACCGGCCCTTGTCGCTCCCGTCGCACTTGAGGAGTCCTTAGAATCCCATTGGTATGTTTTTGGCATGCTATCGGGCTATTCAACTTTGTCCAGTGGTTTGTTCACGCCAAGCTAAGGCCCATTCAATGGATCAGATTATTTGCTCTTTCGGAGCATCGTAAGCATAAGACCAAAACCATACCGCTATTGTCTTGTACCTCGGATCACCTTATTGTGAGCACCGTCACAATCGGGTGCCGATGACAGAAACTCACGAGATCCGCCGCCGCATGGATAGTTTGACGGGCCCACTGGGCGTCCGGCTGGTCATGGCAATGACGTCCGCGATCGAGGACCGCACCTTGGGGCCCGGCCGGCCCTTGCCGCCGGAGCGCGAATTCGCCACCGCGCTCGGTGTCTCGCGCTCGACCTTGCGCCAGGGTCTCGAACAGCTGGCGAAGGATGGCTATGTCGCGACGCGGCCCGGCGCCGGCACCTTCATCGCGCACCGGATCTTCAAGCCGATCACCCGGTTGACCGGTTTTACGGACGATATGCTGAGTCGCGGCCTCATGCCCTCATCACGCATCCTCGAACTCAAGGTGATGCCGGTGCCTCCCGACATCTCCTTCCGCACCGGGCTGCCCTTAGGCACGCAAGTGATGGCGCTCACCCGGCTGCGCCAGGTGGACGATGATGTCATGGGCCTCGATCGCTCGGTCTTCCCGCTCCAGGCGGTCGGCGCCGACTACGATGGAACGGGATCGCTCTATGCCCGCATGGATGCGATGGGCGGGCGGCCGGGGCGCATCATGCAACGTCTCAAAGCGACAGAGGCGCCGGCCGACATCGCCCAACAACTCGGCATCAGGCCGGGCGCTGCGGTGCTCGCCATCCACCGCATCGGTTATGCGGCGGCCGGCAACGTGCTCGAAGACGCAATGAGCTGGTATCGCGGCGACCGCTACGAATATATCGCCGAGATCACGGAATGAACGGCGCGAGGGGTGGCACAACCGGCATGATGCTGACCGACCAATACTGCGACACCATCACCGCCATGCTGAAGCAACTGGTGTCCTCGCAGCGCGACAAGTTCGACGTGGCGCAGAGCTGGATCGCCGAGGTGCTGGCGCAGGGCGGCCTCGTCTATGTCACCGGCAGCGGTCACTCCCATATGATCGCTGAGGAAGTGTTCTTCCGCGCCGGCGGAGCGGCCCCCGTCCAGGCGATCCTCGATCCTGCCCTTATGCTGCATCAGGGCGCACACCGCTCGACCGTGCTCGAACGGCTCGAAGGCTACGCCCAAATGGTGCTGCAGGACTATCCGATCGGTCCGAGCGACATCGTCCTCATCGCGTCCAATTCGGGCCGCAATGCTTTTCCGATCGAAGCCGCCCTCTTCGCGCGGGAAAAGGGGGCCAAGACGATTGCCCTAACTTCGCGCGACCATGCCGCTCATGTCACGTCGCGCCACAAGAGCGGCCGCATGCTGCACGAGGTCACCGATCTCGCCATCGACAATCATGCGCCCTATGGCGATGCTTGTCTTGCTATTCCCAATTCCGACAAACGCATGGGCTCGACGTCGACGATTTCAGGAGCGTTCATCGTCAATGCGCTGATGGCGGAAGCGGTGGCCAATCTTGCCCGCCGCGGCATCGACGTCGATGTTTATCGCAGCGCCAATGCGGGCGGCAGTACCGATGCGGAGGAAATGGTGAAACGCTGGCGCGGCCGTATCCGCGGACTTTAGTTTAGCGCCTTGGCCCGAAAGGCTTGAAGGGGACGCCATCGCGTCCCCTGCTTTCGCATCGCAAGGCAAATTTACATGTCCATCGCCTGGGCGATCTCGATCGTCCCGCCCGCCTTGAGCAGCGGACAGCCCTTCGCCTTCTTATGCGCGTCCTCGAGGCTCGATGCCTCGATCAAGCTGTAGCCACTTGCCGGATTGGCGCCGCCGCCATTGACGAGCGAGCCATCCGATTTGACGGTGCTCGATTTGCCGACCGGATTGCCGCCGTCAATCACCGCGGCCCCCAACGAACCGAACCACGCGCCCCAGGCATTCATGACATCCTGGATCTCCGCCGGGTTCGTGGGCGCTTTTGCTCCATGATAGACAAACAGGTACTTCGCCATGTGCTGGTCCTCCGTTGCTGGTTTATGTCGGTGATTGTCAGTTATCACCAGTGCTGCCCATTGAACATGGCGAGTTTTATGGTAATTTTGCCGTCCTGATTGTGAATAGTTCACAAATGCCTGTCGATCGATTTGCAGAACGAGCAGCGCTCGGGCGGAGCTGGAACGGCTTGCCGAAGCCGGCCTTATTCCGGGTGCCCTGGAGCCGCTCGAGACAGCATGCAGAAGATGAGCGGCATGCTCCGCGACGCGGTGCTGGCGGAAGTTCCGGCCTTCTCGAGTTCGGGCAATCCCGACGTAGTGCCGGAGCTCGCTCGTCATGCCGGCGAGCATATCGATGAAATCCGCCGGCTGTTTGCGGGCGGCGAAGCGGGCAGCTTCGATTTCGTCAAGTCGCATGCGCATCGCCGGGCAGCCCAGCGATTCCCGCTCGAGGCGATACTGCACGCCTATCGGTGCGGCCATCGAATTCTGTCACACTGGCTGCGTGATGCGGCTCTTACCAGTGGCCGCAACAGCCCGGAAAAGGCGGTCGCCGTCGTCGCCGACTTCGCCATCGAATATACCGATACTGTGAGCTCGATCGTCACTGCCGAATATGTCGATCATACGCGGGCGCTTGCGGAAGCCGAGGGGGATCGCCGCAGCGAGCTCTTCAATATTTTTCTGAACGGCTACGATGAATCCGACGGCCGCGTGGCCCGGCTGCTCAAGCGCGCGGGCTATCTCGAGCAGCGCCAGGCCTATTGCATCGTCGTCGTACAGCCCGTCAACGCGATGGAGATGGATAGCCCGGCACGCGGTCAGCGCATCGCCAATGCATTGTCAGAGGCGCTGGCCGCCATGCCGGTCCGGATGCTCGTCGGAATGCGCAACAATGCGGTGGTCGCCGTTATCTCCGCCGGACGGCGGCAGTCGGGCTGGACGGCTCCGCAAGCCGATCTCGCCGAGCGCATCCACCCGATGCTCCTGCTTCTGGGTCCGGCGGTGCTGGTTGGCATAAGCGCCGATCATCCCTCGACCTCCTTTGTGCCAAAGGCCTTGCAGGAAGCAATGATCGCCCTCGATTTCGCAAGCGTGGAGAAGCGTCTCGTGCAGTTCGCCCGACTGCCGATACGCGGCCTGCTGGTTCATCGTGGCACCGAATATGTCAAATCCACCCCGCCGAAATGGGTGGCGATCCTTGTCAACGCGGATGCGACGGCGGGCGGCGTTCTCATCGAGACATTGCGGGCGGTCGCCGATGCCGACATGAATGTGCAAAAGGCTGCCCGTCTCCTCGCCAAACATCCGAACACGGTCTACACCCGGATCGAGAAGATCCGGGAACTCACCGGGCTCGATGGCCAACGCTATCATGACCTGACCGAACTGCTGCTGGGCGTCGATTGTGTCGCGCCCGGCAAAGCGGCGATGGCGATCCCATCAACCCCCCTCATGCTTTAACCTAGACCAGAGCAAGCCCTGCCAAAGTTGCAGACTTGGCGATAAGGATTTGCTCCAATATATTGATTTGGCCATATCGGCGAAGCGCCGGGATGCGCGCTAAGTTTAGCTCTTCGCGAGATGCACTTCGTCGAGCGCCGCGCGCAGACCCCGGGCAAGCCTGACCACGTCGTCATTCGCCCAAAAATGCATGAAAAATAGTCGCGGCTCGTCGGCAAGCATGTGGCTGTGCAAAGCCGTGACTTCGATGCCGTTCTCACGGAGGGCATGCAAGACCAGATTGACCTCCGACGCGATGAGCACGAAATCGCCGGTGATCGCCGCCTTGCCTCCGCCGGTCGGCTGGAAATTGATGGCGATCGCCGAGCCCATGGCCCCTGGTATGTCCATGCCCGCGTCCTTGATCGCCTCTGCGCGCGGGATGCTCACTTGATAGACGCCGCCATTGATCTTGCCCTTATGGCCGAGCGTGCGGTCAATGCCAGAGGTGTCGAGATCGATGGTAGTCGCGCCTGAAGCGGTGTCCGCGGTCGCCTCTGTGAGCGGCGTCTGGCTTTCCCGCAAGGCGGCGTGGAGGCTGTTGGCCAGTGTCAGCGGATCGCCGTGCCCCAAAATATGCATATACATGGTGACGGGCTGGGAGCGCAGCAGGTGGTTGTGAAGAGCGGTAACCTCGATTCCCTCTTTGGCGAGCTTCGTCATCACAGGATTGATTTCAGGCTCGGTCAGGACGAGATCGCCCATCACCATGCCGCCATGGTCGCCCATCGGCTTGAAGGCGAGCCAGGAGCCGAGCGCCAGAGCCGGCTTCAACTCGACGCCATCAAGAGTGACTTTCAGGTCCGAGCGCGGCAGGCTGACACGATAGACGCCGCCTGGGGCTTCCACGCCGGATTTCCCCAGCGCCTTGCCGATAGACTTCCAATCGGGTTCGGCCTGCGTAGGCGTCATGAAAGCCAGGATGAGGACTGAGGCGACGGCCAATTTTGCCTGCATCGGAGTGCTCCTTTCTTTCCTTCGCAATCGAGTTTTGACCCTTCAATGGGGAGCCGCTATCGATCGGCAATATCGCGTTCCGATAACGGTGCGGTGTCAACTCGCCAGGCGACAAAATGTTGCAACTTCAATTTTTTGAAATGCGGATTGCAAAGGGCGGAGGCGATACCTATCACAGATCCGCTCTCCTTTGGCGAAGTCACCGCTCATGCTCGGCGGCTTCGACGATTTTCGGTGACAGTCCAGCACTGTCGCCGAAATTTGCGAAATATCGCGGCGATCCCATCGAAGGCCCTCATGCCTTGAAGCCGCGGGCGGCAATGCGCAACGCGATCAGTCTCTGAGCCTCTCAATTTCGACCCCGACACTCCTGGCATTGGCAATGACATCCGGCTTCTCGATGCGCACCCGCGCCGCCATCACCCTTCGATCGCGCAGGCATGCCTTGGCGATGAGCTCGGCCAGCGTCTCGGCCAGACCGACATGGCCCTGCCGCCACGATCTCCTCGACCTTCTTCACCACGATCTCGTAGCTCACCACATTCCTGATGTCGTCGCTCAAGGGGTCAGCGCCCTCCCTCACCGAGAGATCGATATTGACGATGATCCTTTGCCGCTTCGTCTTCTCTTCCGATAGATGCCGAGGAGCGCATCGACATCAGGTCCCTCACGAAGACATGGCGCAGGCGCGCCGCGCCGCTCGCCACATGATGGGTGATCTTCGCTTCCCCGCTCATCGCCTATTCCTTCACATCCATGACATCGCGCGTCTGCCACAAGAGATGCTGGCCGCCGTCGAGGACGATCATCTGACCGGTCATCGCATGGCGCCGACAATATGTATCTGACGGCGGCCGATATCTCCTCGGGCGACGTGCCGCGCTTCAGAAGCGTCAGCCGGGCCTGGCGGGCAAAATCCGCCTCATCCATGCGCACATTGGGAAGCGCCGGCCCGGGACCGATGGCATTGACGCGGATCCTGGGCGCCAGCGCCTGGGCCAGCGTCCGAGTCACCGTCCACAGGGCCGATTTGCTGGCGGTGTAGGAGAAGAATTTGGGAGTCAGCTTCCATACCCGCTGATCGATGATGTTGATGATGTTGCCCTGCGCCTCGGCCGGCACTTGCGCGGCGAAGCTCTGCGACAGGAAAACGGGAGCCCGGAGATTGGTGTCGAGATGGGCCGTCCAGCTGTCGAGCGTCACCGACCCCGCCTCATCCGGCTCGAAGCGCGAGGCATTGTTGACGAGGCAGGAGAGCGGCCCCAGCGCCCGTCCGGCCTCGGCGATCAGGCGCTCTGGCACATTGGCACAGGCAAGATCGCCTTCGACGATCACGCTGCGCCCGCCCTTTCCTTCGATCTCGGCTTTAAGGCTCTCGGCATCGCTACGCGAGGAATTGCAATGGATCGCGACCGCCCAGCCCATCGCCTGCAAGATCGAGGGCGATGCCGCCGTCCGATCCGCCGCGCGGCGCCGGTGATGATAGCCGACTGGCGTCATGTCTCAATCTTTCGGCATCAGGATCACATAGTGCTTTCTCACCTTCTCCACCGTCTCCCAGGTGCCCTTGAAGCCGGGCGGGATGATGAAGCCGTCGCCCTTCTTGAGCGTCCATTTCTTGCCCTCTGTCATTGGTGAGGACGGCCTTGCCTTCGATGAAGTGGCAGAATTCCCATTCCTTGTAGTCGACCTTCACCTTGCCGGGCGTCGATTCCCAGATGCCGCGAATAGAGCCTGCCCTCTTCGCCGGTGAAATGGTTCCAGGTCTTGGTCTTGTATTTACCCTTGAGAAGCGTTTCGCCCTCTCCTTGTCCCTGTTCGACCTTGGGCGCCGACTTGCCCGTCGTCTTCATCACGATGATATCGGCCATTTTCCGCTCCTGTCTTATAGATGATGGTCCATTTGGCGTTGTTCTCGAGCAGCGTCATTCCCTGTTCTCCTCAAGCTGCAGCCGGCGAAGAAGACTGTCCTTGTCTTTGCAAAGTCCGATGCGATCCACCAATCCTCGAGGCGGCCGAGTTCCTTGCCGATCGCGGCCCCGGCTTCACGCCGCGCGCCAGCAGATCCTTGCCGGTGAGAGGGAAACGCGGAATTGGCCACTGATCGGGAAACGCAAGAAGGTCCCGCCATTTCTTGCTTCCGACCGGATTCTTCGATTTCGCCCAGGCGAGCCGGACCATGTCCCGCCAGGCTTCCTGCCCCACATGATAGAGCACCGCGCGACGCTCGCGCTCGCGCAAGCGCGGCGTCGGGCCACCATGAGGGGCGATGGCGGCGAGGCGGCGCATTTCGGAATTGGTGAGGCGCAGGCGCTCGCGCAAAACGGGCGCATCCTTTGCCACGAGAACCAGGCGCAGAAGGGGATCGGCCTTGAGCCCCTGAGCCTGATCGATCTTCGCCATTCGGCCCAGGGAGTGAGATCGATCACCGGCGTAAACAGGACCTTCAGCACGTTACGAGCCGCCATCAGCTTGATCGTGTCTGGCGCCCGCTTCGCCTCCAGAAGCTTGAACAGTTCTTGCCGGACGCGCTCGCCGGAAAGACTCTTGAGCTTCGCTTTGTGCCGCACGCAAGCGGCAAATCCCTCGCGGTCAGGGGCGCCCGCGCCATAGCGGGCGTGGAAGCGGAAGAACCGCAGGATGCGCAAAGAATCTTCCTTGATGCGCGCGTTCGGCGATCCGACGAACTTGACCTTTTTTCTCAGGATGTCCTGGTAACCATCTGTCGGATCTAATATTTTTCCTTCGCGTGAGCAATAGAGCGCATTCATCGTGAAGTCGCGCCGCAGCGCATCCGCCTGCCAGTCGTCGGTGAAGGCGACGCGGGCCTTGCGGCCGTATGTTTCGACATCGACGCGCAGCGTCGTCACCTCGAAGGGCTTGCCCGCCGACAACCAGTGTGATGGTGCCATGCTCGAGGCCGGTCGGGTGCACGCCAAAACGCGCTTTCTCGCCCGCACTTATCACCTGCTCGGGCGTAAGAGTCGTCGCGATGTCGATATCGTCCACGGGTTCGCCCATGAGCGCGTTGCGCACCGCGCCGCCGGCAACGCGGGCTTCGCCGCCGGCCATTCGAGCGCGTCGAACACGCGGCGCAAGGCGCCGTCATTGAGCCAGTCCTCACGCTTGAGCGATGGCGGCGGCTTCATGGCGCTGCGATAGAGGCGGTCGTAGAGGTTCATGATCATGCCCGCGGTGGCGCCCCAGATATACCGCTCGCCATAGGGCATGGCATAGTAATAGCGCTGCTTGCCCTGCCAATCGCGGCTGTGGCGCGAGATGATTCTCGGCGCTCATCAGGAATCGAGCGGCACCTCGAAAATGGCGGCCACTTCCTGCTCATGCGGCGATAGCACGAAGCCCGGCCGCACCAGGGCGACCACCGGCACGACTCGAAGGACGTGCGGGTCAGATAGCCGTCGAGAAAGCCTATCGGCTCGATGTAGCTTTCGTCGAGCCCGGTCTCTTCCTTGGCCTCGCGCAGGGCGGCGGCAAGCGCGTTCGTGTCGCCTTCGTCGATCTTGCCGCCCGGAAAGGCGACTTGCCCGGCATGACTGGGCAAGTGATCGGTGCGCTGGGTGAGGAGCACGGTGAGTTCGGGCTCATGCAGCGACGATGGGGACGAGCACCGCCGCCGGCCGGCGTGCCAGGTCGGGATCGGCCGGCTTCCAATCCGGATTGAGGTCGTCGTCGCTGCGCGCCACCGTGACGGGCACGCTCCGCAACAGCCGTGTCGCCGCGCGGTGGCGAAACTCGGTTTCGTCGAACTGGAAATCGCTCATTGCGCGGCAGCGCCGATTTCAGCTGCCCGCTGCATCGGCCAGAACCGCCCGCCAGACCACACGCCGAACCATTCGCCTTCGACGATGCCGAGCGCGACGAGATCGTAGAAAAGGGCGCGCGCGACGAGGGCCTCGAGCCGGCCGCGCACCAGGACATAGGGCTTGAGCCCTCCCGTTCCCTGTTCGACCGCCACCCGCATGGGGTGCGCGGCGTCAACTGTGACATCGTCGTCGGTATTGGTCTCGAACCGAGATCGCCTGATCGCGGCCCTCGCCCTCGACACTCATCCGAATGGCCACGAAGGGCGCATCATCGACCCGGATGCCGCATTTCTCGACCGGCGTGACGAGGTAGTATTTGCCGTCCTCGTCATGACGCAGGACCGAAGCGAAGAGCTTCATCAAGGGTTTGCGGCCGATCGGCGAATTCAGGTAAAACCACAGTCCGTCCTGGGCAATGCGCATGTCGATGTCGCCGCAAAAGGGCGGATTCCACAGATGAACGGGCGGCAGGCCCTTCTTGCCGGACGCTTTTTCCGCTTCCTTGAGGCCGGCAAGGGGTTGCCGGCGATCGCGCAACCGGCTCGCGTCATGATAAGGCCATGCTCCTTCACAAGGATTTCATTAACGGAATTGGCACTTGGCCCACCAGATAAGAGTTCGCAACTGGATTGGCCCAAACTATAGTGAGCCCCATGGCAAGCATCAACGAAGCTGACAAGCACATAGTTTCCGAACTCGAGCAAATGGCCGGGCGCCTGGAGAAGGTGCGCGAAGCCATCGGCAAGGTGATCTTCGGCCAGACCGAGGTGATCGAACTGGCCCTCACCGCCATCCTGGCGGGCGGCCACGCCCTTCTGGTCGGCGCCCCGGGTCTCGCCAAGACCAAGCTCGCGACCACGCTGGGCCGCGTCCTCGGCCTCGAGGAGAAGCGCGTCCAGTTCACTCCCGATCTGATGCCCGCCGACATATTGGGCTCCGAAGTGCTCGATGAAAGCGAGCATGGGCCGCCGGCAGTTCCGCTTCGTGCCGGGCCCTGTCTTCTGCCAGCTCCTGATGGCCGACGAGATCAACCGCGCCAGCCCGCGCACCCAATCCGCGCTGCTGCAGGCCATGCAGGAGCATCATGTGACGGTTGCCGGCGTGCGCCACGATCTGCCGCGGCCCTTCCATGTGCTGGCGACCCAGAACCCGATCGAGCAGGAAGGCACCTATCCGCTGCCCGAAGCCCAGCTCGACCGCTTCCTGTTCGAGATCGACATGCCCTACCCTGCGCTCGATGCCGAACGCCGCATGCTCTTTGCCACAACCGGCACCGAAGAAGATGAAGCCGCCGGCAGTCTTCACCTCCGACGAGCTTGATGAAGGTCCAGCACCTCGTCCGGCTGATGCCGGTGGGCGAGCAGGTGGCCGAAGCCATCCTCTCGATCGTCCGCGCCGCGCGCCCGGGCCGGAGGCGGATGACTTCGTCAACAAGAACGTCGGCTGGGGCCCCTCGCCGCGCGCCAGCCAGGCGTTGATGCTCGGCTCTCGTGCCCGCGCGCTGCTGGACGGCCGGCTCTCGCCTTCGATCGATGATGTGCTCGCCCTTGCCGGCCCGGTGTTCCGGCATCGCATGGCGCTGACCTTCACCGCCCGCGCCGACGGCGAGACGATCGACAGCGTGATCGAGCGACTTGAAAAGCTCGATCGGCTGAACGATCTGATGTCCGAACGCGCCGCACTCGCCTTCAATGACCGCGCCGAACACGCCTCGCGCGCACTGCCGCCGCTTGCTGGTCGAGGCGCATCGCATCGCCGCGACCGTGATCCTCGGCGTCCACGGCCGCAAGCGCTCGGGGCCTGGCGAAACCTTCTGGCAATATCGCCCCTATTCCTTCGGCGACAACGTGCAGCAGATCGACTGGCATCGCTCGGCCCGCTCGGATCGCGTCTTCATCCGCGAGAATGAATGGGAGGCGGCAAATACATTGTGGCTGTGGGCGTCGCCCTCCATTTCGATGACCTTTCAGTCCCATCTTGCCAGCGTCGAGCAAGCGCGAGCGCGCCAAGCTTCTCGCACTTGCGGTCGCGAGCCTCGCCGTCCGCGCCCATGAGCGTGTCTCGACTTTTAGGAACGAATTTGGTTCCCGCGCCATTCCGCGTCCGGCCCTGGTGCGCATGGCACAGACATTGATTGCAGCCCCAGAGTCCGACATTCTTCCGGGCGCCGTGAAACTGCCGCGATTTTCGACCGTGCTGATGCTCGGAGATTTCCTCGAAAAGCCAGATCGCATCGCCGCACTCCCTGGGTGCGATCGCGGCCGATGGCGTTGCCGGCCATATCGTGCAGATCTGTCGATCCGGCGGAAGAGACCTTGCCCTATTCAGGCCGCGTCGAGTTCGAGGAGATGGCCGGACCCGCTCACTTATCTCGCCGGCAAGACGGAAAGTCTGCGCGATGCCTATCAGGCGAAGTTCGAGGAGCAGCGCGGCGCATGTGCGCGACATCGCCCGGCGCGTCGGCTGGACCTTCACCGTCCATCGCACCGATGAGCCGCCGCTCAGAACTGTTGCACGCTTTGCATGGCCTGATCGGCGGCGAGAAGAGCCGCGCCGCATCAGGCGAGAGCCTTCTGATGCCTGCAGAGCCTCACCTTTATGACGCCATGGGCCCTCGCCGGGCTTCTGGCGCTTGCCGGTCATCTGGTGGCTCTTGCGCTTCACGCCGCCCAAGCCGCAGACTGTGCGCTTTCCGCCGTTGCGCATTGCTGCTCGAACTCGTTCCCCGCGAGGAGCAGCCGGACAAGACGCCCTGGTGGCTGATGCTGTTGCGCCTCGCGCTCGCAGCCCTGCTCATTTTCGCCGTCGCGCATCCTTTCCTGTCGCCAACCGACGCACCGCGACTTCGCCGGCAATCCGCTGCTCATCGTCGTCGATGACAGCTGGGCGGCGGCAAAGGACTGGGATACGCAGGCTCGCCGTTCTGCAGGACGTTGCGGCTTCGGCGCAACAAGCCGGCGCCCCGGTCGCTGTTGCCACAACGTCCCCGATTGCTCGCGCTACCGACCTGACATCTCAGCTGCCCAGCGAGGCGTTGAGCCGGATCACGGCGCTTGAGCCCAAGGCCCTGGAACCCGATCGCACTGAGCCTGCTCGCACGTCTGAAGCCGGCCTATGGCGATGTCGCGGGTGTCAATGTCGTCTGGCTCGCCGACGGCCTCGATCATGGCTCGGCGGGCACTTTCGCTGAAGGATTGCTGGGCCTCGCCGGCGGCAGCGCCAACCTCGAGGTGATCGCCGCCCCGGTGGGCAACCTGCCGCTCGCGCTTGCCTCTCCCCAGATCGAAGGCGGCCGCATCAAGGTCACGGCTTTGCGGTCGGCGGCAGCACTGGAAGCGAAAGTCGTCGCCCGAGCTCTTGCCGCCAATGGCCGCAGCCTTGCCGAGACGACCCTCACGCTCGCCCGCGATGGCCAGCGCGGCGAAGGCTACATCGATCTGCCGCTCGAACTGCGCAACGAGGTCGAACGCATCGAACTCGCAGGCGAGCGCAGCGCCGCTGCCGTCTATCTTCTCGACGACCGCTGGCGCCGCAAGACAGTGGGCCTCATAGCCGGCAACGTCGCTCGAAGCTGCGCAGCCCCTGCTCTCGCCCGCTCTATTATGTTTCGCGCGCGCTCGAGCCCTATGCCGAGATCCTCGAGCCCAAGCAGACCGCCGATCTGAAGAATCAGCTCGATGCCGGGCTTTCCGATGCTGGTGCTCGCCGATATCGGCGTGCTGCCGCAGGACGAGCAGGACATGATCGTCAGCCTGGATCGAGCGCGGCGGCGTGCTCTTGCGTTTTGCCGGTCCGCGCTTGGCCGGCGGCCCAGGATGATCTCATTCCGGTAACCTTGCGCGAAGGCGGCCGGGCGCTCGGCAGCGCGCTCTGAGCTGGGAAACGCCGCAGCCGCTCCAGCCATTCGCCGAATCAAGTCCCTTTGCCGGCCTGACCCTCGACACATCGGTCCGGGTGAACCGCCAGGTGCTGGCTGAGCCCGCTGCCGATCTGCCGGCCAAGGTCTGGGCAAGCCTCGCCGACGGCACGCCCCTGGTCACCGCCGAGCGGCGCGGCAAGGGCCTGATCGTGCTTTTCCACGTCACCGCCAATGCCGATTGGTCGAATCTGCCGTTGTCTGGCATGTTCGTCGAGATGTTGCGGCGCATACTCGATCTCGCCCCGGGCGCCGGCGGCGGCGCGAGCCGAAGGCAGCCAGCAGACCGCCAGCCAAGCCGCATTCATGCCGCGCCGCGTCCTCACCGGCACTGGCGACTCGATCGATCCCTCGCCCGAAGCGCAGCCGATCGCGGCCGCCGAGATCGATGCCGCCCAAGCCGACGCCCGAAACATCCGGCTGGCCTCTACAATCGCGGCGCCCTGGAGCGCGCCATCAATCACTTTGCTCGACGGCGATCTCAAGCCCATGAGCGCCCTTCCCGCCGAGAGCGACGCTGCGCGGGCTCGAACCCGCCCCGGCGGTGCCGCTGGCACCCTATCTTTTTCCTGCGCCGCCCTTCTCTTCCTGGTCGACTGCATCGCCGCCCTGTGGCTCGCGGCAGCTGGCAGAGGCTCAGGGCTCGTCGTGCAATGGCTTCGCATCATCATCCTCCTGGCCCTTGCGGCGAGCATGCCGATCGACGTCGTTCGCGCCCAGGATGCCGGCTGCCGACCAGTTCGCCTTGCGCAACACGCTGCAGACCCGGCTTGCTTATGTGGAGACGCGGCGACACGCAAGTCGACGAGACCAGTCGCGCAGGGTCTTGTCGGCCTCGGCAACGTGCTGATCGAGCGCACCTCGGTCGAACCCGGCGAACCCGTCGGCATCGATCATCGAGAAGCGACGAGATCGTGTTCTTCCCGCTGATCTATTGGCCGGTCCTGCCCGATGCGCAGGCGCCCTCGCCCGCCGCTCTCGCCAAGCTCAATACCTATATCAAGAACGGCGGCACGATTTTCTTCGATACCCGCGAAGATGGCGCCGATCTGTCGAGCATCATCCGGCGAAGCTGTCGGGCGCGACGGTCGCCTTGCGCCGCATCGTGGCGAAGCTCGACATCCCGCCGCTCGAGCCGGTGCCGCCCGATCATGTGCTGACCAAGGCCTTCTATCTCCTGCAGATCCTTTCCCGGCCGCTATGAGCGCGGCCAGCTCTGGGTCGAGAGCGGCGAAGGCAGCTCCGCCAATGCGGGCAATGCCGACGGCGTGACCTCGATCATCATCGGCGCCAATGACTATGCCGCAGCCTGGGCGCAGGACGAGCCGCGGCCAGCCGCTCTACGCCGTATCGCCAGGCGGCGACCGCCAGCGCGAACTCGCCTATCGCACCGGCATCAACATCGTGATGTATGCGCTGACCGGCAACTACAAGGCCGACCAGGTGCACGTTCCGGCACTGCTCGAAAGACTGGGGCAGTAGCAACAGCATGAGTTGGGATTTCACCATCGCGCCGCTATTGTCCTGGCCGCTGCTTCGATCGCGATCGCTTGCGGTCGGTCTTGCTTTCATCGTCATCGCGGTCGGTGACGCGCGGGCCGCGGCTGGATCTTGCGCGCGCTGGCGCTTGCCTTGCTGCTCCTTGCCCTCGTCAATCCGAGTCATGCGCAACGAAGATCGCGAGAACCTTTGCCGATATCGCCGTCGCCGTCGTCGACCAGAGCCAGAGCCAGGAGCTTTGGCAATCGCACGCAGCGCAGCCGAACGCGCCCTCAATGACCTCAAGCAGGCTGTGGCGCGGCTCGGCAATACCGAACTGCGCGTCGTGACCGTCACGCTCGGAATGTCTCGGCCGACGATGACGGCACCCGGCTGTTCTAGCGCCTTGAACCAGGCGCTTGCCGAAGTGCCGCCCGAGCGCTTTGCCGGCGCCGTCTTGATCACCGATGGCCAGGTGCATGACGTCCCGGGCGACATCGAAGCAGCTCGGCCTCGACGCGCCGCTGCATGGCCTGCTCACCGGCAGCCGCAAGGAGATCGACCGGCGCATCGTCATCGAACAGTCGCCGCGCTTCGGCATCGTCGGCAAGGAGCAGACCGTGCGTTTCCGGGTCGAGGACACCGGCAGCGAGCCGGCGGCCGATCGGCGTCGACCGTTCGCCTCGGCAATGGCGAGGACCAGAACTGTCGACGTCGCAGCCCGGCCAGAGCGTCTCGACTTCCGGTCATGGTCGATCATGGCGGCCAGAACATCACCGAGATCGTCGCCGATCCCCTGCCAGGCGAGATCACCGAGCAGAACAACCGCGCCATCGCGGTCATCGAAGGCATTCGCGACCGCTTGCGCGTGCTGCTGGTTTCGGGCGAGCCGCATCCCGGCGAGCGCACCTGGCGCAACCTCCTCAAGGCCGACGCTTCCGTCGATCTCGTGCATTTCACCATCTTGCGCCCGCCCGAGAAGCAGGACGGCACGCCGATCAAGGAACTGTCGCTGATCGCCTTCCCGACGCGCGAGCTCTTCGTCGAGAAGCTCGACGAGTTCGACCTCATCATCTTCGACCGCTACCAGCGCCAGCGGCATCCTGCCGATGGCCTATCTCGCCAATATCGCCGACTATGTGAAGCGCGGCGGCGCGGTGCTGATCGCCGCCGGGCCGGACTTTGCCGCCGACGACGGCCTCTACAACACGCCGCTCAATGCCGTGCTGCAGGTCGTGCCTTCCGGCCAGGTGCTCGGAGGGCGCATTCCGCCCGCATGTGACCGAGCGCGGCAAGCGCCACCCGGTGACCCGCGGCCTTCCGGGCGACCAGAGCGCCGAGCTGCCCAGCTGGGGCCGCTGGTTCCGGCTGGTCGATGCCGAGCGCTGAATCGCGGCGAGGTCGTGATGTCGGGCCTCGACGACAAGCCGCTGCTCGTGCTGTCGCGCGAGGCGAAGGCCGCGTGGCGCTGCTGCTTTCCGATCATGGCTGGCTGTGGGCGCGCGGCTTTGAGGGCGGCGGCCCGCAGACCGAACTGCTGCGCCGCCTCGCTCATTGGCTGATGAAGGAGCCCGATCTCGAAGAAGAGGCATCTGAGCGGCAAGCAGGACAATGACAATATCGTCGATCGAGCGGCGCACCATGGCCGACGAGACCGATCCGGTGACCGTCGACCTTGCCCTCGGGCGCCACGAAGCAGGTCGACCTCCACCAGGTGACCCCGGGTGTCTGGCGTGCCAGCTTGCCCGTGACCGAGCCCGGTATCCACCGTCTTTCCGACGGCAAGCTCACCGCCGCCGTCGCCATCGGCAGTGCCGATCCCAAGGAGACCGCCGATCCGGTCGCGACCGACGCCAAGCTCGCGCCGGCCGCCAAGGCTTCCGGCGGCGGCCTTTACTGGCTCGAGGACTATTCGTCGCCTGCCGCGCATCGTCAAAGCCGGCGCCGGCCGCCAGATGGCGGGCTCAGGCTGGCTTGGCTTCAAGGACAATGACGCACATCGCGTGCGGGCCGTCCACGAACTGCCCCTCTTCTCAACCCTGGGCAGCTTGGCCTTGCTGCTGATGGCGTTCGCCGCCATGTGGTACCGCGAAGGCCGCTGATATCTCTTCGAAGCGGTAGGGCGGCAGCGCAAGCCCTTTCGCCAGCCGCAAGGCGCCTTCGGCCAGTTCCAGATAGAGCAGTCGGTCGGGATCGACGGGTCCGGGCAATTCGATCTGGCCATCGGGCACGCGTTTGAAGCCCACCCTGGCATAATAGGGTTCATCGCCCACCAGGATGACGAGCCGGTGCCCACGCGCTTTCGCTTTTTCGATTCCCTCCCGCATCAAGGCGCGGCCGATCCCGATATTCTGCCGCTCGGGATGCACGGCGAGAGGCCCGAGCAGCAGCGCATCCGTGCCGGCATGGCCGATCTTGAGCGGCCAGAAACTAATGGCGCCGGTCAGTCCGAAGTCCGGCTCACGGGTAACCAGAGACAGGCCGTCGATGGCGGTGTTGCCTTCGCGCAGGCGATAGGAGGTCTTGGCGTAGCGGGTTAGGCCGAAGGCCAGATCAAGAAGGTGTTCTATGTGCGGTTGATCGGCGGCAAGAGCCGCTTCGATGACGCTGGTGGACATTTTGAATTCCGACGGTCTGAGACTTGCGGGGCCCCAGCAAACGGATTGTCCGCGAACCGGAGCGATTTAAATGCGCGTGAGCGCCGAGCGGTCTCGTCGTCGCAGGCCAGAGGGCATGTGCAGCATCCGCGTCATGGCGCGCCCTTAACACGGACGAAGGGCTGGGTAAACAGGCAACTCGCTCACCAATGGGCAGACGGTGCCGCACCCGTCACGATTTCATCGATCCGCCGGCGCGTACCCCCGGTCGTCCCCTCCGGCAATGTCGTTACCGGATAGAAGCCGGTTTCCTTGATTTCTATTCCGGGCGTCCACGCGCGTTGCGTGTAACGGCGAATGACGAAGCAGGCGACGTGGTCGCCGCGGAAATTCACTTCATTTGAGAACAGGCCGTGAAACGCCGGTGGCCCGTCGAGGACGATGCCGCCCTCTTCCTCGGCCTCGCGCGCAACCGCGTCATAGATCGTCTCGCCTCTCTCGACGCCGCCGCCAGGAAAAAGCCATCCCGGAGCGTAACTATGCCGCACCAGGAAGATGCGGTTCTGGTCGTCAAATATGGCGGCACGCACCCCTAAGGTCATGCCGCGCCGCAATCTGAACCAGGGCTGCATCATCAGAAGAAGGAGGCGGCTCATTTGCCTGTCCTTGAGTCGGGCGGTCAATCACAGTAAAGCCAAGCACAAATGAGACAGGTTCTCCGCATTTTTCTTTCGGCCGAGGAAACCAGGCCCTGGGCCATATTGCTCTGCCTCCTTCTTTCGGGCTTTGCCGAAGCGATCAGCATTACGGCGCTTTTGCCGACGGTCCAGTCACTCGCCAGCGGCTCGATTCAAACCGGCCGGGGCTCGGCCGCCATGACTTTCATCCACAATTTTCTGGCGGGGCTCGGCATTACACCCAACCTGCCCAATCTCATTCTCGTCGTCGTCGTATTCTTCTCGCTGAAGACGCTGCTGTCATTCGCCGCCCTGTCCTATGCCGGCTATGCGATCGCCCATGTCTCGACCGCGCTGCGCCGCAAGCTGATCAAGGCTTTGTTCAGCACGCGCTGGCGCTTCTATACGCAGATGCAGCCCGGACGCGTCGCCAGTATCATCAGCGGCGACGCGGGCAATGCCGGCATGGCCTATTTCATCGCCGCGCAGGTCATGGCGTTCTCCATTCAGGGTGTCATCTACGCCATTGTGGCCTTCATGATCGATTGGAGGCTCGCTTTGCTCGGCATCGCCGTCGGGGTGGGGATTGCCGCATCTCTCAACTGGCTGGTGAGCGTGGCAAAGCGCGCCGGTTACAAGCGCTCAGACCGCACATCCGATCTCACGATCTTCATCACCGACCTGATGAACAACATCAAGCCGCTGAAGACGATGGACCGTTACGACCGGCTGGTTGCCGAGATGGGACAGATCCTGAAACGTTTGCGCAAGGCGCTGATCACGCGCGAGGTGGCGCGCCAAGGCCTGAGCCAGGGCAGCGAATTGCTGATCACATTGGCGCTCGGCGCCGGTGTCTATCTGGCAGTCACCGTCGTCAACGTATCCCTGGCCGAACTCGTCGTCTTGGGTATCGTCTTCTTCCAGGTCATTTCAATCATCAACAAGCTGCAGAAATTCCTGCAGCAGGCGGCGGAATACGAGGCCGCCTACATCCGCACCGAACAGCTGATAGAACAGGCGAATGAGCAGCGCGAAACTCATGCCGGCACTCTTGCGCCAATTCTGGACAAGGAATGCCGGTTCGAGGGTGTCACCTTCGCCCACGACAAGGCGCCGATCGTCAGGAATGTGAGCTTTGTGATCGAAAAGGGCTCGATAACGGTGCTGCAGGGCCAGTCCGGGGCCGGCAAGACGACCCTGATCGATCTGCTCACCGGCCTGCATACGCCCAATAAAGGCGCGATCACTCTCGATGGCGTTTCGCTTGCCGACATCGACATCAGGCAATGGCGCCAATCGATCGGCTATGTGCCGCAGGAGCTCAACTTGCTGCACACGACGATCAGGGACAATCTCGTGCTTGGCCAGACCGAGATCAGCGACGCCGACATAGAGGAGGCGCTCGATCAGGCGGGGGCGCGCGACTTCATCATGGCGATGCCGAATGGACTCGACACCGAGGTCGGCAGCATGGGCTCGCGACTGTCCGGCGGCCAGCGCCAGCGCATCGCTCTCGCGCGCGCACTCGTGACCCGGCCGAAGCTTCTTATCCTGGACGAAGTGACGAGCGCTCTCGATCCGGAGACCGAAAAGTCCATTTGCGAGAAAATCGTCGGACTGCACGGCCGCTATACGATCGTCGCCATCACCCACCGGCCCATCTGGACGGAGATTGCGACGCATCTCTACAAGGTCGAGCGCGGCAGCGTTGTCAGGATCAACCGCAGCTCGAAGACGAAAGTCGGAGCCGCATGAGCCTCAGGGTCACGGAGGCCACCAGCACGGCGGACAGGGATGCCTTTCTGCGTGTGCCTTATCGGGTTTTCGCCGGTGACCCGAACTGGGTCGCCCCCCTCGATCTCGAGCGCAAGGATCATCTGGACCCCGCTAAAAATCCCTATTTCCGGCATTCCGAGGTTCAACTCTTTGTCGCCTATGACAATGAGCAGCCGGTTGGCCGGATCTCGGCGCAGAAGGACCGGCTTCGCCTCGAGCATCATCCCGATGCCCGCGGCCAATTCGGCTTCCTCGATGCGGTGGATGATGCGAAGGTTTTCGCTGCTCTCCTCGCCGCCGCCGAAGCCTGGTTGCGCAAGAAGGACCTCAAGGCGGTGCGCGGTCCGTTCAACTTCTCGATCAATGACGAGATGGGACTCCTTGTTTCGGGCTTCGACACGCCGCCATCGATGATGATGGGACATGCCCTGCCTTACTACGCACGGCACCTCGAAGACCTTGGCTACAGCAAAGCGAAGGATGTGCTGGCTTATGACTATGACGGGCTCAAGCCGTTGCCCCGCGCCATGCAGGCCATGGTGGACAAGATCAAGGCCGCAGGCGATCTCGCCATCAGGCCGTTGAGCAAGAAGCATCTCGATCGCGACATCAACGTCATCATCGATATTTTCAACGATGCCTGGTCGGAGAACTGGGACTTTGTCCCGATGACTCACGAAGAGATCGCAGCGCTCGGCAAGAACCTGAAGATGCTGGTGAGCGATGAGTATATCGCCATTGCCAGCTACAACGGCGAGCCCGCCGCCATGGCCGTTACGCTCCCTAATCTGAATGACTGGATCAGCGATCTCGATGGGAAGCTTCTGCCTTTCGGATGGGCCAAGCTCGCCTGGCGTCTCCTGGCGAGGCCCCCGAACTCGGTGCGCATGCCGCTGATGGGCGTGCGCCGGAAGTTTCACGGCACACCCGTCGGCTCGGCGCTTGCCCTCGCGGTGATCGACGCGGTCAGATCCTATCATCTCGGCCGCGGCACCAAGCATGCCGAACTATCGTGGATCCTCGAAGACAACTTGCCGATGCGCCGGATGATCGAGGCGCTGGGCGGGACCGAATACAAGACCTACCGCATCTATGAGAAACCGCTGACGTGACTGCGCCCCGCTGGAATGCGCTCGTTCTTGCGGCAGGTCGCGGGCCCGACGATCCGATGGCGAAGGCTTATCGGGTAACCCACAAATGTCTCGTCGAGATCGGCGGCGAGCCGATGCTCAGGAAAGTCGCCCGCACCCTGCTTGCATCCTCCGAGATCGCCTCGGTCACGGTTTCGATCGAAAAAAAGGAGCTTCTCGCCGATGCGCTCGGCCCCTTGGCGAGTAATGTTGCATTCCTGACCTCGCGCGAGAGCGCGGCGCGCTCGGCGCTCGCGGCACTCCCGGAAAAGACAGAGCATCCCTGGCTGATTACCACGGGCGACCATCCTCTCCTCACCTTGGAGATGCTGCACTATTTCCTTGATGCGGCGAAAGGGTCGGGTGCCGATCTCTGCGCCGGCCTCGCCCGTGCCGAGACGATCCTGGCTCGCTTTCCCGATACCCGCCGGACCTATCTCACTTTCGGGCCCGATCGCGTCTCGGGCTGCAATCTTTTCGCTGTGACATCTCCCGCCGCCCGTAAGGCGCTGACCCTATGGCACGATCTGGAAAAGGCGAGGAAACAGCCCTGGCGGCTCATCAGCGCATTCGGGCCGGTCGCGCTGTTGCGCTTTCTCACCGGCTCGTTGACGCTCGACACCGCTTTTGCCTTGGCCTCGCGCCGCCTCGGTCTCACAGCGCGTCCGGTACTGATGCCCTTCGCCGAGGCAGCCGTTGATGTCGACAAGCCGGCCGACAAGGAGCTTGCGGAGCAAATCTTGCGCGAAAGAGAGACGCTACCAGCTTGAAACGAGCTGGCGCGCCTGCTGCAGATCGACTGGGAAATCGACCTCGCACCACTGGATGCCGTCGAGCGCCACCGTGTGCACCGTCATGCGCTTCGCCAGCATCCCGACCGCCGCCGGAAACCATTGCTTGAGGCCCGCGGACTCGCGCATCGCCCGCTCCAGCGTCTGGACGTAGGCTTTAGCGCCCTCGGCGCGGAACACATAGAAGCCAATGGCTTCGGCGCTGACGGTCTCGGAAGGCAAGGTCTTGCCGATCTCAGTCAGCCTGTCGCCATCCATCATCACCTTCATGTCGTCGGCATCATAGGCGGACTTGTGCTTGATGGCGACGGTGACGGGTGCGGCGGGCGCTGCGAGCAGGATCTTGACCAGGTCCGCCTTGAACAGATTGTCGCCGTTGACCTGAATGAACTCGCCTTTCATTTCGTGGCGCGCCATCCAGCAGCTGGCGAGATTGTCGGCGACGCTGTAGAACGGATTGTAGGTGGTCTTGATGCTGATCCGCTTCTCGCGCGCGGTCTGCGCCAGGGCCTCTTCCATGCGCGCCGCGCCATAGCCGGTGACGACGATAAACTCATCGACGCCGCAGCTTGCGAAAGCATCGATCTGACGTTCGATCAGCGTGCGTCCGCCAATATCCAGAAGCGCTTTGGGGACTTCGGCAGTGAGCGGCAAGAGGCGCTTGCCCTGCCCTGCTCCGAGAATGACGACTTTCACAATGCTTGAACTCGCTGATCAGACCCCGCTAGAGCATTTCCGGAGCGCTCCAGATGCCTGTCTTCGAGCCTTAATCAGTTTGGTCAGAAAGGTAGCCCAGAACGGCAAAGGCCCTTAAGAACGGCGACCCTCAATTGCATCCGATTCGGCGGAAGTCAACGAAACTGTCTTAGCTCCATGTTTACCCTTGCCCATCTCACCGATGTCCATATCGGCCCATTGCCTAGGGCCGAATCCTGGCGGGACTATCTGGGCAAGCGGACGCTGGGCAAGATCAGCTGGCATCGCCGTCGCCGCTTCCTGCATGATCCGGCCATCGCCATGGCGCTGATCGCTGACATCAGGACGCAATCGCCCGATCACGTGGCCCTTACCGGCGATCTCATCAACATCGCTCTCGCCCAGGAATTCGTGGCGGCCGCGCAATGGCTCAAGACCTTCGGTCCGGCGGACTGGATAACCCTGGTGCCGGGCAATCATGACGCCTATCGCCCGTTTCCCTGGGCGCAAGGCGCTGGTCTGTGGTCCGATTACATGACCGGGGACATCAAGCTCGCTCCGACGCCCGCTCCCTTCGACCCGGACTCGCTCTTTCCCTTCGTCCGGCAGCGCCGCAATATCGCTTTGATCGGTCTCTCCAGCGCCGTGCCGCAATCGCTGTTCCGGGCCGGCGGCCGGGTGGGACCGGACCAGCTCAACCGCCTGATTCCGATCCTGCAAGACTTGCGTGAGCGCGGCTTCTACCGTGTGGTTCTCATCCATCATCCGCCTGTCCCGGGGCTCACCCCCAGACGGCGGGCGCTCGATGACGACAGGGACCTGAAAAAGATCATCGAGGAGCAAGGCGCCGATCTCGTCCTCTATGGCCACAATCACCGGCACGGACGCAGCACCCTCGCGACGCGCTCCGGCATCGCCCACATTTTGGGCGCACCGTCCGCCACCTCGCCCGGCTATGGCGTTTACGACGCTGCTGCCTGGTATCTTTACCAAATCCGCCGCCAGGATGGCGCCTGGGCGACCAGCGTCACGGTGCGCCGGTGGGACGGGAGCAAGGCATCTTTTGTGGCTGACCCTGCCTTTACGCTATAGAAAGCAGGGAAAACGCGTCATCCTTACGTTAGGGCACGTACAAACCATGTCGAATTCGACGCTCGCCAAATTTGGACTTCCCGCGACCTTGATCGCAGACTACAAGCATTGGGTTGTCCTGCTGCGTCCAGCGCAGGTGACACTCGGATCCCTGATCCTGGGGGCCAAGGGAGACTGGCAGGCTTTCTCCCAAATTCCGCCGCAGGCCTTTGCGGAATTGGCCCACGTGACGCATTGCATCGAGACCGGCCTGAGGAATTTCACTGCCTATGACAAGATCAACTATCTGATGCTGATGATGGTCGACCCGCACGTGCATTTTCATGTCTTCCCGCGCTACGCTCAAGTTCGGAATTTCGGCGACACGGCGTTCCCCGACACCGGTTGGCCGGGCCAGCCCGATCTCGCCTCCGCGACGAGCTTGCCGGCCGAGGCGCAGCACGAGTCTGCGCGACGCTCTTCGCCGCCATTGGCCGAAAGACTGAGCTGCCGTGTTCCGTATCGTCGACCGCTATGTGCTGCGCCAGTTGGCCAAGCCGCTGGGATCGCCTTCGCCATCGGCCTCATGGTGTTGCTGGCGGAGCGCATGGTGCGTCTTCTCGACACGACGCTCGGCAAGAAGAACTCCTTCGCGCGTCGTCTTCGAGATGCTGGCCTATCTCGTGCCGCATTATCTGGGCCTCGCATTGCCGGCCGCACTTTTTCTCGGCCTGCTCTTCGGCTTCAACAAGCTGTCGAGCGACAGCGAGATCGACGCTTTCCTCGCCGCCGGCATCGGCCTCCATCGCCTGGCCCAGCCGGTGGCGATCCTGTCGCTCGTTCTTGCCGGCTGCGCTCCTGCTCATCGTCGGCTGGCTGCAGCCGCATGCCCGCTACGCCTATCGCTGCGGTGGTCTTCGATGTGAAGAATGTCGATGTCTTCTATCTCGCCGAGGAAGGCATCTTCATGCAGGCGGGCACCCGCACCTTCATCCTCGACAAGCTCGATCGCGCGGCGACGGTCCTTCGAGCGTATCTTCCTCTTCGACAATCGCGGCGCCGGCGGCATCGAGACGGTGACCGCGGCCACACGGCCGCTTGATCGAGAACCCCGACACGCCGCTGCCGGTGTTGCGCCTCGAGGACGGCCATCGCCTGAAGGTCGACCGCATGGCCGCTCCTCGCCGACGACCAGGTTCCGCCGTCATCCACGGTCGGCAACTTCGACGTCGCCGATACGCCTCTCGGGCAGGTCTCCGACAAGGTCTTCCGGCCGCGCGGCGATGACGAGCGCGAATTGACGCTTGCCCGAGCTCATCGCACAGCTGAACGATCCGCCCCAAGGGTCGACACTCGACCAAGATGCGCGCCGAGCTGCACAAGCGCATGATCGACATGCTGACGTTGCCGATGCTGCCTTTCCTGGCGGTGCCCTTCGCGCTCGGCCGCCGGCGCAACCAGCGCGCCTATCGTTTCGGCATCGCTCTCGTGCTGCTCGTCGCCTTGAACGAGATCATCGAGCAGGGCGCCATCGCGACCAGGGCCAGCGGCGCGTCGCCCTGGCTCACCATGTGGCTGCCTTTCCTGGCCTTCACCGTCTTTGCCGCATGGCGCTTCTGGACTGCCTGCCTTCGTGCTCAAGCCCGACCGGTCTCGACGGCATCATCGACCGGCATCGCCAATGTCACGCGGCGGTTCTTCCGCCGTATCGCAGTGCGCATCCGGCATGGGATCCGGCATGAAGATCATCGGCTGGATGCTGACCCGGATGATCCTCATCCGCTTCATCTTCATCCTGTTCGGCATTTCGATCTTCGTCCTCACGCTCGATGTCGTCACCTATGCGCCAACGAAATCCTGGCGCTGCGCGGCAACGATCTCAGCATAATCTTCTCCTATATGCCTGCTGCGGGCGCCCGGCATACTGTCGACATTCCTGCCGATCAGCGTGCTCCTCGCCCTGCTTCTCGTCCTGACCGAACTCAGCTACCGCAACGAGATGCCGGCCATCTGGTCGGCCGGTGTTTCGCCTTTCCGCATCGATGGCTCATGCTTCTGCCTTTCGCGATTTCCGCTGGCGGCTTGCACTTTCTTCATCAACGACCAGGCCGTGCCGCGCGCGGCGCCGACGCTGCGCGAATGGGGTATCGGCGACTACGGCGAGAAGAAGCTCAAGGTCGGCGGCGAGCGCGATCCGATCTGGATGCGCGCCGGCCGCGATATCCTGCGCGCCGGCAGCGCCAATGCGCAGGCGACCGAGCTCGAGGACGTCATCATCTTCCGGCGCGACGAGAACGGCTTGTTGCGCGAGCAGATCATCGCCAAGAACGCCGTGCTCACCGAGGACCGTTGGCAGCTGTCGAACGTCATCGTCTATTATCGCGACAATCTGCCGCCCGAACCGACTCGACAGACTGGTCTATTCCGGCTCCTTCCGGCCCGCTGCGGCCGGCGCCCGCTCCGGCGATCCGGAAGAGATGACGCATGGGCGACCTCGGCTATTTCATCGAGAATTCCGGCTTCGGCATCAGGCCCGCCTGGGTCTATCAGACCTGGTGGCACAAGCGGCTGAGGCTGTTCGTCACGGCGCTGGTGATGATCGCCATCTGCGTCCCGCTCGCCGTGCGCTTCCGCCGCGGCGGCGGTATCGGCGTGATGTTCGCCGTCGGCATCGGCCTCGGCTTCCTGTTCTTCGTTCTCGATGGCATCTCCCTGACCATGGGAGAGCTCGGATTCGTGGCGCCCTGGATGGCCGCCTGGGCGCCGGTATTGGGCTTTGCGCGCCGTCGCCGGCCTCGATCATCGTTCCGCACCGAGACGCGTATGAGAAGCTTACAGCAGAAGAGCCGAAACAATCCGTCCCACAAGACGCGGGCCTGGAACCACGTGCGGGCCCAGTCGAACGCCACTCAGCGCCCGCGCTCTGCTTCATCGGCGGCAGCGACATCCGCGCTGTGGTCACTGACGCCGGCCGAACGGCTGCGCCGCCAGTTCGCGCGCGAAGGCGTCACGGCGGAGATCCCGATCGCGGAGGCACGCGCATCGCAAGGGCCAGGTCATCTTCGTCCGCGCCGATGCGGTGATCGATCAGCCCCTGATCCCGATCCTCGTCAAGCGATCCCATCTGTTGCTCATCGGCGCGGATGCGTCAGGATCCAGTACCGCTCGCCGTGAATGCCGAGGGCAGGCAGGCGCGATGCCGTCATCGACATTCTTCGAATGGCCGCGGCCACCCTCACCCGAGCTTCAGTTCTGACGGCGCGCACGCCTGATCAGCTCGATGCGAATTTCTGGAAGGCGCTGCGCAAGCGCGAAACGCCCTATGCTTTCGGGCTCGCCGCCGCCAACCGGCCCGAGCGTCGAATGGCGCATGTTCATGGGCACTTACAAGGGCGCGACCGATCTCGTCACCAAGCATCTGTGGCCGAGGCCCGCCTTCCATCGCGACCCGCTGGCTCGCGCCGCGCGGCATCACGCCCAATATGGTGACGCTCGCTCGCCGCGGTGCTGGTCTTCCTCGCCTTCTGGCTCTTCCTCAAGGGCCATTTCGGCTGGGGCCTCGCCGCGGCATGGCTCATGACCTTTCTCGACACCGTCGACGGCAAGCTGGCGCGCACCACGCTGACCTCCAGCAAATGGGGCGATGTTTTCGATCACGGCCTCGATCTCGTCCACCCGCCTTTCTGGTATGTCGCCTGGGCGACTCGGCCTCGCCACGACCGGCCATGTGCTCGACGACCAGACCTTCTGGATCGTGATCGCGGCCATCCTCGGCGGCTATGTCCTGCAGCGCCTGATGGAAGGCATTGCCATCAAGTGGCTTGGCCTTGAAATCCATATCTGGCGGCCGATCGACACGCTGTTCCGCCAGATCACCGCACGGCGCAATCCCAATCTCCTCATCCTCACCGTTTTCACGTCTGGTCGGCCGGCCCGACTGGGGACTTCATCGCCGTCGCCGTGGTGGACCGTCATTTGCCTCGTGCTTCACGGCCTGCAACTCGGCCAGGCCCTGGTGGCAAGGCGCGCCGGTCCGCTCGACTCCTGGATGGCGAAGCACCTGATGAAGCGCGGCCTCATCGTCAATCCTCAATCGGGCAAGGCAGAGCGGAAAAGGGCTCGAGCTCGCTTGCCTGCTCAAGAACGACGCGGCATGTCATGGTCCGTATTCTCGAGGAATTCCGCCAGCTCGGCGAGCTTCTCGACGAGATGGCCGGCGCCAAGGCGTGACGGAGCTCTTCATCAGCTCGGGCGACGGCACCGTCCAGGCGATCCAGACCGAGATCGCCGAGCGCTTCGCCCCAGGATTCCTTCCGCATCTCGCCTTGCTGCCGCACGGCACGACCAACATGACGGCGGCCGATCTCGGCTTCCGTAATCGCAATCTCGAAGTACAGGCGGACTTCATTGCCAACCGCAAGTCGCGTCTTCACGCCAAGCGGCCGACCGTGCGCGTCGCCAATCCGAGGGACGGCAAGGTGCGGCACGGCATGTTCCTCGGCACCGGCGCCGTCATGGCAGGCGACGCTCTTCTGCCAGGAAGCCGTTCACCGCGTCGGGCTCAAGGGCGAGTTCGCGACTTTCGCCACGCTGGCGGCGGCGATCGGCCAATCCGTCTTCTCACGCGCCAGAGCCGATGATCCGGCGCGCATCGATCGTCCTTACGAAATCGAGCTTCTGCGCGACAGGAAGACCGTGCTGGCCGGCCAGCATCTGCTGCTTCTTGCGACGACGCTCGACAAGCTCATTCTCGGCACCAGGCCGTTCTGGGGCGGCAAGGCCGGACCGATCAGGGTCTCGACCCTTCCCTATCCCGTTCCCTAGATCGCCGCGCTGGCTCTTGCCATTGATGTATGGCGGCGAGGACCGGAACGTACCCAGAGGGCGCATAGCTTGTCGGCGCAGCGCCTTCGAGATCGCGACCAGGACGCCTTTCGTCATCGACGGCGAGTTCTTCGACCCGCCGGACGATGCAGCCCTTGCGGCTCGAAACCGGCGTCGAATTCACCTATGTTTGCGGCTGATGGTGCAGCCCGACCGCAGAGATTTCGTCCCTCATCGCCCGGAATTCTCGATCGTCCGCTGTCTTCGGACATCGGAGCCATGGCGGCTTACATCGAGAAGCGCCATGGCGCGGCGCGCGGCGGTCCTGGCCTATGGCTCGTGTCTCAGGGGCGTCGAGCGCCCAGGACTCCCTCATCGATCTCTATGTCTTGACCGACCGCGAAGAGGACATCAGTGCAAACCGCTTGAGCCGTGTCCTCTGCCGCCTCGTGCCGCCCAATGTCTATTACGCGCAAACGCACCATGAGGATCGGACACTGCGCTGCAAATATGCCGTCATGACGCTCGCGCAGTTCGAAGAGCGCATGAAGCCCAAAACGGTAAATCCCTATTTCTGGGCTCGTTTCGCACAGCCTGCGGCCCTCGTTCAGGCTGCGAGTGACTCAAGCCGCGACCGCGTCATTGCGGCCATCGCCGATGCGATCACCACCATGTACGGCGCGGCGCTCGCTTCGGCGCTTCCGGGGACTTCCGCGGCGGACATCTGGGCGCAAGGCTTTGCCGAAACCTATCGCACCGAACTGCGCCCCGAGGCGTCGCAGCGCGCCCACGAGATTGTCGCGGCTAACGCGGCTTTCTATGAGGACGTCGCCCGACTCGCCGGCAGACCAGCGGTGCCGCCGGTGTCATGGCTGCATCGCCGCTGGCGCGGAAAGACCTTGTCGGTTGTCCGTCTGATCAAGGCGGCTTTCACCTTCGAAGGCGGCGCTTCCTACGCGGCATGGAAGATCGAACGGCACAGCGGCAGCAAGATCACGCTCTCGCCGTGGCAGCAGCGCCATCCGGTTCTCGCCGGCCTCATGCTGTTGCCGAAGCTCTTGTGGCGCGGCGCCATCAAATAGCTCATCTGCGCCGGGCGGGCTGCATTCAGAAACGAAACACCCGCCTCGGCAATACCGGACCTGCAAATCCGGCAGACTACACCGCTTGTTTATAATGCCCTTGCGCCACCACTTTGCCGAACAGCACGATGATCAGGTCGATGTCCTCGAATGCATGCGCGGCCGAGACCGAGCAGCGCAGCAGGCACTGCTTGCCGGGCGTGCCCGGCGGCAGCGCGATATTGACATAGACGCCGGCCTTGAGGAGCGCGTTCCACATCGCGATGGTCGACACTTCGTCGGGGCAGCTGACGGCCACGACCGGGCTCACCTCATCGCAGCCGAGCGTCAATCCCAGCGCCTTGAAGCCGCTATGGAGACGAGCCGAATTGACGGCAAGCCGCTTGCGCCGCTCGGGCTCGGCCCTGAGCTTGCGCACCGCCGCGAGCGAGGTTGCGACCGTCGCGGGCGACGGCGAGGCGGTGAACATATAGGGCCGCGACGCATAGCGCAGCATATCGAACAGCGCATGGTTGCCCGCACCGAAACCGCCAATGGCGCCGATGCTCTTGGAGAAAGTGCCGACGATGAAATCGACATCGTCCTCGAGCCCGGCCTCATCGGCAAGGCCGCGGCCATTCGGTCCCAGCACGCCGAACGAATGCGCCTCGTCGACCAGGAGCTGAAAGCCGTGCCTCTTCTTCACCGCGACGAAATCGGCTAGCGGTGCGCGGTCGCCGAGCATGGAATAGATGCCCTCGAGCACCACGAGCCGGCCGCCCTCGTCCTCCGACCGCGCCAGCCGCTTGTCGAGATCGCTCGCGTCATTGTGACGGAAACGCACCAGCCTGGCACCCGACAACGTGCAGCCGTCATAGATCGATGAATGCGAATCGGCGTCGAGATAGATCGTGTCCTTGGGACCAGCGAGACCCGCCAGCATGCCGAGATTGGCCTGGTAGCCGGTGGTGAACATGATGCAGTGCTTGCGCTGGAGAAAGCTCGCAAGCTCGCGCTCGAGCTCGCGATGAATGGCATAGGAGCCATTGGCGATGCGCGAGCCGGTGGTGCCGGTGCCGTGAAGCTTGCAGCGCTTCTTGTCCGGCGGCGATGCAGTCGGGCTCGAAAGTGATACCCATATAGTTGTTGGTGCCGGCAAGGATGGTTTCCTTGCCCGCGATAATGGCGCGGGTCGGCGACAGGATGCGGTCATTGGTAAGGCCCACCGCATTGACGCCCAAGGACAGCATGCGCTCATGGCGCTCGGACAGAGCGCGGTATTTCTCGAGCAGGTCGGTCATGCGCTTCTCCCCTTTGCCAGACGATCCTCGACCACCTTCACGAGATCGGCGATCGATCGCGTCTCGGAAAGAACATTGAGCGGAATGTCGATATCGAAATGGTCTTCCACTTCCATGACGAAGTCCATCACCGAAACGGAATCGATGTTGAGGTCGGCCGAGATGTCGGTCTCAGGCTTGAGCGTGATCTTGGCCGCGTTGAACGGGTCAAGCAGCTTGCACAGGGCCGTGAAAGTGCCGTCTCTGGCGGTCATTTCGTCGTCTCTCCATGAGCTTTTGCCGGCTGCCTTCTATCGGCGCCAGCCCTGTCCGGCAACCACCCTTGTTCGCGATACCAGGCGATCGTGCGGCGAAAGCCTTCGGCGAATTCAATGCAGTCCTGCGGCATGGGGCCCGTCGGACGAGCGACCCAATCGGGGTGATAGAGCTCGCGCACCTTTCCCTGCGTCAACGGTACGCGGACCTTGAGGGCGGCGCCGATGCGCGCCACCGGCCAGGCCAGGCTCTCGAGCAGCCATTGCGGCACATAGACAGCTCTGGCTCTGTGCCCCTCGCTTTCGGCCGCCATGGCGAAGAGATCGGGCCAGCCATAGGCTTCCGCCCGGCCGTCATCGATCTCGATCAGGCCTTGCGCTTCACCGAGCGTCTGCGCGACCAGGAATTTCGCCAGGTCGTCGACGTAAAGCAGCGAAAAGCGTGCCCGCGCCTGGCCGGGAATGAAGGCGGTGCGGCGCGTGAGCTGACCGAGCAGCGGCAGCGTGGCGCGATCCCCTGGCCCATAGACGACGGGCGGCCTGACGATCAGGAGGCCCGGGGGCTCGAGCGCCAGAAGCGCCTCCTCGGCGGCGCGTTTGCTTGCGCCATAGTCCGAGATGTCGGGCTGGCGCGCGGCGAGGCTCGAGACATGGATGAAGCGCGGCACCGAGGCGGCTATTGCAGCCTTGGCGATCTTCTCGGTGCCGCCATTGTTGACGGCGAAGAAGGTCTGACGATCGGGGGCAGCGATGGCCCCCGCAACATGAATGACGGCAGCGCAGCCGCTCACCAAACGTGAAAGTGCTGCCTCATCAGAGAGCGCGCCGATGACGATCTCGGAAGAATTCGAAACCGCCCTCCTGCGGCGCCTGCCGGACGAGCAGGCGCGAAGCGCATACCCGCCTCGGCAAGCGCCTTGGCGACGTGCCGGCCGACAAAGCCGGTACTACCCGTGAGAGCAATTGGCCCCTTCATCGGGCGGGCCAGTCTGAAGTCTACTGGGCGGCTTCGAGCCGCGCCTCGGAATGATGCGGCAGCCGAGCCAACGGCGAAATCTCCATGATCACGCCGGCGAGATAGCCGTCCTTGGCCCCGGCGCGCGAAAGCTTGCCGGACGAGGTGAAAGGCAGACTCTTCGGCGGCACCAGCACGATGGTGCACTCGATGCCGGCCGTCTGATGGACGACGGCGGCGATCTTGCGCCGGAGATCTTCCATTTCGGCCGGCCTCGCCAGGCGACACTGCACCAGCACGACGACATCGTCATCGCCGTCCACACCCTCGAATGCGAAGGCCGCGGCATCACCGTTGCGCAACGGTTCGATCTGCTCAGCCGCCCATTCGATATCCTGTGGCCAGATATTGCGGCCATTGTGCAGGATGAGGTCCTTGGCGCGGCCGGTAATGACGAGTTCGCCCTCGAGCCAGTAACCCATGTCGCCCGTGTCCATGAAGCCGTCGGCGGTCATGATCGCCTGGGTGGCCTCGCTCATTCTCGAAATAGCCGGCCATCAGGCTCGGGCCCTTGAACAGGATATGGCCGATCTCGCGCTCACCCAGCGTCTCGCCTGCATCGTTGCGGATGACGACCTCATGGCCCGTGAGCGGCTTGCCGCACACCACGAAGCTGCGTACCCGCTCAGGAGCCGCTCTGAGCTCGGCGCTCGCCGGCACCGCGCGCTGCGCGAGCTTGTAATGCAGGCGATCAACGATATCGACCTTAACCGGCTTCGTGAGATCGGCAACGGTGATGGCAAGCGTCGATTCGGCCATGCCGTAGCTCGGCAGTGAAGGCGCGTGGATCGAAGCCGGCGACGGAAAGCTTCTCGGCGAAGAGATCGAGGATGTCGGCGCGCACCATGTCGCCGCCGATGCCGGCGACGCGCCAGGCCGACAGATCCAGGGTCACCGCCTCGCCATTGATCCGGCGCGCCGCCAGATCGAAACCGAAGGACGGCGAATAGGCGATGGTGTTGCGGTTCTCCGACATCAGCTTGAGCCACAGCGCCGGGCGGCGCGCGAAGGATGGCGTCGAGAGATAGTCGACCGTTACCTGCCCCATCATCGGCGACAGGCAGAAGCCGACAAGTCCCATGTCGTGATAGAGCGGTAGCCATGAAAAGGCGCGGTCGTCATTGGTGACGCCTGAGGCCCTCGCGCAGGATGCCGCGGGTATTGGCGACGATCGCCCTCTGCGTGATCAGCACGCCTTTCGGGCTCGAGGTCGAGCCCGAGGAATACTGGATATAGGCGACGTCGTCGACCTCGAAGGGCCGAAGCTTCTCAATGCTCTCCGGCATGGTCTCGAGCTCGGCGAAAGTCTTGACGATCGGCGTGCCGGCGATCTCCGCCGCTTCGCGGATATGCGAGGCAAGATCGCTCGGCAAAATGACGGCTTGCGCCTGGGCCGTCTTCAGCATGCCGGCGATGCGCGAGACATAGGCATCGCTGCCGCCGATATACATCGAATAGGGCATCGGGCATGGAACGAGGCCGGCATACTGGCAGCCGAAGAATACCGCCATGAAGTCCGGGCTGGTTTCGGCGACGACCGCCACGCGCTCGCCGCGCCTGAGGCCGGTCGCCAGCAGCTTGCGCGCAGTCTGCAAAGCCAAGACGCGAAGCTCGCGATAGGAGAGCACATGCTCGAGCTCGCCACGCGGTGAATAGAAATCAAAGCCAGTGACGCCGCGCGCTGCATAGTCAAGACCCGCGGTCAGTGTGGCAAACCCCCCGAGCACTTTTGCAAGCACCGGATTGCGATGCGGGGTGGGCTTCAGGGCCGTTTCACTCCCCCGCGGCCTCAATCCCCCTTTGACTACCGTTCCGTGCAAACCCAACCTCTTGATTTTACTGCAAGTCTGGCGATCACACCTCTGGCGGGCAAGATTCGGCAAACTCCCCAAGTCGCTAGCTAACAGCCTGGGTACGAAGCTGGAAAATCAAAAGGTATTTCAGATTATAACGGGGTTAACCGCCGTGCCGGGAAATGAGGATACCGGCGATGAACAGCGCGAGCACGCCAATCGAAAAACCCGACAACCAGGCGAGGACGAGGGCCGTCGTGGAATGACCGATGAGCGTGGATTTTGAGGCCGCAGCACCGACCTTCTCGCGCTCGCGGACGATCATGCGGTGGGCGACATGCTGCTTCACCCTCTCGACCATCTCTCCGCGGTCACCAGTCTCCAGCAGCGTCTGACGGCCGCCCTGACCGTCCTGGACGAGCCTGTAGGTACGGGGATCAGGCGCCATGACGATGGAAGTGATGAGATCGATCCACAGGCGCGGCGGATCGCCCGGCACCAGTGCCAAATCGACAAAAGACGACGTTTCGGCATGTGCCAGGATGACCGGCACCAGATCGTCCTTGAGCACCTGCAGCCGCAAGGTCTGGGCATCCCTGATGTCGAGAACGGCTTCGAAATGAGCAGCTTCGGCCAAACGCGCTTGACGAAGCGCTCCGCTTAAGCCCTGATCTCCCGGCACTCTCGTCGACATGGGGGAAACCACTAAAAAACTCCCGAACCATTAACCAACTGTGCCAAAAAGAGGCACAAACGACTCGTCACTAGAGGCCTTCCGGTTATCTTGCAACTCCCGCACCAGCAGCGCCATGACCGATTCACAAAACCCACTGCCTGCAAGCGCCCAGCGCGTCGCCGACGCAGCGAAACATCTGGGGCTCGAAATTCAGGTCGTCACGATGGCCGACAGCACCCGGACCGCGGAGGATGCCGCCGTAGCTTGCGGCTGCGATGTCGGCCAGATCGTCAAGTCGCTGGTCTTCCGGGGCGCCGTTTCCGGCACGCCCTATTTGCTGCTGGTTTCCGGCAAGAACCGGGTCGATGAGAAGAGAGCGGCAAAAGTCATCGGCGAGAGCCTGGCGCGTCCCGATGCCGCCTATGTGCGCGGCACGACCGGCTTTGCGATCGGCGGGATCCCGCCTTTCGGCCATGCCCAGCCGCTCAGGACCTATATGGATGCCGATCTTCTAGCCTATGCCGATGTCTGGACGGCGGCCGGAACGCCCCATTGCGTCATGCGCCTCAAGCCGCAGGATCTGCAGGCCAGGACACAAGCGGTGACGATCAGCGTCTATTGAAGTCTTCGCCGGCTGCGCCGTGCCGCCGCACACTATCGGCAGCGGCGCATCGCCGAACCACAATTCGAAGGTGTTCGGACGCACCTTTTTCGCCCCGTCCCAGATGTTGGTCAGGTTGATGACCTTCAATTCGAGGCCAAGGCTCGCGAACATGGTGGCGATGCCCTGCCCGCGTTCCATATCGCTGTCTCTCAGCACCCGCAATTCATGCTGCTTGCCGTCCCAATTGACCTGTGCGATCAGGGGCACCGAAATCTGGGTACGATCGCCGTCTTTCAGTGACAACAGCATGGTCGAGATGCAGGCGCGCTGCTGATCGGTCATGACATGGACAAAGAGCCGGCTCGGCAGACGTTCGAGCGCGCGCCGGAAGGTCTCGGCGACGGCCGGATTCTCATCTGCCGCCTGCATCAGCGCCGATTCCATCAAGGGCAGCATCTGCTTGTCGGAGGATGAATTGGCGTAGGCGAGCTGGGCGGCCACGAACTCCACCGGCACCTTGTCGTTCTTGAGCAGATATTCGAGCATGGCGATGCCGAACTTGCGCTTCTCGGCGTTCTCGTCGCTGACCAGGTCGATCATGGTCTTGAGGTCGCTCACATTTTGCTGCCAGCGGGTGTAATAGAGACCGGTCCCCGCGACGGTCAGCGGGATCATCACGGTCGCCGTGACCTGGACCAGGACATCACGCCAGGCTCGCACCGTCGACATGGCTATGCTCCATCAAATTTCCCGGGTGCTTGCAGCACTGCATTAAGGCGGAACGGTGGCTGGAAACTAGCCCCTTTGGCGATTCGCCGGAATGCGCCCTCAATCCACGGCGGGATCCTTGTTCGGCGGCGCAAGTCTTGGCCGCAGCAAATAAACGGTGAGCGGAGGGACGACGACGCTCATGGCGAGATAGCGCACCAGCTGATGGGCGCCGACATAGGCCGGATCGAGGTGAAGAGCGAGTGCGATCACCATCATCACATCAAGGCCGCCGGGGGCGAAAGCGAGCAGCGTCTGAGCGAAGGGTAGTCCGGCGATGAAGCTCGCCAGGACTGCCCCCAGCACCGAAAGCACCAGCGCGATGACGAAACCGGCAACACCATCGCCCAGCGCATGCAGAAGTTCGCCCATCGTGAAAACCTGAAAGCGGCTGGCGGGCGACGTGCCGATGATCACATTGGCCAGGATGAGGACCATTGACGGCAAGGCGCCATGCGCAATGCCCCCGACATAGAAGGCAGCGCTCGTCATGATCGAGCCAACGAAAAGCCCGGCGGGGAAGCGCAACGTTTGAAGGAGGAGAGCAATTGCCGCGCTCACGATGACGACGAGGACAATCTCCCACCAGATCGGATTCGAAACCAGGAGACTGGGCACCTGCCCGAACGACAGGCTCTTGATGACGAGCGGCAGCGCGGCGACCAGAAAGAACAACCTGATGCTTTGCGCGATGACGACGCGCCGCATATCCGCCTTGGCATCATCGGCAAGCGCCAGCATGAGGCCGAGCGCACCCGGCAGGCTCGAGAATAAGGCATCGGCTTGCGGCCAGCCGCGCACGCGCCGGTAGAAGATGTAGCAGGCGGCCGTCACGGCGCTGACGGTCGCCGCCAGCATCACCAGGCTCAATGGCCAGCGGGCCGCGGTCACGAGCGTCTCGAGCGTGACGCTCGAGCCAATCTGTACGCCGAGGGTGATATAGGCGAGGTTTCTCAGCGCATCCGGCATCAGGAGTTTCGCGCCGAAGAGCACCGCAAGAATGCCAGCAATCATGCTGCCCGCCAGCCACGGGGCGGGAAAGTAGATGGAAGCGAAAGCGGCACCGCCAAAGGCGCCGAGGGCCAGCGTGAGAAGAAAACGGATCAGAACAAAGGCCTCAAAGATGAGAACAGCTGACGGTATCGCCGATAGGCATTCTCGTAAGACTCGGCGTTCCCGGCAAGTGGCAAAAACACATGGATGACCGGATTGATTCCGATCACTGTCTTGCCAATGTCATCGACCAGTCCCGACGCCTTGGCCGCAAGCAGCGCCGCGCCAAGAGCAGACGTGTCGGTGTGGCGCGGTATCTCAGCGGGGAAGCCCGTGAGATCAGCACGGATCTGCGTCCACAAGGCGCTGCGCGCTCCGCCGCCGACGATGCGCAAGGCCTGCACATCGACGCCGAGCGACTTCACCCGATCGAACACATCGCGCATGGCGAAAGCCAGGCCCTCGAGAAGTGCCCGCGCCAGATGTGCAACCCCATGCGACGGCCTCAGGCCATAGAACGCGCCGCGCGCCGAGGCGATCCATTCCGGCGCCATGGCACCCGAAAGGGCGGGAAAGAAGGTCACGCCATCGGCACCTGGCGGGGCTTCGGCGGCGAGCCTCGTTAGCTGCTGGAAATCCGCGAGCCCAAACGTATCGCGAAACCAGGCGAGCGCACCGCCCGAAAGCCAGCCCGGATTCTCGATAAAGTAGTGGCCGCCCATGAAGGCATGCGTTTCGACGAGCCGCCCCGGATCGATGACGGCCTCGGGATGAAGCGCGCCCGTCACTTCCGCCGTGCCGAGCACATTGATGAAGCGGCCGGGTTCGACGAGGCCGGCGCCAATGGCGGAGGAAAAATCATCACCTGTGCCGACCGCGACCGGCAGCCCGGGCTTGAGGCCGAGGAGCGATGCACCCTCGCCCGAGAGCTGCCCGGCAAGCGCCGCCCCGTCCATCACCCTCGGCAGCTCCTTCGCACTCACGCCAAAGGCGGCCAGAAGCGCCTCGTCATAGGTGCGAGCCGTGAGGCCATAGAGCATGCTGGTCGAGGCGGTCGCATGATCGATCACGTGCGCGCCAGTGATGCGCGCCACCATATAGGATACCGGCACGTGGAATTTCGCAGCCCCTGCGGCCTCGGGCACGTTCCTCTTGAGCCATCTGATCTTGGCGGCAAGATGCGTCGCATCGAGCACGAGGCCGCAGGTCTCATGAACCTCGTCGGGGTCGATGCCGTCGATGTCGGCGCGACGGTCCATCCAGATGAGACAGGGATGCAAGGGGTTGCCCTGCCGATCGATGGCGACGCAACCATCGAGCTGGCCGGCCAAGCCCAGCGCTTTCACCTCATCGGGCTTTCGTCCGGCCGCCATCAACGCGCCGTGGATGGCGGGACCCAGCGCTTCTTCCCAGAGCTTTGGATCCTGCTCGGCCCCTCCCGATTGTGGAAAGCTCGGCCGATAAGCGATGGCATGCTCGCCCATCACCTTCATGTCCGGCGACAGCACAAGGGCTTTCAGGCTCTGCGTGCCGATATCGATGCCGAGGATCATGCGGCGATGCCGGTCTTCCCCTGCTCCGCCACGCGCAATTCGACTTGCGCATCGGCCAAGGCCCGCACCAGGATTTCGTCCGGTCTTTCGTCGGTGATGAGGCCGTCGATCGCACTCCACGGACAGATGGTGGCGAATTGCGTGATGCCGGCCTTGGTGTGGTCGGCCAGCAGATAGGTGCGCTCGGCGCGCGCGATGATCTTGCGCTTGACCGCCACGGCCGCCGCATCCGCATCGCTGATTTCGCTGACGGTGAAACCGCCGGCGCCGATGAATGCGAGATTGGCGTGATAGCGGTCGAGGAAATCGAGGGTCTCGGTACCGAACACGCCTTCTTCTGTGAGCCTGAGATCGCCTGGGCACAAAAGCACCGAGGCGGTGTCGGACTGGCCAAGGATGCGCGCCACGCCGATCGAATTGGTGATCGCCTTGAAGGCGGTCGACAGCTGCGCCAGGGCCCGCGCCAGATGCGCGGTGGTCGAGCCCGCATCGATGATGATCACGTCGCCCGATTTTACGAGCTGGACGGCGTTGAGGGCAATGCGCTCGCGCTCGGCGACATGGGTCTGGGCGCGCGTGGCGATGCCCGGCTCATCGCCCAGCGCCCGCATCGCCGCACCGCCATAGGTGCGTGCCAGGAGTCCGCGCTCGGCGAGCGCGTCGAGATCCCGCCTGATCGTCTCGGTGGTGACGTCGAACTCCTCGGCAAGATCGGAAATACGCACCGCGACCGTCGTGTTGAGACGGGCCAGGATGCGATCCTGTCTTTCGCGCTTGGACAATCTATCCATGGCGAGCCTCCAAAAGGGCCTGGGCGAGCTCGGCAAAGCCGTCACCGCCCTCGGCGCTAGTCACATAGCGCGGCAAATGCGACATAATAGCCTTGTAGGGCACGACATTGGCGACGCCGACCGCGTTCGGAAAGAAGGCGAACATCGGCGCGTCATTGGGACTGTCGCCGGCATAGACGATCTGCCGTCGCTCGCTGTCCGTGTCGATGCCGAAACAATCCTTGAACATGCGCCGCGTCATGGTGAGCTTGTCGTGCCGGCCGAACCATGCATTCACATGGATGGAGCTGACCTTGGCGGTCGCTCCTTCGGCCTCGAAGGTCTGGCGGATCTTCTCCGCCGTCGTGAGCGGCAGAGGCGGCACGTCCTCGCGGAAGTCGATTGCGATATCGATCTCGCGATAGGCCTGATCGGAGGCGATGGCGGTTCCTGGAAATTCATCGAGGATGCGCTGGCCCAGCGATTTCAGCCTTTCGTTGTTGGCGCTGCGCTCTTTCGCCGATTGTCCGTAGACGCGCAGCATCTTGCGAGCCTTGTCGTCGTAGCGGAAATAGAAGGCTCCGTTCTCACCGACGATGCCGTCGACAGGCCACATGCGCGCGATGTGATCGCACCAGCCGGCCGGCCTGCCGGTGATCGGGACGACGATCAGGCCCGCCTCGTGCAGGTCCTGCATCGCCTTGTAGGCGCTGGCGGGCAGCCGGCCATGAAGTGTCAGCGTATCGTCGATATCGGTGAGGACGGCTTTCACCGCCTTGAGATCAGGACGGGCGAAAGCCGTGAGAGGCGAAAGCATCAGCGTCAATCGATCAGTCTTTCCGGTTCGAGCAGACCTGAGTCGGCCGCAAGGTCGAGAAAGGTATAGCGGTTCCGAATTTCCCGCGCATGCAGGATCGCATCCATGAACATCGAGCGCGACAGCCCGATCGTCGAATACCGGCGCGGTGACTCGACCTTGGCGAGCGCTCCCTCGACCTGCGCGGCGGGCCGGCGCACCGCCGCGATCTCGCTCCTGAGGCTCGGCCAGATCGCCTGCAGTCTCTCAGTGAGGCGCAAGGCTCGCTCGTCATCCGTCAATTTGGGCTGGATGTCTTGCCAGCAGGCGCGACCCACTTCGTCGCCGAAATGCGACCTGAGCGAACTCGCGCTCACCTTGCTGGCGCGCAATTGCGGCGCGACATCGCGCGCCAGGATGCACTCCTGAAGCTTCGCCATTACCAGCGTGGTCACCGCGATCTGCTCACCATGCAGCGCCGGCTCCCAGCCGGGCGGCGGCATCATCTCGATATGATGGCTGATCAGATGCTCGCCCTGGCTTGCCGGATAGGAGCCGCCGCAGATCGTCATCCCGAAGCCCGAGAGCAGCAGGATCTGAATCAGACGGCTGAGCGCCGCGCGGTCGCCCTTGAGCAATGGAGCCGGGTCGGCGACGAGGTCGTTCTCGAGATCGCGGATGAAGGCGAAGGGAGTGGTGCGGTAGCCTTGGCCCAGAAGGCGGCCGGCGAGCAGCCAGTCGGCCTGCGCGGTCGAACGGCAGATGGCATCTCCGAAGCCCGCCTGGATGAGGCGCTTCGGCGCCCGGGCGAGGACATCCAGATCGACGAACACGCCATCGGGTGAGACGGCGGCCAGCGACTTCTTGTGGCCCTGGACGGTGATCGCGGCATTGACGGAGGTATAGCCGTTCATCGAGGGCGCGGTCGCGAAGACCGCACAGCGCTTACCCTGACGCGCGGCTGCATATTTGGCGAGATCGCAAATGCTTCCCGAGCCGACAGCGATGTAGGCGCCCGCCGTCTCGCCCTCGTGCATCACCCGTTTGGCTGTCTTGTCATCGGGATGCGGGCGGTTGCCCAATCTGATCGGGATGAGCTTGCTCAAGGAGGCCAGCGCCGCTTCGACCCTGTATCCGAGAGCGCGATGCGTATGGTCGTCGGAAAGAATGGCATAGGGTTTTGCCAGATCGAGCGCCTTGACGAGTTCGGCTTCGCGCCCGGCGAGCGATGACTGGATAACCAGGGATTTCACCGGGACGGAAAGGCGCTCACCGGTCTCTGGATCGCGATAATCGCCGGCGAGCAGTTTGTTCAGCACATCCATCGGTCATGTCCCGACCGCTCTCAACACAGCCTTGCACTGATCGCGCACGCCCTTGATGCCTTGCGCGAAGGCGTCCTCGAACACCGCCGAGCCGATGGTGAAGGCATTGGCGCCGGCCGCCGCCACCGCCTTGATGCGCTCAGGTGAATCGATGCTGCCGGCGACGATGAGATAGCCCTTGTCGCCGAGCCCGCGGCGCGCCGCGTGTACAAGGTCAATTGGATCGGCCTCGGTGGCGCGATAGGCCAGGAGATCGACGCCAGGACAGCCGCAGCTCATCGCTTCGCGGCAGTCGGTCTCGACATCGGCGGCCGTCCCGCCAAGCTTTGTCGGATGGCCCACGGGCCGGCCGGGAAACGGATAATAGCTAGGCCCGCCTTTCTTGAACGTTGCCATGGCGAGTTTGATATCCTGCCCGCCGAGCACCCGGTCGATGCCGAGCTCAGCCGAAGCCGCGATCGACTGGCGGATGGTCTCCGGCGTCTGGCTCACCACTTCGACATAGGCAATCGAGCCGTCAGCCTTGATCCTGCGCGTGAGTTCCTTGAGAGTGGCCTTGTCAACTCCGACATCCTTGAAGCCGACATGCTTCAAGCCGACCCCCGAGAGGGAATCATAGACGTCAAGACAGTTCTGGACGGTCTTGTCGTGATGCGTCAGCATGAAAATAAAGTCCATCTCGCCCTCGATGTTGGAACTACAACAAATATGTTGCATACCTGACATAGATGGCGCAAGCTAAAATGCGACGAACCATGAATTGGAAGCATTCTTTCCGCTCGATCTATTATGACGGGGCGCCGGAGCCGTCGGATCTCGATTTGCAGTGGGGCGAGACCGCCCTTCTCGTGATCGACGTCCAGAATGCCTATCTGGCGCGGCCCGATCGCACCTCCCTGTCCGCAGAAGAGAAACGCCGTTACGACGCCTGGACGCCTTTCCATGACCGCATGAGGCAGACGGTCATCCCACGCACCCGTCTGCTTCTCGATCTCTTTCGCCGCCACGGCATCGAGCGGCTCTTTGCCCAAATCGCCTGCCATACCAAGGATGGCCGAGATCGCTCTCTGAGCCAGAAAATGCCGGGCTGGAACAACCTGCTATTGCCAAAGGACGAGGATGCCTCCCAACTTGTCCCTGAGTTGGCGCCGGTGGGTGATGAAATCGTCGTGACCAAGACGACGGATTCCGCTCTGACCGGAACTAACCTGCGCCTCATGCTGCACAATCTCGGCGTCAAGAACGTGGTCTGCGCCGGCATCTTCACCGACCAATGCGTGTCTTCGACGGTGCGCAGCCTCGCCGATGAAAGCTATAATGTGGTCGTGGTGGAGGATTGCTGTGCGGCGGGCTCGGACGAATTGCACCGCAAGGAGCTCGAGATCATCAACATGATCTATTGTCATGTCGTCTCGAGCGCCGAGCTTGTTTCTTTGATGGGGCTGGAGTATCGGGCCGAAAAGTCCATGGCCGTCGGTTGAGGCGTCGGACCAACGTGAAATACTTCGTTTTGAACCCGATGCGGGAAAGGAGGGTCCAGTCGCGAAGCTCGAAAGTCAAGCATCAAGCATCTGGAGTAAAAGCAAATTAATCACGATGATGGGAAACGTCCAGAAAAGCCCGCCTGTCAAAAAAAGCGGCGGGCATGAGAGTCCATGGAGGAGTCGCATGCTGAAAACACCGCTGTTACGCCGGAACTTCATGCAACAGTCGGCCGCATTTGCCGCCGCCTTTGCTGCCGGCACGAAGTTTGCCACCGATCGGGCCTTTGCCGCCCGAGATAAAGAGCTCAATATCCTGTGTTGGGAAGGCTACAACTCGGCCCAGGTGCTCGATCCGTTTCGCCAGGCGAAAAGCGCCACGGTCAAGGCGGAATCCCTCACCAACGATCCCACGATGATCAACCGGCTGCGCGCCGGCGAGACAAAGGTATGGGACTTGATCAATGTCAACAATCCCTGGGCGCGCAAGATCATGCTGCCGGAAGGCCTGATCAGGCCGCTCGATCGCGCAAGTTTCGAGCCCTACTTCGACAAGATGCTGCCGGCCTTCAAGGCGCCGTATAAATGGGCGATGGACGACAAGGGCGAGCAGCTGATCGGCATGGCGCAGCGCTTTGGGCCCTATTCCTTCGTCGTCAACACCGACAAGGTCAGCCGCCAGACGGCCGAGGACCAGGGCTGGAATCTATGGAACGATGCGGCCAATGAGAAGAAATACGGCATCCTCGAATCGGATGACTGGAATGTCTTCTGCCTCTGCTGCATCGCGGGCTTCGACCCCTTCAAGACGCATTCCGATGACGAAGTCGCCAAGTTCACCGAGACGGCGAAGCGCGTCTTCAAGGGCGCCAAGCTGGTCGGCGACATCGCGACGATGAACCAGTCGCTGGTGTCGGGCGAGATCGACTTCCATCTGACGGGCGGCACCTACTCGGCCTCGCCTGCCCGTGCCGATGGCGCCAAGAACATTCGCGGCGTCACGCCGAAATCGGGTCCGATGGAGGGCGGCAAAGGCGGCATCGCCTGGATCGAGATCACCTCGACGGTGAACAATCCCGAACTCTCGCCGCTCGCGACCGAGTTCCTGCACTATGTCCAGGATCCGAAGAATGCTCACACCGTCGCCTTCGCCGAGGGCACGTTCAATCCGGTTGCCCAAATGGGCAACAAGGAATGCTTCAACCTGTTCACGGCGGACGAGCTCGATGCGATTCAATGGGATTCGCTCGACGAGGAAATGGGCCGCTCGGCCGAGTATGACATCGTTCCCGACTACGATAAGCTTCTCGACATCATGACCGCGGCCAAGAAGGAAGCTTCGGCCGGCTAACGCCAATCCCTCTCCTCACTTCCCCCTCTCCCGCTTGCGGGAGAGGGGGATTTGCATAGAGGGCAAGATCAACAAATCACAAAGATTGCATGTCAAAGCGTCCGCCTATCCTCGAGCTCAGGTCCCTCACGAAATCCTTCGGCACGTTCAATGCCGTCGATGGCATCGACCTCGACATCGCCGAAGGAGAATTCTTCACCATTGTCGGCCCTTCGGGCTCGGGCAAGACGACCCTCATCCGCATGCTCGCCGGCATGGAGCAGGCATCAAGCGGCGACATCATCCTCAGCGGCGCCAGGATCAACGATCTCCCCGCCAACAAGCGGCCGACCTGCATGGTGTTCCAGTCGCTCGCGTTGTTTCCGCACCGCACCGTCGGTGAAAATATAGAGTTTCCGCTGAAGATACGGGGCGTCGACCCGGCAGACCGCCGGAAACGCGCGCTTGCTTTCCTCGATCAGCTGCGTTTGCCGCAGAGCTACTACGACAAGTCGGTTCAGCGCTGTTCGGGCGGCGAGCGCCAGCGTGTCGCCCTCGCCCGTGCGCTCGCTTTCGATCCCACGATCCTGTTTTTCGACGAGCCTTTGTCGGCCATCGATTATAAATTGCGCAAGACCCTCGAGAAGGAGCTCAAGGACATCCACCGCGAAACTGGAAAGACCTTCGTCTACATCACCCATTCCCTCGAGGAGGCGATGGTGATGTCGGACCGCATCGGCGTGATGCGCTCAGGCCAACTGGTCCAGGTGGGCACCCCGGAGGAGATCTATTCGGCGCCCAAGGACAAGTTCGTCTCGGAATTCATGGGCGATGTCAATGTCATCGCGGTGAGTATGAACGGCAGCCGCAAGATCACTGCCGACGACTTCGACAAGTCCTTCAGCGTCGGTTCAATCCCCGCTGCGTTCGCCAAGGGCCATCTCGTCATCCGCCCCGAATTCGTCCGCTTCGTCGACCAGCCGAAGGACGCCGACAACGTGCTCGAGGGCAAGCTTTACAATGAGTATGCGCTGGGATCGCGCATCCAGTACCAGGTCCGCATCGGCGAGAACGTGTTCATCGTCGAAAAGCTGCGTCAGCACTCGTCCAATCTCAAGCTCGACCAAAAGGTGCTCATCGGCTGGGATGCCAAGGACTCCATTCTGGTGATCGGCTGATGGCAGCGCTTCACGACAGCGGCAAGGGCCTGTCCCAGGGTGTCCGCAACGCCCTGCCTCTCATGATTTTTCTTGGCATCGGCTTTGCCGCCCCGCTGTTCGCGGTGATCGCCTACAGCTTCATGCCGGCGCGCTCCTTCGGCCTGATCCATCAGCCAACCCTTGCCAATTATGTCGAGATCTTCACCGGCAACAGCTATATCTCTTTCTTCTGGTCGATGCTCTTCGCCGCCTTGACCGTCTGCACCCTGGCGTTGATCTGCTATCCCATCGCCTATGGCCTGTCGCGCGTCTTCGGGCGCTGGTCGCCGATCCTGTCGCTGCTCTTCACCATCCCGCTCTTCGTTTCCGAAAATGTGCGGCTCTATGGCTGGATCCTGTTCTTCATCAAGAACGGCGTGCTCCTCGGCACGCTCAAATCCTGGTTCGGAATCGAGCTCGACAGCTGGCTGTTCACGCGCGGCATCGTGCTTCTCGGCATGGTTTATGTCTATCTGCCCTTCATGCTGTTTCCCATGACGCTCGGCGTCTCCATGGTGCCCAATGAGACACGCGAGGCCGCCTTCGATCTCGGCGCCTCGCGCTGGCAGATCTTCCGCGAGGTCGAGCTGCCTCTCTCCATGCCCGGCATCATGATCGGCCTGCTGTTGACCTTCGTGCTGGCGGTCGGCGCCATTGCCGAAGCGAAAGTGCTCGGCGGGCAGACGATCATCCCGATCACGCATGATATCGAGATCGCCTTCACCTATGCGCAGAACTGGCCATTGGGCGCAGCGCTTGCCGTCCTCCTGATGATCGTTGTCGGCACGCTCGTCATTCTGGCACTCAAGCGCTTCGATCTCGACGCCATATTGGGGCGGAGATAGCCATGAGCGACCGCGCCCGCCGCGCGCTGATCTGGGCCTGGACGCTCGCCGTCCTCGTCTTCGTCTATTTGCCGGCGCTCTGCATCCTGCTCGCCTCGCTGACCGCGAGCCGCTATTTCCTGTTCCCGATCCAGAAATGGGGCCTCGACTGGTGGCGCAAGACCTTCGACTCGATCGAAATCCATCAGCTCTTCAAGACCTCGATCTCCATCGCGCTTTGCGTCACGGTGATCGCCGTGGTGATCGCCTTTTTCGGCGCCCTCGCCTTCGCGCGCTACAATTGGAAGGGCCGGACCCTGTTCCAGAAGATCGTCCTTTTGCCGATCTTCTTCCCGCAATCGGTGCTGGGGCTCGCTCTCCTTCTGTGGTTCAACGCCATCGGCCTGCAGATGTCGTGGATGACGGCGGTCTTCGCCCATCTCGTCTGGGTTATTCCGGTCGTGACGCTCGTCATCTCGATCCAGGTCTATAGTTTCGATCCGGCGCTCGAAGAGGCGGCCTTCGATCTCGGCGCCTCGCGCCTGCAGGTCTTCCGCGAAGTGACCTTGCCGGTTCTCCTGCCCGGCATCGTCTCGGGCGCGCTCTTCGCCTTCCTCCTCTCCTGGGGCAATTTCCCTTTGTCGCTCTTCACAACCGGCGCCGACACCACCATTCCGGAATATCTCTATGCCAAGATGGTCGCCGGATATACGCCGGGCGTGCCCGTTCTCGGCACCGTCTCGACCTTCGGCGCCGCCTTCCTGCTTCTCGGCGGCTATTGGCTGATCACGCTGCGCCGCCGGGCGCAATCCTGAAAGCAAGACCAAGAGAGAGGGCACAACATGTTTTCATCAATGCAAGGCAAGTCCGTCCTGGTCACCGGCGGCAGCAAGGGCATCGGCAAGGGAATCGCGCGTGTATTCGCCAAAGCTGGCTGCAAGGTGCTGATCATCGCCCGCCATGAGGACCAGGCGAAGGCCTGTGCCGACGAATTGATCAAGGCGGGCGGCACTGCGGCCGCCTTCGCCGCCGACGTCACCGATCTCAAGAGCATGGAGCGCGCGGCCGATTTTGCGGTCAAGGCGCATGGCGGCATCGATGTGCTGTGCGCCAATGCCGGCATCTTCCCGCAAGTGAAGATCGAGGAGATGTCGCCCGAAATCTGGGACGTGACGGTCGACACCAATCTCAAGGGCGCCTTCCTGTCGGTGAAGGCCTGCCTGCCGGCGCTCAAGAAGAGCGGCCAGGGCCGGGTCATCCTGACCTCGTCGATCACCGGGCCAGTGACGGGCTTCCCCGGCTGGACGCATTATGGCGCGACCAAAGCCGGCCAGCTCGGCTTCATGCGCACGGCCTGCATCGAGCTTGCCAAATATGGCATCACCGTCAATGCCGTGCTGCCGGGCAATGTCGCGACCGAGGGGCTCGGCGATCTGGGTCCCGACTATGAGAAGACCATGGCCGCCTCGATCCCGCTCAAGCGCTTGGGGACGGTCGAGGATATCGGCTATGCGGCGTTTTATCTCGCCAGCAAAGAAGCGGGCTACGTCACCGGTCAGTCGATCATCGTCGATGGCGGCCAGATCCTCCCCGAATCGCTCGAGGCCATTAACCAGGCTTAGCGCCTCACTGGCATGAGACAGCAGGTCGATAGACCTGATTGAGGAGGCTGCCGGACGAGCCTCCTGTTTGTGTGCCGCCCCCCGGCGCATGGATCAGCCCGTTGACGAAGGCGGCACCCGTGACGCCATGAACCGGCAACGGCATGTCGGGGAGCTTCGTCCATTTGTCGGAGCGCGGATCGTAGTAATCGTGGTCGGCGAACATGCCGGCAGCGGATTCACCGGCCCAGGCATGGAGACAGCCAATGGCGAGCACGCCATTGATGCCGCTGCGCGGCCGCAGCATCGGCGCAGCCGCACGCCATGTGCGCGTTTGCGGATCGAAGGCCTCATGGGCAGCACTCTGCTCGGAGCGGAAGCCGCCGCCGATCCGCCCGCCAACGACATGGATACGCCCGTTGATCACCGCGCCCGCTATATGGTTGCGCGGGCTCGGCAGCTCGGGCAGCACTTCCCAGCGGTCGGCGCGCGGATCATAGACGGCGAAATCCTTGCCGCGCGGCGGGCGTCCGCCCGCGACATAGATCAGCCCGTCATGAACGAGGGCCACACCGGCCGAGCGCCGCGTCGGCATCTTCGCCTTCTCCACCCATTTGCCGATCGCGGGATCGAGCTCATAGACCGTGTCGACATAGGTCTCGCCGCTCGCCTCGGTCTGGCCGCCGATCAGATAGACCTTGCCGTTCACGCTTGCGGCCATGCCGTGATTATTGGGCTGCGGCAGGTCCGGTCCCGGCTCCCAGCGATCTGCCGCAATGTCATAGATCTGCACCGTCTTGACCGTCACCCGGTCGGCTGGATAGCCGCCGAGGATATAGAGCCGGCCATCGAGCTCGGCCACGGCGAACTCGCTGTTGGGGGCCAGAAGCTTGGCGCGCTCGGCCCACTTGCCTGGCTCCTGCGCTGCGACTGCACTGGTAAACATGCAGCAGGCAGCGAGCATCATCAAACATCGTGCAAGGTGAAACATGGGCTCCTCCATCATCGTCGAGCCAGTGAGCGTAAGCCCAGAAGTACGATCGTTGTTCCCACGGCCAGGAGCGGTATCCACCCCTGTCCTTCGCCCATGGTGCGCAGCGTGACGCCGCTGAGCAGCAGCCAGGCGAGCGGAACCGGAAAAAGCAGCAAGGGAAATCGGCCGCTCGCGGCGAGCAGGATGCCGAGCGTTGTGATCGCCGTCGGGTCAGGCGCGATGCCGAATACCTCCGCGCTGGACCAAGGCCGCGCGAAGATCGCCGCAAGCAACGGGTAGATGACGAGACCGAGACCCGCAAGCAGCAGTCCGGCCCGCCCGGCGGTATCAATCCTGTCGAAGGCGAACTTGCCGCTTGCGGCTGCGAACACGAGCAGCAGCGCCTGCCCACCAAACACGGGCGCCAGGTAGACGATCACCCAGTTGATCACCGCGTAACGGCTCCACAGGAAGGACCAGCCGACGAATATCCACAGCAGCGCCAGGATGGCAGCCGTCCAAGGGCCGAAAGCGCGGACCCGCGGCACCAGCAGGAGAACGGCAAAGCCTGCGGCGAACATCAGCAGGTGCAACGGCCAGAACTGGGCGTTGTGCAATTCGAACATGCGCCAGTAGACGCGGGGCGAGAACAGAAGAAAATCTTCCGGCCGATAGGTCCACCATTCCGACATCAGCTAGAGCGCCCGGATATAAGCCGCCATCTTCTCGCGCATCGGCATGTCGGGGAGCGTACCCGCGGCAGCCGCCACGTTTTCGCGCACATGGTCGACGCGCGTGGTGGCGGGAATGACGACGGTGATCGCGGGATGCGCGAGGATGAACTTCAGGATGAATTGCGCCCAGCTCACGGCACCGACTTCGGCCGCCCAATCGGGCAGCGTCTCGCTTTCGAGCCTTCCGATCAGCTCGCCTTGCTGAAAAGGACGATTGACAATCACCGCTATTCCCCGCTCTGCCGCCAGTGGCAAAAGCCGTTCCTCCGCCTCGCGATCGACAGGATTATAGGTGAGCTGCACGAAGTCGACCGGCTGTGTGCGCATGATCTCTTCGAAGAGGTCATGCTGCCGTCCCTCGGACGTGGTGATGCCGACATAACGGAGGCGTCCGTCCGCCTTCATCGCAAACAGCGTTTCGAGATGGGCTTCCCAGGCGAGGAGATTATGAACCTGCATGAGGTCGAAGCGGGGAGCGCCCCAGAAATTTCGCGACTGCTCGATCTGCTCTGGTCCATCCGCAGCGGAAGACGTCCAGACTTTTTCCGCCGAAAATACACTTGGCGGCCAACCGAGCTTCTTGATCGCGTAGCCGATCACCGGCTGCGAAGAGCCATACATGGGTGAAGAATCGATCATGCGCCCACCGGCCGCCAGGAACGCCGCGATCACCTCGGCGCATTCATCGCGAAGCACCGGGTCGTCGCCGACATTGAAGGTGATCCAGCTGCCGAGCCCCATGGCGGGAAGCGCCTCCCCCGAGGACGGAATGACCCGCATCGCCGGTGCTTGCGTGGCGCCGAACGCATTCGCCGTCACAGCGAGCGCAGCGCCGGACGCCAGGGCTTTCACGAATGTCCTGCGGCTCGTTTCCATGATGCCTGAGCTTCGCAAGCGGAGAGTTTGCAAAGCAACGCACAAAGCCGTTACACGTTCCGCCCTTGAGCCTATTGCTGTTCCGCCATGTCGACAATGCCGCCCGGGCATTCCGACTTGGTCGGTTGCGCCGCGGCGATGAGATCGGCCAAGGACGATTGCGGCGTGATATTACCGGTAAGGCCGATGGTGAGCTCGGAAATGATGAGCCGGCCATTGTCGCGGGCGCATTGTATGCGCACGCGCCGCCCCGCGCCATGGCCAAAACTCTGATCGAAGGCCTTCCTGATGTCGGCAAAGGATAGGAACTTGCCGGCGCGACTGGCGAACAGCTCTTGCACGGCCGAGCCATTGAGCGCCCGCATCAAGGCCAGCGCGTCTGTAAAATACTCCTCCGCTGTCGCACCATAGCACGTGCCGTGCTTGATCCATTCATGGCGCTCGAGATGCGACAGCGTGCCGGGCATCACCTTGTTGAGTTCTTCCGCCGTTGCGGGCTCGAGCGCAAGCGCAGGCAATTGGGCCCAGCGGCCGGCTTTGTCGTCATCGATATGCGGCCGCTCGACGCGGCAAAAGGCGAGGCTGCGCGGCTGCGGCCACAGCCCATGCAGCGCGAAATGACTGGCATCGAAACGCTCGGGCGTCTGCGTCCGGCATTCGACCTTGTCGGGTTTCGTTTCGCAGAACGCCGACTGCCAGCTCGCCGCCAGCACATATTGGGTGCGTCCGCTTTTTTGACCGCTTTGCGCCTGGCCCTCATCCGGCTTCGGTTCAGGCGCAGACGCGTTACCCATGGGCTCGCCGCCTTCGCGCTTGCCGCAGCCGATCGGCGCCCAGCGCCGTTCCGGCGTGGCACCTTGCACGATGATGAGGAAGTGGGTCGCGGCCTCCTTGTTCGCGGCGACGATCTGATAGGAATGACCCGCCTCGAGCGCCACCGGGTTGGATTGCTGGCGGATCGACTGGAAGGCGCTGCAATTGTCGCCCGCCACAAAGGAACCGTCGAGCGGCACTTCGGCTCGAGCTTCGGGAGTATATGACGGGAGCAAGAAGGCAAGAGTCAGAGAGGCGACAGTTCTCGAGACTGAAACAAACTGCATCGTACCATGCTCCCGGAAGCCTTCAATCGGCTTGATAGCACAGGACCGACGGTCTTCCTACCGCTGAGCATGACTGTCTCAGTGCGAACTGGTTACCAGCGTGGGTCTCTGCCCTCCAGGTCTTCGTCGGCAATAGCTTCATTCGGCTGGTCCAGGCAGAGAGCGGTTACATAGGTCGCCGACAAGGCTCGCCGGTAGAGCTCAACCGCATCGCCGAACGACCTGGCAACAGCCAATATCTTGAATTTCGGCATCTTGATCTTCGGCCGTTCCGACCTGCGCAGCAGCGGGATGTAGATTCGCGCTATCGTTTGCATCGCCAGCTCCTTCATCGGGATTTCCGTTGTCCGCGAGAGTGATCTATGGCGGGCAGAATGTCCCAATGACGAACCTGAATAGTCCTGAAAAATGCTGGCGGTGCATTGTGGGATGCTTTGGGCTACAGTTTCGCCAGGCGGGGAATCTGCATGGACGTTGAATTCGGGCCATATCGGCTGAGGCGGCACGAACGGTGCCTGGACGGTCCAGACGGTCGCCTTGACATCAGCGGACGCTCGTTCGACCTGTTGGACGCTCTATTGCGGCACCCCAATGAGCCGGTTTCAAAATCCGAACTGTTCGATGCCGTGTGGCCCGGATTGGTGGTCGAAGAGAACACCTTGCAAGCACATATCTCGAACTTACGAAAGCTGTTGGGCTCGTCGTTCATAGTTACTGTGCATGGCCGTGGGTACAAGTACACCGGCCCGCAACCCATGTCCGCTGAAGATGACGGCACCGCATTGCGCATTCCCCACCAGGCACCTGTCGCCGCTAAACCCGATGGCAAACCTGTCATTGCGGTGCTGCCCTTCGCAAATCTAAGCGGCGATCCCGGCCAGCAATATTTCAGTGACGGCATCAGCGAAGACATCATCGATCGCCTGTCGAAATACCGTATCCTGTCGGTGATCGGTCCACATTTATCCTTCGCCTTGCGCGGTGCTGACGAAAAATATCGCGAGCTCCGCGACAAGCTCGCGGCGGACTATGTGCTGTCGGGCAATGTGCGCAAGTCGGAAAACCGCATCCGTGTTGCAGCACGCCTTACCGACGTGGCGACCGAGCGCGTGATCTGGGCCGATCACTACGATCGGCCTCTCGCAGATGTCTTTGCTCTCCAGGATGAGGTGACGAGCATCATCGCGAGCACCTTGCTCGGCCGCGTCGAGCTGGAAGTCGCGCAAAAGACGGCTCCGGCAGAGCCTCGCAGGCTCACGAGCTATGAGCACGTTCTGAAAGGCATATGGTACTTCAGGAAGCTTACGCCCGGAGCGAATGCCACCGCCGCCGAACATTTCAAGAAGGCCATAGATGAGTTTCCGGAGAATGCTGAGGCTTACCGGTGGCTCGCAATCTGCGAGCACAGCAAGTGGTTTTACGATTTCGACGGTGAAGGTCTGGCGAACGCGCTGAAGTTCGCCGATCGCGCGATTGAGCTCGATCCTGCGGGCGCCGGAGGCCACTGTGCCCGGGCATTCACGCAAATGTATCTCGGTGATCTGGCGAGCGCCGCTAAATCCTATGGCAAGGCTCTCTCCTTCAATCCTGGGGATCCGCACATCGTCATAGATGTGGGCTTGCTGCATGTGTATCGGGGCGAACTGCCGGTTGGCAGAGACTATCTGGAGCGGGCCTTCAGGCTCAATCCGCTGCCGCCGCGCTGGTTTGCCGAATTCGCCGCGGTCGGCGATTTCGTCGAGGGATTGTATGAGAAGGCCCTGCCGGCATTCCTCGCCATTCCGGATGGCGCATGGGACTGCATGTATGCGCTCGCTTGCCTGGGCCACCTCGGGGACCTCGCGCAGGCGCGCCCGCTTGTTCAGCGTTATAGTCATCGGCATTGGGATTATCTCAAAGGCGCCACAGCCGAGCCTTTCATCGATCCCGAACCTCGGCGGCGCGTCGTTCACGGATTGAAGAAAGCGCTCGAGATCTAGAGCATTCGCGAGGTCATCCCTTTCCTTTGGCGGATTTCAACATCGCCACGATGTGAGCGCGGGCTTTCTCGAGCTCGTTCTTTTCGCCCGACATGAAGAGCCGTCCCGAAGCGCCGATCATCTGGCAGTCGACGAGCGTTGCGCCGGGCGCGATCTTCTCCGCCTCATTCGCGGCATGGGCCGCGAACAGCGCCGGCACCATCTCGATGAGCAGCAGCGATTCTCCCGGCATGATCATCGAGGCTTCGCGGTTGCGATTGAGGATGACGGCATGGCTGTCGGTCACCTCACTCACGATCTCGGCGAAGAGCAGCTGCGGCTTGAGCTGGTCTTCCGCCTTCTGGCCGATCGCCCTGAGCACCGCGGCCCCCGCCCTGTCGACATGGTCCATGTCGAAGGAATGAAGCTCGAGAATCCCGAACTGCCGCTCGGTGTAGAGTATGCCTGGCTCGGCCTCGGGCACCGTCTTAAGCGCTACATCGCTCACATGATGGATGGCGAGCGCCGGCGCTATCTCGATGATGAGCGAATGCATGCCCTCGAGCGGCACATAGCCCCTGGCGCGCGTCGGCGATCCCATATAGGCGGCGAACTGCCGCCGCAAGGACTCGAGCTTCAGATAGACGCGCAGTTCCGCCACGGCGGACGGTTACTTCGAATTGCCGAAATGCTTGACCACGTCGGGATGGGGCCTCGGGATCACATGCACCGAAACGACCTCGCCGACATTGCGCGCCGCCTCGGCGCCGGCTTCCGTCGCCGCCTTGACGGCCCCGACATCGCCCTGCACCTGCACCGAAACGAGCCCGGCGCCGACCTGCTCGCGCCCGATGATCGTCACATTGGCGGCCTTCACCATCGCATCGCCCGCGGCGAAAGCTGCCACGAAGCCACGCGTTTCGACAAATCCAATTGCGTTAGACATGCTGTCCTCCTTTTCGCAAACTTGACCAGATCAACTTTTCTTCGCGGATTTCGCCGCCGCCTGCTCGTCGAGAATACCGATGACGAGCGCATCGACGACATTGCTGCCTTCCTTGAACCAGGCCCTGGCGACCGAGCCTTGGGTGACCAGCACCCGCTCGCCGACGCCCGCCCCCAAGGGATCGAAGGCGATCATGCGGTCGTCATCGTTTTGCTCTGCGGCGACCTCGAGCAAGGCGCCACCCGGCAATTCCGCGAGCCGTTTAGTCGCCCAGACTTTTCCGACCACAATTCCGGTTTTCATGTGCGGTCCCTCACGATTTCAAGCTTGATCTCGCGCGCTCTGTCGCGCGCCAGCGGCGTCACCACGACGCCCTTGCCGATGATGATACGGTTGCTGGTCTTGCCGATCTCGGCAACCATGAGCTCGGTGACGACACCTTTCGCGACCTGATGCGAGGCGCGCTGCGGCACGGGGGTCGCTGGCGCAGCGCCCTGGGTCCTGGGCGCGAGGCTGAATTCAATTCTGCCCGACAGGATGCCGACCCGAATATCTTCCGGCGCCTGCAAGACATCGCGGGCAAAGGCAGCGAGATCGTCAGCTGTGGCGACCCTCACCTCGACATCCGAACCCTTGGGATCGGCGAGCGCCACGCGCAATCTCGACAACAGCGTCCCGCTCGCCGTTTCGGACAACACCTTGCCGGGAGGCAGGAGATCGCGCAGAGCCTCGCGCACCAATTGCCGGATCTCTTGCGAGGATATGCCGCTCATGCCGCCATCCTCGTTTCCAGGGCATGCTCGGCCGCGCGCGCCGCCGCCCTGATATTGCTTTCCTCGCCGGAAAGATAGACGCGGCCGGTGGCGCCCATCATGCGATAGTCTACCACCTTTACGGTCGCCGCCTTCTCCGCCTCATTGGCGGCAAGGATCGCATAGGCCGCGGGCTGCATCTCGAGCACGAAGAGCAATTCGCTCGGCAAGATCATCGAGCCCGATTTGTTGCGATTGATGAGGAGCGCATGATAGTTGTCGACGCGCTTCACGATCTTGGAGGCGAGGATTTCAGGCTTGAGCGCATCGCGCTCGCTGGCGCCCAGCTCGGTCAATATGGCTTCGCCCGCCGCCCTGACCGATGCGGTCGAATGGGCGTGGAATTCGAGATAGCCGAACTGCCGCTCGACCACCAATATGCCGGGCTTCACATCGACCATCTTGACGGCGATATCGGTCAAGGGCTCGATGTCGAGGCCCGGCGCCACTTCGACGACGATCGCCGCCATGTTGGCGCGCGGCAGGAAGCCGCGGCAGAACGAGCCCAGATAGCACATGGTGCCCGGCTGCAATTGGTCGATGAAGATATAGGAGCGCAGCTTCGCCAAGCTAGTGTGCCCAATCCGAAGTTCGCATCATGTTGGAGCGTCCTCCGAGCGAACTTCGGATTCGAAAGGACACTGCTAAAGCAAAAATCCCAATGTGGTCCCGGTTCAGAAATTCCCTCGAATCCTGACCGCAATACCGGAGGGTGTTTCTGAACCACCACATCAGCGCGCGAGCTCCTTCAGCTCTTCGAGAATGATGCGCCGGATCTCGGCGCGAATGTCATCGGCGGCTTGCGTCGGTCGGGCTGCTGCCGACGCAGTTGCGCCCCCCGGATGATTGCCGAAATCATAGTCGATCTCGCCTTTGGGTGGCGTGCCGATATGCGGCTTGGCGAGACCGTCGGTCGCATCGAAGGGCGGCATCTAAATCGCATTGTCGCTGTTCCAGGCCATCTTCACCCACTGCACAAGATGCTGGGGCCCGACATTCTCCGATACCGAGCTCCTCCCGAAATATCCCGTTCCGATGGTCATGGTGGGTGCGAGATGCGTCTCGAAACCCGAGGCGCCGAGGCTGTTGCCGACATTGACGCTGATGCGCAGCACGTTCATCTCTTCGCCGAAGCGGCGGATGATCTGGGGATCGCGCGCATGGATCGCGGCGGAATGTCCTCCGCCCGAGCGTCGCGTCATGGCGCGGCAGGCGATCATGGCCGCCTCGCGGGTCGCCGCTACATAGAGACCGAGCACAGGGCAGAGTTTCTCGCAGGCGAGCGGATAGTCATCACCGATGCGCTGGAGCGGTGCCACCAGCACCTTCGTGCGGGACGGAACGCGAAAGCCCGACTGGACGGCAATGAACTCGGCCGATTTGCCGAGGAGCGCCACATTGAACCTGCCCTGCGGGAAAAGCGCCTTTTCGAGCTCGTCGCGCTCGGCCTCGCTCAGTATGTGGCAGCCATTGCGCTTAAACTCGTGCTCGAGCGGGGACGCAATCGCGCCATGGGCGATGACCGCGCTCTCATTGGTGCACAAAATACCGTTGTCGAAGGCTTTCGAACTCGGTGATCGCCCTGGCCGCATGGGTCACATCGGCCGTCTCATCGACATAGGCCGGCACATTGCCCGGCCCGACGCCGATCGCCGGATTCCCCGAACTGTAGGCGGCGCGCACCACCGGCGTGCCGCCGGTTGCAAGGATCACGTCGATGCGGTCGGATTTCATCACCGTATCGACGATCGGCAGCGACGGTTCTTCGATGACCTGGACGACGCCGTCAGGGGCGCCCGCGCCTTCCGCTGCCTTGGCGAGGAGCCTTGCCGCATCGCTGCAGCAGGCCTTTGCCATGGGATGGGGCGAGATGATGATCGCATTGCGCGTCAAGAGGCACAGCATGATCTTGTAGAAGACGGTCGCCACCGGATTGGTCGAGGGCGTCAGCGCGAAGACCACGCCGGCGGGTCGGGCGATTTCGAGGATCTTGCGCTCGGGGTCGAGCTTCGTCCCGGTGAAATCCTGGTCCTGGTAGAGTTCATATAAGACTTTCGAGCAGGCCTGGTTCTTGATCACCTTGTGCTCGACGACGCCGAAGCCCGTCTCCTCGACCGCCCATTGCGCGTAACGTTGCGCCGCAGCGTAGCCTGCCTCCGCCACTACTTTGGCGATCTTCAGGACCTCAGGCCGGCGATAACCCGAAAAGGCTTCGGCCGCCCAGCGTGCTTTCTCCACCATCTGCCTCGCATGGAAGGCGGTGAAGCCGCGATCTTCGAGAAGGGGGTGGATGGCCATGAGCCGAAGCTAGCCTGCGGCGTGAGCTTTCGCTTGACACCACATCCAGCCGGTTTGACATCAGTCCCTTCCTGCAAATAAGGGACATGATGGGGATCACGTTAGGTGGCGTGCGAGACGGCTATCATGTCCCTTTTTTGCGGGGCAAAGTTGCGTCCGCGGCTGTTCCATGCGAGGCTTGTCCCGCAACAAGGGCTCTCGCATGCAGCCTGGGGAAGATAGCGCCCATCCTGGCATCCTTGCTTCGGCCGCGACCGGCATTGCCGATCATGTGGCTCGGCTCGGCGGCGACATCGACCTCATCTGCGGGGAAGCCGGCGTTGATCCGGCTTCCGTCGGTCAGCCCACTTTGAGCCTCGAGCTATCGGCCTTCTGCGCACTCTTCGAGGAAGCGGCGCGCAAGACCCGCAATCCGAATTTCGGCCTGTGGTTCGGCAACAGCTTCAAGCCGCGCGATCTCGGCCTCATCGGCTATACCGCCGTGTCGTCGCCCACTCTCGGCTCGGCGCTCGAGAATTTCGTCAGCCTCTTCGCGCTGCATCAGCAGTCGACCCATATGGCCATTGCCGATCAAGGCCAGGGCCTCGTGCGCCTCGAATATCAGATCTGCATGCCCGACATCGTGGCGCGCCGCCAGGATGCCGAGCTTTCGCTCGGCATGTTCCTTAACATCATCCGCGAATGCTGCGGGTCATCCTGGGCGCCGGAAGAGGTTCACTTCGAGCATCCGAAGCCCGAAGCCTGGCGCGAGCACGAGAGCGCCTTCGATGCGCCGGTCTATTTCTCGCAAGCGACCAATGCCCTCATCTTCCGGCGCGAATCCTTCGCACGGCCGATGCCGGCACCCGATCTGAAGCTCCTGTCGATAACGCGCCTCTGCCTGATGAGTGTCGGCACCAAGCCCCTGCCCCGCCAGACGCGCAAGGACCAGATCCGCTCGGCGATCCGCGCCCGGCTCGCGGAGGGCTATCCGGCACTCGAGGCCGTCGCCGAAGCCGTCAAGGCGACGCCGGCCGCCATCCAGCGCGAGCTTGCCCGCGACAATCTCAACTACAAGGACCTCATCGAGGAGACGCGGCGCGATCTGGCGCTGGTCTATGTGCGCCAGCGCGAATTGCCTTTCTCGGAGATCGCCTTCCTCCTCGGCTATTCGGAATTGTCGGCCTTCTCGCGCGCCTTCCATCGCTGGACCGGGACGTCACCGCGCAACTACCGAGCGGCGCAGACGGCCTGACCGGTATTCCCGGTTTTTCCGCTTGACTTTGACACTGTGTCAAGCCCGCACAACCTCTCCATGAGATGCCGAACGAGGGAATGTCGATGTTCAGGATTGGTGAATTCGCGCAGATTGCCCAGGTGTCGACGAGGCAATTGCGGCACTATGACCAGCTCGGACTGCTGCGTCCCGATCATACCGACCCGCGCAGCGGCTACCGCTATTACAGCATCCGCCAGTTGCCGCGCTTGAACCGTATCCTGGCGTTGAAGGAGCTCGGCCTTTCCCTGGAGCAGATCGGGCCGCTGCTCGAAAATCAGATCTCCCCTGCGGAGCTGCGCGGCATGCTCACCATGAAGCGGGCGCAGGTCGAGCAATCGCTGCGCACCGAAGAGGCGCGCTTGCGCCATATCGAATCGCGCATTGCCGAGATCGATCGCCAGGGCCGGATCGAGGGCTATGATGTGGTCGTCAAATCCGTGCCGGCGCAGCCCTTTCTCTCCCTGCGGCGGCTCTTTGAGGGCATGGACGAGGCCGTGGCTGCGGTCCGCAGCATCGCCGAGGAAGGCACCCGGCAGATCCGCCCGGCGCTCCGCGACAAGCTGATCGTCGTGGCGCGCAACGATGTGGAGGACGAGAAGCTCGATCTCGAAATCGGCTTCTCGCTGAGGCGTTTCTCGAATGCGCCCGTGCGTCTGCCCGGCAATTCAGCGCTGACGGCCGGTGAGCTTCCGGCCGTCGAGACCATGGCGACCATCGTCAGGTCGGGGACCAATGCGGCAAGCCATTCATCCTTCGCCGCCATCGGGACCTGGATCGAAGCCAACAAATACGAGATCGCAGGTCCGTGCCGGGAAGTCTTTCTCGAACCCGTCATCGGCCAGCCCGGATTTGAAAGAGCGTTGGTTGAGATTCAGTTCCCGGTCCACCGCGCGGCCTGAGCGCGGCCCTGATCATTCGAACAAGAACTATCGTGCAATGTGCAAGTCCATGAGGAGTGGAAGATGAAGATCTATGGTGTGCCCTTATCCGTCCATACGCGCAAAGTGATCGTCGCCGCGCGGCTCAAGGAAATACCCTTCGATCTCGAGATCGTGATCCCCGTCATTCCCGACAATCCGCCGGCGAACTGGCGCGAGATCAGTCCGACCGGGCTCATTCCCGCGATCGAGGACAAGGGCTTCCGGCTCGCGGATTCGACCGCGATCGTCGCCTATCTCGAACGCAAACACCCGAAGCCGGCGCTGCTCCCGGCCGATGACAGGGATTATGGCGCAGCTCTCTACCTCGACGCCTGGGCGGGCTCCGAGCTGTTTCGCAATGTGATACATCCCCTCTTCCACAACCAGATCGTGGGTCCGAAGATTCGCAATGTGCCGGCAAACCAGGCCATGATCGATGCCGCCAAGAACAAGGCGGCGCCCGGGGCTTTCGCCTATCTCGAGAGCTTGGACCCCGATGGCCACCTGGTCGGCGGCAAACTGACGGTGGCCGACATCGCCGTCGTCTCGAACCTGATCCTGTTCCACTATCTGGGCTACCGCATCGAGCCGCACTTTCGGAAGCTCAATGCTTACTTCCGCCGCCACATCGAAACGCCCACGCTCAGCGCGGTTCTTGCTCAGGAGAAACCCTTCGCCGATCAGATGGGACTTGATCGCAGCTTCCTTCCCTGAATCTCCGAAGCCGGCAACTACGGCTTCCGCGTCAGACCCAAGAGGCCCACAGAAAGTGCAACGATCATGGCAAAGTAAAGCATTCCCAACACCGTTTCGCGGAAGAAAATAGCATTCTCCTCATAGACCCGCCGCGGATCGCTGGCGAAATAGAGCAATAAGTCGGTGCAAGAGGTGCTCGGTGTCTTGGCAAGAATTGCCGCGGCATCCGATTTCAACACCGAGCCGATGACCACCCGGCCCGGTCCGACCTCGCAAGACCAGAGCTGCGACCAGTAGAAATAGGCGATCACCAGCATGACGCCGAGAAGGAATGATACGATGGTTACGACGGGCCGGCTTTTCTGCGCGAACCATTTTCCCGCGAAAAGAATGATGAAGGCGATGACGGTAGTCGCCAGAAGCTTCCAATTGAGCGCGCTGCCTTGCAGCGCATGTCCCGGCGGCTGAAAAATGAGGCCGGTGAAGATCGCCGCTAATGCCACGGCATAGCGGCCAGCCTGCTGCCAGAGGGCGAGAAGCCTTTTCATCCAATGCCGATCTCGATCTTTTCCTCGGGCTGCCGGCCCCAGATCGTCCGCGTCGTCGCGAGCCGCACCTCGCGCTTGGAGTTGCGCATTTGAATCACGTGGATGATGTAGTGCCCGGGCGGCACGGAATCTTTCGACGGCGTCGTCAGATCCTTGAAAACCCTGAACGGTGGGGCGGAAGTTCCTGTGCCAAGCATATAAAAGCTGATCTCGAATCCATTGACGGGCTTTTTGCTGTAGGTCGTGATCGTGTTGATCTCGACAGAAATATCGCTGCTCGTCGCGCCCCAATTTATCTGGAATTCTATCCCCCGAAGCTTGACCTTGATGTCCTCATGACTAATGCGGACATAGTCCGTCACCTTGTCTAGGTCATCTTCCTTGACCGCTTTTCCGAGTATGGTGGCATCATATTCGAGCATCTCGGCATAGAATTTTGAGACCTGCACTTTGAACAGCACATTGAAAAGACGGCCAATGTCATCATCGAGCTCTTTGATCCATTCGCCCTCGGCCCGCTCCGCAAAACGCGCCATGAGTTCTTTGGTTGTGCCACTCAGACGACCACCAATGTCGGAAAGCGTTGCCGCGTCTATAAATTCTGGCTTTTCTTGAGAGCGTGCTCCCTCAGCCGCAAGAACAAGTCCTGTTGCGAAGAAGACAACCGATCTTCGATCAATCAGGCTCATCATGCGCCGCCCCTGACTTTTCACTAGTCCAACAGACTAGGGACAAATATTCCACATGACGCAAGGGAAATCCAGCTATGCGAACTTGGCGAGATACTGCTCGCACAAAGCGACGGTGCCATGCGTATAGGCGACGCCCATCGACTTCGCGAGATCGGTCTCCGCATGCGACCCGATCCAGGCGACGAGCAGAAGCCGGCGGAAGAGCACGAATGTCGGGATCTCATGCTCGTCCTCGGCCGAAAGCGGCGCCACGCCGCGATAGCCCTTGACCCAGGCATCGACCAGTTCCGGCACGTCGGGCCGGTGCTCGATGAAGGAGAGTGCGGTGGCGCAGTCATAAAGATACCAGCTGAATCCACAGTCATCGAAATCGATGACCTTGGTCTCATCGCCATCGATCAGGAGATTGGCGAGCCGCATGTCGCAATGGATGAGCCCGAAGCGCTCATGCCCCTTGCCGAACCTCTGAAGCCGCTTCTCGATAAGATCGACCGCGCGCTGGAAGAGCTTCACCTTGCTCGGATCGAGCCCCATGCCGTCCTGCCACGAGCCCCAATGCGCCATTTTGCCGAAGGCGCCCTCGAAGTCCCAGGTCAGGCGTTCGAAATTTCGGGGCCGTGCCCAGCCCCGCGAATGGAGATGCATGCGCGCCGTCACCGTCCCTAGCACCTCGAAAGGCCCAAGCAGTTCGCTCTCATCGGGCTCGGCCCCCGTTTCCCAGTCGAACAGCACAACGTGCCGGGAGCGCAGGCCCGGAAGTGCCACGATCTGGATCAGCTCGCCATTCATGCCCTTCAAGGGAACGGGCGTCGTGACCGCCCCGTCCAGGCGCAAGGCCTGAAGCCAGGCGAGCTCTGAGCCGATCGCCTGTTTCGAGTGATAGCCCTCGCGATGCACGCGCAGCGCCCATTTCCGGCCACCGGAATCGACGCGATAGGTCGCGTTCTCAGACAGGTTGATCATCATCGCCGAGGCACCGGGCGGCAGCTCATAGAATGCGAGCGCCGCGTCCGCGATGCGCTGCAACTCCCCCAATTTAATCTGGAGCGACGCGTCAGGCGAGGACATGCATCAGGCTGCCGACTGGCGCGCATAGGAGGGCCTGGCGCTCGTCATCGTACTTCTGGCCCTGCCGCCGAAGACTTCCGCTTGCGCCAGCGCGACCGAGGCGTCGAGCCGGGTCAGGATCTCGTCGCACATGTCGCGATCGATGAGGAGCCCCGGCTTGAACTGGAGGACGCGCTTGTCGAGCGTCGAGAAGATCGCCCATACGCCGTTCTGGTAGAGATGCTTCATCACATAGACCGCGCCCTGGTCGTGGTTGAATTCGAGTCCCATCACGATACCGCGCTGCCGGATCCCGGTGAAGAAGTCAGGATAGTTCCGCTGCACCTGGCGCAGGCCCTCGGCCATATAGGCGGAAATATAGTGGACCTGCGATCGCGTCTCGGGCCTCGCGCAGATTTCCAGCACCTTGGCGGCGGCAAGGCAGCCAAGTTCTGCCCCGCCAAAGCTTGACATGTGACCGAAGCCGTCTTCGGTCAGCCACCTTCCGGCCGTCTCATTGACGACGACTGCGGCGATCGGATAGATGCCGCCCGACAGGCCCTTGCCGGTCACCAGCATGTCGGGAACGACGCCATAGGTCTCGATGCCCCACATCTCGCCGGTGCGCATGAGACCCGTCTGCACTTCATCCGCGATATAAAGCGTGCCGACCTTTTCGCAGGCTTCCTTGATGGCCTTGAGATAGCCGGGCTGCGGCATGGGAAAACCATAGGTCGCGGGGATCGTCTCCATGATGACACAGGCCGCATCGCCGACCGCGATGGCTGCGAGCATGCGGTCGAGGTCGTTGAACGGCACCTTGGACACCTCGCTCGAGGGCGCATCCGACAGGAAGAGCTTGGAGAACCGGTCGTCGCCCACTTGCACCGCAAGGCCGGTATGGCCGTGATAGCAGCGCTCGATGCAGATGATCTTGCGCCGCTTGGTGGCATGGCGGGCACTCTTGAGCGAGATGTCGATCGCCTCAGCACCGCCCGAGGCGAAGATCGTGCGAGTGAGGCCGGCAGGCGTCAGCTTCGCCAGCATCTCCGCCACATGGGTGCGCATGATCGAGGGAAAATGGTGATTGCCGATGTCGAAATAGGCCATGCCCTCGCGCACCGCCTCCACCACTTCCGGATTGCGGTGGCCGAGCGAATAGGTGCCGCCGTTCAAATGGACGTCGATAAGCCGGCGCCCGTCCATGTCCCAGAGATAGTAGCCTTCGCGCCGGTCGATCACGAGATCGACGCCCATGCGCTGCCAGTCGGATGTCTTTCCGGGATTCCAGAATTGCTTCGAGCGGGCGAGGAAGTCGTCTTTTGCCTGGCTCATCGGCTGAGCTCCCAAGGATTCTGCATGCTGTCACCTTAAGAGGAGCGGCGCGGATGGGCTTGACAGAAGAGGCGTGCGACTTGACAGGCTCAGGCATTGCAGGACCTCAATCAACCTCTTGCCTCTTGGCCGCAAAATGTTGATTTGACCCAAGCTTTCGCGGGCAGAAGCTCACCGGCCAGCCGCTTGATCACCTTCGCCTGGCGAGCGAGTTCCACATCTCGAGCCGTCGATCCTGAGTTGCGTCCTGACCCACATTTGCCCTAATACCTTTGTCAAACGGAAAGACAATCGCGACAGAGCCAGCCTGAGCAGCCCCGCGCGAGGGTCCGTGACGGTAAGTTAAAGTGAAAAATCGGGCGGGAATGCTATACGAGGGGGCGCCCACGGACGCCTTCGCCGGTTGCTTGTTAAAGAGGATGAGATGGCCAATACCGAAGTGACGCTAGGCCAGAAGCCCAAGAAGAAGAAGCGGCAGAAACGTCTCAAGAAAGCCGGACAGTATGTCATTCGCGGCCTCGGTGGCTTCCTCGGGCGTCAGTCGCTGGTCGGCGACATGCCGATCCACGACAGCAAGGATTTCCCGGCCCTCAAGGCCTTCGTCGACAATTGGGAAGGCATCCGGGCTGAGGTGGTCGAGATACTGAAACACCGCGAGGCCGTGCCGTTGTTCCAGGAGGTGTCGCCCGACCAGATGCGCATCGCCAAGGGTAACAACTGGCGCACCTTCATCCTTTATGGCTTCGGCACCAAGAGCGAAAAGAACTGCCGCCAGGCGCCGCTCACCACCCGCATTCTGGAGAGCGTGCCCAATCTGCAGACCGCGTGGTTCTCAATCCTGAGCCCCGGCTACCACATTCCTGCGCATTGCGGCGTTTCGAAAGGCATATTGCGCTCGCATCTGGGGCTCATCATCCCCAGGGATGCCGAGAAGTGCCGCCTCCGGGTCGACGACAAGATCCAGATCTGGCGCCCCGGAGAGATCTTCGTGTTCGACGATACTTACGAGCATGAGGTGTGGAACGACACGGATGAGGAGCGGGTCATCCTGCTGTTCGACTTCGACCGGCCGATGAAGTTCTGGGGTCGCATCATCAACAAGACCTTCATCTCCCTGCTGAAGCTTTCGGCCTATTACCAGGAGCCGAAGAAGAACATGCTGACCCTCGAAGAGCGTTTCGAGGCCGCCATTCGCCGCGCCGACCAGAACCTGGAAAAGATGTCGCATACGGACAATTGAAGCGGTCTCCTGTTCCGTCATCCTGGCAAACCCACCGCCGTTCTCGTGATCGCCGGGGAACGGAATGCGGGGGGGAAATACCAGAGCCATCTATAGTATGACAATTCTGACGCCTCCCGCAAAGCGCTCGACAAGCCCGGCGAAGCTATGCAAAATTCCTTCGGGTAGTTGGTGAGCAGGCCGGCAAGAGCCCTGCGCTACGGGAGGACCCGCTTGGCTTTGCTCGACGTTCGCAGTGTGTCGAAGAACTTTGGTGCCATCACAGCGCTGAGCGAAGTGAGTTTTTCCTTGGAGCCCGGCGAAGTGGTCGGTCTCATGGGCGACAACGGCGCCGGCAAATCCACCATGGTCAAGCTGATTGCCGGGAACTTCCCGCCAAGCGGGGGCGAGATCGCGGTCGAAGGGGAAGTCTGCCATTTTCACAGGCCGATCGAGGCGCGTGCCAAGGGCATTGAGGTCGTCTATCAGGATTTGGCGATCGCCGACAATCTCACCGCGTCCGAGAACGTCTTTCTCGGGCGCGAGATCAAGAAGGGCGTCTGGCCGTTCCTCGTTCTCGACAAGCAGGCGATGATCGACCGCTCGGCGGAATTGTTCGGCGAGCTCAAATCCGAGACAAGGCCGCGCGATCTCGTGCGCAAAATGTCAGGAGGCCAGCGCCAGGCGGTCGCCATCGCCCGCACGAGGCTCTCCAAAGCCAAGCTCGTCCTGATGGATGAGCCGACGGCGGCGATTTCGGTGCGCCAGGTGGCGGAGGTATTGGAGCTCATTCGCCGCCTCAAATCACAGGGCGTGACCGTGATGCTGATCAGCCACCGCATGCCGGACGTCTTTGCCGTCAGCGACCGTATCATCGTGCTCCGTCGCGGCGCCAAGGTCGCCGACAAGCATACGGCGAAAACCTCACCGGAAGAAATCACCGGTTTGATCACGGGAGCGATCCGTGCCGCCTAGAAACGTCGAGGCCATCGCTGAAACCGATCACGCCGCGATTTCGGATGTCGTTCAGAATCGCGAGCAGACCTGGGCCGGCAAGCTTTTGTCCAGCCAGCCCTTCTGGGTGATGGTGGCCTTGGCCGTCCTCTATCTCGGCATGGCGCTCTATGAGCCCAACGCCTTCGGCACGGTGGAGAACTTCGCCAATATGTGCCGAAATTTCTCCCTGTTCGGGATCATGGCGGTCGGCATGACCGTGGTCATCATCACCGGCGGCATCGATCTCTCGGTCGGCTCGATCATGGGCCTGGTCGCCATCGTTGCCGGCCTGTGCCTCACCTGGGAATATCCCTGGTACATCGCCTTTGGCGCGGGCCTCGCCGCCGGCCTTATTTGCGGGGCGGTCAACGGCTTTTTCGTCGCCTATGTCGGCATGTCGTCCTTTGTGGTGACTCTCGGCATGATGTCCATCGCGCGCTCGATGGCGATCGTGGTCTCCGGCAATCAGATGCTCTACAAGTTTGGTCCCGACGCCCCGATTGTGAAGGCGATCGGCCAATGGCGCTTTCCCTTGCACACGCCCGACAGCTGGCTTCCCAACTGGCTGCCGCAACTGTCCTCGCACTTCTGGACAATGGTCGTCTTCGCGCTGGCGGCGGGCTTCGCCTTCAACTTCACCGCCTGGGGCCGCCATCTCTTCGCGATCGGCGGCAACGAGCAGGCCGCCCGGCTGACCGGCGTTCCGGTCGACCGGATCAAGTTCTTCGCCTACGTATTCTCGGCCTTCACCGCCTCCATCGCATCGCTCATCCTTCTTGGCTACAGCGGCTCGGCGATCAACGCGGTCGGCCAGTCCTATGAGCTGCGCGTGATCGCCGCCACCGTCATCGGTGGCGCAAACCTGATGGGGGGTGCCGGCACGGCTTTCGGCGCCGTGGTCGGCTCGGCCTTGCTTGAAGTCATTCGCAACGCGTTGCTGATGGCGGGCATCGATTCCAATTGGCAAGGCGCATTCGTCGGCGCCTTCATCATTCTTGCGGTTCTTCTCGGCATGCAGAGCGGCGGCAAATCCCTGATTGCTGCCACTTTCGAGAGGATTTTTCCGAGGAAGCACCGCTAGAAAAAACGGAACGCAGGAGAGAGCGGGCCGTCGGATTGAGTAGACAGCACTGTGTAAAAGAGGAGGAACCCCAATGCTGAAATATCTGACCGGAACGGCGATCGTCGCCGGACTTCTGGCGATTGGCGCCGCCGGCGCCATGGCCCAGCAGAAATACACCTTTGCTCTTGTGCCGAAGAATATGAACAATCCGTTCTTTGATCAGGCGCGCGATGGCTGCAAGAAGGCCGAAGGCTGAATCGAACGGCGCATTCGAGTGCATGTATATCGGCCCCGGCGAACATGGCGGCGGCGAAGAACAAGTGCAGATCGTGCAGGATCTCGTCGCCAAGAAGGTGGACGGCATCGCCGTTTCACCCTCGAACGCAGCCGCCATGGCGGTCGCACTGCAGGCGGCGAAGGAAGCCAACATCCCGGTTTTCACCTGGGATTCCGACATGCTGCCCGAGAACAAGGATCTCCGCATCGCTTATGTCGGCACCAAGAACTACGACATCGGAGTCAATCTCGCCAAGATCGTTCAGCAGCTGAAGCCGAAGGGCGGAACAATCTGCATTCAATCGGGTGGCGCGGCTGCGGCCAACCACAATGAACGCATGCAGGGCATTCGCGACACCTTGTCCGGCAAGCAGTCGGCGGCATCGCCCGGCGACCGCCTCAATGGCGAGAATGGCTGGACGGAAGCGGATGGCTGCCCGCTCTATACCGATGACGATTTCCCACGTTCGGTGCAGCAGCTGGAGGACACGCTGGGCAAGCTTCCCGATCTCGACGCGTTCGTCCCGACCGGCGGCTTCCCGCAATTCATTCCGGATGCCTATCGCGCCACGGTCAGCAAATACAAGGACCGCATCGATTCAGGCAAGCTTGCTCTCGTGGTGGCCGACACGCTGCCCGTGCAGATGGAGCTGATGAAGGAAGGCCTGTCCAAGGGCCAGGTTGGTCAGCGGCCCTTTGAGATGGGCTACAAGACCATGATGTTCTTCAAGGACATGAAGGACGGCAAGGCCAATCCGACCGACCCGACCTATACCGGCCTCGATGTGTGCACGCCGGACACCGCCGACACCTGCATCGGCAAATAAGTCATCTCTTTCTTATGAGCAGGCGGAGTTCGTCTCCGCCTGCTCTCTTTTAGTCGAAAGCACTCCCCACATGACCAACCGCTTCTCTCTCGACGGGCGCGTGGCGCTGGTGACCGGTGCATCGCGCGGGCTCGGCTTCGCCATGGCGCAAGCGCTCGCCGAGCATGGCGCCACCGTGATCGTCAATGCCCGCGACGAGATCGCGCTCGTCGAGGCTGCGCGTAAGCTCAGCTCTGATCACCTCGCATTCGATGTGGCCGATCCAAAGCAAAGCACCGCGGCGCTTTCAGAGATCATCGCCAGGCACGGCAAGCTCGACATCCTTGTCAACAATGCCGGCATCCAGCACAGGCGCCCGCTCACCGATTGGGAAGATGCCGATTTCGACCGCGTCGTCGCGGTCAATCTCTCGGCCTGTTTTCGCCTGGCGCGCGACGCGGCGAAGCTCATGCTGCCCAACAAATATGGCCGCATCATCAACACCGGATCGGTGGCGGCCATTCTCGGACGTCCCACGATCCACGCCTATGCTGCGGCGAAAGCGGGCCTCCATGGGCTGACCCGCTCCATGGCCGCCGAGATCGGCCGCCATGGGGTAACGGTCAATGCCATAGCACCCGGCTATTTCGCGACCGAGCTCAACACCGCTTTGCTCGAGGACAAGGCCTTCACTTCATGGGTCGAGAGCCGCACGCCGGCTGGTCGCTGGGCCAAGCCTCATGAACTCGGCGGCGCTGTCGTCTTCCTGGCCTCCGAAGCCGCGTCCTATGTAAACGGCCATGTGTTGGCTGTCGATGGCGGCCTGTCGGTAAGTCTGTAGCGCGCATCGGACCGAAAAGCTCGTGGCCGGGTTAAACCCGGCCATCAGCGGTCTTCGGATGATCCGATGCGCAAATATAGCACTGCCCTTGACAATCGGCTGGGCAGCGGGTGGGTACGCGCCATGCCGAATGTCACGCCAGCCCTGCCCGGAGGCTATTCCCTCGTCCCGCCGCGTCACGTCGCCAATGTCGCAACATTCCTGGAGATGCGAGCGAAGCCTGTCCTGCCATCGCCGGTATCCGGCGATCGCTTCAGGCTCGAACGCTGGCGCGATGCGGATCTCGCCGCTTATCGAACCCTCTTCAAAGCAATAGGCGAGAGCTGGCTGTGGTATTCGCGCCTGGTGATGCCGGATCACGAGCTCCTGCGGATATTCCGCGATCCCAGGATCGAGATCTATCGGCTTTTCGATCGGGACAAGATCCTGGGGCTGCTCGAGCTCGATTTCTCCGGTCGCGGTGAATGCGAACTGTCTTTTCTGGGCCTTGTGCCGGAAGCGATCGGCAAGGGCGCCGGCCGCTTCCTGATGAATGAGGCCATTCGTCTCGCCTGGGCGAAGCCGATCGAGCGCTTCTGGGTGCATACTTGCACCTTCGATCATCCGGCGGCACTTGCCTTCTACCGGCGCGCGGGCTTCACGCCGTACCAGGTCGCCGTCGAGATCCATCCCGACCCGCGTCTCACCGGACACATGCCGCGCGAGGCCGCGCCGCATGTGCCGATCATCGAGGACTAATTTAGAACTTCACGTTCCCGGCCCCCTTGAGCTCGAGCATTTGCCGCGCTTCATCGGGCGAAGCGATGTCGATCGAGAGCTCTTCGAGAATATGGCGCATCTTGGCCACGAGCTCGGCATTGGATGCGGCGAGCTTGCCCTTGCCGATGAAGAGATTGTCCTCGAGCCCGACACGCACATTGGCGCCCATGGTCGCCGCCATGGTGCAGAAGGGTAGTTGGAAGCGTCCCGCCGCCAGAACGGACCAGTGATATTGTTCGCCGAACAGGCGCTCGGCCGTGTCCCGCATCACCAGCACGTTCTGCGGATCGGGACCTATGCCGCCCAAAATGCCGAAGATCGTCTGCACGAAGAGCGGCGGTTTGACCAGCTTGCGGTCGAGGAAATGGGCGAGCGTGTAGAGATGGCCGACATCGTAGCATTCGAACTCGAACTTGATGCCATGACCCTCGCCCAGCCGCTTCAGCACCTGCTCGATATCGTTGAAGGTGTTGCGGAAGATGAAGTCGCGCGAACGCTCCAAGTGCTGACGCTCCCAGTCATGGGCGAAGTCCTTATAGCGGTTGAGCATCGGATAGAGGCCGAAATTCATCGAGCCCATGTTGAGCGAGGTCATTTCCGGCGATGCGCGTTCCGCTGCGGCAAGCCGCTCGTCGAGCGACATGCCCTGCCCGCCGCCAGTTGTGATGTTGATGATGGCCGAGGTCGCCTGCTTGATGCGCGGCAAGAAATCGAGAAAGAGCTCCGGCGATGGCGACGGCCGGCCATCCCTGGGATCGCGCGCATGGAGATGGAGGATCGCCGCGCCGGCTTTGCCCGCATCGACCGCCTGTTGCGCTATGTCGTTGGGTGTCACCGGCAGATGGGGTGACATGGACGGCGTGTGGATCGATCCGGTGATGGCGCAGGTGATGATGACCTTGGACTTGACCCGCATGAATGACGACTCCTCGTTTGAGGGCGCCAAACTTCTAGAAATTCAACGATTTGTCAAAGCGGCGAATGGAAAGGCTCGCTCCTGAGATTTTGAAATCTTGGGAGCGAGCCCTGCCTCAGCTTACGGGACGGCTCCTGCCGCTGAGACTGCAAGCAAAACCCGACATGCGGTGGATGGTTCCCAAGAAATGAAAATTCAGCAGGAACTTCAAAGGCCTGTATTTACCGCAAGGTCACTTGCACCAAGCAGAAACGTGGCGGACACGGCAGGCGCCCGCTCATCAGGCGTCACCGTTGCTGCCATAAATTGACAGGAGCGCAAAGGTAGTGTCGGCTGCGAGACTGTATCTTCGCCGCCCAACGCGAGCGAACCTCAAGGAAGACGATCCATGGCCAAGAACGGCAGCATCCGGATCGGCGTCGGCGGCTGGACCTTCGAACCGTGGCGCGGCACCTTCTATCCCAAGGGCCTGGCGCAAAAGCGCGAGCTTGAATATGCGAGCCAGCATCTGACCTCGATCGAGATCAACGGCACTTACTATGGCAGTCAGAAGCCGGAGAGCTTTGCGCGCTGGCGCGACGAGACGCCTGACGGCTTCGTCTTTTCGGTAAAGGGTACACGCTTCAGCACCAACCGCCGTGTCCTCGCGGAGTCCGGGCAGTCGGTCGAGCGCTTCGTCAACAGTGGCATCGTCGAACTCAAGGAGAAGCTCGGGCCCATCAATTGGCAGTTTCTGCCGACCAAGCAGTTCGAGCCCCAGGATTTCGAGGCCTTCCTCAAGCTTCTACCCTCCTCGATCGAAGGCCGCGCGCTGCGCCATGTTGTGGAGGTGCGCCACCCGAGCTTCCGTAACCCCGATTTCATCGCCATGTTGCGCGATTACAAGGTGGCGACGGTGTTGACCGACAAGGACTCTTTCCCGGAGATTCCCGATGTGACCGCATCCTTCGTCTATGCGAGGCTGCAGCGCGCTTCGGAAAAGAACGCCAACGGCTATGCGCCCAAGGCGCTGGATGAATGGGCCAAACGTGCCAAGCTGTGGGCGCAGGGCGGCACGCCGGATGATCTCCAGCGCATCGGTCCTCAGGAAAAGAGCTCGCCCAAATCGCGCGACGTCTTCGTTTATATGATCAACGGCTTCAAGCCCAAGGCGCCGGCGGCTGCCATGGCGCTGATCGACAAGTTGAAGTGAACGCCATCAGCGCCAGGCGCGTGCCCGCGATACGGTATCGTCGAAGGGTTTTGCCCAGTTGCTGCCGTTGAAATGCAGCTACCATATGACGGGAAAGGAAACCCATGCCAGCACCGAACTATGATTTCTCGAATAGAGCCGCCGTCGTGACCGGCGCGGGTGGGGGCATGGGCGAAGCCATTGCCCTTTCGCTCGCCAAGGCCGGTGCTGCCGTCACCGCCATCGATGTGAAGCCCTACCCAGACAGCCTGAAGGCAGCCGGATTGAAGGTAGACTACGCGCAAGGCGATCTGCGCGACGGTGCTTTCGTCGAAAAGGCCATTGCCGCCGCCTATGCGCGCAGCGGGCGGCTTGATTATCTCGCCAATGTCGCAGGCGTTCTGTGGTTCGGACGTGACAAATCGCTGGTCGAGATGGATCTCGCGGTCTGGGACGAAGTGATGGAGATCAATCTGAAGAGCATGGTGCTGACGAGTTGTGCCGCGGCGCCTTTCATGCGCAAGACCAAAGGCGGCGCCATGGTCCATTTCTCCACCATTCAATGGATGCGGGGCGATCTCAAGCCGCAGGATGCCTATCAGGCATCGAAAGCCGCGGTTTCTGCCGTTTCACGCTCGCTCGCGACGCAACTCGCCACCGACGGCATCCGCTCCAACTGCATCTGTCCCGGCCCGACGCTGACGCCGCTGCAGGCGCGCTGGGACACCGAGGAAGTGCGCCGCCAGGTCGCCGACTACGTGCCGCTGAAACGCATCGGCACCACCGATGATATGGCTAATGCCGCACTCTTTCTCCTGTCCGACGGGGCGAGCTTCATTACTGGCGTTGATCTCATTGTCGATGGCGGCGTACTCATGCACTGACGAATTACGGGTTCCGTGCGGCGCGCGCGCGCTTCAAGATCGCGCCATGACGGATTTCGTCTTATCGCCCGCATCGATGCCGGCGACTACTAGCGCGAAGGCTTAAAAACCAGTTGCTCGACTAAAACACCCTCATGCTGACGCGCGAGCGTTGTGAGCCTCGAAGCATGATCCATGGACAACGGCTCGCCGCTTGCCACCCTTCGAGGCCCGCCTTCGGCGGGCGCCTAAGGGTGAGGGTTGTGTGTCGGACCAAAGTCATAGCGCGCTCTAGCCCTCCTTCAAGCCATGGAGCGCGCGGATCTCGCGTGCCACGAGCTTCTGCAACCGCCACAGATTGCGATCATAGATGCCCGCTTCGGCGAGATGTAGAACCGTGCTGTGGAGATAGGCGGCATTGGAGCCAAGGTGGCCGCAGGCTCTGGCGATGACCGCCGCAACTTTTTCGAGCGGCAGCTTGCGGAGGATGCGCCGACCCTTGGGCCCGGCCCAAAAGGCGAGCGCTCTGACCGGGCCCTCGTCGCTCTCGACGGTCAGCCAGCGCACGGTTTCGAGATCCTGCCTGAAGCTGATCTCGCGCCAGACCAGCCCATAGACCGTCTCATCGAGCGCCTCTTCCGGAAGCTCATATAGAAGCCCGGCGCAACTGCCGCCATGATCGAGCGCCATCATCAGTCCGCGCTGCTCGGGTGTCGCGCGCCAGCGGTCGAGCTCGAGGCAGAAGGACCGGTGCCAGCCTTTGGCGATGCCGCGCTTGCGTCCGGCGCTGGTGAAGGTCGGCTTCCAGATCAGAGATCCATAGGCGAAGACCCGGAAGGCGCCTTTCGGCCGATGCGCCAGGAGATCGTGGGCAAAGGTCCTGAGTTCGTCGTTCTCGACCCAATGCGGATCGGGGTCCGGCTCGTCGATCCTGCGCTCGCAGAGCGCGACGAGCTCGAGCGTCAGGTCCATGAGGGGAGTGGTCATGCCGAGGGCTGGCTTCATGCGCGGTCGATCCGAAGCTGTCTCTCGGCCGCCCTGAACTCAATCCTGGCATAGCTGTTGCAGGGCTCGATTGCGCATCCCTTTTTGGGTGAGCACCTGCTCCGTTTCCGTACGCAGCAGCGCCGTGCGGGGTGGTGTGTGGCGACAAATATCACCCATGGCCTGGACAGCACAAACCGCTTCTCTCCCCCTCGAAGCGGGACAGGAGACGCTTCCGAATATCCCGCATTCCCGAACGGAGGCGTCTCCACCTTCATGGCTTCTGCGCCAGAAAAGATCGCGTGAGGCTCTCCCATTCCGCATCGAGGCTGACCTTGGGCGGCGTCTTGCGGCAGCGGCGATACCAATAATCCGCATTCGACAGGTCGGCTTCCTTGCGGTGGAGATAGGCGTGCACCCACATGCCGGCCTCATCGTCCCGCTCCTGCGCACGGTGATGCGCTTTCTCCCAGTCGCCCTTGGCGTCCCACCACAGGGCCTGGAGAGCGAGGCTCAAGCCCTCGGGCGGCTTGGCCTCCGAGACCGAACTCTTTGAACGCCTGCAGATCCATTCCCTGGTCCTCTGTCACGGTCCTTGGTTCATACCGGTCCGCGCCTTGACAATCGAGGCATTCGTTCTCATTTTGTTCCAATGAAAACAGCCGCCACCATTCTCCATGCCGATCTCGACGCTTTCTATGCTTCCGTCGAGCAGCTCCTGGACCCGAGTTTGCGCGGCAAGCCGATCGCCGTTGGCGGCGGCGTGGTGCTCGCCGCCTCCTACGAAGCCAAGGCCTTTGGCGTTCATGGGGGCATGTCGGGCCGGAAAGCGCGCGAGCTGTGCCCTCACCTTGTCTTTGTCGGCGGCAACTTCAAGGATTATCAGAGGCTCGGCGATGCGGCGATCAGCGTGATCAACGATTTCACGCCGCTGGTCGAGCGCATCTCGATCGACGAGGCGTTCGCCGATGTGAAAGGCTGCACCCATCTCTTCGGTTCACCCGCTGCGATCGCGCAGGAGATCCGCCGCCGTGTCCGAGCCGAGCTCGGTCTTGCGATCTCGATCGGCGTCGCCTCGACCAAGCATCTGGCGAAGATCGCCTCGCAGGTCGCCAAGCCCGATGGCCTTGTGACCGTCGAGCCCGGAACCGAGCTCGCCTTTCTTGCGGATCTCCCGGTCGAGCTGGTGTGGGGCGTGGGGCCTGCGACCAAGGCCAGGCTCAATGCCAGCGGCATCACGACCATTGGCCAACTGGCCAAGGCGCCCGGCTGGTCCCTGGCACGCCTGCTCGGTCCCGCTGCCGGCGAGAAGCTCTCGGCGCTCGCCGCCAATCGCGATCCGCGCAGGATCCGCACCGGGCATCGGGCGCAATCGGCGGGCGCCCAATCGGCGCTCGGAAAGAGGCCCGCCGAGGAACGCGTCTTCGGGCCTGCCTTGCGGCATCTGGCGGATCGCGTGGCGACGCGCTTGCGCGCCAAGTCACGCCCGGGCCGCACGGTGACGGTGCGGGTCCGCTTTGCCGACATGCGTTCCATCACCCGCTCGATAACTGTCGAAGCTCCGATTGCCGCAACCGCGATCATTGCCGAGATCGCCGAGGAGCTGGTGCGGGCGGCCCTTGCCGATCATCCCGACGAGCGAACCATCTCGCTGCTGGCAATCTCGGTGTCGCATCTGGAGAAGGATCGTCCGCTGCAATTGGAAATGTCGCTCGGACTCTGTGATGAAAAGCGCAAGCCCGGCAGTCGTATCGGCATGGCGCGCATCACCGCTGACCGCGCGGTCGACAATGTGCGGGGGCGTTTCGGGTGGGGTGCGGCCGGCTATGCCTCGGTCCAGCTCGGCGCGCAACGCTCGGTGCCCGATGAATTCCGCGAGCTTGCCGAGAAGGACCTGTGATCGCTTGTTGTTCAGCTCTTGCGAGGCACGTCAGGTCCCGGATCGCGGCCCGCGGCGGCCGCCGCCAGCCTGTCGAGATAATGAGCCCAGCCTTCTTCGTGAGCGGAGCACTGCGCCTTATCCGGCAGGCCGCTATGGGTCAGGCGGATCAGGGTCCCGCCCGCCTTGTCAACGAGATCGATCTCGATCAGGCTCGATCCCGGCGGCACTTGCTCACTGCCTTCCCAGCCGAAACTGTAAGCGAGCCGGTGTACGGGAATGACTTCGGTGAACTGTCCGCGCGCCATGTTCTTGCCGCCGACATTGACCAGATAGATTCCCCCGGGATGCGATTCAGCCTTCGCTTCCGTCCCGATCCAGCGCAGGATCTTGTCCGGATCCGTGAGAAAGGCGAAGACTGTCGCCGGCGGCGCCGCGACCTCGACTTCGCGGCGGACGACCATCGGTTCGACCATGGGATTCTCCTTGAGTGATCGTCGGACGGTGGCATCATGGTCGGGCATTGGCAAGATGCCGCCATGTCCTGACAAACTATCCCATGGGCAAGAAAGTGATCACTGCTGCATGATTGTCATATGCAACTGCCTTCCACGTTGACTTGGCTCCTCGACGAGGCGAGCGCCTTGTCGGGCGGTGATCAATTCCTGACGGCGCTCAGTGCCCGGCTGATTGCCGACGGCTTGCCGCTTAGCGGCGCAACACTGACACTTGCCGCGCCCCATCCGATCATTGCGCGGAGGACGTGGCTGTGGCGTGAGAACGATGCTGTGATCGAGGCCTTAGGCTTCGGTTCAGTTGGCGGAACTCAGCCTCAGGAGGAAGATGTCGGGCGCGACTGGCTTCGCGGGCTCGGTACCGGCATCGTGCACGAGACGGTCGCGGGCGCGGTATCGCAACAAGATGCGCTGTCGGACAGACCGCTCATCGCGTGGGCGCTCTCACGGCCACTTACCACAACTGAAATTGTGCTGTTGCGCGAGGTCGCACGCTTCGCCGCGGCGCCGCTCGCCGCCCTTGTCGCGCGTTCGACGCTTGCCGTCTTGCTCGAGACTTATCTCGGTCGGCGAAGTGCAGGCCAAGTGCTGAACGGTCAGTTGCGCCGCGCCGCGGGCGAGACCATCCAGGCAGTCCTGCTCTATGGCGATTTGCGCGGCTTTACAGAACTGTCGGAGGCAACGCCGCCAGCGACAGTCGTGGCCGCACTCGATGCTTGGTTCGAGCGCATTGCCGGTGCTGTTCACGCTTTTGGCGGCGAGGTACTGAAATTCATCGGTGACGGTGTCTTGGCGATCTTTCCTTTGGGTGACCAACCTCCCGCCGCAGCATGTGATGCGGCAATCCGCGCAGTCGTCGCGGCGCAGGCCGGCATGGTCCGCCTTGACGAGGAGCGCGCGAAGCAAAGCTTGCCGCCCCTGCCCTTCGGCATGGCCGTGCATATGGGCGAGATGCTGTGGGGGAATATCGGCACGGCCGACCGATTGGATTTCACTGCCATTGGCCCAGCTGTCAATCTTGTCGGCAGGCTGGAAGGCCTGTGCAAGCCCTTGGGCCGCAGCGTGCTGATCTCGGGTGCCGTGGCAGCCGAGACGACGACGGCGCTCATCCCTCTGGGCGAGCACATGCTGCGGGGCATCGCCACGCCCTGCTCGGTCTTTGCCCTGGCGGAGGGATCAGCCGACAGAGATCACTAAATTAGCGGTCATCCTGCCCCTTCGCCTCGCTTCCGGTGGCGCGCTTCCACGCATCGAAGTCAGCGCGGACAAAGTCCTCGGCCACTTTTGTATTTCTGACCAGCCAGTTTGCATCCATCCTTCTTAAATGTTCGGCTATCCGCTTTGCATCGGCGCGAACTGTTCCGTGAACCGCGCCAATCTCGTGGCCCATGGCCTGCAGCAGCTGGCGATCGACTTTGACGTTATCCACATCGCCAAGTTCAAGTTTTCGCGATTCAGGCGACTCGTCGCGAGGCGAACCAGGTCGACCGTATAGGGGATCACCGCTGCATCGTCGAAGTCGTTGATGCCCCAGACGAGCCGGCCTTCGAGATCATGCCAAATTCCGAAATTCTGCACATGCGCGTCACTGACCGCCAGGACCGCAGGCGCGTGCGCCAGATCGGGAAGCAGCGCCTCGATCTCACTGGCCCATCTGAAATAGGTGGCCCGCAGAAACCGAAACGCATCCTTGCGCATCAGGCCGTGCTTCCGTTTGAGTGCGCGGTCGTCCACCGTGCACTGCCGGCGGAGCCATTTTTCAAAGGCGGTGTTCGCTGCCACAAGCGACAGCTGCGTTGTGTTCGGGCCGTCGCCTGCCGGGCCAGCTCATGGCGGAACATCACCACGTCGCCTTCCTGAAGGATGAGCCCGCTTGCCATACATTCATCGAGGACTGACGCGGAGCAGGATGCCGCTGCCTCGAGCAGGTACCGCTCCACCCGGTTGGGCACCACGGCGCAGAAATCGAGCATGCAGCGCGCTTCCGGCGACAGTCGCATGGCGCGCGCCACCGTCGCCTCGCGGACCGTCGCCGGAACGCTGCCGGAAGGGCTCGCCAGGAGTTCGGTCACATAGAAGGGATTGCCACCGGTCTGCGCATGGAGTCCTTCGGCTGACCGCCCGGCACGGTCGGCACGGCTTGCCACCGCCGCCTCGGTGAGCGGGCGAAGCTCGACGCGCCTCGTCGCTTCGGACGGCAGATTGCCGAGCAGCGACCATAGCGCATGACGCGCGTCGAGCTCGTCATCGCGGTAGCTGAGCACGATCAGCGCCGGCGTCGCGCGAATCCGCCGGCTCAGATATTTCAGGAGATCGAGCGTCGCGGCATCGGCCCAATGAACATCTTCGAAGACCAGTATCGTCGGTTTCCCGCTACGCAGCTCATTCAAGAGCGCGTCGAAAATTGCCAGCCGCGCATCCCCCGATCGCAAGAGCTCGAGCAGCGCGCCATCGGTCTGGAACGCAATGTCATTCAGCGGACTCAAGGGCTGCGGCGTGAACAGCGCATCGCAGTGCCAGATGAGGATGCGCGTCCCGCCTTGATGCGCGGCCAGGAATTGCTCGATCAGCGCTGTCTTGCCGATGCCGGCTTCGCCGCGGATGAGAGCAATGCGACCCGATCCCGCCACTGCATCCCTAAGGAAGCCGGCGAGGTCCTTCAGCGGCGAGTCGCGCTCGAGGAGCTCCATGGTGCCCACATCCGCCTGTCGTGCCAGCGGGCTATCACATGGGAATTTAGATGGTAGCGGAGGAGGGAGTTGAACCCCCGACCCCAGGATTATGATTCCCGTGCTCTAACCAACTGAGCTACTCCGCCCCAGGATCGTTGGGGCGATATAGGGTTGCCACATAGCGCAAGTCAAGCCGCGAGACCGATTTTGCGCTTTTAATCCCATATTGCGGGGGAACATCGCCCCGCCGTTCACTTTTACGATAGAGCCAGAAGCGTCGACGCGACGCCATCGTCTTCCGACAGGCTATAGCGCCAGATCGCGCGGTTTTTGCCCGGCGAAGGTCGTGCGATACAGAGCCGGCGATGGCCCTGATAGTCGTTTACAGCATAGTGCTGTGTGAACAGATTGTCCCATATGGCGAGCGCGCCTGGGCTCCAGCGAAACCGGCAGCAGAATTCCGGCCGTGTCGCATGGCGCTGGATCTGATCGAGGATTGGACGGCTTTCCGCTTCGCTCAGGCCGTCCAGGCGCGTGACATAGAGCGGGTTGAGGAACAAGGCGGCTCGTCCGGTCAGGGGATTTCTGATCACGGCGGGATGAGCCCGCTCGATATCGGCCTCAGGGTCGCCGCGGGTCATCTTGATGGAAGCGCCTGCGCGCTCCTTGACGGACGGCGCCCATTTCACCCCATATGGTTTTCCGACATGGATGGCATCGCGCCCCCTGAGCAGCTGCTGAAGCGGTTCGGGCAGCGTTTCCCAGACCACCGCCTGGCTTACCCAAACCGTGTCGCCACCATAGGGCGGAACAACCTCGGCGGAGAGGAGTGAGCCCGCCGGCGGGCGCTCCAAAAAGCTGAAGTCTGTGTGCCAGTCGCCGCCAAACACGCCGCCCCGCTCATCGGCCTCCTTGAGAACGCGAATGACTTCCGGCTCATCCGCCAATGGTTGCACATAGGGAAGTCGCATCAGCGGCCCGAATGCGCGCGTAACGGCCTTGAGCTGATCGAGCGAGAGATGCTGGTCTCGGACGAACAGCACCTGGTGGCGCGCGAGCGCATCCTCGAGCGACTCGCGCCAAGTCATCGGAAACTGGCTGGCGCAAATCGATTCCGGTGATCTCAGCGCCGATGGTACCGGTCAGTGGATGACTTTCCATTGAGCTCATGCCTCCCCGCCTATCGGTCGCTTCTGCGATAGAGCCAGAGGGTGACGGGTGCCAGCAACACCGTCAACGCCGCGGGGGCGGCGAGCGCCAGGAGCACATCGCCCAGCGCCGCATTGCCGGCCAGGAGGCCGCGTATGGCGCTCGTCATCAGCGAGACTGGATTGACGTCGACAAAAGCCCGGAGCCATCCCGGCATGGTCGCGGGCTCAACCATGATGTTGGAGGCGAAGACCAGCGGGAAGATGAAGGTGAAGCCCGCGGTCATCACCGTGCTCGGCGTACGCACCAGCAAGCCCAGCACGATGAAGATCCAGCCCATGCCGAAACCGACGGCGATGAGGAGCGCGAAACCGGCGATGACGCCAAGTATGCCCGCTTCCGGACGATAGCCCAGAATGAGGCCGACCGTCAGAATGATGCCGCCGGCAATCAGATGTCGGAGGATGTCGCCCACCATCAAGCCGGCAAAGGGAGCGAGCGACCAGATCGGCAATGAGCGGAAGCGATCGAACAGTCCCTTGCCGAGATCGGTCGAAAGCCCCATGCCGGAATATACGGAATTGAACACCACCGTCTGGACAAGAATGCCGGGCAGGAAGAACTGCAGATAGGTGCCGGGCGTGCCCGCGAGCGCCCCGCCGAAGACGAAGGTGAACAGCAGCGTGAACATGATCGGCGTCATCACCAGATCGAAGAGCTGCTCGGGCACATGCTTGAATTTGAGAATGGCGCGCCAGCCGAAGACGAGCGCGTTGGAGAAAGCCGAAGGCGGGCCGGGCGGCGCCACCATGTCGAGCCGCGATTTGAGCGGCGTCGTGCCGGTATCGCTCATGCATCGCTCTCCTTCATCCTGGTGAGCCGGCCGCTTTCCGCTGGTCAAGCGCGAAGAAGACTTCCTCGAGACTGGGCGAGCCCATGGAAAAATCGGCAAGCTCGATCCCTTGCGCGATGAGCGCGCCGATCGCCTGGCTCGCGGCCTCGGCACTGCCCGTCATCACCGACAGCTGCGCGCCTACCGGACTGCGCTGGACCTCTGCGCCGAGATGCTTCTCGAGGAGACTCTGAGCGTCATCGAGGCGCGCCGGATCGACGAGCGCGACGTGCAGGAAACCCGAGCCCGTCGCCGCCTTGAGCTCGCGGCTCGTGCCTTCGGCGATCTTCCTGCCCTTGTCGATGACGACGATGCGGGCGGCAAGCTGATCGGCTTCGTCGAGATATTGCGTGGTGAGCAGGACGGTGACGCCCTTCTCGGCAAGCGCCCGAATCATCCGCCACACGTCCTGGCGCGCATTGGGATCGAGGCCGGTGGTCGGCTCATCGAGGAACAGGACACCTGGCGTCACGATGAGCGAGGCCGCGATATCGAGCCTGCGCCGCATGCCGCCCGAATAGGCCTTCACCTGTTTCTGCGCCGCGTCGGCGAGATCGAAGGCGGCGAGCAGGTCATCGGCCCGCCTTCTTGCCTCGCGGCCGCGAAAGCCCCAAAGGCGGGCAAGCAGCAGCAGGTTCTCGCGTCCGGTCAGGTCCTCATCGAGCGAGGCGAACTGGCCGGTCATGGCGATGCTGGCCCGTACTTGGTGCGGCGCCCCGACCAGATCGTGTCCCATGACTTGGGCCGAGCCCGAATCGGGCACAGCCAGCGTCGCCAGCATCCGCATCAATGTGGTCTTGCCGGCGCCATTGGGCCCGAGAATGGCGAAGATCATGCCGCGCGGCACGTCAAGGTCGATGCCGTCCACCGCGCGCACGTCGCCGAAGCACTTGACGAGCCCGCGCACCGCGACGGCGAGGGGCGTGCGCTCCACCGCGGACGGCAAACTCATCATACGCGCTGCATCGTTCATGACAGGCTCGGACGGAGTGATGATGCCGGCATCGGCGCCGGCTTTTCCGCAAGCTGGCTCGACAAAGAAAATGACGCTATCGGCTTGCGGGGACGCAACCTCGCACAGGCTGCGGGCGTTTGTCCAGATCATGCATGACGTCACCGCGCGTCATGCTGACAGGCCAGCTGTCAGACGGCGTTCTTGCGGTAATGCCACACAAAGGCGGGAGGAATGTTCGCCATCACCGCTCTCGCGCGCCTGCCGGTGAGGCCGCAGGCTTTCACTTCCGCTTCGGCGAGCGGCGGCGCCACGAAGTAGCTGAACTGCACCAGCGCGCCCTGCACGGCGAGCGACGTCGCCATGGCGCGCGTGATCGCCGAACGCACGCTATTCGGCATGCTGCGCAGCGGCAGGCCGGAGAGGATCCTCGGCACGGTGCCGTGCCCCTGCGCCTTCAAGAGCTGCGGCAGCTGCGAGGCGTCCCCCTGCAGGACATTGACGCCCGGAAATCTCTGCCGCAGGTGGCGCACGAATTCTGCATCGAACTCGACCAGGATGAGCCGTGACGGCTCGATGCCGGAGGCGATGAGAGCGCGCGTGAACGGACCGGTGCCGGGACCGATCTCGACGATTGTGTCACTGTCCCCCGGCGCCAGGGTTTCGATCATGGCCCGAGCGAGGTTCGGCCCACTCGGTGCCACGGCGCCAACACCGAGCGGGCGGTGCAGGTAGCGCCGCCAGAACAGCAGACTGTTTCTTTCCATCAATTGAGCCGCTGGAAGCGCAGCAAGGTGAAGAAGCCGAAAGGCTTCAGAGGCCGGTGCTCTTCCAGCTTGAGCTTGCCGCTCACCATCAGCGTCTCGACCGGGAAGTCCGGCCGCCAGCCGAGGATGTCGGAGAAGCGGGCGAGGCGCTTTTCGACGACCGCGCGCAGGCCCTTGTCGATGCTGAAGTGGTTGACGATGACGATATGTCCGCCGGGCCTGGTGACCCGGATGAGCTCGTTCATCACCTGGACCGGGTCAGGAACCACCGTCATCACGAACATCGCCGTGCTGATGTCGAAGCTGTCGTCGGCGAATTTGAGCGCGGTCGCATCCATCTCGATGAGCGACTCGACATGGCGAAGATTGCGTTTATCCGCTCGCTCGCGCGCGCGCATCAGCATGTCGGGCGAGAGATCGATGCCCGTGACCTTCAGGCTGTGCTTGTAATGGGGCAGCGACAGGCCGGTGCCGACGCCGACTTCGAGGATGCGGCCATGATATCTGTTGACGACGGAAGTGGCCTGCTTCACGCCGGCTTCGACCACCTTGCCGAAAGTCGCATCGTAAACGGGTGCCCAGCGCCGATAGGCGCGCATGACATCGTGATTGTCAATCTCGGCGAGCGTGCGGCGGGCATGGCCCTGCATGGCTCTCTCCTGCTCCCATTTTTCGCAATTATGTGACGATGGATAGTGCTTCTGGCAAGCTCCGATTTTGCGTGAGTGGAAAACCGCGGGCGATGAAACCGCCGCCCAGGACCCGCGCGCCAGGACCCTGTGTTTTCGTAGAGAACACAAGCCTGTCCCGGCGACACGCCATATTCGCCATCGGCAATGCTGACCATCGTGCCGTGCGGCTCGTGCCGGATTTCAGCCGCGACGGGCGGCCGGGTGGAGCGGATCTTGGCAAAAACCGGCTGCCGGGTCGAATCAAGCGGCTCCCGTCCGAGCCAGTTCACCTGCGCAAGAGCGATATCATGCCTGAGCAGGGATCTGCGCGGTCCGACGACGACGCAGCCGCGCTTGCGCATCGATCTTCAGCACATAGAGCGGATCGCCCTCGGCGATGCCGAGGCCCCGCCGCTGGCCGACGGTGAAGTATGACCGTGCCCTTGTGCCGGCCGAGCACGCGGCCATCCTCATGCACGATGTCGCCGGGCTCGGCCGCATCGGGCCTGAGCCTCATGATGAGATCGGCATAGCGGCCTTCGGGCACGAAGCAGATATCCTGGCTGTCGGGCTTGTCCGCCACCGCGAGCCCGAGTCTCGGCCGCGATGCGGCGCGTCTCGCTCTTGGCAATGGCGCCCAGAGGAAAGCGCAGATAGTCGATCTGCTCCTGCGTGGTGGCGAAGAGGAAATAGCTCTGGTCGCGCGCCATGTCGGCGGGCGTGAAGAGGTCGCGATGCCCAGAGCCGTCGGCCCGCGGCCGGCTTTCGATATAATGGCCCGTGACCAGCGCCGCTGCCTCGAGCTCTTGGGCGCGCGCCAGGAGATCGGCGAATTTGACCGTCTGGTTGCAGCGGATGCAGGGCACCGGCGTGTAGCCCGCGACATAGCTCGCGACGAAATCATCGATCACCGCTTCCCGGAAGCGGCTTTCAAAATCGAGCACATAATGGGGAATGCCGAGCTGGGCCGCGACCCGCCTTGCATCATGGATGTCCTGACCCGCACAGCAGGCACCCTTGCGCCTGCACCGCCTCGCCATGATCGTAGAGCTGGAGCGTGATGCCGACGACATCATAGCCCGCCCGCTTGAGCAGGGCGGCGGCCACCGAGGAGTCGACCCCCCCCGACATGGCGCAGACGATCCGCGTCCGGGCCGGATCGCCGGCAAGGCCGATGGAGCGGCGCACCTGCGTCGATGAGGGGGTCGGTCTGGTTCATCGGGCGATAAATGGCGGCTCGGTCCCCCGTTGTAAACGTCAATTTTGGCCGGATCTGTCCTGATTTGACGCAGACCTAGGCGCAAGATTTGCGAATTGTTCGGGAACTGCTTAGCCCAATTTTAAGCGAACCCGCCGTAGTCTAGCGCAGGTGTTAGTGTGAGTACCCAGTCGAGTATGGTGATGAACAACGGTCAGTTGCGTCCCCGCGTGAATTACGTCATCGGGCCCGATGGCAGTCCGCTGACCATTGCGGATTTGCCGCCCCCCGGAAATCAGCGCTGGGTCATCCGCCGCAAGGCGGAAGTCGTCGCTGCCGTCCGGGGCGGGCTGTTGAGCCTGGAAGAGGCCTGCGAGCGCTATACGCTCACCGTCGAGGAATATCTGAGCTGGCAGCGCTCGATCGACAGGCATGGCCTGGCGGGTCTGAGAACCACCCGCATCCAGCAGTACAGGCAATAACTCCCAATCCCGTGGATTGCAGCCCGCTTCGCCTCGGCGGTCAGGGGGAACTCTTTCGCGCCCGGCCGGACCGGAGCTGCTCGGCCTTGGTCCAATCGACGTCGCGGCGATAGGGTTCAAAGCGCCCCATATTGCCCGTTTCGGTCGGCATCCTCTATCCTTCGCGGACCCATGAAAATTCTCGTCCTGTTCGCCCATCCCCGGCTTTCCGCGTCACATGTCCAGCGCGTTCTCGCCGATGTGGTGCGCGACCTCGAAGACATCACCTTTCACGATCTCTATGCCGCCTATCCCGACTTCACGATCGATGTCGCTCACGAGCAGGCGCTCCTCCTCGAGCATGATCTCATCGTGTTGCAGCATCCCTTCTACTGGTACTCTGCCCCGGCGATCATCAAGGAATGGCTCGATCTCGTTCTCGAACTGGGCTGGGCCTATGGGCCAGGCGGCAACAAGCTCAGCGGCAAGTTCCTGATGAACGCGTTGTCGACAGGCGGCGTCGAGGCGGCCTATCGCCGCCATGGCCGCAACCGCTTCGAGATCGCCGAACTGCTCAGCCCCTATCAACCAGACGGCGCATCTGTGCGGCATGGCCTATCTCGAACCCTTCACCGTCTTCGCCGGACGCTGGCTGACGGCCGAGGATCTGAGCCTCAAGGCCAGCGACTATCAGGGCCTCATCGGGCCTGCGCGATGGCCACATCGACCCGATGACGCGGCTTGCCAGGGCTACGGCCTGCCGCTTGCCTTCACCAGGCTGCGGCCCCAGAAGAAACGTCATGCAACTTGATGCCTTTCTGCTCGGCGCCTTCATCTATCTCGCCGCCGCCGTCATCTCGGTGCCGATCGCGACGCGCCTCGGCCTGGGCTCGGTGCTGGGCTATCTCATCGCCGGCATGCTGATCGGGCCCTCGGCCCTGGGGCTCGTCGGCAGCGAAGGCCAGGACGTGCTGCATTTCGCCGAATTCGGCGTCATCGTCATGCTGTTCCTGGTCGGGCTTGAACTGCAGCCCTCGAAGCTCTGGACCTTGCGCAAGCCGATCCTGGGCCTTGGCGGCCTGCAAGTGGCGGGCACCGCCGCGGCCCTCGCGCTCGCGGCGATGAGCTTCGGCACGGGATGGAAGACGGCCATCACGCATCGGCCTCATCCTCGCCATGTCGTCGACAGCCATCGTGCTGCAAAGCCTCACCGAGCGCGGGAAGCTCAAGACATCGGGCGGCCAAGCCGTCTTCTCCGTCCTCTTGTTCCAGGACATCGCCGTCATCCCCATACTGGCCCTGCTGCCGTTGCTTGCGACCGGTGCCGAGTCGGCAGCGCATGGTGACAGCGCGCTGTCGAGCCTGCCCGCCTGGCAGCAGGCGCTCGTCGTCTTCGCCGCCGTCGCCCTCATCGTGCTGGCCGGGCGCTATCTGATGCGCCCCCTCTTCCGCCTCATCGCCATGATCGGGCTTGCGCGAAATCTTCGTGGCCTTGCGCTCGCCGCTCGTCGTCGGCATCACCCTTCTCATGGAGACCGTCGGCCTCTCGCCGGCCCTCGGCACCTTCCTCGCCGGCGTGTTGCTCGCCGAAAGCGAATACCGCCATGAACTCGAGATGGATCTCGATCCCTTCAAGGGCCTGCTGCTTGCCGTGTTCTTCATCGCCGTCGGCGCCGGCATCGATTTCAGGCTCATCGCCTCGGCACCTGCCCTGATCATCGGCGCGGTGCTTGCTTTCGTCATCATCAAGCTCCTCGTGCTTTATGCGCATCGCGCGGCTCGCACGCATGAAGGCGCCGCGGGCTTCGCTCTTCTCCTTTTCGCTGGCGCAAGGCGGCGAATTCGCCTTCGTCCTTATCTCCTTTGCGGCGGGGCTCGGCCTGCTCGCCGCGCAGCAGGCCAATATGCTCGTCGCCGTCGTGGCGGTCTCCATGGCATTGGCGCCTCTTCTGATGATGATTGATGCCCGCGTCATCCAGCCGCGGCTCGCTGGCATGAGCCCCAAGCGCGAGGCCGACCAGATCGAGCCGACCGGATCGCAGGCGATCATCCTGGGGCATGGCCGTTTCGGCATGACGGTCGGCCGCAGTGCTGGCGGCGAACGGCTCAAAGGCGACCGTGCTCGACCACGATGCCGAGCAGATCGATGCGCTGCGCCGCTTCGGCTTCAAGGTCTTTTATGGCGATGCCTCGCGCGAGGATCTGCTCGCGGCCGCGGGCGCCGCCGACGCCAGAATCCTGGTCATCGCCATCGATGATCGCGAGAAAACCATGCAGATCATCGAGACCGCACAGCGTAGCTTCCCGCATCTCGAGATCTTCGCGCGCGCCTTCGACCGTCCGCATGCCTATGACGCTTCTCAATGCCGGCGTCAGGCATGTCTATCGGGAGGTATTCGATTCCTCGCTCGCCATGGCCGAAGATGCGCTGGTCGCACTGGGTCAGCACCCCTATGAAGCCGCACAGGCCGCGCGCCTGTTTCGCAAGCACGACGAGGCGCTCATGCGCCGCTCGGCGCGGCACGCCGGCGACATTGACACGATCATCGACATATCGCGGGCCGCCCAGGCCGAAATCGAGCGCGTGCTGTCGGGCGATCAGTCCCCGCGGCCGGAGCTCGCGCTGGAGCGGCCCTGGGGAACCGTGCCCGAGGCACAACAAGACCCGCGCAGCTTGAGCGAACAGGAGGAGAAAGCCGCATCGTGACGCAAGAATTCAAGGTCGATCCGCGCAACGAGGACATCCTGATCTCGATCAACGGCAAGCTCTATCCGCGCGCCAAGGCCGATGGTGTCGGTGTTCGACTCCGGCTTCATTCTGGGCGATGGCGTGTGGGAGGGCTTGCGCATCCATGGCGGCGGCGTCGCCTTTCCTGCGCGAACACATCGAACGGCTCTATGAAGGGGCCAAGGCCATCTTCATGGATATCGGCCTAGCCCCGCAGGAGCTGGTCGAGCGGATCTTCGACTGCCTCGATGCCAACAAGATGAGCGACGGCGTCCATATCCGGCTGATGGTGACGCGCGGCGTCAAGGCTACGCCCTATCAGGATCCGCGCGTGACGATCTCGCCCGCGACCATCGTCATCATCCCCGAATACAAGACGCCCAAGCCCGAAAGTCGTGGCCAGGGGCCTCGACACTGCACACCGTGAATGTCCGTCGCGGCGCGCCCGACGTGCAGGACCAGAAGCTCAATTCGCATTCCAAGCTCAATTGCATCACCGCCTGTGTTCAGGCCGTGAATGCCGGCGCCGACGAAGCCCTGATGCTCGATCCCCTTGGCTTCGTCGCGACCTGCAATTCGACCCATTTCTTCATCGTCAGGCGCGGCGAAGTGTGGACCTCGACGCGGCCAATACTGCATCCCGGGCATCACCCGCGGCGCCATGATCCGCCTGTGCAAGGAGAACGGCATCCCGGTCTTCGAGAAGCAGTTCTCGCTTTATGACGTCTATGGCGCCGATGAAGCCTTCGTCACCGGCACCTTCGCCGGCCTCATTCCGGTGCGCGAGATCGACGGCCGGCCGCGTCGCGCCATCCGCTCGCATACCAAGGGCGATTGGGCAGGCGCAGGCCCGATGACCGCGCGGCTCACCGATCTCTACCAGGCGCTTTGCCCGGCGCGAAGCGACGACGAGCACTGTGATGAGCCCATCACATCGCCATGTGGTCGGGACCGCGCAACATCTCGACCGCCATGATGTATTCCTTCGGCAACCGCGCCGATTGTTTCGCCTGGGACGAGCCCTTCTACGCCTTCTCGCTCAAGACCCACGGCAATGACCATCCGATGCGCGACGAGATCATCGCCGCCAATGAAAGCGACTGGGACCGCCTCGTCGCTGCCTGTCTGGCACCGCCGCCCGCAGGAAGCCGGTCTTCTACCAGAAGCACATGACCCATCACATGCTGAAGGGCTTTGACCGCACCTGGATTCACGGCGTGACCAACGCCTTTCTCATCCGCTCGCCCGAGCGCGTGCTCGCGAGCTACGCGCGGAAATGGTCCGATGTCTCCTTGCGCGATATCGGCTTCGTCGAGCAGGCCGAGATCTTCGACCTCGTCGCGGATCGACTCGGCCGTGCGCCGCGCGGTGATCGATGCCGATGACGTGCTGGCCGATCCGCGCGGCGCGCTCACCGCGCTTGTGCGAGGCCTGCGGCATTGCCTTCGATGAGGCGCATGCTGTCCTGGCCCAAAGGGCCCAAGAGCTTCGACGGCGTCTGGGCGCCGCATTGGTACAATGCGGTGTGGGCGTCGACCGGCTTTGCAACGCCGCGGGCGCGCGCCGTCGAACTCACCAGCACGCTTTCGAAGATCGCCGATGAGGCGCGGCCCTCTCTATGAGCGGTTGCGGCGCCACAAACTTTAGCTTCGCGCCAACGTCCTCTGAACCTTCGCGCCGATATCGCTGTCGGCATCGCTGGAAATCCGGGTAAGGCGCGCCGGAGCGGTCACGCGCATGATCTGCGGCTGAGCTCACTGCCTGTCGCGGCGCGAAGCCGGTCGTGGCGCCCCGGGTCGCGGGGCGATGGTCGAGTGTCCTTTTCCGCCAGAAGCTCGAGCTTGCGCAGCTCCACTTCCTCTTCTGCAGCAGCGCCTGGACCGCCGCCTGCTGGTCCTTGAGGTCACCGACGGTCTTCAGGAGATTGTCGCGCCGGCCGCGCGTCGACTTGGCCGCCATCGAATAGTTGAAATGGGCTGGATCAGTGACGCCGGTGCGCTGCTCTTCGATCTTGATCTGGGCGTCGAGATCGTCATATTTGCGCATGAGATCGGCGATCATCGCCTCGATATCAGCGACCTGCCGCCGTTTTTCCTCGGTCCGGAAACGGTGCAGCCTGAGAAGCGTCTCTCGTGACGAACGCATGGAAACCCTCATTAACTCAACACACGTGCCCGGCAAGCCTCGAGATTCCCCGGCTATCCCTAGGCACAACGGTTCGAATCAACTAGCTTGAAGATTCGACTGCCTCCGATACACATCTTGGGCGGGTAACCTTAAGGCCGGGTAAATCGCCGCTGCATATTTCGGCTAAAGTTGCGGCACGGGATGCGGGACGTGGGTATGGCTGTAGTAAATTCAGCTGGATTAGGTTTTGTTAACCTTTCCGGGCTATCTTAACGATCAGCGTTAACTGATAGTTGCACGGCCAGGGGTGCTGGTCCCGCGCGCTGGAAAGGCGTCGCAGCCCGGGGCCGATAAAGGGGATTCGCATGAGAGTTCTGCTGATCGAGGACGATACAGCAACGGCCCAAAGCATCGAGCTGATGCTCAAGTCGGAAGGCTTCAACGTCTATACCACCGATCTCGGCGAAGAAGGCGTCGATCTCGGCAAGCTCTATGACTATGACATCATCCTGCTCGACCTCAATCTGCCCGACATGTCGGGCTATGAAGTGCTGAAGATCGCTGCGCGTGAGCAAGGTCAACACGCCCATCCTCATTCTGTCCGGTCTTGCCGGCATCGAGGACAAGGTCAAAGGCCTGGGCTTCGGCGCCGACGACTATATGACGAAGCCCTTCCACAAGGACGAACTCGTCGCGCGCATCCATGCCGTGGTGCGCCGCTCCAAGGGCCATGCCCAATCGGTCATCACCACCGGCGATCTTCTGGTCAATCTCGACACCAAGACCGTCGAAGTCGGCGGCCAGCGTGTGCATCTGACCGGCAAGGAATATCAGATGCTGGAGCTGCTCTCGTTGCGCAAGGGCACCACCCTCACCAAGGAGATGTTCCTCAATCATCTCTATGGCGGCATGGACGAGCCCGAGCTCAAGATCATCGACGTCTTCATCTGCAAGCTGCGCAAGAAGCTTGCCACCGCCGCCGGCGGCAAGAACTTCATCGAGACGGTCTGGGGCCGCGGCTATGTGCTGCGCGAAGGCGCGCCGCACGAAGACGACAACATGCGCGCGAGCGCGTGAGCCGCATGATTGGAATGGTACCGTTGACCGACAAAATCATGCGCCGAAATTGACATTTCGCTGGGGAGCCTAAGGGGTTGAAAAATCCCGGTGCCGCTAGGCGCCGGGATTTTCTTGGGTTTAAGCGCTTGCCGCGACGGGCTTGGCCATTTCCGCGACGGCGCTAACCACAACATCGCCACCGTCGAGGGCAAGCGAGAGCGGCATACCGGCCTCTTCCGCGAGGCGCTTTGTGTAGTAAGGCTGGATCAGCCGCGCATCGATCTCCTCGAGGGCGGCGAACCCCTTGAGCACCTGATCGGTCTTCTCGAAGATCCTTGCCCCTTCCCCCGTGGCTCGCACCGAAAAGCCACCTTCAACGACCTCCGCCTTCACCACGCCGCCGCGCGGGATCGCGCCCATGGCGATCAGCATCATGTTGAGCAGGAGCTTGACCTGCTGCTTGGGCCGGTTCTCGCGCGGCACCTGCCAGTCGAGCTTGATCTTCTCCTCGCCGACGAAAGCCCGCGCGACATCTCCAGCTTCTCCCATGTCGATGATGGCGCCCGCCGAGCCCGCCGCGCCGAAGGCGATGCGGCAGAACTTCAATTTCGCGGAGGCCTGTTTCGCCGATTTGCGCACCAGGTCCATCGCCATGTTGCGCATCAACTCGTCATCCTCGACTTCGAGCAGCTCGAGCCCGTTGGTGATGGCGCCGACTGGCGAAATGACGTCATGACAGACACGGCTGCACAAAAGGGCGGCAAGATCGAGATCGCTCAAATGGCTCTGCTGCATCGCTGTCAACTTTTTCCTCAAGGTGATTCGTCGTCTGTTTTACCAGATCGCGGCGGTGTGCTGAACGCGAAGTTCCTGTTTTTCAGGCCGCATGCATTTTCAGGAACTTCGCGTTCAAAAGCACACTGAAATCATTAATTTGCTAGTGTTCTTTCGAATCCGAAGTTCGCTCAGAGGCGCGGCAAGATGATGCGAACTTAGGATTGGGAACACTAGATATTTCCGCATTGACCGTGGCGGAGCGGGCGGGCATAGCGGCGCCATCATGACTGCAAACATTTCCCCCTCGCCTCAACTCCTGGCCCTGGCCGAGCTCGCTTTGGCCGCCGGCCGCGAGATCATGACGATCTACGCCAATCCCGTCATCGCGCGCGCGAAGAGCGATCTGACACCCGTTACCGAGGCCGATGAGGCGGCGGAAAGGATCATCCTGGCCGGCCTCAGGCGGTTCGATCCGGCCATTCCCGTCATTTCCGAGGAAGCGTCTGCTGCGGGCGTCATGCCGGACGTCGCCGAATGCTTCTATCTCGTCGATCCTCTCGATGGCACCAGGGAGTTCCTCAGCCGCAATGGCGAATTCACCGTCAACATCGCCCTGATCGAAAAGGCGGCACCTGTCGCCGGCATCGTGCTCGCGCCCGCTTTGGGCCGAATATTTTGCGGCGAAGCGGGGTTGGGCGCTTTCGAGGCCCGTGTCCACGCCGAGACGGATGCCGCCTCCTTCGCCTGGCAGACGCTCAAGGCCCGCAAGGTTTCTGGCCAGGGCCCGGTCGTGGTCGCCAGCCGCTCGCACCGCGACGAGCGCACCGAGGCCTATCTCAAATGCCTCAGGGTGCAGAAAATCGTATCCGCAGGCTCCTCGCTCAAATTCTGCCTTCTGGCTTCAGGCGAGGCCGATCTCTATCCCCGCTTCGGCCGCACGATGGAATGGGACACGGCTGCGGGCCATGCGGTCCTGGCAGCAGCCGGAGGGCATGTCGAGGTCGAGAGCGGCGAGCCCTTGACCTATGGCAAGGCCGGGCGCGGCTATGACAATCCGGCCTTCATCGCGCGAGGCGCCTGACAGGCGATCCTTAGCGGCCTGTTAACCAAAGAAACGCCACTTTAGGCGGGCCGAATTTGCGACTCAAAGCTGCCACAAGCTGCCCCTAGAGTACGCCGCCAGACAGTTGGGTTTCAGCAGTTCGGAGATGAGGCAGCCGCTTGCGGGGCCCACTGATTCAGGACGCGCTGAGGAGTTTTTCATGAGCAAGTTTGTCAATCGCCGCCAGGCCCTGCAGCTTCTGGGCCTCGGTCTCGCGGCCAGCGTGGCGAGGGCCGCAGATGCGGCCACCAAGCGCCACGACACCTATTCATCCGGTGAGATCATCATGGCCGGGCAGAAGTTCTTCGGGAAGACCACCCGCGGTCTTGCCGAGGCAGTCGAATATGTGTTTTCAAGCCAGGGTGAGCCCACGGCCTATATTGTCGGGGAAGAAGGATCAGGCGCCATCGTTGGCGGACTTCGCTATGGCGAAGGGGTGATCTACTACAAGAGCGGCCCGCGCTACAAAATCTTCTGGCAAGGCCCGTCCATCGGCTTCGATTTCGGCGGCAACGGTTCGCGCGCGCTGGTGCTGGTCTACAATTCCTCGACGCCCGGTGACATCTATGAAGAACGTTTTGGCGGTGTGGAAGGCTCGGCTTATCTGGTGGGCGGACTCGGTGTGAATTTCCAGAAGAACCGAGACATTATTCTGGCTCCGATTCGTACCGGCGTCGGTGCGCGCCTGGGTGCCAATGTGGGCTATCTCAAATATACGAAAGAGCCCAGCTGGAACCCGTTCTGATCCGCCCTGCCATCTCGATTTAGCCGTCGCACGGCCACAATCGACACGCTATGCTAGCGCGCATCCCGGCGAAGTGGAACCGCTTCGCCGATAAGGATTCGCGCCAAATCAGTATGTTGGAGCAAATCCTATCGCCAAAGTCTTCAACTTTGGCGGGATTTGCTCTAGGGTGACGACGGCTTCTCGGGCCGGACGGAATCAGTCCGTGAGCCTTGCATGGCAAGGTGACGAGCGGCAGCGTGCAGAGGATTCATGTCTCAACTGGAGATCATCTTGTGGTTTGGGTTGGGCTTCGCGGTTGCGAGCCTGATCGCCTTGTTCCTTGGCCGCTCCGCCTGGCGTTCCGGCGTCAGGCTGGGGGCGCGGCGCATGCAGCGCAAGGTGCCGGGCACCGTCTCCGAACTCCAAACCGAGCGCGACAGCATGCGGGCCGAGAACGCCATGATGGCGCGCAAACTCGAGGTGCGCATGGGCGAAATGAAGGCCAAACTTGCCGAGCAGGCCGCGGAAGTCTCGCGCCACCGCAACCGGATCGAAATCATGGCCGCCGATCTTGCCCAGCGCGACAAGGCCGATGGGGGCCTGCGCGCCGAGATCGCCCGTCTCGAGGAGGAGGTCGCAACTTATGAGGGCTTGATCAGCCAACGCACTGATTCGGTTTCGCTGACTCTGGAAAAGCTTCAGGCCAAGGACCGGGAAATCAATCAGCAGGCTGACGAAATCGCCGCCCTTAAGAGCCGCATCTGGAAGCTTCAGGCCAAGACCCTGCCGATCGAGGAACGTCTCGTGGAAGCCGGTGAGGAAAGCGAGAAACTCGCTGCCGAGATCCGCGCGCTCGACCAGGCTTGGCCAGCGAAGCTTGCCGAACTGGGTTTGGAGGGCCGCAGCGCCGCGGCAACCGCGGAAGCGACCGCCGAGCCCCAAAGGGCCGCGGCGGCGCAGGCACTCGCGCCGGCTGAAGCCGAGCCGGTGAATGGCACTTCGGCGCCCGTCGTCGAAATCCGTGCTGAGGCGAAGCCCGCCCGCTCGCCCCAGTCGCGTTTGGCGGGCAATGTCATTTCCCTCGCGCAGCGTATCAAGGCGCTGCAGAAGACGATCACCCGCTGAAATCTGGGTTGGCTACATGACGCAACGTCATGGCCTGGCAAAATTTTCATTCGATGCGAGCAGCCCATCGCAACCTTTCCCGGTGTGGGGCGTTCCCTTCACGCTGGCCGCCCCCAAGGCCAGTTCCCCTGCCCAAACATTGGGCACCCCTGTCGATGGCCCGCAGCGCGCTCCCTCCGCTGCGGGCCTTATCGATTGAATTTCATCATTATCAGGGGGTCACGCCGATGAGCGGCGACCAAACAAAATTCAGGGCTACCGCTAGACTGGAGCAAATCCCGCCAAAGGCCTGCCCCGGACCTGATCCGGGGTTGAAGACTTTGGCGATGAGGATTTGCTCCAACATGTTGATTTGGCGCGAATCCTTTTCGGCGAAGTGATTCCACTTCGCCGGGATGCCCTAAGAGAATTTCCGGTCTTTTTTGTCGGCTGGTGGAGGGGCAGGTCTGCCCGGATGATCATTGTGCCCGATCGATACCGGGTCACTGGCCGGAAAAGACTCCTCGAGTGCCTCGTCCAGCTTGCGGTCGTCGTCGCTCTTGGGTTTGGGTCTACGCGCCATGCAGTCCTTTATGTCGGTAACGCCGGCGCCAATAACAAGAAGGCGCGGAACACCGAAGTGCCCACGCCTCCCTGTTCAAAGCTGGCTCCTTGCCGTGTCCAGTCACCGCGAGGATGACCATTTCCGGACGGTCCACTTTGAAAGCGATCAACCGACTTCGTGTTTTTCAACCAAAGCCACCTGACCGCCGGACTACGCGTCTCTTGCAATCCACGTGTCCTATCATCGAACGGTTTTGCGCCGCCGTTCATGACATCACCGGCCTCCTGCCGCGTCCCAGTCTCAACCTTTCGGGGAGCCTGGCCAGGAGACGGCGCCTATGCCTTGGGAGGGTCTGGTAGCGAACCGGACCACAGCATCGGCATCGTGAGAGCGAGTGTCACGCCGATCGCCTTGAATGTCGATATGCCGAATTTCTCCGTCCACAGACGGCGTCGTTTCTGTGGATAACTTGCCGTGCACGGCGTGGAATCCGTTGGGTGAACAACGAGATGTATCAGGCCCTGCGCACACGAATGCAAAAAGGCCGAAGCGGACGCTTCGGCCTTGGGATAATCCAAAGTCGGTTGCGATCTCAGATCATCTTGAGATGGCCGGCGCTCGTCTTGCCGCGCTCGGTGACCAGCTCGTAGCTGACCTTCTGAGCCTCGTTAAGGGTCGACAGACCAGCGCGCTCCACGGCGCTGATATGGACGAACACGTCCTTCGAACCGTCATCCGGCTGGATGAAGCCGAAACCCTTCTGAGGATTGAACCATTTGACTTTGCCTGTCGGCATATCGGTAACCTTTCGAGTTGTGAACAAACCGGTGGACGGGACGTCGCCTGTCCCCGTATTCGAACCGCAATGTCTTGAGAGAGCCCGAAAGGGTCAAACGCCAAGCAGGGCATAGATCGAACGCACGCTAAATGGCGTTTTGGGCTCGATTTGTCAACAATCAGCGCGCGTGGCGGGGGGGCACAAAAGGGGGCATCAGACCGACGGTTTATCTCCTTGGGGATAAAGCCAATTTTAGCAGTTCCGTTTGCCTCTGCTTAATCCAACCGCCGGTACAGGCGGATCATGGCCGCAAAACCGATTCCCGAGACTCAAAATCAGAGCACACCAGAGTCCCTTGGCGATTCAACCATAGAAAAAACCCTCCTCAAAAACCACTTCGTGCGGGCGCTTGCGCAGCTCGAGCGGCTGCATCGCTGTCTCCTCGAGCTCATCAAGCTCGAATTGGACCTCCGGGCCAGCGAACAGCAGGTGACGAGCGCCCAGGCGCTCTTCCTCTACAATGTCGGCGACGGCAAGCTGTCGGCGGCAGAGCTCAGGATCAGAGGATATTATACCGGCTCCAATCTGAGTTACACTATCGCCAAGCTCGTCGCGGGCGGCTATCTGAACTACGAGCGCACAGTGCAGGACAAGCGCGTCGTCCGCCTGAGCCTGACCGCGAAGGGTCATGAGATCAAATCAATGGTCGCGTCCGTCTTTGAAGGCCATGTGCCGGTTCTCGAAGAGAAAAGCGTCACCGCGGAAGATCTCCAGGGTCTCGTTGCCGCGCTCAAGCGCCTCGATCGCTATTGGGCCGAGCACATTCGCTACGGCCTTTGACTCTTGGCAGAAAGGCAAGAACCCGCTTTGCCTGAGCGGGTTCTTGCCGTGCCTCATCCGCGCCACACGGCGCCGGTGCGGGCATTTACATAGACGATGGCGATCCGATGGTTGCGCACGGCGCGGAACACATAGGTCCCACCGCTGCAATTGCGCGCCACAACATTGTGATAGCCGCGGTTGCCGACGATCCGGCGCGCTTCGCCGCAGCTCAGCCGATTGAGGTGCCGGCCGGGGCGGTACCAGCCATAGCTCTTGCCGTACACATAGTCCGGTCCGACCTGATAGCCGTAGTGCGGCATGCCGAGATAGATCTTCACGTTCGTGTCGGCTTCGGCGCCATTCACGCCGCCAAGGCCGAAAGCCACAGGCGCTGCCACGACAATGGCCATCAATAGCTTCTTCATTTCTCACTCCACGATTGCCGTTCCAGCGGAACGGCGTAAGAGCCCACTCTCGGAGTGAATGACGGCGCGGCTGCCGAATTCCGTCGCGATCGTCAGCTGAAATGGGAAGAAGCGCCTTGAGGAGACGCCCCTTGCCGGTTGGACTTTCAAAGACCGGCTCAGCTCATTCCATGCTGCCATTGCGAAAAGACTTCATCGCTGGTCTTGTCGAGACGCACCCGGTCGCTGACACCGCTCACCCAATCCACAGGTATGAAATGATGATGCCCGTCGGGTGAATCGTCACGCGTGAGCTTGATCATGTCCTCGCCTTCCATCTGATCGACGGTACCGACATGTTGACCGTCCGCGGATACGACTTCCATATGCTCGGTGATATTCGCGAAATTGGTCATGAGAACCTCCTTAGCGTTGCTGGTTGAAGAACGGAGAAAAGTCGGTTCCAGACCGTCAGTGCTTTCTCGTCGTCGTTTTTCTGCCCGCGGTCGGGGAGCGCCAGGGAGTTCTGTTGCCCGGTTCCTTGGTCTCGCACTCCTCGGCCTCGGCTTCCCAGCGCCGGGCCATTTCCCGGAAGCTGCGCTTCAGTTCCGCCGAACCGATATTGTCGGCAAAGGCACGCGCGCTGGCTGCGGCTTCTCTGAGTTCTGCGGCGGTCTGGTTCATACCGAACCAGCGCATGGGGGACGGAAAGGTTCCGTGCATTTGATGCAAATGCACGGAACCAGCCGGCGAAAAAATTGGAGTGAATGAAACGAGGTCCGGAACCATCAGTGTGGTCCGCGGGTTATCCAGCCAGACGACAATCATTGCGAAAGCAATGAAAATCGTCGAGAGAAAGCCCGGTCATCAAATTTGGTCGGGCTTTCTTGAAGCTCGCGTCCGAGCCCGTTTGCTTGAGTTCCAATCAGACTCTATGCTGCCCCATCTTCGAGGGAGCGGGGCCGTGGACGATACATACCAAGCAGGATTGGAGCGAAATTCCGCCAACTATGCGCCGCTGACACCTATCTCGTTCCTCAACCGCTCGGCGCTTGCTTATCCTGACAAGGTCGCCGTGATCGATGGGGCGCGGCGCTATACGTACCGGGATCTTCATCAGCGTGCCCGGGGTCTGGCTTCGGCGCTGACCCGGCGCGGCATCGGCAAGGGCGATACGGTCGCAATCATGGCGCCCAATATCCCAGCCATGATCGAGGCCCATTTCGGCGTACCGATGGCGGGCGCCGTGCTCAACTGCCTGAATATCCGGCTCGATGCGGGAACCATCGCCTTCTGTCTGTCCCACGGCGAAGCCAAACTTGTCCTCGTCGATCGACAGTATCTGAAAGTTGTAGTCAACGCCCTCGCGCAAGTCTCGCGCCGGCTTGCGGTCGTGGTCGTGAACGAGCCGGATGCAGAAGCCACGGAATTCCAGGACTACGAGGCCTTCCTTGCCGGCGGCGATCCGCAGCAGGCGCCCACGCCGATCGATGATGAATGGTCGCCGATCAGCCTCGGCTATACGTCGGGTACCACGGGCGATCCAAAAGGCGTGGTCTGCCATCACCGCGGCGCCTATTTGAATGCGCTTGGCAATGCCCTCGAAGCCGGGCTCAATTCGACGAGCATCTATCTGTGGACGTTGCCGATGTTTCATTGCAACGGCTGGTGCTACATCTGGGCGGTGACGGCAATCGGCGGGACTCATGTCTGCTTGCGGCAGGTCGAGGTCAGCGCGATCTTTGCCTCCATCAAGGAGCACAACGTCTCCCATTTTTGTGGCGCACCGGTCATTCTCAACATGATCGCCAAGGGTGAGCGGCCGCCGGAATGGCGGCTCGAGCATCGCGTGGATGTCCTGACCGGCGGCGCGGCGCCGCCAAGCGCTGTTATCGAGGCCATGGAGGAGCTCGGTTTCCGCATCAAGCATCTCTATGGCCTCACCGAAAGCTTCGGTCCTGCCCTTGTCTGCGCATGGCACGAGGAATGGACGCCGTTGCCGCTTGCCGAGCGTGCGCGGCTCACCGCGCGGCAGGGTGTCAATTTCATCACCCTCGAAGCGGTGAGGGTGGCCGATCCGCAAACCGGCGAGGACCGTCCGGCCGACGGCATCGCAATGGGCGAGATCATGCTGCGCGGCAATACCGTCATGATGGGCTATCTCAAGAATCCCGAGGCCGGCGCCAAGGCTTTCGCCGACGGGTGGTTTCACACCGGCGATCTCGGCGTTTGCCACCCGGACGGCTATGTCGAGGTCAAGGACCGGGCGAAGGACATCATCATATCGGGAGGCGAGAACATTTCCTCGCTCGAGATCGAAGAGGTGCTCTATCGCCATCCGGCCATCCTCGAAGCGGCCGTGGTTGCCGCTCCAGATGAAAAATGGGGCGAGCACCCTTGCGCCTTCATCGACCTCAAGCCGGGCATGACGCTTGAAACCGAGGCCGTCATCGAGTTTTGCCGGGAAAACATGGCACGCTTCAAGGTCCCGCGCACCGTGGTCTTCGGCCCCCTGCCCAAGACTGCGACGGGCAAGATTTCAAAAATACGTGTTGCGCGAACGCGCCGCCGCGCTTCGCTGAGGGATCTGCCCCAGGGAACGTTCGGGGTTCGAGATAGTTATCGGTCCATCATGGTTCGGGTTGTCATTGGCGTTTCATGACGACGGCCGCGTGGGTTTGGCTGCCGGATATCACGCCGATGTTACCTGGTCCAACAGCCAACTAATCAAGACCTTATCAACCTGGATGAAAGAAAATCGAGACGGCGGTGCGGATAATATGCCATGATAGGTTGTTGAACGCCGTGCGTATTCCTTCACTTTTGGCCTGAACAATCTGGGAAACGGAAGATGGGGGTCTTTTCGGTAAGTAGGGTTCTGCTCGCGGCAGCAATTGTCGCCGGTTTCTGTTTGCCAACTCCTTCCTATGCGGCGCAACGGGATCGCGATACGGGTGTCCGGACATGCGGTTTCTTTTGCAACCTTTTTGGGGGAAATCGAGCGAAGAAAAAGCGCCCTGAACTCTTCTTACAGAAAGCGCAGATCTAATTATGATAGATCTAACTACGATAGACCAAACTACGATAACGACCATTTCTTCAGTCGGCCTATCAAGCGGAAAAAGGCCTATGGCAAGCGCAAGCCCAACCTGGATCCGGTCCCGGAGATTGTGGAGCGGGCTGAGCAGCCCCTGGTATACCAACCCGAAAGGCTCGAAATCCTGAGAGCCGATTTGCCGGAAGCGGCACCGGCCGAGCTTCTGTCTGCCGCTATCTATGGTGAACTGAACGGAAAGAATTCGACGATCCGGGTCACCGCCGGCGAAAGGAAGGCGCTTGTCGACTTCTATCGGCGAAACGGCTTCCGTCCGCTATGGGTTTCAAGAGAGGGGCTGGGCGCGCGCGGCCGCTCGGTGCTGCACGTCTTCGAGGCTGCCGCCAAAGACGGCATGTCGCCTGAAGATTATCTGTCCTCGACGCTGGCGCTTTTCGAAGAAGGTGTCGCGCTCACCGACGAGGACATGGACCTCTTGGCTTCCCTCGATCTTGAGCTTTCGACGCGTGCTCTTCGCTATGCCCGGCATGCCTCGGGAGGCCGTCTCACCCCCAACAAGCTCACCAAATATTATGACGTCACGCCGCAGGCGGTCGATCTCGCGGTCGCCATGCAAGCTTTTCAGCGGAGTCCTGATCCCGCCGCCTATTTGAAGTCACTACAGCCCGGTCACCCGGCCTATGCAATCTTTAAGAAAGCCCTCGCCGGTCTGCGGGAGCTCAAAAGTGAGGCCAAGCCGGGCGTGATTGAACCCGACAAGGCGATCAGGGGCGGACAAGAGGATCCCAATGTCGCTTTAGTGCGCCGCCAGCTGGCGGCACTCGGTTACAGCGAAACCGAAGCTTTGCCCGGCGAGGAAAGCATCCTCGATGGAGGATTGTCCGAGACAATCAAGACCTTTCAGGCCGACGCTCTGATGAAGCAGACAGGAACGCTCGATGCCGCAACGATGCAGGCGCTCAGTGACCGCACGGGCAGCGCCGCCATCTCGCGGCTTGTCTACAATATGGAGCGCCTAAGGTGGCTGCCGAAGTCGCTCGGCGAGCGGCATGTGTTCGTTAATCAGGCAGCCTATTCGCTGAAGGTCGTGGACGACGGCCACGTGATCTGGCGCACCAAGGTGATCGTCGGAAAACCCAACAGCCAGACGGTCGCCTTCAGCGACAATATAGAGCGGATCATCTTCAATCCGTCCTGGGGCGTGCCGCCTTCGATCATGAAGAACGAGATGATTCCGAGGCTCAGGCGTGACCCGGGCTATCTCGATCGCCTCGGCTATCGCGTCTTGCTGCCCGGCAGCAAGAAGATCATCCGCTCGCGCTCGGTCAACTGGGGGAGGTACAGGAATGGCAAAGTACCTTATCTGGTGCTGCAGCCGCCTGGAGACGACAATGCTTTGGGCGAGTTGAAGTTTCTGTTCCCCAACGCCCACGACATCTATATGCACGACACGCCCACGCGCGAACTGTTCCAGAAGGATGTCCGCGCCTTCAGCCATGGCTGCGTCAGGGTGGAGAATCCCCGCGAATTTGCCGAACTGCTGCTCGGCGCTGATGCCTCGGAGATTGCCGCGCGCATCGACAGCGGAGAAAGCGAAGCGACTCCGATTGCCCGCCCGACGGCAGTCCATCTGACCTATTTCACCGAGTGGCCGGCGGATGACGGCCGCCTCATCACTTACGACGATATCTATGGGCGCGATGAGCGCATGGCGCGCGCCTTCTCGACAGTAGCCGTCGCCTCCCGCTAAGCCTTCCCAGGGCACGGTACGGTTCCGTACCATGTCTGGGATTCCTGTTCCCCGGGTGATCTATTGGTTCCGACAGGAGCGTCGATGCCAATTTATCGCCTTGAACCCATTGAGGATTTTCTTAGGGAACAATCCTGGCGTCACAGCCTGCTGAAGGCGGTTTGCTGGGTGAAGGCACCCGATGAGGATCGCGCTCGCTTTGCCATCGCGCAGGCGGCCGCAGCGATGGCAGCCAGTCCCGCCGATGCCATGGAATCGCCTTGGCTGAGCCCGGTCCTTACCATGTGCATCGAGGAGACGGCCGATTTCCAGATGGAACCCGAGATTGCCGTCAGAGTTGATGGAGTAGTGCAAGCGTGGGCCATCCCGCCGGAACGCTGATACCCCTTCTTATTTGGTGGATGAGGATGCATTCCGTACCAATTCGGAAAGCCTGTGATTTCGTTCGGCTCGGTGGCACGGACGACCGAGCGGCCAGGTGAGGTGGCATGGACAGTACAGTCGCAAAAATCGATCGGCCCTTTCGCAATCATTTGCTGGCGACGATCGCGCCGGAAGATTACTCCGCCATCGAACCGCATCTCGAACTCGCCGATTTGCCGGTTGGCCGCGACGTCGAAACGCAGGGCGAGCGGGCCGAGTACATGTTTTTCGTCGAGAGCGGCATCGTCTCGATCGTCGCCAAGAACAGCAGTGGCAAGCAGATCGAAATAGCGCTCATTGGCCGGGAAGGCGTCACCGGACTTGCCGTCATCCTGGGCGATGACGTGGCCAATCATACTGCCTATGTGCAAGTCGAGGGCCATGGCTACAAAGTGCCGGCGGCCATCATGCTCGACGCACAGCGGCGCAGCACCGGTCTGCGCGACCGCTTGGCGCGCTTCGCCCACACGCTCATGATCCAGACCGCTCACACCGCGCTCGCCAATGGCCGAGCCAACCTGGTCGAGCGTCTGTCGCGCTGGATATTGATGGCCCATGACCGGGTGGATGGGAATGTGATTTCCATCACCCATGAATTCCTGGCGCTCATGCTCGGGGTGAGACGCGCCGGCGTGACCGTGGCGCTTCACGACATCGAGGGCCGTCGCCTGATCAGGGCAGTCCGCGGTCAGATCACCGTGCTCGACAGGACCGGGATCGAGCAACTGGCCAATGGCTTTTACGGAGCGCCTGAGAACGAATATTTCCGTCTGGTCGCGATGCCGCTGACGCGTCGATCACACGCTTGATCTCTTGGCCAGAGTGTGGTGGAAGCTCGGGCCGGAGGGGCATGGGCACGGATCACGACATGAGGACGGCGATTTCATTTGGCGGCAAGAAAGCCGCTTTGCTGCTGGTCGACCTTCAGGAGGAGCAGCGCTGCGACCCACTTTACTCCGTCGCGGGCATCGACACTGTGCTGGCCAATGCGGCCGGATTGCTGTCGGCGGCGCGCGCGACGGAGCGTCTAGTCATCCACGCTGCCTACCGCCGTGATTTCCGCTTGTGTCCTCCCCGCCCCTTCGAGCCCGTGACGGCGGACGGCAAGCCGAGCTTCAGCGACGCGGTCAATCCCCTGACGGCGCTCTGCCCGGAAGTGGCGCCGCGAGGGTCGGAGCCTATCATCTACAAGAACGACGCCAGCGCTTTCAGCGAGGGCAATTTGCGACCGCTTTTGACTGAGGCGGCGATCGAGTGGCTGGTGATTGCTGGAGTATGGACCGAAGCCTGCGTCGCGGCGACGGTGCAGGACGGCATCGCCCAAGGCTTGCGCGTTCTCCTCGTCAAGGATGCCTGCGGCAGCGGCACCGAGGCGATGCACAAGACGGCCGTGCTCAACCTCGCCAACCGCCTCTATGGCGGTGCGGTCACCGACACGGCACGCGCCATAGACCTGCTCGATGGAAGGACCGCAGAGGCCTGGATCGCCGAGCGCCCGGTGCCGATTCGCTTCGACTTCGCCGACGCGGCCGAGCGTTACGCTGAGCTCTGATGTCTCTATATAATGCCGAGACTCTAAATATAATGCCGAGACTTGAGGGTCCCGCCCTTATTCTTCGCGCCAGGAATGCGCGATCATATCGGTGAGCGGGCCCACCAGGTATTGAAGCACCGTACGCTCGCCGGTCTCGATGAACACTTCGGCCGGCATGCCGGGATAAAGCTTGAGCCCTTTGATGTCTTTCGCATCCATGCGGACCCGGGCCAGATAGTAGACATGCTGGCTCTCGCGGTCGACCAGGCGATCGGCCGACACGAACTCGACCAGCCCCTCGAATGAGGGCGTCGTTTGCTGCCGCAGTGCGGGGAAGCGCAGCTGCGCCATGCGGCCCGGAAAGACGACATCGATGTCATCGGGATTGACCCGTGCCTCGATGAGCAGACCGGCTCCGGTAGGCAGGAGTTCGAGCAAAAGGTCACCCGAGCGGACGACGCCGCCAATGGTGTTGACGTAAAGCTTGATGACGATCCCGGCCACGGGAGCGGGCCATGGGGCTGATACAGATCCGGTATTGATCCAGATTGCCAATGGCGACAGTTTCCTCCTCCACCAGGACCTGTTGGCATAAGAGATCGCCTGGTCATCCGGGGCGTCATCGCACTGAGTGCGTGGCGCCCCTATCTCCCAGCGGATCGCGTAGTCTTCACCACGCAGAAGCGTTGGCGCTCTGCGCGCAAAGCTTCCGGACAATGTCTCCTTCCGGGGCTGGCAGCCGATCCGCTCCCAGGTAAGATGCCGCAATGACAATCCAGCTGACGATCCGCAAGAAGATTATGGCGATCGCCTTGGGGCTCATCGTCCTGATGGTGATCACGGCGATCCTGTCCTTTGCCTGGGTCCGGCAGGTCGAGGACCGGATTCAGGCCCTCGACCACAGCTACATCCCCGCTTACGGGCACCTGGCGCGGACGAATATCCGCTCCCTCGAGCGGGCGCTGGCGGTGCGCCGCATGATCATCGAAAAAATGCAGCCATCGGGCGACGACAATCTTGCCGAGCTCCGAGCGGTGTTCGAAAGCAAGGGGGCCGAGGTTGAGAAAGAGGCGCAGGCCGCGCGTGACCTGATCAACGGCCTCATCGAGAGCAAGAAAACTTCTCCCAGCGAGGCCATTGCGCTTGCGCGCCTCGACGACCGCATCGCCACGGCGATGACCGAAACCCGGCGTCACCTCAACGACGAGACCGGGCGGCTGATCCCTCTGCTCGAAGCCCGCGACGGCAAGGGAATATCCTACGCCCAAGGCCTTGAAGCCTATCGGGCAAGGCGCTGGGACGAGGCGCGCCAGGCCTTTGCATCCGCACTTGCGGCCGTCCCGAATGATGGCCCCTCTCTTAGCCTGATCAAGCGGATCGAGGCTTTTGCGGCCATTCCCCCCGCCGAGGGCTGGGATGGCTCCTGGCGCCTGGAGCAGAAGTAGCGAGCCGCCTCGACGCCGTGCAAGAACGGGGAAATTCAGGGAATTTTACCGGGAATTTGCGATTAAGATCGCCCCTTTCAACGATATCAATAGCTTGGCGTTGCAGAACCGAAACAATAATGGATTCGAGCGAGGCCATTAGCAGGCTCTCGTGTGAAAACTCACATACAAGCTCTTTCCTCTATGCCAGGCTGAACCCCGACAGAGTCGGACTTCGTGCGTTGAAACTTCCCTTCAAGCTGTCAACCGGAGGAGGCCGTCATGAACTCTGACCTTTCCCGCCGCGATTTGATCACCAATGCCAGCAGCTTTGCGCTCGCTCTCTTCTTTGGATTTGAGGGCAGCCGGGCAGAGGCTGCGCTCGGCCTTGCTGAACGCGAATGGCGCTATTGCACAAGCTGCGGCGTGCTCTTTCATCTGGGCAGCGGCCGTGGCATGTGCCCAAACAATTCCGGCGGACATTCAGCCGCCGGGTTCAGGTTTGTCATCGACTATCACCCCGGCCAGTGCGGGCCTGATACGGAAAAGACCCAGGCGCGCTGGCGCAAATGCGAGAAGTGCTTCACCATGTACTACAATGGCGAAGGCAGCCCGAAACTTTGCCCGGCGGGCGGGCGGCACTCGAGAGCGGAGCAGAAATGCTTTGATCTTTCGACCAACAGGTTGCACGGTCCCGTGCTCAACCCCGAAGGCGCGCACCGCCAGGGCGCCTGGCGCTATTGCGGGCGCTGTGGGTCGCTGTTCTTCGACGGCTTCGTTGACAATAAGGGCGTGTGCCCGGCAGGCGGCGCGCATGCGGCTCTTGGCGATACATTCGTGCTGTCGCACTAAAGCCTGATGAGTCTAGTAAGGGTCATCTCTCGACGCGCCTCATGCTGCGGTAACCGCTACCCACCTCGTCATGGCCGCCCCTGAGGCGGCCATCTAGCCCTTCCGTGCAACCCCTGTCTGCAGGAAGAGGTGACGGGCAGACCGCGGCCATCGCGTAAAAGGCTGAAGGCCGCGGCGGTTGCCGCAAGCTTACGCGGCCTTCGGCAGCGACAGCACCACCCGCATGCGGGCCTCTTCACGCCGATACATATGGGATGTCGCCCAGATGGGCCCGCGTGATCGCAAGCCCCGGGCCGAAGCCGCCGGTCTCACGGTTGCGCGAGCACTCAAGTCTTCGAACGGTTTGAACAGGCGCTCGACGTCGCCGGGCTCGATCCCCTGCCCTTCATCCTCAATGACGACACGCTCTCGCGCGTCAGCACGGGCGGATGGGGCGTGACGGGAGTTGCGAAATTGAGCCATTGCCCGTCATTGAAGCCGCCCGCGACAGCTGTTCCTCGACATCGCCCTCTTCGCCATTGGCGCCGCCCCACGGCTTTGCGGCGTATGGCGCTCCCTGCCGGGATCGCCGGCCAAGATATGGTCATATGATGAAACTTTCATCATGTATTCGGCTGCGCTTGCCGGTCTGATCGCTTGCGCAAGCGCGATTCCCATAGGATAGCTTGGGCACGACGCTTGGCTCGACACTTGCACGGCCGCCCGGCGCAAGCGTGAGGCCTTCCTTCGTGATCAAAGCGTTTCCGCCGGGCGAACACACCAGCAAGATCACCGTGCCAGCGGGAACGGTCCTCCTCGCCGAAGGGACGAAGTCAGGCCGCGTCTACGTTCTCGAAGAAGGCATGCTGCAAGTCGCGCGCGGCGAAATGCAGGTTGCTCTGGTCAGCGAACGGGGCTCGATATTCGGCGAGATGTCCCTGCTTCTGGAGTCACCCCATACCGCAACCGTCCGCGCGCTGACGGCTGTCGTCGTCCATGAGTTCATCGATGGTGCGGCGTTCCTCAAGTCAGACCCGGAGACGACATTGGTCATCGCGCGGCTCCTGGCCCAACGTCTCCAGGCGGCCACGACCTATCTTGTCGATCTGAAGCGGCAATATGCGGGCCACGGAAATCACCTCGCGATGGTGAGCGACGTACTGGCCAGCCTGGTCAATCAAAAGCCCGGCGAGTTCCTGCCGGGATCGGAGCGGCAGGACAAATCTACGACATGACCCATTCGGGCGGCCGTGCCCGGCGCGGCAGCGGCAAAGCGAGCGGCTCGCCAAATCTGAAGGACTGAATGCCCGCCGACGACATCCAGACAGCCTCGTCCGACGTCGTGTCGAAAATGACATGCGCCGGCGGCGCACCTGAATGGCATCCGGTATTGAACACCCAGGTCGGCCCGATACGATCGACCCAGGATCCTCCCCTGACGAAGGGCGATTGATGGACGTGGCCCGAGAGCACGATGTCCGGCTGATATTGCGCGATCCATTTACTGAGCACCAAATCTCCCGCATGGCGGGTACCGGTCCAGCTCGTCGCAGACTTGTCGGGAGGAGCATGATGCACCCAAATCCACCGGCCGGTCCGCTTGCGTGCATCCGCCGCGAGCTGGGCCGCCACTTGCTCCCGCTTCAGCGGGCCATCCCACCATGGGCACACCGAGATGAGCGTATTCTCGATCTCGAACGTGTCGCCATCCGATGAGACATTGGCATGCCGGCATTGCGCGATCCATTTGGCGACCTTTTCTCCCGAAGCATCGCGGAAATCGAGGTCATGATTGCCGGAACAGAGGAGGACATGCGTCTTGGCGCGAAGCAGCTCCATATATTTCCGCACCACGACGGTTTGCGCCCAGCCGTCCACCAATGAACTGAGATCGAGATGATCACCGGCCAAGATCACCAGATCGAAACGGTCGGCCTCGTTAACGACCCAGTCGAATTGCGGAAGCGAGTAGTGCAGGTCGGCGACGACGAGGCATCTCATGTGAGGTCCATTGCATCCGGTTTCAAAAATGCCGGCGCGACCCCGGCTCTTCGCTTTGTATGAGATGGGCTGGCATTGCACAGGGCCACTCGATCGTGAACGATTTTGTGCGGATCAGCGCGGAATCTGATGTTTCATCAACTCGTCTTTGAGACGTCCGGTGAGAAAAAGGGCGGTCATGCGATAGTCGCTGATCAGAGACCAGAGAGGCGCTTCGAAGGTGGCAGGCTTGTTCTTCTCGATGAAGAGATGGCCGATCCAGGCGGGTGCATAGCCGAGAACCGGCACGGCCAGCAGCCACCACCAGTTCTGAGTGACGATTGCCCAGATCAGCACGATGATCGAAGCAATGCTGCCAGTATAGTGCAAGGCGCGCGTCTCAGGCTTGCCGTGCTCTCTGAGGTAGAACGGCCAGAATTCGGAGTAGCTCTGGAACTTCGCAGCCATGCGGTCCAGTCTAGCGCAAGGCCTCCGTCTCTTTAAAGCCCGCAGATGCAACGCCGGTCCGGGGCCTAGAGCGCGATGCGAAAAAGTGGGCACCGGTTTTTCGCAAAAATCGCGCTCTAAAATATTAGAATCGATCACGTATATGAGTTTGGATTGACTCAATCCAAACTCATCGTGATCTAGCGGCCGCGGCTACTCCAGCATCTTGAGACAAGCGCCCGCAGCTTCCCCGGCAGCCCTGCCGTCCGCCATGTTCAGTTTACCCTCGGCGATCAACTTCTCCACCTGGCTCACAACAATGCCGCGCGCCGTAGCCGGCGTCGGATTGCTTGCAAGAGTGTTCTCGTAGATCTGCTTGGCCGGAGGCGAAAGCGATGCGGCACAGCTATCGGCGGCTTTGCGGTCCGCATAGGCCGCCGTCGTCATGCAAACAAGGCAAAGAAATCCCCAAACGATCTTCATAGCGCTGCTCCTTCCCCAAAAATCACGGCACGTCAATCGACTTGAGCCAATCCGGGTGTCAAGGTCCAGAGAGCACTCCTCCGGCGATCGCTTCAGCCATAGCGTGCCAGGGCTGCACCCTCGTCCGGGAAAATCGTAATGATGCCGTCAAACCCGCTGACCTTGAAGACCGATGCGACGTTCTCCTTCAGGCCGCAGACGGCGAGCTGGCCGTTGCCTCCCTCGAGTTGCTTTGCCGCGGCGAGCAGGATGCGAAGGCCGGCGCTGCTGATGTTGGTGAGATGGGAGAAATCGAGCAGGATCCTGTTTTCCCCGCCATCGATCGAGGCCGACAATCGCCCCTGGAATTCACCGGCTGTGCTGGCGTCGAGACGGCCCTGGGCCGACATCACCAGCACAGTGCCCTTTTTCAATTCCTCCAGTTGCATGCCGGCCGTGCTCAAACTCGTTTCGCCGCTCCGGGCACTGTGCCGAATGGTTGCCCAATGCGGCAACGCCGAGAAGAGGATGATGATTTCAGCCAGAATGGAGACGTCGGCGCGGCGGATCTCCTCGTTCACTGTAGCCCTGAGGGCCTCGGCGCGGCGGTCCGCTTCACCAAGAGCCAGGTGCCGTCTACCCTGAGCGCGATTTCGATGAAGACTTTGTCGCCGGCACGGCGCGAACGCACGCGATCGATAGTGTCGTAATTCTTGAAATGCCGGGCGAGAGCGCGGTTGACGGCGATCTGGAGGCTTTCCTCGGCCGTGCGATCGAGCAGATCAGGCAGGCCGGACCGCATCATGTCGATCGCGCTGATGACGATGAATATGGCGACGAAGCCGGACCCGATCGCGTCGGCCCAGGCGACAATCACATCATTCTGCGAGACAGCGGCAACCGTCATGGTCGCCTGAACGAAGGCCGACGAACAGAGCTTCACTGTTCGCGCCCGGAATTGCGCCTGCATGATGACGGATCCACCCAACCGCGCGGCACGGCGCATCGCGTCCCACGCGATGATGTTGACCCAGGTGTTGATGGCGCCCAGCATTGCCGCAAGCGTAAGCCCGAAAGGCGTGCCCAGCGGTCTTTCTCCTGCGATGATGTCGAGAACGCCGAACGCGATCCACACCGCGCCCCCTAACATGCCTTGATCAGGCCGAGAAGGTGCCGTCCATTTGCCTGCACCCGCCCAAGTGTCACCTTGGCTTTCGCCGGCAGCTCGCCATAGAGCCCGTCGGCAAGCATCTCGGTGAAGCCCAGGACGGAATTGAGCGGACCGCGATCGAGAACTCGCTACTTGCTCGAGCTTGCCGGAGCCGAACTCGAAGCCACTCAGGACACCGCGATGGATCCGCCTCATCACGACAAAGGAAAATATTTCGATGGCCAGCATCAGCCACGCGCGCAAGGCCTCGGCCACCATGGTGAAGGATCCACCCACGAGGCCGATCCACACCATGGCAACGACGATCGCGGAGTCGGCCAGGATGGCCAGGAGAATGGAACGCTCCTTGGCGTGCTGGTCGGGCGTGATTATGGTGAGCTGCGATGATTTGGCCATAGCGCTGCTCACAATCGCAGCCGGGCCAGGATGACCTGTATCAGGCCAATATCGGGAAAGTCGACATGTGCCGCGTGCCCGATCGGGCAGATGGCGATCTCCGCCTGATCCTGTGGAAGCGCCACGATCGCCTGGGCAATGCCGGCATGACGGCCCTTGGCGACGGCGGCGAGATCGTCGGCGCCGAGCGTCGATGCCGACCCGCGCAACAAGAGAACCTTGCCATGGTGCGTCTTTCTCTCGCCTTCAAGCACGATCTCCGCTTTCGCCCCGATATGGAGCAGGGCCACTTCGATGTCCGACACCGGCACGTCGACGAGCAATATCTTGCAGTCGATCCAGCTCGCGACCGGCGTGCCGGCGCGGACCCCGCCGCCGGGCGCCTCGATCAGGCTCCAGACGATGGTGTCCGCCGGCGCCGAAACCGTCGCACTGTTTCGCTTACGGTGCAGATCGTCGGTGGTGGCGGCCACTTCCTGAGCAGCGACCGCCTCGGCCTCAGCGACGGCAAGATCGTTCTTTGCTTGCTCGAGGTCCAGAACCGCCGCTTCCAGACTGCGCTGCGCTACGGCGCCTTCCGAACCGTCATCGAGGAGAAAAATGCCCTTGGCCGCCGAGTCGAGCCGAAGCATGTCCCGGGCGAGGACGGTCTCCGTCTCGGTGAGGAGGCGCTGGTGCTCGATGACAAGAACTCATGGCCGCTTCCGAGGAAGATAGCGAACCTGCTCCGCTTTTTGCGAGCTTCGCCGTCCTCTCGGCCTGGGCACGCTCGAGCTCCACACGGTTCGAAAGAAAGTTCACGATCTTGTGCGATCCATCGATCTTGACCCCGAGCTCCCGGCGGAAGGTATCTGCATGTCGGCGGCGACTCGTGTGCGCTCGGCGATTACGCGCTCGAGCTCAGCGACCAGAGCCTTCCGGCCTTCCAGGCGGACCAAGGCGGCATCGCGCGCCGCACGCGCCTGAATGAGCGGCGTGGCGTCGGCCAGCGGGTTGTCGAGATTTGCGATTCGTCCATCGCTGCCTACCCGACTGCCCGGACGCAGGGGGTCGGCGTCCAGGTAACCGTCGATCGGCGCGCGCACAATGTTGATCCAGGTGGTGACGGCGGCGTCGCGCACAATGATGGAACGCAGATAAGGACCGCCCATCCAGACGAGATAGGCGAGCAGCGCCGCAAGCCCGAGGCCAGCGACCAGCCGCGGCAACTCCGAGAGCCTTTTCACTTGTTCTTCCCCAGCATCGCCTTGCGGCGGTATCCCATGTCCCCAAAATCAGGTTTGGCCCGCTCTTGCCCATGAGCGAGCGCCGCTGAGCCTAGCAACAAACATGCCACGAAGAAACGTAAAGAATTTGGGTTTATCTGGCGATTGCCGACGGGTCGCCCACCTCAATGCAGGGAACATTCCAAAAAGTCTTTTGAGAGCCAGTACTCATTAGAGTCGCCAGCCAAGAACTGGCAAAGGCCTATATCTCCAAGACCATTGGGACTGTCGGTATTCATATCCGGGCATCTATGCTATCGTGAGAAAAGTGGCGGAGGGAAAACTCATGACAATTCCGGTGAATTGCAACCAAACCCCGAATCTTCTCGAGCTGATCGCAGCATATGATGCCGGAACACTCACGGATCTGTCTGTCTGCGGTGACGAAGCCAGCGACGGCGAACTACCCACCCGTCTGATCGATCTTTCACTCTGCGGAGATGAAGGCGGCGATCTCTCCGATGTTCGCCTCAAGACGGACATCGAGCGGGTCGGCACCACCGTCTACGGACTTCCGCTCTATCGCTTCCGCTACGAATCGGGCAGGGAACGCTTTGAAGGCGTAATGGCGCAGGATGTACTTCAGGTGATGCCGGATGCAGTCATGGTAGGCGAAGATGGCTATTACCGCGTGAAGTACGCTCAGCTTGGGATCAAGATGATCCCAGCATAGCCGAAACCGGGTGACGGCGGCGGCGCTGCCGAGTGTTGGCCGAACCGATTGCAGTTCCCTTCCGGCTTCGATACTCAGCTGTCGAGCAAATAGATCGGGCAGTGCCTCGGCTGCGAACTGAGCCAGTTGCGGCCCGGTTTTTCCCTTCATGATGTTATCATTTGTGAATGCGCCTCAACCGCCTCATTGCGATACTTCGACGCGAAAAGACAAGGAATCAGTCAGAGATGTTCGAGCACTTGCACTTCGTTCGCGCCGGCAAGCAGATCTTGGACAGCGACCGACTTGTCGTTCGGACATTCAAGATTTTGAGTGAAACTTCGAACTTCGAAGTGTGGGATTTGCCGTCCAGCCGGCGGTCCGAACCGCCGCGTGCAAGCCCGGACACATCTCCGCTTCGACTTTCACCGTAACGCCATCGACAGTGACTTGCCCGCCCACGGCACATCCAGGCAGGTTCGGGCAGTTTCCTCAAAACGTTCTTGTCATCGGTCGCGGAAACTGTTGGCAAAGAAAGGTGCTGCCGATCTCGCTGGATAGGGCGATCAGGACAAGTTAGTGTTGTGCCTATGTCCTCAACAGACATTTCCCACTTGATCGGCCGCGTCGCCTTGCGCGACCGGACCGCGTTTGAGCAGCTCTACGCCGCGACCTCTGCGAAACTTTTTGGTATTTGCCTGCGTGTAATGAAGGACAGGACGGATGCAGAGGACGTGTTGCAAGAGGTCTATATCAAGATTTGGCACAATGCCGGGAAGTTCAAGGCTTCGTCTTACAGCCCGATGACCTGGCTGATTGCAGTCGCGCGCAACCACGCCATAGACAAGCTGAGAGCGAGGAAACCTGAAGCAATAGAGCTTTCGGAAGCTTTTGATATCGCCGATCTTGGCCCCACGCCTGAGCAAGCCGTACTGCATGGCGGTGAAGTCGAGCGGCTGCGGGCCTGCCTTGAAAAGCTGTCGGCCGACCGGGCGGAGGCGATTAGAGCGGCCTATATTGAAGGCTACAGCTATCAGGAGCTTGCCGACCGGTTGCGACAGCCGCTGAACACGGTAAGAACCTGGCTGCGCCGCAGCCTGATCAGCCTGCGGGAGTGCTTATCGTCATGACAGACGACACCCCCACACCGCACGAAGAAGCCAGCATGGCGGCCGCAGAATATGTTCTTGGCCTTTTGCCAGCCGCAGAGCGCCAGGCGTTCGCGAACCGCCTAGCCGGCGAACCGAGGCTTGCGGAACTTGTGCGCTATTGGGAAGAGCATTTTGTGCAAATAGCCGATGTGGTTGAACCGATAGCGCCGGCCCGCCAAGTCTTCAACAGGATCGAGCGGCGCCTCTTCGCCGAAGACGCGCGGCCGCGCGCCTCTCTGTGGAACAGCCTTGCTTTTTGGCGCGGCCTGGCAACCGCTGCCATCGTCGTCCTCGTGGCTGTGGGCGCCTGGAGCCTGCGCCCGATTGCACCTGTCGAAAATCAAGCCCTGGTGGCGCAATTGGCTGGCGACCAAAGCCAAGTGAGGCTATTTGCTTATTTTGACGAGGCAAGTGGTGAGCTGCGCCTCAACCGCACGGGTGGCGCTGCCGCCACGGGCAGAAGCCTTGAATTGTGGCTGATCTCAGGCAGCGATGCTCCCGTCTCCCTGGGCGTCTTGCCCGCCGAAACAACTTCGCGCCGCGTGGTGCCCGCGGCATTGCGCGGCAAGTTCGCAGCTGGAACGTTGGCAATCAGCGACGAGCCGCTTGGCGGCTCAAGCACCGGAGCGCCTACGGGTGCGGTTCTCGCCACAGGCGAGCTCAGCCAGATCTGATCACAACCTCGTGGTCAATTTATTTTTCAGCATGGTCCGAAACTTTTTCCATTGCCTACTCGTGACTGATGCTGGCCCCCGAAGTGAGGGTCACGTCGAACGAAAAACGGAGGACTCCAATGTGCATTATCCGCACCACCATTGTCGCAGCGCTTCTGACCGTGGGCGCCAATGCTGCTTTAGCCGCCAACCCTAATGTGGGCGGTGCGCCCATGTATCAGGAAAAAAACATCGTCGAAAACGCGGTGAATTCGAAGGATCATACGACGCTGGTTGCTGCGGTGAAGGCCGCAGGCCTTGTGGACACGCTGCAGCAGCCCGGGCCCTTTACCGTGCTCGCGCCGGTAAACAAGGCTTTTGCGGCGCTTCCCGCCGGTGCCGTGGACAATCTTCTGAAGCCGGAGAACAAGGACCAGCTGGTCAAGGTTCTCACCTGTCATGTGATCCCGACCAAGGCGCTGAGCTCGGCCATCAAGAAGATGGTGAACGATGACGGCGGTGTCCATGTCGTGGACACCGTGGGCGGATGCAAGCTCAAGCTTTCGCTCAAGGGTAACAAGGTGCGTATCACCGATGAAAACGGCGGCGTGGCCAGCGTCACCATTGCGGACGTCAAGCAGTCGAATGGCGTGATCCATGTGATCGACAAGGTCCTTCTGCCGAAATCCTGACGTCCGGAACGGCCTGCAGGAGCATCCCCGGCCCGCTGCGGTGGGCCGGGGAATACGTGAAGTGGGGTGGAAGACATGGAGAGCGGGATCGAAAGGACCTCCATGCCTCGACCGCCAATGACGAATACGACCGAGCGCAGTACAGCGACTTCTCCCAAACTAATCATCATTTTTTCAGTTTTTCACGATCGACCTTACCCAACCGCATTCATTGGCATCTGGTCGAGAAACAAAACATCCTTAGGAGCTTTGTAATCGACGCGAGCTCGCGCGAACGCGATGAGCTCGATAGCAGTCGGCGGCATCGCCTTCTGCTTGAGGTTCACAAACGCTCGGACATTCTCACCGTGGACGATGTCGCTCACGCCGACTACCCCAGCGAGCGCAACCGCCTGATGTTGCATCAACGCTTCCTCCACCTCTTGGGCTGATATTTGAGCGGTCATGGATGATGATCTGCTTTTGCCGTCCGCCAAAAACCAACCATATTGCATGGTGACTTCACCCAAGGGCGTCCCGGGGGTACCATTCGATATTTCATCGCCGTTCCCGCTCCGAATCGAGATTTGATAGCCTGGCGTGGTATAAGATGCCGAGCTTCTGGCGGGGCTCGTCTCAAGCCCGTTGTAATCGGTCGAATACTTGATGGAGGCCCAGGCCAGACCGGCCGAATACCAGCATAGTGCCGATGTCCGGCACGGCTTTCAGTTGAGCAGCGCGCGATAGGCGGCCATACTGTTCAGGCTCCTGCCTGACACATCGGACCGTTGTGTGGCCTTACGTTGTCGTACCATCACCACAGATCTCAGTGCGTGATTAGAGAAGCGGCCTTGCGGCTCTTTCATCCGATCACGCACCGAGTCAAATCACCATTAATGCTTCGGTCTGCGCACCTGAAGCAAGACGGATCTAACGCCCCGCGATCTGCGCGACAACGCGGTAGACTCTCACCGCATCAGCGCTATAGGCGGTCGGGTTCTGCAGGACAGCAGGGCATTTCCGCTTGAGTTGCAGCCGTTCGCCGGCGCTCAGGCTGGCAATTTCCGTGCCGAGGACGCCCTGGCCACCGCCATTATTGCCGCCATCGCCATTGCCGCCACCGCCATTATTACCGCCACCGCCATTGCCGCCGCCGCCATTGCCACCACCTCCACCATCGGCCACTCTGCTACCGCAGCCGCCCCCGACGCTCACGCAGAGGCCGAGCAGTTGCTTCTTGGAAAGAAGCGTCAGCCTGTAATCGATCAGGCCCAAAATTGATGGCGGCTTTTCTCATTACCGCAGCCTGAACCACCGCCTACACCGACGCACAGCTTAGCCAGGTTCTTTTTGGACAGCACATCGAGCTTTGCTTTGATTCCGCCGATCAGGTTCGATTTGACGGTGCCGTGCAGCACGCCTTTGCGATCGAGGATCCCAATCTTGGCGATAGTCTTAAGTCCTCCATATTCACCGCCGCAGCCCCGGCCGCCGACGCTCACGCAAAGCGCAAGCAGCTTCTTGTGCGACAGCAAGCCTAACCTGGCATCGATGAAGCCCAGAAGTTGATGACGGCTCTGACCCTGGCCGCAGCCTGAACCACCGCCTATGCCGATGCAAAGCTTCAGCAGCTGCTTCTTGGACAGCACACTGAGTTTGGCCTTGATTCCGCCGATCAGGTTGGATTTGACAGTGGCGCTCAGAACCCCCTTGGGGCTCAGAGCACTGATCGTTGCCTTGGTTCCGCTAACGGTGCCATCGATGCCGTCGACTGCGCCACCGACGGCGCTCGTCAGGCCACCGATCACGCCGGTGCCACTTGCGCCGGTTCCGGAAATACTTCCGACGGTGCCGCCGACTGTTCCGACAGTGCTGCCGGCCGTTCCGACAGTGCTACCGGCCGTCCCGACAGTGCCACCGACCTTTCCGATGGCGCCGCTGACCGTTCCGACGGCGCTACCAACGAGATTACCGGACGAGCTTGGAGTAGTGACGCCAATTAGTGCAATAAGGGAGACGGCTGCCAATAACGCTGCGTGCCGCTTGCTGTTTTTTGCCGTATTCATTGGGACACCTCTCTAGAGACGGGCCCCCGCACTTCCCTAAACGTGCCCCTAGGTTAAATAATTGCTGACGCATGGGCATTTATTATTTCCGGTATGGGACTCTTGTTTCTGAATGAGGAAATTAAGGTAAGCTCGGCTTACGCTACGCCTCCAATGAGGCCCTGCTGGAAGGAGATACATTACAGACGAAAATGGTGAGGTAGCGCGCGTGACGATGGCCGATGTCAGACAATAAAACGGCGTCATTCACGTGATCAACAAGGTTCTTCTGCCGAAATCCCGAGTTCGGGAGAATTCAAAAAGAAGTTGCCTGGGACTCAAAATCTGTTGCTCGCAAGGGCGTCGGGGTTCGAGTCCCTCCAGGGGCACAGCGCACATTGATCCCGCGTTTCGCCTTCTCAATCCCGATCGCCTTAAGGGCGAGACCACACGCTTGACCCGCCGCGGTGCGCATCACCGGGCGGGTTTTTCTTTCCTCAGGAGACGTGTCAAACTCCTTCCGCATGGCGACAGGCAAAAAGACGGCGACCGAGTAGCCGAAAATCCTGTTAGGAGGAACCAAAGTGAAATACCTGCCGCTTACCATGCTTGCCCTTAACCTGCTTGCATCGCCCGCCAGCGCCAACTCGTGGTTATACTATTGCGGCCTGGTTGATCCCAAGACAAACGCCAAGACGTGTGCCGTGTTCGATGACAACGTCGGGCTGAGTGTTGTGTTTGAGAAACGGTCCGCGAGCACGACCGCTCAAGCCATCTGCCTTTTCGAGGGCAATTTCAACTTCGGCCGCCGCGGCATGATCGGAATTGAGGGCGAAAGCGACCAAGGCGGCTGCATCGACCCGAAGGAAGTCTTGCCGCAATTGAGGACCGGCAAGCGTCTCCGTACCCGGATATATGAGCGCTTGGATCGCGAGGGGTCGCTCGAAGGCTTCGCCGCTGCAATGGACAAACTCATCAAGCGAGCATTTTAGACGCCGCTTTCGTGGTTCCTAAAGGCTTGAAGCACAGTGGGAAAAGTGCGTGCGGTTTTCGGGTAAGCCGATGCGAAAATCAAAGAGAGAGCGCGGAGAAAAGGAAGGTGGTGGGCCTATGGCGACTCTTCTCGAACGCCGTGGCAAATCATGGCATCACTCAACGACTTGAAAGTGGCTGGGCTCAGCTCAGCCTAAGTGTTCGGGCGAAGGTGTAAGCACCGCAGATGGCAGCCACACAAGCACACCCCGCGCCATACGCATTGATCTGGCTAATCCGCTGTAGATCGCCAATGAAGGTATCGAGGTCGTCAGGAACGGGGATCAGAGACACCCAAAGCCAGAATGCTCCGGCCGCGAAGGTGGTCATGACGCCCAATACCCCTACGATGGTGTCAAGTCTCATTTCGATCATCCTCATCGTCATTTTTGATTCGCGCCGCCAATGCCGATAAAGCCAACATCCCCGGCGCCAGCTTGGGTGCATTTGGCCGGGGCGAGGGCAAACGATCCGAAGGGTATTTTCAATCGCTGCCTTCTCGCGGCCAGACGCAGTTTGAGGTGTGCTATCGGCCGCGACACTAGATTATATGAAAGCGGCCCATAGAGTGTCTATGTCAGCGTGTAGGCGGGCCCTCAGCGGCAAACGGAGCTCCAGGTCGCTACGGGCCGGGGCCGCCCCGCTGGTCAACGCAGGCGGGGCTTTATTAATTGGCCTCTAGGCGCCCATGGTTCAGTTTGCCCAAGAGCTCGTTTGTAAGGTTGCTCCGGAATTCGCTTTGCGACCATCCGGGCAGGCCGCTGAAGAGACACCCCGTGAGGTCACCAAGCTTAGCTTTGTTCTTCAATTCTGTTCGCCGCCATTGATTTTCATCGACGATGAAAACGGGAACGGTACCGGTCAAATTCTCGTCCTTGATGAAGCCTGCATCTTTCAGCTGCTGGTAGAAAGTCAGGCACATCATGAGAGCGTTCTTGGCGTCCGCGGCTGACAAATCCTCCCCGTGCGCCGGTAGCGACGAGACCAGCGCAGCAGCTAAAAAGAGCGTTGCAATTGTTTTGCTCATTCCCTGTCTGCCAGCGATTTTCTCATGCCTTATTGAGGATATTCACAGCCCGCCGTTTTAGGTCTAATTTCGGCCGCGACAACATGCGGCCTGCAAGAGAACATGAAGGCAGACTACACGAAATTCAAACAAAGGCTTCGGAAGCGCCGGGCCGCGAAGCAGGGCGGGAAATGCTGTTACTGCCGGCGGCCTTTCACCGAGGATGGTCCTACGCGCCCGACCCTCGAGCACAAGAAGGCCCGGATGGATGGCGGGAAGGACAAAATCGCCAATCTCGTTGTGGCTTGTCACCATTGCAGTCAGCATCGCGGGCAGCAAACGAACGAAGCGCGATTGATGGCGCGGCACCGGAAAGAAGCAGTGATCACAGAACAGAAACTATACCTGACAGATTATAAGAATGAGCCAATGCACCTTCGGTTACCGTTGGACTGAAAGATTGGCCGCCAAACCGCACTTCTCCCTTTGCCGGTGACATCAGGTCAAATTTTGCCTAAGGGGCGGGCCGCCCCCGCCTGGCACTGGGCTGTCTGCCGACAAGGGAGTGGGCCCGCTTGTTCAATTCCAGGCGCGGAAGATTCGGCGGATTGAACCAAAGGCCGCCACAGTGGCTGTTACGAGGCTGTTGCGAGCGATTGCATCGTTTGTCGCGGGCTTAACGACAGCGAGTGCGACCATCATCGTCACAAATGTACATTAGGAACAAATAATTGAGGGTGATCGTTTAGCCAGATCACGCGCCCGGTACGCGCGGCGCGTCGCGAATTTAGAAAAGGATCCCGAACAAATGAGAAGACCAAAATTTTTGCTCACCCTAGTCCCTTGTAGTCTTGCGTTAATGGCAATTTCTAGCTCAGCGAATCCACTTGTAAGTGGCCTCACGCCCGACAGTGCAACCTTGGCCGCGATAAACAAGGGCTTAGTCCAGAAAGTCCAGGCTTGGCCTTGTCGGCAAAAACGTAAAGATATGACAGCCGACGAACTCGACTTTTGTTACCGCCACTACCGCCGCTATTACTACGCATACCCTGTGTATGAATATAGGTACCGTGCATATGGCTACCCTGCCTATGGCTATGGCTACCCTGCCTATGGCTATGGCTACCCTGCCTATGGCTATGGCTACCCTGCCTATGGCTATGGCTACCCTGTGTATGGTCGCTACCGCTACTCTTGGTGATTGAGACTAATATCCGCCGTTCAGGGCGGCGTCGCTCGCATTGCCGATTGAGAAACAGCAGGAGCTTGCCGAAAAGGCTTGGCGGTCGATGCGGAAAGAGGTGCGCGAAGGCGACGTCATTGTCCGGGTCCGGGCGTTTAAGCGCTAGGAACCTTCCGAGACCTTTATCGTGGACGGTTCGGCAAAAGCATCTTCGCAGTCACTCCTCCGTCCGCAACATTGGTTGAGCCCGTCACGAAGCTCGCCATATCTGATGCGAGGTAAAGGACAACGTTTGCCAGTTCTTCAGCGCGGGCGATGCGCTTCATCGGAACGGCCTCCCGCAGCCTATCGTAGCCGGCCTCGACGTGTCCGCCTCCAAGAAACTCGCCAAATCCCTGAAGCATATCGGTGTCTATTGGGCCCGGACATATACAATTGACTCGAATATCCGGAGCAAGCTCAATAGCGAGGTCTCGCGTCATGCTCACGACGCCGCCCTTTGTCGTGCAGTAGATTGAGTCATTCCTGCCGCTCCCGATGAGCCCATCCACAGAAGCAATATTCACGACGTTGCCTTTGGATCGGCGCAGAGCTGGAACGGCGAATTTGGTGCAGAAATAGACTGCCCGGAGGTTGATATTGATCGTCTCATTCCATTCAGCTTCGGAGGCCTCCTCGATAGCTTTGCCCGGTCCTCCAACTCCGGCATTATTTACGAGCACATCCAATCCGCCAAGGCCGGCGACCTTCGCTTCGGCCTCCGTGCAAAACCACCGCTCACCTTTCGAGGTGTCTATCCTGGTTGCCGCATAATGCTTCGACCATGGCGCGTGATAAATCTTCTCGGCCTTGGCATTGAAGTTGCCCTTGATGGGGCAGTTCCCCGGCATGATCTGCGCCGCAGTATCCCAGCACCTGGCCCCCCATCGCGGCAATTGCCATGCTTGGGCCAGGCCTTGGCAGAAGGCTGGCCGACTGGTCACCATTGGAAGGTGCCCGACCCAGAAATTCCTCAGATTTGTTCGCCCGTGTCCGCCGCTGTATTCGACGGATATTTGATGACGAACGCAGCTCTAAAGCTAAGCTATTGAATGATTGGCGCCCCCTAGGTGCGCTGAGTTGTTGAAACTACTGGTCTTTCTTGGCAACAACCCCTTGATTTCTCATAACCTGCATGACCATACCAGTCACTAGCGACCGTGCTGACAACCGGCGCGGTTATGATTGGGGGTTATGAGAGGAAACGAATGGGACGGCACAAGCTAACCGACACTCAGGTCAAGCGAGTGGCTGAGGCGGGCGTCTATGGCGATGGTGAGGGGCTTTACCTTCGCGTTTGGACCGGCGGCACTAAGTCATGGATTTTCGTCTGGAAGCGCTACGGCATCCGGCGCGAGATCGGGCTTGGCCGCTATGGGTCGGGTACCGGCCATGTGACGCTCGCAGCGGCTCGAAGGAAGGCCGAAGAGGCAAGGTCTATCATCGGGGCCGGTGGCAACCCCCGCACCGATATGGCTGACCGTAAGCGGGTCTCTACGTTCGGCGAGATCGCCGACGAGTACATTCAGACTATGACGCCTAAGTGGAGAAGCGACAAAACGGTGGCGCATTGGAAGCGCTTTACTGAGAACTATGCGAAGAAGTTGCGCCCTATCCCGGTAGACAAGGTGACGACTGACGACATTGCCCGCGCTGCGGCCGATGTGGCATGAGATGCCTGAGACCGCGAACAAGGTGCGAGAGTGCGCCAAGCTTGTCCTCGACCACGCCAAGGCGCGCGGGCTGAGGCAAGGCGACAATCCGGCGCAGTGGAAAGGGCATCTGGATCAGATATTGCCGCCGCCGAAGCTTAGCCGAGCCCATCACGCGGCGATGCCCTATCGCTGACGTGCCTCAATTCGTGGAGGCTTGCGCGCCGTCGACGGCGTCCCGGTGCACGCGCCTTGCAATTTTGCGATCCTGACGGCGGTCCGAAGCGGCGAGACTAGCGGCGCACATGGGAGCGAGATCGACCTTGAACGCGAGCCTGTGGACAACCCGGCGAGCCGCATGAAGACCGGCAAGGAGCACCGCGTTCCGCTTGCGGACCGGGCCGCTGAAGATCGTCCGCGCAATGAGGGCGCAGCGCCATCAACGAGTTTGTGTTTCCCGGCTGGACGCAAACGCCCGCTTACCGACATGACGCTTGCTGAAGGCCTCAAGGCGTGCGGCGGTCGCCGGCCTTCACCGTTCACGGCTTTCGCTCAGTAGCTTCCGCGACTGGGTCGCCGAAGAAACATTTTCAGCGGGAAGTTGCCGAAGCGGCGCTTGGCCCACGTCGTCGGCGACGCGGTCGAGCGTGCCTATCGCCGCGGCGATGCGCTGGCGAAGCGGCGCGAGCTCATGCAGGCATGGGCGACCTACTGCGAAGACCGGCAGGCGAAAACGTCGTCGAGTTAAAGGCGGTGCGCTGATGGGCTCCGAGGACGAGGCCGTCGTCGCGATGCGCCGCGCATTCCGCGAGTTGTACGAGCTTGACCCCGAGGCTTTCGAAAGCGTCCTCATGGACCTAATCCGCGCTGGCGATCGGTGGAAGGATCATCTGCCCCCGATCAATATCGGAAGGGCACTAAGCCTGTTCAGGTGGATAAACAGACCCTTATGCTTCTGTTGGCCGACTATCGAAACGCTCGCGCCCGCAGGATCACGCGAGAGTACTTCTTGGCGCAATCCGCAGAAGGCGGTTTTAGATACGGGAACCGTTACTTCGTCGGAGAGTGGAACACAGCCGAGGCCATCGCCCGCCATCTGAAAGCGGCGGAGAAGATGGCAAAGGAGGACGCTGACTTTGCCGCGGAAGCCGAGAGTTGGCGCGGGCCATTGGCTGATGCAAAGATAGGCAGCGCAGGCTGGTAGGAGCGTTACGCTCCCCTTAGCACTGCGCCGGTACTTTCCCCCCCTGTCAATGCGCCGTGACCGCCGACCGGACATGGCTCAAATAGTAGCCGTCAACCGGGGCGGCATTGGTGACTTAGCCGCTCAGAACATGGGAGCGGCAAGTGACCGACAAACACACGCCCATCTTGGTCAGCATTCGCGACTGCTGCGATCTGACCAGCCTTTCCAGAACCTACATTAACAAGTTGCGTACCGAGCGCAGGTTTCCCGAAGCCGTTTCGCTGGGCGACCGCCGCGTCGCTTTCGTCCGCACCGAAGTCGAGCAGTGGATTCGCGACCGCATCGCGGAAAGGGAAGCCACATCACTGCCGATATCGTCCGCATCACTACGTAGATTTGCGGACGCCGAGGCATGACCACGAAATCGGATTTGCTCAAGGCCGTTCGGGCGAAATGTCTCGATTGCTCTTGCTATCAGTCGAGCGAGGTGACGCGCTGCCCGGCCAAGGAATGCGCTCTGTGGCCCTATCGTGCCGGGCGTGACCCGACCCCGGCTCGCGGCGGCAACCCGAAAAATCTTGTCTCTGCAGGGGAGGTTTTCGGCAACAAACAGCAAGATTGAGACCTACATATAGCCAGCGCCTCATGCGCTCCGGGCGTCGGCCTCACAGGGCAGAATGACGAACAACCGGGTCAAAAGCCGCAGGGCAGCGGCAGCTACAAAGGGCACATCTCGTGCCTAGGAGCAGGCTCCGGCTAGCGCCGACCTGCAGGAGCCCGCGCAGCTGACGGATCAGTCGCCGGGCGTTTCCCGCGTCATCTCTAGCGCGCAACAAGCGGCCGACCGCATGACCCCGGCCCGCCTATCACAAGGCTGCGTCGATCCGTCTTATGTCCCGGCTCCACGCAATGGCTCCGTCGCAATGACATAGCTAGGTCTTCACCGGCCTAGCTATGAGCCCTCACCATCAATCCACCATCGCAATAGACGTCATGTTCACTAAACTCACCTGCTATCACATTTCGGCCGACGGCCTCGTCGAGCGTCGTCGCGCTGAACTTCTGATTGTCGTGAACCCGGCGTCGGTCACCTCCCGCATCATCGCCTATATCTCGGGCGCCAGATGCCCGGTTCATCGACGAGATCAAGGACTGCCAGACGCCCGGATCATCGACGAGATCGAGGAGATCATCCGGGAGATCGAGGAGATCAGGGAGATCGCTATCCGGGTCCCTCTCCCAAGGAAAGCGCCACAAGTGAAACAGAGCCGCTATGAAATGCACAAATTCACGCAATTCGTGCAAAGCGCCGCCTGCCGAAGGTGAAGTCAGTGAAGTCAGTGAAGTCAGTGAAGTCAGTGAAGTCAGTGAAGTCAGCGAAGTCAGTGATCTACCAACCGCAAGAAAAAAAGGATGTGTTTTGTACGTCTGGAGGGAAGGAAAAAGGGTGCGGATGCAAAACCACTGACTTCCCCGATTCACTGACCGAAAAGCCGTGCCTGATGACACACCGTGACGCACAGAAAGGAAACCTGAAATGACAAGATCGAAACGTTCAGTGAGTGCCAACCCAAACCCAAACCCAAGCCCAAACCCAAAAAGGAGAACTGCAATGACCAACGAGGGAAATGCGTGGAATGCGGATATGCGCTTATGCTGCATCAAGGCGGCGACGGCTGCCCGAGCGATTCTGATGTCATTTGCATATTGAAAGGGAAAAACTCGCTCACTGGAATGCGGTTTAGCGATATTTATGAGGAACCTGAGATCGTCACCCGTATTTCTGAGGTTCAGGACCTTGCCCGTAGCAAGGGCATTCCGCTGACCGTAAGGTTTGAGAGCTACGTGAAAGCACAAGTGGCCCACCGCCTCCTTGATTCCTTTCGCAATTCGATTAGCAACGAGGCCGACTATATCCACTTCTAAGGAAAGTCTAAGTGCACCGACAGCGAACATCGGTGGCGAACATGGCGAACACCTAAAGGTGTGTGTTCGCCATGAACTTTGAGGAACTATGCGCGGTCTCCGTCATGTCCATCGCGTCTGTCATCATGTTCGTTGTCATGCTCGCCTTGGTCCTGTGGTAAGCGTTGAGTGAGTGCAGCACCATATGTGCGGGCGATACAGAGGAACAAACTCGACGAAAGGGGGGCGGTCAAATCTCTACGGCTTCGATTGGTTCCCGACCCCCGGGGCCGCCATTCGCAGAATTTTTTTCCTGGCAGAAATTTTCATCGGAACACTTAAATGACCAAAAAACCAAGGCCCGACAGGCCTTCCTTCAAAATCACGCGACCTGATCGGGCGCTCGTCGAGCAACTCATCGCAAAAGGTGAGAAACAAAAACCATCGCGGCAGCGATCGGCTGCTCAACAGTTACTTTGAGAGCAAAGTTCGGAAAAGAACTGGAGTTCGGCGGTGCTCGCCGTCGTGCTCAGGTGATAACTATGCTCTACCGTGCGGCGAGAAAAGGCAACGTTCCGGCCATCAAGCGCCTGGACGAGTTCACGCGGCTCTCCACTTGCGCTGAATGCCGCCTAAACCAAAGCCACTCGGAAAAAAGGCTCAAGCGCAATTGGATGCGAGACGGCGGGCGAGGGAACGTCTTGGGGTGACTTCTCGAACCTCCACCAGGGCGGTTTATTAAAAAAGCGAAGGAGCCGATGATTTAGCCGCTCTGGAATAGGCCCTGCGAGGTATCGAAAACCAAAAGGGGAATGCTCCACAACCGGCAGTCAAAAAAAGTCCCCGCAAGTTTTCCAGAATTTTTAGCGCCTTTATTTGGGTGTTTTGGGCTCCCGCGTTTTATTGCCTGTCAGGTTGCGCAATCAGACCGAGGTGGAGGACAGAAGTTCGTCCAGCTTTCCCAACGTAGAGCACACCTTGCCAAGGTTGGGGTCGAGGGTTCGAAATCCCTTCGCCCGCTCCAGTTTTCCTAGTCAAAACAAAGCCTTATGCTGACCATTGTTTACGGGTTACTTTCGGATGGTAGCCCGGTCATCACCCGGTCACCACGGGTGCTGCTGTTTGCGTGCTCGTCCGACTTACGGACAATCGCCTGAAGCTCCGGACAGCTCCCGTCGAATTCCCGGAAGCCAGCCAACCTGTTCGGCCTTTCGGCCGCCGCTTGCCAGAACAAGCCCCAGGCCGAACCGCCGAATTCTGCAGCCTATTTGCTTCGGCGGGCCGCCTTCGGGCGCATGGGTCATGAGACTCCACCCACCGATTCGTTGGTCACGAGGTCGAGAGCGGGACCGTTGGGTGTGGTTGGTTTTGCCATAAACCTTGTCTCGCACTCTTCCGATCAACCCGCGCTGTTCATGTACTGACATGGGACCGTAACTTTGGGATGATGTGCGGATATTTCATGGCCTGATGTTCAGGCTCATGGCCTTCTCTTCTAGTCTTGTAATCCAGCCCACCCCGTCCACAAGCCAATAGGTGGCGCGGAAGGCATGAGGATTGCAGTAGGGAAGCCCGGCTCCTTCGAAGGCCTTCCTGAAAATCTTGCGGATCGGCGCGGCGTCCGCCCAGTGGTCACGGCTCAAACCAGTCGCCCTAACTGCCCATTGTTATCGAGGCCGATGGCCGTTGCCGGAAACAGAGGATCGTCCGGGCCGAACAGATGCACAGTGGTCAGCTCCTTGACCCAGTCTGCAACGATGACCTTAAGGTCACGGCCCATGGGGAACCATGCACAATTGCTTTGCATTCTTGGTCGGACCTGTTGGGCGTCCTGATTGACCATCATGTCCGAAATATCGACGTCTTATCTTGAGCGAGGCCAGAGCGCCATCGCGCGGGGCGCGAAGCGTCATAAAGGCGATCAGGGCGCGGTTTCGCCCATGGATGGAGTAGCAGTCGACATGGTCGCGAGCACGTGCGGGTCTGCTATAAAGTGACGGTATCGCTTGTAGCCGGTGGTGCCGGCAATACGGAGTTCATTGGCGGATGCGTTGAAGAATTCAACATCGGAACGCTTAAGCTTGCCCGGATAACCAGGCTGTCCTGCCAGCCAGACGAAGAAAGCCTTTACTGCCTTTAATCGCGAGACCTTCGAAGGTCCGAGAATGGCTTCCCGGTCGCCTGAACAAGCGGGCATCGAATTTCGCTCGAAACTTGCGCGCCTGTTCGTAATGGGACTGCCGAAGGTCTTTCCAGTTTGTGGAGGCCTTGAAGGCCGCAATGGCAGCCGCTGCCTGATCTACCGTCTTCCTGTCCCGACCCATCGTCTCTTCGAGCCATAAGTATCCGTCTATGCGCTCGTTTTTCGGGTTGTGTTTTCGTGATCGGTCAAACCTCGTTGGAGTTCACATTCAGGCAGGTATCGAAGTGATCAGTTAGGTTCGGCTTGCTCTGCTGAATTGTAATGTCAGAAGTAGCTGAAGGGCGGGTAGTGCCGCAGCTCACGCGCTTGTTCATGAGGCCTCCGCAAGTTTCGCAGATGTCAGATTTCCGCCAGCGTGCCTTTTTGGGGTATAGTCCGCCATCGCGAGGGCTGCGTGGCGGCGCACGGCACCTGAAACAATAACATTGATCCCAGGCACATCGGACTCGTTTCCGGCGGCGCGTACGAAGTGGACGAGGTCCTCGCCGAGGTTAAGACCGGCCGCTTTTCGGTGAACCCCGGAAGGCCTCCCTCCAGCCAGCGGCTGATCGTGGCGCGGCACTTGCCAGTTTCGCGGGCGGCTTCGACTATCGTGTATTGTCGATGGATGTGGATTTGCTGCCACGAGGGCCGCCTCCGTGATCTTGCCCTAGCCATGATCAGACGTGGATTTGCGCCCGGTTAGCAGCCAACCACATATCCAGGGATCGTCGGTCGTAGAACGCGGCGCGCCCAATACGGATAAATGGGCAGCCCTCGCGGAAACCCTTAATTTTTCAAGCGTGGACTCAGCTAGTCCAGGTACCGGGCGGCTTGCGGGGGTCCGAAGTCTTGGCCGTTTGTCGCGTTCCAGATCGCTTGCCATCTCGTTTCCCTCTATCTCCGCCAAAAGCAGGCAACTAGAGGAACTCTGTCTCTCCTTGTCTCCAATTACAGAGGAGAACGAAATTCGGTGATACCTTTTAATTTTCCGGACCCTCGAGCAAATATCCTTCGAATTTCCGCCCTGGACGGCAACGAGAACGCCATTAGGAAATGCTCGAGAAATTTTAGGCAGCCTTTTCAGCAAGTACCTCAAAGTGCCTTTTGCGCAATGCGCGGAGTGCTTGTGATCGCATCTAAAGTAAGCTGCGTGCCATTTCCCTTTTCAAGTCGGGTAATCTCATTTTCAATATAGCACGTGCCGTTTCACTGTCATTCCGGATGAGTTCCGGCGATCGCTTGAACAGAACCTTCGCCGCCGCAGCGATAGCGCTACGTGTTTTGATCCCCTGACGCAGGGCGTGCCTCTTTCGCCCTGGGCAATCCGTTTTGCCTCCATTCGGACATTGCAATGCCATCCCAAAGATACTCTTCCCAACAGGACATTGTTTTGTGCTCTGCAACCGCCGCTCCAAACTCGAACGCGAGGCGTATGGCCTTCTCAAGATCCGTTTTCGGCAGTTCGCGATTTGTCAGCGCTCCGATTCCAGATTCATTCGGCGAAGCTTTGATGCCGGTCCGCCCATACAAGCAAACGAAATTCCATAGTAAATTCCGCTTCAATGCCGGCTGTCGAATTTACCTCCTCAAGCTTACGATAAAAAGTTATTCCACCATATCAGCAGATGTTTCCAGCAGTTGGCCGTCGATCTCTTCAACGAAATCGCCGAAACTCTTCTTCGCTCAGCTTGCGGGGAAAGTGATATCGCGAAAAATTGGTACCGCAGAATCGCAAAACCTCGTAGTGCTCGGTGTTGCAGTTCGAGCAGAACGATTTGACTAGGTCGTATTGCCGGTCACCGACCTTTATCGATTTAACGACCGGGTACGAAGACTGCTCCACGGCTTCCCATCCTTCGATTCGAATATCATCCAAGGTGAAATAGGCGTTTTGAGGCGATCAACTAAATCTAATTTACACCAACTGCAGGTGATTCGTCCGTGCCGGTCAGCACGGTTGCGCCTTTGTTTATTTTCAGGGATTCTTGGAACCGCTACCCCTCCCTCCGTGAAACGCGCCTATGCGAGCCCTGGGGAAAGCACGTCGAATATTCGGACGTGATGGTAATGAGAACGCCCAACAAGTCTTAACCAAGATGCAAAGACCATTGTGTCATCGGTTTACACCTATGGGCCGCGATTTTGGAGGTTATCGTTGAAGATTGGGTCAGGGAACTGGCGAATGTGCATCTCTTTGGCCCAGACGATCCCTTATTTCCGGCAACCGCCATCGGCCTCGATAACGATACGGCTGTTTCATGCCACTGGCTCGTAAGCCGTGAACACTGGGCGGACGCCGCCCCGATCCGGAAGATTTTCAGGAAGGCCTTCGAAGGAGCCGGGCTTCCCGTAATCAATACCCCATGCCTTCCGCGCTACGTATTGGCTGTGGACTGAACGGGCTGGACTCGACGCGGTTGGAAGAGAAAGCTTTAAGCCAGATATCGGACTGAGCACATAAGCACGTCTACTGGCAAAGTTACGGCCCAATGTCGGCCCATGAAAAAGAGATTTGATCCATCGAGTGCGGGCCAAGGTTAATGAACGAAGGGCGAGGAGTTAATCATGCTCACAATGGAGGAACTGGCCTTCCTTAAATCGCAGAGGTTTTTATCGGCGACTGACGTGTTCGGCACTCAGGGGCCGGGCTCCAATCGCCATCAAAGACGAAGACCAAGGCTCTGGGCAAGTCGATCCTATTGGGGGAGCCGATGTCAGGCAGCCGGACATCGATTGCGACGAAGAAGCAGGGCACTGCGTACAATGCGATCCGAGCAACATTGCGTATCAGCGCCGTCTTCGGAGCCAAAACGGGCGGCTGGGCCATGACCGCCAGCGCCCGCGGTAACCTAGGCTCAGTACGCAGTCGACACCTGAGCAGAGTTGCTGAGGATGCGGGCTTCTCAAAAGCTGAGGCATCCGTAGGCTAATCACCCGGTCGCGATGTTAGGCCCCACAACAAGAGGGCGGGGTGCTACACATGGGAGCGTCGGGCGCGTCTTGCGAGGGCACATAATGATTATTCGAGCTTGATCGGGGCGTTTTGATCGATGTCCGCTTCGCTCCAGAAACGACCGGATCGCTGCCTCGCCGCGAAACGACGCGAAGGGCCATGTGTGGACGGCTCCGGGTTGTCAAGAGGGCTTCTTGCGTTACAGCGCTGGTCGTAGCAGCCATGTGTTCGGCCTTTGAGTGCGGCTCACAGGGCCGCTGGCCATAATGCCTTCGCGGATCAGGTCCCGGTCAAAAGCTCGCATTCGACAATGCTGTGGCCCATGTGGGTTGTCCTGATCACCAAATCGACCGGTTCTGCACTATATGCTGTCAGCCCTTTCCAACCATCCCGCCGTTGCCGGCGCGATCCCTCCGAAGTTCGCCTTGTTCTATCGAGCCAATGCTACGGTTCCTTGTAACTCTGGCCCGTGGCCATCATTGCCCACGCCATGCGCGCAATTTTGTTGGCGAGTGCGATCGCCGCCACCTTCGTCGGCCGCCGTTCGAGCAGCTTGGAAAGCCATGGCCGATGCTTGCTGCCGTGGATTTTTGCGTATCGGATCACCGCCAGTGCGCCGGTGCAGAAGAGCGAGCGCAGGTATCGATCGCCCTGCTTTGTGATATTGCCAAGCCTCTGCCTACTGCCGCTCGAATTCTGTTTCGGCACCAGTCCGATCCAGGCCGAGAAGTCGCGTCCCGATCGAAACGCCTTGGGATCGGGGACGCTGGCAACCAGCGCGGTTGCAAGCGCCGGACCGACCCCGGGCAGATCGTCCAGCCGCCGGCTCGTCTCGCTTGAGCGATGCCAGGCGTTGATACGTCGGTCGAACTCAAGGATCTGTACCTTCAGCCCTTGCAGCTGATTACCGAGCGCTTCCAGGCACTCGCGCGCAATGCCGGGTACGCGTCCATCCTCGGCATCAGCGACCACATCAGCAGCTTCTCGAGGCCATTGCGGCCTACCGGCGCAACGATGCCAAACTCGGCAAGGTGAGCGCGGATTGAGTTGATCAACGCAGTCTGCTGGCGAATGAACAGATGCCGGGTACGGTGGAGCATCAGACAAGCCTGCTGGTCAGCTGTCTTCGTCGGCACGAACCGCATGGTCGGCCGCTGCACCGCCTCGCAAATGGCCTCGGCATCGGCGGCATCGTTCTTCTGACGTTTAACATACGGCTTCACGTACGCAGGCGGCATCAATCGAACGGCATGACCGAGAGCCTGTAACTCGCGCGACCAGTGGTGCGACGAGGCGCACGCCTCAATGCCGACCACGCAAGGGGAAAGCTTCCCGAAAAAGCCGAGAACCCGTGATCGCCTCAGCTGCTGGCGAATAACCACCTTGTCCTTTGCATCGATGCCGTGAACCTGGAAAACCGACTTCGCAATATCGAGACCGATTGTCGTAACCGATTGCATGTCTAGCTCCTCCAAATCATGGTCACCTCATCGGTAACCGACCCCATCACGCTTGCGCGCCAATCAGAGGAGCCGTCCACAGCATCAGGAGCGGAAGTGTCGTCGCGTCAGTCAGCGACCGAACTAGACCGCTTCTGCGAATGAAGGAGCGCTGTCAGCTTCTTCCTCGGAGTTCGTGTCCGCATGCGGCAGGAATATCTGAAATACTGTCCCGCCGGGCTCGCCCGGTGTTGCTCGTCAGCCGACCTTCATGCGCCTCGATGATCGATTTGCAAATCGAAAGCCCCATCCCCATGCCGCCGGGTTTCGTCGTGAAGAATGGCTTGAAGATGCTGTCGGCCACCTTCGGATCGATGCCAGGGCCCGTATCCGCAATCGTGATCAGCACGCTGTCGGCCGGATCGATCTCGGTTCTCAACCGCAGCTCGCGAGCCCGGTCCGCAGACGAGCTCATGGCTTCGACCGCATTCATGATCAAATTCAGAACAACCTGCTGCAATTGAACCGGGTCGGCCCGCACCAACGGCGCCGGCGTCTTGGCAAAGTTCGTTGCGAGCCCGATATTGCTCGAACCTATTTTGTGCGTGGCGAGCGTAAGGACTTGCTGAATGAGCTCATTGACGTCGACCAGCATCCGCGGCGTGGACTCGTGCCTAAACATCGCGCGGATATTATTGATCACTGCATCAGCGCGATGAGCCCTCGCTGACGATGCTCTGCAGGGCGAGCCGCACTTCGTCGAGATCGGGGACCTTGTTCTTCAGCCAATTCAGACCCGCGCCGCCGTGCGTAACGATCGCCGCCAACGGTTGCCTGATCTCGTGAGCAATGGAGGCGGCCATCTCGCCCATGGTCGTCAGGCGCGCGACGCGGGCGAGTTCTGTCTGGGTTTCCCGCAACGCCTCTTCGGCATGCTTGCGCGCGGTAATGTCGGCAAAGACCCCGCTCACGCCGATCGACTTGCCCTGCTCGTCATAGCGGATATGGCGTTTGGCAAGTATCCAGCGTGTCTGGCCGTCAGGCAAAATTACGCGGAACTCGCTGACCGCAGGTTGGCTGTCATGGCTGACCTTGCTCATTGCTGCCTCGGCAGCCTGACGGTCCTCTGGATAAGCGGCGTCAATGAGCGTTTCGGGCGTGAGCGGCGAGTGGCGGGGTAAACCGAACATCGAGAGGCAGTTTTGGGTCGCCCAAAAGCGATCAGACGTGTTGTCAAACTGCCAAAATCCGATCTCCGCGGCGGTGGCTGCCAGTGACATCCGTTCCTCGCTTTGCTTCAACCTCCGCTCGGTCTGCCGCCGCTCCTGGACCTCCGCAGCCAGCAACATGAGCGGAATCGAGACCGCTAGGAGAAAGATCTGCAGTGAACGCACATTTTCGGCTGGCGACAGGCCCGCGAAAGGCCCGTGCCCGACATACGCATAGGAGAGGGATATTCCCGCAAGGACCAGAAGCGAAAGACTAACACCACCTACCCCGAAACGGACCGCTGCCCAGAGCAGGAACGGCAGCGGTGCCAGCAGCAGCGTCGGTGCGGTCGCCGCCTCCGGAGACGTCCAGCCGAACGCCGGGATGCCCACCGCAAGCAGCCCGATCATGAGCACACCAAGCTCCGCGTAGTCGCGCCCACGCGCCTGCCGGTCGCCAAGCAGTTGTCCGGCGAGTGACAGGAGAATCAGAGGCGGGATCGTCGTGATGGGAAACACATTGGCAAGGACGCGCTGTCGCAAGGCGAACCAGAAGTTCGTGGTCCAGCCGGTAAGTAGAAAGAGCGAGACCGCCAACACGCAGGCCACGACTGTCGCAGCGACGGCGGCAAGGAGGATGTAAGACGCCATGTTCCGGAAGCTATCGAAGCGTGGCGGTGCCCCGATCGCAGCGCGAACGGCGAAGGCTGCCAGAACAGCCTGGACTTGATTGCCGGCGACCTGGCAGAACATCACTACCAACGGCACCTCCGGCCTCTGGAAGGTTGCGACGAGATGCAGGTGGGCTGGCACGACGGCGAGCAGATACAGCCACCATTGGCGCGGCTCCGTCAGCAGCAGCGCCGCCAGCAGAATACGCGGTGGCCGGCCAGATGGCGGCGATGCCGGAAGGGGGAAACCCGAGCAGAATCCCGGCGAGCCCGCCGGCGTAGTAGGCGGCCGCGACCAACAAGGCGCCGACCACCGGTCGAGCGGCAGGCGCGCCGCGCCAAGTCGGTATTTCCATCAGGCCGCTTCGCGATGGCAAGGGCTGGCTCATCAGCAGGTTTCCCCGCACGCCACACTACGCTCGGGAATAGCGCGAAGCCAAGCGTTCGATGGCACCGTCCCGAGGGAAGTCTTGCACCCGGAAATAGTCAAGGTCAAGAAAGTGTCAGACAATGGTGGCGATCAAGCTATGCGGCCGGCACCGCATGTCCGTGGAAGATGGCGAATGCTGAGGAAGTCCAAGAATGCCGATCCCGCAGCCGGCGGCCATGACCAGAGGAAAGACTATCGGCAGCAGCTAT